>JAZRDR010000001.1:0-246907 GCA_045660445.1 Candidatus Faeciplasma sp.
GCGAATAGAAAATATAACGCTATGCATTTATAATATAAGCATATTATATAAGGAGGCAAATTTAATGAAAAAATTATTTTGCATTTTAACTGCAATCGCAATGCTTTGCTCTGTTATGACAGTATTTGCATTCGGCGCAACTGCTTATGACTGGGAACTTAACGAAGAAACCTATGCTATAGTTGCCGAGGTTCCTTTCGGATTCCAGCTTTTCACCATGGACAACGTTAACTATTCTTGGGTTGCTAACGGTGGCTATCGCTATTTCCCTGGTAATTTTGGCGATGTAGTAACTCAGCACTGGACTGGTCTTGCAAACTCGTTCTTCATGACTGAAGAACTTACAGCTGGCTACACCAAGGATCCTAAGTTCGGTATGCAGGTTACTCACGCTAACTACCTCCAGCTTCCCGCTGGCGCTGCAGTTGGCGACACAGGTGAATCCGCAAGATATAAGCTCGAGTATAAGGACATCATCATCAAGGCTCCCGGCTATGCTGATGTTATCGTTCCCGGTGCTGTTTACGAGTCTCTCTGGCTTGTAAAACAGGAAAACGGCTATACTTCCGGCGCGAGCTTTGATATCGACTTCGTAAAGCCCATCAAGGAACAGCTCGGTCTTGATACCAAGGGCTTGGTTGAATATATGCTCGCAGTTGACGAAGTTGAGTTCGAAATCAGCTTCACCGAATTCAACGGCATTACCGCTGAAGAGTTCTTGGCTTATGAAGAAGTTCTTATTGCTACTGTTTTAGAAGCATTGGCAGGCGTTCAGCCTTACTTAGACGAAGCAGAAGCTGCTAAGGACGCTGCTATGGAAGCTGACAAGGCTGTTGACGATACAACTGATCTTGCAGCACACGTTGAAGTATTGAAGGGCTATTTGGCAACTGCTCAGGCTGCTTATGACAATGCAGTTGCTGCTGCAGGCGACAATGCTGACGCTTTGGTACTTGCTGAAGACTGCGTTGATGCTATCAAAAATATCCAGAAGCTCATCACAAGAGCAGAAGAAGACATCGCTGCTGCTCAGGCTTCCGCTGAAGAAGAAACTCCTGCTGAAACTCCTGAAGACGAAAAGCCCGCTGACGAAAAGCCCGCTGACGAAAAGCCTGCTGACGAAAAGCCTGCTGAAGCTGAACCCGCTGAAGGCGGCTCTGTTGGCATCGTTATCGCAATCGTTGCAGTTGTTGTAGTAGCTGTAGTTGTAATCGTTATCCTTGTTGCAAAGAAAAAGAAGAAGTAATAAGATCTTTTGCAAAATGACATAAAATCGGGCGCACAAAAAAAGTGCGCCCGTTTTATTTTTAACCAATCGTTATATTTGGACTTGGATTTTTGGCAAATATGTCACATTGATGAGCAAATATACAAAAATTAAGTATTAAAATAGACAATTTGTACAAGTAATTATTGTATATTACGCCAATGGAAAGAAAACGCCCAAAGTGGTATAATAATATCACCAAATTCAATTGGAGGTTAATTATATGAAAAGAATTTTAAGCATTCTTGTTGCTGCAGTTATGCTCTGCTCTTGCTTTGCTGTTGTAACAAGCGCTGCAACTGCTGATATCGTTCATCAGTCAGTTGAAGGCACCGCAACTATCGACGGTGTTAAGGATGACGCTTATGCATCCGGCCTCATTCTTCCTTTCGTTCAGAAGGGTAACAACAATGGCGGCGGCGAACTTCTTGCTGAACCCATTGGTAATGCATACTACCTTAACGATGCTGAGTATGTTTATTTGTTCGTAGAAGTATTTGACACCACTTTGGACAACACTTCCGCTAACAACTATGAACAGGACTCTGTAGAAGTATTCTGGATGGCTGACAACTCTAAGGTTCAGCTCAGATTCTGCTACGATGGTAACGTTTATTTCGACACAGGCGCTCTTCCTGCTGAAGAAGATTACGAAATCATCGCTACTGAAGGCACCGGCTACGTTGTTGAACTTAAGTTCCCCATCACCGACGTTTTGGCTAACCAGATCGAAACCTGCGTTCAGATCAACTACTGTGCTGACGGTGCAAGAACTCACACCACTTATATCGAAGGCAACGGCGATGCTGATGACGCTTACCAGAGAACTAACCGTCAGGTTGGTTACGACGTATGGTGGACTCTTGCTTTGGCTGGCGAACACGCTGACACTCGTGTAGATCCCGCTCCTGAAGCTATGGAACTCACCGTTAACAACTATCAGACAATTCTTAACATCCCCATTCTTGCTCAGCTCTTCGGTCAGGATCAGGTTTCTTGGTCTTGGATCGGTGTTGGCTCTATGATTACCGGTAAGTACAATGTTCCTTTGGAACTCGACTGGGGCTTCATTACTGGTCCTGTATTCGATGAGACTACAACCAATAACTTCACAATCGATCCTAAGTTCCGCATTGAGCTCGGCAACGACACCTTCTTGGCTCTTCCTGAAGGCGCTGTTGAAGGCGACACCGGTGAATCTGGTGACTTCGTTTACAACTATACTGACATCGTTATCACCGCTGAAGGTTATGAAGATATTATAATTCCTGCTGGTGAAATCGGTGGTTCTCTTACCGTTAAGCAGGAATCTTGGGGCCGTGGCGGCGACAAGCTTGAAATCGACCTTGCAACTCCTATCAAGGAACAGCTCGGCCTCGATACTCAGGGTCTTTGCACTTACCTTGCTGCTGTAACCAGCGTTAAGACTACCGTTACTCTCACTTCTTACAACCTCGTAACTGGTGAACTCATGGACGCTTTCCTCGTTCAGCTCGATGCTGAAGACGAAGCTTTGATCGTAGCTCTTCAGGAATATGCTGACAGAGTAAATGCTGCTAAGGCTATCGCTGATGATGCTGCAAGTGATCTCGCTGCTATCGAAGCAGCTGCTGACGATGCTCAGAAGGCTGTTAACCGTGCACTTAAGGAAGCTGAAGGCTACACCAAGGCTACTGATTGGGCTGAAGGCTTGCAGGATATCGTTGATGAAATCAACGCTAAGATTGAAGAACTCAAGGCTCCTGCTGAAGAAGAAGCTCCTGTTGAAACTCCTGATGACGAAGAACCTGCTGACAAGCCTGCTGACACTGAAGCTGAAGGCGGCTCTGCTGCTGGCATTGTAATCGCAATCGTTGCAGTTGTTGTAGTAGCTGTAGTAGTTGTTATCATCTTGGCTTCCAAGAAGAAAAAGTAATTTAAAACATACTTTTTAACTACATAACAGATTTAAGCCCCGTTTAATAACGGGGCTTTTCTTTTTCTTGACTTGATCGCATAAAGAGAATATACTTGTCTTAAAGGAGTTGATATTATGTCAATTGAAAGTCAAAAGTTCTGTGAAAACTGTCTTAAATATGATATCCCAAGAAATGCGGGCTTAACTCAGCCTGATGATATCACAGCGTTTTATGATATAAAATATTGTGGCAGACATGATTATAACACATTGGATGTGTACTACCCTTTGGGAACGAACAAAAAACTTCCGACGATATTGAATATCCACGGGGGAGGGTATGTTTATGGTGACACAAAGCTTTATATGTTTTATTGCATGAGCCTTGCACAGCGTGGTTTCACAGTTGTAAACTTCAACTATGGTTTGGCACCTGATTATCAGTTCCCAACACCGCTTAACGATACAAACAAAGTGCTCGAGTGGATCGTTAGCAATTCTGATGAGTATTACCTTGATACAAATAACCTTTTCATTGTTGGTGATTCCGCCGGCGCTCAGCTTGCAAGCCAATTTGGTGTAATATACTCGAACCCTGAATATGCAAAGCTGTTCGGGATTGATGTTCCAAATGTCAATATCAGAGCGTTGGGACTTAACTGTGGGTTGTATGATCTTGGCGAATTAGTTCCCCGAATGGACGTAAACGACTTTAAGATTAAGGACTATTTCACGCCTGATTATGAACGCTTTGGCAAAATGCTCGATCCTTTGGCATTTATAAACGAAAGCTATCCGCCGTCTTATCTTCTTACTGCCGGCAATGACTTTTTAAAGGATCATTGCAAGCCGATGGCAGATCATATCAATTCAAAAGGAGCTTATGCTGAATGGAAGATATATGGCGACGAGAATTTTGGCCATGTTTTCCACGTTGACGTTAAACTTAAGCTTGCCCATGTTGCCAACGATGAGCAGTGCGCTTTCTTCAAACGCTATATCGTTTGCTAACCCGGCCGCCGCGCACTCGGCTTTGCCCACGCGCGGCTTTTTAGCCACTTGCCAACCGTCGCTCGCACTGCTTCCACTCTGCCCTTTGGGCAGGCGATAAGCAACGCTTGCTCATAAAAGCAAAAAACAACCGCCTTCGGCAATCTGCCAAAGGCGGTTTTTGTTTTAATCAATAAAATCCTTAACCTTGTTCGAACGGTTGGGATGACGAAGCTTTCTAAGTGCCTTAGCCTCGATCTGTCTGATACGCTCACGGGTTACGTTAAACATCTGTCCAACTTCTTCAAGGGTGCGGCTTCTGCCGTCCTCAAGTCCAAAACGAAGGCGCAAAACTTTTTCTTCACGCTCGGTGAGTGTTGCCAAAACCTGATTGATCTGCTCTTTCAAGAGGACCAAGGATGCAGCTTCAGTCGGTTCGGGAGCGTTTTCGTCGGGAATGAAGTCGCCAAGGTGGCTGTCTTCCTCTTCACCGATGGGTGTTTCAAGGGAAACGGGATCCTGAGCTATGCGCATGATCTCTCTAACTCTTTCAACGGGCATGTCCAAAGCCTGAGCGATCTCGTCGGCGCTGGGGTCTCTACCGTTTTGGTGCAAAAGCTGGCTCGAAACCTTTTTAACCTTTGTAATGGTTTCAACCATATGAACGGGAATTCGAATGGTTCTTGCCTGATCGGCAATTGCACGGGTGATCGACTGACGGATCCACCAAGTTGCATATGTCGAGAACTTAAAGCCCTTTGTATAGTCAAACTTTTCAACAGCCTTGATCAAGCCCAAGTTACCTTCCTGGATAAGATCCAAGAAACTCATGCCTCTTCCGCCGTATCTCTTAGCAATGGAAACAACTAAACGAAGGTTTGCTTCTGCCAAGCGCTTTTTTGCATGGCTGTCGCCGTCGTGCATTCTCTGAGCAAGCTCGATCTCCTCCTCGGGAGTCAAAAGGGGAACTCGTCCGATCTCTTTAAGATAGATCTTAACGGGGTCGTCGATAGCGATGCTGTCAGCGATAGCTGCTTCGATCTCGTCGTCGGTTGCTTCCATCTCCGATTCAAGAGGTTCCTCAATGTCGGAAAGGTCAAAGTCAGCCTCGGGCACGATATCGTCGATGATCGCAATGCCATTAGCGGCACAAGCATCATAAAATCCGTCTATCTGCTCGACGTCATAGTCCAAATCCTCTAAAGCCTCGCTGATTGCTTTTGTTGTAAGCGTGCCGGTTGCCTTGCCCGACTCGAGCAGGCTTTCAAGGGTTATTTTTTTCTCATTCATATTTTTTGCCTCCGTTATATTGTCATTACTTTTTATTTTTACTAAGATTTTTGACATATGCCAAAAAGTCATCGTCGCTCATATCACTTGCATCACCTGTGGGAGTATGCGACTTAAGCACCGATATGTAATCGTTTAAGGTCGCTTCATCTATTGTTATTTCCCTGCTTGACGCTAAAATATACGAAATTCTTCCCATTTCATCAGCTGAAAATTCATGTCCGATGCTTGTTAAGCTTATTTCACTCATTCCTCCGTGACAAGAAAGGATAGCTTCATAAACCCGTTTGTTAAAAGGAGTCACAAATCTTTCGGGCGATATCTTCGCCATCACCTTGCCGATCGAATCGGGATGAGTTAGGCAATAGGAAATGATGCCTTCCTCTGCCTTTGCTTCTTTTGGATGCTTTAAAGCTTCGGGATTTATCTCGTCCCGCTTTCCTGTTCCCGAGGATATCTTTTTCCACTCCTTCGATTCGTTTGATCTTGTTCGTTTGCGAAGAAGATTGTTAACCTCGGCAGTGATAAGTTCTTTGGCAAGGTTTTGCTCTTTTGCAACTCGGAGAATATAAACCTCGCGCTCGATGCGACTTTCGATGTTTGCCAAAACCTCGACCGCACGCTTTAAATATTCCACCTTGCCAAGATCAGAATCCATATCGAGATCCTGCTTGCATTTGTTAAGCTCGAATACTATAGCACCGTCCGAGCCGTCCATTAAAAGCTTAAACCTTTCGGGACCGTATTTTTTGATGTAGTCGTCAACGTCTTTAACTCCGTCGCCGTTCAGCTTGATCACCTTCGAGGTAAGCCCTGCCGCAGAGAGCAGAGATATCGCTGCCTGAGTTGCCTTTTGTCCGGCACTGTCCGAGTCGTAGCACAGATAAACCTCGTCGCAATATTGGCTCATAAGCCTTGCATGCTCGGGCGTGATCGCTGTTCCGCAGGTGGCAACCGCCGTATCAAAACCGGCTTGGTGCAGGCTTATAACGTCAACGTTACCCTCACACAGAATAAGTGATTTCGTCTTAACCGACGAGTTTTTTGCAAAGTTAAGTGCAAAAAGTGTTCGGCTTTTTTTATAAAGGCTTGTCTCGCGTGAATTCAGATATTTCATGCCCTTCGATTCGGGATCTAAAGTTCTGCCCGAAAAGGCGATGACGTTGCCCCTAAGGTCAAAGATGGGGAAGATCACTCGATTAACGAAAAAGTCAAACGTGCGCCCGTTCTTCTCGTTCAGTAAGCTTGCTTTAACAAGCTCACGCTCGGTGTATCCCAAGGCGAGCATATGGTTTTTAAGCGCCGTCCAGTGATTAGTCGCAACACCCAAGCCGAATTTTTTAACGGTTTCCGGCTTAAGCCCTCGCTTTTGGATAAGATATGTAAGTCCCTCTTTCCCATCGGGTGTTTTAAGATTGGAATAGAAGAACTTTGCGGCAACCTTGTTCATCTCTAAAAGTCGCTTTTTTTCGCTTGCGGATGAATCGTCAAATTGACTTTCCGGCATTGCAATTCCGGCTTTGTCAGCCAGGAACTTAACGGCCTCGATATAATCAAGATTTTCGATCTTCATTATAAAGGTTATAACGTCGCCGCCTGCGCCGCAGCCGAAGCAATAAAAGCTTCCGTTGTCTTGATATATCACGCAGGAGGGCGTTTTTTCCGAATGGAACGGGCAAGAACATTTAAGGTTTCGCCCGGTTCTTGAAAGAGTGACATACGAGCGCATTACATCGTCGATTCGGTTGGCATCTTTAATTCGCTCTAAAAAATCAACTGATAATTGCACTTTGTCACTTCCTTTCAAATTAGTATATATCAGTAAATGTTCCAGCCCTTTGGAACAAACAGATCAATAAATAAATTGGTGCAATATTTGTCGGTCATTCCTGCGACATAGTCGCACACAGCGGTTTCCTTGTCAAATCTATCGGCAAGTGCCAAATAATCCTTTGGCAGCTTATCAGGGTTGTTAAGAAAATGGAGATAAAGCTTTTCAACCATATCTTTAGCTTTCGACTCTTCAGACTTGCACACGGGATTTTTATATACGTTTGCATACATAAAATCAACGAGAGCACTTATCGCCTTGTCGATATCAGGGGAGTAGTGAATATTTTCAGCCCCGTTTTTAATAAGGTCGTTTACAAGCGAGGTTATTCTTGCTGACTTTGTTTCACCCAAAACCTCTAACGCGACTTTTGGCAGAGCATTTTGAGTGATAACTCCTGCTCTGATGGCATCCTCGATGTCGTGATTCAAAAATGCAATAACGTCTGCAAGGCGGACGATATAGCCCTCTCTTGTGTCGGCAATAGCATCTGTATGCTTCAAGATACCATCACGCACTTCATATGTCAGATTTAAACCCCTGCCGTCTTTTTCAATAAAATCAACAACTCTAACACTTTGCTTATAGTGCTTAAAGCCGTTTGGCGAGATCTTGTTTAAAATAGCTTCACCTGCATGACCGAATGGTGTGTGTCCAAGATCGTGTCCCAATGCGATGGCTTCGGTCAGATCCTCGTTAAGACGCAATGCACGAGCAATCGTGCGTGCAATTTGGCTTACCTCGAGAGTGTGAGTAAGCCTTGTGCGATAGTGGTCGCCTGTTGGGTTAAGAAACACTTGTGTTTTTTGCTTAAGTCTAACAAAAGCATAGGAATGAATGATCCTGTCGCGATCGCGCTGAAAATCAGTTCTGAACGGACACGGCTCTTCCTCGCACTGTCTGCCTTTGGTGCTAGAAGCAAGCGTTGCAAAGGGCGAAAGTATAAGCTTCTCTGCGTTAATTGTGTATTCACGCGGTGTCATATCGGTCACAAATGTTGCCTCCCTTCGATTCTTTTGCACAACTATATACAAAATAAAAAACAAATCTCCTCTTTTTTCTTTCGGAAAATTCAGAGATTTGTATAATTGTATAAATAATTAAGCGAAATCAGCATAAATTTTATCGGATTTATCCAAAGAAACCTGACCGTTTGTTATATCAACAAGCTTTTCTTCAAGAGGGGAGCACAACTCCTCTTTCACAAGAAGCTTAATGGTAACATCAGCGCCATAGTCGGTGTCAAGCATTTTAACCTCAAAATCGGGCAAAACATAGCTAACCTTATCATAAAGCGAATAGCTGATCTTGATCGAAAGCTCGTAAGCGTGGTTCATTATCATCAACTGAGCGGCATTAACAGCGATCGAAGCGCCCGTTGAATAGGCTCTTGTCAACCCGCCCTTGCCCAAAAGGATCCCGCCGAAATATCTTGTAACCACAATGCAAACGTCCGTCAGGCCGTTCTTTTGGATAACGTCCAAGATCGGGGGCCCAGCCGTGCCCTGAGGTTCACCGTCATCAGAATATCTCATAATAGATCCGTCACGCAGAACATAGGCATAGCAATTGTGTCTTGCTTTGCGGTTTGCAGCTTTGATTGATTCGATAAATTCTACCGCCTCTTCGTTGGTCTTAACGGGAGCAATGTAACCGATAAATTCCGATTTATCAACGATAAAGCTGTCGCTTGCCTTGTCATATATGGTTTTATAAGACATTGTCTTGACACCTCCTTTTAAGAAATAAAAAAGAGAGCAAGTTTCCTCGCTCTCTTTCGCGTTTGTAATTTAAAATTACTTCTTGTTCAAACCAAAACGCTTGTTGAAGCGATCAACACGTCCGCCGGTGTCAACAAGCTTCTGCTTACCGGTGTAGAACGGATGGCACTTCGAGCAAATTTCAACCTTCTGGTTGCCCTTTGTGGACTTGGTTTCGATTACGTTGCCGCAAGCACAAGTGATGGTGCAAGCTTCATACTTAGGATGGATACCTTCCTTTGCCATGTTCAATTTCCTCCTTTCTGAACCGATTATATGACTCACATAGTAGCCCATCATCCTCAGTTCAGACAGTAGTACTATGGAATAATCATTAAATTAAGTGTAAATACACACGCAAGCGATATTATATCACAAAAAAATCTCAATTGCAAGTCTTTTTTTAAATTTAGTTGAATGAGATATTAAACCACTCAAGGTTTACGCCCATAAGGTCTTTCTTTGCAACGCAGGTCATCAAAAGATAGCATTCAGTCTCGTCTGAAACCACTGCAGGTGCCGTATTCTCAACCGAAAGATATATCTCCAGGTTATAAACAAACAGCTCTTCAACGGCTATCTCTTCTCCGGTGCTCTTGCTGGGAACGATTATCGCCAAAATTACATAGTCATCAAAAATGTCCTCGCTGTAAAGCAAACCGACATATTTTTTAAACTGGCTCTCAAAATCGTATGAATTCTTGTGCTGTTCATAAAAACCGATAAGCTCGGCATAATTGCTGATAGTGTCAACAACAGTTTCAGCTTCACCCTTGGCGTCCGTTCTGTGAACAAACGGATAAAACTCGGGATACACCAATCGATATCTTTCCGCGTCAAAGGTGTCGTCGTTTACCTTGTCAATGATTTCAGTGATATTAACTTCAAACTCAAGCTCATCCATCTTATCGAACGAGCCTTTAGGCGCTGTGAATATAAGGTGATACTGTGTCGAGCTTTGCGGAGCATCCTCCGGTATGTGTCTTTCAATATCGAATATAACGCCTTTAGAGGTCACAGTAACGCTCTTCGACTTGTGGCTTATATACGAGCTTGGTTCGTCAATTACCAAGATCATTACATCGTTTTCTGCCAAGAATTTATCATCAAACGAAGCAAGTGCAAGAGTGAATTTCTGCCCATAGAAGAAAACGTCATCGGTTGCATCAAAATATTCACTCACTTTGGCATAACTGTCAAATACTTTGATATAGGGGAATTCAAGTTCATCGCCCTCATACATCGTCAAATAGCTTCCGAATAAAGTTCCGGCGGTGTTCAAAACAACTGCCTCGTCATATTCGTCGTCTTCGTCATCATCATTTGGAGCTGCTTCAGAGGTATCGGTATTTTCTGTAACGGGAGGGACGATGGTGTTATCAGGAATATGATCGTTATTATCCACGGTCACGTCGCCGTCAACAGGCTTGTCGGGAATATCATTATCGCAAGCACAAAGCAAAAGCATCAGCGCAAGCAAAATCATAATAAGCTTTTTCACGGCGTCGTCACCTCCTTAAAATCTTGAACTATAATTATACCATATATTCATTGGCTTTGCAATGACATCTATGCGTTTATTTCATCAATCGTTTTCTGCGGCTTGACCGTCAACTGCACCCATGCAGGTTTGAATCCTGCCTTTATTGCTGTTCTTGCAGAGGCAATATTTGACCAAGCACAGCAATAAAAGGGCACCTTTCCTCGCTTCAGGATCTCGCAGGCAAGATTGCTTACCAAGCTCGCCGCAATTCCCTTGTGTCTGTATTTGGGCAAAACGTCAACCCCTATCTGCCACATACCGTCACAGTCAGCACTGCATCCCGCCAGCCCGATAAGCTTGCCGCCGTCATATGCTCCAACGCCCAAAACATCCAAATGCTTGCGATTTTCGCACAAAGCATTGCTCCACTCGGGCTTATAAAGATACTCGAAATCCTCTTGAGTTAAAACCCTAAGCTCATAGTCACAGGGCAGGGGCTTTAAAACCTCCACGTCGGGCAGAAAATACTCTGCCATAAAGCAAACTCCCATGCCAAAGGGCTTCAAATCCTCTTGCAACGTCAGCATGTTCGGTGTTTCGAAGCAGTGATAAAAGGTATATTTCGAGATGTAATCGCGAACAACACCCTCAAGCTCGGGCGAGACTGAAGCCACGATATTGTGCCCGTAAGATGTAAGATCTGCATCAAATGGAAGATGCAGATATTTTCTTGCATCGGGGTGACTGCAAGAGCGCGCTATAATATTCTCATTTTTAAGGAAATCCTCGGGCGAGCAGCCTGAATCGATTGCCGATTGCTTAAGTGCGGTAAGTAATATATCTTGATTTGTCATAACTCTCCTTGTGGACAAAAAAGCGGTGGATCTCCACCGCTTTTGATTATGTATTTTAGAATCCGAGCATTGCCTTGAATGCAACTGCGATCTTTTGGCCAAGCTCAACAGCTTCCTCTCTTGCAGGAGCGATAGTTGTGTAATATGCCTTGATCTTGGGTTCTGTTCCAGAGGGACGAAGGATTACGGTTGCACCGTTTTCAAGCTTGAAGGTGATAACGTCCGACTTGGGAAGATCGATCGGTGTAACCTCTCCGCTGATAAGATCAGTTTCGGTCTTCTTAAGATAGTCAGAAAGTCCAACCACCTTAAATCCTGCGATCTCTGCAGGGGTGTTTGCATGAAGGTTAGCCATGATGTTAGCCATCTGTTCCATGCCCGAAGCACCCTCGCAGGTGAAGCTTGCAACAGTGTGAACGTAGTTGCCATATTTCTTGTACATTGCTTCTCTTGCATCCAAAAGGGAAATGCCCTTCGAACGATAGAATGCGGCCATTTCACAGATGAGCATCGATGCAACAACAGCATCCTTGTCTCTAACGTAAGAGCCAGCCAAATATCCATAGGATTCTTCAAAGCCAAAGATGCATCTGTGAGCTTCGCCCTTAGCTTCCAAGAAACCGATCTGCTCGCCGATGAACTTAAAGCCTGTCAAAACGTTTCTAAGTTCAACACCATATTCCTTTGCAATTGCCATTGCAATGTCAGTCGAAACGATGGACTTAACTGCAACGGGGTTTTCAGGCATTGTGCCCAAAGCAATTCTTTCCTTGCAGATGTATTCCAAAAGCATTGCGCCAACTTCGTTACCGCTGAAGAGGACATAGTTGCCTTCGCCGTTGGGAACGGCAATGCCAACACGGTCACAGTCAGGGTCGGTAGCTAAAAGAAGGTCGGGCTTAACGGTCTTGCAAAGCTCAAGACCCAAATGCAAAGCTTCGGTAATTTCGGGGTTGGGGAAGGGGCAGGTGGGGAAGTTACCGTCGGGATATTCCTGCTCGGGAACAACAGTAACGTCATTAATGCCGATTCTCTTCAAAATTGCTCTTACGGGCTTGTTGCCGGTTCCGTTAAGAGGAGTGTAAACAACCTTTAAGCCTGCGGTCTTAGAAACCTCAGGGTGAACCTGCTGCTTTTCAACTTCATCAAGATAAGTCTCGATAACGTCGTTAGATATAAGCTCGATCATTCCCGATTTAACGCCTTCATCAAAGTCAACAAGCTTAGCGCCGCCGAACATGGGGACGTCATTGATCTTGGAAAGAACGATGTCAGCAGCTTCAATTGTCATCTGACAGCCATCCTCGCCATAAGCCTTATAACCGTTATACTTTGCAGGGTTATGAGATGCTGTGCAAACGATACCGGCCTTGCATCCAAGGGTTCTTACAGCCCAGGAAAGCATGGGTGTGGGCATAAGCTCAGGGTAAATATATGCCTTAATTCCGTTGCCTGCCAAAACCTTGGCTGCTTCACGGGCGAAAACATCTGATTTAATTCTCGAGTCATATGCAATTGCAACTGAAGCATTTTCAAAAGCTCCGTTTACATAGTCAGCCAAGCCCTGAGTTGCACGGCGAATGGTATATATGTTAAGTCTGAAGCATCCTGCTCCGATAACGCCTCTTAAGCCACCTGTGCCGAATTCAAGGTCGCGATAAAATCTGTCCTTAATGGCTTCTTCATCGCCTTCAATAGCTTTAAGCTCGTTGACAAGGTCTTCATCCTCGGTAGCATTTTCAAGCCAAAGCTTGTAAAGTTCAAGTTCTTTCATTTTATTGTTCTCCCTTCGATTTTTTAATGCCATGATTAAATACAGTATATATCTTATCATCAGGCAGTTCAAGTGCATTTTGTCATTTTTGTATAACTTGCCACAAGTTTTTGTTAAGCTCGCCTACACGGCTCGGCGCCGATTGCCGATCCTCGCTCGCCTTCTTCGAAGGCGGCTCGGCTTCGCCTATCGCCAGCCTCGCCAAAACTTCCCCAAAACAGTTGAAAAAGCACATAAAATGGTGTAAAATAACTGTATAAATGAAAGGCAGGGATAATTATGTTTTGCAAGGTTCAAAGCTGCGGTCTTATCGGTATGAACGCTTTTGCGGTCGATGTCGAGATCGAACTTAGCAAAGGAATAGAGCGCTTTGATATCGTCGGCCTTGCCGATGTTTCGGTCAAGGAATCGCGAGAGAGGATCAAAGCCGCTTTCCGTTCTTCAAATTTCAGATTTCCAAGTGCAAATATAGTTGTAAACCTCGCTCCTGCCGACGTTAAAAAGGGCGGCTCAAGCCATGATGTCGCCATTGCCGTTGCAGTTTTGTGTGCAACGTCGTATATTTCCGAAGAGGCTGTTGCAAACAGTGTTTTCATCGGCGAGCTTTCTTTGGGCGGCGATCTTCGCCCCGTAAACGGCGTTTTGCCAATGGTCATTCTGGCGAAAAAGCAGGGAATAAAGCGTGTATACGTTCCCATAGATAATGCTTACGAAGCATCTGTTATCGACGGGGTCGAGGTTTATGGTGTTTCCACCCTTGGCCAGCTTTCCGATCATCTTACGGGGCTTACCTACATAGACAAAATGCCGCCTTACGTTCCCAAAATAAGCGATTATAGCGAGGCTTTGGATTTTTGCGACGTTAAAGGTCAGCAGTCGGCCAAAAAGGCGCTTGAGGTTGCCGCTTGCGGAGGGCATAACGTCATAATGATCGGCGCTCCGGGCTCGGGCAAAAGCATGCTTGCAAAGCGCTTGCCCTCGATATTGCCTGCAATGACCTTCGAGGAAGCCATCGAAACCACAAACGTATATTCCATCGCAGGGCAGATAGATAAAAATGCCCCGCTTATAACTGTTCGTCCCTTCCGTTCACCGCACCATACTGTTTCAACAGCAGGCTTAACGGGCGGCGGAAGCATCCCTCGTCCCGGTGAGATATCACTTGCACACAACGGACTTCTTTTCCTTGACGAGCTTGCCGAGTTTGCACGCCCAACGCTTGAAATTCTCCGTCAGCCGATCGAGGATAAGTGTGTCACGATATCACGTGCTTCGGGAACGATAACATATCCATGCGACACAATGCTCGTTGCCGCAATGAATCCCTGCCCCTGCGGATATTACGGTCATCCCACAAAGAACTGCATTTGCTCGCAAAGACAGGTCTCGCAATATTTGTCCAAAATTTCCGGTCCGCTTTTGGACAGATTCGACCTTCATATCGAGGTGGCACCGGTCGAATACGACTCGATCTCCTCGACAAAGAAAGAGGAGCCGAGCGCTTTGGTCCGTGAGCGCGTTCAGCGAGCACGAGAAATTCAGCTTGAACGCTTCAAGGGCACAAATATCACCTGCAACGCACGCATAACCTCTGACATTTTGCACGAGGTTTGTCCCGTGACTGACGAAGCAAACCGCCAGCTTAAAGAAGTTTTTGAAAGACTTGGACTTTCAGCACGAGCTTATGACAAGATCTTAAAGGTAGCAAGAACGATTGCCGATATGGACGGCGCCAAGATCATCGACCGCAAGCATATTGCTCAGGCGGTCAGATACAGAAGCCTTGATAGAAAATATTGGGCAAACGGATGATTGATTTTTTATAAATACCAAACTGTGTTGAATCAGTCATTGATGTATGAATGTTCACGATATATAATTAATGTAACATGATTTAAAGGAGAGATCCGAATGAAAAGAATTTTAAGTTTGGCAATGGCAATTTTAATGCTTTTGTCGCTTACTGCTTGCAATGTAAGCGACCATACAATTGATATTTCCGCAAGCGAATATTTAGAAGAAGCAAAGTCCCAAATGACTGAAACCTGCCCCACCGAATATACGGAGGATAGATTCGATGTTCTTTACGGTGCGCTTACAAAGGTTAAGTATTATTCCAAGACCTGCGAGCGCGATCGCAATGTAAACATCTTGCTCCCTTCAGATTATACAGAGGATAAAGAATACCCCGTTTTATATGTTTTGCACGGCTATTGGGGCAACGAGGATTCGATGTGCAGCCCCGCAGACGAAACCTTGACAACGGTTGAGATCGTTGGAAACCTTATTGCCGAAGGCGAAGCTGAGGAAATGATCGTTGTCTTCCCTTATATCTTCTGCAGCAAGGAGCTTGAATATTGCACAGGTATGGACGCCACCAACAACGCAGCATATGATAACTTCATCAACGAGCTTTTGAACGATCTTATGCCCTTTATCGAGGATAACTATTCCATCGCAAAGGGAAGAGAAAACACCGCTATCACCGGCTTCTCGATGGGCGGAAGAGAGTCGCTTTATATCGGATTTACTCATCCCGATAAGTTTGGATATATCGGTGCAATCTGTCCTGCTCCCGGCGTTACCGAACTGATTCCTGAGGATCAGCTTGTCTTCGAATCGGAAGAAGTAACACCTTATGTGCTTCTTATCACAGCAGGCTCGAACGACACGGTTGTTTATAACGTTCCCGAAACTTACCACAATGCTTTAACCAAAAACGGAGTTGACCATATCTGGACATATGTAAACGGCGGATATCACGGCGGCAACTGCATCAGATCCAATATGTATAACTTCTGTCGCACCATCTTCAAGCACAGAGTTGAAAAATAAGCACAAAAAATCCACCGTTTAGGTGGATTTTTCTTTTTTCGCGCGCGTTTTGCGTTCGAGAAAATTTACATGTTTTCTACATATTCAATTGCCAAAACATCCAAATGCTTTGTCAAGAGCTTTCTTGTAACAAGCGAGAGTGCAAGCCAGCTCTGCTTTTTGGCTTCGTCCTGCTCGCCCAAAATGTGATTGTCGTGATAGAATCGAGAGAACGATGTTGCAATGTTATATGCGTTGTCGCAAATGGTCGAGGGTGTCATCTCGTCAAATGCACGCTGGAACACCTCGCCCGAAAGGGCAAGAGTAAGAGCAAGCTCACGTTCAACGTCGGTATAAATTCCGCCGATTGTGCGCTTTTCATCATATGCGATATCAGCTTTTTTAAGGATCGAGTTGATTCGTGTAACGGTATACAAAAGATATGTGCCTGTCTTTCCGTCAAACGAAAGGAACTTGTCCAAATCAAAAACATAGTCCTTTGTGGGATGGTTCGAAAGATCACCGAACTTGATAGCCGCAACACCGATCTTCTGTGCGATCTCGGCCTTATTGCCGCTGATGTATTCGGAATCAGCAAGCTTTGCCAAAGCGCCCTCGGTTGCGGTTTCGATAAGATCGCTAAGTCTCATAACGCCGCCATCACGGGTCTTGAAGGGCTTGCCGTCAGCTCCGTTCATTGTGCCAAATCCAAGGTGCTTCATCTCTGTTTCTTCAGAAACGATTCCTGCCTTCTTTGCACAGCGGAATACCTGAGTGAAATGAAGTGCCTGACGCTTGTCTGTCAAATACCAAAGTCTTTCGGGGCTGTAATCACGCTCGCGCTGAATGATAGTCGCAAGGTCGGTAGTTGCATAAATGTTCGAGCCGTCAGCCTTCTTGATGATTACGGGAGGCATTGCAACCTTGTCCGACTCTTCGGCAACATCAACGACCATTGCCCCGTCAGATTCATGTAAAAGTCCCTTATCGGTGAGTATCTCAACAAGCTCGTCGATATAATCATCAGCATCGCTTTCGCCATACCAAAGGTCAAACTCAACGCTGAGTTTATCATAGCTCTTCTTAGCGTCTGCAACCGACACCTTAACGATCTCCTTCCAAAGCGCATAGTAACCCAGGTGCTTCTTCTGAAGCTTCGCGGTGATCTCGTGAGCCTTGGCCTTGAACTCCTCGTTTTCCTTGCTCTTTCCGCTGGCAAAAGGATAGATCTCATTAAGCTCAACAACGTCAAGCTCGGGCATGGCATCAGTTTCAGGATTAAAATCTTCCTTAAAGCAAGCCCATTCGGGATGACGCTCCATATATTCGGCAATTACAAGGCCCATGGGTGTGCCCCAGTCGCCAAGGTGAACGTCGCCGATAACCTTTCTGCCGGTTGCGCGTGCGATTCTCTTGATAGCCTCACCAATGATTGCCGAGCGTAAATGACCAATGTGCAAAGGCTTTGCAACGTTAGGTCCGCCATAGTCAAGGACAATGGTCTCTTCCTTTTCAGCCTGAGGGATACCCAAATTCTCATCATTTGCGATCTCGTTGATATATCCTGCCAAGAATTCATCAGTTAAGGTAAGGTTTAAAAATCCGGGATTTGCAACTTCAACGCGTGAGAAAATGTCGCTTGTTTCAAGCTTTGCCTTAACGTCATTTGCAATCATAAACGGAGCTTTTTTATAAAGCTTTGCGCCTGCAAAAGCACCGTTGCACTGAAATTGGCAAAGGTCCATTCTGTCAGAAACAGTAACAACGCCAAGATTGGAATCATATCCACATTCTTCAAAAGCACGTGCTACCACTTCAGAAAGAAGCGAAGTAATCTTTTTCATATTTATCCTACTTTCATTATATAATGCTGTCAACTATTTATAATATCATATTGTTTAAGGTTTTGCAAGCCATTTGTCAAAATGTGCTCGTCCCTCACCGCTGTTCTTTTTCGAACAGTGGTTTTATTTTTATGCCCAAATTTCCAAAATGTGTATTTATCTGTCCAAAAAATCGGACTTCAAAAGAAAAATAAAATATTTTTTCTTCGAATTTGCACGTTTGCGTGCAAATCGGGGGCGTTTTGGGCGTATAGGTGAAAGGAGTTGAACGAATGAAAGAAAAGTTCACAGGCAAAAGCCTGCCCAAAGAAAAGCTTATGGATTTCTGCTTGCTCTATAATGCGCTCGGTGATCCTGCCGAAGCTGCGCGCCGTATTGGAATAACCAAAGATCCAAAGCTCGAGGGGCAAAGGCTTTTAAATCTTAAATCGGTGCAGAAAACGCTTTTGGCGCTTTCATCCCACACCGACACTCACCATCTTGTCCGCACGGGACTCAACCGCCTTGCGTTCGGAAGCATCAGTGATGCCGTTAAGCTTATTTCAGATGATGTCTCAGAGGTGGACGTGCATTCACTCGATCTCTTTAACGTGTCCGAGATAAAGCGTGTTAAGGGTGGGGGAGTGGAGATCAAATTCTTCGACAGGCTTGAAGCTCTTGAAAAACTGATCACTCTTGAAGAAAGCTTTTCGCGTTCCGCCACCGCAGAAAGCTTCTTTGCAGCATTGGGCAATAGCGCAGCCGAGTCTTATGAAAATGCAGGCGATGACGCATGAGTTTGTTCAAAACCTTTTCAAAAAAACAGCTTATGGTTTTAAACTGGTGGCAAAATTCAAAGACCTCGCGCTTTGACGCACTTATCTGCGACGGCGCTGTTCGAAGCGGCAAAACAAGCTGCATGGGAATTTCCTTTGTGGCTTGGGCAATGCAAAGCTTCACAAGCACCGATTTTGCCATTTGCGGAAAAACCATAACCTCGGTAAAAAGAAACCTAATCACTCCGCTAATAAGAGACCTAAAGGATCTTGGATTTTGCATAAGCGAAAAGACTTCCCGAAACTATTTTGATGTTACTTTTCGCGGTGCAACAAACCGATTCTATATCTTCGGCGGCAAGGACGAGTCAAGCGCCTCGCTCATTCAGGGTATGACGCTTGGCGGCGTGCTTTTGGATGAAGTCGTGCTTATGCCTCGCTCGTTTGTCGAGCAGGCAATTGCAAGATGCTCGCGAGAGGGTTCAAAGCTGTGGTTTAACTGCAACCCCGATAACCCCTCGCACTGGTTCTATACCGAGTGGATCAAAAAAGCTGACCTTAAAAACGCTCTTTACATTCACTTTGAAATGAGCGACAACCCCTCGCTTTCAAAGAGCGTGCTCAAGCGCTACGAGTCGCTTTACAGCGGCGCATTTTATGAACGCTATGTTTTAGGCAAGTGGACAGCCGTTAGCGGCGTGGTATATCCCATGTTCTCGCCCGATGTTCACATTATAAAAACTGCGCCCAACTGTGTGCGCTTTGCCGTAAGCTGTGACTACGGCACCGTCAACCCAGCCTCCTTCGGCCTGTGGGGAGAGTGTGACGGCGTGTGGTACCGCCTGCGCGAGTATTACTATTCCTCGAAAACAGAGGGACAGATGCGCACAGATGAAGAACACTATACAGCACTTGAATCTCTTTGCGAGGAAAAAAAGATCGAAGCTGTCGTCTGCGATCCGTCAGCGGCAAGCTTCATCGAATGTATCCGTCGGCACGGTAAATTTAAGGTTTTGCCTGCGAAAAACGATGTCATAAGCGGAATCCGCCGCGTTAGCGATGCTTTAAGATCGGTGAAAATTATGTTCACGCCCGAATGTAAAGACTCGATCAGGGAGTTTTCGCTATATCGCTGGGACGAACGAAGCGGAAATGACAGCGTTGTTAAAGAAAACGACCATGCGATGGACGACATTCGCTATTTCGTAAGCGAGTTTATCGATCGTGGAGAGGATGAATGCTTCTTCGCGTCGGTATCCCGCTGAAATTACTGAAAGGATGTGAAACATTGGCATTACTTAGCTTCAGAAAAAATCAGCCTTCGCCTGAAATGGGAACTGTAAGCCCTGCGCGCGTTGGCGACAAAGAGCTTTTCAAGCTCTCGGGAATCAGTGACAGCTGTGAGCGTGAGCTTTATTCAAAGCTTAGAGAGCAGGTCCCCGTGATCGATGCCTGCATCGGCAAGATAATCCGTCTTGCAGGCGGTTTTAAGCCCATAGCACACGACGAACGCTTCCAGCCGATACTTGACGATTTTGCAAAGAACGTTCGCATTGGCTCAAGCGGGAACTCGCTTCAAACTCTTGCAGATGTCTGCCTTGATTCGATGCTTACTTATGGCTGCGCCTTGGGCGAAATAGTTTATGACACCGATGCAAGAGGTATTTGCGGAGTTTATATGGCTCCCGTTAAGAACGTTGATATCAAAGAGGGCAAAAAGCTCTTCGAGCGAGAATATTTCGTTGGCAGAGGGGCAGATGCTATAAAGATTAAGCACACCGAAAACCTTATCTTCTCGGCACTTAATCCCTCTCCCGATAATCCTTGCGGCGTGTCTGTGCTTAAAGGTCTTCCGGGACTTAGTGCAATTCTTTTGCGAATTTATGAATCTATCGGTCAGAACTTTGACCGTGTGGGAAACGTTCGCTATGCAGTGACCTATAAGCCCTCGGGCGACGGTGCTGACAAGGCATTTGCCCGCGAGCGTGCAATGCAGATAGCAAAGGAATGGAGCGCCGGAATGAGCGCTGCCAAAAACGGAGAGATAAGAGACTTTGTTGCTGTTGGTGATGTCGGGATCAAGGTAATAGGTGCCGACAATCAGATCATCGACACCGAGATCCCCGTTAGGCAGATACTTGAACAGCTTGTTGCAAAGCTTGGCATTCCGCCTTTTCTTTTGGGGCTTAACTGGTCGACAAGCGAAAGAATGTCGAGCCAGCAGACCGACATTTTAACAAGCGAGCTTGAATACTATCGCCGTTTGCTTAATCCCATCATCGAGAAAATATGTGTCACTCATTTAAGACTTTGCGGCTGCGCCGAAGGCGTAAGCATCGAGTGGGACAATATCAATCTGCAGGATGAAGAGGCGCTTGCCACAGCACGCCTTAACAACGCCAAAGCCAAAGCTATCGAGCTTGAAAACGCTCGCTTGGAAAACATCGCTTAAGAAAAAGGAGGTTTAAACTTGGCAATTACAATTAACAGCGAGATCTTGGAGAAGATCAACAAATTCACAACCCGTGAGCTTTTGGCAGACGAGGTCTATTGCTTCAACGTCGTCTTGTGCGACAACGAGATCGACCGCGACTGTGAAAAGTTCTCTCGCGAAGCACTTTTAAAGCTTGCAGAGCTTTACGTCGGCAAGACAGGTATTTTTAATCACGACCCTAAGGGCGAAAACCAGACTGCACGAATCTTCGATGCTTGTGTGGTTGACGACACGACCAAAAAGACTTCTGACGGTGAGACCTATTCTTATCTTGCCGCAAAGGCATATATGGTCAAGACCGAAAAGAACGCCGATCTTATAAAAGAGATCGAGGGCGGCATCAAGAAAGAGGTTTCTGTTGGATGCTCGGTTTCGGGAAGAACCTGCTCTGTCTGCGGCAAGGATCTTTCTGCGAACACTTGCGCTCACAGAAAGGGCAAGACATATAACGGCAAAAAGTGCTATCACATTTTGAATAAGCCCACCGATGCTTATGAATGGTCGTTTGTTGCAGTTCCTGCACAGAAAAATGCAGGCGTTACAAAGCGTTACACAGAAAACGGCATCGAGAAGTCATATGACACCGAATCTGCACTTTTGCAGGAGCTTTCAGACGATATCAAAAAGGATATTCTTCGTTTAAGCTTTTTGCAGGGCGACAGCATTCCCGTCAGCGTGACAAAAGCGGCTATCGAACGCATGGACGTTATGGAGCTTTTGCAGCTTAAGAAATCGCTTGCTTGCGAGGCTTTCAAGCCCTCTGCGTGTGAGCTTGAGACAGCAATGAACAAACCCGCACCCACGCAAAATTCAAGCTTTAAGCTTTAATAATGTGCAAAACATAAACTATATTTTTTTAAAAAAAGAAAGGACAATGAAAATGTACGACAATATTACTTTAGAAAAGGGACTTTATAACATCAGCGGCAAGACATTCACTCAGGCACTTGCCGAGCTTGACAACGACGAAAACTATATCGGCACCGAGCTTGAAGGCTTGGATGCTTATGAAAGACAGCTTAAGCGCTTCAACATCAAGGTAAGCGGTGCAAACTCGGACAGAGTTGAAAAGTTCTTCAAGACAACTCAGTCTGCTGTTTTGTTCCCCGAATTCGTAAGACGCCTTATCAAGCAGGGCATGGATGAAGCTTCTGTTTTGCCTCATGTTGTTGCTGCAACCACTTATGCTGACGGCGTTGATTACAGAGGTTTGTCTATCGTAAAGACAGGCGAGGACACTGCAGTTGCTGCAGGAACCGAATTCCCCTCCACAACTGTTAACTATGCAGATGCAACTGTTGCAATTGCAAAGTATGGCAGACAGATAGAAACCGCTTATGAAGTTATCCGCAAGCAGAGACTTGATCTCTTTGCAGTGGTTCTTAAGAGCATCGGCGCTCAGATCTCCAGAGCTATCAACAACAAGGCAGTAGAAGTTTTGGCTGAAAATGCAACTGAGGTTGCAATTGCAGGCAACGAGCTTACATATTCTGATCTTGCTTCCTTCTGGGCTTCCTTGAACGAATACAACATGACAGCAATGCTTGTTTCTCCTGCTGTAATGGCAAAGATCTTGGCATTTGATGAAATGAAGTATTGCATCGGCGACTATATGACCGGCGGCACTGTAAAGACTCCTTACGGTGTAACCTTGGTTAAGTGCGCAGGTATGTCCGACGACATGGCAATCGGCATTGACGGCGGCTGTGCTTTGGAAATGGTTTTGGGCTCTGATATCGTTGTTGATAACGATAAGCTCATCTCCACTCAGATCGACTGCATTGCTTTCAGCATCAGCGTTGGCTTTGCAAAGGTATATACCGACGCTGTAAAGGTCCTCACTCTCTAATTTCCTTTTGACACTCACGCGTGCGCTTCGGCGCCACGCGGCCAGGGCCGCACTTGCGCCGAAGTTTGGGCGAAGCCCGCGCGCCTTCGGCGCGCTCCCTTGGCGCCGCCATGCGGCGCCAAGGGAGCGCGGCTTTGCCGCGGGCAGGGCTTCGCCCCCCATTTTGCACACTTCGAAAGAAGTGTGCAAAACACACGCGCACACCATCCATCACATTAAAAGGAGGACAAAAATGAAACTCAACCTTAATTCAATAACCGATGCGTTCAAATCGCTCTCTGCCTTAACCGAAGAAGAGCTAACTCGCTATATGGGCATTTTACAGTCAGCAAAGGGATATTTCGAACGCCTTGTTATGCGTGACTTCGCAAATGACGATGAACAAGCTCTTTGCGAATTTGCCTGCGCCACAAAAGCCTATTATGACTATACCATTTTTATGGCGGCAACCTCGAAAACATATTCCACACAGACAGGCTCGGTCTTTGCCCGTGTTGGCGATAATGAATCGGTTAAAAATGCCGAGACATTAATGTATAACGCTCTTGCAGCTTTGCCTCAGGGCCTTGTCCGCGATAACGGATTTATGTTTGAAAGAGCTAACGGGTGAAATAGATGTTTGAAGAAAAGCTTTCTCTAATAAAAGCTATGCTGTCAACAGCTTGTAAAACTCTTGATAGCTTTGATGACATGAATATGCCCGAGCATCTTAACGAACCGCTTTGCTTCGTTTCTGTAAAGAGCTATAAAACGGGTGAGATGGTTTTCGGATCAGATTCAAATAGATTCTACGCTTCAAAAGCAAGGATCATTGTCGATGTTTTGGGAGCAAGAAACATGAGCGCAAAAGCCCTCGCCAACCTTGTAGACAACAGTGTACTAACAGTCATCAGCTCGCTTGGCTTTTCTGTATATTCTTTAGAGCGCAAGCCCTGCGAGTTTTCACGTCTCCATTTCCGCCATATCATCTCCCTTGAATTCGATATCGACGTAGAAATTCCCACAGCTTCTTTGGACGGATTATCAGTCAGCGTTGACAGCACCGCCGAGCCGATTTTCAATACATATGAACTTGGCTTTGGAACGAAGATGGCCGTAATACCTCTTTCCAACGGCACGATGCTTTCGAATGTGGTTTGCCCCGAACCGACAAAGCTCTATCTTAAAGGACGTATATCCTCTTCAGACACCGAAGCGGTTGTCGCACGACTTAAAGGCTATTGTGCAGACACTCACATAATAACTGTTGGCGCGACAAGATATCCGGAAATGCAGCTTACAAGCTTATCGGCAAAAATGCTCAGTGTCACAGTGACAGAAATCAGTGCCGAGTTTTCGGAGGTGAATGAATAAGTGTCCACAATGGCATCTCTTATCGTTCAAACCCAAGACGGCTCTATCGTTTTAAGCGATTGTATCAGCCTCCGTTTTGAAAAAGAAAGATATTCGTCGTGTTCAAAGCTGTCAGGCAAATGGAGTTGCGATGACTATAATTTTGAAAACATGATAAGCTTAACGCTTATCCTTACAGGAGATATCGTTCATTACGGTCCGCCCTCTCAGGGCTGCGAGGTAATAGTTGAAAACGGCAGACGCGTTTTAAAAGTCAATTCTGTGGGATACACCCAAGCACTCGCCCTTAACCAGCCAACACCCGGATTGCTTACAAATATAAATCTTGTCACACTTGCAACCTCTGCGATATCCTGTCCTAACGTCACTTATCAGGCGAACACGCCGATAGTGAACTATGTAAACTATTACGACGGTACCGACATTTGGGATGCGATCGTGTGTTACGGCATTCGTGCAACCGGAACTTATCCCTATATAAGAGGGGCGAACACAGTCAATATCTCATCTCCTTCAGACATTGGCGTCATCAACGTCCATCCAACAAATCTAATCTCATTTGGTTCGGGTAATAATTTCACAAACATGATATCCGAGATCCACGAGGCTGACGTTGACGGAACTCACGGAATGTATAGCATGATCAACTCGGCAGCGCTTGCCAAAAACATCATCCGAAAAAAAGAGATCCCGTTTGATTATGAATGGATCATGGATCCGATGCTTGGCTTGCAGGCAAGGTTTAACTATTCAATGCGTGCCATGAACTATGACAAGATAAAATTTGTCGGCTTTCCCGGAGGGGATATCATGGACTATATCGCCATCAACAATATCGGCACACAGCCCTATATCGGAACTGTTTCACGACTTATCGTCGAAATATCTCAGGGCAAAACCGTAACGACTGCTTATTGCTATCACGATGCATATTGCTAAAAGAAAAGAGATCGGTAAATTTACCGGTCTCTTTTCTTTCTTTATATATTAAAACAACTACAAAAAAGCGTTTCTCACCCCGCCACCGCCCGCGGATTCTCGCAGGGCCCTTCGGTGCCCGCTCGCCTTCCTCGGCCGACGGCTAATTTTATCACAGCCTGATTATTCTGTCACAAAGTATATTTGCCTCGTCCTCGCTGTGAGTAATAAGCAAAAACGTCTTGCCTGCGGTCTTTTCTTTTATAAGCTCTAAAACCGATTCCAACGTAACGGTGTCGATTCCTTTAAGAGGCTCATCAAAAATGAAGATATCCGAATCAGTCAAAAGTGCGCGCGCAATGGCAACACGCCTTTTTTCTCCGCCTGAAAGCTCTTTAACAGGCTTGCTTGTAATCTCATCCGTAAGCTTAAGACGGTCAAAAACCTCGTCAAGCTCAGCTTTTGGTATATCTCTTTGCACGGCAACACGCACGTTTGCCCTTGCACTTAAAGCGTCCATCAGTCTGTTTTCCTGGAACACCACGCCAAAGCTGTCACTCTTGATATCAACCCTGCCTGAATTCGGCTTTATGAGCCCCAAAATCAGATTTATGATCGTTGTTTTTCCTGCGCCCGAGCGCCCCATAACCGCAACTCGCTCGCCGTTTTCGATGTCTAAAGAGAAATTCTCCAAAACTGTCTGCTCGCCAAAGCGCTTAGTAACATTATCAAGTTTAATCATGCTCTATACCGCCTTTCGATAGCCTCCTGCGATTTTTTAAGAACAAACATAAACAGCTTTTCAAATGCGGTGCTCACAGCGATTATGACTGCAGTCCAAGCCAAAAGCTCGCCCGTTTCAAAGTAAAGCTTAGCTCTGTATAAATTCTCGCCTATCGAGCCTGTAGTGATTCCGATAACCTCGGCGGCAACACCGCTTTTCCAGCACAGCCCCAAAGATATCGAGCACGCCGAAACAAAGAAAGGCATAACGTCAGGCAGATAGATATATAAAAGCACCTTCGGTCTTGAAAGCTTATAAACTCTCGCCATCTCCAAAAGCTTCGCATCTGTTGATTCAATTCCCTTAAGCACGTTTAAATAAATAACGGGGAACACCATCAAAAACGAAATGAAGATAGCAAGGTTTCGGTTCCCAAACCATATCAAAGCCAGAATTATAAACGATGCCACGGGAGTTGCTTTGATAACAGATGTAATCGGCTCCAAAAGCGATTTTATAATAAGCATCTTCGAGGATATCGCTGCAAGCAGAACTCCCAACAAAAGCGCAAGCAAAAATCCGCCCAATATTCTTAAAGTCGAGTATAAAAGAGCTGTCCAAAAATCCATGCTTTGCAAAAGAGCAATAAGCGTTTTAAGCACCTTTATCGGCGATGATATTATAAGCTCAGAGTTTATTGAAACGGCTATAGCCTCCCAGATAATGATCCAAAAGGCAACAGCAAATATCTTGTATATTAACTTTTTGTGATTAACCAAGATAGTAGAAATCTTCACCGGGCAATGCTCCTCCAACAGATGTGGCGTCGCTGTTAAACAATACGTTCAAATAAGTTTCAACGCTTTTCTTCATCTCTTCGCCTGTGATGTAAACGATATTGCAATAGGGAAGAGCCTTCTTTGCAACGCCTTCGGCAACGATGTCATATCCGCCGACCAAAGCGGCAGCTTCGTCAACGTTTGCGTTAACGTATTCAACCGATGCCGCATATTCAGCCATAAAGATCTCGATAGCTTCCTTGTTAGCTTCCAAGAATTCGTTTCTAACGATAGTTACACCTGTAACCATGTCAGTGCCGTCGATAGCCTTATATTCTTCAACCAAGTTAAGTGCGATTTTAATGTTTGCGTTGTTGTTCATCGCAACTGTTACATAGGGCTGAGGCAAAACTGCAACTGCATTTTCTGCACCCTCAAGCATTGCGGCAACCTCGGCAGCCTCAGACTTGAATTCGATGGTAACGTCCTTTTCAGGATCGATTCCGTTGCTCTTCAAGATGTAGTTAAGAGTATATTCGGGAGTTGTGCCCTTGCCGGTGGAATAAATCGTCTTGCCCTTAAGGTCAGCAACCGAGCTGATAGTTTCTCCCGTTTCAACAACGTACAAAACGCCCAAGGTGTTGATGTTAAGAATGCTGATCTTGCCCTCGGTCTTTTTATAAAGAACAGATGCAAGGTTGGCAGGAACGTTTGCGATGTCAATCTCGCCCTGAACGATCTTGGGAACAAGCTCGTCAGCAGTGCCGAAGATCGAAACGTTATAGATATTTGTTGTCAAGCCCTTGTCGCTGTTGTCCATAAGCTTAACCATGCCCATTGTTGTGGGGCCTTTCATCGAGCCGATGTTAATAGTGATAGGGTCTGCAAGATCTCCTTCGCCGCTCATGTCAACGTCGGGAGAATCGTTATTTGCATTGTTGCTGCACGCAACAAACAAGCTTAATACAAGCATAAGTGAAAGAATAAGTGCTAAAAGTTTTTTCATATTAAATTAGTCCTTTCGGTTTAAATTTTAATGTATTCCGCAAGCCTTACGCTGTCCAAAACGGTGATCCTGTCAGCCAACGCCTCGATAACACCGTGCTTTTCAAGCTCTGCGATCGCTCTGAAAAGCGATGCACGTGATATGCAAAGCTGTCTTGCAAGCTCGTCCTTCGAAACGATCCTTGCTTCGCCGTCGATGGCATTCATCTCAAGCCAACACGCAAGCCTTGGCGCACTTCCCGAAACAGAGATGAGTCTAAGCTTCTTTGCTAAATAAACCATCTTTTCATTGCAAAGCTTAACATATCTATACATCAGCGCACTATCGTGTGATAAAAGTGCTGCAAATTCGTCCTTGGGAATGAACAGAACGCTTGTGTGAACTCTTGCTGTAAGTCTTGTCGGCATCTTGTCTGAAACGAAAATGTTGCAGATCCCAAACTCTGTTCCTGAGCGGGATATCGACACAGCTCCCGTTTCAGAGGAAGAAACACTTGCCGAACCTGAAAGTATCACGCCAACGCAGTCAAAGCCATTCTGGATTTCGCTTATCTCCTCGCCTCGCTTGAATTCTTTTATGAATTGCCCCGTGGCCATCGATATATCTGCCCCTGCAAAAAGCTTCGAGGTTTTAAGTGCCTGCAAAATCAGTTCTTTGTTTGTCATAAAAATCCTTCCTCATGCTCATTATATACAAAATTTGCACCTTATTTATAACATATTGAATAACAAACTGTTAACAACCGTCTCATATGATACTATATTTTAAAGAAAAAATCAAGCTATTGAAATATAGTAATTATTGTGGTATAATATCTTTTATCTTATCTTTACTTTGAAAGGATGATGTTTGATGAAAAAGTCAACCATTAAAAAATATGCTAAGCTTATCGTGCGCGTTGGCGCGAATGTTCAAAAGGGTCAGTCTGTTGTTGTAAGCTGCAGTGTCGATCAGGCAGAGTTCTGCGCAATGGTCGTTGATGAAGCATACAAGGCAGGCGCTAAGTATGTAACCGTTAACTGGAGCTATGGCCCCTTGACTAAGCTTGCTTACCGCCACGAGTCTGTTAAGACTCTCTCCACTGTCTTAAAGTGGCAGGAAGAAAAGCTTGCTTGGCAGGCAAACGAGCTTCCCTGCATGATCCACATCGTGTCTGAAGATCCCGATGGACTTAAGGGCATCAACCCCGAAAAGATGCAGAAGGTCAGCCGCGCAAGATATCCCATCGTAAAGCCTTATCGCGACAAGATGGAATCCAAATATCAGTGGACGATTGCTGCTGTTCCCGGCGAAGCTTGGGCAAAGAAGGTATTCCCCAACTTGCGCAAGTGTGCTGCTGTTGAAGCTTTGTGGAAGCTTATCTTAGAGGCTGTTTATGTAACCGATGACAACGATCCCATCGCAGTTTGGGATAAGGTAAATGCCGATTTCAAGGAAAGATGTGAAATTCTTAATAAATATCACTTCGATTATTTGCACTATACTTCCTCTAACGGCACCGATTTCAAGTGCTGGTTAATGCCTCGCTCCCGTTGGTGCGGCGGTGGAGAGTATGACCTTAACGGTCACTACTTCAACCCCAACATGCCCACTATCGAAGTCTTCACCTCTCCCGTTAAGGGCAAGGCTGAGGGTAAGGTGGTTTCCACCAAGCCTTTGTCCTATCAGGGCCAGCTTATTGAAAACTTCTCCATCACTTTCGAGAACGGCAAGGCTGTTTCCTGCACTGCTGAAAAGGGACAGGAGCTTTTGGAAAAGATGATCACCATGGACGAAGGCGCTGCAATGATCGGCGAGCTTGCACTCGTTCCCGTTGATTCTCCCATCAGCAACCAGAACGTTCTTTATTATGAAACTCTCTTCGATGAAAATGCATCCTGCCACATCGCTTTGGGAAGAGGATACAGAGATTGCGTTGAAGGCTATGAAAACCTTTCTGATGAGGACTTCAAGGAAATGGGCCTTAACGAATCCATGATCCACGTTGACTTTATGATCGGATCCGAGGATATGTCCATCGTTGGTTACACTCATGATGGTGAAGCAGTTCAGATCTTTAAGGACGGCAACTTTGCAATCTGATCCTGAAGAAAAATAAATGCAAAACAGTCTTTTTCGATATGCTGTCACGCATTTATCACAATATAGCTTTATAATCGATGACGCATTGAAGATGCGATGAAATTTTTGAAAATTTGGAGTATGAAATGAACAGTTTAAAAAAGCTTTTGGCAATCGCTTTGGCGTTGGTAATGGCATTCATGTTGTTTACTGCCTGCGGCGATAAGGAAGAGAATATCGAAGAAGATAAAACAGGCCTTTATATCAATGGCGAGATGGTTTTGGACAGCGACGATATCATGATGACCGTCAATGGATACGAGATTCCTTTTGATGAATACAGATATATGTATTTGTTCCTTGACAGTAATTACTTCTCTCAGGGCAATCCCTCTTATTGGGAATCCTATCCCGATGATTTTGCTTATCTTAACGAGGTTACCGCTTCTTATACTGTCGAGGTTAACTGGGGCAACCTTTTGGCTGCTGAATATGGTATTACCTTAAACGAAGAAGATCTTGCAACCGTTGCAACCTATATAGACGAGCAGGTTGCACAGTTTTCATCTGAAGAGGCATTTGAAGAATATTTGGCTGAGCAAGGCATGTCAAGAGACCTTTTGACACGTCTTTTGCAGCAGGAGCTTATCTGCAATCGCGTTTATGAAGAGCTCTTCACCAAAGAAGGCGCTCCCTTGGCTCCCTCTGACGATGTGATAAGAGAAACTCTTTTAAACGATTACAGAAGAGTTCACCACGTTCTCATTTCCTTTGATCACTTTGCTGACCTTGAAGGCTATGAGGATTATACTGAAGAACAGCTTAAGGCTGCAGCTCTTGACTATGCAAACGAGGTTCTTTTGCAGATCCAGAACGGCGAAGCAGATGTGTTCGAGCTTTCTCAGACCGTTGGTGACGACCCCGGTATGCTCGAGAACGAGGAAGGATATTTGTTCACATACGGTGAGATGGTTAAAGAGTTTGAAGATTCCTCATTCTCTCTTGAAGTTGGCGAGATAAGCGGACTTGTTGAAACATCTTATGGTTACCACATAATCGAGCGTCTTGATCATGAGGCTTATATCGTTGCCAATGCAGACGAATGCCGCGAGCTTGTAATCAATGCAGCATTTAACAGCTATGTTGATGAAATGCTCGCTAACGTAGAGATCGTATATAACGAAAACTATAACCTTATGACGGTGGACAGCATTAAGTACTAATTAAAAAATTGCTTGCAGTGCGGCTGCTGCGTTTTTCGCGGCAGCCGTTTATATTTCTATAAAAAAGGGGAGGGTATAATTGTGAAAAGAGTATTGGCTTTATTGCTTGGATGCGTTGCTTTGCTGACTTCTTGCAAGATAAACGTTGGCAAAGAAGAGCAAACAAGTGTCACCACTCTGCCCACAAGCGAGGTTATATTGCCCACTACAACCCCCGAACCCACAACGACTCCTGAGCCCACAACGACTCCTGAGCCCACCACAACTCCCGAATCGACTACAACTCCTCCCACCACGACCGCAGAGCCGACCACGGTAACCGAGGCAACAACTCCCGCACCCGAACCGCTTAAGCTCGAATTCCCAGAGGAGTTTTATATCCGCCTTAACGATATTTTCGCAAGATATTCTCTAAATCTTAATTGCGACGGCAATCTAGAAAAATGCACCTGCAATCCCGAATATGAAAAGCTTGATGCAAATGGCAACGTAATCACTCCGCGTGACAGAGCGATGTCCATCTATTTTTATGATATCGAGACAGGAAGCGAGCTTTATATAAATCCGGGCGTTCACTATCCCGTTGCAAGCATTGTGAAGATTCCTTATTGCGTGTATATCTATGAAAAGCTCACCTCGGGTGAGATTTCTCCCGAGCTTACGCTTACATATGAAAAACGCCACTATTTCCACGGCACCGGTGTGATAGTAAAAGGCAATTACGGCGATCAGTATACAGTTTTGCAGCTTTTAAAGCTCGCCATTACCGAGAGCGATAACGCCGCATTTGAAATGCTTAAGGACCTTTCCACGTGGGAAGAATTTACCGCATATTGCGTCACTAACGGCTATTCTCACGAAACGGATACAAGGGCAAAATATCAAAAGATATGTTTACAATCGGCAGGTGCCGCAGGCAGGATGCTTGCTCAGTTCCTGCGCTCTGACAGCCCATTAGTCGAGGATTTTAAATACGATCTCACTCACACAAAAAACCGAATGATAAGATCCAACTATACAGTATACCGAAAATATGGCTGGACGAAATTTGCCTTCCATGATGTTGCCTATATCGATGCTCCGCATCCTTATGTATTGGCTATCTTAACAAATATCGAGGGTGAAGAAAACGTTGACTATGTTCTGTATAAGGAGGTATCCCTTCTTATAGAGGAATATTCTCAGGCGTGGCACGATTCTGCTTTGGCTGAGAATAATAGTTGACAGAACGGAAAAATTATAGTAAAATACAATCTTGCGAGTAAGCTATACGGCAGCGGACGTCGATTTTTCGGCGGATGAGGAAAGTCCGAGCATCGCAGAGCAGGGTAGCTGCTAACGGCAGCCGAGGGCGACCTTAGGGAAAGTGCAACAGAAATATACCGCCGTGAAAGCGGCAAGGATGGAAAGGCGAGGTAAGAGCTCACCGGAGTGCAGGAGACTGCACTGCCATGTAAACCCTACCCGATGCAACACCGTTTGGTTCAATATATCTTAACGTCTGCTCCGCGGATATATTGTTAAAGGTGGCTTGATCTGTGCGGCAACGCACAGGCTAGATAGATTGCCGTACACGACAAAACTCGGCTTATCGGCTTAGTCGCGCTTTTTGATTTTTACCCATCGTGGATATAATATACCGCTAAAGCGGTGAAACGGAGATTTTTAAAATGAACTTCTTTAAGAGATTAATGTGCATGGCTTTGATATCTATTTTGGCGCTTGGACTTGTTGCTTGCGATAAGAACAAGATCGACGAAGCTGTTGATCACGGATACGTTGAGGGCTATTATTCCGAGCTTGCATATGAAACTCAGACTGACGGAACGACCACCGAGCTTATCTATCTTTTGTGCACAGATGAGGAACTTACAAATGCCGTCGGCAAAAAGGTTGTAAACTTTGATACTGAAGGCAATATGATCAAGTATACCATCACGCTGGGTGTTTACAAAGTTGAACAGCTTATTACATTTGTCCAAAGCAGCGAATCCTCTTCATATTACAGCGATATCGTTTTTAACGAGAACGAGTTGATGGTTCACGCTTCTTGGGAAAACATCAATATCAATCCCGAAAACGGCGATGTCGTTAAAAGCGTCGGCACTCAGGAATACTTCGAAGATGGCACCGTTAAAACCTATCACGAAGAGATCTATACCAATGATGTTTTAACTCAGACTATCGATCGCGAATATAACGAAGCAGGCGAGCTTGTAAGCGAAACAATTAAGTAATATTTGCACCGCAGATTTTTCTGCGGTGTTTTTTGTCTATCAACCCCGCCACCGCGCGCCGCTCCTCGCACGACAGCTCATAATGAAAAAACCACCGCAGAAATCTATCCTGCAGTGGTTTTATTTTATTCAGTTAAAAATCATCCCTTGCCGACAACGCCGCCCTCAGGGCCCAAAATATGAGTGTTCATAACGTTTCCGTTTCCATCAAGCTCCTCGCGGATGATAATATTTTGCACGGGGTCATAGGTGTGCTTTGCTCTAAGAACTCCGTTATCATCATATTCTTCCATCGAAAGCTCCTGGCCGTTCGAGTCGAACAGTCTTATCTGTTTGTAACCGCTTTCATATTCGGTGACTATTTCATATGTTCCGTCGGCGAAATCAGTTCTGGTTTCAATAGGATAGGTTGCGTTGCCGTTATTGCTTCCGTCGCTTCCGATACTGCCGCCATTGCCGCCGTTGCCGCCGTTGCCACCATTGCCGCCGTTACCTTGATTTGCACTGTGATCGATCTCTGTAAAGTTGCCCGAAGGATCGATAGTCTTTTCTTTTAACAATGTGCCGTTATGATCATAATACATTTCAATAGCAGAGCCGTCAGCCATAGAAAATCTTTGTGATTCCAAGGTTCCGCTTGGTGTGTAATGAGTTTCGGTCAACGTTCCGTTGCTGTCTTTGTCAATAACAGTAACAATGTTTCCGTTGGGATCCTTTACAATTTCAATTATATTGCCCATAAGGGAAACACCTGTCGGGTTGCTAAATGTCGGATCAAACTGCATCATTTCCAAAATGATATTGCCGTTATCATCATAAATAAATTCCTTATGACTGCCGTCACCAAACGAATGCAATTCAGAAACCATCTGTCCCTTTTCATCGAAATGCTGTTCAGATCTGAATCCGTCAGGTCTTGAATGTATTGAGTTTGTCAAAACACCGTTCGGATCGTAGTGGCATTCAATTGTCGAACCGTCAGCTTCAGCTCTTTGAGTATAAATTATTGCACCGTTTTCGTCACGTCTGATATCGGTAATGTTTTCGTTAAGAGGAACGTTGGTGGGGTTGTCGTTAACAGCCTCTTGCTGCTGTCCTCCGCCGTTTACCTGAACAGAGAAGCCTGCGCTGATATTATTTTGAGACAAATAGCTTGTAGCTGCATTTTTGGAAAGCTCGGCATATTTATCTAAGTCGTTTACAGCAGTGCCGTTTTGCCCTTCAATTTCAAACTTAATGTCGTTTTGAGCGTTAACAAATCCTTTTTCATTAGCCTTTTCCAAAAGGTGTGTTATACCTTCGCTAAATTCCATATCAAGCTTAACGAATTCTTTTCCGAAAATGCTCTTGGCATCATCGTTAACGTTGTGAACCGCTGTGATCACACCGCTTTCGTTAACCGCAACCTTAAACGAGGGGTTTATCGAAATGTCAATAATAACGTAGGCGCTGTCCAAAAGCTTGGAAAACTCAGCTTCGCTCAAATCATTGCTTTGATCAGCTACCTGCTCATTGCCGCATGCCGCAAAACAAAGACAAACAACAATCGCAATCATAAAAATTAACAGTTTTTTCATATATATCCTCTTTCTCTTGAAAGTTTTATACCCTTCAAAGTCGGTGCTAAGAAGGGTATAGTCATCATTTACATTTTGCTTCCCTTGGCGCCCTTTGTTCCTCCGCCAAGCTTAATGCCTTCAAGCACGTTGGTGTCGAATGCATAGGTTATCTTTTGCTGTTCGCGTGCAGCTTCAAGTGCAAGCGAAACAAGTCTGTCCAAAAGCTCACGGTATGTAACGCCCTTGGGCTCCCAAAGATAGAAGGAAAGCGATCCGGGAATGGTGTTTATCTCGTTAAGATAGATCTGGTTCGAGTCGTTGTCTATCATAAAGTCAATTCTCGAAACGCCCGAGCATCCCAAAACCTTGAATGCCTTAACTGCAAGCTCCTGGATTTTAGCGGTGTACTCGTTCGAAATGTCTGCAGGAATGATTCGCTTTGTGCTTGCCATGCCCTTTGAAGACTTAGAACCTCCGAGGTATTTTTCTTCATAGCTCAAAATCTCATCCGAGCTGATGGGACGCTCGCAAACCGAAGCCTCGGCATGTCTGTCATTTCCCAAAACCGAGCAGTTTATTTCGGTGAGGTTTGTAATAGCGCGCTCAACCAAAACCTTCTTAGAATAAAGGAAAGCTTCGCTTAATGCATCTTCTAAAGAGGATTTATCGCTTGCCTTTGAAATGCCGACACTCGATCCCAAGTTAACGGGCTTTACAATAACGGGATAGCCGATATTGGTTTCAATATCGTTAATAACCTTGATCTCATCAGCATCAAATTCGTCAGATCTAAACACCAAGCAGTCCAAAACGGGAATGCCGTTGTCCTTAAACATTGCCTTCATCGCATATTTGTCCATGCCCAAGGCCGAGGATAAAATGTCGCAGCCAACGAAAGGAATACCAAGCATGTTCAAATATCCTGCAATCGTGCCGTCCTCAACGTTAGTTCCGTGAACAACGGGGAATGCAACGTCGATATAATCAACAAACGGCTTTTCAAACATCTTTGTCTTAAGCTTGATTATCTCAGCACGGTCACCGTTTTTGATAATTGTTACCTTATCGCTTTCGGAAAGAAGCTTCTTAATATTCTTATAAGCCTCGATGTTTCCGATATCCTTTCCAACATACATCTCGCTGTTTTTTGAAATGTAGATCGGGATAACGTCATATTTTTCACGGTCAAGGCTGGCACCTGCCTGCAAAGCCGAGATTATCGATATTTCGTGCTCAACACTCTTTCCGCCAAACATAAGAGCAAGTTTAATCTTCATTATATATCATTTCCTTTCGGGTGATTTAAAAGGTATATCATCGGCGCACCGATTGCCGATCCTCGCTCGCCACTCCTTCGTCGCGGCGGTTCGGCTTCGCCTGAACATCAGTAATTATCCGGCAAGTCGTTTTCTAAAAGTATTATCTTCCTTTTGCCGTCGGTTGTCAAGCCGTAAACGCAATTCATCGCATCGTTAAGACTTTCAGCGACGTATATTTTCGAGGTGTCAAATCCCGCAGAAACAAGCCCCTGATAGATCGCTTCAGTCTGCTTTTTGCCCACAAGTGCCACAAAATCGCATACCTTGGCGGCATTTTCGCCAAATTCTCGGTTAAGCTCATCTTCCATCTCGCCAAGCTCGATCATTCCGGGAGTGACCAAGATCTTGTAACCCTGTGTCATCGAAAGCGCTTCCAAAGCTGCCTTTGTTCCCGAGGGATTCGAGTTATATGCATCGTCAATAACGGTATAAGCGCCCTTGTTTATAAGCTCCAAACGATGAGGAACGCTTTCAAGCTTTCTCACTGCAGGCTTAAGCTCATCAAGCGAGATGCCCATTTTGTTTGCAACGGCAATTGCACCTGCAATGTTCAAAACGTTGTGCCTGCCGATAAGCTTAGTGCGATATTCGCATTTTTCTCCGTTGGGCGAGGTGATAACAAACTCAGAACCCTTTTCAGAGATCCTCATATCACTTACCCTATATCCTGCTTCACTGTCAATGCCGTATGAAATAAAATCATATCCGCTTGAATGCTCGGCAATATTCTCGTTATCCATATTCAAGAATAGCATACCGCTTCCGTCGGGCAAAGCATCAGCAAGCTCAAATTTTGTTTTCTTAACGTTCTCAATCGTTTTAAAGCTTTCTAAATGCATCGGGCCCACAGAGGTTATGATGCCGTGCTTCGGGTGAACGATATCGCAGATCTCCTTGATATCGCCAACGTTTTTAGCACCCATTTCACAAAGGAAGATGTCGTGCGTTGCTCTTAAAGAACCTCTTATCGTCTTAACAACACCCAAAGGAGTGTTAAAGTTGCCGGGGGTTTTTAAAACGTTATACTTAACGCTTAAAAGGGTATCAAGGAAATACTTAACGCTTGTTTTGCCAAAGCTTCCCGTAATGCCGATAACCGTGAGGTTGCGGCAGCTTGACAGTATCTTCTTCGCATCGTTGATATAGTGTCTGTTGATAGCAAGCTCAATCGGGCGATTGATTAAGTTTGCCAAGAGGATAGTGAGGGGCAAAAGGAAAACGGCAAGCGAGGGAATAACAAAAAGTGCATATAAATAAATTAGACTTACATAGTAGGATAAAATAGCAAGAACAACGATGGGCAAATGTAAGACGAATAGCGTAAAAATCAAGCGTTTTACTCTTGCCGTATACACAAGCGGAGTTTTATAACCTTTTCTTGGTCGCTTTGTAATAACGATAGGAGTCAAGACTGCTATTGAAATCAACGGAAGAATCAAAAATGCGTACAAAACGGCCCACCATGCAATTATATCAGCTAAACTTGTTTTGGCAAAAATCATACCGCATATATCAATAAGACCGAATATCACAAAAATTATCCCTAAAATAAAATACTTCCTCTCATTCGTCCAAAGCCACTTTAAATGCACCTTCGGCTTATAAGAGTTTAGCTGGAACATGTGTATAAAATGGCGAGCAGAGAACACCATTGCTACTATGTATAAAACTATGGATATAGTCCATAAAGCGAAAAGTACGTACTCCATATATTACCTCCGAATCTGTTTATAAAAATCTGTTGTGGGGCATCCCACACAGCTATGATATTTTAAGGAACGACGAAACAACTCTTGCCGTCAGATCGGGCGCTTCAAGGAAAGAATAGTGCCCCGCACCGTTTATCTTAACCAAACCTGCATCGGGAATGAGCTTTTCCATTGTCTCACCGTCAGAAAGGGGAGTGGCAGTGTCAGCCGTGCCCCAAATAAGCAAGCTCGATGCCTTGATATTGGGCAAAAGGTGTGTCAAATCCTCGTTAACGACTTTAACAAGTGTCTCACGCATGATAGGTGTCGCACTGTTATAATCTGCCGAGCCGCGCTTTTTACGCATGTTTTCAACTGCATCAGGGAACATCGCCTTCATGGGCCTTGTGCTCATAACTCTTCTGCCAAGCTTATAAGCTGCAAGACTCATCTTCTGCTTAAAGCTCTTTTTCGGCTTGATTCCTGCCGCATCAATAAGGATTATCTTCTTAACCTTGAACGCAAGCTCTCTTGAAAGCATTTTTATAATGACTCTTCCGCCAAAGCTGTGGCCCACAAGCACCAAGCTTTCGGGCTTGAATATGTCAATAAACTTAAGAACAAAGTCAACATATCTGTCAACGTTCCAAGCCTCTTTCGGCTCGTCGCTTTTTCCAAAGCCGGGCATATCAAGCGCGAGCGAGGTGTATTTCTTTGCAACGGTGTTCATAAGCCCATCAAACAAGGTTATGTTTGCACCCCATCCGTGAAGGAATAAAACAAAATCGCCCTCTCCACGCTTATCGTAATTTATATTCAATCCATCAATAACAGTAGTCATTTCATTCTCCAATCCCCGCCGCCGACGCCGACAGCGGTCTTCGCCCGCGCGTCTTCGGCGCGCCGCTCAGCTTGCGCTGCCGCCTGTCGGCGGCTTCGCATAACAATACATAATATATTATATCACCAAATCTAAAAAATTTCTACCTCTTTTTATGAATATCTGTCAAAAATAAATGTTAATTCTCAGGTGAATTCTACTTGCAAAATAACACAAAATATGCTATGCTCATTTTGATTGGATTATTTGAAAGGAGGCAATCTCAAATGTCATTATTCACTCACACAATCATGGCTGCCGAACCCGTTACATCTTATGACGGATTGGTAATTGCAATGGGCATTGGCATGGTATTCATCGGGCTTATCTGCTTGATCGTAATATGCTATCTTTTGGGCGCGATCCTTAAAGCATTTAAGGGCAATTCCGCTGAAGAAGCTGCTCCCGCACCCAAGGCAAGCGCACCTGCAGCAGTCAGCGAAACACCCATCGAAAACAGACAGGAGCTTATCGCTGCTATCTCCTGCGTAATCGCAGAAGAGCTTGGCACATCGGTTTCCGCAATCAGAATCAAATCTATCAAGAAAATATAAAAGGAAGGTAACTTATTATGAAGCACTATCGCGTAAATGTAAACGGCACTAACTATGAAGTAGCAATCGAAGAGATCACCGCAGCTGAAGCTCAGGCCGCAGCAAAGGCACCCGCTGCAGCTCCCGCTCCCGCAGCAGCACCTGTTGCAGCTCCCACAGGCGCAACTACAGTTTCTGCTCCCATGCCCGGTACGATCCTTGCTGTTAACGTAACTGCAGGCCAGACCGTTAACGAAGGCGACGTTTTGATGATCCTTGAAGCTATGAAGATGGAAAACGAGATCATGGCTCCCAAGTCCGGTAAGGTCGTTTCTGTTGGTGTTGCCAAGAGCGCTACCGTTGCTACCGGCGACGTTTTGTGTGTTATTGAATAATAAATTAGTGTAAGACGAATTTATCACTAATATTTTTTTGGAGGACACTAATGGACGCAATACTTGATTTTATTAAAACCACAGGCTTTGCGCTTATCGCAGATAATCCGCTTTCGCTTGTGATGCTCTTGATCTCATGCGTACTTATGTACCTTGCGATCGTTAAAAAGTTCGAGCCGATGCTTTTGCTTCCTATCGCATTCGGTATGTTACTCACAAACCTTCCCGGCGCAAACATGTATCACGAGATACTCTTCTGCGGCGGTCACGTTCACTGGGATCTTTTCGGCGGTGCCGAGATCACTCAGGAATTCGTTGATATGTATTCCGCAAGCTATTCCTATGTAACTCAGGATCTGGTTGGAACCACCGTTCAGCTCGGACTTATCGACATTCTCTATCTTGGCGTTAAGCTCGGTGTTTACCCCTGCCTTATCTTCATGGGCGTTGGCGCAATGACCGACTTTGGTCCCTTGATCGCAAACCCCAAGAGCTTGCTTTTGGGCGCTGCTGCTCAGATAGGTATCTTTGCTACATACATCGCTGCAAGATTCATGGGCTTCTTGCCTAATGAGGCTGGCTCCATCGGTATCATCGGCGGTGCTGACGGCCCGACAGCTATATACACAACATCGCTCCTCGCTCCCGAGCTTTTGGGCCCGATCGCTGTTGCTGCATATTCTTACATGGCTCTCGTTCCCGTAATCCAGCCCCCGATCATGAAGCTCCTTACAACAAAGGAAGAGCGCAAGATCGTTATGCGCGAGCTTCGTCCCGTTTCCAAGACCGAAAAGATCGTATTCCCGATCGTTGTAACCATCTTCGTTTCTCTCTTGGTTCCTTCCGCAGCTCCTTTGATCGGCTGTTTGATGCTTGGTAACCTCTTCAAGGAATGCGGCGTTGTTGAAAGACTTAACAAGACTGCTCAGAACGAGCTTATGAACATCGTAACCATCTTCTTGGGTGTTTCTGTCGGTGCAACCGCAACCGCTTCCACATTCTTGGCATGGGGAACCATCAAGATCATCGTTATGGGCGTTGTTGCATTCGGTATGGGTACTGCAGGCGGCGTTCTTTTGGCTAAGCTTATGAACCTCTTCATGAAGGACAAAATCAATCCTCTCATCGGTTCTGCAGGTGTTTCCGCAGTTCCTATGGCAGCAAGAGTTTCTCAGATGGTTGGCCAGAAATACAATCCCGCAAACTTCCTCTTGATGCACGCAATGGGCCCCAACGTTGCAGGCGTAATCGGCTCTGCAATCGCTGCAGGTGTTCTTATCTCCATGTTGGGATAATCGTGAAAGGAGTTTAAAATGGCTAATAATCCTTTGAAAATTACAGATACAATCTTGCGTGACGCTCATCAGTCTCAGGCTGCAACAAGAATGAGACTTGAAGATATGCTTCCCGCTTGTGAAAAGCTTGATAAGATCGGCTATTGGTCCTTGGAATGCTGGGGCGGTGCAACCTTTGACAGCTGCATGAGATTCCTTGACGAAGACCCTTGGGAAAGACTTCGTGCATTAAAGAAGGCAATGCCCAACACCAAGCTTCAGATGCTCTTCCGCGGACAGAACATCTTGGGCTATAAGCACTATTCCGATGACGTTGTTGATGCTTTTGTAAAGAAGTCTATCGAAAACGGTATCGACGTTATCAGAATCTTCGACGCTCTTAACGATACCCGTAACCTTAAGGCTGCAATCACCGCAACCAAGAAATACGGCGGTATCTGCGAAGCTGCAATCAGCTATACCACTTCTCCCGTTCACAACGAGGAATACTTTGTAAATCTTGCAAAGGAACTTGAGGAAATGGGCGCTGACACCATCTGCATCAAGGACATGGCAAACCTTCTTTTGCCTTATGATGCATACTCTTTGGTTAAGAAGCTTAAGGAAAACGTTAACATCCCTATCCATATTCACACCCATAACACCACGGGTACAGGCGATATGGTAAACCTTAAGGCTGCAGAGGCTGGTGTTGACATTGTTGATACTGCTCTTTCTCCCTTGGCTAACGGTACAGCTCAGCCCGCAACCGAATCTATGGTTGCAACCATGGCAGGCACCGAAAGAGACACAGGTCTTGATCTTGCTGAATTAAGCGAAGCTGCAACTCACTTCAGAAACGTTGCAAACAAGCTTAAGGCTGACGGTATTCTTGACCCCAAGGTGCTCAATGTTGACACCAAGACGCTTATGTATCAGGTTCCCGGCGGTATGCTTTCAAACCTTATCTCTCAGCTTAAGCAGGCAAATGCCGAAGATAAGTATTACGAAGTTTTGGCTGAAGTTCCTAACGTTAGAAAGGACTTCGGTTATCCTCCTCTCGTAACCCCCACCAGCCAGATCGTTGGCTCTCAGGCAGTTCTTAACGTACTTGCAGGTGAGAGATATAAGATGATCACCAAGGAATCCAAGGCTCTCCTTCGCGGTGAATACGGCAGACTTCCCGGTGAAGTTAACGAGGAAGTAAGACGCAAGGCTATCGGTGATGACGAAGTTATCACCTGCAGACCTGCTGACCTTATCGAGCCTGAGCTTGAAAAGTATCGCGAGGAAGTTAAGAACATCCCCGGCTTCAACGGCTCTGAAGAAGACGTACTCAGCTATGCTTTGTTCCCCCAGGTTGCAACAAAGTTCTTTGCAACCCGTCTTAAGGCTGAAGAGCCCAAGGCAGAAACTGATGAAAACGGCGTAAGAATCCTTTACGTTGACGACTGCTCGCTTTAATAACAACTAAAATCGGAAGGCACTTGCCTTCCGATTTTTTATGTGCGTTGCGCCGATTGCCGATCCTCGCGCGCAATAAAAAAGACAGATACCGCTAAAAGTATCTGTCCTTATTTTTTATATATTCAGTAACGATGCCGCAACAACAAAGTAAGTCAGAAGCGAAACAGCGTCAACAACTGTTGTGATAAACGGGCTTGCCATAACCGCAGGGTCAAGCCTTAATGCCTTCGCTAAGATAGGAAGCGCACAGCCGATTATCTTTGCAACCAAAACCGTTATCACAAGCGTTATGCAAACAACTGCCGCAACCATCACGGTAACCTCGGGATTATTAAGCAAAAGCCTGTCGATAAGTATCATCTTCACAAAGTTAACAACAGCCAATGCAATGCCGCAGATAACAGCAACTCTGATTTCTTTCCAAATCGTTTTCAAAACGTCTCTTAGCTCGATGTCGCCCAACGAAATTCCGCGGATTATCGTTGCCGAAGCCTGACCGCCTGCGTTACCGCCCGTACCCATCAGCATGGGAATGAACGAGGTTAAAACCACGCACGCTGCAAGCTTTTCCTCAAATCCGGTGATTATCATTCCGGTGAACGTTGCCGAAAGCATCAATAGCATAAGCCAGGGGATTCTTTTAAAGAACGTTTCAAAAACGCCTGTTCTGAAGTAAGACTTATCTGTCGGCGCGATAGCGGCCATCTTTTCGATATCTTCGGTCGTCTCTTCGGTGATGACGTCGATAGCGTCGTCAACCGTTACGATACCAACGATTCGTCCTTCTGCATCAACAACAGGGATAGCCAAAAGGTCATATTTCGCAAGAGTGTCAGCCACAACTTCCTTGTCGTCCTTGGTTGAAACGCTTATGACGTTTGCCTCCATTATATCATCGATAATGGTTTCGGGCTCTGCAGTCAAAAGCTCCAAAAGGGAGACAACGCCCACAAGCTTTCTTGCTTCGGTAACGTAACAGGTATAAATAGTTTCTTTGTTTAAGCCAACTCGTCTTATACGCTCGAACGCTTCCGAAACTGTTATGTTTCGGGTTAAGTATACGTATTCGGGCGTCATAATGCTGCCGGCACTGTCATCAGGATAGGCGAGCAGCTCGTTTATCTGCGCTCTTGTTCTTGGATCGGCATTTTTCAAGATCCTGTTTACAACGCTTGCGGGCATCTCATCAATGATAGCCACGGTGTCGTCCAAAAACAGTTCGCCGATCATCGCTCTAAGCTCGTTATCCGAGAACGAGGTTATAAGCTGTTCCTGCTGCTCCGGCTCGATATATGCAAATGTTTCAGCGGCAAGCTCCTTCGGCAAAAGCCTGAACATTGCAATCGTGTCAGCGCCCTGGGTCAACTCTAAAATGTTTGCAATGTCTGCCGGGTTCATTTCGTTCATGATAAGCTTAAGCTCGGCAAACTTGCGCTGTTCATAAAGCTTCATAACAAGCTCAAAAACAGTTGTCTGTTCCATAGTAATTCCTCCAATCATAAATAATCAGAGGTCGCAAATATATTTTAGATATGCACGGCACAAAGCCCTGCAAAAACATATTTACTCCCTCGAGGGGTACTTCGCGCAGCACCTGCGTCCATGCATTTTCACTCCTTTAAAATCCGATATAGCAATAATATGCTATACTAATTTTACTCCCTCAATGTTTTTCTGTCAAGAAAAAGTTTTTTATAAAACATAAAAATATTAAACCGAAAATTCATGTTCAAAACTAATATATTGCATTGAAATTATCTTGGTTTGAATATATAATTATCTTGTCGGATATCCATCCGATTATCCCTTTAAAATGAAACGAGGAATATAAAATCATGAAAAAAGAGCTCTTCAATCGCGACTGGACTTTTGTATGGAAAAATATCGACGAGGTCCCCGAATCAAGCGAATATGTCCCCGTTGACATCCCGCACGACTGGATGGTTTATGATACCAACGATCTATACAGAAACTCTGACGGTTATTATAAGAAAGTGTTCACACTTTGCAACGTTTCAACAACTAATTATACCCTTCGCTTTGAAGGCGTATATATGAACTCTGAAATATATCTTAACGGCGAAAAGATCTTCGAGTGGAAATATGGCTACACAACCTTCGACGTTCCTCTTGTGAACGCTAACGAGGGTGAAAACGAGATCATCGTTAAGGTTCGCTATCAGTGTCCCAACACCCGCTGGTATTCCGGCGCAGGCATCTATCGCGACGTTTGGCTGACTGCTAAAGGCGAAAACGAAATCGTTTTCGATGGAACCTACGTCACCCCCATAAAAAAGGACGGCTTCTGGGCTGTCGAAATTGACACCGAGGTTAAGGGAAGCGCAGATGCAACACTTATCCACACAGTTTTTGATGCAAATGGAAACGAGGTGGCAAAGACTTCAGGCGAATGCAAGCTCTTGAATGAAACAAGCGTTGTTTCACAGTCTCTTGACGTTATTGCTCCTCATCTTTGGGATTGTGTTGACCCTTATCTCTACACTTTAAAGACCGAGCTTATCGTTAACGGTGAAACTGTTGACGAGGTTTCTCAAAACCTCGGCTTCAAAACCATCCGCTTTGACTGCAACGAGGGCTTCTTCATAAATGACAGACCGCAAAAGCTGTATGGCGTTTGTATGCATCACGACCTTGGCGCACTCGGCTCTGCATTTAACGTTACAGCGCTTCGCCGTCAGTTTGAAAGCTTAAGGGAAATGGGCGTTAACGCTATCAGGACCTCGCACAACCCTCCCGCACCCGGATTTATGGACCTTGCAGACAAAATGGGCATGATGATCGTTTCCGAGGCTTTTGATATGTGGGAGCTTAAGAAGACCGACTATGACTATGCAAACTATTTCCCCGAATGGCACGAGCGTGACGTTGCAAGCTGGATCCGCCGTGACAGAAACCACCCCTCGCTTATAATGTGGAGTATCGGCAACGAGATTTATGATACCCACGCCTCTCCAAGAGGGGAGGAGGTTACAATAATCCTTCGTGACCTCGTTTTCAAACACGATTATAAAAAGATGTACCCCGTAACCATCGGCTCGAACTATATGCAGTGGGAGGGGGCGCAGAATTGCGCCGAACACCTTGGCACAGTTGGTTATAACTATACCGAGCGCATTTATGACGACCATCACGCAAAGCACCCCACTTGGTGCATCTATGGAAGTGAGACAGCTTCAACGATTCAGTCGCGCGGAACATATCATTTCCCTGCAACCAAGCTTACAACCACGCACGACGATCATCAGTGCTCATCTCTTTTAAACTGTGCAACGGGCTGGGGCGCTGTAAACTGCGAATATAACATCACTCAGGATAGAAATCACAAGTTCAGCGCAGGTCAGTTCATCTGGACCGGCTGGGACTATATCGGCGAGCCGACTCCTTATTGGACAAAGAATTCCTATTTCGGCCACTCTGATACGGCAGGCTTCCCCAAGGATTCTTACTATGCTTATAAAGCCGAGTGGGCAGGGGAGAATGCTTCGCCTTTCGTTCACCTCTTCCCATATTGGGACTTTAACGAGGGTCAGCTTATCGATCTTTTCATCTTCTCGAATTGTGCGAAGTCTGAGCTCTTTGTAAATGGCGTTTCTCAGGGCGTTTATGATCATAATCATACCGACGGAAACGAGCTTTCGGGACGTTGGCAGGTGCCTTATCACAAGGGCGAGATCAAGGCTGTCGGATATGATGCCGACGGAAACGTTTTGTGCGAACAGATCCGCCACAGCTTTGGCGATGCTAAGAAGATCAACCTTAAGCCCAATAAGAATGAGCTTTTGGCAAACGGCCTGGATATGATCTTTGTTGAGATATCCATGCTTGATGAGAACGGATATCCCGTTGAAAACGACCGTTCAAGAGTTGAGGTTTATGTTTCGGGTGCCGGACGACTTGTCGGACTTGATAACGGCGACTCGACCGACTATGATCAGTATAAGGGCACTTGCCGCCGTCTCTTTAACGGCAAGCTTTTGGCAATGATCGCTGCAAAGGATATAGCAGGTGATATCGTGATGGAGGTTCGCTCGAAAGACCTTCCTACCGAAACCCTTGTTTTAAAGGCTGTTGAGGCTGAAACTGTTAATGGCGCTTGCTTCTTTACTGAAAATACTGTCAGTGAAGTGACAGATGAGATCCCTGTAAGAAAGATCGAGCTTAGTGTTACAAGTCAGAAGATGGACGAAAACTGCCCGACAGTTGTGGCAACCGCAAAGCTCTATCCCGAAAACACCACCTTCACCTTCGATGATATCTGCTTTAAGGCTATCACTGATGCAGGAATTGAGACCAACCTTGTTAAGATCGAAAAGGACGGAGACAAGGCTGTCATCACAGCAAAGGGCGACGGTGAATACAGACTAAGAGCTTATTGCCGCAACGGCTCGCCTTATGAGGAAATAATCTCCGAGCTTGAAATGTCGAACTCCGGCTTTGGCGCCGCAAGCTTCGATCCTTACGGTGACTTAATAAGCGCTTCGCTCTATTCAGAAGCGACAGAGACCTTGCAGGATGTATTCGAGGGCGGCGTTCAATCCCTTTGGAGTGAAACGTATATCCAGTTCTCAAACGTTGATTTCGGCAAGCTTGGATCTGACGAATTCACCGTTGGACTTTATCACAACAGTGATGCTCCCATCCCGTTTGATATTACCGACGACGAGGGTAACCTTTTGGGAAGCTTTGTATATCAGCGCCCGAGAATGTGGAATCACTATCAGTATCAGACATTTAAGCTTGACAAGAAGCTTCAGGGCACAAAGAGCATCCGCTTTGTATTCAGAATGGAGATAAGATTCAAGGGCTTTAAGTTCACAGCACCCACAGGTGTTAACGAGGTTATCTCGGCACTTGATCGCGATGCTATCTATGGCGATACGTTCACTATCGAAAGCGATTATATCGGCAGGATCGGTAATAACGTAACCGTTGAGTTCAACGGATTCGATTTCGGCGAGGACGGAATTACAAAGATCGAGATCTGCGGCAAAACTTATAACGCAAACGACTCTGTTCACGTAAGATTTGCAACCAAGGACGGTGCAAACAATCAGATCGTCGAGTTTGCTCACGCTGATGAGATCGAAACCAAGTGCTTCACACTCGATCGTGTTTGCGGCAAGGCTGACGTTAAGCTTGTGTTCCTTCCCGGATGCGACTTCGACCTTAAGTCTATCAAGTTTATAAAATAATTTTTTGCTCCCTTGCTTGATGGCAGGGGAGCTTTTCTTTCAGCTCACTGCGCAAACCTGCGGGCCCCCCTTGCATAATCTAAGATCTTATGTTACAATATATAATTGATATTTTATGTTTCGGAGGAGAAATATGCTACTTATAGACGAGCTTAAGCAACAGCTTGCACAGTATCAGCCCAAGCTTAAAGAGCTTCATACTGTTTTGAATATCGACGCCGCAAAGGAAGAGATCGAACAGCTTCACAACAAGGCGGCAGAGCCCGGCTTCTGGGACGATATGGACAAATCTCAGAAGATATTGCAGCGCACAAAAATGCTTGAAAACCGTGTTGAAGATGACCGCAGACTTAACGTTCAGGCTGAGGATATCGGCACACTTATAGAAATGTATCTCGAAGAAAACGACGATTCGATGCTTGACGATATCAAAGCCGAGCTCGAGGATTTCGTTGCAAAGATCGATAAAATAACCCTTTCCACCCTCTTAACAGGCGAGTATGACAGCGCTAACGCCATTATAAACTTCCACGCAGGTGCAGGCGGAACCGAGGCTCAGGACTGGACCGAGATGCTTATCCGTATGTACGTTCACTGGGGTGAGGCTCATGGATATAAGGTCTCCATCCTCGATCAGCTCGACGGTGCTGATGCCGGCGTTAAAAGCTGTTCCATGATCATAGAAGGCGAAAATGCCTATGGTTATTTAAAAAGCGAATCGGGAATTCACCGCTTGGTGCGTGTTTCCCCGTTCGATGCTTCCGGCTCTCGTCACACATCCTTCTCTGCTGTTGAGGTTATGCCTGAAATCGAAGCTGACATGAGCGTTGAGATAAGACAGGAAGACCTTCGCATCGATACTTACCGTGCATCGGGCGCAGGCGGACAGCACATCAACAAAACCTCGTCTGCAGTTAGAATTACACACTTGCCCACAGGCATTGTAACCGCTTGTCAGACACAGCGTTCTCAGGTTCAGAACAAGGACTATGCAATGAAAATGCTTATTGCAAAGCTTGTCGAGATCAAGGAGCGCGAGCACCTTTCAAAGATCGAGGATATTAAGGGCGTTCAGAAAGAGATCGCTTGGGGCTCTCAGATCAGATCTTATGTTTTCATGCCCTATACTCTTGTTAAAGACCATCGCACAGGCCATGAAAACGGCAACGTCCACGCTGTTATGGACGGCGAGCTTGACGGCTTCATCAATGCCTATTTAAAGGCACTTTCAAACGGAACTTTGGAAAAATAATATTAAAGAAGCTCTTTATTTACGAAAGAGCTTCTTTTTGTTTTATACGCCTTTTCGGCAAAAACCTAAGTGTCTTTGCTCTCTCACCAAACAGCATCACCCTTAAAGAATCCTCTATGATAATAGCAGGGAAGGCAAGTGCTAACCACATCGCCGAAAAGGGCAAACACACTTGTCCTAAAATGTTAAGAGGCATGTCCGAATAATCCCAAACGTCAAGTCTCATAACGAGATTTATTATCACCCCCGAGGTGAATTCGATCCCTGTCACAATAAACGCCGCCAAGGGCAACTGCGCCAGCACACTTATCGGCTTTTCGATCTCATCAAGCGCACCTATAAGCACAAAGCACAGCCCTCCCACTAAAAACATCGAAATGTGCGTGTGCCCACGCCACGCAAGCTCGATAATTCCGTAAAGCAGCCCGCCGACAGTGAACAGCGTCGCTGTTTTAATTCCTTTTTTCATACTTCCTCCATAAAACGCTCGGCGGGTCCCCTCCGTGACCTCACCGCACTCCGTGCGGCTCGACCGCGGCCTCCGCCCCGCTTTCTCTCCACTATAATACTCCAAATCTCTGTTTTTACTCGCGCTTACCAAAATTTCATTTAATTGTGTTGACTTTTTCTCTCACTTGTGATAACATAAATGTGTATTTAAAGGCTTTGACGAAGAGGACAACGGCAAAATTCAACCCTCAGAGAGGCGGCGTTTGGTGTAAGCCGTCGGTGATGTGCCCAAGTCGGTAGCTTCCGAGCTGAAAGAAAGAACGGCTAACGCCAAGTAGACTCTTTCCGTATCTCGCACGTTAACGCGAAAGGCTTTGAAAGAAGCCGATAAAGAGGTGTGAATTCCACACAATTTGAGTGGTACCGCGGGTATTCAATGCTCGTCTCAAAGAATTTCTTTGGGGCGATTTTTTTATTACCTTTCGCCTCAAATACTTTAAGGAAAGGAAGAAAAATATGAAAAAAGAACTCGGAAAACTCTATGAGCCAAATGAAGTTGAAGACAGAATATATAAATATTGGCTCGATAACGACTGCTTCAAGGCTGAAGCAGACCCTGAAAAGGAACCCTATACCATCGTGATCCCCCCTCCGAACATCACCGGACAGCTTCATATGGGCCACGCCCTTGACAACACTTTGCAGGATATCCTTATCCGCTATAAGAGAATGTCGGGCTATGCAACCCTTTGGCTCCCCGGAACCGACCATGCTTCCATCGCGACAGAAGCTAAGATCGTTGAAGCTATGCGTAAAGAGGGCTTAACCAAGGACGATCTCGGACGTGACGGCTTCTTGGAAAGAGCTTGGGCTTGGAAAGAACAGTATGGCGGAAGAATCATCTCTCAGCTTAAAAAGCTCGGATCTTCTTGCGACTGGTCCCGCGAACGCTTCACTCTCGACGAAGGCTGTTCAAAGGCAGTTAAAGAAGTTTTCATCAAGTATTATGAAAAAGGCCTTATTTACAGAGGCGAGAGAATCATCAACTGGTGTCCTCATTGCTTGACATCCATCTCTAATGCAGAGGTTGAATACGAGGATCAGGACGGCCACTTCTGGCATCTTCGCTATCCTCTTACAGATGGCAGTGGCTGGTTAGAGCTTGCAACCACCCGTCCCGAAACACTTTTGGGCGATACCGCAGTTGCAGTTAACCCCAAGGACGAAAGATATAAGGACTACATCGGAAAGACCGTTACACTTCCCCTTGTTGGACGTGAGATCCCCGTTGTTGCCGACTCTTACGTTGATATGGAATTCGGTACAGGTGTTGTTAAGATCACCCCTGCTCACGATCCTAACGACTTCGAGGTTGGCGTTCGTCACAACCTTCCCGTCATCAACGTTATGACCGATGACGCAAAGATTACCGAAGATTATCCCAAATATGCAGGAATGGACAGATTCGAAGCAAGAAAGCACATCGTTTGCGATCTTGAAGATGGCGGCTTCTTGGTAGAGGTTGAGGAGCATAAGCACAACGTTGGCACCTGCTACCGTTGCGGCACCACTATCGAACCCAGAGTTTCTTTGCAGTGGTTTGTTAAGATGGCTGACCTTGCTAAGCCTGCTATCGATGCAGTTCGTTCGGGCGATATCAAGTTCGTTCCCGAAAGATTCGATAAAAACTACTTCAACTGGATGGAAGACATCCGTGACTGGTGCATTTCCCGTCAGCTTTGGTGGGGCCACAGAATCCCTGCATTCTATTGCGATGATTGCGGCGAGATGATCGTTACAAAGGATGAAACTGCAGTTTGCCCGAAGTGCGGCAAGCCCATGCGTCAGGATCCCGACACCTTGGATACTTGGTTCAGCTCGGCTCTTTGGCCCTTTAGCACACTCGGCTGGCCCGAAAACACCGAGGATCTTAAATACTTCTATCCCACATCCACCCTCGTAACCGGTTACGATATCATCACCTTCTGGGTTTCCAGAATGATCGTTGCAGGTATGGAGCATATGGGCGAAAAGCCGTTTGATACCATTCTCATTCACGGTCTTGTTCGTGACGCAAAGGGAAGAAAGATGTCCAAGTCCTTGGGCAACGGAATAGACCCCTTGGAGATCATCGACGAATACGGTGCTGACGCTTTAAGATTCATGCTCGCATCGGGCAACTCTCCCGGAAACGACATGAGATTCTCTGATGACAAGGTTAAGTCCAGCCGTAACTTTGCAAACAAGCTTTGGAACGCAACACGCTTTATCATGATGAATCTCCCCGAAGATTTCGAGGCATGTGATACTCTCCCCGAAACCTTAACGCTTGAAGACAAGTGGCTCGTTTCCAAGATCAACACTCTTGCAAAGGAAGTTTGCGATAACTTAGATAAGTTCGAGCTCGGCGTTGCCGTTTCCAAGCTTTATGACTTTATTTGGGACGTTTACTGCGACTGGTATATCGAGCTTACCAAGCCCAGAATCCTTGCAGGAGGCGAGAGCTGTGCAAACGCTCAGGCAGTTTTGGTTTGGGCAATGCAAAGAATCCTTAAGCTCTTGCATCCCTTCATGCCCTTCATCACCGAAGAGATCTGGCAGGCACTTGTTAATAACGGCAAGCCCATCATGCTTGAAAGCTTCCCCACTTATGACGAAGCTTTGGTTTATGCTGCCGAGGAATCTGATTTTGAAAAGATCATCACAGCTATCAAGGGCATAAGAAACCGCCGTGCAGAGATGAACGTTCCTCCTTCCAAGAAGGCAGAGCTTTACATCGAAACCGCTCAGGCTTCAGTTTTCGAAAAGGGAATCATGTTCTTTGAAAGACTTGCATCCGCATCCGGAGTCAAGATTATGGATAAGGTTGAAATGCCCGATGCTGTAACCGTTGTTACCGACAGTGCACGCTTGTTCATCCCGCTTTCCGAGATTATCGATAAGGATAAAGAACTTGCACGTCTTAATAAGGAAAAGGCAGCAGTTCTTAAGGATATCGAGATCATTTCCAAAAAGCTTAATAACGAGGGCTTCCTTGCAAAGGCACCCGCACAGCTTATCGAGTCTGAAAAATCAAAGCTCGAGCGTGCAAACGAAAAGCTTGCAAAGATCGAACAGTCACTTTCAGCACTTTAATCACCCCTATAGCACACCCGTATATCGCGGGAAAGGAGACTAAATGAAAAGAGAAGCAGTTAAGCATCCGCTTATATTTAGCATACTCATTGTTGCAATATTCTTTGTGTCAATGATGATCGTGTCCTATGGACTTGTGTGGTTTGGCCCCGGATTTTTGGTAAATAACGGCGACTATCTTTATCAGGCTTCTGTCGAATGCTTTGTAGCACTCGCCGGAATAGGGCTTGTTTATATGTTCGGTGTTGGACATATTTGGGGTGAAAAGGGCAAAGGCGTTTTTAAAGGGCTTTTCACCGGCGGATATTTCATTGCTGTTGCGCTTATAGCACTTGCCTCGAACGCAATGCTCTTTTTGCAAGACTTGTTGGCAGGCGTCAGCTATGATCTTGCTCCAACATGGAAGGTAATCGTTTTCGTAGTATGCATGTTGCTTGTCGGCTTTACCGAGGAGATTTTCTTCAGAGGAGTTGTTGCAAACCTCTTCTATGAAAAGCATGCTCACGATCCTGCAGGTGTTTGGACAGCAACGGTTTGGTCGGGACTTGTTTTCGGAATGCTTCATTTAATGAACATTTTGGGATCTGATCCTGTCGGAGTTATCGTTCAGGTGATATCTGCCACCGCAATGGGCATGACTTTAACTGCAATTTACTATCGTTGCAGAAACATTTGGGCACTTGCCCTTATCCATGCGTTCAATAACATCTGTGCAGGACTTGTTTCCAGCTTTTTCGAGGGGGCATCGCTCTCCGAAACGATAAGCTCCTATTCACCCATAAACTGCATCAGTGCGATTCCGTTTATCGTTGTTACAGCTATCTTGCTCCGTCCCTCGAAGCTTAGAGAGATGCTTCCTGTACAGGATCCTTTATCCATCGATCCCGAGGAGAAGATCGCTCAGTATCAAAAATCAAAGCGCAGCAAGGCTGTTGCTATAACTGTCGCACTTGTGATCTGCTTGTCGCTGTTTGCTGTCAGCATCGTGCTCTCATTAAATGCAAAGCCTCTTGACTATTACACGTATGATACATGGTCGGGTGATGATCACTTTGAAGACGTGATCGAGATGTCTGTTGAAGAAACAGGGGACTATACCTTAACTGTTTTAAGCTATCCCGGAGACAGCAATGCTTATATGACTTTAACGATAAAATCTTCCGACGGCGAGATCATCGTTAACGCTACCTATGGAGGAAGATGTAACGATATGAAAGAGATCTCTCTTGAAGCAGGCGAGGTTTATACCGTCTTGATCAGATATGATTACACAAACGTGACCGATGGCACCCAGACCGATTATCTTACACAGATAACGGTGGAATAATACGCAATATTAAAAGGACACAACCTTTCTCGGTTGTGTCCTTTTTGCTTGTAAAAAGGTATCCGCCTTCGGCGGATGTATTTTAATCGCGCCACTCATCGCCTGCCGGCGATCACGGCGCGCTTTCGGGGCGAAGCCCGCCGTGCGCCCCGCGCAGGGCTTGCCGCGGCCTGTTGCCGCGGCGACGCGCCGCAGGCGCGTCGGGCTTCGCCCCCTTAGCGGCGGCACAAGTGCGGCGAGGGAAATAAGCCGCGTGGTGCCGCCGCCTCACAGCATGCTTCTTAAATATAAAAGCAGCTTCTTCTCCCGCCTTGAAACCTGCACCTGGCTCATTCCAAGCCTTCTTGCAGTCGCTTCCTGCGTTAAGTCCAAAAAGAATCTAAGATATATCAGCCCTTGATCCTTTTCATCAAGAGTGTCTAAAGCCTGCTTAAGTGCAAGCGAGTTGATTATTCCATCGTCGGGCGGAGGAACGGGAATATCTATCTGCGCACCGTTATCGTCGTCACTCTGCGAGGTCAGGCTGACAGTCGGCTGTGAAACACATATCGCCTCGGTAACCTCACAAATGTCAAAACCCGAAAGCTCGCACAGCTCATCAACTGTTGGTTCGCGCCCGTTTTCATGCTCGAATCTTTCTGATAATCGGGAAATCAAAAGCGAACGCTCCTTCAAAGATCTCGAAACCTTGATCATTCCGCCGTCTCTGAAAAGTCGTTTTATTTCTCCTAATATAACCGGCACAGCATATGTCGAGAACCTAACTCCGCGCTCCTTGTCAAATGCACGAGCTGCCTTGATAAGCCCAATGCACCCTGCACTGTATAGCTCCTCATATTCAATGCCTTTTCCCTTAAATCTTCCGGCACACAGCCTAACCAAACCCAAGTTTTCTTCAACTGTCACTTCCTCGGCGTCTGCAAATGCTTTGTTTGTTGCAAACATAGTGGTGTATCTCCAAATTACAGCTTAGTTTTCAGCTTCTTTTGCAATATCACGGTGGTGCCGTGCCCGGGTTTGCTTGTCACCCTAACATCGTCGCAGAAGCTCTCCATAACAGAAAATCCAAGGCCAGAACGCTCTTCCTCAGGGCGAGTGGTATAAAGCGGCTCCATCGCTTTTGCAACGTCTTCAATGCCGCATCCCTTGTCTTTTATCTTTATGTAAATAAGCCCACCGTCATATATTCTTGCCGCCATCTCAACAAACCCAATTTTATCTCGGTATGCATGCACGATCGCGTTCGTCACAGCCTCGCTTACTGCCGTCTTGATGTCGGTAAGCTCGTCAAGCCTTGGGTCACAAAGCGATACAAATCCGCTGATAGCCACTCTTGCCAGCCTTTCGTTTTCCGATAGGCTAGGAAAGATTATCTTCATTTCGTTTTTCGGTATCCTTGCCATAACTTCACTTCCTTTTCTCAAATTTCGTGTCCAAAAGCTTGTCCATCCCTGCAAGTGCCATCACTCGCTCGATGTATTCGGGCATGTTTATAAGCTCAACTCTTCCGCCAAGCTCCTTCATGTTTTTATACCTGCCCATAACAAGTCCCACGCCCGAGCTGTCCATAAAGGTCACATCTTTAAAATCAAGCTTTAAAACAGCAGGGGAGTTGTCCGAAATCGCTGTATCAATATCCATTCTAAGCCACCGCGATGAGTGATGATCGATCTCGCCGGTGATCCTTGCCACGATCGTATCTTTTTCTTGCGTTACATATACTGCCATGCTTGTCCTCCTTATTTGTATAAATATTTCGCTAAAATCTTATCATGATATATTCAAGAAAACTGTCGAAGTACGGCTCGCACGAAACGCCACTCGCACTTCGTGCGGCGGCGTTCCACGCTCGCCGCCATTGTGTAAACCTCCCGCCAATAATGAAAACTTTGTGAAAACTATTGACTTTTATAAAAATCGGGGTATAATAAATTTAGCACTCAGGTATAATGAGTGCTAACACTATAGGCTCGAAACTGCTAAAACGTAACGACGGGGGAGGTTTAAGCGTGGATCAGAGAAAGCTAAAGATATTAGAGGCAGTCGTTGATGAATACATTTTAACCGGCGAGCCTGTCGGCTCAAAGGCAATAATGAAGCATATAAACGCTTCAAGCGCCACCATTCGAAACGAAATGGCAGAGCTTGAAAAGCAAGGCTATCTCGAACAGCCTCACACCTCTGCAGGCAGAATCCCAACATATAACGGCTATCGCCTTTATGTTGACAGACTTATGCAAACCAATCCGCTTTCCGAAGACGAGCTTTCAATGCTCGAGGATATGCTTCCCAAAAACGAATATAGCGAAGAAGCACTTGTAAAATCCGCGTCTAACGCTCTTGCTGAGCTTACACGCTGTGCAACCTTCGTATCGGGCGAGAATCCCAAGTTTTCAATCATCTCAAAGGTTGAGGTTATTCCCACCGGAAAAAGAATGTACATTCTTTTGATGGTCACCTCCTCGGGAAAGATCAAAAACCGCACCTGCCGATTGGAGCTTGACCTTACCAACGAACAGTTAGAGCAGTTTTCCAATTTCGTCAAAGAGAATTTAGAGGGTGTTCCCGTCGATATATTAAGCGACGAAATGCTCCAAAGACTCGAAACCGCCATGGGTGCTTATCTCTTAACGCTTTCGCCACTTGTTCAAGGACTTTTCGATATGTCGAGAGAGTTCACTCAGCGCGACGTTTCCATGTCGGGCGAGCGTAACTTGTTAAAGTGTCAGGATTTCGACCAAAACGAGATAATCACATTCCTTGACAATCAAAGCGAGCTTCGAAAGCTTATTGATGACAGCTTCTCGGGAATTCACGTCATGTTCTCCGAAGAGGAAGAGAATTTTGTTATCGGAAACTCAAGCCTTATCAGCTCGAATTTCTTAAAAAACGGCAAGGTTGCAGGCCACCTTGGACTTATCGGACCGATGCGTCTTGATTACCGCAAGGTGATCCCATATGTCGAATATTTCACTAACAAAATCTCAGAAATGCTTTCAAACGATGAAGAAGACCAAATTATATAAGAAGGTAGATTAAAATAATGAACGAAGAAAAGGTAACTCCCACTGCCGAGGAAACAGTAAACGAAGCTCCATTGAGCGAAAATGAGCTTTTAATAAAAGAAAACGAAGAAATGAAGGCAGAGCTTTCAGCGCAAAACGATAAATATCTTCGCCTTATGGCTGAATATGATAACTTCCGCAAGCGCTCTCAAAAAGAACGCCTTGAGATATATCCCGAAGCTAGCGCGAAAGCAGTCGAAAAGTTTCTGCCCCTCGCTGATAATTTCGAGCGTGCAATGGCTGTCGCTACCGCCGATGAGAAATATAAAGCCGGCATAATGATGATCTACAATCAGCTCGGCGAGATATTCAAGTCCCTGGGAGTTGAGGTTATTGACCGCGTGGGCGAAGAGTTCGACCCGAATCTTGAAAATGCCGTTATGCAGGTTGAGGATGAAACCCTTGGCGAAAACACTGTGGCTGCAGTTCTTCAAAAGGGATATAAGATGGGTGACAAGGTCATCCGTGCGGCAATGGTATCAGTTGCAAATTGTTAATAAACAGCTTTCTGTTTAATATAAATAAGTAATTCAATTTTAAAGGAGAAATAAATATGTCTAAGATTATAGGTATCGACCTTGGTACAACCAATTCCTGCGTTGCCGTTATGGAAGGCGGCGAAGCAGTAGTTATCACCAACAGCGAAGGCGCAAGAACTACTCCTTCAGTAGTTGGCATTTCCAAGAACGGCGAAAGACTTGTCGGTCAGATCGCAAAGAGACAGGCAGTTGTTAACTTTAACAACACCGTAAGTTCCATCAAGCGCCACATGGGCTCTGATTATAAGGCTGAAATGGGCGGCAAGAGCTATACCCCTCAGGAAATTTCCGCAATGATCTTGCAGAAGCTTAAGGCAGATGCAGAAGCATATCTTGGCGAAAGAGTTACCGAAGCTGTAATCACCGTTCCCGCATACTTCACCGACTCTCAGCGTCAGGCAACCAAGGATGCTGGTCAGATCGCAGGTCTTAACGTAAGAAGAATCATTAACGAACCCACAGCTGCTGCACTTTCTTATGGTATTGATAAGGAAGAAGAGCAGAAGGTTATGGTTTATGACCTTGGCGGCGGTACATTCGACGTTTCCATCATCGAAATGGGTGACGGCGTAACCGAGGTTTTGGCAACCGCAGGTAACAACCGCCTTGGCGGCGACGACTTCGACCAGAGAATTATCGACCTTTTGGTTAGCGAATTCTTGAAGTCTGACGGTGTTGATCTTTCCAAGGATAAGATGGCAATGCAAAGACTTAAGGAATCTGCTGAAAAGGCAAAGATCGAGCTTTCAAGCGTTCCTTCCACCAACGTAAACATCCCCTTTATCACCGCTGTTGACGGTGTTCCCATGCACCTTGACTATACCCTCACTCAGGCTAAGTTCAACGAGATCACCGCTGACTTGGTTGAAGCAACAATGGGTCCTGTTCGTCAGGCACTTTCCGACTCCGGTCTTTCCACATCCGATCTTAACAAGGTTTTGATGGTTGGCGGTTCTTCAAGAATCCCCGCTGTTGTTGAAGCTGTTAAGAAGTTCATCGGCAAGGAACCCTTCAAGGGCATCAACCCCGATGAATGCGTTGCACTCGGCGCTGCAATTCAGGGCGGTATCCTTGGCGGCGACGTTAAGGACGGACTCCTTCTCCTCGACGTAACACCTTTGTCCTTGGGCCTTGAGACTATGGGCGGTGTTTGCACCAAGATCATTGAAAGAAACACAACCATCCCCACAAAGAAGGCTCAGATCTTCTCCACTGCCGCTGACAATCAGACAGCAGTTGATATCAATATCCTTCAGGGTGAAAGAGAATTTGCTAAGGATAACAAGCAGCTTGGAATGTTCCGTCTTGACGGTATTGCTCCCGCTCCCAGAGGAATCCCTCAGATCGAAGTAACCTTCGATATCGACGCTAACGGTATCGTTCACGTTTCCGCTAAGGACCTTGGCACCGGCAAGCAGCAGGATATCACCATCACTTCCTCTACAAATATGTCTAAGGACGATATCGACAAGGCTGTTAAGGAAGCTGAACAGTTCGCAGCAGAAGACAAGAAGAGAAGAGAAGACGTTGATGCGAAGAACCACGCTGATCAGATGCTCTTCAGCTGCAAGAAGTCTATCGAAGAATTCGGCGATAAGGTTGATGCAGCTGATAAGACAGAGGCTGATGCTAAGATTGCAGCTTTGGAAGAAGCTTTAAAGGGCACAGACATCGAAGCTATCAAGGCAGCAGACAAGGATCTTGAATCTGTAATGCAGAAGATCGCTACAAAGGTATATCAGGCAGCTGCCGCTGCTCAGCAGCAGGCACAGCAGGGTGATATGGGCGGAAGCGCTCCCAAGGATGACGACGTTATCGACGCTGATTTCACCGACGCTAACTAATTGAAACAACAAACTGCGCCCATGTTGTGTGCATGGGCGCGAAACCATAAATAAGCTATGAAGGGATAACTATGGCTGACAAAAGAGATTACTATGAAGTGCTTGGGGTTAGCAAAACCGCAACCGAAGACGAGCTTAAAAAAGCTTTCCGCAAGCTTGCAAAGCAATATCACCCCGACCTTCATCCCGATGACAAAGAGGCTGAAGCCAAGTTTAAAGAAGTGAACGAGGCTTATGAGGTCCTTTCTGATAAAGATAAGCGTGCAAAATATGACCAGTTCGGCTTTGCAGGAGTAGACCCCAACTATGGCGCAGGTCAAGGCGGAGGCTATGGCGGATATAGCTATGGCGGAGGTTTTGGCGATATGGGCGATATCTTCGAATCCTTCTTCGGAGGGGGATTTGGCGGAAGCGCTCGCTCGAATGCAAACGCTCCAAGACGCGGACAGGATATCAGGATCGGTGCAACCATCAGCTTTATGGAAGCTTGCATGGGCGTTAAAAAGACGGTTCGCTTCACTCATTATGAAAAATGCTCTGACTGTGGTGGCTCGGGTGCAAAAGCAGGCACTCATGCCGAAACCTGTCCCGATTGCCGCGGAACGGGCACAATAAGAGTAAATCAGCGCACTCCTTTGGGCGTTTTCCAAACTACTAAAACCTGCGATCGCTGTGCAGGCAAGGGCAAGGTCATAAAGGATGTCTGCCCCGAGTGTCAGGGACAGGGAAGAGTTAGAAAAACTCTCACCAAGGAGATCGAGATCCCCGCAGGTATCGATGATGGACAGACCTTGAAGGTTACGGGTGCCGGTGACTGCGGCATAAACGGCGGCGTGAGTGGCGATCTTAACGTTAAGATCAGCGTTAAGCCCGATGATATTTTCGAGCGTGAGGGTTATGATATCTATACCGAGATCCCGATTTCTTATGCTCAGGCAACCTTGGGTGATGAGATCGTTGTTCCCACAATTGATGGCAAGGTTAAATATACCGTTCCTGCAGGAACCCAGACGGGAACAGTTTTCAGACTGAGAAGCAAGGGCGTTAAACGCCTTTACCGCACCGACAGAGGTGACCATTACGTTACCGTTAAAGTAGAGGTTCCCAGAAACCTTACCAAAAAGCAGACAGAGCTGCTCAGAGCGTTCGACGAATCTCTTGATGAGAAAAACATGGCCGATAAAAAGAGCTTCTTTGAAAAGATGAAGGACTATTTCACTGATAAATAATCATTAACCGCTTGCCGTTTGGCAGGCGGTTTTTGCGCTTTGTGGGCCGCCACCGCCCGATGATGCTCGCACCCGTATTCAACAGCCGCTCGCCTCCATCGGGCGACGGCGCAATATCTCGCATCAGAAAAAGCACATCATATCATTGACAAAGATTTTCAGCATTGATATAATCAAATTGACGGCTGTTTGCCGATTGATATTTTTAAACTTTCATTTAAGAAAGGACGGAACTTTTATGAGCAAAAACTTGGCACTCACTCCGCCCATGGGCTGGAATTCTTGGAACACATTCACATGGAGCATCAACGAGGAACTTATTAAAGGCGCTGCTGATGCTATGGTCGAAACAGGACTTAAGGATGCAGGATATGAATATATCGTTATCGATGACTGCTGGAGCTTAAAAGAAAGAGATGAAAACGGCTATTTGGTTGCCGATCCGGAAAAGTTCCCCAATGGAATGAAGGCTGTTGCAGATTATGTTCATTCAAAGGGCTTAAAGTTCGGTATGTACTCTTGTGCGGGACTTATGACTTGTGCAGGACATCCCTCAAGCTTCGAACACGAGTTCCAGGATGCTGAAACTTTTGCATCTTGGGGAGTTGACTTTTTGAAATATGACTATTGCTATAAGCCTACATACATCTCTGGCGATCTTTTGTATAAGAGAATGGCTATGGCTTTGCGTAACTGTGGAAGAGATATCCTCTTCTCTGCTTGCAACTGGGGTTCTGATGGCGTTCACGATTGGATCCGTCACACAGGAGCTCACATGTTCCGTTCAACAGGTGATATTCAGGATAGCTGGGTGTCTATAAAAAATCTTGCCCTTTCTCAGATGGGCAAGCAGTCTCAGAACGCAACAGGCTGTTGGAATGATATTGATATGCTCGTTGTCGGTATGTACGGAGGCTCGAACAACGGCTTTATCCGTGCAAGCGAATTCGGTTGCACTGATGTTGAATATAAAACACACTTCTCGCTTTGGGCAATGATGAACTCTCCTTTGATGATCGGCTGTGATATCAGAAACATGACCGATGCCACCAAGGATATCTTGATGAACAAGGATATTATCGCCATAAATCAGGATCCCGACGGCAGAGCTCCTTATGACCTTAACATCAACATGTGGGGAAGAGATGTCGGCAAGATCTTGGTTCGCCCCTTGGCAAACGGTGACTATGCAATCGGCTTCTTCAATTTGAGCGATGGCAAGGTTGGCGACGCAAACCTTCTCTTCTGGGATATCGGACTTACATATGAATCAGGCTATGCCCTTGAATTCTATGACTGCTGGGAGCACAAGGTGGTTGGCACATTCCGCGAAAAGTTCAGAGTTCACGATCTCGAAGCTCACGATTGCCGAGTTTACAGAGCTAAGCTTGTAAAGATATGAGCAAATGCATTAAATGCGGGAAAGAGCTTACAAATCTCGACGTCGCAACACACTTGAAAATGATAAATCGCGGTGCAACAGAATATATGTGTATTGACTGTCTTGCGGATTATTATAAAGTCAGTCGAAAAGCGATAGAAGAGCGCATCGAGTTTTATCGCGCAAGCGGATGCTTGCTGTTTCAATAATTGATATAAAACAGCCCTCGGAACTTTCTCGGGGGCTGTTTTTTGCATATTTTCATTAAGCTGTCACAAAAATCGGTTGAAATCTCCATTTAACAGTATTATAATATATAATGGATTCAAATGGATTTAATTTTTTAACTAATACAGGAGGATGACAGTTAAATGCTAAAGCTAACAAACATCGTCAAGGATTATTCCATTGGCGATGAGCATGTCAAAGCGTTAAAGGGAATAAACATCGAATTTAGAAAAAGCGAATTTGTTGCGATCTTGGGCCCCTCGGGCTGCGGCAAAACAACACTTTTGAATATTGTCGGCGGATTGGATAAATACACCTCGGGTGATCTGTCGATATACAATAAGTCCACAAAAAAGTTTAAGGATAGCGACTGGGACGCTTATAGAAACCACTCCATCGGCTTCGTTTTCCAAAGCTATAACCTTATTCCTCATCAGACGGTTTTGGCAAACGTCGAGCTTGCTCTCACACTTTCGGGCGTTGGAAAGGCAGAACGCCGCAGACGCGCCAAAGAAGCTCTTGAAAAAGTGGGATTGGGAAATCAGCTTCACAAAAAGCCCAATCAGATGTCCGGTGGCCAGATGCAGCGTGTTGCTATCGCCCGTGCTTTGGTTAATGACCCTGAGATCCTTTTGGCTGACGAACCCACCGGTGCTTTGGACTCTGTAACAAGTGTTCAGATAATGGATATCTTGAAAGAGATATCAAAAGATAAGCTCATCATTATGGTAACACATAACCCCGAGCTTGCCGATCAATATGCTTCCCGTACAGTAAGACTTCTTGACGGTGAGATCATTTCCGACTCCGATCCTTACGAGGGCGATGAAAAAGCTCAGCGCGTACACGAGGTTCAGAATGTAAAGAAATCTCACAAAACCTCGATGTCCTTCTTCACTGCACTTTCACTCTCTCTTAATAACCTTATGACCAAGAAGGCAAGAACCTTCTTGACAAGCTTTGCAGGATCTATCGGTATCATCGGCATCGCACTTATAATGTCTGTTTCAACAGGTGTTCAAGCCTATATCGACCGTGTGCAGGAGGATACCCTTTCCTCTTATCCTATAACCATCAACGCGCAAGAGGTTGATATGACCTCGCTTTTGACAAGCATGATGGAAACTGCAACCGGTGCTTCTGAAAACACTCACGAGCTTGATGCCGTTTATGAAAATCAGGTAATGTATGAAATGATGAACTCCGTCAACTCGATGGAGGTTCAGAAAAACAACCTCGTTGCATTTAAAGATTTTTTGGAATCCAGCGAGGAAATGAAGGAATATGCCAGCGCAATAACATATTCTTATAACGCAAACATGAACGTATACGTCACGAATGCCGAGGGTAAGATCGTTAAGTCCGACATCGTTGACCTTATGGCAGGGATCTATTCGCAGATGGGCATAATCGCTTCCGACAGCATCATGTCAAACTATGCTCAGATCTCCGCCTGGCAGGAGCTTTTGCCCTCTACAAACGGTGATCCCATAAACGATTTGATGACCGAGCAGTATGAGATCGTTGAAGGCAGATGGCCTGAAAGCTATGATGAGATCGTTGTCGTTGTTAACGAGAATAACGAAATCAGCGATATGATGCTTTACGGCTTGGGACTTAAGACCGCCGATGAGATCCAGGAATCGATGAAGGCTGCTGCAAATCACGAGCAGGTGGATATTTCCGAGCTTAAGTCGTGGACTTACGAGGATATCATGAGCATCGACTTCAGAGTTATCCTTGATAGTGACAAATATCAGCATAGTGGTGATCATTATATCGACGCTACTGAGACCGAAGCAGGCCTTAAATATCTTTACGATTCTGAAAATGCTATCAAGCTTAAGGTCGTCGGTATCATCCGCCCCAACGAAGATGCTGTTTCCTCGTTTATGACAGGTGCAATCGGTTATACCGCTGACCTCACCGAATATATCATCAACAAGACTAACGAGAGCGCTCTTGTAATCGAACAAAAGGCAAATCCTGAGATTGACGTTATTTCTGGTCTTAAGTTTAAGGTCGAGGGCGAGGAAGAAACCGCCGAAGAGATCAAGGCAGCAGTTGATGAATGGCTTAGCAAGCAGACTGCAGCAGAAAAGACTGTTGTATATACAGAGCTTGCTTCCATTCCTGATGATGCATATTTGATGCAGACAGTAGCTCAGTATCGCCAGACTCTCACTCCTGAGGCTGCAGATAAGCTTATTTTGGATGCTGTTGTTTCTCAGACTCAGATGGATGTTGAAACTATTCAGGGATATATTTCTCAGATGGATGAAGCCACTAAGGAAGAGACTTTGATGCAGATCATTACTGCTGTTGTTATGCAGCAATATGCTCAAGAGGTTTCAGCGCAGCTCGGCGCACTTTCTGCCGATCAGGTTGCTGCAATGCTCGATCAAATGGAGCTTACCGAGGCTCAGTATAATTACGTTTACGAAAATCATCTGCCCTCAACTCGTTCCGACTCGACTTATGAAGCAAACTTAAGACTTTTGGGCAGCACTGATCTTAATTCTCCCAGATCAATAAACATCTATGCTTCTACTTTTGAAAACAAAGACTCGATTGCCGAGCTTATCGATGCATATAACGAAGGAGCCGAGGATGCTGACAAGATCAACTATACCGACTATGTCAAGCTCTTGATGTCCTCGATCACAACGATCATCAGCGCAATTTCTTACGTTTTGATTGCTTTCGTTGCAATCTCGCTCGTCGTTTCCTCGATAATGATAGGTATCATCACCTATATCTCTGTTTTGGAAAGAACCAAGGAGATCGGTATCTTGCGTGCCGTCGGCGCTTCGAAGAAGGATATTTCGCGCGTGTTCAATGCCGAAACCCTTATCGTCGGCTTTGTTGCAGGTGCATTGGGCATCGGTATCACACTCTTGCTCCTTATCCCGATCAACATCATTCTTCACACCTTAACAGGAATCGAGATCCTTTCTGCGATCCTGCCCACAGGCGCCGCAATTGCGCTCGTTGTAATAAGCATGATCCTTACTCTTATCGCAGGCTTGTTCCCCTCAAGAGTTGCTGCAAAGAAAGATCCCGTTGTTGCACTTCGAACAGAATAATAAATCTTCCCCGTCTTGCAAAAGGCGGGGAATTTCTTACGTTAATTTCGCCACCGACCGATGCTGCTCGCACCGCCTTCGGCGCCGCTCACCTCCATCGGTCGACGGCTTGCATTTCCACTCAAAATATGCTATAATAAACAGTAAGCTTATGCTAACTCGATTATGAATTGGAGGAACTATCATGTTATTCTCATCTGATAAGAAGATCACTTTTGTTGTTACAGGAATGCACTGTGCACATTGCAAGGCTTCCTGCGAAAAAGCCGCGCTTTCTGTTGCAGGCGTAAACAAAGCAGTTGCCGATCCCAAGGCGAACTCGCTTGTGATCAAGGCTGATAAAGACTTTGAAAACACCGCAAGCGTTATCGCCGCTGTTGAAAACTGCGGTTTCAAGGCCGAGCTTTCAAAATAATTTTTTGGGGAGGTCAGAAAATGACTAAAACCACCATCGGCATTTTGGGAATGCACTGTGCCGCTTGCTCCGCCTCGTGCGAGCGTTCGCTCAACGCTATCGAGGGGGTTTCGGCAAGCGTCAATCTGATGACCGAAACTGCCGCTGTCGAATATGACGAATCGATAGTCAGCTATTCTATGCTTACCGCTGCAATCGAAAAAGCGGGCTTCATCGCCGCCGATGAAAAGACCAAGGCCGAGTTTAAGGAAAAACAGCGTCGCCAGGAAATGCGCCTTAACCTTCACCGCCTTATAATCGCGCTTGTGTTTTCAGCAGCTCTTATGTATATCCACATGGGGCATATGCTTCACATTCCAACCCCCGTCGGCCACGATAAGCCGATACTCTTTGGAATAGTCCAGCTCGTTTTGGCACTTCCCGTAATCTATGTTGGGAGAGGGCTTTATACCCGCGGATTCAAGGCTCTTTCACGCTTCAGTCCCAATATGGATACCCTTGTTGCTGTTGGAACAGCATCAGCGGGCATTTTCTCGCTCTATTCGCTTATAAGAATAATCTTTGGCGCTTATGAGTATATCGATCATCTCTATTTCGAATCCTGCACCATGATAATTGCTCTTGTAATGCTCGGAAAATATTTAGAGGCAAGAAGCAAGGGCAAAACGGGCGACGCTATCAGAAAGCTATACGATCTATCTCCCAAAACTGCAACAGTTTTGCGTAACGGCGAGGAGGTTGTGATTCCCGTCTGCGATATTATAGAGGGTGACACCGTTTGCGTTAAACCGGGCGAAAGCTTCGCCTGCGACGGTGTAATAATTTCAGGCCACACAAGCGTTGATGAATCAATGCTTACGGGCGAGAGCATCCCCGTAGACAAGCAGGATGGCGACAGCGTGTTCGCGGGAACTGTCAACCTAAACGGCTTTGTCATGCTCACAGCCTCAAAGGTTGGAGCTGACACATCTCTATCTAAAATAATCAAAATGGTTGAGGATGCTTCCGGCTCGAAAGCCCCCATCGCTCGCCTTGCAGATAAGGTCGCAGGTGTGTTCGTAAGCGTTGTAATGGCTTTGGCACTTGTTGTTTTCCTTGTTTGGTGGATCGTAGCAGGCGATTTCGAGCTTGCACTTAAGATATTTGTAAGCGTTATGGTTATCGCTTGCCCCTGCGCTTTGGGACTTGCCACCCCCACCGCAATAATCGTTGCTACGGGCAGGGGAGCGCAGGACGGACTTTTATTCAAAAATGCCGAAGCTCTTGAGATATGCAACAAAATAACCACCGTCGTTCTTGATAAAACAGGCACAGTAACAATCGGCAAACCCTTTGTAACCGACGTTGTCTCCCTCGCTCTTGATGAGCACGAGATAATCTCGCTTGCCGCCTCGCTCGAGGCTAAATCCTCTCACCCCATAGCAAGTGCAGTCACAGACTATGCTTTGCAGGAGGGGGTAGCGGTTAGCGAATGCTCAGACTTCGAGTCTGTTTCTGGCTTTGGAGTTAAGGGCATTGTTGATGGTAATAAAGTCGTTGTCGGCAAGCCCGAAACCATGTTTGATATCTTGGACGGAAATATAAAATCAACCTGCGAGACTCTTGCTTCAAACGGTAAAACTCTTGCTCTTGTAATCTCAAACGGTGCTCCTGCGGGAATAATCGCATTCTCCGATAAGCTAAAGCCAACCAGCCGCGAGGCTGTCGCTTCTCTAAACAAAATGGGCATAAAAACCATTCTCCTAACCGGCGATAACGAATCATCCGCAAAAAAAGTTGCCCACGATTTAGAGGTTTATGACTATATCGCCAACGTAACTCCCGACAAAAAGGCCGAGATCGTTTCCAAGCTTAAATACGGTGAAAAAACAGTTGCCATGGTTGGCGACGGCATTAACGATGCAGTTGCTCTTACTGCTGCCGATGTCGGCATCGCAATCGGTGCAGGCTCGGATATAGCGATCGAAAGCGCACAGGTGGTTCTTGTAAGAAATGATCTGCGAGACGTCGCCCGTGCAATAGCGCTTTCTGCCGCCACTATGAAAACCATCAAGCAAAATCTTATGTGGGCATTTGGATATAACACGCTTATGATACCCATTGCCTGCGGGCTTTTATATGCCTTCGGTGGCCCATTAATGCCACCAATGCTTGCCGCGGCCTGTATGTCACTTTCAAGCGTGTCAGTCGTAACGAATGCATTGAGGCTTAGAAAGAAGAAATATTGAGCCACACGCTCGGCGCCGATGGCCGATCCTCACACGCGCCCTTCGGGCGCGGTTCGGCTTCGCCTATCGACTGCCTCGCTTACACAACCAAAAAACTCCACCCGTTACCGAGTGGAGTTCTTTTTATTCCTCGCTTATTTCAATTCCCAAGATCCTGTCCGATTCCGATGAGCTTATCTCAGAAATGCCCTTCATCTTTCGTTGGATGATGTCGGACCTCTTCTTCAAATCATCGGTCGAGCTCATCGCTGCCGCAAGCTTCTTCTGTGTCGATTCAATAAGTGTCGAGAAGTTTGCATATTGCGCCTTAACGGCCTCTAAAAGCTTCAAAACTTCCTTGCTCTTCTCGTTAAGAGCAACGTTTGCAAAGCCAACACGCAAGCTGTTAAGGAATGCTGTAACGGTCGTGGGACCTGTGATGAAAACGTGACAGTTTGTCTGGCACCATTCGGTCAAGCCGTCGATACGCAAAACCTCGGCATAAAGCCCCTCTGTCGGAAGGAACATAACAGCCATGTCTGTCGTGTTCGGAGGGTCGATATATTTTGTCGATATGCTCTTTGCCTCAAGCTTGATCCTTTGCTCAAGCTCTTTAATGGCCGCTTCCAAGCCCTCTCTGTCGGTCGAGTCTGCCGCATTATAAAGTCTGTTATAAATGTCCGAGGGGAACTTCGAGTCGATCGGCATATATGTAAATTCGCCGCTTGTTCCTTTCGAGGGGATCTTCACCGCAAATTCAACTCTGTCGTTACTGCCGCGCTTTGTAATAACGTTCGTGTCATACTGCGCAGGAGTCATCGTCTGTTCTAAAATTGCGGATAATTGCTGTTCGCCCCAAACGCCTCTTGTTTTAACGTTCGAAAGCGTTCTGTTAAGGTCGGCAACACCCGATGAAAGTCGGCTTAATTCGCCCAATGATTTATAAAGCTCACCCAAGTTTTCGGCAATCTGCTTAAAGTTCGAGTCGAGTCTGTCGTTTAACGTCTTTGTCAGCTTTTCGTCAACAACGCCCTGAATTTTATTAAGGCTTTCTTCTGTCGCGTTCTTGATCTCACCGAGCCCCAAGCGCATCGCTTCGTTTAATGCACCGATCTGCTTTCTCTGCTCCTCCATCAAAAGTGCCGAGTTTTCACTGTCCTGTCGTCTTGCTCTTGCAAGCGATTCCGAGATCTCATCTCTCATCATCTTGAATGAATTTGCCTGGCTCTCGTTCGAGATGATAGATGCTTGCTTAACGGCGATCATTTCCTCTTTAAGCTTGTCCATCGGTTCTTTCAGGTCATCACTTTTATTTCCTTTTTTCTGCTTAAACAATGCGATCGCAAGCACGACCAAAATCACAGCTATCGCTAAATCAAGCGCTAAAATAACGTATTCCATTTTCCCTCCAAAAGTTTTTAAAAAAAACTTAACCTGCCTTTTTAATTTGCTTGCAATATTTCTCGCTTTGCGCTATAATAGCATTAGATTTGCCCGACACAGCGGCGCACTTGCGGTCCTGGTAATTCTGCCAAGCCAAAAGCCCGTCACGCAAAGCATATAAAAACATAAGTCCCAATCCCAAAACAACAAAATAAACGATCATATTATCACGCCTTTCTTTAATGTCAAAAAGCTTTATTTAGCTTACATCTCCATTATATAGGCTTGTCTGTCCGTTTATTCGTACACAAATGTTTCAGCTTTAATTTTTAGTACATTTTTTCGTACTCGTTTGGGCGCTTTTTAAAAAAAGGAGGTTAAAATATGTCCGATTTCCGACTTATTCCGGGTGTTTCCATTCCCGATACAAGCAAGATAAAGCGCGAATATAAAATATCCCGCGGTAGGATATATTTTAGCATTTCAGCTCAGGATTATCAAGGCTTTTTCTCCGCTTCGATAAAAAAACTTGAAGAGCCCGTCTTTTTCTTCGTCGAGATCCCCGATGATAACGGCGAATACAGACTTTATTATTTAGACAACTGTACCGAGCCTGTTGCTCAGGCAATAATAAAAAGATATTCAGGAATCCTTTTTGGCGATGGTGTTATTAAATACGGCTTCGGCTCTCACACCGTGGAGGATGAGATCTATATGCAGGAATATCAAACTGTAAGCATATATTCAAAGGATCTCGCAAAATATGAAGAAGTTCTTTCCTCTTTGGGATACGTTAAGAATAAGGACTGCGTTTTAACTTGGGATGTCATCGACAAGGACAATGTCGGCGAATGCATTAATGTCGAAGCTGACGATGAATCCTATATAGATATGATAAATAATCTCATTGATGTAGGAATGTATCCCGCAAAATAATTTTGTAAATGACCGATTTTTCGGTAAGATAAATATAATCATTTAAGGAGTGGAAATTATGGCGTATATTATAGGCGTTGATATTGGTACAAGTGGCACTAAAACCGTTTTGTTTGATGAAGCAGGAAAGGTGATCGCTTCAAAAACTATCGAATATCCCATGTATCAGCCCAAGAACGGCTATGCAGAGCAGGACCCTGCTGATTGGGCAAATGCTGCAATAAACACCATCAAGGCTGTTATGGCAATAAGCGGCGTTGATAAGGACGACGTTAAGGGTATCGGTCTTTCCGGCCAGATGCACGGCCTTGTAATGCTCGATAAGGACAACGAGGTTATCCGTCCTTCTATCATCTGGTGCGACCAGAGAACTGCAAATGAAGTTGACGAGATGAACGAAAAGCTCGGACGTGAAAAGCTCATCGAGATCACTGCTAACCCCGCCCTCACAGGCTGGACAGCTGCTAAGATCCTTTGGGTTAAGAACAACGAACCCGAGAATTACGAGCGCTGCCGTCACATCCTTCTCCCCAAGGACTACATAAGATTTGTTTTAACTCACGAATATGCAACCGAAGTTTCTGATGCTAGCGGAATGCAGCTCCTTAACGTAGCAGAGCGTGACTGGTCCGATGAAGTTATCGACACATTGGGGCTTGATAAGTCAATGCTCGGCAAGGTATACGAATCCTGCGAGGTTACCGGCGGCCTCACAAGAGAGATCGCTGAAGTAGTTGGTCTTAACGCAGGCACTATCGTTGTCGGCGGTGCAGGCGACAATGCTGCAGCTGCTGTTGGTACAGGCGTTGTTGAAGACGGCAAGGCTTTCACCACCATCGGCACCTCGGGCGTAGTGTTCGCTCACACCTCTAAAATTTCTATCGACAAGCTCGGCCGTGTTCACACCTGCTGTGCAGCAGTTCCCGGTGCATGGCACGTTATGGGTGTAACCCAGGGCGCAGGTCTCTCGCTTAAGTGGTTCAGAGATAATTTCTGCGAGGCTGAAAAGGAAACCGCACGTCTTATGGGTGTTGATCCTTATTACCTCATGGATAAGGAAGCTGACACTGTTGCAATCGGCGCTAACAGACTTCTTTATTTGCCTTACCTTATGGGCGAAAGAACTCCTCACCTTGACCCTGACGCAAGAGGCGTATTCTTCGGCCTTTCGGCAATGCACACCAAAAAGGATATGTTAAGAGCTGTTATGGAGGGCGTATCTTACTCGCTTCGTGACTGTGTTGAAGTATTCAAGCAGATGGATATCAGCGTTAGCGATATGATGGCTTGCGGCGGCGGCGGATCTTCTCCGTTGTGGAGACAGATGCTTGCTGATCTTTACGCTTGCCCTGTTAAGACCGCTTCCTCTAAGGAAGGTCCCGCTTTGGGCGTAGCACTCCTTGCAGGCGTTGGAGCAGGACTTTACTCCAGCGTTCCCGAAGCTTGCCGTGCAGTTGTTAAGACCGACAAGATCCAAGAGCCTATTTTCGAAAACATCTCCAAGTATGAAGATTGCTACAAGCTCTATACCGAGATCTATCCTGCTCTTAAGAACGCTTATAAGAAGCTCGCTGTTCTTTGATTTTTATAGAGTTTTCTCTTTCAACCCAGCATAATTAAAAATCAACTCAGCTCCGCGGACAGTTTGTCTGCGGAGCTTTTTGTTGTAAAAAAATGTAATTTTTAATCGCGAAAAATTGGGGGATATTTTCCATTAAAACTGTTGACTTATGTGTATAAAGTGGTATAATTAAATCTGTTGTGGTATGGTCTATCGGAAGTCGTACACTTCTAAAAAAGCGCGCGATTTAAGACAAGACCATTACTATCCTATTAAATTTTAAAGGAGATAATATTATGATGAAAAACACCAAAAGTGCACTCGTGATGAGCGTAGTAAGCATTATCGTATGCTGCACAATGCTTTTGGGCACAACCATGGCTTGGTTTACTGACAGTGTTACTTCTGCAAAGAACGTAATCGTTGCAGGTAACCTCGACGTTGAACTTTATCATGAAGGTAACAAGGTTGACGCAAATTATAGCGTATTCCCCGAAACCGGTGCTTTCCTTTGGGAACCCGGCGCAGTAATTTATGAAAACCTCGAAATCAAGAACGAGGGTAACCTTGCTCTTAAGTATCAGCTCACTTTGTCTGATCTTGAAGCAACTGAAACCCCCGACGGCAAGACCCTTAAGGACGTTATCAAGGTTGGTATCGTTAAGGGCGGCTTCACAGCTACCGACGCTAACGTTGACGACCGCACCGAAGCTATCAACGCTGTAAACGACGCATGGAATGACTTCGATGAATTCTTTGCAAAGGGCGAACTTCTTGCTGACGATGTTGCAACAACTGAAGTTGAAGGCGTTGACGTATACGGTATCGTTCTCTATTGGGAACCTTCCGATGTTGACAACGATTACAACATGAATAACGATAACAAGGGTACTGTTCTTAACATCACCTTCGGTATCAACTTGGTTGCAACTCAGCTCGAGGCTGAAGAAGACAGCTTCGACAACACTTATGACGAAGGCGCATACTTGCCCGTAGTTTATTCCGCTGAGGAATTGATTTCTGCTCTTGAAAACGGCGACAGCGTAAAGCTTGGCGATAATATCGAACTTGACACATACGTTACTGTTCCTGCAGGAGTAACAGTTACTCTTAACCTTAATGGTAAAACCTTGAGTGCAACAAGCGGTAATGTTATCCGCAACAACGGTGATCTTACTGTTGTTAATGGTACTCTTGAAGGCACCACAACCTACACTATCAATAACGAGAGTGTAACAGGTTTCGTAAAAGTTGAGAACGTTAAGTCTGTAAACGGCGGTTTCTTCAACGCTGGCTCTATGGTGGTAACTGACTGCCAGATCACTAATACTGCAAGCGGAAAACACGCTTTGGTAAATAGCGGTGATGCTTCTACCAACCTCACAGTGAACGGTGGTACTTATTCTACCACATCCGGTAATGCTCTCCTTTATGCTTATACCGGAACTATCGAGGTTAACGACGGTGACTTTACTCAGATCGGTAGTTCTTACATGATCGACGGTTCTGGTATTACCATTAATGGCGGTACATTTACTGATGACGACGGCACTTGGGCTATTCGTGGTACCAATATGACCATTAACGGTGGTACATTCAACTTTAATCCCACTAATTGGGTTGCTTCCGGCTACGAAGTATTTACAGTTGATTCTAAGTACATCGTTGTTGCTGAAAACGTAGAAATCGTTACCGATGCTGCCGAATTGGGCGATGCTATTGCTAACGCTGAAAACGGCGACGTTATCGAAATCATGGCTGACATCACCGGCGATTTGACTGCTGAACAGAAGCCCGGTACTGTTGTTACCATCAACGGTAACGGCAACGACTTCGCAGGCTTCCTCGTTGTTGACGGCAAGTCTGCAACATACACCACTGCAGGCCTTGTAATTAAGGACGTTAACTTCGTTGCTGACAGCATTTCTGCTGATGCTTGCATCCGTTTGGGTGATGGCACCGATGCAACTCGTTACACCTGCAACGTAACCATTGAAAACTGTACATTCGACGTTCCCGGTGCTGTTGGCGTTAAGTCCTACACCGGTGGCGACAAGAACATAACCATCAGAAATTGCACCGCAACTGCAAGAGCTCACTCTTTGGTTCAGCTCAAGGGTATTGATGGCGTTCTCGTTCAGGACTGTAAGGTTTATTCCAAGAACGGTCTTAACTTCAACAACAGTACCAACGTTACAGTTGACTACTGCACTGTTGACGTAAAGGGCTATGCTGTTCGTTTCGGTGAAAGCTCCGGCGGTGTTGGTGCTGCAGAAGTTTACGAAATCAAGAACAGCACATTGAAGTCTGCTTGCGATGATGACGATGCTGTAATCGTTCTTCGCGGCACTGCTGACTATTCTACTCTTACTATTAAAAACACCACCATCGAAGGCGCTATTGAAATCACCAATACTGCTACCGGTGCAACAGTTGTAAGATAATTGCAATATTAAAAACCATCCCCCTCTAACGAGGGGGATTTTTTTATCACCACACATCCCTCATCAGCATAAAATAAACCAAAGCTTATCCCCCCAAGCTTGAATAATTCACTTGCCGCGGTCAACACTATAATCAACAACCGCAAATTTGGAGGATGAGTATGTCAATACACCGAGGAGAAATTTATTACGCCGACCTCAGCCCCGTCGTCGGCTCCGAGCAAGGGGGCGTCAGGCCTGTACTTATCGTGCAAAACGACGTCGGCAACAAGCACAGCCCAACCGTCATTGCCGCCGCAATAACATCACAGAGGGAAAAATCCCGAATGCCAACGCATATAGAGATCGACTCTGCCACCTGCGGTCTTGCCAAGGACAGCGTTGTTTTGCTAGAGCAGATCCGCACCATCGATAAAAAACGCCTTAAAGAAAAAATGGGAGTTCTTGATCAAACTGCCATGAGTAAGATCGACACCGCTCTTTCGATAAGCTTCGGGCTTTCGCAATAAAATAAGGGATATGGAAGTTTCCATATCCCTTTGTTTTTTATTCCTTTTCAAGATCCTTCAAAGCCCTGATCTCGTCCTTGTTAAGTCTGATAACCGAGTCCTTAACAAGCTTAACCTGATGGCGCTCGAACACAGCATCGCCGTCGGTGTCCTGCATTCTAACGTGCATCTTGCCTGAGATAAGGTTAACGTCGGTAACGGTTCCTCGTCCGTTGGGAGTGTCAACGATAGCTCCAACCTTGGGTGTTATCTTCAAAAGCTCTTCATATCCGTCCTGCTCATATTTCAAGCAGCACATAAGTCTGCCGCAGGTGCCGGATATCTTTGTGGGGTTCAAGGACAAGCTCTGTTCCTTTGCCATTTTAATGGATACAGGCTGGAACTCGCCCAAAAAGCTTGAGCAGCAAAAAGGTCTTCCGCAAATGCCAAGTCCGCCAAGCATCTTTGCTTCGTCTCTAACACCTATCTGTCTAAGCTCGATTCTTGTTCTGAAAACAGCTGCAAGGTCTTTAACAAGCTCTCTAAAGTCAACTCTGTTATCCGAGGTGAAATAGAATAGCAGCTTCGAGTTGTCAAAAGTGCACTCAACGTCAACCAAGCTCATATTAAGACCGTAATGCTGGATCTTATTAAGGCAAATGTCAAATGCCTCTTTTTCCTTGATCTTGTTCTGCTCGATCTTCTTGAAGTCGTCTTCAGTCGCGATTCTTATAACAGGCTTCAAGGGCGCAACGATCTCGCTGTCGTCAACATCCTTGTTGCCGCAAACAACCTCTCCGCACTCAACGCCTCTTGCTGTTTCAACAATAACGCTGTCACCCTGGTTTATCTTCAATCCGCCGGGGGAGAAGTAATAAACCTTTCCGACACTTTTAAATCTAACTCCGATAATTTCGGTCATACTACAAATTCCTTTCGATTATTTCAACGAATATGTTCTAAGCTTGCAGGAAAGATCGTTCAGCGCAAGCTGCATATTTGCATTTTGATATATTTTGTTTATCGCATCACCAATTGATTCATACATCTTCAAAAGACCTGACTGACGCACGTTTTCGCCCAAGGTTTTTGCTTCTTCCTTGCAGATCGATAAAAGCACACAGTCGGATTTCGACAACAGCGCATCTCTTATAACCGCTTCCAAAAGAGTTAGTGCCTGAACGGCAAAATTCTTGTCACGGTCAAGGCGAGAAAGCTCACACGCAAGCAAATATTCATCGCCTTTAACAAGTGCCTCAGTGATCCTTTTAACCGTCTCGAATGGCAGGTCATCCTTGTCCGATCCCAAAAGCTCTAAGCAAGCGCCAATGTTTCCGCCAACGAAATTATATGCAGATTTGGCCTCTTCAAAAGAATATCCTGCATCGCAAATCGCTTGGATACACGAATCCATCGTTGCTTTGGGCACGTTAACGGTTATTGAACGAGAGAGGATGGTCTGCAAGATTCCTTCTTTTGCCGATGCTGTCATGATGAAAATAACGTTTGCAGGCGGCTCCTCAACGATCTTTAAAAGAACGTTCTGCGCCGCAGGCAAAGCCTTGTCAATATCAGGCAGAATATATACTTTATACACACCCTCGTTCGGGGTGATGCTTGCATCTGAAATCAAGGGACGAAGATCGTCCGCTCTGAAGTTACCGCTTTTTCCGCTTGGCGAAAGCATTATAAGATCGGGATGAGCCGAGTTATCAGCCATTCTGCAGGATTTGCACACACCGCAGGCATCTGCTCCCGAGTTCAAGCAAAGAATCTGCTTCGCAAGGTGCAAAGCAAGTGTCTTCTTGCCAACGCCCTTCTCTCCACAGAGGATAAAGCTGTGTGAAAGCCGATTATTTAATATCATCGAGCCGATAAGCTCGGTCACATTGTCCTTTGAATAAAGCTTCATACTCAAATCCTAAGTTAAAATTTATTTGCGATAAAAACTACATAATCATTGTATCACATATCGAAAGAAAATGCAAATTATTTCAACGATTTGTAATATCTAAAGGCTTCGATAAGTCGCTTTCGTGCGCGTGCTATGGTTCTTGAAACAGTTGAAACCTCAACCGAGTATTCGCTAGCTATCTCGGCAAGCGTCATGCCCTCGTAATAATATTTAACGATGTATTTTTTCTGAGTTTCGGTCAGCTGCTCCTCAATAACGCGAAGCAAAAGGGGAGTGGGGACCCTGATAAGGCTCATATATTCCGCCTTAGCGCTTGAAAGCTCCTTTTCAGCACTTTCAATGCTTATGCGCTTTGCTCTTGCCATTTAAGTGCCTCCTCTTCCGGCAGATGCTCAAGCATATCCTTGATATCCCTCAAAATTTCATAGCGTTCACAGTCAAGCGTATATTTTCTGCGCTCAAGCAAGTGAAGCTTATAAACATCGGTCTCCTGTTTAATAAGTGCCGCAAGCTCTTTCGAACGCTTTTCAAGCGCGATCGCCGCCTTGCTATATTCGTTAATCAACTTTGTCAATTAAAATATCCTCCTTGTAAAAATTGCACGCCCGATGTAAAGAACATATGTTCCGAAATTCCTTGTTTATAATGATACTCCAAAAACTTGAAATGTCAATAGCAATTCAAAAAGAGTCTGATTTTTTGGACAGATGCTCTTGCAAAAAGGTTGTCTGCGTGATAGAATTAACCCAGAGAATATTTTTAAGAGGGGATTTAAAATGAATCAGAAGAAAATTGACAGAATAAACGAGCTATCCAAGAAGTCTAAAACTGTCGGACTTACCGAAGCCGAAATTATAGAACAGCAGCAGCTTCGAAACGAATACCGTGCCGCATTTTTGCAAAGCCTCGGCGGTCAGCTCGATAGAATCAAATTCGTCGAGGAGGACGGCTCGACTACCGACCTTAAGCGAAAGGACAACTGATAATGGAACTAACCCCAAAATCAAGACAAAAGCAAAAGCTTTTAATATTGCAAAAAATTCTTTTAACTGAATCGGATGAGAATCACAAGCTCTCGGGTGCGGATCTGATCAAAAAGCTTGATCTTTACGGAATTAAGGCCGAGCGTAAAACCATATACGATGATATAGCAACTCTTATCGAGTCGGGGCTTGATGTTGTTGTTGAAAAGCTTGGTCATTCGAACGTTTATTACATTGGCTCGCGAATCTTTCAGGACGAGGAGCTTTTGGTGCTTGTTGATGCTGTTGCTTCCTCACGCTTTTTAACTCAGAAGAAATCTAACGAGCTAATCAAAAAGCTTCAGTCGCTTACAAGTAAGCACAGCGCTCAACAGCTTAAGCGTTCAATATATGTTGCCAACCGCGTTAAGAATTATAACGAGGCAATATACTATTCTGTAAACGCCATTCATGAGGCTATCCACAAAAACTGTCAGATAACCTTCAGATACACAGAATATGATATCAACAAGCGCAAGCGATTCAAGCACGGAGGGGACGTTTATAAAGTCTCTCCCTATTACCTTATTTGGGAAAACGATTGTTATTATCTTGTTTGCTATTGTACTAAGCACGAAGATATCTGCAGATATCGCGTTGATAGAATGACTGACGTTAATATCACATCAATCAAGCGCCGTGAGCTTACTATTTCCGAGGAGGAGTTTGCAAAGTCGTTAAGAGCAACATACAATATGTACGGTGGAAAGACTGAAACCATCACACTTGAAATGAAGAACAAGCTTATAAACGTGCTTATCGACCGCTTTGGCGACTCTATCCACATAACGCCCAAAACTCAGGATACTTTCACTGTCAGGCTCGAGGTTCAGATAAGCCCAACGTTCTGGGGCTGGCTCTTCCAGTTTGGCGACGAGGCAAGAGTTGTATCCCCCGAATGGGTGGTAAACGAAGCGAATATTAATCTTACAAAAATACTGAGCTTATATAAAGACTGATTTTTGCGGAATAGGACAACTGCGTCCTATTCCGCTTTTAATTTGCTCGGCGCCGATTGCCGTTCCTCGCTCGCGCCCTTCGGGCGCGGCTCGGCTTCGCCTGTCGCCGCCTCGCTACATCCGCAGCCCCCTATGCCACATAATCTTGAAAATTGTGTCGCACAAATGCAATATTTCCCTTTGCAAAGTTGTATTATTTACAGAACACCCCGAAAGGAAGGCAAACGTATGAAGAAAACATTAAAGTCCGTTCTTGCGCTTATTCTTGCGCTCACACTTTTGTGCGGATGTGTCCCTGCTGACACAGAAGATCCTATGGAAGACCACGTCCACACCGATGATTGTGATTGCGCACCCGAGGATGTTATTCTCCCTGATGAAGCCCCCATCGAAGAAGATCCCATCGCACCTGACTATGAGGATGATGGCGGCGCGGTTTTAGACGATCCCATCATCGAATATTCGTCTCAAACCGTCGAAGCTTCTAACGACGAGTTTAAGCTCACTCTTTTCAACGCGAAAGACCATTACACCTCTGATGAAAATATCGAGATCGAGGCTTTGATCTCCCTCATTGCAGGCGAAAAGCTCACCGTTTGGAGCGGTGATCCCATTCTTGGTTTCAGCCTTGAAGGCGACACTTGCTTTGATAACGAGCAGGGCTCTGCCATCACAATGGATATTTTAATGAGCACCACCTTCACTAATATGGAGGATATGATCGTTCCTTATCAAAAGTCGGGCGGCTTCTCTGCAAGCGACCCAAATGCCGATTATTACAACTATTTCTTCAGCGAAAAGGACAGCTTCAAGCTCCCCGCAGGCAACTATACCGTAACTGCATATTTAAGCTATTCGCTTGACGATAACGATGTTATCGGCACCAGCCGCACTCTTAAAGCCTCTGTCAGCTTCACTGTTTCGGGAATCGCATTCGAAGACCTTGAATATCCCAAGTCGGATAGCACCGTGATCACCACACCGGAAGTAGAAGATGTTGTTGATGACGAAGTAGATCCCGAAGATCTCGTCCAGCCTCTTGCAAACGTTTTGCTTCCTGAAATGGTGGAATATCCGTTTTTCGAGGAATTTGCTGATTGGAACGAATACGATAAGGCGTATGATGATTGGAGCAACGCGATAAGACAGCTTCGCCAAGGCATCAACGGATTTATCGCCCGCTCGATCGGCGAGGTGCTTTCAAATAACGATAACGAAAACACGATTTATTCACCCCTTAACGTATATCTCGCACTTGGAATGCTCGCTGAGATCACTGATGGTGATACAAGACAGCAGGTTCTTGATCTTGTCGGTGTCGAATCTATCGACGAGCTTCGCAAAAGTGCATACGCTCTTTTCTGCCATAACTATATCGATGACGGACGTTCAACAAGCCTTCTCGGAAGCTCCGTTTGGATAGACGACAGAGTTAAGCTTATGGATGGCGTTGGCGAAAGCCTTGCCAAGCATTACCTTGCCGAAAGCTATAATTGCGAAGTAGGCTCTGAAGAAATGCTTGAAACCTATAAATATTGGCTTAATCAGCACACCGGCGGTCTTTTAAAGGACGCTGTCGAGGGCACCAAGTTTGATCCTGATACCATTTTGGTAATGGCAACAACTATTTATTATAAAGCAGGCTGGAATAACGAGTTCTTTGAAGCAAGAACACAGCCCGATATCTTCACGCTTTCTGATGGCACAGAGCTCGAGTGCGATTTCTTAAACGGTTATGCTGACAATGTGGTTTATTATTCGGATAATTTCAGCGCAACTTCAAAATCTCTTAACGACGGCGGAAATATGTGGTTCATCCTGCCCGATCAAGACGTAACCCTTGCAGGCCTTCTTGAAGATAACAAGATGACAGAGTTCATCACAAGCAACAAAAAGGATTTCGAAAGACAGTATGCCGACGTTATCTTAAGCCTTCCCAAGTTCGACGTTAAATCAAATATCAGCTTAAACGATGCTTTAAAAAATATGGGTGTCACCAATGCGTTTGACAGCTCTGCAAGCGAATTCCTTATCGATTCGGCTTATCCGCTATACGTCTCTAACGTCAAGCACGCCGCACGTGTCAAGATCGATGAGCAGGGTGTTGAAGCTGCAGCATATACCGAAATAGCAGTTGCCGAAGAGGCCGCTGCAGAACCTCTTCCCATAATCGAATTTACTCTTGACCGTCCGTTCATCTTTGCAATAACAGGTGTGTCGGGTGACGTTTTATTCGTCGGCACGGTCAACAATCCCATAGCATAATAGAAAAAATAAAGCCTTCTTCGGAAGGCTTTTTATATTACCGGCAACTATTGACTTATCGCAATCCAGTCTTATCATATCCTTAGATGCTATTGCAAATCAAACCGATAAAGTGTATAATTACTTCGATGTATCGGAATGATCTGATCAGAACATCTTGAAAGGACATATATTATGAAGAGATTTCTCGCATTTTCATTAGTAGCACTTTTGTGTTTGTCGATGCTTGCAGGCTGCTCAAAGCAGGGTTCTAATAAGTCCGGCTTTGCATTAGATGATGAGATAATCCCAACTCAGGACCTTGGGCTCTCTGTGGGCAACGAGCTTTCCATCACCTATAAGCCGGAGGGGGAAAACAACCCTATCGCTTCAAACATTTTCTTTGCTGACCCAACTTCTATTGAGTATAACGGCAGGCTTTATGTTTATGGCACTAACGACAGTCAGGAATATGATAAGAAGTCCGGAATGGGCGAAAACTCTTACGGCGGAATTAACTCTCTTGTTTGCTTCTCGACTGCTGACATGGTCAACTGGAGATATGAAGATACCATCAAGGTTGGAGAGATAACAGGTTGGGCAGGCTGCTCGTGGGCACCCTCTATCGTATCTAAAGAGGTTTGGGGAAAGACAAAGTTCTTCCTTTATTTCTGCAACTCTGCAGGCGGTGTTGGCGTGTTGACCTCTGATTCTCCCACAGGCCCTTGGGAAGACCCCATCGGCGGCTATTTGATTGACAACTCTAAGCTTGGTGACGATACTGTTTTTTGGTGCTTCGATCCCGGCGTTGTTGTAGACGACAACGGTGTTGGTTGGCTTGCTTTCGGTGGAGGCGATCCTGTTCACGCTGATGAAAACTCGATGTATACAGGCAACTGCCGTCTTGTTAAGCTCGGCAGCGATATGATCTCACTTGATAGCGAGATCATAAAAGTCCCTGCAGTTCACCACTTTGAGGCTAACGAAATTAACATCATCGGCGGAAAGCTTGTTTTAACATATTGCTCGAACTATGGCGCTCGTGACCGTTGGCCTATCAGTATGGGTCACGCTTCATCCACTTGCTCTATGTGCTATATGGTTTGCGAAGGCGACCCTTTGAATCCTGAAGATTGGGTATACGGCGGCGAATATTTGACGAATCCCAATACTCACGGATATCCCTTCTCGAATAATCACAGCCATTTGCAGAAGTTTGGCGATAAATATTATATCCTTTATCAGACAGTTTCCCTTTTAGAAAACATGGGCAAGCTTGAATCTGCAAGCGGATATCGCTCGATCGGCATCGACTATATCACCGTTGACGAGAAAAATGTTAAGATTGAATATGCTCAAATGACCGATGCAGGCGTTGAGCAGATAAAGAATTTCGATCCCTTTGTTGTCAACCAGGCCGAGGAAGGCAGAACCACCGCAGGTGTTACATATTACACCACCGAGGGCAGAAATGTTGTTACAAATATCTCAACCGGCGACTGGGTTCAGGTGAAGAATGTTGACTTTGCAGACGGCGCAAATGCATTTGCAGCGACTGTTCGCGGCAAGGGCATGATTGAGATAAGACTCGACTCTGCCGACGGTAAGGTTATCGGCAATGTTCAATTCTCAACAAGCGGCGAGTGGAAGTCTGTCATGAGCGAGCTTGACAAGGCAGTATCCGGTGTCCACGACTTATACTTTGTGTTCGGCGAAAGCTTTGTATTCGATAGCTGGCAGTTTGCAAACGTCGATTTCGAGGCAGAGGTTGCTGCAGAATAATTTGTTTCAAAAGAAAGAGCAGGTTTAAGGGGACGTACTCTTAAGGACGGTTTTGGAGAATAGAATGATATAATATTTAGCAGTAGTAATCACACTAATGATGAATAAACTCGGCAAGCTATTATAAAAGGAAAAATACACCGATTATTACAATAGGCGTATACCAAACGGAAAAATTATTATCTATAATACGCAAATATGACGTTTTACTATGTAAAAAAGTTGTTAAAGCATTGACTTGTTCACAATTCTATGATATAATTCCCCCACTAATAGACATCTATTGTAATAATAGGCGTTTAGATATTCGTCGCAAAAAACAATTTACAGGAGGTAAAACAAAATGACGAATTTGAAAACCACTAAGAGAGCATTGTTTAGCAGTGTTATCGCACTCCTCGTATGCTTTACTATGCTTCTCGGGACGACGTTCGCTTGGTTCACAGACAGTGTTACGAGTGGCGCAAACAAAATTCAGGCAGGTAATCTGAAGGTGGACATCGTTGACGAGAGCGGCGCTTCTCTTGTTGGCGATGGACTTAAGTTCCAGAACAAAAACGGCGATACTAACATTCTTTGGGAGCCTGGTGTTACTTTCCGTACACAGGCATTCAAAATCAAAAATGCAGGCAATTTAGCACTGAAATACCACCTTGTACTTAACGGTGTAACCGGTGATGCAGAACTCTTGAAAGTGATTTCTTTCTCTATTGTAAAAGCAGACGGCACCGCCGTTGATCTTGCAAATTTTGAAGGCACTTTGAATGAGGCCGAAAGTTTGAGCGAGGAGTACTACATTCAGGGAATTATGAGCACAGAGGCCGGTAATGATTATATGGGCAAGTCTCTCGAAGGCATTGGTGTAACGGTTGTTGCGGGTCAGGCTATGCACGAAAGCGACAGCTTTGGCGATACATATGACCAGAATGCCGAATATCCAGGTGCAAATCAGCCTCAGATCCCTACATTTACCGTTAGCTCCGCAGCTCAGCTTCAGGCAGCTTTGACACCTACCGTTGCCGAGGGTGATTTGATCGTCAACCTCGCAAGCGACATCGAGCTTGCTGCAGGCGAAACCTGGACTCCTCTTAATCTGGATTCCTATACCGGTGTTGCACGCGTTGTTATCAACGGTAACGGACACACCATTAAGGGCCTTAACGATTCACTCCTCAGCAATGCAATCTTTGGCAACACCAGCGTTGAGATCAATAATTTAACTTTGGATAGCAGCACAGTTAATAGCACAGGTGACTATGCAGGTGCATTTGTTGCGTATGCAGATAATGCAATTTCGGTTAAGCTTTTCGGATGTAAGCTTGTAAATTCCGCCATAACAAGTGCTGATTACGCAGGCGGTTTGGTTGGTTATGTTTCTGGCACAGTTACAATAAGTGATTGCTCCGTAACTGGCACTGCCATTACAGGCGAAAGTGTTGGTTCTTTGGCTGGTATGATCTCAACTGCTCAGGGTAATGAGACTGCTACAATCAGTAACGTTACCGTAACAGGCAACAACGTGACTTCCACCAAGGCAGGAACTTATCGTGTTGGCGAATTGATTGGTACTACAAATATCCAGAACGTTGTTTTGAGCGGAATTGTCGCAAGTGGTAACACTTGCACACAGTCCGGAAGCACTGGTGCAACCACCGGTATGACCTCTACCAAGTGGATAGGTCGTAGCTCCAGCACAGTGACCGGTGATACTTCCGAAGTAGTTGCTTTTAACTAATAAATACTCGTTTCAAATTTAGACGAATATATAAGTACCTTATTATCCATGTCGGTTTACAGGAACGACTTGGTATTTAATAAAGGTTAAATTCCCAAACTACATAAGCGGTGAGCTTCGGTTCACCGCTTTTTTGGATTTAAAAACAATTTCTCATATCATTTTTCTTGGCAAGCACTGCATTTGTGGTCACAAATATAAAGAATACGGCATACCTCTTTCGAGATATACCGTATTCTTGCAAACCTATCCTTTAGGGTGCGCTCCCAATCGCCTGCTCTTTTTTGTTGCTTTGTGATCGTTTGTTCAAAGGTATCCGCCCTTCGGGCGGATGTTATGCGCGGCACTCGCGCCTGTCGGCGCCACGCCGCGCCTCACGGGCGAAGCCCGATACGCAGCACCTGCGGCGCTGCGTATCCACCGCAGCCTGCGGCCGCGGCGCCCGCCCACTTCGTGGGCGGGCGGGGCTTCGCCCCCACACTGCGCGCTCCTTGCAAAATAAAAATCCCCGAGCTCAAATGCTCGGGGATAGTTTATCTTATTTCTTCTTTCTGTTCAAATAAGGATAAGGGCTCTTGTTTGCTTCTTCGCGCTTCTTCTCAAGCTTAACGCCGTAAAGATAAAGACAAACGCCCGCAACAGTCAATGCTCCGAAGGGGACTGCCAAGAAGTAATAGGGAACAGTGTCTTTAGCTGTCGGAAGTGCTGAAAGCTTTAATGTATATCCAACAGCAGGATCTTTAACTGCACACTTACTAAGTCCTGTTTCAAAGAGCGACTGCTCGTTTGCGGTCATCTTCTTAAATCTGCCGGTGATCTCCAAGATCTTTCCTGTATATGCTGTATCGGGATCCTTAGCATAGTTCAAATATGCCGTGATTATCTCCTGCAAGGTCTCATCGCCTTCAATAGGGGACTGAACCAAAACAGCATACTGTCCGCCCTGTGCATCCAAATACATCAAATAATAATAGTGGGTTGCCGCAGCCTTTGTCTCTGCAATATATCCAAGCTGTGCTACATATTTATATGTATTTCCCTGAACGTATTGATTTGTAAGATCGGAATAAGGGTAGATCTCGGAAATTTCCATAACGTTTTCCGCCTGGTTTGCATTTGAATAGATCGTTATGATCGTTGCAAGTGTCGGAACAAATATAAGGAACGAGAACACTGCCACAACAAGCATTACATAAATTCTCGAACCGCTTAAAAATCTCTTAAGCGCAGTATCCTCGGTTTCCGAAAACTGCTCGGTAACCGTAATTTCGTTTTTACCATCTAAAATAGACATATCAAGTTCTCCAACTAAAAATATTTTTAAACATTATATCACTTTCAAGCGATTAAGTCAATTGCCGCCTTTTTTCAGGCGCTCTTTGTCATATTGAAGCATATAAAGCCCGTAATATCTGCCCTGTTGCTCCAAAAGCTCAGCATGAGTGCCCTGCTCAACGATCTTGCCGTGCGAGAGATAGATAATGTTGTCGGCATGCTGAATGGTCGAAAGTCTGTGAGCAACCATCAAAAGCGTGCCAATGTTCATCATCTTTTCCAAAGAATCCTGAATCAAAAGCTCGGTCTCGGTGTCAATGTTAGCAGTAGCCTCATCCAAGATCATGATCTCGGGCTTGTGGATAATGGTTCTTGCAAAGGATATAAGCTGACGCTGACCAGCCGAGAAGTTGTTTCCTCTTTCTCTAACCTCTTCGTCAAGGCCGTTTTCAAGCTTTGCAATTATCTTGTCAGCGTTAACGTATCTGCACGCTTCCATGATCTCGTCATCAGTGAACTTTTCTTCACGCAAAATGATGTTCGATCTGATAGTACCCGAGAAGAGGAATACATCCTGCAACATCTGTCCAAAGTGTCGTCTAAGTGATGAGATCTTTATCTTTCTGATGTTGATTCCGTCGATCAAGATCTCGCCCTTTTGAATGTCATAATTTCGGCAGATGAGCGAGAGAATGGTGGTCTTGCCCGATCCTGTCGAGCCAACAAATGCAACAGTCTGACCGGAATTAACCTTAAAGGAAACGTCCTTCAAAACCCATTCGCCCTCTTTATAAGCAAACCAAACGTTTTTGAATTCGATCTCACCCTTAACCTCGTCAAGCTCGATAGCGTCTTCTTCGTCAACAACTTCGGGCTTGATATCGAAAACGGTGAATATCTTTTCAGCAGATGCAAATGCCGACTGAAGCCAGTTAAACTGCTCCGCAAGCGACTGAATGGGGTTAAAGAATTCAGAGATATACATATAGAATGATACTACCGTACCGCTCGAAACTGTCTGCCCCAAGAATTCGATTCCATCAATATATCCTTTGCCGCCTAAGTACAAAAGGCACAAAACGCTCGAGATATAAAGCATATAAACAACAGGTCTAAAGATACCGAATACAAATATCTGCTGTCTTTTCGATTGCCCAAGCTTGTCGTTTTTGCCGTCAAACTCGGCTTTCTTTCTTTCCTCTCGGTTGAATATCTGAATTATCTTCATGCCCGAAAGGTTTTCCGAAAGGAAGGTGTTAATGTCGGTGGTGCCGTCCTTAACTCGTCTGTATGCACGGCGAGAGAATTTTCTGAATATAACCGTGAACAAAACAATGAAAGGAACAAAGCACAAAACCATCAGCGTGAACATATAGTTGAGCATAAGCATTGCTGCCAAAACACCGACGATGATGAAACAGTTCTTAACCAAGTTTACGATAATGTTTGTAAACATCATCGAAATGGCGTTTGTATCGTTTGTGACGCGGGTTACAAGCTTGCCGACAGGAATGTTATTAAGCTGTGCGTGCGAAAGCGATTCGATGTGAGTGAAAAGATCCTCACGGATGTTGGATAATATCTTCTGGCCTGTCTTTTGCAAAACGATAGCCTGGATATAAGAGCAAATAAGCGAAACGATCAAAATTGCCGCATATACCAAAACGTAAGCCAAAAGCTCGCTCATCGCAAAGTCGTTTTTAATGATCTCCTCAACGTGACCGATAATAAGCGGAGAAATAACGTTATATGCCACCGAGAAGAGCATGATTACAAGCACGAACAAAAAGCTCTTCCAATAAGGCTTGGCATAGATCAAAAGTCTCTTCGTGATCTCCGAGTCGCGCATATTTCTGTCAAAGCCAATGGCTTCTTTCTTGTCCTTCATTGAAATATATGCAATAAGGAATATCAGCGAAAGAACACCAACAACAGCTCCAACGATTAGAAGGGGATAATATTCATACATATCAGCCTACCTCCTTATCGTGATTTGAATGCATATCGTCAAGTCTCTGAAGCTCGACCATCGTCTTATATTCAGGGCAAGTCTCATAAAGTTCTTTATGAGTGCCAACTGCCACAACCTTGCCGTCGTCGATAAAGATTATCTTGTCCATCTTTTCGATGGTCGTAATTCTGTGGGCGATCAAAATGGTCGTCTTGCCCTTGCGTGTATCGTGAAGATTCTCTAAAATTGCCTTCTCGGTCTTAACGTCAACTGCAGATACCGAGTCGTCCAATATAAGAATGGATGCGTTTTTCATTAAGGCACGGGCGATAGAAATTCTTTGCTTCTGTCCGCCTGAAACGGTAACGCCACGCTCGCCAAGCATGGTGTGATATCCATCCTGGAAGCCCATGATGTTTGTGTGAACGTCGGAAAGCTGTGCTGCGTTCACAACGTCCTGATCGTTTCCGCCGTCGGTCGCAAAGGAAATGTTGTTTTCAATGGTGTCACTAAACAAGAAGTTATCCTGCGGAACATAAGCACAATAATCGCGCACTGTCTTTATCGGGATCGAGTTAACGTCTCTTCCGTCTAAGAAAACAGTTCCGTCAGGCACGTTATATGTACGCAAAATAAGGTCAACAAGTGTGGTCTTTCCCGATCCCGTCTTGCCGATAATGCCAACGTTCTCGCCTGAGTTGATCTTAAGCGAAACGTCGCTTAAAACGTCATATTCGCCACCGGGATAACGGAAGGTGAGATTTCTAAACTCAATATCACCCTTGATGGGAGCATCGTCAATAGCCGCTTCATTGTCAACAACGTTTGGCTCGGTATCCAAAAGATCGCTGATTCGCTGAAGACTTGCTTTACCTCTTGATCTCATTTCAATAAGCTGAGAGATAGCCATAACCGGCCAGATGATAGCGCTAAAATATCCGATAAATTCAACCAACTGTCCTGCATTGAATACGCCCTGATAAACCAAATATCCGCCATATCCCAGGATCACGCATATAACCGACTGTATCAAAAGTGTAACGGTAATATTAAGAGCTACCGAAAGCTTTGTATAAGCAATGTTGGTGTCCTCGTTAAGCTTGTTAAGCTTCTTGAATGACATAAGCTCCAAGCCTTCTTTAACAAATGCCTTAATAACCGAAATTCCCGCAAAGCTTTCCTGCGAATAGTCAGACAAGCTCGAGAATGCTTCCTGTCTTGCTGCCCACTTAAGTGTCATATACTTTCCGACAACCAAGCCAGCAGTAAGCATCAAGGCCATGGGTATCATCGAGAATATTGTCAAAACAATGTTCATTCCTGCCATCTTGCTCATTGCCAAAATGCCAAGGAATAAAGCGTCGCAGAATGTCAAAATTCCTGAACCAAAGCAGTCCTGCACGGTTTCAAGGTCGTTTGTGAACAAAGACATCAAATTGCCAACCTTGTTTTCCTGATAAAACTGCTGAGAAAGATCCTTGCAGTGATCGAACATTCTGCCTCTTAAATTGGTCTCAACCTTAATAGCAGTTCCAAAGAAGCAAATTCGCCACAAGAATCTGCCGATAACCATAAACAAAATTATGAATATCAGCGGCAGACATATCTCATCAAGCAAGAAGTCCATGTTGAATTCGTGAGTGATGCCGTCAGCATCAACAACAAAGCCGTCGTTAATGCCGTTAATAACCATCTGATAAAGCCTTGGCACGATAAGCTGAATATAGTCAATGGCGACCAAAACCGCCACACCCAAAAGCAAGATCGGCGCGTGCTTAAGATAGTATTTGTTAATGTACTTGCCAAATAACATACTGTTTATAACACCTTTCCAATCGAAACAATATTGACTTTAATTTTACCATACTACTATAATAAAATCAACACTAATCGTCATAAAATCAGGCTGTTTTTGGGGGAGGTCGATAGGCGAAGCCGAGCGTGCGCGAAGCGCAAGGCGAGGATCGGCAATCGGCGCCCCCCGCACTTATTTACACGCACCTCCTCACACCGCTCGGCACGAAACATCACAGCGCCTTTCGGCGCGCGATGTTACACGCCTCGCGTCCCCAAAAAACAAAAACCGCACCCTTTTCAGAGTGCGGCGAAATTTTAGTTCTTATTAAATTCCGAAAGCTCAAGTCCTTCGTTCTTTTCCATCGCCCAACGAATGTTCCACTCGCTTGTAAAGAGCAAAAGATAGTTGCCTTTAAAGTCCTGAACGATCTTCGTGTCAGAGGAAAGGTTTAACTTCTTCGGGTCAAGTCCTTCGTTGTCTATCCAACGAATATACTGATAGGGAAGACCTTCATTGATGATCTCAACGTTATATTCAGTCTTCATTCTGTGTTCAAACACTTCAAACTGAAGCATACCAACAACACCAACGATAACCTCTTCAAAGCCCGATTCAAGCTCTCTGAAGATCTGAATAGCACCTTCCTGCGCTATCTGTGTAGCACCTTTAACAAACTGCTTGCGCTTCATCGTGTCTTTGTGGCGGATGCGTGCAAAATGCTCGGGAGCGAATGTGGGAATACCGTCGAACTTAAACTTCTTTCCGGGAGCACAAATTGTGTCACCGATAGAGAATATGCCCGGGTCAAACACACCGATGATATCTCCCGCATAAGCTTCGTTAATGATCTCACGCTCCTGCGCCATCATTTGCTGAGGCTGAGAGAGTCTCATCTTCTTGCCGTCACCCTGAATGTGGCAAACTTCCATGTCACGCTCGAACTTGCCCGAACAGATTCTCATAAACGTAAGTCTGTCGCGATGAGCTTTGTTCATATTTGCCTGAATCTTAAACACGAATGCCGAGAATGTGTCGTCTGTCGGATTGATAATGCCAACGTCCGAAACTCTGGGCAAGGGGCTTGATGTCATCTTTAAGAAGTTTTCCAAGAAAGGCTCAACGCCGAAGTTGTTAAGTGCCGAGCCGAAGAACACAGGGCTAAGCTTACCGGTTGCAACGCGTTCCAAATCAAGCTCGTCAGCGGCACCGTCCAAAAGCTCAACGTCCTCTACAAGCTGATTATAATTACCCTCGCCGATAACAGCGCTCAAGCTCGAGTCATTAAGGTCAACCTCTGTCGCTTCAACCTCACTCTGTCCGCCGTTAGCGGTATAGGAAAGAATTCGCTTATTAAATCTGTCGTAAACGCCCTTAAAGTCAACACCGTTGCCAATGGGCCAGTTAATGGGGCAAGTCGAAATTCCAAGCTCTTCTTCAATTTGCTCCAATAGGTCGAAGGGATTTTTAGAGTCACGGTCGAGCTTGTTGATAAACGTGAAAATGGGGATGTTGCGCATAACGCAAACCTTAAACAGCTTTCTTGTCTGGTTTTCAACACCCTTTGCAGCGTCGATTACCATTACTGCCGAGTCAACCGCCATCAGCGTTCTATAAGTGTCTTCCGAGAAGTCCTGGTGTCCGGGAGTATCCAAAATATTTATGCAATAGCCGTCATATTCAAACTGCATTACCGAGCTTGTAACCGAAATACCTCTTTGCTTTTCGATCTCCATCCAGTCGGAAACTGCGTGCTTGTCCGTCTTTTTGCCTTTAACAGAGCCCGCAAGAGTAATTGCTCCTCCGTATAAAAGAAGCTTTTCGGTAAGCGTTGTCTTACCTGCATCAGGGTGAGAGATGATCGCAAATGTTCGTCTGCGATTTATCTCGTTTTCAAGTTTTGACAAGATAATTCCTCCAATAAATAAAATATCACATACAAAATTATCATATCACAAATCAAACGTTTTGACAATAGATTTTTAAAAGCTTCGCTTTAAAGATAATGTAAATATATTAATGGCGCTTTCAAATGGCAAAATGCCCTTGATTTTGATTTATATTTGTTATATTTGTCGATTGACATGCTATTGGTCAACATGATATCATGTTTATATTAGAAAATGAAACCAAGAAAGGATGCAAAATCATGAAAAAACTTATTTCAATTTTACTCGCCCTTGCGCTTATGCTCTCACTTTGTGCATGCGCAAACAAAGATGAAGTAGATGTAGAGGAGGTAGACGAAGTGCTAGACTTAACACGTGCCCAAAAGGTCGGTGAAACCGAAACAATTATGGGAGAGGAATATGTTTTAACCTTTATTGACAATTTCTCGAGAAGCGAATTGAACACTGATAATTGGGAATATTGCCCCGATTGGCAGCGTCAGGACCGTGGCGGTAAGTGGGATCCTTATTGCACAGCTTTTGAGGATGGTAAGCTCGTTTTGTCCGTAATCTATGACAGCATAGCAGGATGCTATAAGTCAGGCGCTATCCGCACCAAAGGCATATTTGAGCAGGCATACGGCTATTTCGAATGCAGCATGCGCGTTCAGGATGTTCCCGGCTTCTGGTCTGCATTCTGGATGATGTGCGGTAATGTAGGCAATGTCGGAAATGACGGCGTTGACGGTACTGAAATCGACATTATGGAAGCTTTCAATGCAAGCAACTTCGGAATCAACCACGCTTTGCACTGGGACGGTTATGCTGAACATCATCAGTCCGTTGGCCAGTCTGAACACCGCGAAGACCTTTATGACGGCGAATTCCACACCTATTCTATGCGTTGGTCGCCCGAGGGTTATAAGTGGTATATCGACGGCGAACTTATGTGGGAATCTTCTGCAGGCGGCGTTTGCAATCAGCCCGGTTATATGAAGGTTACTCTCGAGGTTGGTTCATGGGCAGGCGAGATCGACATTTTCGATCTTCCCGCAACTGTTGAAGTTGACTATGTAAGAGCATATCAGTTTGCCGATATGGCTGATTAATAGGTTAACGAAAGCCTTAAACTAATTAGTTTATATCAATATTTGTTAACCGTTTCGAAACCGAAATTATTGGTTTTGTGGTAATGTTATAACTATAAATTACCTAACGGGAGGTTACATTTAATGGCAACACTAAAGATGACTATTGATAAGTCTAACAAGATAAGCAAGATCAATAAGAATATCTACGGTCACTTTTCTGAACACCTTGGAAGATGCATTTATGGCGGAATCTTTGTCGGAAAAGATAGCCCTATCCCAAATATCAACGGCTTCAGAACCGATGTGGTCGAGGCTTTTAAGGCAATTAAGCTTCCTGTTCTTCGCTGGCCGGGAGGGTGCTTTGCTGACACATATCATTGGATGGACGGCATTGGTCCCTTGGAATCGAGAAAGAAGATCGTTAACATTAACTGGGGCGGAGTTACAGAGGATAACTCTTTCGGCACTCACGAATTTCTTGATTTCTGCGAGCTTGTTGGATGCGATGCATATGTTTCCGTTAATGTTGGCTCTGGAACTGTCGAAGAAGCTATCAACTGGGTTGAATATATGACATCCGATGCTGAATCGCCGATGACAGACCTTAGAAAGAAAAACGGCAGAGAAAAGCCTTGGAATGTCAAGTTCATCGGTATCGGCAACGAAAACTGGGGTTGCGGCGGCGCTATGACCGCAGAATACTATTCCGATGTTTATAAGAGATTCAGCGAATACTTAAGAGGAAGATATCAAAAGATCGCTTGCGGTCCCAGCTCCGGAGATACCGGATGGACTGACGTGTTAATGAATAAGTGCGGCGGCTGGGGCAGAATGCAGGGACTTTCCTTGCACCATTACACTATCCCCACAGGAAATTGGGTCAAGAAGGGCTCCTCTACAGACTTTGATACCACCGAGTATTACGACACTCTTTCAGGCACTTGGGTTATGGAAAAACTTCTGCGCGACCATAAGGCTGTAATGCAAAGATATGACGATATTACACGCAAAAAGATTGATCTTTGCGTTGACGAATGGGGAATCTGGACAGATGTTATTCCCGGAACCAACCCCGGCTTCTTATATCAGCAGAATACAATGCGCGATGCGATCCTTGCTTCGATAAATTTGAACCTCTTCAATCTTAATTCTGACAGAGTTACAATGGCCAATATCGCACAGGTCGTCAATGTTTTGCAGGCTATCATCCTTACAGAAGGTGATAAGATGGTCAAGACCCCCACATATCACGTTTTCGATATGTTCACAGGACACATGGAAGCTGACCTTGTATATTCTAACGTTGAGAATAAGCAGATCTTAGAGAATAAATATCTTCCTGCAATTTCTCAGTCTGTTTCCGTTGATGCAGAGGGCAAAATGCATATCACCATTTCCAATGCTTCTTTGGATGAGGAATTTGATATCGACTGTGTAATGCCCAGAGCTGAATATACTTCAGCTTGTGCCAAACTCTTAACAGGCGAGTATAATGCTTACAATACGTTCGAAGCTCCTGAAACTGTCGTTCCTGTTGATTATGACGAAGTTGCTCTTTGCGGTGAGAAGCTTACGATCAAGCTTCCCAAATGCTCTGTTGTTTCTATCGAGCTTGCATAAATGTCAAAACCGTTTTTCAAAAGATGTCTTTTGATAGACATCGATATTGACGGCTTATATAAGCAAGTGAGTGATCTTATCGCGGTTATACCAGAGGATTTAAAGGCTTCGGATGAGCTTTATCGCTCCCGCCTTGAGATCTGCAAGCAGTGTGATCGTTTGGAAAACGGCATCTGCGGTGAGTGTGGCTGCTTTGTCGAACTTCGTGCCGCTACTAAAAATAACTACTGCCCAAGCGTATATAAGCATTGGTAAATAACAATTATAAAATCCGAGGCTAAGCCTCGGATTTTTTCATTTCCTGCAGAATTGCGGAATAGTTGCTAAAAGGTGTCGCCGCCTTCGGCAGCGACAAGATCGCTCGGCACTCGTTTTGCTTCGCAAAACCACGCCTCGCGTTTAAGCGCGCGGTTATCGCGCTTCATACAAAATAAAACTCCCCTAAGATTTCTCTCAAGGGAGTTATTTTTATTTAGTTGTTATCATCGTCAACAACAAAGGTTTCGCCATCGGGAATATCAGGGATGATAAATGCACAAATGATATATGCAAGAATGCCAGTACCGATTGTAAACAATGTTACAACTGCCCACAAAAGTCTTATAAGTGTGGGATCAATTCCGAAATACTCCGCAATTCCGGCGCAAACGCCCGAAATCTTCTTGTCTCTCGATTTGTAAAGCCTTTTTCCGTTCATTTCAAACGCCGCCTTTCAATGTGATAATACTATTATATCACATTCTATCGGTTTTTGCAACCGATTAGAACAATCCGGAAATAACGCCGTTATTATCAACGTCGATCTTTTCAGCAGCGGGAACCTTGGGAAGTCCGGGCATTGTCATAATATCACCTGTAAGAACAACGACGAATCCTGCGCCTGCAGAAACCTTAACGTTCTTAACGCTAACGGTAAATCCTTCGGGAGCGCCAAGCTTTGTCATATCGTCAGAGAAGGAATACTGAGTCTTTGCAATGCAAACAGGGCACTTGCCAAAGCCCAAAGCCTCAAGCTTCAAAAGCTCCTTCTTTGCAGCAGGCATAATGTTAATGCCAACGCCGCCGTAAACCTTCTTAACAACAGCTTCGATCTTTTCTTCAAGGCTAAGATCATCTTCGTAAGAGAATGTGAACTTGGGTGTCTCTTCCTCGCAAAGACGAACTACTTCCTTAGCGAGTTCAACGCCGCCGTTGCCACCCTCTGCCCAAACGTTGGAAAGAACAACGTTAACGCCAAGCTCGCGGCACTTTGCAATGATAAGCTCAACTTCCTTGTCAGTATCAGTGGGGAAGCGGTTAACTGCAACAACGGAAGGAAGTCCGTAAACGTTCTTAATGTTAGAAACGTGTCTTAAAAGGTTGGGAATGCCCTTTTCAAGTGCTTCAAGGTTTTCCTCACCCAATTCTGTCTTTGCCAAGCCGCCGTGCATCTTAAGAGCGCGGATGGTAGCAACGATAACAACAGCGTCAGGTGTCAAACCTGCCATACGGCACTTGATGTCAAGGAACTTTTCAGCGCCAAGGTCAGCACCAAAGCCAGCCTCGGTAACAGCATAGTCACCCAACTTCATTGCCATTCTTGTTGCGATAACAGAGTTACAGCCATGAGCAATATTAGCAAAAGGTCCACCGTGAACGAGTGCGGGTGTTCCTTCAAGTGTCTGTACGAGGTTGGGCTTGATAGCATCCTTCAAAAGTGCTGCCATTGCACCAACTGCCTTCAAATCACCTGCAGTAACCGGCTTTTCGTCATATGTATAACCAACGATAATGTTGGAAAGTCTTCTCTTAAGGTCTTCCATCGAGCTTGCAAGGCAGAATACAGCCATAATTTCAGAAGCAACTGTAATGTCATAGCCATCCTCACGGGGAGTACCGTTAACTCTTCCGCCCAAACCGTCTGCAACAAATCTAAGCTGACGGTCGTTCATGTCAACACATCTCTTCCAGGTGATACGTCTGGGGTCGATGTTAAGAGCATTTCCGTGATAGATGTGGTTGTCAAGCATTGCAGCGAGCAAATTGTTTGCTGCACCGATTGCGTGGAAATCACCTGTAAAGTGGAGGTTAATGTCTTCCATGGGCACGACCTGAGCGTATCCGCCGCCTGCGGCACCGCCCTTAACGCCGAAAACAGGGCCCAAAGAGGGTTCACGAAGTGCAACCATAACGTTCTTGCCGATCTTTCTCATGCCGTCAGCAAGGCCGATAGTTGTGGTGGTCTTTCCTTCGCCTGCAGGGGTGGGGGTGATTGCTGTAACAAGGATAAGCTTGCCGTTCTTCTTGTCCGAGTCGTTAAGAAGAGAATTGTCAATCTTGGCCTTATATTTGCCATACTGCTCCAAATACTTCTCGTCAATTCCTGCTGTCTTTGCGATCTCTGTGATCGGTCTCATTTCAACCGACTGCGCAATTTCAATATCAGATTTGTAACCCATAAATTGTCCTCCGTCCTTTTTAAACAAAAAGTAAGCGTGAAAAAACTTTGTTAAAAAATTCACGCAAACGCAATATATAGTAGTGGTCGCGATTACGACTGCACCATATACAGTTTAGCTGAACTTGCCTTTCTTGTCAAGTGTTAGCACAAAAATAGGCGAAACGAGCATAATTGTTCGTTTCGCCGTCGATTTTTTAGTCATTATATATAGGGAACTTCTCGCAAAGCGCAATAACCTCGTCGGTTATTCTTGCCTTGTTACCCTCGAAATCAGCAATAATATCGCAGATCCAACCTGCAATAAGCTTCATTTCTTCTTCCTTAAATCCTCTTGTGGTTACAGCAGGCGTGCCGATACGCAAGCCGCTGGTGATGAAGGGGCTCTCAGGGTCGTTGGGGATAGCGTTTTTGTTAGCGGTGATGTGGACCTCGTCAAGTCTATGTTCAAGCTCCTTGCCGCTAACGCCTGTTCCTCTAAGGTCCAAAAGCATAAGATGATTGTCTGTTCCGCCCGAAACAAGATTGATTCCTCTTGCCTTAAGCTCCTCGGCCAAAACGGCCGCATTCTTAACGATCTGTGCCTGATAAGCCTTGAACTCATCAGTCAATGCTTCGCCGAAAGCAACAGCCTTTGCAGCGATAATGTGCATCAAAGGTCCACCCTGAGTTCCGGGGAAGATAGCCTTGTCAATTGCCTTTGCAAACTCCTCTTTGCAGAGGATAAGTCCTCCTCTGGGTCCTCTTAAGGTCTTGTGAGTGGTTGTGGTAACAACGTCAGCATAAGGCACGGGAGAGGGATGAACACCTGCGGCAACCAAGCCTGCAATATGAGCCATATCAACCATAAAGTATGCGCCAACCTTGTCAGCGATCTCTCTGAATCGCTTGAAGTCGATAACTCTTGGATATGCCGACGCACCCGCCAAGATAAGCTTGGGCTTGCATTCAAGCGCAAGCTTTTCAACCTCGTCATAGTCGATCATCTGGGTGTCATCAGAAACACCGTAAGGCACAATGTTAAAATACTTGCCCGAAATATTAACGGGAGAACCGTGAGAAAGATGTCCGCCATGAGCGAGGCTCATCGACAAAACGGTGTCACCGGGGTTCAAAAGAGCGAAGAACACTGCCAAATTTGCATTAGCTCCACAATGAGGCTGAACGTTTGCGTGTTCAGCACCAAAGAGCTTCTTTGCACGCTCGCGTGCGATCTCCTCAACCTCGTCAACGTAAACACAGCCGCCGTAATATCTCTTCGAAGGATATCCCTCAGCATATTTATTTGTCAAAATTCCGCCTGCAGCAAGCAAAACACCCTCGGATACAATGTTTTCCGAAGCGATAAGCTCAATATTGTGGCGCTGACGGTTAAGCTCCTTCTCGCAAGAGGCATAAACCTCAGCGTCGAAGTTCTTTAAATTTTCAAAAAACATTCTCAACTCTCCTATACTATATACAAAAGCTTTAGGCTTTCTTTGCTCTAACTGTGCCAAGCTTGTTAAGCCAGGGCAATATCATTGCACCGATAGCATTTCCCAAAACAACGCACAAAATGAATGCTATGTAATTAAGGTTAAGCATATTCGCAAGCGCAAAATAGAACATGTTTGCAATAGAGTGTTCAAATCCGCAGAGGATAAATACAGGGATGCAGAAGAAGATTCCCCAAACTGAGTTTTTCTCGCGGTATATCTTAACTGCAACGTACATCAAAATTCCGCACATTGCACCCAAAGCTATCCAAGCGAGGAAGTTGTTCTCAAGCTTACCCGAGCAAGCAGTTACAGCTTTCTCCACGATAGAGGGGCGCGCGAATCTTACAGCATATCCAAAAGCAGTTGCGCCCACAAAGTTGCCCAAAAGTCCAACTAAAAGGTGTTTAACTGTATCCCACTCAAAAGTCTCAGCCAAAAAGCCGATCTTTCCCGTAAAGAGATACATTCCCATATAGCAGATCGTTAAAAGTGCTACAGAGAACAAAACTGCTCCCACATATTTGTTATCGCAGCTCATATAAACTGCTCCGCCGATTCCGACCATCATGCCTGCGGCAATACCGCTGAAGAAGGTGTTTTTTAACATTTCAATTCTCCTTAAGTTTATTGTCGCTACATTCTTTAATGTCAAATATCGTTAGCTAAAAGATATTCAAAGCTCTCTCGCTTAACAGCAACATAATCCTTGCCGCCGTTTATCATAACAACGGGAGGACGGCAGATCCTGTTATAGTTCGATGCCATCGAATAGTTATAAGCGCCCGTTGTCAAAACGCAAACGGTGTCACCTCGTTTAACGCTTTCGGGGAACTTCACATCGGGCTGAACAATATCTCCCGATTCACAGCATCTTCCCACAAGGTCGCAAACAAGGCTAGCTTCTTCTCTCATCTTGTTAGCAGTTAAAACAGTGTATTTCGAGCCGTAAAGAGCATAGCGCGGGTTGTCGGTCATTCCGCCGTCAACCGATACATAGTTTTTGTATCCCGTGATCTTCTTTACAGTACCAACCGTATAAGCTGTCATGCCGGCATCCGCAACAATGCTTCTGCCCGGTTCAAGTCTTAACGAGGGGATAGGATATCCCAAACGCTCGCACTCGTTTTTAATAAACTCGCAAACGCCCTTAATGTTGGCTTTAATGTCGATCTCGGGATCGTCACAAGTATATCTTACCCCATAACCGCCCCCAAGGTCAAGTATTTTGGCACAGTATCCCAAAGATTCGTTAACTTGTGCCATAAATCCAAGCATTATCTCGGTGCTTCTTGTGAATGTACTTGATTCAAACACCATCGAGCCCACGTGACAGTGGAACCCTTCAAGGCTTATATGCTTTTTTGAAAGCGTGTGACGGGTGATCTCATATGCCTGGCCGGTTTCAATGGCAGTTCCGAATTTCGAGTCTACCTTGCCGGTTGCAACCTCGTCATAAGTATGAGGGTCAATACCGGGGGTCAGTCTTAAAAGGATCTTCTGAGTGATTCCCTTTTCAAAGGCGATCTCATCAATTGCATCCACCTCTTCAATGTTGTCACATACAAAATATCCAACACCGCAGTCCATTGCATATGCAATGTCCCAATCGGTTTTGTTGTTGCCCTGGAAATATGCGCGCGACATATCAAAGCCTGCCTTCATGGCAGTATATATCTCGCCCGAGGATACAACGTCAGCGCCCAAGCCTTCTTCGGCAATTATCTCATATATTCTTTTAAAGCTTGCAGCCTTGCTGGCATAAAGGGGATATGAATCCTCACCCATATATTCACGCACGGCGCTTGCATAGTTGCGGCAGTTTTCTCTTATTTTTGCCTCATCCATGAGGTATAGGGGAGTGCCGTACTTTTTTGCAAGCTCGCAAACGCTCATTCCACCAAAATAAAGCTCGCCGTTTCTAACTTCAATATTTGAACAGATCATTTCATTATCCTTGTTTTTTACTTTATCAAGCCCTGCTCACGCATAAGCGCAAGAAGTCTCTCTTCGTTGTCCTTTTCCATTTCGGTCAAGGGAAGTCTTACACAGTTTTCGCCAAATCCCATTGCAGCCATTGCAGCCTTAACGGGAATCGGGTTAACCTCGCTAAAGAGTGCATTTATAAGCGGCAAAAGCTCAAGCTGAGTTTTAAGTGCTTCATCAGTCTTGCCGTTAATAAAATTCTTGCAGATGTCATCAGTTTCCTTGGGCATAAGGTTCGACAAAACCGAGATTACGCCCTTGCCGCCCAAAGACATCACGGGAACTATCTGGTCGTCATTACCCGAGTAGATGTCAAGCTCGCCATTTGTAAGTGCTGCAAGCTCAGCGATCTGAGAGATGTTTCCGCTTGCTTCCTTAATAGCAACGATGTTCTGGTGCTTTGCAAGCTCGGCAGCTGTCTTGGGAGTGATGTTGCAGCCCGTTCTTGAAGGAACGTTATACAAAATGATAGGCTTTGTCGAAGCATCAGCAATAGCGGTAAAGCTCTTGATAAGTCCGTTCTGAGTTGCCTTGTTGTAATAAGGTGAAACGACAAGCATTGCATCTGCGCCGACTTCGCAAGCATACTTTGTAAGCTCAATAGCATATGCCGTGTCGTTAGAGCCTGTTCCTGCAACAACGGGAACACGTCCTGCAACCTTTTCAACAGTAAATCTGATAACTTCCTTGTGCTCTTCGTCAGTCAACGTCGAACCTTCGCCTGTCGTGCCTGCTGCAACGATCGCACTTATTCCGTTTTCGATCTGCCAGTCGATAAGTCTTGCATATGCTTCATAGTCAACCTCACCGTTTTTAAACGGGGTGATTATTGCGGTTGCTGCTCCAACAAAAACAGTGTTCTTCATTATATCATTCCTTCATTCCATAAAAGATTTTTGATAACAAAAAAGGCAGTTACCGATATCAAGGCAACTACCGCATCGATATATTATTCGGCAGTATGTGCCGAATAATACCGTTTGATAGCGCTCCGCAAGATCTGCGACAGCGAAATGTATCTTATTCCATTCCGCCAGAGCATTTTGTTACCGCACAAAATGTCTTCGGCAGCACTCCCTTTCAAGCTTATCCGCCGCGGCGGCGTTGACAATAAGCCTACTGATGAATCGCTGCACCTCTATCAGTAATATATCTATTATATATCACATTAAAGCAATGATGTCAACAATATCAAAAAACATTGTAGCATTGCCCAAATTATGCGTTTTGGCGGCCTTTTTGTTATCAAGTTTGCCACCGGCTCGGCGCCGATTGCCGCTCCTCGCTGTGCGCTTCGCGCACGCTCGGCTTCGCCTATCGACTGCCTCGCCATCGTTTAACATACCCACGAAAAATCCGCCCTGCAAGCGCAAGGCGGATCTTAATTGATTCAATTACTTAACAACGTAATGGTCAAAGCTTGTTTTTGCAATACTCCAGAAGCAAGGCTTAAGTCCAAAGCCTTCTTCAGATCTATAAATGATCATTGCAGCGTTTCTTCTCATCTTGGGGGTAGAGTTAAGCCACGAGTTCTCATCGTCTGTTCCCCAGAACACTACCATGTCGATAACGCCTTCGTCAGCGAAATCCTGGAACATATCAAACAACTCAGCATACTTTTCTGCCTGTCTCTGATAGTCCTCTTTTTCCCAGGTATAGTATCCCTTGTCAGCGATACTGCCAACGAACATGTTCATATCAAGCTCGGTAATCTGCACTCTGAAGTTGCCGGCATACTCAGGGAAGCACTCGTCATAAATTGCCGAAAGCTCTGCGATCTTTGCAATCTGGCTTCTGTAAAGCTCAACGTTGCAGTCAACAGAAATGTGAGACTGGAAGCCAACACCGTCGATTCTAACGCCCTTTCTAAGCATTCTTTCGATCATGTCAAACATTGCCTGAGTCTTCGAGGTCTGCCATTCCATGTTAAAGTCGTTGATGATAAGGATAGCATCCTCGTCAGCAGCACGAGCTGCATTAACAGCGATCTCAACATAGTCATCCTTAAAGCCGTTGCCGTCAACGTCGCCGATGATCTCAGCCCAATAGGAATCGTCGTTCACAGTTCTTATGCCGTTTGCGTTCAAAACTTCGTTGCAAATGTCCCAAATGTTAATATCATCCTTATATCTGGCTACATATTCGGTGATAAAGGTTGTAATTCTTTCGGTAAGCTGTTCTCTGGTTGCCAAAGCACCCTGCTCAAAGCATTCTCTGGGAGATCTTGTGTCATTAGGATCAGCCTTGAACCACCAGTCGGGAACCTGAGAGTGCCACAAAAGTGTGTGTCCGCGCAAGGTTGCACCTGTAAGCTCGCCAAACTCCACAAAATCGTCAACGTTTTTAAAGTTGAATACGCCCTCAGCAGGGTTGACATAGGCAGGCTTGCATTCATTGCCCAAAACATAAACGTTATAGTGCTTCAAAAGCGACTTTGTAACGGGATCTTCAAGATTTACGATCTGGTTCGAGGTGAACGAGCATCCGATAAGCATGTTGTTGAAATACTTGTGCAAAGCAGGAGCATCAACACTATCGGCAGCAATTTCTTTTGCAGAAAGAGTCTCAAGCTCATCCAAAGTATACTTGATATCCGAGCTTGTAAGTGCGGAAGCATCATAATCGTCAGGATATACACCAACAGTCTCGGGCTCCTTTGTGGTCTCACCACAAGCAACAAGTCCCAAAACCATTACGAATGCTAAAATCATTGCTAATAGTTTTTTCATAGTAGTTTTCCTTTCAATAAAACAGTTATTTAATTTTATCATATTTTTATTTCCAATTGAATTGGCAAACATAACAATTTAACCGTTTTGAGTTTGTGCAGAATTTATCGAATATTTCAACACACAATATTTATTGTACATTTTCAGCAAAAATCCCCTCATAATTTCTATATTGCATTTGAAAATACCTCTTTACGAATCATAAATTTTGTAGTATAATAGCATCTGTATTGGTTTATAATTTTGGCAACAGATATTTAATTTTAAGGAGGGCTTATGGACAAAATAGATGAACAAAAAAGCAAAGCATTGTCCGACGCGAAGGAAGAAAAGCAAGCCATCGGCGAATTCCTTAAAGCAGTCGCTATCGGTGTTGCAGTCTGCGAAGCTATTGCTGTTTTGGTCTTCTTTATAATCGGAAAGTTCAGCTTGCCCGTTCTTTTCGGCGCTATCTATGGCGGAATCGCCATGATAATATACTATTTCATGATGGCAAAGGGAATATCCTCTGCCGCGAAGGAGCCCGATCCCGAAATTGCAAAAAAGCGCATCCAGCTTTCATACACTCAAAGGCTTTTTGTGCTGGTGCTTTTGTTTGGAACAGGACTTTTCCTTTATTCACAGTTTGGCATCATCAACTGGATAACACTTGCGCTGTCACTTTTCTATCCAAGAATTGCACTTGGCATCTGGCAGCAAAGATATAAAAAAATGGCGAAGGACGAGCCTTTGACCGCCGGTAATCCCGACGCTTATAAGGACATCGACGAAAACGAAGAGGAGGCTGATATTTAGTGCACACACAAGTTGAAATAACCGGTGCGAAAATACTGTTAGAGCTTCCGTTTGGTATAACCATAACCGAAACGCAGGTAAACATGTGGATCGTTATGGCCCTCATAACAGGTGTTTGCATCTGGCTCACTCACGATTTAAAAGTAAAGCCCACCTCTAAAAGGCAGATAATCGCCGAGTTTATAGTTAACATGGCATACAGCTTTGTAGATGGCAACATGGGCAAAAAATTCAAACAGTACACGCCCTTTATTGCGGCGCTCTTCTCGCTTGCAATGGTCTGCAGCCTTTCCTCTCTCTTGGGAATGTATGCTCCCACAAGCGATCTTAACACCACGATCGGTTGGGCACTTGTAGTGTTCGTTCTTATAACCTATTACAAGATCAAATCAAACGGTATTTTGGGTTATGCAAAGGGACTTACCGAACCGATCTTTATAATGACACCGATGAACATCATTGGCGAGTTCTCAACGCCGATCTCGATGGCATTCCGTTTGTTCGGCAACATCGCATCCGGCTCGGTAATCTCCGTGCTCGTATATGCAGCTCTTGCTTGGCTTAACGGCGTGATCTTCGGTTGGCTTCCCGGCTTCTTGGGCGAATGGGCGGATATGTTCCCGATCTTGCAGCTCGGTCTTCCTGCGATCCTCTCGCTTTATTTCGACATTTTCTCAAGCGTTTTGCAGGCATTCATCTTCTGCATGCTCACGATGCTTTATATAGCATCTGCCGCAGAAACAGAAGAAGCATAATAATTTTTGTTAAGTTTATCGGCTAACGCCGAATTACTGAAAGGATGGTAAACATTTATGGAAAGAGCATTAGTACTTATGGGTTGCGCTATCGGCGCAGGTCTTTCGATGATCGCAGGTATCGGCCCCGGTATCGGTGAAGGTTACGCTGTTGGTAAGGCTTGTGAAGCTATCGCACGTCAGCCCGAGCAGAAGGGTAGCGTTACAACCACCATGTTGATGGGTTGTGCAGTTGCAGAAACCACCGGTCTTTACGGTCTTATCGTTGGCTTGCTCCTCATCTTCGTAGCTCCCGGAATCTTCCTTAACAGACTTTAATTCTTAGTTAAGACAAAGTAAGTTAAGTAAGGAGATGTATTTAAAATGATAATGGCGGGAACGCTTGAATTTCTCTCCATAAACGTCTGGCATATCCTTATGGCTATCGGCAACCTTTTAATTCTCGTTTGGCTTTTAAAGAAGTTCCTTTTCAAGCCCGTTAACGATATCTTGCAAAAGCGTGCCGAAGAGGTTGAAAAGATCTATTCCGATGCTGATGAAGCTCTTGAAAAGGCAACTGCCGACAAGGCGCTTTATGAGCAGAAGTTAAACGAAGCCAAGGACGAAGCAGATGCACTTATAAAAACAGCCTCCGAAAATGCAAAGGCAAAGAGCGATGCTATCATTTCCGATGCGAAAGCAGAGGCAGAGCGCCGTCGCCGCAACGCCGATGAAGACATCGAGCTTGCCAAGAAAAAGGCTGTTAACGACATTAAAGATTCCATTTCGGATATGGTCATTTCGCTTGCAGAGCAGGTCGTTGAAAAAGAGCTTGACGAAAAAGCTCATAAAGACCTTATCGACGAAGCGATCGACAGTCTGGGTGACAGCGTATGATGAAAAACTATGCTGACGAATACGGTTTAGCACTTTATAACCTCTCGATCGAGGCTGAGTGTTCTCATGAGATCTTTAACGATTTCGCTTCCGTATCCGATATCTTTAAATCCAATCCCGAGTTTTTGCGTCTTTTGTCAAATCCCATGCTCACAGCAAGCGAGCGTGCAATGTCCGTCAAGAATGTTTTCGGCAGCAAGATAAATCATTACCTTTTAAACATGATGATGATCTTGGCAGAAAAACGAAGCCTTGATATCATCGAAAAATGCTGGCTTGAATTCAGGAAGCATTATTGCAAGGCAAATAACATCATTGCAGTCACCGCAACTGCCGCCGCTCCTTTAAGCGAGGAGCAAAAGCAAAAGCTTATTTCAAAGCTCGAATCAAAGCTTGGCTCGAAGATCCTTTTAAGCTGTACGGTCGATCCCAGATGCTTGGGCGGTATCGTCCTTGAATACGACGGAAAGAGGGTTGACGCGAGCGTTAAGCAACGCTTTAAGAGCCTTCGTCAGACAATAAGACAAAGCGACATTAAACCGGTCATCTAAAATATTATTTGGAGAAGAAATAATGAACTTAGACGAAATCAGCAGCCTTATAAAGGCTCAAATAAAAAACTATGAAGCCAAGGCAGAGCTTTCAGAGGTCGGCTCGGTCATCACCGTCGGTGACGGTATCGCTTCGGTTTACGGACTTGACAAGTGTGTTTCAAACGAGCTTGTTCAGTTCTCTAACGGAACCTATGGCATGGCTTTAAACCTTGAAGAAGACTTCGTTTCTGTCGTAATGCTTGGCTCGGATGCAGGCGTGCGAGAGGGTGACATCGTAAAGCGTACAGGCTCGGTCGTTTCCGTCCCTGTCGGCGATGCTTTGATCGGCAGAGTTGTAAACGCACTCGGTCAGCCGGTCGACGGTAAGGGCCCTATTGCATATGAAAAGCTTATGCCTATCGAGCGTAAGGCAACCGGCATTATTGAAAGAAAATCCGTAAGCGTCCCTTTGCAGACAGGTATCAAGGCTATCGACTCGATGATCCCCATCGGTCGTGGTCAGCGTGAGCTTATAATCGGTGACCGTCAGACAGGTAAAACTGTCATCGCAACCGATACTATTATCAATCAGAAGGGCAAAAACTGCATCTGTATCTACGTTGCTATCGGTCAGAAGAACTCGACTGTTGCTCAGCTTGTTGAAACACTTTCCCGTGCAGGCGCAATGGATTACACCATCGTTGTCAGCTCAACAGCAAGCGAGCTTGCAACACTTCAATACATCGCACCCTATTCGGGTTGCACAATGGGCGAATACTTTATGAATCAGGGCAAGGATTGCTTAATCATTTATGATGATCTTTCCAAGCACGCTGTTGCATACCGTACACTTTCGCTCCTCATTCGCCGTCCTCCCGGACGTGAAGCTTATCCCGGTGACGTTTTCTATCTCCACTCCCGTTTGCTCGAGCGTGCTGCACGCTTAAGCGATGATTGCGGAGGGGGATCACTCACCGCACTTCCTATAATCGAAACCCAAGCGGGCGACGTTTCTGCCTATATCCCCACCAACGTAATCTCCATTACCGACGGTCAGATATTCTTAGAAACCGAGCTTTTCAACTCGGGCATCATGCCAGCGGTTAACCCCGGTATCTCCGTAAGCCGTGTTGGCGGCTCCGCTCAGCTTAAGTCGATGAAGCAGGTTTCGGGTTCCTTAAAGCTTTTATACTCACAGTATCGCGAGCTTCAGTCGTTTGCTCAGTTCGGATCCGATCTTGATAAGGACACTAAGGACCGTTTGGCACAGGGCGAAAGAATCGTTGAAGTATTAAAGCAGGATAGAAACACTCCCGTTGACGTTGAGCTTCAGGTTTGCATCATTTACGCTGTTGTAAACAACTATTTAAAGGATGTTCCCGTTAACCTTGTTAAAGAATACGAGAGCGAGCTCTATTTCGAAATGAGCTCCTATCACAAGGATGTTTTGGAAATGATCTTAAACCCCAAGGGTCTTAACGACGAAAGCCGTGCCGCTCTTGACAAGGCTATTTCCGACTTTACCGAAAAGTTTATAAGCATCCACTGAATTTAACGTGATTTTAACGAAGGGAGGGGACACACTTGGCTTCGATGAAGGAGATAAACCTTCGAATTAAAAGTATCAAGGGCACAAGGCAGATAACAAAAGCTATGGAGCTTGTTGCGATATCAAAGCTTTCCAAAGCTCGTGAACGCACCGAGCGTTGCCGCCCTTTCTATAACGAGCTTTATCAAGCTCTTTGCGATATCGCATCCACCTCAACAGCATCCGATTCTCACTATTGCGTTAAGCGCGATGTTAAAAAATCCTGCGTGATAGTCATTGCGGGCGATAGGGGACTTGCAGGCGGATATAACAATAACCTCTTCAAGCTTTTCGAGGAGCAGGTTGCAGGCAAAACCGTTTGCGTTCTGCCCATTGGCAAGCGCGCTGTTGATTATTGCAACCGCAAGGGATACGAGATCGTGTCAAGTGAATACACTTGCGTCGAGGATATTGATGTCGGCGACTGCTTCGAGATCGCATACACTTTATGCGAAATGTATTCAGAGGGCGAGTTCGACGAGCTTTCAGTCGTATACACCAACTTCGCATCCATGCTCACTCAAGATCCGGGCACATTAAAGATATTGCCTCTTGATGAAAGCATTGCATCAGGCAATGTCGGCGACAATCGCTTCATGCTTGTTGAGCCCGGGGCAGAGGTTGTGTTCAACTCGATCGTTCCCGATAGCGTGGCAGGTCTTGTCTGGGGCACTGTGTGCGAATCCTTTACAAGCGAGCTTGCCGCAAGAAGAACCGCAATGGAATCGGCAACCTCGAACGCCGACGATATAATTGCCGATCTTCAGCTTAAATATAACAAGGCAAGAAAGAGCTCCATCACCCAGCAGATCACCGAGATCGTTTCGGGCGCAGGGCTTGAACAGTAAACAAATCCAATCCGAAAGGAATTTTGAAAATGGACAAAAATATTGGCGTTGTAACGCAGATAATCGGTCCTGTCTTAGACATCAAGTTCGAAGATGGCAAGCTCCCCGAGCTTAATCATGCTATCTCCATCGACTATGATGACCGTCATATAGTATTAGAGGTTGCACAGCACATCGGTGACAACGTTGCCCGTTGCATCGCGATGAGCTCGACCGACGGTTTGCCCCGCGGTATCGAGGCTTTGGATACAGGTGCGCCCATCAGCGTTCCCGTCGGACCTGACACCTTGGGAAGAATCTTCAACCTTTTGGGTGAGTGTATCGACAATATGCCCACTCCCGAAACTAAAGAGCGTTGGCCCATTCACCGTCCTGCACCTGCATACGATGAACAGCAGTCCACTACCGAGATTCTTGAAACAGGTATCAAGGTAGTTGACCTTATTTGCCCTTATGCAAAGGGTGGTAAGATAGGTTTGTTCGGCGGTGCAGGCGTTGGTAAGACTGTTTTAATTCAGGAGCTTATCAATAACGTTGCAAAACAGCACGGTGGTATCTCTGTATTCACCGGTGTTGGCGAACGCACCCGTGAAGGTAACGACCTTTACAATGAAATGAAGGAATCTGGCGTTCTTTCAAAGACCGCACTCGTATACGGTCAGATGAACGAACCTCCGGGAGCAAGAATGAGAGTAGGTTTAACCGGCCTTACCATGGCAGAATACTTCCGCGACCGTGAAGGACAGGACGTTTTGCTCTTTATCGACAACATCTTCCGCTTTACACAGGCTGGATCAGAGGTTTCTGCACTTTTGGGCAGAATGCCTTCAGAAGTTGGCTATCAGCCCACCCTTGCAACTGAAATGGGCGCTTTGCAGGAAAGAATCACCTCCACAAAGAATGGCTCTATCACTTCCGTTCAGGCGGTATACGTTCCTGCCGATGACCTTACTGACCCTGCTCCTGCGACAACATTCGCACACCTTGATGCTACAACCGTTCTTTCAAGAAGTATCGCTTCCTTGGGCATCTATCCTGCGGTTGATCCTTTGGACTCTACATCAAGAATCCTTTCTCCCGACGTTGTGGGTGATGAACACTATAAAGTAGCTCGTGACGTTCAGAGAATTTTGCAAAGATATAAAGAGCTTCAGGATATTATCGCTATCATGGGTATGGACGAGCTCTCCGAAGAAGATAAGCTCACTGTTGCCCGTGCAAGAAAGGTTCAGCGTTTCCTTTCTCAGCCCTTCACAGTTGCCGAACAGTTCACCGGCTTCACCGGTAAATATGTTCCCGTAGCTGAAACCGTTCGCGGCTTCAAGGAAATTATCGAAGGTAAGCACGACGATCTTCCCGAATCTGCATTCTTGTTTGTCGGAACCATCGAAGAAGCAGTTGAAAAGGCTAAGGGACTTAAGTAAAGGGAGGTAACTTTACATGGCTAACTTCCTGCTTAAAATCGTCTCGCCCGACGGTGTTTTCTTTAACGGCGAAGCTAAGCAGCTTTCTGTTCGCTCTATCGACGGCGAGATCGCGATATTAAAGGGTCACATCCCTTTTTTGACCGCTGTTTCCATCGGCGAAGCAAGAGTATATGTTGACGATGAAGCACCAAAGCGTGCTGCTTGCTGCGGCGGAATGCTCACTGTCACCGATGAAGAAGTTCTTCTTGCTCCCACAACTTTCGAGTGGGCAAATGACATCGACATTGAGCGCGCACAAACCGCAAAAGAGCATGCAGAGCAGCTTTTGGCATCTGCTACAACACCCGCCGACAAAAAGATCGCAAAGCGCAAGCTTGAACGCGCAGAGCTTCGAATCAAAGTCGCTCAAAAGCAATAGACATAATAAATGCGTCTCCTCCAATTTCGGAAGAGACGCTTATTTTTTTGTTTTGTCAGTCACCAAGGCTCGCCACGCCGCGCCCGGCGCCTCCCTTCGGTCGGCGCGCCCCGCGGCACTCGCTCGCCTTTTGCAACTCTAAAGCACAACCGCCGCCACCGCCCGCCGTTCCTTGCAGGCTGCTTTCAGCAGCCGCTCGGCTTCGCCGTGCGACGGCTCGCAGCATCATTTACTTAGCCATAACAAGATCCCAATAGATACCATATCTTATGTTGTAGATAGAGTAATAGGGGATAAAGGTAAGCTCCTTGTCAGCGCAGATAAGCTTGAATTCCAAGCCCTCTCCAACGCGCTCGAAGCAAACGTCGGGATTGGTTCTGACATCCTTGCCGGTAAGACCTTCATTAAGTGTCAAGCTGTCGTTGATACCGCCTTCAACTGCCAGAACAGAGGTTTCGGGAATGATAACGCTCATGCCGGTATAGGTGGTTGTCATGTTTTCGGTTCCAAGATCAGCCGCAAGCAAAACGGGGCCATACTTGAACGCCACGGTGTTCAAGCCGTCAACCATGTTTAAGGCTGTAAATCCAAGAGGGATTCTAACGTCAACGCTGTCCTTGTTTGCCCATTCGCGTGTGATAACAGCATATCCGCCATCGGTTTCAAAGCTTATTGCTTCTCCGTTAACCTTGATCTCAAGATCGCCCTTTGCCCAGTCGGGAATTCTAACCTTCAAGCCAAAGGTTACGGGAGCATCTGCTTTAACGGTAAGGTTTGTTGTGTCGGTCACAGGAAGATTTGTCGACTGAATCAAGGTAACTCCCTTTTCGGTCCACTCAACCTTTGATGCGAGATACATATTAACGTAAAGCTCGTCAGCGGTGTGGTAATAGATCATGTCGCCAAGCTTTGTCATGTTTTCCATACCGCTGCCCGTACAGCACCAGAAGCTGTCATAAGGAGTAGAGAATGTCTTGAAGTATCCCGTAGCCATCGACTGGAAGTAGGTAGTCATGCCTGTTTCGGGGTTCTGCGAAGCCATAATGTCGTTAATAAACGCATTTTCCATATAGTCTGCATACTTGCTGTCGCCGGTGATCTTGAAGAGCTCCTTTGTCAGCTTAAGCATGTTATATACGTTGCAGGTCTCACAGTTGCAGTTTGTTCTCTCGTGGTTGAGGTAGTCGTCAGCACCGAAATGCTCCCATTCCGAGTTCGCACCGGTTGCATATGTGTGGTGGTCAATAACCATCTGCCAAAAGATCTCAGCAGTCTCAAGATACTCGCTGGCATCAACCTTTTTGCCGTCGATAACCTTGCCGTGGCAGGTCTCATATCTTTTCAAAGCACCGATTATCTTGGGAATGGTGGTGTTTGCGTGACGGTTGTTCAAAACGTCCTTGCCGTCGGTTCTGATCTTCTCGAACAAGGCGTCCTCATCGAAAGCGTGAGCAGCAATAGCATATTTGTCAATGTCGGTAACAGCAAAAAGCTCATAAAGAATGTCGTTCATTCCGCCGTATTCAATTGACAAAACGGTTCTGTGAGTTTCCTCGTCCCAGCTCTGAGTCTTGTCATAGGTCCAGTCGCCAACGCCTTTTGCAATGTCTAAAGCAGGCTGATAACCTGTGAATTCATATGTATAAACCAAGCCTTCTAAAACCTTGTGCATTGTATACCACGGAACCCAAGCCTCGGTAAATAGGTTTGATTTGCCCTTTTCAACGTTATCAAACTGGAATTCGGTGTTAAATTCAACAAATTTTCCGCCCCAAAGGAATCCGTCGTCACGCTGGCAAAGAACAAGCTCGTCGATCAAATATGTCAGCTTTTCATAAAGCTTAGTTTTATCAGAGGCAGAAGTGCCGTCATTAGCATATGCTTGTGCAAGTGCTGTTAAGTGATGGCCAAGTGTGTGTCCCGAAATAAGGTGGTTTTCCCATCCACCATAAGGTTCAACACCCTTGGTGTCACGACCCACGTTCTTGCGGAAATAGTATAAAAGTCTTTCATTGTCCAAGCTTAAAAGATAGTCGATCTCTTTTTCCAAAGCATTGTCCAAATAAGCATCAGTCATTTCAAGCTCATTAAGGCCAAATGACGATATCTTCGTGTTCAAATAATCCATGTGGTTCCCTCCGCTCTCGGTTTCAGATGATGCACAGCTGCATAAAGTAAGTGCCGCCAAAGCAATAGTCAAAACAGATTTGATTTTCTTCATAATTCGTGTCCTTTCACATCCGCAATGATGCTGCGTATATTTTATCATATATAAATGGCGATGTAAATGTTTAAAGGGAAATTCTTAAGAATATTTCATGCAAAATATGATAAAAAGTTAATTTGAAAGTTCGCTTAATGGTAGAGATTTTGTCAAATCAACTAACAAACATTATATATGTAAATACGTTCAGTACAATTTGCCAAAAACGAATAATATGCAATTTTATGCTTGACATTTCTGCATATAAGATGTATAATCAATGCATACAGTGAATATTTATTCAGCGAGGAGACTGATTACAATGAATAAAGAAAATATTAAAAAAGTTGTTTTGGCATATTCGGGCGGACTTGATACATCCATCATCATCCCTTGGTTAAAAGAAAACTACAATAACTGTGAAGTTGTTGCTGTTTCGGGCAACGTCGGTCAGAATGACGAGCTTGAAGGACTTGAAGAAAAGGCACTTGCAACAGGCGCATCCAAGCTTTATATTTTAGATCTTACCGACGAATATGTTGATGACTATATCATGCCTTGCCTTAAAGCAGGCGCTGTATATGAAGAATACCTTCTCGGAACAAGCCATGCCCGTCCCTGCATCGCAAAGGGCTTGGTAGAGATCGCTATTAAAGAGGGTGCTGATGCTATCGTTCACGGCTGCACCGGTAAGGGTAACGATCAGGTCCGTTTCGAGCTTGCTATCAAGCACTTCGCACCCAACATGCCCATCATCGCTCCTTGGCGTGAATGGGATATCAAATCCCGTGAGGAAGAGATCGACTATGCCGAAGCTCACAACATCCCCTTAAATATAAACCGCGAAACCAACTATTCCAAAGATAAAAACCTTTGGCACCTCTCTCACGAAGGACTTGATCTTGAAGACACCGGCAACGAGCCAATGTATGAAAAGGAAGGCTTCCTTGAAATGGGCGTAAGTCCCATCATGGCTCCCGATAAGCCTACATACGTTACTATCGACTTCGAGCAAGGCATTCCCGTAGCTCTCGACGGCGAGAAGATGAGTGCTAAAAACATCATCTTAAAGCTTAATGAGATCGGCGGCGCAAACGGCATCGGACTTTTGGATATCGTTGAAAACCGTCTTGTCGGCATGAAGTGCCGCGGTGTATACGAAACTCCCGGCGGATCTATCCTTTATAAAGCTCACTCGGTTCTTGAACAGATCTGCCTTGACAAATACACCATGCACGAAAAGCAAAAGCTTGCCATCACCTTTGCCGAGCTTGTATATAATGGCCAGTGGTTCACTCCCTTGCGTGAGGCTTTAAGTGCTTTCGTTGACAAAACTCAGGAAAAGGTTACAGGCAAGGTTAAGCTTAAACTCTATAAGGGCAACATGATCAATGCCGGCGTTTGGAGCCCCTATTCTCTTTACAGCGAAGAGATTGCAACGTTTGGCGAAAGCGACTATAACCAGAAGGATTCCGAAGGTTTCATCAACCTCTTCGGTCTTCCCATCAAGGTTCAGGCAATGGTTGATGCAAAGAATAAAGATAAATAAACTGCTTAGTATAGTACTTCTAACGGCGGTGGGGGATCCCCCTTCGCCGTTAAAAGTTTTTTGCAACCCGCCCGCGGCTCCACCGCCCGCCGTTCCTCGCTCGCACCCATTGGGTGCGGCGCGGCTTCGCCCGTGCGACGTCGCCGCAGGCTAATCTACATCTCAAAGGAGAATTATCATGGCAAAAATGTGGGAGGGCAGGACCTCGGGAAATACCGACGCTCTTGCCGACGACTTTAACTCATCAATCAGCTTCGACTGTGTTATGTACCGCGAGGATATCAAAGGCTCGATGGCACATGCCACGATGCTCGGCGCTAAAAATATAATCACAAAGGATGAAGCTGATAAGCTTATCGACGGTTTAGAGGGGATTTTAAATGACCTTGACAGCGGTGCTTTAAATATCGACCTCTCCTGCGAGGATATCCATATGTTTGTTGAGCAGGTGCTTACCGAGCGCCTTGGCGACCTTGGCAAAAAGCTTCACACAGCACGTTCCCGCAACGATCAAGTCGCCCTTGATATGCGAATGTATTTAATGTCTCAAACCGATGAAATAGTCTCACTTGTTAAATCCCTCGCTCTTGCAGTAACAAATAAAGCCGAGGAGTACAAGGCCACCATCATGCCGGGATACACTCATCTTCAGCGCGCTCAGCCCATAACCTTCGGCCATCACTTAATGGCATATGTGATGATGCTGCTTCGCGATATCGACCGCCTTATTGACAGCAAAAAGCGTACCAATATAAGCCCCATCGGCTCTTGCGCATTGGCAGGAACCACTTTCGACACCGACCGCTTCTATGAAGCCAACCTTCTTGGCTTCGAGGGGGTTTGCCAAAACAGTATCGACGGCGTTTCTGACCGCGACTTCTGCATCGAGCTGTTAAGCTCTTTGGCAACGCTGATGATGCACCTTTCCCGCTTTTCCGAGGAAATAATTCTCTGGTCAAGCTGGGAATTCAAGTTTGTCGAGCTTTCCGATGCTTACACCACAGGCTCATCAATAATGCCTCAGAAGAAAAATCCCGATATGGCCGAGCTTATTAGAGGGAAAACGGGCAGGGTATATGGCAATCTTATGGCGCTTTTAACCACTCTCAAGGGCTTGCCCCTTGCTTATAACAAGGACATGCAAGAGGATAAGGAATGCGTCTTCGATTCTATTGAAACAGTTAAAATGTGCTTGGGCGTTGCAATTCCTATGGTAGAAACCATGACCGCCCTTGAAGAAAATATGAAAAAAGCCGCACAAGGCGGTTTTATCAATGCAACCGACCTTGCCGACTATCTTGTTAAAAAAGGTCTTCCGTTCAGAAGTGCTTATAAAATATCAGGCTCTATCGTTTCGCATTGCATTAAAAATGGATATGTTTTGGAAACAATGCCCCTTTCCGAGTATAAAACCTTCAGTGAACTTTTTGATGATGATCTTTATGCCGATATCGACCTTCTTAACTGCGTTCAAAAGCGTATATCCTTCGGCGGCACATCAGTAAGTTCTGTTGAAACACAGATAGCTTACGCTAAATCAAAGCTTAATTAATGTGAAAAAGCCGCCCACACAAGTGGGCGGCTTTTATTTTATTCTTCGTTGGGTTCTTCCTTTTCAACGCGATACTTGCGCTTATAAACCTTGTATTTCTGCTCATATTCTTCGCTGTCATGGTGAACCTTGTGAATATATCTGTGCATGTCAAGCGCACCATATTGCGAGATCTCGATCAAGCAGCTTGCAATGTTTGAGCAGTGGTCAGATACACGCTCAAACGAGATAAGCAAGTCGTTCAAAACAAAGCCAAGCTCGATAGTGCATTCGCCGCGCTGCAAGCGCAAAATGTGGTTAACCTTGATTCTGTCAAGCACCTTGTCGATAACCTGTTCGATAGGCTCAACTTCATAAGCCTTTTCCAAGTTGTCTTCGTTAAAGGCATCTCTTGTATAAAGCAATACTTCAGTCAATGCCTCACGTGCAACCTTAAGCTCAGTCTTAGCGTTTTCAGAGAACTCAACCTTCTTATCCTTAAGCTCTTCCAAAGACTCAACGATGTTAACAGCATGGTCAGATACACGCTCATAGTCGTTAATGATGTGCAACAGCTTTGTGATCTGCTGTGATTCGCTTTCATCCAAGCTGCAAGCCGAAACCTTAACAAGATAAGATCCCAAAGCGTCCTCTAATGTGTCAGCTTTAGCTTCAACATCTCTGATTTCGTCGCAAAGCTTGGGATCAAACTTTTCAAACAACGAAAGTGCTTTCATCAAAGCATCTGTCGATATCTCTGCCATATAAGCTGTAACTTCAGTAGCTCTTGCAACAGCGATAGCAGGGGTGTCGATAAGACGCTCGTCCAAAAGGGTGGTGGTATCGTCGTCGGTCTCCTTGTCCTTAACAGTAAGCTCTGCAAGCTTAACAAGCTGTTTATAGAAAGGACCGATCGCAATGATAGAAAGGATCTTAAATACGGTGTGGACACCTGCAACGCCCCACATTCCAATAGTCTGGCTGATCAAAGGAATATCAAACAAAGCGGTAACAATGTAATAGACAGTGAGCCAAATTACAACACCGATAATGTTAAAGTAAAGGTGAACCATTGCCGCACGCTTACCGTTCTTGTTTGCACCTGCAGAGGAGATAAGAGCAGTAACGCAAGTACCGATGTTCTGTCCCATAACGATCGGTATAGCTGCACCATAGGTGATAGCACCCGTCGCTGTAAGCGACTGTAAGATACCGACAGAAGCCGAGGACGACTGAACGATAGCTGTAAGCACCAAGCCGGCCAAAACGCCAAGGATAGGATTTTCAAACATGATAAGAATGTTTCTGAAGCTTTCACTTTCCTTAAGGGGAGCAACGGAATCGCTCATCATAGACATACCAACCATCAAAACAGAGAAGCCCAAAAGAATTGCACCAAGGTCCTTCTTCTTGCCGCGCTTAGTAAACATGATAAGGCAAATGCCGATAACAGCCAAGACAGGCATCCAAGCATCAGGCTTAAGCCACTTGATGAAACTTGCTGCTGCTTCACCAGCCGTACCAAGTCCCGAAAGGCCTGTCAACCAAGCGGTGATAGCAGTACCCAAGTTGGCACCGATAATAACGCCGACAGCCTGCAAAAGAGTCATTGTGCCCGAGTTAACAAAGCCGACTACCATAACGGTAGTAGCACTCGAGGACTGAATTACCATGGTAACGCCCAAGCCCAAAAGGAAGCCCTTTATCGGGTTCGAGGTCATTTTACCCAAGATCGTTTTAAGCTGGTTTCCTGCACTTTTCTTAAGGCCGTCGCCCATAACTTCCATACCATAAAGGAAGAGAGCTAAACCGCACAGAAGTGATAAAACGTCAAAAATTGTCATGCTATTTATCATCCTTTCCCGAGTAATCTCGGAGAGTAACAAAATAAGGCCGATGGGATATATCAGAATTTTTCCGATTCTCCCCATAATAATGTTTGAATGATTATGACATAATTTTAACGCACTTTTTGCGCTTTGTCAACCGAGTTTTGTCGATTTGTATATTTGTTGTAAAAGTTTTAAATCCGTTGACATATTTCGTAAAAAAAGACGCTCACTTGTAATGAGCGTCTTTTAAATTACGTATACGTATTCAATTAATCAAGACCGTTTTCCATAACGTCTGCCTGAACGCTTTCATCGAAAGAAAGCATAGGTTCTTCGTTAATATTCTTGATCTTACGGTTGATATAGTTCTTTGTGATCTTAGAAACCAAAGGACAAAGTGCAATAACACCGATAAGGTTGGGGATCATCATAAGTCCGTTAAAGGTGTCGGAAATATCCCATGCAAGGGAAGAGGTCATTACAGCGCCCGAAATGATCATCAAAACGAATATAACCTTATAAACCTTAACTGCCTTCTCACCCAAAAGGTATTCAACAGCCTTTGTACCATATTGGCTCCAACCAAGAACTGTTGTGAAAGCAAACAAAAGCATTGCAATTGCAACGAACATTTCACCTATAACGCCGAAAACATTGCCGAATGCCTGAGAAACAAGTGTAGCATCGTTAACACCTTCGACAGCCAAACCAGTCTCAAGATCAATATAGCCCGAGGTCAAAACGACAACAGCGGTCATTGTGCAAACAACGAATGTATCAAAGAACACTTCAAAGATGCCCCACATACCCTGCTTAACAGGCTCCTTAACGTTAGAGGAGGAGTGAACCATAACCGACGAACCAAGACCTGCTTCGTTAGAGAATACGCCTCTCTTACAGCCCTGAGTGATAACCTGGCTGATCGCAACGCCTGCTGCACCGCCGGCAACTGCCTTAATGCCAAATGCAAACTTGAAGATAGCAGCAAATACAGCACCAACCATGTCGATATTGATGAAGAATATTACCAAACAGCCAACGACATACAAAACAGCCATGAAGGGAACAAGTTTCTCAGCAACTGCTGCAATTCTCTGCAAGCCGCCGATAATGATAAGTGCAGCAATTATCATCAATGCAACACCGATAATAATGTGTGTAACAGGGATTCCCGAAATAGCGCCAAGATCAACGTTCTTTAAAAATGCAGAGTCGATGTTAAGGGTGATCTTGTTAACCTGACCCATGTTGCCGATACCAAACGATGCCAAGATAGCAAAGATTGCAAACAAAACAGCCAAAACAGAACCTATGAACTTGCATCCCTTTTTCGATCCCAAGCCATCCTTAAGATAGTACATCGCGCCGCCCGACCATTCGCCGTCATTGTTTCTGCGGCGATAGAAGATGCCCAAAACGTTTTCAGAGAAGTTTGTCATCATTCCAAAGAATGCTGCAAGCCACATCCAAAATACAGCACCGGGTCCGCCGATAACGATAGCAGCAGCAACACCGGCGATGTTACCGGTACCGATGGTTGCAGCCAAAGCTGTGCAAAGTGCCTGGAACTGAGTGATTGAAGTCTTGTCAGTCTTCTTTGTCGAGTCACTGTTCTTTTTAAATACCGAACCAATAGTCTCAACCCACCAGTGCTTAAGGTGAGAGATCTGAAATACCTTTGTGCATACAGTCATTAAAATGCCTGTACCGATAAGCAATACCAAACCGATCTTAACCCATACAAAGTCATTGATCACGCCGTTGATATTTGCCAATTGTTCAAAAAACTTTTCCATATTATCCTCCGATTAAAATAGTGTCAACAAAACAAAAAGCGAATCGCATATAAAACGCGATCCGCAAACAAAAGCAAATAATCCCAAGGATAATGGGTTTATCTTTGTCCTTTTGCCTGAGAGATTAGCGTTCTAAGCGCTTTGCACCTTCGGCACCCAATCAAATGGGATTCTCCAAAGTTCTGTCAGCCCACGGTCCTCTTCCTTTTGGGAAACCTGTGAGTGTTACTCCTTCGGCAGCGAAACCGCACTTTCCCGTAAGCGTCATACAGATTCTATTAAGTTGTTGGATACATCATATCACCAATTTAAAGCGTTGGCAAGTGGTTTTTATAAATTTGTTTATTTTTTGTCAATATGCCGAATTTACACGGATTTTGCAATGCTTCCTAAGCAATATTACTATATGTTGTATGCATGAAATCGGCTTTGTTAATAAAAGCCTCTGAAGCACGCAACGAAAGCTAAGAATAAAAAAGCAAAAGCCACACTCGGCGGCTTTTGCTCTGTTGGCGTTCCCGGGGTGATTCGAACACCCGACCTGCCGCTTAGGAGGCGGCCGCTCTATCCAGCTGAGCTACGGAAACATATTATAAACGATTATACACTAACCCAAAAATAAAATCAAGTCAAATCTTGTTTGATCAAGTATCGTTTGTTATTATGTGTCATTATATAATACAAATATATGAAACACAATATTTTTCTAAGTGAAGCCTATTGACACACATATAAATACACCTTATACTAGTATTAAAGTCTGGATATATTGATATTAAATTCCGGATTTTGTGATATTATTAAACAAAAAATATTCATTTAATGAAAGGGGCGGTACTATGTACGGTAACAACTTTGTAGCTTTCCTAACAGCATTTGATGACGACGGCAGCGTTAAGCTCTCTGCCTGCGAAAAAATGGTCGATTTCTATGTCGGACAGGGCGCAGACGGCTTATATCTTCACGGTTACACCGGTGAAGGCTGGTGTATGACTCCTGATATGCGTAAGGAATGGATGAAGCGCACTGTTGAGGTTTCAAATCATCGTATACCTGTTTATGTAAGCGTTGGCTATGGCAAGACTCAGGAAGAGGGCATTGAACTTGCACGCTATGCAGGTGCTGTTGGCGCTGATGCTGTTAGTAGTATCGCAATCAGCAAAACAGCAACTATTGAAGAAAATGTGGCTTATTTCAAGAAGATATCTGAAGCTTCAAATCTTCCTTTCTATATTTATTGGAACGTAGACTATGGTAACCTTAACGGCGGTGCTCGCCTTGATGCTGAAGATATGATCGACATCCTCAAGCGTGAGGTGCCCACATTTGCAGGCTTCAAGTTTACCGACTCTAATTTGTATTACGCTCAGCGTATAAAGCAGTATGCTCCTGATGTTGTACTTTTGTCAGGTATTGATACAATGTGCGTAGCAGCTCGCCTTATGGGATTTGACGGTTCTATCGGCGCTTTGCAGGCTGCAACCTGTGGACATTTCTCCAGTATGTTAAAGCTTATGAACGAGGGAAGACTTGATGATGCTCTTGGCATGCAGCTTCATGTTAACAATATCTTTGCAGCTATAGATGAACCCGAGGTTGGAAGCTTGGTTGCAGGCATCAAGTATATTATGAATAACTATTATAAAGTCGATGTTGGTCATGTTTCGGCAAAGGCTCCTTATCGTGACATCACCGACAAGGATATTGCAAGAAGACTCATGGAACGCTTTGAAAGCAATATCGGCAGAATTTAATACATATTATATGTATCATCGCTTGATCGCACACTGAATAATCACTAAGGATCAAGCCCACAATTTCGACAGATATCACGCATCTTTAATGCTACCATTCAAAAAAACGAAAGGTAGTTTAAGATGCGTGATTTTTTTAAAGGAGTTGCTGTGATAACCGCGGCGCTTGTGTTCATTCCCTTGTTTCACTTTCTTGCCCAGGTCCTCTCTCCAAAACCTCAAACGGTTCCAACAGTCTCAGAAACGCTTGACGAAAACACTGCTTACCCCCTAATTCGCGAGGTGGAAATATACGATACTGTAAGGCGTAAGACCTTTACGCTGCCTATAGAGGATTTTCTTTTGTCGGCCCTCATGGCGCAGCTTGCCGAAACTGCACCAAAAGAGGCGATCAAAGCGCAGGCAACACTTATGTATACATATATTCTTTCTCAAAGGCTTGATCGGCTTTCAGCTCCAACACCCGAGCTTATGGGGGCAGATATCAGCACGGATTCCTCTAAATATCCAACACTCATTCTTGAAAAAGAAGCCCCCGACACCATCAAAACCGCTGTCAGCGAGGTTTTGGGCGATTATATCGCCTATAACGGCGAGCCGATACAGGCGGCGTATTGCGTCTCAAGCGGGGGATATACCGAGTCTGCGTTAACCGTCTTGGGCGAGGATATTCCTTATTTGCAGTCGGTTAAGTGCGATTTCGATGCTGATTATATAACTGAAGTGTTATATACTTCCGACGAGCTTTTTGCCCGAATAACCACAAACTGTCAAGGAGTTACGCTTTACGGCGAGCCAAATGAATGGATAACCGGACTTTCATCATCCTCAGGCGGATATGTCGCCGAAGTAGCTCTTTGCAATGAGCATAACATAAAGGGAACGCTTTTCGCTTCTGCACTTAACCTTCCAAGCGCAAACTTCACCTATAAATACAGCCCGGAGTTCGACCGTTTCACATTCACGGTCCGCGGATGCGGACACCTTGTCGGGCTTTCTCTTAACGGGGCGTGCGAGATGGCAAAACAAAATAAAACCTGTGAAGAAATACTAAAGCATTTCTTCACAGGTATCGAGATCATTCAGTCAATGGATTAATCAAGAGTTTCGTCGATAACGACCTCGCCGATCTTAAGCGAAGTAATGACATATCCCAAGTCTCTTTGTTCGACAGTATATATCATGATCTTTTCTGTCGGAACCTTTCCGGCTGTCACAGTAGTTATGGGATAAACATACTTAACTCTCAGCTCATAACCTGCTTCTGTCTTTTCATAAGATTCTAAAGCAGGAAGATACGCTACAGTTTTCGGATATGCCGGAAGGGTATACATTCTTGTCTCTTCGTCATATTCAAACAAAAGCTCAACGTCGCCCACGGTTTTGTGAGCATATTCAAGCCCCGTTCCGAAAAGCTTTGCAACTCTAGCGTCGATATCAAGATAAGATACGATATAGTTTCCGCCGTCCTCAGAAAAAGTAACCGAAGGATTCAAGATAGCATCCCAGCAAGCCGCGGTTATAATAACATCCTCGCTAAGCACAGAGGTATCCTCGAATACGGCAGAGTCAAACACGGTAAGCGGCAAAACCAAGCTTTCAAAGCTTTTAACAAGTCTTGTGTCATCACTTTGCAATTTGATGTAATTCACAACTCTGTTCGAGGTTGCAATAATTCCGATAACCGCAAACACCAAGATCACAAATCCAAAAACTGCGCTTGCGACAGATCTAAGGCTTATATTCGCGGCGCTTGTTACCGTTTCAGGCTCGCTCGTTGCAAGCTCATCAGCGTTTTCATCCAAAGCGTCGTCAATAACTTCTTTAACCTCGCCTCTTATCTCTTTAATGGCAGCGATCTTGCTTTCGCGCTTTGCTTCTTTTTTATTATCGGCGGTTTCCTTTTCGGGTGCTTTTTCCGCTTCCTTTACGGGAGTATCGCCAACGGCTATGATCTCCTTCACCTCAACAGCAGGTGAGGGGGATTTGCTTTTATGCTTGTTTTTCTTGCTCATTTTTTAATCAGTTCCTTATCTGTCCGTTTCCGTTAATAAGATATTTCACGGTCGTAAGTGCCGAAAGTCCCATCGGTCCTCTTGCATGAAGCTTCTGTGTGGATATTCCGATCTCTGCGCCCAAACCAAATTCGTTTCCGTCTGTAAATCTTGTCGAGGCATTGACGTAAACCGCCGCCGAGTCAACTTTCTTCTGGAATTCCTCAGCCGCCATCAAGCTTTCTGTAACAATGCACTCGGAATGTCCCGTCGAATACTTCTCAATATGCTCAATAGCTTCAAAAATGTTGTCAACAACCTTCACAGCCAATATGTGATCCAAAAATTCTGTTGCATAATCCTCTTCCGAAGCAGGCGTTACACAGTCACCCAAGATCATCTTTGTGATCTCACAGCCTCTCAGCTCAACGCTGTGCTCATCAAGCTTTTTCTTAAGCCGGGGCAAAATTTCCTCTGCAATCTCTCTATGCAAAAGAATGGTCTCGCAGGCGTTGCAAACACCGGGGCGCTGAGTTTTTGCGTTGTCGATAATCTCGATCGCCATGTTAATGTTCGCCGAGGAGTCCACGTAAATGTGGCAGTTACCCGTGCCCGTTTCAATAACGGGAACAGTCGCATTTTCAACCACCGATTTAATAAGCCCTGCTCCGCCTCTCGGGATCAAAACATCCAAATATTCATTCGACTTCATCATAAGTGTCGCAGTCTCTCTTGATGTATCCGTCACAAGCTGAATACAATCCTCCGGTAGTCCTGCTTTAGCAATAGCTTCACGCATGATGTTGCAAATTATCGTGTTTGAATATATAGCGTCGCTTCCGCCGCGCAAAATGCAAACATTTCCCGATTTAAGACAAAGTGCCGCCGCATCAGCGGTCACGTTCGGTCTTGCTTCGTAAATAATTCCCACAACGCCCAAGGGAACTCTTGTTTTTGTGATCCTTATTCCGTTTGGTCTTATCTCACCACCGTCGATAAGTCCGACAGGGTCGGGAAGCGTTGCCACGCTTAAAACACCTTCGGCAATGCTTTCAATTCGCTTTTCGTTTAAATAAAGTCTATCCACAAGCGAGCTTTTAACTCCGCGCTGTTCGGCGTTTTTAACGTCGATCCTGTTCTGATCGATGATCATTCGCTTGTGATTTACAAGAGCCTCGGCAATGTTCTTAAGCGCTTCGTTTCTTGTCATCACCGAGCTTGTTGCAAGTGCTTTCTTTGCCTCTTTTGCATTTCTGCCCAAAACATCAAAATCAAACATCTAAAGTTCATCGCCTTTCTAAATAATTATTTCTTATTCGATACAAACAGCGTGCCGACACATTTTCCGTCAAACACGTCATATAAATTGTTCGGCTCTCCGCCGTTGATTATAAGCATATCAATGCCGTTGTCTGTTGCGATCTTTGCTGCTCTTATCTTTGTTGCCATGCCACCAGTGCCAAGATTTGTTCCCGCGCCCTTTGCAGCACCTATAATGTCATCTGTGATAGCTTCCACTCTCGAGATGAGCTTCGCATCGGGATTAACCCTCGGATCGCAGTCATAAAGCCCGTCAATATCCGACATTATTATCAAAAGGTCAGCCTTAACAAGCGTTGCAACCATTGCCGCCAACGAGTCATTCTCGCCAACCTCAAGCTCCAATTCATCAATTGCAACAACGTCGTTCTCGTTCACAACAGGAACAGCGCCCAAAGCAATAATTCTTTCAAGAGCGTTGTCAACGTTGTCCTTGCGCTCGTCGGATAACACATATTTAGTCAGCAAAACCTGAGCGACAGTTATGTTATATTCCAAGAAAAGTCGGTCATACATATACATCAGCTCGCACTGGCCAACAGCCGCACACGCCTGCTTCGAGGGGGTGTCCTTCGGTCTTTCCGAAAGCCCCAATTTAGCCATGCCAAGGCCGATCGCACCCGATGTTACAAGCACGACCTCAACACCTGAATTCTTAATGTCAGATATCGTTTTAACAAGTTTTTCTACAAGTCGGATGTTCATATTACCCGTCTTGTGCGTAAGTGTCGATGTGCCGACTTTGATTACTACTCTTTTTTTGTCAGACATAAAATCACGTCCTAAACTAATGTCATTTCGCGACGTTGTTGATAACCTCGCCGTTTAAATATCCTAAAATGTTTTTCTTAACAAGCTCGATAAGTCTTGTTCTTGTTTCCCAAGGTGCCCACGCAATGTGAGGGGTGATATAGCAGTTCTTTGCATTACGCAATGGACAATCCTCACGCATTGGCTCATATGTCAAAACGTCAAGCCCTGCCGCTGCAATTTTACCTTCGTTTAATGCGTTTGCTAAAGCAACCTCGTCAATAACTCCACCGCGCGAGGTGTTGATTAAAATTGCATTCGGCTTCATAAGAGCAAGAGTGCTCTCGTTTATCAAAAGCTTCGTGCCATCATTTAATGGGCAGTGAAGCGTCACAACGTCAGAGCGTTTTAAAAGCTCCTCCAAGGAAACGACCTCGATCCCGTCATCGTTTTCGGGATATGTTCTTGTATAAACCAATATATTCATATCAAATGCTTTTGCTATCTTTGCAACTGCCTTGCCGATAGCACCAAAGCCCACGATTCCCAAGGTTTTTCCCGAAAGCTCAAAGAAGGGAATGTTGAAATAGGAGAAAAGCTTTGAATATACCCAGTCGCCGTTTGCAACGGTGTCGGCATATTTCGAAATCGAGCTGTAATGGTGCAATATAAGTGCGAATGCGTGCTGTGCCACCGAGTTTGTTGAATATCCCGGAACGTTGCACACACAAATTCCCTTTTCCTTTGCAGCAACGATATCAATGTTATTATATCCCGTTGCAAAAACGCAGATAAGCTTAAGGCAGGGGCAAGCATCCATTATCTCGCGCGAGATAACGCACTTGTTTGTGATAACAGCCTCGGCATCACCGATCCTTTGGGCTATCTCATCAGGAGTTGAAAAACCGTAAACGGTCGTGTCACAAATTTCTTTGATGGGTTCAAGTGAAACGTCGCCGCCCGTAACCGTATCTGCATCTAAAATTACTGTTTTAATCATTTATTATCATCCTCGAAAGCTTCGCCAATAACGTCTATCTCTTCGTTGATTATAGCCTTGCGCTCGCTCTTAACAACTTTTTCAATGTCGCTCAGATCATCTTCAATGATATCCGATTTGTTTTCGGCTTCTTTCTTAGAGGCAAGCTCTGCCGTCTTCTCTTTTCTCATCTCAATAATCAGAAGAACAAACAAAACTATCTCGCAAATTCCGACACCCAAAGCAGTCATGGGATCGCCGTACCACTGCAAAATGATGGTCGCATCGCATATAAGCATCCAAAATACGTTTGAAAGCTTCTTTGTTCTGAAGTAAAGGAGCAAGAACAGTGCCGTTGCCAAAATACAGAATATTATATGAAGCTTCATAGGCAGGGGAGCAAACCTGTTCTGCAAAACGTCGATAGCTAAAAAGTTCATATATCATATACCTCCGATTGTTGTTCGTCGATAAAAACTATTACCGCATTTTAATTCATTATAGTATATCACTTTAACGCATAAAATGCAATAGCTAAATGGTGATAGCGGGCTCGGCGCCGATTGCCGATCCTCGCTCGCCGCTCCTTCGTCGCGGCGGTTCGGCTTCGCCTATCGACAGCCTCGCCCCTAAGCCCTTGACACCGATTTTTGATAGCGTTATACTTAATTTAATAACCGAAAGAGGTGACGATAATGGATTATTACCTTCAATCAACTGCCATTCTTGCTTGTGGCGGAAGCTCGACCAGAATGGGAGAGAATAAGCTTTTGATAGACCTTTGCGGAAAAAGCTGTCTTCTGCGCTCATGTGAAGCACTCGCAAGCAGCAAGTACGTTACAAAGATTATCATTGCCGCACCCGAAGATATGTTTGAAAGATATGCTTACGAGCTTAGATCTATATCGAAGCCTGTTGCTTTTGTTAAGGGCGGAGAGACCCGAACCGAATCCGTTAAAAATGCAGCGCTTGCGGCGGTTGACGATATCGTAATAATTCACGACGGCGCACGTCCATTGGTCTCTGTAGAAGAAATAGATCAAAGCGTTATTGATGCCAGAAGATACGGAAGTTCGATAATCTGCACTCCGTCAAAGGATACTGTCAGAATCGCAACCGAAAACGGCTCGTATGCTCCCGATAGATCTGATGTTTATATCGTTCGCACTCCTCAAACCTTTATGTTAGATCTCTATTTAGCCGCCTTGGATGGCGCGAAAGGTGACTTCACAGATGATTCTCAGATTCTCCAAGCTATCGGATTTGAACCTCATATAACGATAGGTAAGTATGAGAATATCAAGCTCACCACACCTGAAGACGTTGCTATCGCGAGAGCGATTATTTCAGCAAGAGAGGAAAAAACTATGCGTATCGGTCACGGATATGACGTTCACAAGCTCGTCGAGGGACGAAAACTCATCCTCGGCGGAGTTGAAATAGAATACGAAAAAGGGCTTCTCGGTCACTCGGATGCCGATGTGTTGACCCACGCTGTAATGGATTCGATGCTTGGTGCCGCCGCACTTGGCGATATCGGCAAGCTTTTCCCCGATAGCGACCCTGCTTATAAAGGCGCAAACAGCATCAAGCTTTTGGAGGTTGTTGCCCACCGTGTAAAACAAGCAGGCTATACGGTTTTGAATATAGACGTCACTGTAATTGCTCAAGCACCAAAGCTCGCACCTCATATAGATAAAATGCGCGAGGTTTTGGCAACCGCAATCGGCACAGATATATCCAACGTTTCAATCAAAGCCACCACCGAAGAAGGCCTTGGCTTCACCGGCGAGGGCAAAGGCATCGCCGCCCACGCAGTGTGCTTGCTTGGATGATAAATTTAACAAAAAGCTAATAAAACAGTCAGCAAAATGCTGGCTGTTTTTTATTTGCCCATTCGCCCCAACTCACACCCTCAACCTCATTAACATACAATACCAATAAGAGCCTTGAATAACGGAGGATGAATATGAGATATACACTAATGGCGGTTTCGTCTATCACCTATGCCATGAAGGCGAAACGCATTTTAAATAACATGGGCTATTTTTGCGAGATCGAGCGCACACCCAAAAACCTTGCCTCCGGCTGCGGATATTCAATCCGCGTCCGCGACGATCCCTCGCTCATTCAGCCTATTCTTGCACACAACGGCATAACTATAAAAGACAAAACAACAGTCAATAAATAGTCAAAAGGAGGACACAATGGGCAATCAGGTCTATTTCGATAATGCGGCGACAAGCTTTCCCAAGCCGCCGTCTGTTAAAAATGCGGTGTTGCGTGCCATGGATGAATATGGCGGCAATCCCGGCAGGGGAGGGCACAGCTTTTCAATAAGAGCCGCTGAAATGGTATACAACGCCCGTTGCCTTGCTTGTGATTTCTTCGGCGCCGAGCCCGAGAATGTCGTGTTCACTCAAAACTGCACCCACGCGCTAAATCTTGCGATCAAGGGAATCGTCCCCGATCACGGAAAGGTCGTAATCTCCTCGATGGAGCACAACTCTGTGGCTCGTCCTTGCCATGCTTTAAAAAATCGCGGAGTTAAGGTCGAGGTCGTCCGTGTCGGCAAAACCGACAGCGAAACCGTTATGAATTTCATGAACGCCATCGACAGCGATACAAGCTGTGTTGTTTTAACCGCCGCAAGCAACGTGACAGGCAGAGTTATGCCTATTCAAGAGATAGCTTTGCTTTGCAAAAAACAAGGTGTCCCTCTCATCGTTGATGCTGCGCAGGCGGCAGGTGTAATTCCAATAACACTTGATATGGGAATGAATATCATCTGCGTTCCTGGCCATAAAGGCCTTTGCGGACCTACGGGCACAGGAATGCTCATCACCGATGGCAAATATCCGATAAACACCATAATCGAGGGTGGAACGGGTGCCACCTCGCTCGAACCCACACAAACACCCTTTATGCCCGAACACCTTGAAAGCGGAACGCTTAACACTGTCGGCATTTGCGGACTTTCGGCAGGACTTAAATATGTCAAACAAATGGGCCTTTCAAGCATATATAACCACGAAAACGCCCTTTGCGAGATCTTTCTTGACGGCGTTAAATCAATCGATGGAATCACCACTTACCGATGCGGCGAGCACTTCGTTCCAATAGTTTCATTCAACCTTTCTGGAGTACCCTCACACAGCCTTGCAACCGCTTTAAGCCGCGAGGGCTTTGCTCTTCGTGGAGGGCTTCATTGCGCACCTTTGGCCCACAAAACCTTGGAAACACTCCCAGAGGGTACGGTTCGTTTTTCTCCCGGAGTTTTCAATTCTCAAAAGGACACCGAATCGCTTGTAAAAACATTAAAAAAATTCGCAAAAACGAGGATTTAGCTATTGTATTTTTGTTTTTTAACTGCTAAAATATAGATGAGTATAAATTAAACTGCCGTAATTTCGGCAGAAGGAAGGAGAAAACGCCTTGGACTATATTTTAAACTTCGCAGAGCAGTTATTAAATATATTAAAAACTATCACGTTTGTCGATATTATAGATATGCTTTTGTTGGCGTATCTTATATATAAGGGCGTAAAGCTTGTACGAGAGACTAAGGCTCAACAGCTCATCACGGGTATCCTTATCGTTGTCGGATTGTACTTCGTATCAACCGCACTCGAGCTTAAGGTTATGTCCTTCCTTTTGCAGAACTTCTTCCAGGTCGGTATTTTGGCGATCGTGATCGTGTTCCAGCCCGAGCTTAGAAGAATCCTTGAACGCGTGGGAAGAACCAACGTAAAATCATTTGGCGTGTTTGGTGATCAATCTCATGTGGATGATCCGGAGCATGACTGGGTTCGTGCTATCGATATCATCGGTGAAGCAACAGACCAGCTTTCCGAATCGAACACGGGCGCACTCATCGTTATCGAGCGTGCGATCCGTTTGGGTGAACAGATCGACACCGGAACAATCCTTGATTGTCAGCCCAGCGTTGCCACGTTCGGAAGTATCTTCTGGCCCAAAACCCCCTTGCACGACGGTGCAGTCGTAATTCGTGATGCCAGAATTCATGCGGCAGGCTGTTTCCTTCCCACTCCTCAAAAGGAAGAACACATCAACAAATTGCTTGGCTCGCGTCATCGTGCCGCTATCGGTATGAGTGAAAACTCGGATGCTATCGTCATCGTCGTATCCGAGGAGACGGGAACCGTTTCCATTGCCGAAAACGGCGAGCTTACACGCGGATATACAAAAGAACGCCTTATTCAATATCTCAAGTCGCAGCTCTTGCCCGACAAGTCTGCACACGACAATAAGCTTATCGGTATGTTAAAATCGGGAAAGGAGCGCTTCAATGGCATTAAATTTAAAAAGAAGTAAAAGCTCCTTAAAAGATAACCGTGTCGCAAGAATGATAATTTCGGGAATTTTGGCTGTTATCATTTGGTTTGTCCTTGTATTGACAGCATTCCCCGAAACCACCGTTATCATTAAAAACGTTCCTATCGATTTTTCTCTCGACGGATCGTATGCCGATGTTGCAGGCCTTTCCATAATGAACAGGGGAGAAGCAACGGTAAACGTTCAGCTTAATGGCTTGCGTTACGTGATCGGTGACTATGATGCCGATGACCTTAAAGTAACTCTCAATCTCGATTCTGTCCGTGCTTCCGGTTCATACGAGCTTGCGCTTAACGTATCAAGCATAAACGGCGATCAGTTTACAGTTACCGAAATGGAGCCTAAAACTGTACATGTCGAGTTTGACTATTTAGTAACTAAAACACTTTCTGTTGCTGACGGCACGCTTACTGCCGATCTTTCCAATGTAAAGGCCAAGTTGGGATATATCTTAGATGCTGATGAGGCAAAGATCACTCCCGACGAAGTTACGGTTTCGGGCCCCAAGGATTATATTGATCAGATAACCTCGTGCGTTGTCAGCTTCGACGGCGAGTATGTTTTCGATAAATCAACAAGCTCCTCAAGCACAATCGTTTCTCTTTACAGTGGCGATGCCGTGTTTGAAAACCCCAAGGTAACTCTTGACGCTGACTCTTTCAACGTCTTGGTGCCCGTATACATGAAGAAATCTCTTCCTTTAGATATCGAGGTTCAGCCTACACACGACGGATTTGATCTAAGCTCTCTTTCCTACACTATAAATCCTGTTGGAATAACCGTAAGAACTCAGGACGAAACCGTTGCAAATCTTACAGAGATCTTTTTGGACTATATCGATTTAAGACAGGTTGGCCCCGGAATCAATTCTATTTTCCAATTACCAATCCCCAAGAGCGACCTTTATACCGACATTTCCGGTAACGAAACCGCTGAAGTCGTTTTCAATTTAGACGGCTACGCTGCAAAAGATATCACCATTCCCAATTCGCAGATACACATCATTAACGTACCCGATGGTTATAGATGTCTTGTCGAGCAGGAGAGGATCAGAAACGTTACTGTTGTCGGACCTGCCGATATTATTGAGCAGATCGATGCTTCCGATGTTATCGCACAGATCAATATGCTTGATTACAATGTTGTTGCAGGAGATCAAATAATGACAGCAACAATCTTCTTGCCCAACTATGATAATGTTTGGTGCATGGGAATCCATAAGGCATATTGCAGTATAACTGAAATAGTCGAAGAACCTGCCCAGCAGACCGAAGGCGAAGAAGTGATCGACGCTGAAGCCGAAATAAACGGCGAACAAACCAATCAATAAATAACATTACTTATTGTAGGATGAGGGTGCGCCTTCATCCTACAGTATTTTAAGGAAGTGAAAGAATGCCGCTTATTTTGCAAAATATAAAAACGCCGATCGGAGCCTCGAAGGATGAGATAATCACGGTTGCTCTTAAGCAATATAAGATATCACCGCAAAACGTTAAATCTGCTGGAATATATAAATCCTCGGTCGATGCCAGAAAGCGAGAGGATATCCATTTTGTAAGCTCGGTGTTGATTACACTTTCAAACGAGGCTCTTGAAAAAACACTTGCTTCACGTAATAAATCAGTTAAATATCACGAGGATGCCGTTCTCTCGCCCAAAGTCTCAACCAACAAAAAGCAGGGCAGGGTGGTAATTGCAGGATTCGGTCCTGCAGGAATGTTCTGTGCCCTTCTTTTGTCTGAGTATGGATATAACCCCATCGTTCTTGAACGCGGAGACGAGGTTGACAGTCGTGTGAAAAAGGTTGAATCCTTCTTTGCGGGAGGGGAGCTTGACACCGAAACCAACGTCCAATTTGGCGAGGGGGGAGCAGGCACCTTCTCCGACGGCAAGCTTATGACCCGCATTTCCGATCCTTTGTGCAGATATATCTTAACCCGCCTTGTCGAGCTTGGCGCCCCCGAAGAGATTCTTTTCGAAGCTAAGCCGCATATTGGAACAGATAAACTAAGAGGAGTTGTAAAAGCCATCCGCCAAAGAATAATTCAAAATGGCGGCGAGGTTAGATTCCTCTCAAAGCTTAGCGATATAACGCTTTCAAATAGCGAGGTTAATGCCGTTATGACAGATTCTGAGACGATCGAAACCTCGGCACTTGTTTTTGCAATCGGTCACTCTGCGCGCGATACCTTTGAAATGCTCCTTAAAAAAGGCATCATAATGGAGCCGAAGCCGTTTTCTGTCGGTGCAAGAATCGAGCATAAGCAGGTTGATGTCGATCGCAGCTTATACGGCGAGCTTGCTTCCAATCCGTCACTTCCCGTTGGCGAATATCAGCTTTCACACCGCCGTCCTGACGGGAGAGCTGCTTATACGTTTTGTATGTGTCCTGGCGGAACTGTTGTTGCCGCAGCAAGTGAGCGTGAAACAGTCGTCACCAACGGTATGAGCGAATATGCACGCAACGGTGAGAATGCAAATGCTGCACTTGTCGTCAGCGTTTCTAAAGATGATTTCGGTTCGGGAATTCTGGATGGCGTTGATTTTGCAAGAAGCCTTGAAAAACGCGCATATGCTTTAAGCGGAAGCTATAAAGCTCCTGCAACAACAGTTGGTGCTTTTTTAGAGGGAACAGCGCACCCGTCAAACGTCATCCCGACGTATCGCCCCGGAGTTACAGAGGTTGATTTCGACTCGCTCTTCCCAAGCTTTGTATCTGACATGATGCGAGAGGGCTTGCGTAAATTCTCTCATCAAATGGCATGCTTTGGCGATATGGGCGCTGTGCTTACAGCCCCCGAAACCAGAACCTCATCCCCCGTAAGAATAACAAGAGGTGAGCAGATGACTGCCCTTGGCATTACAAATCTTTATCCATGCGGTGAGGGTGCAGGTTATGCCGGCGGTATCGTCTCCGCCGCTGTTGACGGTGTTAAAGCCGCAGTTAAGATTATCGAATCCATTGCACCAAACGAATGACTTTAAAAAAGGATGATGCATATATGTATACATTAACGTACAGGTTCGTTCCCGATGATATCATTGTCGCAGCTAAAAGCGTTAAAAACGGTGATGAAGAAGACTCGGTTATTTATATCGCCAAAGGCAAAAGAATCTGCAAAATTGATTTAAATGAATGCGTTGAGAACTTTCAAAAAGAATTCGGTATAGCTAACGGAAGGTGCGTTGGAGATTGCGATATTAATAATGGATATTTCTTGTTCTATACAAGCGGAATGAAAACGAAGATAGAATTTAAGCGATTTTTTGTGTTTAACGTCTTCGGCAAAAGATTGATGTGCGGAAGCAGAAGTAAGCGCTTTGATCAGTTTGCAAGCATTCTTTGCAATGCCGGCTTCACAACCCGTGATATGTAATAATAAAACTCCTGACGGTAAATTCGTCAGGAGTTTTTATCATGTAGCACTGCTCACACACAGCGGGTCCCCTCCGCGACCTTCCTCGCTTCGCTCGGTCGACCGCGGCCTCCGCCCCGCTATCTCTTCCTCATCACCAATTGCACAAGCCCGGATATCACCGTCACCGCCGAGGCAAACACAATAGATACCAAAAGCTCCTCGCCGTTAAGGATAGCAGTCTGCATAACGCTCTGCAAAGGCGAGAGATAAACACAAGCCGCCAAAACAATGACCGACACCAAAACCGACCATATCAATGCCTTGTTCTTAAATGGATTGTTTGCAAACACCGAAACACCTTCGCTTCTGCATTCAAAAGCGTGAATAAGCTGCGACATGATAAGCGTCACAAGTGCCGCAGTGCGTGCAGTTTCAAGACTCACACCAAGATTCAAACAGTGCGCAAAGCATCCAAGCGTGCAAAGTCCGATAAGAATGCCTCTTGTAATGATCTTTCTTAAAAGCCCACCAGAGAAAAAGTCGCCCGAGAAATCATTCGGCCTTCTCTCCATAATGCTTTCTTCGCTTTCTTCAAGCCCCAATGCAATGGCAGGCAAGCCGTCAGTCACAAGGTTAACAAGCAAAAGCTGTGTCGGCAGAAGTACGATCGGTAACCCCGTCACGATGGATAAAAACATCACCATAACCTCGCCGATATTGCAGGAGATAAGATATCTGACAAATTTTCTTATGTTTGAATATATCGTCCTTCCTTGCTTGACAGCGGAGCAGAGTGTAGCAAAGTTGTCATCCAAAAGGATGATATCCGCCGCTTGCTTGCTCACGTCGGTGCCCGAAATTCCCATCGCAACGCCAATGTCCGCTTCTTTGATCGCCGCCGCATCGTTCACTCCGTCGCCCGTCATTGCAACGGTTTGCCCCACCGACTTAAATGCGGTTACTATCCTGAGTTTATCCTTTGGGTCTACTCTTGCAAACACGCTTATCTTCATAATGTTTTGCAAAAGCTCCTCGTCACTCATTCTTGCAAGCTCCTCGCCCGATACGATCAAGTCGCCTTTGTCCAAAAGCCCAACCTGCTTGGCAATTGCCGCTGCTGTCAGCTTGTGGTCGCCCGTGATCATAACCACCTTGATTCCTGCCTTTTTGCAGGTGGAAACCGAGCGTTTTGCCTCTTTTCGGGGAGGGTCCTGCATTCCCATCAGCCCCAAGAACACTTCGCTTCCGTCGGTGTCTGTAAAGCTGAACGCAAGTACACGAAGTGCTTCACTTGCCATTTTGTCAGCCGCATCGAATATATCCTGCCTCGCCCTCTTCGAGAGGGCTTTTTTGCCCTCATTTAACATATAGCCGCATCTCGGCAGGATAACGTCGCACGCACCTTTAGAAAACGAAAGCTTATCTTTCCCATTAGAAACTTCAACCCTCATCATCTTCGTTTCGCTGTCAAAGGGTATCTCTTTAATGCGTTTAAAGCTTTTCAGTGAATCCTTCGTCACCCCGAATTTCTTTGCTACAGTCAAAAGTGCCTCTTCAGTCGGGTCGCCGATAGCCACATTGTCCAACTCCGAAATATCCGCATTGTTGCACAAAACCGCACATTTAAGCATTGTGTCAAAAGCATAGCTATCGCCTGGTTTTACCGCTTGTGTAAAGCTCATCTCCTTGCCGTCACACCACGCTTTTGTAACAGTCATTTTGTTCTGTGTCAACGTTCCGGTCTTGTCTGTGCAGATAACAGTCGTGCATCCCAAAGTCTCAACCGAGTGAAGCTTATGTACCAAAGCATTAAGCCTAAGCATTCTTCTAACAGCAAGAGCCAAAGCAATTGTAACTGTTGCGGGCAACCCCTCGGGAATTGCCGCAATAGCAATGGTTATACCCGTCATCAGCATGTCAAAGATAGGCTCACCGCGCAAAATTCCCGCAAGCGCAACAACAACACACACTCCCAAGCAGATAACGCTAAGCCACACACCAAGCTTGCCAAGCTTCTTTTGCAGAGGGGTCTTTTCATCGCCTGCACTCTCGATAAGCTTCGAAACCTTTCCCATTTCGGTGTTCATTCCGGTTGCAAACACTTCGCACAAGGCTGTGCCTTTAGTCACCGAAGTTCCCATATATGTAAAGTCAGTTTTCTTTACAGCTTCCGATTCTCCCGTAAGCATCGACTCGTCGCACATAAGCTCATTTTGTTCGATAATTTTCCCGTCAGCAGGCACTCTGTCGCCCGCCTCAAGCAAAAACACGTCTCCAACAACCAGCTCGCTTGCCGATATTCTCTGCTTTTTTCCATCTCTTATAACAATCGCCGTCGGAGCGGTCATCGTCTTAAGAGCTTCAAGAGTTTTCTCGGTTTTATATTCCTGCACAAATCCCAAAACAGCATCCATCAAAACGATAGCGATCATCGTCACGGCATCATATATCTCGCCCATAAATGCCGATATCGCCGTTGCTGCAAGCAGAATGATAACCATAATGTCTTTGAACTGTTCCAAAAACAAGATCACGACACTTTGCTTTTTCTTTCCTTCAAGGCGGTTTTCTCCGCTTGATTCAAGTCTTCTTTCGGCTTCTGTCGAGCTAAGTCCCAAACTTAAGTTTTCCTGCATAATAAAAACTCCCTTTCAATAAACTCGTCCTTAAACGATTTTATGAAAGGGAGTGCTTATTTATTCTGCTTGCAAAGGTTAGTTGCTCTTGTGTTCGTTCATAAGCTGCTTTATCTTCTCCGAGGGATCGATAATATCGCTTACAGACATATCGTGGTTAAGTGCCGCAACAAAATAGGATACATACTTTGTGCAGTCAACCAAATGGAACCACTCGCGGCTCTTAAGTTCGTCTGTCGAATATGTTAAGTTAGTGCCGAATACACCGTCAATGATTCCTTCGCTATATGCCTTATCAAACGCAGCAAGTCCGTTTGTAAAGATCGAATATGTTGCATATGCAAAAACTCTCTTGGCTTTTCTTTCCTTAAGCTCATATGCAAGGTCTAACATCGATTCGCCCGAGGAAATAATGTCATCCGCAATGAAAACGTCCTTTCCTGCAACGTCACTGCCCAAATATTCATGAGCAACGATCGGATTGCGACCATTGATGATAGTAGAATAGTCACGTCTCTTATAGAACATACCAAGGTCAACACCCATTGTGGATGCATAATACATATTTCTTGCCATTGCACCTTCGTCAGGAGAAACAACCATCAAATGCTCCTTGTCGCAAATGATATCGGTCTTCGAGTTAAGAAGAGCCTTCAAAACCTGATAAGAGGGGATGATGTTGTCAAATCCCATCAAAGGTACAGCGTTCATAACTCTGGGATCATGAGCGTCAAAGGTCAAAATGTTTTCAACGCCCATCGAGCTAAGCTCCTGAAGCATCCATGCACAGTCAAGTGATTCGCGATAGCTTCTTCTGTGCTGTCTTCCGCCGTAAAGCAAAGGCATAATAACGTTAATTCTGTGCGCCTTGCCGCCTGCCGCCTGAATGATACGCTTTAAATCCTGATAATGATCGTCGGGAGACATGTGGTTTTCATTGCCGAAGAGAGGGTATGTGCAGGAATAGTTTCCTGTATCGCAAACGATAAACAAGTCATATCCTCTTACAGTCTTAGAAATTAAAGCCTTTGCGTCGCCTGACTGGAATCGGGGACATTTACAGGGAATGAGGAATGTGTCTACATCCTGTCCTGACTGCTTAGCCCAGGTTACAAGATAATCATTTATCTTTTCGCCCAGTTCTTTGGCACCATCCATTGCAATGATGCCCAAGGGTGCTACACTTGCCATGGGGTTAAACACCTGAGCAGTCTTTTTGAGTTTTGACATCAAATCACGTCCTTTGAGAATTTTTGTATATAAATTTTAATTTATAACGCTTCTAAGCGCTTCTTGCGCGCACGCCACACGTTAACGAATATCGTTGCGGCTATAAGAGCGATAAGGAACAGGGGAACGAACCAGGGGTTCGACTGTCCGATCTTAAGCTGATTCCACAAAGTTTGTGTAAGCTCGCTTGTTTCGGGAGAGAGGTTGATAAAAACTTCTGTGTTATTTGCCAAATAATCGTCCGAGGGATAGCAAAGAGGATGATTCTGTGTTTCCTCGTCCAAAAGTGCAAATGTCGCAGAGTTTGGTGTTGAATATCCTGTATATTCACAGTTGGCAAGGGCGATCTCAGCCTCGCACATGAAGTTGATATACATCTCTGCTGCTTCCTTGTTCTTTGCAGTGGTGGGGATGCACATTGCATCAACAAATTGGTTTGTGCCCTCTTCGGGAATGCAATAAGTCAGATCGGGATTATCCTCGATCATTGTAACGGCATCACCTGCGTAATAGGGAGCGATTGCGGCGCTTCCGCCTTCCATTTTATCAAAGATCTCGTCCATAACATAGCCCTGAACGATCTCCTTTTGTTCCTGCAAAAGAACAGATGCATGCTCAAGCTCGGTAACGTTTTCGGTGTTCTGCGAATATCCCAAATAGGTCAAAGCAATTCCGAAAGCATCACGGGGGTTGTTAAACATCAAAATATTTCCGGCATATTTTTCGTCCCACAAAGCACTCCAGCCGGTGATCTCTTCATCAACCATCGTGGTGTTGTAAATAATGCACACCATGCCCCAAAGATAAGGAACAGAATACTCGTTCGCAGGATCATATTCAGGGTTTATAAACGTGGGATTTATATTTGCAAGGTTGGGAATGTTGTCATAATCAAGCTTTTGCAAAAGCCCTTCGGATATCATTTTGGATATCATATAATCACTGGGGATAACGATATCATAGTTTGCGCCGCCCGAATTTATCTTTGAATAAAGAGTTTCGTTGCTTGCGTATGTCTTATAGTTAACTGTAATTCCGGTCAACTGTTCAAAGATATCGTTAACGTCGATCATTTCGGGGTCGTTTATCGACATATATTCGCCCCAGTTTGCAACGTTTATCGTAATTCCATCGTCTTTAAAGCGAGTATAGTCATAATCCGAGAAAAGCTCGGGATCAAGTCCCAATTCCTCAGCGGTCAATGTAACAACAGGCTCGCTCGAGCATCCTGCCAACAAGGATACCGAAAGTGCAAAAACTAAAAAAAGTGCAAAAAATCTTTTCATTTTCGGCTCCCTCCTCAGTGATGTGCAGCTCTTGCCAAGGCGCGTTCGCGTCTAAGCTTGCGGTTCTGCAAAATGTTCTTGCCAATAAGGACTGCCGCAATAACCAAGAAGATAATTGCTGAAAGAGCATTGATCTCGGGCGAGATCTTTCTTCTTGTCATCGAGTCGATTGTGATGGAAAGAGTCTCGATATTTTCACCTGCGGTGAAGTAGCTGACGATAAAGTCGTCGATAGAATATGTCAATGCCATCAAGAAGCCCGAGAAGATACCGGGCATGATTTCGGGCACAACAACCTTAAAGAATGCCATCTTGCTGTCACAGCCAAGATCCATTGCGGCTTCAACAAGGTTCGGGTTCATCGTTCGCAGCTTTGGCAACACGTTATAGATAACGTAAGGCACGTCAAACGATATATGCGCCAAGATAAGCGATACAAATCCGAATTCAAAGCCTGCGTGATCCACCAAATATCTGAACAAAAGCATCAGCGAAACGCCCATGATGATCTCAGGGCTGATAACGGGGATATATGTCAAGTTCATCAGCACTGCACGGGAAGTCTTTCTCATGTTATAAATGCCGATAGCTGCCATCGTGCCCAAAAGTGTCGCAAAAACAGAAGCCGCAACCGCAACGATAACGGTGTTCATAAGCGACGTCATTATTGTTTCATTCTGGAACAGCTTTATGTACCAGTCAAAGGTGAATCCTGTCCAGTTCGCACGCGATTTCGATTCGTTAAACGAAAAAACGATAAGAACGAATATCGGAATGTAAAGGAATGCGAATACAGCATATAAATAAAGCTTCGAGCTGAATTTCATCTTTGTCATACAGCACCCTCCTCACTTCCGAACTGGTTGAACAAGCTCATCATAAAGAGAACGATAACCATCAAAACAAGTGCCATTGCCGAGCCGAGATGAGGGTTATACGAATTGCCCAAAAACTGAGATTCGATAAAGTCACCGATAAGGTCGTTGGTTCCGCCGCCGAGCATTCTTGAAATAACAAACGTCGAAACACTTGGAACGAATACCGCAACGATACCGGTAGAAATACCCGGCATCGAAAGAGGCAAAACGATCTTTCTGACAAGATTCATCTTGTTGCAGCCAAGGTCTTGTGCCGCCTCAACCGTGTGCTGCTCGATCTTAACCATAACCGAGTGAAGCGGCAAGATCATAAAGGGAAGATAGTTATAAACCATACCCAAAATAACCGCACCCGCATTGTTGATGAGGTTAAACGGGCCAAGTCCGATAAGCCCAAGCATTCTGTTGATAAGACCGTTAGGCTCGAGTAAAGTCATCCAAGCATAAGTTCTTAAAAGAAAGCTTATCCACATGGGAACCATTATCAAAATGATAAGGCTGGATTGATTCATTGCCTTCACTCGCGAGATTATATAAGCCGCAGGGAAAGCAATAAGCAAACAGATGACTGTTGCAACGATTGCATATATTATCGAGCGAAAGAGCACCGACATATAGTCGGACATCAAGAATAAATTTTCAAGTGTAAAGTTTCCGTCGCTGTCTGTAAGAGCAAAGAAAACAACCAAAGCAAGCGGGATGATCGTGAAAATGATCACCCAAGCAACATAAGGTATAGCAAGAGTTTTAGAAGCTTTCATTTCACTCTTCCTCCTGCTTGTGCATGATATGTATATCCGTGGGAGTAACATTCATGCCGATGATAGAGCCAACCTCCTCGCTTTGTGTCGAATGGATGATCCATTTATATCCCAAAGCGTCAACGCTTATCTCATAGTGAACGCCCTTGAAAATAACGTTTTCAACTACGCCGATAATTGCACCCTCGTGCTGAGGCACTACCTTAATGTCTTCGGGTCTGATAACAACGTCAACAAGCTCATCTTTTTCAAAGCCCTTGTCAACGCATGTAAACTCGTTTCCTGCAAATTCAACCAAGAAGTCGCGGCGCATAATGCCGTCGATAATGTTCGACTCACCGATAAAGTCAGCGATAAAGGCGTTCTTCGGCTCGTTATAAATGTCCTGAGGAGTTCCAACCTGCTGGATCATACCGTCCTTCATAACGACAACGGTGTCCGACATTGTCAAAGCTTCTTCCTGATCGTGTGTAACGTAAATGAATGTGATCTCAAGCTCCTGCTGGATGCGCTTAAGCTCGATCTGCATTTCTTTTCGAAGTTTAAGGTCGAGTGCGCCCAAAGGTTCATCCAAAAGCAAGACCTTGGGTCTGTTAACGAGCGCTCTTGCAATAGCTATACGCTGCTGCTGACCGCCCGAAAGGGAATTGATCGATCGCTTTTCAAAGCCAACCATGTTCACAAGCTTAAGCATTTCTTCAACTCGTGCCTTGATCTCTTTTTCGGGAAGCTTCTGGATCCTAAGTCCAAATGCAATATTCTCGAAAATGTTCAAGTGAGGGAAAAGCGCATACTTTTGAAAGACCGTATTAACCTGTCTCTTGTGCGGAGGCAGATTGTTGATCTTCACGCCATTAAAAAATAACTCACCGCTTGCCATTTCGGCAAAGCCACCAATGATACGTAGGGTAGTAGTTTTTCCGCACCCGGACGGACCCAAAAGTGTAACGAATTGCTTGTCGATGATGTCAAGGTTGATGCTCTTAAGGATCTGCTCACCGTCATACTCGACAACAGCATTTCGTAAGCTGATGATAGTATTTTCCAATTCCTTTCTTTGTCTCCTTCAGTAGTAAGATTTTTCGACAAACTAACAAACATTTTGTCAGCATCAATTATATACTAAATTTCCACTCATTACAATAGCAATAATTAATTTTTATATTCTCACAAAAATGGAGCGTATTTTTTGCTTTATTTTTTAAATATAAACAAATTTATCGGTTGAATTTTCCGCAGTATTGGTATATAATATCATTGGATAATAGTGTGAAAACGTAATATATACAAAGGACTGATTTTTGTGACCAAAACCGCACGATTCTTTGAAACTTTGTCAAATAAAAAGGTTGCCTTCATCGGCACCGGCGTCAGCCATAACGAGCTGATAAAGCTCTTTTTGCAAAAGGGGATCGACGTTACCGTATTAGACAGAAAATCCAAAGAGGACTATGATACCGAGCTTTATACTTCTTTTGAGAAAAAGGGTGTAAAGTTTATACTTGGTAATGCCTATTTAGATTCTTTAACAGACTTCGACGTTGTATACCGCACACCCGGAATGTATTACAACCATCCCAAGCTTATAGAAGCAAGAAAGCAGGGTGTTGTCATCACCTCTGAAATGGAGTCTTTTTTCGAGCTTTGTCCCTGCAGGATCTTTGCAGTCACAGGATCCGACGGCAAGACCACCACAACCACTTTGATCTCCGAATTCTTAAAAACTCAGGGCTTCAAGGTTTGGCTTGGAGGGAACATCGGCAAGGCACTTTTGCCCCGAATCGAATCTATCTCCGAGCATGATATCGCAGTGGTCGAGCTTTCAAGCTTCCAGCTCATCTCTATGCGCTCCTCGCCCGATGTTGCCGTAATCACAAACATCGCACCCAATCATCTCGACGTTCACGGCACCATGGAGGAATATATCGGTTCGAAGTGCAATCTTTTAGACCATCAGTCTGCATTTTCCCGTGCTGTTTTAAATCTTGATAACGAAGAAACCATGAAGCTTGAATCAAGAGTCAGAGGAAGCTTGTCTCTCTTCTCACGAAAGAACAGCGTTCACGTCGGAGCATTTTTGGATAGCTACAATAACCTTTGCTATTCCGACGGAAGAAAGACCACCACAATAATCAACGCCAAGGATATCAAGCTTCCCGGTGTTCACAACGTTGAAAATTATCTCGCTGCTATCTCTGCTGTTTGGGGCGATGTTTCGGTCGAATCGATTTGCGAGGTTGCTCGCACCTTCGGCGGAGTTGAACACAGAATCGAATTCGTCCGCGAGCTTGACGGAGTTAAATATTATAACGACTCTATCGCCTCTAACCCCACCCGTGTTATCGCAGGGCTTAATTCATTCGATAGAAAAATGATAATCATTGCAGGCGGATACGATAAGCTCATCCCGTTCGAGCCTTTGGCAGAGCCTATAAACAATCGCGTAAAGCTTTTGATACTTATGGGCGTCACAGCCGATAAGATCGAGCGTGCCGTAACAAACACTCCGCTTTATAATCCTGATGAGCTTAAGATCCTGCGCGCATCCTCGATGGAGGAGGCTGTCTCTTTGGCAAGACAAAACGCAAAAGAAGGCGATATCGTTTCGCTTTCTCCTGCGTGCGCTTCGTTTGATATGTATCCTAACTTCGAAGCAAGAGGTAGACACTTCAAGCAGATAGTAAACGGTTTGAAATAATGATTAGACGCATTGAAAATATCGATGAGATAAAGCTCGATCTTCGCGACAGTCACTATTCAAGGCTTATTCTTGCACATATAAAGACCTATGGCACGGATTTTGACTTTTGCGAGGTTTTCGAGATCTCTTCAGCTAAAAAACGCATCGGCTTCATTGTTTGCTTTAACGCAACAATGGTTGCCGACATTACCGAAAATGCTCACGTAACACAAGCCTGCCTGCGTGAGCTTAAGGAATTCATCTCGTTCAAATGCCCCTATACTGTTGAGATCTGCCCCGAGCTTTGCACAAAAATGGGCTTTAAAGGATATTCAAAGATAAAACGCACGTTCTTTGACATTATCAAAGGCACGGATGACAAGGGCTTAGCTCTTGAATTGGATTATGATGCAGTGTTCTCCACCGTTTTTGATCCATCGAAAGAAAGCTTCGGACTTTGGCTTACAGACACCGCAAGGCGTGTTAACCGCAACCTCTCCCGACTCTATTCTTACGAGTCGTCGGTTTTGACTGTGCGCTATTTCTTAAAGAACTTCGCATATATAACCGACGTTGCCACCCCCGAGAGCGACCGTGGAAAAGGCTTTGGCAGATCGCTATTGCAAAAAGCAGCTTTCGTTTTAGAGAACGAGGGTTATAAGCCCTATTTAACCGCAACCGACGAAACAGCGGGTTATTATCGCTCGCTTTATTTTCCCGAAACGGGACAAGACTATATTTACAAACTAAAGGATTAGACAAATGGAAAACTTTTTTAACGTTGATCCCAAGCTTATCGAGCTTGGAAAGAAAGCAGAAGACGAGTGCAAGGAAATATTTGCACGCATTGATGCCGTTGCCGAGCATAACGGACTTAAAGTATTAAAAGCGTTTACAGATAACCGTGTGAGCGAGGTTGCCCTTCACGGCACCACAGGTTACGGCTATGGTGACGAGGGCAGAGATATCTTGGATAAAGTCTATGCTCAAGCCTTCGGAGGTGAGGATGCACTTGTTCGCCACACCTTCGCCAACGGAACCCACACCCTTGCAGTATCCCTTTTCGGCGTTCTTCGCCCCGGGGACAAGCTCTTAATGCTTTGCGGTGCTCCTTATGACACTCTTGAAGAAATAATCGGTAAAAGAGGGGAGAAGGGCAAAGGATCTTTAATGGATTTCGGCATTGAATATGAAGAGGTCGAGCTTTTAGAAAACGGCATGCCCGACCTTGAACGCATTAAGGAGCGCGTTAAGGATGCTAAAGTTGCTTACATTCAGCGTTCTCGCGGATATTCCACCCGCCCGTCATATACCGTTTCGGATATTGAGAAAATAGTTAAAGCAGTCCGCGAATCCAATCCCGATGCATATATCTTGGTGGATAACTGCTATGGCGAATTTGTCGAGGATAAAGAACCTCTCGATGTCGGAGCCGACCTTATCATGGGCTCGCTTATAAAAAATCCCGGCGGAGGAATCGCCTCAACAGGAGGATACATTGCCGGCAGACACGACCTTGTTGAAAAATGCGCCGACAGACTTACTTGTGTTGGCATGGGCAAAGAGATCGGTGCCACACTTCACCAAAACCGTGAGATGTTCCTCGGTTTCTTCCTCGCTCCTCAAACGGTTGCAAATGCCGTTAAAACAAGCGAATTCGCCTGCAAGCTTTTCGAGCTTTTAGGCTTTGAAACCCTTCCCAAAGCAGGCGAACCCAGAGCTGATATCATCTGCTCACTTCTCTTAAAGAACGAAAAAACACTCACGTCCTTCGTCAAAGGAATCCAAAAGGGCGCTCCCGTTGACAGTTTCGTAACTCCTGAAGCTTGGGATATGCCCGGATACGACAGCAAGGTCATCATGGCGGCAGGCGCATTTACAATGGGCTCGTCTATCGAGCTTTCGGCTGACGCCCCCATCCGCGAGCCTTATGCTGCTTGGCTTCAGGGCGGAATTACCTATCCCAGCGGAAAAATGGGAGTTCTGCTCGCCGCACAGCAAATGCTTGACGACGGCACACTTTCCATTTAACGGCTCGGCACGAAACCGCACTCCGACTAAAGTCGGGCGCGCTTCCACGCCTCACAATCGGCGGTCGATAATTGCTCGCGGCTTCACTGCTAATGCCGCCGATATAAATATTTCTTACTCGGCACAGCCTCGCATTTTGCTGTCGCAAAACCGAAATATTTCAAACGTTCTTCGATCACGGCTCGCACTGCCCCTTCGGGGCGCGCTCGCCACTCGGCGCTAACACATCCCACCGCCCACCCCCGCGCCCACCTGCGCCCACTCGCCGCTTCGCGGCGGCCTGCCGCAGACTTGGCGCTCGCATACATAAATCTAAACACAAAGGAGACACTATCATGGCAGAAAAATATAGCGTAACGCTTGCGGCAATCGCAAAAGAACTCGATCTTAAAACTCTGTACACTCCCAAAAGCCTCGATACTTTATATGTCAGTAATAACGACATCAACCGTCCCGGCTTGCAGTTAACGGGTTTCTATAACTATTTCAACGCTGAAAAGATCCAGATCTGCGGAAATACAGAATTTGCATATCTTGAACGCCTCTCGGTCGAGGATAGAACTGCCGCCCTTTTCGAGCTTTTCTCATATAAATTCCCGGCACTTATCATAACTCGCAGCCACGAGCCTTATCCAGAGCTTTTGAAAGCTGCCGAGCAATACGGTGTCCCCGTTTTAAGAACCGAGCTTGACACTTCTGATACAATGGCTCGCATAATCGCATTCTTAAACCTCAACCTCGCTCAGCGTATCACCCGCCACGGCGTTTTGATCGAGATCTATGGCGAGGGTGTCTTGATCGTCGGTGAAAGCGGCGTCGGTAAGTCTGAAACCGCTATTGAGCTTATCAAGCGCGGTCACCGTCTTGTTGCTGATGATGCCGTCGAGATCAAAAAGGTCTCTGCCATCTCGCTTGTTGGCTCCTCTCCCGATAACATCCGCCACTTTATCGAGCTTCGCGGTATCGGCATCATCAATGCCCGCCGTTTATACGGTATGGGTGCCGTTAAGATGACCGAGAAGATCGACCTCGTCGTTAAGCTCGAGCCTTGGGATTCCGAAAAGGTATATGACCGAATGGGCGTTGATAGCGAATATACAAGCATCTTGGGAGTAAAAGTTCCTTCGCTCACGATCCCCGTAAAGCCCGGCCGTAACACCGCCGTTATCTTAGAGGTTGCTGCAATGAACAACCGCCAAAAGAAGATGGGCTATAATGCCGCACAAGAGCTTTTAAGCAACCTTGGCCTTGATATGCAGGGCAAGGAAACCGTTTCAAATTGGGAAGATTTCTAATATGATAATTCAAGCAGATATGCACACGCACACCGTGGCCTCCACCCACGGCTATTCAACGATAGGCGAAAACTGTCTTTATGCTCATCAAGTCGGGATCAAAGCTCTTGCTATGACCGATCACGCCTATAAAATGCCCGATTCTCCGCACGAATGGCACTTTGGTAATATGAAGATCTTGCCCCGCACTATTCATGGAGTTACCGTTCTTAAAGGAGCCGAGGTCAACATATATAACTATAACGGAGACCTCGATATGACCGAGGATGAGCTTAAAAAGCTTGAATGGGTAGTTGCGTCATATCACAAGTACACTTTCCCGAATTTCACTCCTGCCGATCCAAAGATAGTTACCGATGGCTATCTAAAAGCTATCCAAAATCCGCATATAGACGTTATCGGCCACCCAACGACCGATTTCTTCCCCTTCGAGCATGAGCGCACCATAAAAGCCTTTAAGGAATATGACAAGCTTATCGAGATAAACGAAAGCTCGATAAACCGCAAGCCCGGAGCTAAAACAACGCTCGTTCCCGTTTTGCAGCTATGTAAAAAGCTCGAGGTTCCTGTGATCGTCAACTCCGACGCTCACTTTTTCACAGAGGTCGGCTCAACCCCCGTTGCCGAGAGGATCATCCGCGAGCTTGATTTTCCAACACGCCTGATAGTTAATGCAAGCTGGGAAACTCTTCGCGAGCGTATCCTTAAAAAACGTCCGCATTTAGATATATAACCCGAAAGGACTGAATTTGATGAACCACGCACAAAAGCTGTCGCAAATCAAATCCATGGCAGCATCCTTGGGATGCAAAATAAAAGAATACGAGCCGATGTCGGCACATACATCCTTCAACGTCGGCGGCAGATGCGATATGATGGTGTTTCCCAACAGCACTGATGCTCTTATAAAGATGTACACAAAGTGTAAAGAGATTTCACTTAACACATATGTCTTGGGCAACGGCACTAACGTCCTTTTCACCGATAGGGGATTCTGCGGGGTTATATTCATCATCTCTCACGAGATGGGCGATATTTGCGTTACCGAAAACACTATAACCGCAAGTGCTGGGGCTTCTCTTAAAAAGCTCTGTCAAACCGCATTGGAAAACGGCTTAACAGGACTTGAATTCGCATACGGCATTCCCGGAACAGTCGGCGGAGCTGTATATATGAACGCAGGAGCCTATGGCGGAGAGATGAAGCACGTTGTTAAAGAGGTTATAGCTGTTGACAGTCTCGGCAAGCTTAAAACCTTTACGCTTGATCAGCTTGATCTTGACTATCGCAAAAGCGTTTTCACCGATTCCGACTATGTTATCTTGTCCGCAACTGTCGAGCTTCAGGCAGGAGATAAGGCTGAGATCCAAGCAAAAATGGACGATCTTATGTCTCGCCGCAAGGATAAACAGCCGCTTGAATATCCTTCCGCCGGCTCAACCTTTAAGCGACCGGAGGGAACTTATGCAGGCCTTGTTATCGAGCAAAGCGGCTTAAAGGGCTATACAGTGGGCGGCGCTCAGGTCAGCGAAAAGCACGCTAATTTTGTAATCAACAAGGGCGGCGCAACCGCCAATGACATAATCACGCTTATCGAGGATGTTAAGCGCATCGTAAAAGAAAAAACAGGCTATGATCTCGAATGCGAGGTCAAGCTGATAAAGGATATGTAAAGAGGGTGAACGAATGAAGATCGTTGTCGTAACGGGAATGTCCGGTGCAGGAAAATCAAGCGCCATCAACTTTTTTGAGGATATGGGTTATTACTGCATCGACAATATGCCTCCCGAACTGCTTGTCAAATTTGCCGAGCTTATCTCAAATTCCGACTCGATGATCGATAAGGTCGCTGTCGCTGTCGATATGCGCTCGGGCGAAATGTTTGATAGATTAGAGGATAGCGTTAACGAGCTTAAGATCTCCGGAATAGATGTCAGCATCCTCTTCATTGACTGCGATAACGACAAGCTCCTTTCACGCTATAAGGAAACTCGCCGCAAGCACCCCCTTGATGCCGAGGCTTCGGGTAACCTTGTCGCCGCAATAGATATTGAAAGAATGGCAACGGCGCACGCACGCGATATCGCTGATTTTTATATCGATTCAACTAACTTGAAAGTCGCTCAGTTTAAAGATCAGCTCCGAGAGGTCTTTTTCGAGCGTGAATCGGGAATAATCATCAACGTTATCTCCTTTGGCTTTAAATATGGCTATGCTAAGGATGCTGACCTTGTTTTCGATGTAAGATGCTTGCCGAATCCTTTCTATATCCAAGAATTAAAATATAAAACAGGCTTGGAAGATGATGTATATAACTATGTTTTCAGCTTTGAAGAGGCAAACGTCTTGTTTGCAAAGCTCGAGGATCTTGTTACATACCTTATCCCTCTTTATAAGTCAGAGGGTAAATTCCGCCTGACGATTGCTTTTGGCTGCACTGGCGGAAAGCACCGAAGCGTAAGCTTTGCAAGGCGTTTGGCAAATGCTCTTGAAGAAAAAGGACTTAACGTAAGACAGGAACACCGACATATAGAATTTTAAATTATGGCACGAGTATCAAATACAGAAACCTTTTCATATAAAGTGAAATCCGAGGCTGCGGCAAGTATCACAGGCAGAAAACGCTGTGATGCCTGCCTTTTGGGTATGCTTTTGTTTTGCAACACCCTTGAAAGCGACGAAATAGTTTTCCAGACTGAAAACGATGTCGTCCGTGACCTTTTCATCCGCCTCGTAAACCACGCAACCGAAAATGAAAAAACAGTAACGGTAACTGAAATTAAAAAGCGCGGAAGACCAAGGCTTCATTCTTTAAGAATAGACAAGCCTTCGCTTTGCCGTGCAGTTTTTGAAAGAGTTGGAATCGACCCGGGCGATCCCTCTCGCTTCTTTGCAGATAACAAGTTACCGAAAGAAAAGGACTTGGGCGCATTTGTAGCAGGAGCGTTTTTAACCTGCGGAAGTGTCTTAAAGCCCGAAAACGAGTATCACCTCGAGTTTGTTATGAGCCAGCTTTGCCTTTGCAACGACTTAGGGCAAATGTTCATCGACCGTTTGGGTATTTTGGGTAAGTACACACAACGAAAATCATCACACATTATGTACTTAAAGGAAAGCGAGCATATCGAGGATGTTTTGACTCTTATCGGCGCGCCTTTAAGTGCCTTGGAAATAATGAACGTCAAAATTTTAAAGGACGTCAGGAACCACGTTAACCGCGCCGCGAACTGCGATATCGCCAATGCCGAAAAGCAGTCGCGTTCATCACAGCGGCAAATAGATGCTATCACAACAATCGAGCGAAGCGAGGGCGGACTTTCACAGCTTCCCGATGAGCTTCGTGAGATTGCCGAAATGCGTCTTGAAAATCCCGATTTCACCCTTGCCGAGATCGCTGAGGCTTTTGATCCTCCGCTTTCACGCTCGGGTGCCAACCACCGCTTCAAACGCCTTGAACAAATAGCTGACCAGCTTTCAAAAATTACCGACTGACCCCGCTCGGCACGAAACGCCACTCGCACTTCGTGCGGCGGCGTTCCACGCCTCGCTATCTATCCCCCACAAGGAGCCTACCATGCCCAACTTTGTCCACCTTCATGTTCACACCGAATATTCGCTGCTTGACGGTGCCTGCCGCATCAAGCGGCTTGTTTCGCGTGCAAAGGCTCTTGGCATGAGCGCTGTCGCCATAACCGACCATGGCAATGTCTACGGTGCGGTGGAATTTTATAACGAATGTAAAAAAGAGGGGATAAAGCCCATCATCGGATGCGAGGTTTATGTTGCTCCTCGCTCTCGTTTCGATAAATCCGGCAAGCTCGATATGACACCCTATCACCTCGTTCTTCTGTGCAAAAACGAGCTTGGCTATAAAAACCTTTGCCGCTTGGTGTCGCTCGCTTATATCGACGGCTTTTATAACCGCCCCCGAATCGACTTCGAGCTTTTAAAGCAATATCACGAGGGTCTTGTCTGCCTTTCGGGATGCTTAGCAGGCGAGGTTGCAAGAAACTTAACGAATAACGACTATGAATCCGCAAAAGAGTGTGCTTTGCGCTATAAATCCCTTTTTGGCGAGGATTATTATATCGAAGTCCAAAACCAAGATTTCAGCGAACAGCGCGCCATTTTGCCTTATCAATATAAGCTTGCGCGTGAGCTTAACATCAAGCCCGTCGCAACTAACGACGCTCATTATCTTGACCGTCAGGATGCCGCCGCACAAAAGGTCTTGATGTGCATCGCCACCAACACAACGGTTAAAGACTCCGATGCGATGAGCTTCCCGAACGATCAGTTCTATTTCAAGTCTTATGAAGAAATGCACGACTGCTTCATCGGACACGAGGATGCACTAGCGTCAACCGTCGAGATTGCCGAAAAGTGCAATTTCGATTTCGATTTCGGCCACACCAAGCTTCCTTATTTCTCGCTCGAGGGTGTAACTGATAACGAAGCCTTCCTTCGACAAATGAGCTTTGACGGGCTTAAAAAGCTCTATGGCGATCCAACTCAGGATGCGATAGACCGCCTTGAATACGAGCTTTCTGTCGTTTCAAAAATGGGATATGTCAATTATTATCTCATTGTTTGGGACTTTATTAACTATGCCAAAACGCACGGAATTCCCGTCGGCCCCGGCCGTGGATCAGGTGCGGGAAGCCTTATCGCTTACTGCATCGGAATCACGGGAATAGATCCTTTAAAATATAACCTTTTGTTCGAAAGATTTTTAAATCCCGAGCGTGTTTCAATGCCCGACTTCGACATCGATTTTTGTATCGAGGGCAGACAGGACGTCATCGATTACGTCAAACGCAGATACGGAGTTGATCACGTCGCTCAAATCATAACCTTCGGCTCGATGGCGGCTAGAAACGCCATCCGTGATTGCGCTCGTGCAATGGCCCTGCCTTACAGCCTTGCCGATCGTGCCGCAAAAGCCGTTCCTTTCGGCATGAGCATCACCGAAGCCAAGGAAAAATGCAACGAATTCCGCGAGATGTATTACGGTGACGCTCAGATCCACGAGCTTTGCGATATGGCAGTTCAGGTTGAGGATATGCCCCGCCACACCTCAACACACGCCGCCGCAGTCGTCATCACCGAAAAACCAACCGTTGAATATCTTCCGCTTCAGTCTAACGACGGTCAGCTTGTCACTCAATATGCAATGGGCGCTGTTGAGAGCTTGGGCCTTTTAAAGATCGACTTTTTGGGGCTTCGAAACTTAACCGTCATCCGCGACTGTGTCAATTCCATCCGCAAACGCGAGCCTGATTTCGATATTTCCCATATCCCTTATGACGACAAGGGCGTTTTCAAAATGCTTTCTAAAGGTGATACTGCAGGCGTATTCCAGTTTGAATCGGGCGGAATGACCTCGACTATCATGCGCCTTGGCCCCGAAAGTCTTGAAGACCTTATCGCCGTAATCTCCCTTTTCCGACCGGGACCTATGGAATCCATCGCAAAATATATCGACAATTGCCACAATCCCTCTCACATAAAATACAAAACTCCGCTTTTAAAGCCGATTTTAGACGTAACCTATGGTGTAATCGTATATCAAGAGCAAGTTATGCAGATATTCCGCTCTCTTGCAGGATACACCTTCGGCAGAGCTGATATCGTTCGCCGTGCAATGGCTAAAAAGAAGCACAGCGTGCTCGAGGCTGAGCGTCAAGCCTTTATTTACGGCGATAAGAACCCCGACGGAACAGTTAACTGCTGTGGCTGTATTGCAAACGGTGTTCCCGAAAGCGTTGCAAATGAGCTTTTCGATGAAATGATGTCATTTGCATCCTATGCTTTTAATAAATCCCACGCTGCGGCATATGCAACGGTTGCTTATCAAACGGCATATCTAAAGCTTCACTATTTCAAAGAATATATGGCTGCGCTTTTAACAAGCGTTTTGGACAATCTCTCCAAGGTCATCGAATACAGCGAGGAGTGCGAGGCTAAGGGTGTCAAGATACTTTGCCCCGATGTCAATTCAAGCTATGAATCCTTTGTTGTTACAGATGAAGGCATCCGCTTTGGGCTTTTAGCAATAAAGAGTTTGGGCAGGGGAATCATTCAAAACCTTATTGCCGAGCGTGAGAAAAACGGCAACTTCGTTTCTCTTTACGATTTCATCTCCCGAATGTATGGCAAAGAGCTTAACTCCCGCGCGATAGAAGCTTTAATAACAAGCGGCGCGTTCGACTGTTTCCCCACAAATCGCCGTCAAATGCTCACGAATTACGACCTTGTTTTAAATGCTGTTTCCGACCGTGAACGCTTTAATCTCGACGGTCAGCTCGATCTCTTCGGCTTTTCGGATGACAGCGACCCTCGTTCAGGCACCTCTGTTATTGAGATCCCGTATGCCGAGGAATTCTCCTTTGCCGAGCTTTTGGAAATGGAAAAAGAAACTGTGGGAATCTATGTTTCGGGCCATCCATTAAGCGAATATAACCCTTGGCTGACAACGGGCGGAATGGCAACTGTCAGAAAGATATTTGACAACTCAAAGGAAATGCTCAAAGGCTTCCGCGATGGTGACACGGTTTCGATAATTGGCCTTTTCAGAAACAAAAAGATGCTTACGACTAAGCAAAGCCGTCAAATGTGCTTTGCTGATATCGAGGATACGACAGGTAATATCGAGGTCGTGGTCTTCCCAAATGTCTATGACAAGGCTAAAAATCTTCTTAATTCGGGTGAAAAACTCGTCATTTCGGGCAAGCTCAGCTTTAAAGACGAAGAAGATCCCAAGATCCTCGCCGACAGCATCATAAGCATTAACGATCACATCAAATCACAGTTAAATCGCTCGCTTTGCGTCCGTTTAAAATCTGACGATAAAGAGGGAATTTCGCTTTTGCGCAATATTTCCTCAAAATATCCCGGAAAGGCAAAGCTCACCGTCTGGCTTGAGGATCTGAAAAAGCTAACCTCTGTCAAGGATGCATCCACGATCGAGATAACAAGCGCTTCTTTGCAAGAGCTTATAGCCGCCTTCGGATCGGAAAACGTAAGATTCAAGTAAGAAAGGATGACAAACATGAAAAAGATCGCACTCATTTTGCTCGTTCTTTCTATGCTTTTAACGGCTTGCTCCAACTATGCAATAGATGCAAGCTTTGGCGAAAAGCGAACTGAATATAATGATGATTTGCTTTTGACCGAGGTTTCTCTTACGGGCGGAAATATCCCCGATGGCTTCATCGCTTCTTTCGAGGCTGAGGATGGAGTTTTATCGGGCGGCGCAATAATATCGTCCGGAAATCAGTACTCCGGCGGACGATATGTTTCCGGAGTCAATTCAAGAGAAAACGGCGATATGCTCACCTTTAAGGTCTATGTCGCAAACGAAGGAATGTATGACCTTGGCTTTGGATACCTTACTTCTGATATTAACAAAATAAACGAGGTTGCTGTTGACGGCGCAAGCGTCGGTATGATCTATTGCTATAAGGTCAACGAGCTTGATATTTCTCCGTTGAAAAATATCTATCTTTCCGCCGGCAAGCACGAGATATCAATAATTCCAAGCTGGGGCTGGGTAAACTATGACAGCTTAACGATAACAAAAAGCACTGTTATAACCGAGGATACCTATAAAGTAACTGCCTCGCTCATCAATCCCAATGCTGATGAAAACACCCGCCGTGTTTATAAATTCCTTTGTGATATTTACGGTAAATACAGCTTAACAGGCCAGTTTGCCGACGAGGGCAGGGAATCCGACGAATACAAGGCGATCCAGTTCACGACAAAAGAAAACTTTGCGGTTTTGGGCCTTGATATGATGAACTATACCCTTGTTAACCGCGAAAACGGTACAAGCGGCATCTCTGTCGAGGTTGCACACGACTGGTATCACAATGCAGGCGGTATCGTTCAGATGTGCTGGCATTGGAACACTCCCAAAGAGTATATAAAAGACGGTTCATATTGGTGGAACACCTTCTATGCTGAGAATACCACTCTTGACCTTGATAAAATAATGAATGGCGAGGATCAGGCTGGATATGATCTTTTGATGGCAGATATCGACAACATCGCCTTAGAACTTATGCGTCTTCGCGACGATGGTGTCCCGATCTTGTGGAGACCCTTGCACGAAGCTTCAGGCGGTTGGTTCTGGTGGGGCAATTGTCAGCCCGAAAGCTATATAAAGCTTTGGAAAACCATGTTCGACAAGCTTACTAACGAGCATAATTTAACCAACCTTATCTGGATGTGGAACGGTCAGGACTCCGATTGGTATCCCGGTGATGATTATGTAGATATCGTTTCTTGGGATATCTATGCTAACGAACGTGATTACGGAAGCTATAGCGGTACCTTTGCCGAGGCTACTTCCTGCTATAATGAAACTAAGCTCATTGCATTAAGCGAAAATGGCGTTGTAATGGATCCCGACCTCACGTTCCGCGACAATGCAAGATGGCTCTTCTGGGGCACGTGGGTTGGCGATTTCGTAGTCAATGAAGGACCTTACATCAGCCAAAAATATACCGATAAAAATATGCTCATCAAGGCTTATGAGAGCGAATACACCCTCACGCTCGATGAGCTTCCGAATTTGAAAAAGTATCCGTTAGATTAAAAAGGAGGACATAAAATGATCAGAATTCTATTTCAAGGTGACTCGATAACCGATTGGGGAAGAAATTATGAAGAGTATTTCTCTCTTGGTCATGGTTATGTTAAATTCGCTTCCGATTACATAAGGGAAATGTTCCCCGAAAAGGAGTTCGAATTCATCAACCGCGGCATCGGCGGCAACAAGGTAGTTGATCTTGTAAACCGATTGGACAGCGATTTCATCGAAATTCAGCCCGACTTTGTTTCCATTCTCATCGGCATTAACGATGTTTGGCACTTGGCAGGCGATCGCAATTGGTTGCCCAACGATGTTTTCGAGGCTCAGTACAGAACCGTTCTTGATGCCATCAAGGAAAAGACCAACGCCAAAATCATGATTCTCGAGCCTTTCGTGATCCCTGTTGAAGACAAGCTTCACTTCCGTGAGGACTTGGCTCCCAAGATCGAAATAATCCGCAAGCTTGCCCGCGAATATGCTTGTGTATATCTTCCCACTGACGGACTTTTGAACTCTGCTTTCATCGGCGACGATCCGCTCTCGTTTGCAGCCGACGGCGTTCACCCCACGGACAAGGGTGCCGAATTCATCGGAAGAATGTATGCTCAGTTCGCTCGCGAAGCTATTTCCAAGCTCTGATCAGCCCGCGGCTCTGCCGCCGCGCACTCGGCTTCGCCCACGCGCGTCGAAATCGCCGCTAAAAATTTCGCAAAAAATAAAATCCCCACGATCTGTGGGGATTTTTTATTTATATCTTACTGATCATTTTCAGTCAAGGTCTTAAAGCTTGTTGCCAATCCTGCAAGCGACTGGATCTCGCTGGGAATGATGATCTTTGTTGCCTTGCCGTCAGCAGCCTTGCCGAATGCTTCAAGGCCCTTAAGAGCGATAACCTGTTCAGAGGGCGCAGCCTCGTTAAGCTTCTTGATACTTTCTGCCAAAGCGGTCTGAACTGCTTCGATAGCCATAGCCTCACCTTCAGCACGCAAAACTTCTGCCTGTCTGTCGGCTTCAGCCTTCAAGATCTCAGCTTCCTTGTCAGCCTGAGCCTTAAGGATCTTCGATTCCTTTTCGCCTTCTGCAACCAAGATCTGAGCCTTCTTTTCACCCTCAGCCTGCAAGATCTTTTCGCGGCGCTCACGCTCTGCTTTCATCTGCTTTTCCATCGCATCCTGAATCTCTCTGGGAGGAAGGATGTTCTTCAATTCAACACGGTTTACCTTAATGCCCCAACGGTCAGTAGCTTCGTCCAAGATCATGGTGATCTTAGAGTTTACATTGTCTCTCGAGGTCAATGTCGAGTCAAGCTCCATTTCACCGATGATGTTTCTAAGCGTTGTTGCTGTAAGGTTCTCGATAGCTGCCATCGGTCTTTCTACACCATAGGTATAAAGCTTTGCATTTGTGATCTGGAAGAACACAACGGTGTCGATCTGCATAGTAACGTTATCCTTTGTGATAACCGGCTGAGGCTTAAAGTCAGCAACCTGTTCCTTAATGGAAACCTTCTTAACAACTCTATCGATGAAGGGAATTATAAGATGAGGACCGGTGTGAAGCTCTTTGTTGAATGCACCCAAACGCTCAACAACGTAAACCTGTGCCTGAGGCACGATCTTAAAGTTTGCAATAATCAAAATAAGTATAAGCAAAATAACAGCGATAATGATAAATTCCATAATATCCTCCTGATCAATTCATAACAGATACGATAAGCTTTGCACCATCGATATCGTTGATAATAACGACGCTATCCTTCGAAATATCGCTTCCGTCAAGGCTTCTTGCCATCCAGGAAACGCCTGCAACAGTTGCTCTGCCCGTGGAAAGTGCGTTGTTTATATCTTCGGTCACAACGGCAGTCTTGCCGATGTTAATGTCAACATTCGTTCTTGAAAGTTTGCCCTGGATCTTGCGAACAAAAGGCTTTGTGAAAATCAGCAACAGTACCGTCAAAGCAATGAAGACAGTTACTTGTGCCCAAAGCGGTGCGCCGAAACATGCAAGTATAAGCGAAAACAGCGACGCACAAGCAAACCAGGTTGAAACCATTTGAACAGTTGCAACTTCGGCAATGATCGCCACGATAAGGACTATTCCCCACATGACCACCATTAAATGATCCATACACATTCCTCCTTTATTTTGTGTACTTTCATTCTATCATATTCCACTTTAAATTGCAACAGTATTTTTGCTTTCACCCCACCGCTCGCCGCTGATTGCCGTTCCTCGCTCGCCGCTAACGCGGCGGCTCGGCTTCGCCTATCAACCGTCTCGCTTCACCCTCTTGTCAAGTCCTAAATTATGTGATAAAATATATTATCTATTTTAATTTGGAGTAATAGCGCAATTTGCTTAAATAATATAAACGGAGTTACATATGAAAAAATGGGTCGTATCAATGCCTGACGAGGCAAAAGTGAATAATATAACCAAGCGTACCGACCTTGGTCGCCTTGTTGCCGAGGTTATGGTTGCCAGAGGTGTTCAAGAGCTTGACGACGTCGCCGCCTTCTTTAATACCGAGGAGCTTAGCGACCCCTTTTTGCTTCTCGATATGCCTGCCGCAGTAAAAGCAATCAACGAGTCTATTGAAGCAGGCGAGCTTATCTGCATCTATGGCGACTATGACTGCGACGGTGTCACCTCAACTGCAGTTTTGCATAGTTATTTAACAGCTATGGGAGCCGAGGTCTGTGCCTATATCCCTGAGCGTGAGGAAGGCTATGGTCTTAACAAAAAAGCGATCGACGAGATCGCCCAAAACGGCGTTTCGTTGATCATAACCGTAGATAACGGAATCTCCGCCATCGAGGAAGCTGATTACATTGCTTCCTTGGGCTTAAAGCTTGTTATAACCGACCATCACCAGCCCACCGAAACGCTTCCCAAAGCCTTGGCAGTTGTTGATCCTCACCGTGCAGGCTGCCCCTCGCCCTTTAAGAACTTAGCGGGCGTGGGAGTAGTGCTTAAGCTTTGCGCCGCCCTTGACTATGGAAACTATGACATGGTACTCGAACAATACGCTGACCTTGTCGCAATTGGCACCATTGCCGACGTTGTGCCGCTTGTCGGTGAAAACCGCACTATTGTAAAGTATGGCCTTGAGCTTATTAAAAATACCGAGAATTACGGACTTTTATCCCTTATCGAGAACAGCTCAATCAATATCGACAACATAAATTCAGGTGTTGTTGCCTTTGGAATTTCTCCACGCATCAATGCCGCAGGCCGTTTCGGCTCGCCGATAACAGCTCTTGACTGCCTTATAACAGAGGATGAATCAGCACGCGACTTCGCCGCCGAGCTTTCACGTTTAAATGATATGCGCAAATCCTGCGAATCTGACATTTTAACGCAGATAAAAACACAGATAGATGAAGACCCTTCCGTTTTGAACGAGCGCGTCTTGATCGTCTCGGGAAATGGCTGGCACCATGGCGTTATCGGAATCGTTGCCTCTAAGCTTATGGAGGAATATGAAAAGCCGGTCGTCATCCTTTCAAGCGAGGGCGGTGTTTCCCGCGGTTCCGCAAGAAGCTTTTCGGGCTTTAACATCTTCAAATGCTTCGACTATTGCCGCGAGCTTTTGGTAAAATACGGCGGTCACGAATGTGCAGGCGGCTTAACCTTAAACGACAGTGACATTCCCGCTTTCCGTCAAATGGTCTCCGAATATGCCCAAGCGAATCACGAATCCATGCCCAGAATGACACTTTACGCTGACAAGCTCTTAAAAAGCGGTGATATAAATGTCACTCTTGTTGAGGAGCTTTCAAAGATCGAACCCTTCGGCACCCAGAATCCCGAGCCTGTTTTCGCTCTTTCGGGAGCTGAAATAAGATCAGTCATTCCCCTTAAAAACGGCGAGCATACAAAGCTAGAGCTTTGGTATGGCGACTCTAAAGTATCGGCCCTTATGTTCAAGGCAAAAACTGCTGAACTGCCGTATAGAGTAGGGGACAAGATAGATCTTATGGTCAACCTCAGCGTTCACGAATTCAGAGGGAATAAAAGCGTTTCCTTAAAAGTTATAGATTCAAGACTTCACGGCATCAAGCAGGACCGTTATTTTGCCGCACTTGATGCATATGAACACTTTATAAGAAAAGAACCGCAACCCAAAGAAGTTATCGCAAAAGGCAATCCCACCCGCGAGGAATTGGTTGCAGTATATAAATACATCGCTTCGCTCGGCTCTGCCGTTACGTTCGAATCGTTGTATGCAAGACTTGTTTCTCCCTCTATGAACGCATTCAAGCTAAAGGTTATTTTGCAGGCGTTCATCGAAACAGGACTTATCTCTCACTCAAACCAAACACACCTAATAAAACTGAGCACACCAACCTCTCGCGTTGATATCGAATCAAGCGAGACGTTGATAAACCTCAGAAGCTTACTATAAATCTTTCGGAGGACATTATGTCTACACCCTCTCATATCACGATCGACAGCTTGATCAAAAAGCTTGAAGGATCGGACAAGAACTATCAGGTCACAAAGATCCGTGCGGCTTATGAATTCGCAAACGAAATGCATAAGGATCAAAAGCGCGAATCGGGCGAGCCTTATATCACTCATCCTTTGTCGGTTGCCGCTATCCTTGTTAATCTTGGCATGGATACCGACACCATTTGTGCTGCACTCTTGCACGACGTTGTCGAGGATACCGAAGCCACATTTGATGACGTTAAAAAACGCTTTGGCGAGGATGTTGCAAACCTTGTTGACGGCGTTACAAAGCTCGAACAGATCGCTCTTTATTCAAAAGAGGAACAGCAGGCAGAGAATATCCGAAAGATATTTCTTTCAATGGCAAAGGACATAAGAGTAATCATCATAAAGCTGTCGGACAGGCTTCACAACATGCGCACCCTTGGCTTCAGATCTGAAGAAAAGCGCCGTATAGTATCGTTGGAAACAATGAATATCTTTGTTCCTCTTGCCAACCGCCTTGGTATCCGCCAGCTTAAAGAAGAGCTCGAGGATATATCGTTTGGTTACTTGGATTCATATGCCTATAACGAGATCGAGCAGATGCTTGAAAAAAGCAAAGCCGAGCGTGAGGAATTCATTCAGCTTATAAAGTCGCGAATCTCCGCCCGCCTTGCCAATGATTTCGATCCCGTTCCCACTATCGAGGGCAGAGTTAAATCGGCATACGGAATCTATAAAAAAGTATATGAGCAGGGAAGAAGCTTCGAAGAGATTTACGATAAATATGCTGTACGTGTCATCGTCAACGACGTGACCGAATGTTACTTCGTTTTGGGTATCGTCCACGATATGTTCCAGCCCATTCCCAACAGATTCAAGGACTATATCTCCACTCCCAAGTCCAATATGTATCAAAGCTTGCACACCACCGTTGTCGGACGTGAGGGTATTCCCTTCGAGGTTCAGATAAGAACCTGGGATATGCACCACACAGCCGAATTCGGCATCGCCGCTCACTGGAAATATAAAGAGGGGATGAAGGGCAAATATAAGTTCGATAACCGTCTTAATTGGGTTCGTCAGATCCTTGATACTCAGCAGGAATCCAACGATGCCGAGGATATCGTTCGTGCAATTAAAGAAGACCTCGCCCCAGAGGATGTCTTTGCAATGACGCCCAAGGGCGACGTTATCTCGCTTCCTCTCGGCTCCACTGTTATCGACTTTGCTTATGCTATTCACACTCAGGTCGGTCACAGAATGACAGGTGCCAAAGCAGATAAAAAGCTCGTTCCGCTTGATTATCAGATAAAAACCGGCGAGATCATCGAGATCGTCACCTCTAAAGACCCTAATCATGGCCCCAACCGTGCATGGCTTAACATCTGCCACACCAGCGAGGCTAAGTCAAAGATCCGTTCTTGGTTCAAAAAAGAACGCCGCGAGGAAAATATCGCCGAGGGTAAGCAAGAGCTCGAGCGTGAATTCAAGCGCAATCTCATCCGCGTTCCCGAAAGTGATATGGCAGATTTCCTCTCGCTTGATATGAAGCGTCACAACTGCGATTCACTTGACGATTTCTATGCTGCTATCGGCTATGGCGGAGTTATTCTTTCAAAGGTCTTGCCCCGCTTAAAGGATGAATATAACAAGAAGTATGTCCAATCGCAGGAGACTCAATCTACCAAATTAACCGAGTTTACCACCTCTAAATCCAAGCCAAGCTCGGGTGTTATCGTCGATGGAATCGACAACTGCGTTGTAAAGCTCTCGCAGTGTTGCACCCCCTTGCCGGGCGACGATATCATCGGCTTCATAACACGCGGACACGGTGTTTCCGTTCACAAAAAGGACTGCGTCAACTATCTTTCTCAAAAGGATTCCTCTCCCGATCGCTGGATAGGCGTTCGTTGGGCAAAGGAACAGGTCGCTTCAAGCTTCTATAAGGTTGTTCTTGACGTTGTCGGATATGACCGCTTGGGCATCTTCATGGATGTAATGGCAACCCTCTCCGAACACAGGATCACCACCCACGAGGCTTCTGCCAGAACTCTTAAAAACGGCAACTTCAGCGCAATGCTTACAATAAGCGTTGGCGGAACCGCCGAGCTTGCAAATATCATGGCAAAGATCAAAAAGGTTGACGGCGTTATCTCCGTTGATCGAAGCAGTAAATAACCATCGAAATCTCGCGGCGCCGATTGCCGATCCTCGCTCGCCGCTCCTTCGTCGCGGCGGCTTGGCTTCGCCTATCGACCGCCACTTTCACATCACTTTAAAGGAGGTCACCCTATGTCCGTTCACAAGCTCTCAAACCTCGGCCCGTTCGGCACAAATTGCTACATTGTTGAGACCGCAAATAACGGCGCAGTTTTAATCGACTGCCCTTATGATCATGCAAAAATTCTAACAAAGATCGATCTTTTGGGACGCGAGCTTAAAGCGATACTCCTCACCCACGGACACGTTGATCATATCGATGCCGTGTGGCAGGTCGCTGCAAAGAAAGGCTGCCCCGTGTATATCCACGAGGATGACAAGGATATGCTCAAATATCCCCGTCTTTCCCTCGCCGAGTATTTCGATTATCCCATAAAGCCCTTCACAGAATACACCACCGTGCGTGACGGCGATGTTTTAACCTTCGAGGATGTATCATTCACCGTCATTTCCACACCCGGTCACACCAAAGGCTCGGTCTGCTATTTGACAGACAGAATAATGTTCACGGGGGACACTCTCTTCCGCCTCTCTGTCGGAAGAACTGACTTCCCGGGAGGAAATCACGAAACACTTATGCGCTCGATCGCTCGCCTTAAAGAGATCGACGAGTTCGCAACAGTACACCCCGGACACGGCGAATCAACTTGGATGTTCGAAGAACTCAAAGAAAATCCGTTTTTGGAAAGCTTAAGATAAAGGAATTTTAATAACATGACACTCATTTTTCAAGGCAACGATTTTAAATACGAGCTCGAGGCTGTTTGTAAGCTCTTTTTCCCTGTAAAGTCGTTTAACTTCATTTTTGCAGACAAAGAAGAAGTCCCTGCTCAACCCGAAGGGGACTATTGCTTCATCTCCAGAATGATCGGAAGAAACAACACCCTCTTAACTGTATACGTCTGCGTTAACGGCATAAAAGCGACCTTCAGTGAAAAGCTTTCAAACGAAACTGTTGATTTCGAGGATGATTGTGAATTCCGCCTTGGAAGACTTATGTACCGCTGTCTCAGCAAAGCAACAGGAATAACCCCCAAGTGGGGAATACTCACGGGCGTTCGCCCCGTAAAGCTCGTTAACAAGCTTATAAATGCCGGTTATAGCGAGGGTGAAATTACTCATCGCCTTAAAACCGAATATCTTTTAAGCGATGAGAAAATATCAATCGCTTACAATACGGCAAAAAATCAAGAAGATATTATGCAAGGCGTAGGGGAGAAGTCCTTCAGCCTATACGTCTCGATCCCTTTTTGCCCAACACGCTGTGCATATTGCTCGTTTGTGTCACAAACAGTCTCAAGCTTCAAAAAGCTTATGCCCGAATACGTTAAAAAACTCTGCGAAGAGATTCGCTATACTGCCACATTGGTAAAGGACAGTGGCTTTACACTTGATACTGTCTATTTCGGCGGGGGAACACCAACCTCGCTCGAAGCTGATGACCTTAACACCATAATGAAAACGATTGCCGAGTGTTTTGATCTTTCCAATTTGCGTGAATACACCGTCGAAGCAGGCAGACCCGACACTATAACCGAAGAAAAACTCCGTGTAATAAAGGAAAACGGAGCTTCTCGTGTAAGCATCAATCCCCAAACTATGTCTGATTCCGTGCTTGAGGCAATCGGCAGAAAGCACACTGTAAGCGAATTTATCGACAGCTATCACCTTGCTGAAAACATCGGCTTTGACTGTAAAAACGTTGATCTCATCGCAGGCCTGCCTACTGACACAATGGACGGTTTCAAAAACACAATGGAAAGCATTATCGCTTTACAGCCTGAGAATGTCACCATCCACGCCTTGTCTATAAAAAGAGCTGCCGATTTAATGCAGGATCAGCGCGACGTAAGCAATTCACTCGCATCTGACATGATAGATTACGCCACGTCCCGACTTCTTGAAACGGGATATCAGCCATATTATCTTTACAGGCAGAAAAATCAGCTTGGCAACCAAGAAAACATCGGCTGGACAAAGCCTTATAAAGCAAGCGTTTATAACATAACAATAATGGAAGAGGTTCAAACCATAATTGCCGTCGGTGCAGGTGGCTCGACAAAGATTGTTGACCTTGAAAACCACGAGCTTGAACGCTTCTTTAATCCCAAATATCCTCTTGAATATTTAAAGCACTTCGACGATGTGGTAATCCCAAGAAAAGAAGCTGCTTGCGCCCTTTTGGGAGGGATCGTTAAATGAAGAAAAACGATATCATCCGTTTAAAAATTACCGCCCTGACTAACGAAGGTAACGGTGTCGGCCGTCACGAGGGGATGGCTATCTTCGTTCCTCAAACAGCAGTTGGCGATGAGATCGATTGCAAAATTTTAAAGGTCAACAAATCTTTGGCCTATGGTAAGGTCGAAAGCCTTATCTCTTCGGGCGAAAGCCGCATCACACCTGATTGCGAAGTATACCATAAATGCGGAGGTTGTTCCTTCCGCCACATCACCTATAAAGCCGAGTGCGAGGCAAAGGATGCCTTCGTTCGTGATGCTTTCAGGCGCATTGGTGGCTTCAATTTCCGGTTCGAGCCTATTCTTCCCGCGCCCAACGAATTAAGATACCGCAACAAAGCTCAGCTTCCCGTATCGGGCGAGGTTGGAAGCTGTTATTACGGCTTTTTCTCCCCTAGATCTCACAGAGTCATCCCGTTTTGTGACTGCTTAATTCAGCCCGATATCTTCTGCAAAATTGCCGATGAAATTATAAAGTATCACAATCTTCACGGTCTTGAAGCTTATAACGAACAATCGGGCAAAGGGCTTCTTCGCCACGTTTATCTAAGACAAGGCCACCACAGCGGCGAAATCATGCTCACCCTCGTCGTAGCAAAGAAAACCGATGCTTATAACAGCCTTATCCCCGATCTGACAGAGAAATTCCCCGAAATCAAAACCGTTATCTTAAACGTCAATCCCAAAAACACAAACGTCATTTTGGGCGAGGAGGAGGTTATCCTCTTGGGCAATGGCACTATAAAAGACACTATGTGCCAAAACGAGATAACCATTTCCTCAAAGTCGTTTTATCAGGTTAACACCCCCGCGGCCGAGAGGGTATACGCCATCGCCAAGGAATATGCCGACCTTAAAGGCGACGAAACCCTTCTCGACTTATACTGCGGCGCAGGCACAGTCGGACTTTCAATGGCAGATAAGGTCAAAAAGCTTGTCGGAGTTGAGATAATCCCGCAGGCGATAGAAAACGCTAAAGCAAACGCAAAGGCAAACGGTGTCACCAATGCCGAATTTATTTGCGGAGATGCAGGCGCCATCGCCCAAACCCTCGCTAAAAGAGGGGAGAGGCCAGACGTTATCGTTATCGACCCACCTCGAAAAGGATGCGACACCCAAACTCTTGATGCGATCATCGAAATGTCCCCCGCGCGCGTGGTATACATCTCCTGCAATCCTGCCACCGCCGCCCGTGACTGCAAATATTTAAGCGAAAACGGCTTCACTCTTTCAAGAGGCAGAGCCGCAGATATGTTCCCTCGCACAATTCATTGCGAGTGCGTTCTTTGCTTGACAAATTCATAATTCCACGGGAGGTTCCCCATGCAATACCGCTTTGACAAATACCAAAACCCCATTTCCATCCTTGGCTATGGCTGTATGCGCTTCACGCATTCAGCAGGATCTATCGACCTAAATAAAGCCGAGCGTGAGATAATGGCGGCTTATAATGCCGGTGTCAACTATTTCGACACCGCTTATATCTATCCCGGAAGCGAAACAGCCTTGGGCAAGATATTCGAAAAAACAGGCATCCGCAAAGATATCAACATCGCAACAAAGCTCCCTCACTATATGATAAAATCTCTTGACAGCGTTGAGAAGATCTTTTCCGAGGAGCTTAAGCGCCTTCGCACCGATTATATCGATTATTATCTCATGCACATGCTAACGGACGTTAAGTCGTGGAACCGCTTAGAAGCCCTTGGCATCAAAGAGTGGATAGAAAGCAAAAAAGCAAGCGGAGCCATCCGTCAGATCGGATTTTCCTATCACGGAAACTCGGATATGTTCTGTCAGCTTATCGATGCTTATGACTGGGATTTTTGTATGATCCAGTATAACTATCTTGATGAAAACTCTCAAGCAGGCGTTAAGGGTCTTAAATATGCCGCATCAAAAGGTATTCCCGTCATGATTATGGAGCCCTTGAGAGGGGGCAGACTTGTCAATAATCTTCCCGAAAAGGCAAAAAAGCTCTTTTTCGATTACGAGATCAAGCGCACTCCTGCCGAATGGGCATTCCGCTGGCTTTGGAATCAACCCGAGGTTACTTGTGTCCTTTCAGGCATGAACTCGCTTGAAATGATCGATCAAAATGTTAATAACGCTTGCGATGTTGAAATAGGCGAGCTTACAGATAAAGACCAAGCTCTTTTAAAGGACGTCGTTTCAGCAATCAACGAAAAGATGAAGGTTGGCTGCACGGGATGTGGATATTGCATGCCTTGTCCCAAACACGTCGATATCCCCGGCACCTTCTCGGCATATAACAAGCGCTATTCAGATGGCTGGTTTGTTTCGCTAAAAGAATACATAATGTGCACAGCTTTAAGAAAGGACGCAACGGGCGCTTCCAACTGTGTCGGCTGCGGCAAGTGCGAGAAGCATTGTCCTCAGCATATCGAGATAAGACAAGAGCTTAAAAACGCCCAAAATGTGCTTGAAACCCCAATCTACAAAACCGCGAAAAAAGTTGTAAAGCTGTTTTTGAAGTATTAAAAGGACATAAAAAATGATAATCCGCCACGCAACAAATAACGATATCGACATTGTGTTATTTCATGATAAACACATTTCAAAGATCGAGCTTGAAAATTCTATATCCCTTGGCAGAGTTTTGATTGCCGAGCTTGACGGCACTTTCATCGGCTGGCTTCGTTATAACCTTTTTTGGGATAACACTCCGTTTATGAATCTTATATATATTCTTGACGATTATCAGCGCCAAGGCTTCGGCACTCAGCTCGTCAGCTATTGGGAGAGGGAAGTGAAGAGTCTGGGCTTCAGTACAGTAATGACCTCTACCCAACAAAACGAAACCGCGCAGCATTTTTATACAAAGCTTGGCTATAATGCTATCGGTGGATTTGCACTTTCAGGTGATCCATACGAAATAATTTTTTCAAAAGAACTTTAGTCTGCATTTTCGGAGCGATATATGACCAATTTCGACTTTTTAAAATCCACTCCCGAGTTTGACTCTTTTTCAGATGTCGCCATCTCGGCAGAGAAAATACTTCATATCGACCTCGAGGCTTGCGTCTTAAATTGCCGCAGGTCGATGGAGTTTGCCATCAAGTGGATGTACTCGGTCGATCGCGAGCTTTATACTCCTGAGAACAAACAGCTTATCAATCTTGTTAACACCAGAAAATTTCGCGAGATTGTCGGCGAGGATATCTGGCACCGCCTTGATTTTATCCGCCGACTTGGAAACACATCTGCCCACGGCGGCAACGAAATTACATACGAGCAGGCGCATCTTTGCTTAGAAAACCTCTTCATCTTCCTTGATTTTGTAGCATACAGCTATGCTGACGAATACGAAGAGCCGCAGTTCGATGAATCCCTTCTCGAGCTTACTGTTGATGAAGCTCTTTCCTTTGTGCCGAATGCAAAGGCAAGTGTAAAAGAGCTTGTCAAGGAAAACAATGCTTTAAAAGCCGAGCTTAAATCCCGCCAAAGCAACAGGGGAGCATATCTCACAAAAACTCACGGCGATTTTGAAAACAAGAACCGCCGCACCTATATCGAGCTTATGATTAAAGATGCCGGCTGGACCAGAGGGGATGATTGGCAGTTAAACGTCGATATCTCTGATGGCAACGGCTCATTCTTAACCGTCGATCACGCTCTTTTCGATAACGGCAAGCCGCTTGCGATTCTTGATTTCAGACACACAATGAACAGCTTTGATGAAGGCAAGCTTCACGCAAACCGTTGTGCCGACATAATGCAGTCTAAACACGGCTTCCGCCCGATAGTTTTTCTCTCCAACGGCTTTATGACTGTCATTTCAGATGGTGACGGTAACGAAATCACCGAAACCGTATTCACAAAAGCCGAGCTTAAAAGGCTCATCGGTTCAGATAACAAAAAGCAGGATGACAGCATTGTCGAGGTTGTTGCCGCACTTATTTGGAATGGCGGAAAGTTTCTCATCTGTCAGCGCCCCGCACACAAAACAAGAGGGCTTTTGTGGGAATTCGTCGGCGGCAAGGTCGAGCCAAACGAAACCAAACGCCAGGCACTTATAAGAGAGTGCGAGGAAGAGCTTGGAGTTATCATATCAGCAGGCGATATCTTCACCGAGGTCACTCACGACTATCCCGACATCACCGTTCACCTAACGCTTTTCAATTCAAGAATTGAAAGCGGCACGCCCCAAAAGCTTGAACACAACGATATTAAATGGATCTATCCCCGCGATATCCCCAAGTTCGATTTTTGCCCTGCCGACAAGGACATTCTTGAGAAGATAATAAGAGAAAGCAAAAAGTAAAGATCCCACCTTTAAAGGAGGATTTAAATGCGCAATAAGCTCACGAAAATTGTAATAGTCATTTTGGTGATCGCTTTGGTTATCTGTCTTGTTCCCGTCCGCATTGTTTATCGTGACGGCGGAAGTGTAGAATATAAAGCGATAGCATACAGCATCACACGTTATAACAGACTTGATCCTCAAGACGAAGCACAAAGGCTTAACGGTTGGCGAATCGAAATTCTCGGTTTTGTTTTTAGAGATGTATTCTGATGATATCACAGCCACAAGCTCGTTCGAAAACTCCCGCGCCGTGGCTCTCAAGATCAACCTCAACGCCAAGTTCGAAAACGGCAAGCTCAGCGCAAATCTCAAAAAGCTTTCGTGGAATGTTTTCAGATTTGAAAAGTAAAGTGCATAATAAAAGCCACCCGAAAGGGTGGCTGTTTTGCGCCCGTTTTCCGCCAACATCTACAGCCACCTCGATGCTGTCAGCAAAACCGAAACCGGCGCCGCGATGAGTAAGGCGTTGGGGTGAAGATAGAATAACGAAAGGGGTGACCAAATCGGTCACCCCTTTGCTAATTTCAAGCTGTTCGAGAAATTGGAATTTGTCGCTCCGTCAAACTGAAATTTGAACATACTTTAATTACTCGCAATACATACATATAGTTCCATTTGATAACTTAAACCCATTCTTTTCATAAAACTTAGCCGCTGGCGCATACTCACTTGTATAAAGAACAATACCTGCAAGTCCTTTGTCCTTACTGTAATCTTTAACAGCATTTAATAACTGCTTACCTATTCCTTGACCTTGCCGTTCAGGAAGTACTGCCATCTCATTAATGTAAATCTCTTCTTTGCTGCCTGAAATCCTACGAAGCGCGAATATACAACCTAGCACTTCATCGTTTTCTTCATATACAAATCCAACAAATCTTTTCTGTTCAAAAAAATCATGAAGATATTCTGTTGCATTATCTGTCGTCCAGTCTATCCCCCAATGTTCCATTGGAAATGCTTTTGCATAAATCATACCACATTGTGCTAAGTCACTGTTTTTTATAATTCTAATCATTATACTACCTCGCTACCAAATTCTTATTTATCGAACTGTTTACAAAGTAAAATTAAGACCGCAATTCGTATGAACTGCGGTCTGTTTGGCGGAGATGGAGGGATTCGAACTATTTTGGAATCCCGAAAATAAAGGGCGTATATCTTATGTGACATCAATTTGACATTAAAAACATTACTCGATGTCAATCGAGTACACTTTGCTGTGGATCTTCTTTAGTTTTTCCTCACGTAAATCCGTGTAAACATCCATTGTAGTTTGCACCTGTGCATGTCTAAGCAGAGCTTGCGCTTCTTCTGCTGGAATATCATTCTCAAAAAGCATAGTGGCGTAAGCGTGTCTTAATTGATGTACAGTAGCGTTTATTCCGGTTGTTGCGCAATAATCTTTCCAGGCTTTGTCGTATTGAGAATCAGACATGTATTCGCCTCTTTGATTGGGAAATACAAGACCTTTTCCAGGCTTCAGCTTTGAGTAGAGAGCATCAAGTATAGGGATTCGTGCTACGCTGGTTTCGGTTTTAGGTTCTTTAACTTTTGGAATATTGTTTACATGATAGAGCGATTTTGTAACACTGATCTCACGCTTTTTCATATTAATATCTTTCCATTCAAGAGCGAGTAGCTCACCCTTTCGCAGTCCTGTATAAAGCGCAAAATACGCGAACATTCCGAAGGGGTGACTGTATGATTCTTTGACTCGTTTGATATCAGCAGAGGAAGGACTTGTACGCTTTGTCTTTTTTAACTTCTTTGGAACCTCGACTTCGCGAGCGGGATTAAAGTCAATATATCCTTGCTGTACAGCATAGGTGAAAATTAAATTATAAACTAAAAGCTGGGTTCGAACTGTCTTGTCGGCTTTTCCACTTGAAAATCGCGTGATTTCGAGCGCTATATCGTGAGGGACAATTCTTTTTATGGGTATGTTACCGAATGCGTCAATAGCCCTCTGCAAAGCAGGACGATAACTTTTGGTCGTATTATAGGCAAGAGTCGGCTCGTGGGCGTTCCACCACTTGTCGGCAATAGGACCGAATAACTCGCCACGTTCTTTTGTCTCGCTGAATTCTGCAATCTTTCGCAGAACTTCGGCTTTAGTCTTGCCATAGAAATATTTGCGGGTGCCGTTATCGAGCGTTACGGCTTCCTGCCATCTGCCGTCTTTTCGTTTAATCATTACATCACCTACCTACTTGCCGCCCAATTTCGGGCGGCTGTTTTATATTTTATAGATTATAGTAGCCTTGGCACCATAACTGAGTTTTTCTCTATTTTCATTCGTGCCACCACCGTAAACATCTACATCGACATCAACAATATCGTCGAAGTGTTCCAAAATAAAAGGCAAATCCGCACGAGGAACATTGCCAATCTGCTCATTTTTCGCATATACAGCGACAGCGAGCTCACCCTCAAACTCATATTTTTTAAGGTGATACAGTACAAGTTCATCGTCATACGGCTCATCACCAAAATAAATAGCACGCAAAATCGTTTGTCGAGATTTACGACCGTTCTTGAAAGTTACACCGGCAACCTTAAACTGATAGCTGTCACAGGTCCTAACGTGAGGAGAGAATGTAACTGCAGGAGGGGGGGCAACTTTTTGTGTATTAACATAAGCTTTTTTTGGGGGCCACAAAAAAATTATCATTGCAATGCAGCCACCAAAGGCTAAGCCACCGAATAAAAACTTAGCGGCAATAGGGGTATCACCTAATATGCCTGCAAAGCCAATAATTTCGATTATTAAAAAAAGAAAAATTATTAAAAATATAGTGCCTTTTTTCATAATAGAGCCCTCCAGCTATTGTCTCAGATCTTCTTGTATGAAGATATATAATCCTTGAAGTTATCAAAGACTTGTCTTTCTAAATCGCTTGATAAAAACTTACCTCGGCCATACAAAACCTGCATCCTCTCTGCTCTCGCTTTGGCGGCGGTATAACTGACGCCGAACGTCTGTTGGATATCTTGCGGTGTGTGCAGATCTAATCCCCATACCACACAAGCAGGCACGAGAAGTCTTATTGCAAACATGTCGGCGTGACGCTCTGTTTCCGGCTTACTGATATCAATAGTGCGTGCATGATATCCTAATCTCAAAGGATGCCCTAAGAAAATATGTCCCAGTTCGTGAGCTATTGTAAAACGGCTTCTTTCCCTTGAGACGGTATCATCATATATAATGTACCATTTATCTCCGTCGAGAATGCTTGCGCCTGATTCATTGTTCTTGAGCTCGTCTACTTCCGAGTTTTTGAAAATGGTTATTCCGGAAGAGTGAGCAATTTTGGCGACATTCACAGGAACAGAACGAACATTATAATCGAGCAATACTTGCCAAGCTGAATCTCGCACGTTCTTATATGCGCCATACACGTTTTTTATCAAGATTATCACCTCACGGGGTATCTTCTCCGTGAGGGTTGTTTTTTATGCTTCTTTGTCGTTAAAGGTCATCGTCACTCGTAACGGGGGTTGCGCGTTTGAATTTGTCAAGATCAGAGACGGATCTTTTTTCAAGTCGAGGCTCGGTGTTATCGTCTGATCTTGCGGCACGATAGATTATACGACTTGTATTCTCTTCGATATCTAATAATTTATCAACTGAAGATTGCATTTCAGGCTTATTGCGATACGCCGCGATGAGCCTTTTTTCATGCTCGGTTATTCCTACTTTCATCTGAGAAATATTATCTTGGTTGATTTCTGGATCATCGGTACGGCCAAGTAGGTAGTCCACGGAGCAATTAAGGTAGTCGGCAATTCTTGCGAGATTATCAGCCTTTGGCACGGAAGTCTTCATATTTGACATGGTATTGAATCCAAGTCCTACATCTTCCAAAAGCTGCTTTACGGAAATGCTCTTAGACTTAGCAATCAATCTAATGCGATCAGCAATATTAGCAGAAACGTACAAATCTATCACTCCTTTTTGTTCAAAGTTCCAAAATCTCTAAAGATAGATAAAATTCAATTGACACACTCTAAACTTAGAGATATAATATAACCAAGTTAAGACTATATCCTAACTATAACACAGCTTTTGTTAAAAAGCAATAAAAAGGAATAAAAATATAAGATTAGAGGTGCATGAAATGAATGTTGGCGAAAACATCAGAATTCGCAGGGAAAGTCTCGGGATAAAGCAGGCAGAGTTAGCAGAAAACGTTGGAATATCTCAACCAATGCTGAGTCAGATCGAGCGAGGCACAAAAAACCCTTCGATTCAAGTAGGGCGAGTGATCGCAAAATGTTTAAACTGCAGTATGGACGATCTGTGTGAAGATATCCGAACTGTATAAAGGAGACCCAAAAATGCGCATCAAAGAACTTTACTACGAAAACCTTGAACAGATCCGCAAGCGGTTCGGTGAAGCCGAGCTTATTCCAATTAAAAAAGCGGCTGAGTATTGCGGATGTGACAGCCGCACCCTTATGAGTCAAAAGGACTTTCCCTTAAAGAAAGTTGGAAGAATGTATTACGTGGCAGCATGTGCTTTTGCAAGCTGGCTGTCGTGATTTTGGATTGGAGGTGACGAAATGAACAAAATCATATTAACGCTGGTTTTGCCCGAAGGCAAAATATCAACCATGTGTGAGACTGTGGATGAAGCCTGCAGATGCATAAGCATTATAAACAGCTTTTGTGACGAGATGGGAATTCCTCGCCCGGAAAAGCAACTTGAGGAGGTGAAATAAATGCAAATGAAAGGACAGCTGAAAGAATTCTATTTTACATACGGCACATATGGACAGCCTTACCTGGGCGGATGGACCGTTGTGTTAGCCGAGAACATTAAGCAGGCTATTGAGGTTTTCAGAATCTTTCACCCAGACAAGAACGAGGGGCTTATCAATTGCTCGGATTTTTACACAGAGGAGCAGTTCAGAACGACCCAAATGTACAAAAAAAGGCAACTTCGGAGCATTCTGCCACGAGAGGATATCATTGCTTCGATTCGTTAACGACACAAAGGAGAAACAAACATGAAGGACAAGCTTATGACCGTTTTATTTTTTGCAGGACTTGCAGGCCTTGTTATGTCTTTTGCCGCTTATGATAACGCGGATCTTTCGCGCACGTTTGCCGCAGCAGGACTTGTGTGTTTCTTTGTCGGCTTTGCGCTGATGCTGATATCGGATTTTTGGCATAGAAAAAGGACCCGTTGCGCCGGCAAGCCTAACGAGTCCAAAAAGGTCGAAACAAATAAAGACCTTACCGTTATTATACACCGAATTAACGGCGTAGTCAAGGCGGGTGACCGCCCATGACGTTTGATCAAGCCAAAAGAGCAGGGAAGGCGAGAGTGCCGATCGTGGTTATCGGCGCGACCGCCGCCAAGATCGGGGCGATCACTTTTAAACGCATCAGAAGTGTGAGGATAGAATTCGATGCTTATGGCAGGGACGAGGACTTTGTTGAGCTTGTTGATAAGAAAGCAGGCAACAGCACTCTTGTATGCCCGTTAGCTGACATCGACTTCGCCCCGGATTGCCCGGATACCCTTAAAAAGTTAGTATTGGAAGCTTGAAAACTGAACAAAATTTCACAAAAAGGCGACTGCCTTTTTTCGGGCTTGTAATAGATATTAACTTAACGCCCATTTCTTTTTATATTTAATTGATAAATATAAGGGGTGAGGGGGGATACTGGGGGAGAGGGGAATGCGTCCCCTTTCCCCCGAAAAGTCAGCAATCTTTTTAAGAAGAAACGAGGTGTATAAATGCGATGTCTTTATAGAGAAAAAAAGTTTTTGTGCGGCGACTTTTTGGAAATTGACGTTTTCCCGGTATTCAAGAAGCCCGGAGCGAGAAGCAAACGAGCTAAGCCCACGAGTGCTGTGCAAGAGCGTTTGAACCAGCGCAATGCCGAGCGCAAGCTTATCCGCCTTCTTAATGCCAACTTCACAGAGGATGATATCCGCTTCGACTTAACATACTCAAACGATAATTACCCCGAGAGCCCCGAGGCGGCGCAGAGGGAAGTGCAAAACTTCCTGCGGCGAGTTAAGCGCCACCGAATAAAACTTGAGCTTCCCGAGCTCAAATACGTTTTTGTCACGGAGATCGGACAAAACGACGGCCGACTGCACCATCACATAGTCATGTCGGGAGGTATGTCGATAAATAAGCTTGCAAAACTTTGGGGAAAAGGATACACGACAGCGAAGCCTTTGCAGTTTGACGAGTTCGGCATAGTCGGCATTGCGGTTTATCTTATCAAAAACCCGATACTCGGCAAGCGATGGTGCGCTTCGCGCAACTTAACGCAGCCGAAGGAATCACAGCGAGACGGCCGACTTTCGCAAAGAGAAGTCAGAGACATAGCCGTGTCGCCAAACGATGCCAAAAAACAGATAGAGAAATATTACGAAGGATACTTGCTGTCCGACGTTCATCCGTTTTATAACGAGGTCAACGGAGGATGGTATGTGTGCATCCGAATGAGGCGCAAGCCTCCACCAAAGAAAGGACGAGACAAAAATGAGTACAAAAAGAAAAGAACTGATAAAACACTTGAAGGTAGCGCTTAGCGCAGAAAACAATGATGTTGCGGAAAAGATCGTGAGAGAAATAATGCAGGAGATCGCAATTCAGATGTCGATGCTTTTCAATCCGCTTGTGGTGGCCGAAGTGCCGTTTGTTATTGCGATGGCTGAAGTTTATGCTGAAACTTTAAGAACGAACTTTCCCGACGAGTGCGAAGTGGCTGACGAACTGAAAAAGATTCCCTTCGTCGCCGTTCAAATGCCGGCAAACGGAGGTAACGACAAATGATACATAGAGCAATGAGAAATCTAAGATCTCGCTTTAAACTGTGGTTAAGACCTAACAAGCACTGCAGATACTGCTGCTTGTGGTGTAGATACTTCAAAACTTGCCGCTTGGAATTGGAGGGGAAGTAATGGCTGATCTGATAGAGCAATACCGTGCAGATGCCGCACGCATTAAAGCACGCAGAGAGAAACTTAAGACCGAGCTTATTGCGGCGATAAAGCGCCGTGATGATGAAGCCGCTTTCGGCCTTCGAAAGAGAATAAGAGACTTGGACAGCATGCATTACAACTTGATGCAGGCGGTCAATTTGATGAGTAAGTGAAAGGAGCCGCAAAATGAATAAGCAGGCTGATTACATAAAACGTGAAGACGCAGCTGAACTGATCAGATCCTATTGCAAGGATCTGATCAGCAAAGGCGAACATGACATCGACGTCATAGACCTTAATGCCGACATCCAAAAGAAGCTGCGGCGGACGTTGTAGAGGCGGCAAAACGCGATAGGAAAACGCCGGGCATATGCGATTGTTACCGCCCTATCTGGTACGACTCAAAAGCAGGCGTTTGTAACGGCACAAGAGAGCGGGATAAATGCTCCTGCGGCGGAGATAGAACAAAATGCGACTTTTATCCTGAGATCAGAGAAAGGGCGGCGAGTGAATGAAACTAAGCAAAGAGAACATAGAAAGAAAAACGCAAATGCTCAAGCTTATATCCGAAGGGCTGACTTATGAAGAGATCAGTCAGAAGTTCGGCGTTACGAAGCAACGTGTATACGCCATTTGCGGCGGCCGCCGCGAGCGCCGTGCTGTAAATATCACAGAAGCGCAGTGCGTTTATCCCAACCTGCGCGAGTATATGATCAAAAATAAATGCAGTATTACAGAGCTGACAAGAGCGCTGTACGGCGATTCTCACGCCACTTGCATCAGTATGGTGCGCTTTTTATTGCAGGGCGGGAACAGCCGTAAAAAGCTTATTGACGGGATTTTAGCTTTAACCGGCATGACTTACGAAAAGGCGTTTGAGAGGGAGGGTGATTGAATGACCGATAACGAAATTATTAAGGCTTTGGAGTGTTGCTTTGTAAATGCAAACTGTAACGGTTGCCCTTTAGTCAGCCCACCCAAAGAAAAATGTCTTGAAAGAGCTTGCCATAACGCATTGCTTCTTATCAACCGCCAAAAGGCAGAGATTGAGGAGTTAAGAAACAGCTTTGCAATATCCCGAGAGGAAGCCAAAAAATATCAGCGAGGTTGCAGGAAAATCAAGATCGAAGCAAGCCAAGAGTTTGTCAAAAGGTTCGAAAAGAAAATAAAAGATGTCGCTTTTACATTAGGGCAAACTTGGGAATTACAGTGTGCTTTGAGAGCGGTGTTAAAAGAAATGACAGGCGGTGAGTAATATGCGTGATAGATTGATTGAGTTGTTAGGCGATTATTTATATAGCGAACAGATTGCCGACCACCTACTTGCATACGGCGTAATTGTCCCACCTTGTAAAATAGGCGACAAAATATATATGTTAGTGACAAAGCGCACTCATTCATATGATTTTAGTAATGGCAAAATGGTGAGAAAAAATAATCAACATACTTTTATAAAGCAAACTTATCTCACTGAAAGCAACTTTTTCAGAGTGCTTAGAGATTTTGGCAAAACAGTATTTCTCACAAGAGAAGAAGCAGAACGAGCATTGAAAGGCGGTGAGAAGGAATGAAGAAAACAATAGATTTCCCTTGCTATATCGGTGATACAATATATTTTGCGGTAGAAGATTATCACGACTCTGCCGTTATTGATGGAATACATATTGACGAGCAAGGAATTATGTTTACTTGGGTACAATATGAAGTTGGAGTTGAACTAACGGAGTGTTGGGACGAGGGAGAATTTGAACTTGAAGATATTGGTAAGACGGTTTTCTTGACAAGAGAAGATGCAATTAAAGCATTGAAAGGCGGTGCGGAGTGATGGCAACATCTTGGAAATCACAGCAAGGCGATGGTGAATATGCCTTGCAATTTGAAACCGATAACAAAGAAAAATATAAGCTTGTTGAAAAAGCGGCACAAATGGCGGTAGACGGGAAAATGGTAGAAAGGTACATTGACATTGAAAATGTAACCATTCCGAAAGGCTTTTTTGAAGATTTAAACGTCCCGAAGCTCCTTGCTTGGCTCGCTTCCCAACCCACCGCCGATGTTGTGGAAGTGGTGCGATGCAAGGATTGCAAGTATTGGAACAATGGAGATTGTTATAGGATTGAATTAACAAGACCTACCGATTTTTGCAGTTACGGAGAAAGGAAAAATACATAAATGCTTAACAGAGTTATTTTAATGGGCAGAATTACACAAGACCTTGAACTTAAATCAACCGCCAATGGTACAAGCGTTTTGACGTTCAATATCGCTGTTGACCGCGGCTATGTTAAACAGGGAGAAGAAAGACAAACCGATTTTATCACCTGCGTGGCTTGGCGTCAGCAGGCAGACTTCATCAGCAAGCATTTCGCAAAGGGCAGAATGATTGCTATCGAGGGCAACCTCAGAAGCCGCACTTACGACGACAAGAACGGAACAAAGCATTATGTTACCGAGGTTTACGTTGATAATATTTCCTTTACCGGCGAAAAAGCATCTGATAATGCAGAGGCGCATAAAGGGCAGCAAAGTGTTGCCGCACCTGTAGTTATCGCTGACGACCTTGCAGAATTTGAGGAAGTTTTGAGCGACGGGGGCTGCCCGTTTTAATTGAGGCTGAAGAATAACAGAAAGGACGATAAAGATGACAGATAACATGAAAGACGACTCTGCTTGCAGATATTGCGGACAGATATCACTTACGGGAAACGAATGCCAGTGCGATGGCGCAAGGCGTGCCCGAAAGATCCAGGACCAAATTGAGCGAGCTACCGAAGCAATAGACAACACCTTCGGTGATAACTGCATCGAAGCAGGCTTCTTGCCTGTTCCGCAAGAGAACATAGATCTTATGTATACTGCAGCAGTTCAGATAGCAACGTACAAGGTACACGCGATCACTATAACGCTATCAAGCGGCACACGCGCAAAGCTAAGCCGAGGATCTAAGGGCGTTATCAAGGTGGAACGCTCGGAGACAAAGAAGGCCTCGACGGAGGTTGAAGAATAAGAAAGGACGATAAAACATGAGTAATTACTTAATGCTAAACAACAAAAAGATCGAGTTAACACCGGAACAGGTTAACGAGATGAAGAAAAGCTTTGGGCTTGGGCCCGTGCCGTTGAAAGACATCACGATCGGCGAGATCGTTAAGCTCGGAGACTTGGAGTTCGTAGTGCTTGAGCATAATAGTGACGGCACTACAGCTCTCTTGCTGAAGGACTTTTGGAAGACAGCTACGTTTGATGACAACAGCAATAATTACAGCGAAAGCAATATAAGAAAAGATCTGAACGAGAACTTCTATAAGCATTTATCCGATATTGTCGGAAGTGAAAACATAGTTAAGCATACCGTCGATCTGACATCGGATGACGGAAGGACAGACTATGGCAGTTGCGAAGATTACATATCTTTGCTGACGTGCGATATGTACAGAAAGTACGTCCATATACTCGACGAGCACAGACCTGATAATTGGTGGTGGTTATCAACTGCATACAGCACCAAATCGAACGGATACGACTTTTCCGTCCGCTGTGTCAACAACATTGGTGCATTGGGCATCAGCGGCTGCAACGACAGTTTGGGTGTGCGTCCGTTTTGTATCTTAAAATCTAATATCTTTGTATCAGAGTAAGGAGAAAAGTTATGAGTAAAACAAAAGTTGAAATTGGGAAAATCGTAGAAGTGGCAGGAGAAGAATTTATCGTGCTCGATAAGTTGGAAAAAGGCATTCTTTGTCTTTCAAAGAACTTTGCTTACGAAAGAACGGTATTCGACGCCAAGTCAAACAACTATGCTAACAGTGAAATAAGAAAAAAGCTTAATACAGAGTATTTCAAAAAGCTCGCTGATGTTATTGGAGAAGAAAACATTCTTGAAACGGAAATTGACCTTATGTCTGATGACGGCCTTGACGATTACGGTAAGGTGACAGACAAAGTCGGATTGCTTACTGCAGATATGTACCGCAAATACAACCGAATTATTGAAAAGTACACTGTGGACTATTGGTGGTGGCTTGCAACGCCTTGGTCTACTCCGCACAGAGGTACACGCTTTTCCGTCCGCTGTGTCATCGACTATGGTATATTGAACTACTACTTCTACTACAGTTTGGGTGTGCGTCCGTTTTGTATCTTTTCAACTTCAATCTTTGAATCTTAACGAGGGATATCGATGAAACAAGAGACTAATGACTTAAGAGTAGTGATAAAAGCTAAAGAATTAACCGTGCATACAATAAGGATCACGTCAAATTGCAACAAGTTCCCAAAAAAGTATAGGTTTACTTTATGCGACAGAATGCAAAATAAGGCTATGACGATTTATGAGCTGTTGCTTGAAGCAAACAGAACCCATACAAACAATAGGACGGTAAGAAGTGAATTTCAGACGAAGGCGATCCTGATGTGTGATGAACTGCTATTCTACATAGAGTTATGCCTGCAATTAAGCATTATTGAATCAAACAGTGCTGAGTATTGGTCGAAACTTGTTTCTGATATAAAATTCATGACTATTGCATGGAGGACAAAGGATAAAGAAAGATGATCAGCACAGGCAATATGCTGCATAATGCACTTTTCCGTCCGCTGTGTCAACAACAATGGTACATTGAACAACAACAACTGCAACAACAGTTTGGGTGTGCGTCCGTTCTGGGAGACAGTCAGAAAGAGTAAGCTAAGCGCCGAAATCAGAACACCCCTCACAAAAGAGCATATTGCCTTTCTTTTGTCCTTTATCGTAGGACCGATTATGACAGATTTTGAAAAAGTAACAGACTTTAACAACCTATATTATGCATACCGTAAAGCAAAGTCTGGTAAAGGAAACAAGAACAGTTCAGCAAGATTTGAAACGCAAGCTTTAGACGGTATACACAGGCTTAAGCATCTGCTTGAAGCAAAGCAATACACTGTGTCAGAGTATAATCGGTTCTTTGTGTTCGAGCCGAAGAAGCGACTTATAGAAGCCGCGGCGTTTAAGGACAAAGTGGTTCAACACAGCTTATGTGATAACGTACTGCTTCCGAAACTGTCGAACGTGTTTATCCGAAACAACTTCGCCGGGCAAAAGGGTAAAGGCACATTGTTTGGTTTGAATTCTCTCAAGCAGGATATGCTTGATTTTTATGAAGAAAACGGAAACAACGGATATATCCTTAAAGCTGATATAACCAAATTCTTTTACACAATAGACCATGCCATATTAAAAGCTATTATCAGAAAGCACTTTGATGATGAAGACCTATTGTGGCTGTGCGATCTGATTATCGACAGTACCGACGGATTAGGCTTGCCTTTAGGCAACCAAACGAGTCAAGTATTTGCCTTGCTGTATTTGGATGACTTAGACCACTTCATCACGTCCGATTTGGGAATAAAGTATTACGGCAGATATATGGACGATTTTTATCTGATACATCATGACAAGGAGTATTTAAAGAATTGCCTTGCAGAGATAAACAGAATAGTTGCTGATCTTAAGCTTTCTCTTAACGGCAAAACGCAGATGATGCCGTTCAAACAAGGGGTTAAGTTTTTGGGCTTTCATACGTATATCCATAACGGTGAAGTAGTATGCCGTATCAGAAATGAAAATAAGCGGAATGCTTATAGGAAGTATAAGAGAATGGCGCATATTGTAGCATCCGGACAACTCGACCAAAAGAAATTTGAACAATGCTATCAATCGTGGAAGGCTCATGCCGCCTTTGGCGATTGTTCTGAGCTTGTAAGCAGGCTTGACGGACAAATATTTGAGATAATAGAAAATCATAAACAGTGAAAGAAAGGGCAGTGATCTGATGACCGAGAAGCAGGCAGCAACCGCCGCATGGCTTAACAGGGCGTATATCTTAACCAAGAAGATAGAAGCCCTTAAAGAAGAAAAGAAAAGCCTTGAGAGCGATATTCACGGTTTGGGTGACAATATTGGCGCCGGGCGTTCGGACGCAAGAGCTAACAGTGTTGAGAACAGGCGTGTTCGGCTTCTTGCTCTTGGTCAGCAGATCGACCGACAAACAGCGGCTCTTGATCGAGAACGCCTGAAGATCAAGCGGGCTATTGAGAGCGTGCCCGAAAGACACTATGCGATACTTAGCTATCGATACTTAAGCTTTCTCAGTTGGGGCACTATCGAAAGCAGGCTGTACATATCTGAGAGCACGAGAAAACGCCAACATCGAGCCGCTTTGGATGCTGTCGCAGACAAAAATGAACTTGTTTGACCCCTTAGAGGGCGAGTATACTGATATTAGCAAAGCGTATATGTTTTTAATCCGCATGAAGCAGGCAAAAAGCCATTGCTTCGTGCGGATCTTGCTTTGCAGAGGAGAAAAAATATGCTTAGAAAACTTTCGCAAGAGCAGGCAAAGAAATGCAAGCACTGCGAGTGGCGTGACAAAACAAACGACTATGCCGTTATATGCCCATGGGCCTGCAGATGCATTAAGGGAGAGGGAGACAAAGAGATTCCAAAGCTGCCGAAAAGCTGTGATGAAGTGTGACGGATGACAGGTTGTGTTGGCTTCAAGATCTTATATCACAAAATAAGCTTGAGGAGTTCTACTTATGGAAGGTGTGGCGTAAGCTCTCCGAGGATATTTTGAAAGAGCAGAAGGAATGTCAGATCTGCAGAGAAAACAAGAGATATGGTCCTGCGGAGATTGCTCACCATGTTAACACCGTTCGCCAACATCCCGAGCTTGCACTGTCACGTTATGCGCCTGATGGCACAAAGAATATCATTGCTGTTTGTCAAGCTTGTCACAATGTTATTCATTTCGGCAAAAGGAAATACATAAACGAAGAGCGTTGGTGAGCCGATACCCCCCGGTCAAAAAAATAGCATTTTACGTGTCGAGAAAACCGGCCCCATACTCGACAAAACCGATTTTTCGCGCGCACGAGGAAAAATATACTATATTCTTTAAAGGGCGACCGTTAAAAAACGCAAAAAAATCAGCAAAAAGCGTGGTGAATCAATTTATGGCGATACGAAAAAAAGAAGTAAAAGAGTCTCTGATTGAGCAACTTGAGCGCAAGAATGCAAACATTCAAGTGTTTCGTTCTCTTATCGAAGATTATATGAAACTGTGGGACACGAAGGAAGCTTTGCTTAAGGATATAAAAAAGCGTGGAATCTCATATTCGGACTATTCTGCTGCCGGCAAACCGATGATAAAGCAGAATCCTTCGACAAAAGAAGTTGTCGCTGTAAATGCACAGATGCTAAAAATCCTTACACAGCTTGATATCACAACTGGTAATCTAATTGGTGACGATGACGACACTATGTAAGCACGTTGAAGAATATCTAAGCTTTATCGAGAGTGCCGATGCTGTTGTCTGCATAGAGCAAAAACAGCTCGCGACTCATGTTCGTAAGTGCTTTGAAACTGAGGATATCTATGTTGATGAAGAACAGCTCGAGACTTACTTAGGATATCAAAAATACTTTCCGTTTAAGCTCTTTCCTTGGGAAAAGTTTATATTTGCTCTTCATAATTGCACGTATTGGAAGGATTCAGGGCTCCCAAGATGGCCGATCCTGCTTTGTATTTCAGGTCGCGGGGCAGGTAAAAACGGCTATTTGAGCTTTGAAACATTTTGCTATATATCCCCGGGTAACGGTATTAAAGAGTATGATGTTGACATCTTCGCTTCAAGTGAAGACCAGGCAAAGACATCGTTTAACGATGTCTATAATGTTCTTGAAAACAACAAAACCAAATTATCGAAGTTTTTTACATGGACAAAAGAACTCATAACCTGTATCAAGACCTCGAGCAGGCTAAGATTTAGAACATCTGGATCCAAGACGAAGGACGGCGGTCGTCCTGGTGCGGTTGTATTCGATGAATATCATACATATGAGAATCCGAAGCTTATAAACGTCGCAATAACCGGTCTTGGTAAGAAAAAGCACCCGAGACGTTCAATATTCACGACTGACGGTGATGTTCGAGACGGTGAGCTTGATAAGCTCAAGAGCAAAGCAAAGAAGATACTTGACGGCAGAGCCCCGGACAATGGGATGTTGCCTTTTATTTGCAAGCTTGACGATATATCTGAAATACATGATCCAGGTAAATGGGTGAAAGCTAACCCCACTCTCGCACATGTAGATGACAGCGAATATGCCGCTAATCTTTTAAGCGAAATCAAGCTCGAGTATATAGACTATGTTGACGACCCAATATCACATTCGGCGTTTGCTACAAAGCGTATGAATATGCCGCAAGGAGACAAAGAGAACGAGGTCACAGATTTTGAGAATCTTAAGATCGCATCAAGGCCGCTTGCGTATCTTAATGACCGAGTGTGCGTGTTTGGAGCTGACTCTGCATCAACCACAGACTTCTTTGCAGCAGGATTTATGTTCCTGATTGATGGTGAAATACATTGGCTTACTCACTCTTGGATCTGCAAACAATCAAAGGATCTGCACCGAATCAGATTTCCATATCTTGATAGCGAAGCGAGAGGGGAATGCACTATTGTTGATGCTCCAGAAATACCGATGGAATTGCCTGCGGAGTGGTATCTTGAGATGCGCCAAAAGTACAACCTTACTGTTATCGCAGGAGCTATAGACCACTTTAGATATACACTTGTTTCAAAAGCTCTTAGCGCCGTCGGATTCATCCCGGAACGCAAAGAGCATGGCACAATAAAAGGCGACTTAAAGCTCATTCGACCATCAGACATTATGATGATTGCGCCCTCTTTGTGCTTGGAATTTGCTCGTCATAAAGTCGTTTTTGGCGACAACATGCTGATGCGTTGGTATGTAAACAACGCTAAGAAGGTTGTCGACAAAAGAGGAAACATATCTTTCGAGAAGATAGAGCCGAAGTCACGAAAGACGGACGGGTTTATGGCGTATGTCGCCGCTCGAACACTGTTGCCCAGGCTTGAAGCTTACGACTGCGAGAGTGCAGATATAATTGAAGGCGTTTGGAATTACTAACAAAGGAGTGATATTAATGGGGATTTTCTCATTTGGCAAAAAAGCCTCGCAGAAAATCACAATAAACAACGATAGCGATCTTGTTAAAGCGTTAGGGCTTGAAGATAGAGCTAGACGGCTTGTAATCGGCAAATTTGCACTTGAATGCGCCGTGTCTCTTGTTGCCGGATTGGTTGCAAAATGCGAATTTCGTACTTTGCAAAACCATAAGCCCGTGAAGGGATATGAGTATTACCTGTGGAACTTGAAGCCGAATGCTTCACAGAACAGTACTCAGTTCATCCAGGAGATGATTTCAAAGCTTTGCTATAACAACGAGGTTCTGATTTTTGAGAGTGGAAATCAACTGTTTGTTGCAGATAGCTTTATCAAGCAGGAATATGCAGTTCTCGAGACGGCTTTTTACTCTGTTACGAGGAATGGATTCACCTTCAACAAACAGTTCAAGGCATCGGAAGTTATATATCTCAAACTTAATAACAAAGATCTCGCCAGATATGTTGCAGGCATCCAGAGTGGATATGATCAACTGATTAATGAAGCTGTAGAACGTTACATGAAGCTCGGAGGCGAAAAAATCATTCTGAAAATTGATGCGTTAGCGCAAAAGGCTTCAAATTTTGAAGAGCGTATCAGAAAGTATATGACGGAATACTTCAAAAACTACTTTGAAAGCAAGAATGCTGTATTGCCACTGTATGAAGGCTATGGAATCGATAAGCAGTCGCTTCCCGAGTCTAAGAAACCAGACGAGGTATCAGGCATTCTTCAGCTCAAGCGTGAGAGCATGGATACAGCAGCACAAGCGCTTAAGATTCCGCCGGCAATACTTCGCGGCGACATAGCCGACGTCAGCGTGCTTACCGATAATCTATTAACATTCTGCATAGATCCTATTTGTTGTCAGATCGAAGAGGAGATATCTTCAAAGAGATATACGCCCGAAGACTACATCAGGGGCAATTATCTGACAGTTGACACTACGGCTATCAAACATATCGACATATTCAGCATGGCTGCAAACGTTGATAAGTTGATCGCATGCGGCTTCTACAGCGTTGACGATGCAAGAGCCAAAGCGGGAGAAGCACAGCTTAATACACCGTTCTCACGGGCCTATGTGAGAACAAAAAACTATGAATCTGAAGGAGGCGAAAACAATGAAGTTTGAAACACTTAAGTTTGATTTTAAGCAGGAGCTCGGATCTGATACGCTTGAGATCAGACTTTATGGCGAGGTAAAGGCAGACTCAGAAAACTGGTGGACAGGTGAAATCACAAAGAGCAAGACTTCCCAGGATCATTTTGCCGAAGAGCTCGACAAGCACAAAGATGTTAAGAATATTATTCTGTACATCAACTCTGAGGGCGGTAGTGTGGAACAGGGATATGGTATTTACGCCAACCTTAAGCGCCACCCTGCGCATAAGACTTGCTATGTTGACGGCTTTGCAAATTCGATTGCATCAATTATTGCAATGAGCTGCGACAAAATCGTCATGTATGTGAATAGCGTTATGGGCATTCATAACATGTCGATGCCTTGCTGGGGGAATGCAGCGGAACATCGCAAATGTGCTGATGATCTTGACAGGCTCATGGAGGGCAACCGCGAGATTTATATGCAGCGCTCAGGCGGTAAAATCACTCTTGAAAGGCTCACAGAGCTTTTGGACAATGAGACGTATTTGACTGCTAAGGAGTGTCTTGAATATGGCTTCTGCGACGAAATCGATGAAGCCAAGCCTGCCGATCCCGAGAAGCTCAAGCAGGCAGCACAGAATATGTATCTTAACGCTCAACAGTCTTTTGAAGCAGCGCAGTCCTTGCATCAGGCAGCAAAACAGCTTGATGACGGCAAGGACGGTGCTGCTTTTGATTTGTTCGAGTGTATGAAGAAAACTTTAATTTGAAAGGAAGTAAAACAATGAAAAATCTTGACTCAATGAGAGAAGAATTGAGAGAAATCAGCCAGCAGATCACAACTGCAGTCGAAAACAAGGACCCTGATGCTGTAGCGGAGGCACTTCAAAAGTACGGTCAGAAATTTGCACAGATCAACAGTGACGCAAGTCTTGAGGAGATTAAGGCAAGCCTTGATAACAACGTTATCACTGCACGTGGCCTCAGAGCTATCACCGGAGAAGAGCGAGCATATGCTAAGCAGATCATGGAATCCGTTAAGAATCCTAATGCTAAGCAAGCTATTGCCGACATTCCTAAGGCATTGCCTACCACCATCATCAACACTGTTTTGGAAGACATTAAGACCGAGCGTCCTTTGCTCGCTGAGATCGATCTCAGAATGGCTGGATATAACTATAAGACCGTATACAGCGAGGGTGGAACAACCCCTGCTGTATGGGGCCAGATCAATGCTGCTATTGTAACCGAAATCACTAAGGCGATGAAGGTGCTCGATGGTTCTCAGATGAAGCTTTCGGCGTTCTTGCCTGTCCCTAAGGGCTTTATCGATTTCTCTGAAGAATGGCTCATCACTCTTGTCATTTCCCTTCTTACTGAGAGCTACGGCGCAGGACTTGAAAAGGGCTATGTTGCAGGTACCGGCAAGGATGAACCTATCGGCATGATAAGAAACCTTGACGGCGCCGTAACCGGCGGCGTATATCCCGAGAAGACAGCTGTTAAGCTTACCGAGCTCACTCCCGCAGCATACGGTGCATTGATCGAGCAACTCTGCAAGAGACCTGATGGCACTTTCAGAACCGTTAAGGAAGTAATGCTTATCAGCAATCCTTCTGATTTTCTCACCAAGGTGGGGCCTGCAACTACCGTTCTTATCGACGGTGTATACCGCAATGACATCTATCCCTTCCCTACTAAGGTATTCACCTCTGAATACGTTACTGCTGGAAAAGCAATTCTCGGCATTCCCAAGAAGTACATAGGCATTATCGCCAACCACAAAGATGGCGCTATCGATTATGATGACTCTTGTCAGTTCCTCGAAGATAACCGTGTCTATACTGTAAGGAGCTATGGAAACGGCGTGCCTAAGGATAACTACTCGTTCATCGTTGTGAACATCTCCGATCTTAAACCTTATGTCAGAGAGGTTAAGGTAGTTCAAACTACCGCTTAATGATGAAGTGCAACGATAAGCTCCTAAGTGATGTCAAGATTTTTCTTGGCATCACTTGGGAAGACAAAGACACCAATAAACAAGTCTCCGAGATGATCCAATCTGGGATGCACAAGATTGTGGCACTCACCGGCGAGGATCCGTCTGGCTTTGAACAACCATCGGAGCGCAAAACGCTCTTGTATGAGTATTGTCGTCTCAGCCGAGCAGGAGTCCCGGAAAAGTTCGAAGAATTTAACAAGGGAGATATCGTCCGCTTAAGGCTTGCCGCCATAGCAAGCGAAGGAGATTTCGATGAATGATAGAATCACATTCAATTCGGGCGTTCTCGATGTATATACTCGCACAGACAGGGGACTGCCTGGGAAACTTGTTGGACATTATTGCTTCGGCCGGAAAACACTCGGATCTCATCGTTATTATGCGGCTCAGGCCGCACAGATAAAGATCACTGATCTTATCTGCATCCACAAAGAAGCTAAGATTGATGACGATAACATTATCGTTATAAACGACCGCTGTTATGACATCAAGCAGGTACAGTTTGTTGAGGCGGACGGACAGGGCAATCCTGCGCATCTCCTTTTGACTCTTGCAAGGGGGCGGTTGACTCATGGCTAAAAGCTTTGCCGAGGCTGTTACTGATGCTCTTGAAGACTATGGCGAAGAGGTCGTGGAATCTCTCGGTGCAGCTGTCGACACAGTTGCTAAGAAAGTGAACAGCGTCATTAAAGAGCATATCACTTTTGATCAGCGAACAGGTAAATATGTCAAAGCGTTTAGAATCAAGGACGTTTCTAGGACCTCTACCGAGCGCAAGAAAACTTGGTATGTTACTTCTCCGCACTATCGTTTATCTCATTTGCTTGAAAAAGGTCATATAACGAGAAATGGAGGCAGAACGAGAGCTTTTCCTCACATCAAATACGGCGAAGAGTATGCTGAGGCAAACCTTGAAAATGAATTTAAGAAGGAGCTCCAAAATGACGGTTAAAGATATATTAGATAGCTTGGGAATCAATAATATTGACGACCATTTTGAAAGCATCCCCACTTTGCCATTTGCGGTTATAAGGCATGGAAAGTCGGTGAAAGCTTTTGCTGATAACACGTCCTATGCAAAGGTCGAGGAAAACTGCGTGGAGCTTTATACTGACCGATACCGCAATGATGTGTTGACAGCCGTTATAGAAGATGCTCTGGACGATAACGGCTATCTGTGCGAGATTGAGGATGATTATATCCCCGAAGAAAAACTATACAGAGTAACTTTTTATTATGAGGAGTTGAAAATAAATGACTGATGCCACCAAAAAGGAAAAGGTCGTGTATGGCCTTAAAAACGTGCATTACGCGAAATTCACGCGCGATGATGCTGGCACTGTTAATTACGAATCACCTAAGCCATTTCCCGGCGCCGTTAGTCTTGCGCTGACAGCTGATAGCGAGACGGTCGAATTCTATGCCGATAATATGATTTATTACTCGACAACAGAAAACAACGGCTATACTGGTGATATCGAAATGGCAAACATTCCTGACGAATTTAAAAAAGATGTGTTTAACGAAGTCGTCGAGGATGGAATACAGTATGAACTTGCTGATAAGCTCACAAATCATATTGCTCTCTTGGGCGAATTTGATACTGACGTTGTTGCGAAGAAAATCGTCCTGTACGATGTTCTTTGCTCACGTCCCGATGTATCTCAGAAAACACGAGAAAAATCGAAAACACCTCAGACACAGAAGATGTCAATTGTTGCACGCCCCATTGAAATCAACGGCAAAAGCGTCGTAAAGGGCAGTACTACTTCCGAAATAGCAGAGGCAACATATAAGGACTTCTTCAAGCAGGTTATAATGCCAAAGACTAAGACAACAGCACAGTAATTACAGGAGGAGCGCATGGAGAAGATAATCCACCTCGGCAACACGCCGATAAGACTTAAAAGTAATGGTCTTGCGCTTATTCTGTATAAACGAGAATTCGGTCGGGACTTTATTCCCGACCTTTATTCTATATGCGGACAAAAGCGTGACCTTGAGAACGTTAAAAAAGAGGGCTTTGATCTTGAAAAGATAAACCTTGAGATCATATACAACGTGACGTATATCTTTGCATACATTGCGGATCAGAGCATCGGCACAAGGGATGAATGGCTCGCAAACCTTGACAGCTTCCCGATAGTGGATGCACTGGCTGAGGTGCTACCTTTGATTGAAGAGTCAATCACAACAGATGCAAGCTTAAAAAACCAATTAGCGACAGCGGAACTGAAGCGGATGACGAAGTTTTCAAAACCGAAAAGATCATTCTTTCGGCGATCCAAACAGGGCTGACTGTCGCTGATTTTGAACATATGACTATCGGTATGATCTTCACGACGATTATAGAGTACAGCAACGCTCTTGTTGAAGTTAAAGAAGGCTCGGATGAGAGTAATAATATCGTAACTCGAAAAGCGACTGCCGAAGATTATATAGCGTTTTAGGAGGTGGAAATATGGCAACTAAAATCAGAGGAATTACGATAGAGATCGGCGGCGACACTTCACCTCTCGCCAAAGCGTTAAAAGATCTAAATTCTAATATAAATCAAACGCAGAAAGAGCTCAAAGACGTTGATAAGCTCTTGAAGCTTGAGCCAGATAGCACTGTACTTTTGACACAAAAGCAGGAGCTTTTAGAAAAACAGCTTGCTGACACCAGAGACAAATTTTCTAAACTTCACGATGTGGAAAAGGAGATACAGGCTCGAAGAGCTCAGGATCGTTCTAATGAGAATCTTGAAAAACAGTATAGAGCCATACAGCGAGAGATACTGAGTACAGAAAGCACTATTGAAAAGCTTGAAGCGGCTTATACAGATGTGTCGTCAAAGGTTTTTCTGCTTAGTGGAAATGTAGAAGACAGCTCGAAAAAGCACAAGACTTTTAAGGGACGAGTTGCAGATGTAGTGACTAAATTAAAAGACTTCGTCACTGGGAACAAGCAGGCTGCCAGTAGCACAAAAGAGTCGGCAGTAGAGCTCAATTCTAAAATCGAAATCTGGGACCGTTTCGGAAATACTGTTGGCAATGTCGCAACAAAGTTGTTCAACTTTATCGTAGATGCCGGCGCGGCAGCTGATGATATAAACACTTTATCAGCAGTAACGGGGTTATCAACGGAGACGCTTCAGAAGTTCCAATATGCGTCCGATATCGTTGACGTTTCACTTGACACTTTGCAAACGTCACTAAGAAAACTCACAATGAGTATGGATGACGCTAGAAACGGTAGTTCTACTGCTTCAGAAGCGTTTGCAAAATTGCATGTTAGAGTTGCAGATTCGCGAGGACAGCTCAAAGACAGTGAGACTGTTTTCTACGAAGTTGTTGATGCTCTTGGTAAAATCGGAAACGAGACGGAGCGAGATGCTATTTGCTTAGATATCTTCGGCAGATCCGCAACGGAACTGAATCCGCTCATCAAATCGGGATCGCAGGTGTTGAAGGAATACGGAGATCAGGCACAGGCGGCAGGCGCAATTCTCTCGCAGGAAGCCCTTGATGGTGCTAACAGATTCAATGATGCTTTGGATGTTTTAAAAGCGACTCTTGAGGGCGTGGGAACGGCGATCGGTGCCGAACTCGCAGAAAGCCTTGCGGTACTTCTCGAAATGTTATTGCCGGTGATTGTTGCGGTCGGAAACTTGTTGGCTATATTAGCAGGAATCGACCCGACTATACTCGTAGTAATCACGACAATAACAACGGTGTTGCTGATCGTTATAAAAGTGATAACGGCAGTAAATTCCGTTACAAGCACACTTAAAATCATGGACGTGCAAACATGGAAAACAGTATGTATTATTCTTGTTGTTATAGCTGCATTAACTACTGTATTGGCGCTTATTGCCGCAATAAGTGGCAAGAAAAACGACTTAAAAGAAATAGGAACAAGTATAAGCCAAATCAACAGCGCAACAAATGTCAATAGCATTACGTCCGCTGGAAACAACATCCCCCGTTACGCTAACGGTACCAACTATCACCCGGGCGGACTTGCTTTTATAACAGAGTTCGCGCCCGAACAGTTATGCTTGCCAAATGGTACTAATGCGGTAGTGATGCCTAGAGGCACAAAGGTTAACCCAAACGTAAGTGGATTCTCGGGAGGGGACATTTTTAATATCACAATTGACGCCAAGAACATGCAAGAGTTTAATGATGTCGTTCGCATGGCACAGAACGCTCGAAGAGAAAGGAGAGCGAAATAGTGGCGGTTTATGTACAAACGGTGACGTGTGAAACATACAAAGGAGTGTACGGGCAACCTGAAACTGAGATTAAAGTAGATACTCAAGTGGTAACCGCAGAACAAGGGTATTACTTGAGGTTTATAAGCAAAACGTTGCCCCTTACTAAAAAACGAAGAGTATCAGAACCGATGGTGTATGCGTATCTCGCAGGATATTCTGATGCGGGCTCAGATATTTATATTACGCCTTCAATGATTTGTAACGGAGATGATCAGACGTATCACGAATATGCACTAGACCAGATTCTACTCAATGCGCCTCAAGTACTGTATACAAATGGCGCAACCGTAAGACCCTTCAGAAATGCATCTTCGATAACGTTTTATACTGAGCTTAGCAATAACGCCCCTTATTTACTCTATGTCATTGAAGATATAACACCCGAAGCTCGCAATCTCTATCCGATGTCGTTCATAGATGAAACGAAGCCGGCAACATTCGGGTGGGAGTTCTATGCCGAAACTCCCGAGAACGGTGTTCCTCTCATACAAAAAAGCGCCGTACTTCAGTGGCGTTCAGCCGATGGAACAGTTCACGAAATAAACATAAGCGGTGAGTCACAGAGCTATACTTTTGCGTCTGGTACTTTTCCTGAGAACGAAAGTATCCAGTGGCGTGTGCAAGTCACTTCTGATGACGATATTGCATCAGAGTGGAGTGCATGGCAAACTGTTTCAACTGCGGAAAGCGCAGGCGCTGTAAGTAATCTCTATCCTGCCGATATGCTTGTTAACAGCGAGATTATCAACCGTATTTCTTGGAGATATGTAAACGAAGTCGGTACCGAACAGAGTGCTTATGATATAGAAATGTCAACCGACGGGACTTTGTGGACCTCGTTAAACTCAGAAAACACGAGCAATCAATATTATGATGCACCAGCGGGAACCTTTGTCGCAGAGAAGACATGGATAAGGGTTAGAGCTTATAACTCAAGTGGAATTGCAAGTGAGTGGGCGTCTGTGAGTTTTACTGTCAGAAGTTCCCCTGAAAAACCCTCTATAGTTTCCGTGTCGACTGATGTTGATAAACCTCTGATATCATGGGAGAGTACAGGGCAGGAAGTCTATGAGATTGCGATTGGTGATGCAGAAGGCAAAATCGTTTATTCAAGGATCATTGCCGGAAATGAAAAGCGGCACAAAATCGCTTTACGGCTCGAGGATGGTGAATATATAGCTTCACTCAAGGTGAGAAATAAATACAACATGGTAAGTCCTGTTGCTCAGAGAGTGTTCGCTGTATCTACCGTAAAACCCGATAAACCATCGCTGTACGCATTGCAATCGGATGGGACAGTCGTAATGACATTTACTCACACGACAGACAAGGCAGTTCTTTTGCGCAATGACGTTGCTATAGCTAATGTGAGTGGATTGAGTTCGTACGTCGATCACACAGCGCACGGAACTTGTGAATATGTACTCAGAGCGCTTTCGGATGATTCGTTCTGCGACAGCGAGCCTTATGAGGTAACTGCTGGCTTTGGCTATGCACTGATATCCACAATTGATAACCCTGTAGATTGTTTGTGTTTAAGGTTCAAAGCAGGTTCGGCTCCCGAAAACAGTGTGGCAGTCGGTGCGGAAAGCGCATCACTTAGCTTCGCAGGACGGCAATATCCTGTGACGGAATTCGGCGAGCACAAATCATTATCTAAGAAGCTTTCATATTCCGTACTTACTGAACGAGAGTTGCAAAAGATATTAAGCATGATGGGTCATATCGTTCTTTGGCGTGATCGAAATGATAAGTTTTACGGTTCGCTTGCGGATCTTAGCTTTGAGCGCCACAGATCTTACATAGATGTGTCCTTCTCAATATCCAGGCAGGAAGTATCAGAGGAGATAGATTATGAGTGACATCTTTAAATACGGTTCAAGGCAAATTCGATTTCGTTATGACATAATAAGAGGCAATGTGAAAATAGGAGAAGCTAGTGTCATAAGTTGTAAGATTTTTTACAACTCGGATGCAGCGATAAAGAGAACGGCGACGTTTGAAATGTTGCCGGGGAACATCGATTTTGTCAAGGATCAGATCCGAGTGTATATGATAACGAATACTGAGGAAAAAGTCATAGGTACTTTTTTACTTGCTTCACCAAATAATAGAGTCTCATCTACCACTCGGACTTGCAGTGTAGAGGCATACGACAGATGTTTAATCCTGAAAGAAGACTGCTTTACTGAAAGAACTTACTTCCGGGCAGGAGATAGATACGATATCGTAATATCATCCATTGTTGCTTCTGCCGGAATCTCAACTTTTGTGATTCCCCAGATACCTGCAGTCCTTCCTGCTGCTCGAGAGTTCGAAATTGGAGTGGCAAAGCTCGATGCTATCAACGAGTTACTCGATGAGATCAACTATAATCCTATCGTTGCTGATGAACACGGAGAATTTGTTATATCGGAATACATACAGCCTTCACTTAGGACAGCAACCGTTAAATACTTTGACGACAAATTCAGTGTGATCACTCCTGATTATGAATCCGAGGCAGATATCTTCGGAATTCCGAACGTGTTTATTGCACGGTGCGATAATCCCGAGCTCGAGCAGGAGTATTACAGTGTCTATGTTAACGATAATCCCGGTTCAAAACTCTCTACGGTGTATCGTGGCCGTAGGGTCGTCAGCGATATTTATATGCCTGACTATATTGAATCGCAGCAGGCTCTTGACGAATACATCAAGAGAAAAGCCGTCGAGGAGTCTATGATATTCGACAACGTCAAGATAAAAACAGCGTTGAGTGCTGAACACGGATATAGGAATATTGTTCGTATTCGTAATGGTTATCTGGACGGAGTATACATTGAAAAGTCGTGGGAGATGGAACTTAAAGCAGGTGCTTTGATGGTTCATAATCTTGTAGGAGTGTTTGAATTATGATAGATGACAATGTTTTTGTGCCCAAGCAAAAAGAAAAAATCGAAGGCGAAAATGATTTTTTTGCAACAATATCGGGCGTTTTCAACGACGGGGTCTCGCTCATGATCGACGGGCAAGAAACCGAGAAGCATTATAAGGTCAACTCAGGTTGCAACTACAAATCAGGTGACACTGTAAAGGTACTTAAAATCAGAGGAACATACATAGTTGAGTATACTGTCGATTGCGTTTCGGTTGACGAAGTGACGTCAGCGTTGGAAGGAAGTTATTGATGACTCTTAAAGAATTTTTAACCACGATTGCGGATGCAATACGTTCGTTTGAAGGATCTACGTCGTTGATTCCTGCGAAGAATTTTGCAAGCAGAATAACGGCACTGACTTCCGACGCTAACGCTACGGCGGCACAGATAGTAAAGGGGAAAACCGCATATGTCGATGGCGAAAAGGTTACGGGTACCCTTACCATTTATGGCACGACAGATGCTACTGCGGCGGCATCTGATATACGTTCCGGCAAGACAGCGTATGTCGACGATAAGAAGATTACCGGAACGTTGACTGTCTTAGATACCTCCGACGCTAACGCTACAGCGGCACAGATAGTAAAGGGGAAAACTGCATATATCGATGGCAAAAAAGTTACGGGTACTCTTACCGTTTATGGAACAACAGATGCTACTGCAGCGGCATCTGATATTATTTTCGGTAAAACAGCATATGTTGACGACAAATTAATAACAGGCACGTTTAAGGATGTGACGTCAGTTACCGGTACCGTTTCTTTATATGCATCATCAAGCGGTAGTACGAGAACGGTCAACATATACCCTTCTACTTCGATTATATCAGAGATCTTGTACGCTTTTGTATATGGCACTGGAATTAATAACTCTTCGGGAACAGATGTGGAAGTCCCGATTGTAGGTGTATATAATGATGGAACCTCCTCGGGAGGCTTAAAAAGGTCCACTGTAACGAGATTGCAGTTTACTACGAATGTAAAAACGACATCCGCAACAACATTGAACTATATTGTTGTTGGCAAAAAGGCATAAAGGAAGGTGATATGTAATGATGATGGGCGATTCTTATAAGCTTCCTATCGAGATATTAACAGAAGAAGGTCCTGCCACAGAGGAAACCTTTTCTGAAATTGAATTCATGATCGGAAATGTAAGAAAAACAAAAACAAGCGGCGAAATTATTTACAACGCAGATATTCAGATGTTTTTGGTGCCGTTGACACAGAAGGACACATTTAGCCTTCTTGGCATGGAAAAGGTACAAATCAGATGTAAGTTCGCATCCGGCGATGTTTTAGGTACCGAACTGGATCCTGAGGACGTTGTTTGCTCGATATCTAAGGAGGAGCTGTGATGACACCATTGAAAATAAAAATACACAAGCCTCCATCGCTAAAGGTAAACCTTTTAAAGCCTGCTTCACTTTTAGTGAAGCTTCCAGAGGCTATCGTGATATATAGCGGAAACGACTTGCCAAAGTATGATGGTGAGCATGTGATTACGCCAAGTGCCGAAAGCGAGCAGATTCTTAAGACTGCAGACAAGCATGTTCAGAATGATATCACAGTTAAAAAGATACCGTATTATGAAATTGATAATACAGCAGGCGGCATGACAATATATATCGGCACAGATGAAGAACTGATTATTGAGCAGTAAAGGAGAAAATTGAAATGGCAGGAAAAGTAGCAGGCAAGATTATTTATGGCGGCAGAACACTTATTGATTTAACCGGTGATGATATCGCCGCGGATAAAGTACTCATAGATGTACAATTCCACGGTGCAGACGGAAAGATATACACAGGCACTTGTGCCTTCGACGTAGACTCCAGTCCGGCAACACTTAAAGCTGCTGAAGCTCTCGAGGGTAAGACGTTCGCGGCAGGAGGAAAGATCATCACCGGCACAGCAAAAAACAACGGAGCCGTTAACGGTGTCATCAAGATCAAAGACGGCAGCTATACCGTCCCAATCGGCTATCATGACGGTAGCGGAACCGTAGTGATTGATCCAACTGAGATGGCAAAGCTCATCGCTACGAACATACGCGATGGTGTTACTATTCTCGGCGTAACAGGTACTATGACAGGCTCGGAGGGCGTTATCTCTCAGACGAAGGTTGTCACTCCTACAACCGCTGAACAGGTGATAATTCCCGATGACGGCTATACTCATCTTTCGCAGGTCACCGTTGCGGCAATCCCATATGTCGAAAGTGAAAACGCAGCAGGCGGATTGACAATTACTATAGGCTAAAGGCGGTGTGAGTAATGGCCCTAAAGCCAAATAAAGTAGTTTATGGCGGAGAAATCGTCATAGACTTATCGGATTCTACAGTCGCAGAAAATAACTTACTCGAAGGAGTGAAGGCGAAGAATGCGGCAGGGAAAGACATAACCGGCACAATTCCCATCAAAGGCTCTGACGATATGGTGATAATCGGCTCACAGGTAACTGTCCCAGCAGGATATTATGAAATGGATTGTAGCGCAACATTGCAGCTTGATACGCAAGAAGGCAAAAGCGTTACACCCACAAAATCAAGCCAAGTTGCTGTTAAAAGCGGAAAATATACCACAGGGGACATAGTTGTTGAAGCTATACCTGATGAGTATATTGATACTACCGATGCAACCGCAACGGCTGCAGACATCGCTAAGGGAAAGACGGCTTATGTAAACGGCGAGAAGATAACAGGCACTCTAGTAATAGGTGGCGAGGAGCTGACATGGCAGAAAAACACAGTCGCCATAAGCGGAACGTCAGGGAACCGAAGTGCGACTGTTTCGTTTGATGCACTCGCACAAGGCTCGATTAAATTCGGTTTTGCATACGGAACGGCTTACAACGGGTCTCCTATGTTTTTGACTGCGTTCTATGACGGTGACCCTGTATGCACAGGGGCTAGCTTGGAGCTATTTCATTACGGAGGCGGTAGCACGGCGGCTATGAGAGTTGAGACACACGCAACGACATATAGTAGCTTTACAGTGACAGTGTATGCCATTGGCAAGGCAAAATCGTAAGGGGGGCTGAATAATGTTCATAACAGCATATCACGGCGAGGGTATTAAATACTACGGCATCGTGGACGGCGTGTTGACAGAGCTTACCGAAACAGAGTTTTCTGCAAAGCTTGAAGAAGAGAAGAAAACAGCTCTTAAAGCCCAAGCTTATGACATTGTAACGGGGGTGAGCGAATGACTGTTTTAGACGAAGCACGAAATTTTCGCAGAATAATCGAGCAGGCAACAAAAAGCCTTGATGACAAGACTGCAAGCGAAGCAGTGTCGCTTTTTCCGAAGCTGAAGCAGGACGGCTCGCTTATCAAAGCAGGCACGAGGATCTTACATAATAGCAAGCTTTATAAAGCAGGCGTTGACCTTTGGGACACAGCGGAAAACAGCCCTGAGAACGCACCAACTCTTTGGGCAGAGCTTCAGTACAAAAACGGCATCAGAATTATACCCAAGCAGATTGACGTTACAACGCTATTTTCAAAAAATGAGCTTGGCTGGTGGGACGACGTTCTTTACTTATCAAAGGCTGACAACAACGTATACACACCCGAGCAGTATCCCGATAATTGGGAAGTCGTTAATGACGAAACATAAAGGCAGGTGAGCTAATGTGGAAGTAACAAAAGACTTTGAGCATCGAATAACCACGGTTGAAGATCGCTCGAAATCGAATCAGCACCGCTTAGACGATTTAGAGAAGCGACAAGACAATCTCGATGAGTTAGTTGGAACAGTGAAGGCTCTTGCGGTTCGCGAAGAAAATGTTGAAAGCGATGTCAAGGAGATCAAGAGCGACGTAAAAGCGCTAACAAGTAAGCCCGGGCAACGATGGGAGAGCTTAGTTGAAAAGGCGATTTGGGCTGTGGCTGCTGCTGTTATCGCCTTTTTCTTGGCAAGGCTCGGCTTATAAAGGAGACGCTATGCGAAAGAAACGTGAATTCTCAAAAACAATAATGAGTGCCATTGGGGCTGTGACTGTTATCGTCACAGCCTTTTCTATGGCTGTTATCTGGAAGACCGAGGACACTTCGGGGCTTGCGTATCTGATTCCTGCTGTGTTCACAGCGTTTGCCACAGCGCATGGCTTTTATTCATCGAAGGCCAAAGCAGAAAACAAAATTAAGCTTATGAAAAAGCACAATATCGAAGTGACAGAACAAACCATTAACGACTTATATGAAGGAGAAGATTCTTATGACTGATTTAACACCTATTTTTGAGGCGCTTATAGCACTTGCACTTGCTCTTATAACAACGTTCTTAGTCCCTTATATCAAGGAAAAGATAGATGCGGACAAGCTTGCAAAGATTCAGTATTGGGTGAAGGTCGGAGTTGAAGCAGCCGAGCAGATATTAAATTATGAATCTGCAGGTGAAGAAAAGAAGCAGTATGTATTAAATTTCCTTGAATCAAAGGGATTTTCGATTGATCCTGTTGAGATCAACAACCTTATCGAATCGGCTGTGTATCAGCTGAATGACATGAGCACTATAAAGGGTGATGGTAATGGCTAAATACAAGGTGTGCCTTGATGCGGGACATTATGGCAAATATAATCAGAGTCCTTGCAATGAAAAATACTACGAGTCGGATATGTCGTGGAAGCTTCATCTGCTCCTTAAGAAAGAGCTTGAGCGACTCGGCATCGAGGTTATAACAACTCGTAAAACACAGGATGCGGATCTTGCCTTAACCTCGAGAGGGAAGAAGTCGAAGGGTTGTCACTTGTTCCTTTCGCTTCATTCAAATGCGGTTGGCTCGAAAGCGGCTGAATCTGTTGACTATCCTATCGTTTATGTTCCTGTCAGCGGCAAAGCTGATGACCTCGGCAAGCGGTTGTCTGAATGCATCGCAAAGACGATGCAGACCAAGCAGGCAGGGAAGTGGAAATCGAAAAAAGGTAACAAGGGCGATTGGTATGGAGTTATGCGCGGCGCGGCATCAGTCGGCACGATCGGTTTGCTCATCGAGCACAGCTTTCACACCAACACCCGATCGACCAACTGGTTGCTTAATGACGTGAACCTTGCGAAGCTTGCAAAGGCTGAAGCAGGCGTTATTTTCGATTGGCTTGAGGATAACATCGAGTTCGAGCCCGAGAAGCAGACAAGCAGTTTCAAGGAATACAGAGTAAAGGTCATCTGCGATTCACTCAATATCAGAAAGACCCCGAACTGGAAGACATCTGATATTGTCGGAGTGATCACCGACAAAGGTACATACACCATAATTGCCGAGACGGATCTTGAAGGTACGAAATTCGGCAAGCTTAAAAGCGGCAAGGGTTGGATCTCGCTTGGCGAAAAGTATGTTAAGAAGATAACTTGATTTTAGCCGTGATTGCTTGTGAGGCGCACGGTATCGGGCGGCTCCTGCGGGGGCTTCCCGATGTGCATACATAATTGAATATCTGAAAAATAAAAACCGCCCTCTGAGGAGATAATCCTTGGAGGGCGGTTTTTGTTTTAATTTAGTTTGGTTTTGACATCAATTTTGACATCAATTTGAGGATTTTTAACGTCAAAAGATGTGCTTTGATGTAGTTGCAAAAACATAAGAAAACCCTCGTAAATACGGCGTTTGCACGCATTTACGAGGGTTTTGCCTTTGGCGGAGATGGAGGGATTCGAACCCTCGGACCCGGTTAAGGGCTTACTCGATTTCGAGTCGAGGCCGTTATGACCACTTCGATACATCTCCGTATATTCTGCTTGACAGCCCTATTATATTATCACAATTCTTCCTCGATTGCAATAGGTTTTAGAAATTTCTTTCATCAAAAAAGCGGTATCATTCACCTGATACCGCTTTATTTTTTTATCTTTCTGCCTGCGCCTTGATTATCTCTTTATAATACTCAACCGCATAAGGCAAGCAGCCTGCTTCAATATTCTCATTCAATCCGTGCATGCCTGCCATCTGCTCAGGGCCAAAGCTTACAGGGCTGAATCGAACACAAGCATCGCACACATCATCATAAAATCTTGCATCCGTTGCACCCGTCACAACATAAGGCAAAACGCCAACACCGGGGAAGATCTTGTTTATAGTCTTTTGGGTGATTGCAAACGGCTCACCGTTCAGATCAAGCGAATTCGAGGGCTTGCCTTTATATATAACCTCTGTCTCGATATTATATTTCTTCGCCATTTCCGAGATAACGGCAATGCTTTCATCTGCCCCTTGATGAGGGATATATCTCATATTAGCGCAAATGCTCGCTTCCTGAGGGATAACGTTATATCCGTTCGAGCCTGATGCCATAGTGAAAGCAATAGTTGTCTGAAGCATTGCTGCAGCATGAGCGCTTATCAATGGCATAACCTTAACCAAAAGAGGTCTGAACAGCCACAGGTTCGCCATTACAAGCTTAAGCCCAAAGTTTCCGCAATAAGGAGCAATTCTGGTAAACATTGCATTAACAGCAGGGGAGAATTTCACCTTGAAGGGAGTTTTCTTTTCAACTGCCGCCATAAACTTTGCAAGTCTTACTAAAGGAGTATTTCTTCCGGGTGAGCTTGCATGACCGCCCTTGCTTCTTGCAATAAACTTCACGTCGCCATATCCCTTTTCAAATATGCCAACAGCCGCAAAATGTCCCTTAACGCCCACAACGGGATCTTCAGAGATGCTTCCGCCTTCATCGCAAAGCATAAACAGCTTCACGTTGTGATCCTTAAGCCACTTTGCAATGCTCGGTCCGCCGCTTCCACCGATCTCCTCGGTGCAGCTGCTTGCCAAATATACGTCACATTCCGGCTCATAACCGTCTTTTATCATCTCTTCTGCTGCCTGATAAAACGCCATCAAGCTGGCTTTTGTATCACCGGTACCTCTGCCCCAAACCTTGCCCTCGGCGATCTCGCCCGAAAACGGAGGATACTTCCACTCGCCGGTCGCCTCAACAACGTCCATGTGGCTCATCAAAAGAATGGGGTCCTTGTCCGACTTGCCCTTCCATTTCAAAAGAAGGCTTCCGTCGATATCTATCTTCTCACACGTTGCAAATACTGTGGGGAAAAGCTCTTCAAGCACCTTGTGAAACCCTCTGAACTTCTCAACGTTGGGGTTATCTCTTGATGAAACAGTTTCATACTGTACCATCTTCGAAAGCTTCTTTGCAAGCTCCAAAGTTCTGGCTTCATCACTCGACAGACTATATTCAGTTCTCTTTTTGGGGAGCATCAGCGTTCTGATAACAGCAGCCAAAAGCAACAGCGCCAAAATTCCAACTAAAACCAAAAGTGCCAAACCTACATATTTCATTTATCTTCACTCTCCTTAATCTCGTCTTGCAAAGCAGCAAGCTTTTTCTTTTCGTTTTTAAACAATATCCATGCGTGTGCGATAGCGATGGCACCACTCAATATCATCAAGAATCCAACGTTCGAGATAAGGCTGGGAACGCATATGAACAGCACAGTCATAACAACCAAGGGAATAGCTACAAGCTTTTTGCCCTTTCTGAAGTATTTAACAGCCATAGCACCAAACAAGGCAGGAACTACGTTGTTAAAAGCAGGCTGCAAAACATCTGCCTCTAAAACAGGTCTTAAAGGAATTATCATGAATACGCCCAATGCGATAACAACAGTTGTTACAAGGCTTGATGCCGCGATAGAAAGTGTCGAAACGATCTCGTTCTCTGTTGTGCCTGCCTTGGTTCCAACAATGTCTCTTGCATTCAAAGCGCAGGGTATCTTCATGTTTATAAGGTTGCCGGTAATAAATGCGAGGTAGCTTCCGCCTGCACCAAGCATGGGAGTATAGATCAAAAATTCAACGATACAGCTGGGTATGTAAATAATCGCGATCTGTGCCAAGCCCTTGCCGAATGCCGACATATCAGGCATCGCATTAAGAGTCAATCCCATTGCAAAAGGTGCGCCCACAAGAAGAATAATGCCTATAATAAGTCCGATTCTTCCAAACAAATGAGTTCTTTCATTATACTTTTCTAAATATTCTTTCTTTTCCATTTCGTTCATTAAAGCGCACCTCCTTTAAAATACTATATTCGTAACAACGGCCGCCGCCATGCCGACAAGCATGCTTCCCGCGATCGAGAAGTTATCAAGCCAAGCCATTTTCTTTTTATCTGCAAAGTATACAAACACGGCCATCGCAATTGCCGAGAATACAAGTGTCACAAGCTGCAAATACTTACCTGTAATAACAAGTGCTCCGCTTTGAAGCTGAATAAGCTCACCGATATAGCTTCCGATATATGCTGTAATAAGTCCAATGAACATTGCTGTCATCGCATCGTCGCCAAAGCTTCTTCCGCCTGCTTCCTTGGGCTTTCTTCTTGTAAGCTTGTTGCAATAGCCTTTGCCGAACAAAGTCATGCAAACAACGCCCCAAATAATTCCCACAGTCATCAAAAGCGCGATGGTAGTAAACGCAGTCAACGTCATTTCATCGGCACTAAGTCCCGAAAGCCCAACGCTCTTTGCGGCAATGTCTGCAACGCTTGTCTCATAGTGTAAAGCGCCAACGACAGAAAGTCTTAACCAGGGCAGGGGAATTCCCAAAGTACCCGAAAGCGCAATAACACCAAGCAAAATGCTCACGCTTGGCAACACCGAGAAAGTAATGCTCGAAGTAATTGCTCTTTTAAGCTTGGTCTTGTCCATGCCGATCGCAACGCCTGCTTTATATGCTCTAACCATAAAGAACACACTAAGTCCGATCACAAACAGAATGATAGCACCACTTATTAAATAAAGCGGCAGACTGCTAAGCTGATCCAAAATTTTCATAGCAAAGTCTCCAATCCATATTTTATGATTATCATTATACATCTATTTCATATGAATTGCAATGCAAAAACGAACTTGTTGACAAATCAACATTTTCCTTGACATTGCTCCAAAGATTGACTATACTTTTATATAGAAAATTCGCTTTTCAATTCAATTTAAGGAGTGACCAACAACCATGGATTCCAAGTATGAAGCACTGTTTACACCTTGGAAAATAGGAAACGTTGAAATCAAAAACCGTATCGTAATGTGCCCGATGGGCGGAACCTCGCTTTTTGGCTGGTTCGAGCTTACAGGCTGTCATTTCGATAAGGAAGCCGCAAACCTCTTCTTAAAGCGCGCACAAAACAATGTCGGACTTATCATTACCGGCATCGCTCCCTTGCGTGATACCTTCTGGGGCAAGTGGCTCTGGCAGAATCCCAAAATGTTCGAAGAACTTAAAGAATTTATGGACGAGATCCACAAAACAGGTGCAAAGCTTTTCATTCAGCTCACCGCAGGTATGGGCCGTTCTTGGGCTATAACCGAGCTTGTAGGTCCCTTGCATAAGAATAAATTCACTCGCGCACTCATTAAACCTATTATAGATACCTCTCACGAGCTTGCATGTCCCAGCCCCCAGCCTGCACGCTGGGCACCCGATATCATCTGCCCCGAGATGACCAAGCATCAGATCCATGAGATCATCGAGGCTTTCGCAAAGACAGCAAAGCTTTGTCGCGATGCAGGTGTCGACGGCGTCGAGGTTCACGCTGTTCACGAAGGCTATCTTTTGGACCAGTTCGCCATTGAATTCTTCAACAAGCGCACAGACGAATACGGCGGAAGCTTTGAAAACCGCTACCGTTTCGCAACCGAAGTTGTTCACGCAATTAAGGAAGCTTGCGGTGAAGACTATCCCGTTTCACTCCGCTATTCTGTTGAATCCAAGCTCAAGGGCTTTGCCGAGGGTGCCGTTCCCGGCGAGGATTACACTGAAGTTGGCCGTGCAATGGAAGAGTCCGAGCGTGCTGCAAAATATCTTCAGGACGCAGGATATGATATGCTCAACGCTGACAACGGTACATACGATTCTTGGTATTGGGCGCATCCGCCGATGTATATGCCTCAAAACTGCAACTTAGATGACGTTGCACACATCAAGCAGTTTGTAGATATCCCCGTTGTTTGTGCAGGCAGAATGGAGCCCGATGTCGGAGCTCAGGCAGTAGCCGATGGCAAGATCGACGGTGTCGGCATTGCCCGTCAGTTCCTTGTTGACCCTGAGTGGATCACCAAGATGATCGACGACCGCATTGAGGATATCAAGCCTTGCATCTGCTGCCATGCGGGATGCTTCAACTTCTCCTCCTCCAAGGGACATTATAACACTCAGGACTTAACAGACACTATGGGTCTTTCCCGCTGTGCTCTTAACCCTGAAACCATGCAGTCTAAAAAATACGGCATCGTTCCCGCAAAGAATGCAAAGAAGATCGCAGTGATCGGTGGCGGTATCGGTGGCATGGAAGCTGCAATCGTTTGTGCAAAGCGCGGCCACTCTGTCACTCTTTATGAAAAGAGCGATAAGCTCGGCGGTGTATTCATCGCAGCAGCTGCTCCTTCTTATAAGGAAAAGGACCGTGACCTCATCGCTTGGTATAACCGTGAGGTTACAAAATACCCCATCGAAATCAATCTTAACACCGAGATCAAGGATATCAGCGCATTGGATGCTGACGAGATCATCATCGCAACCGGTGCCAAGGCAAACAAGCTCCCCGTCAAGGGCTTCGAGCTTGGTGTTGAAGCTATCGACTTCCTTCTCGGAAACAAAGAAGTCGGCGAGAATGTTGTTGTCATCGGCGGCGGATTGACCGGATGCGAGATTGCATACGAACTTTATTTGCAGGGTAAAAAGCCCACCATCGTTGAAATGCAGGACGACCTTATCACCACTCCCGGCATCTGCTTGGCAAACACAAGCTTCCTGCGTGATTTCTTCAAAGCAAACAATGTTCCCGTTCACCTTGAAACCAAGCTTCATCAGATCCATCCCGACGGTGTAACCGTTTGCGATAAGAACGGCCAAAGCTTCAAGATCGATGCCGATTCTGTCATCCTCTCCGTTGGCTATAAGCCTTCACCTTTGGCTCAGAAGGGCAAGAACATTCACGTCATCGGTGACGCTTCAAAGGTTGGAAACCTTAGAACTGTCATCTGGCAGGCATGGGATGTATGCATGAAGATATAAGAAAGGATAACTGACTATGTATTTAACTGATGAACAGCAAGCGATATTAAACGGTTCTCAGGGCGACGTTATGGCAAAGGTCATGAAGACCCTTGTTATGTACGGTGACGCCTTCGAAGCCGAAAAGCTTGTTCCCGTAACCTCAAAATATAATCACCTCGTAACCTCTTTTGGCCTAAAGATGATGACACCTGTGTTCGATTTGATGGATCAGCTCATCTCGGCAGGTGCTGTTTCCTCGCAAAAATTCTCGGTCGACCCAAGACCGCTTGATCCCAATGTTCCCGCAAACTTCTTGCAGAAGCTTATCTTCAACAAGTTCATGTATTCCAAGCAGGATGACTATGAACAGCAGCTTAAAAAGCTCGGCCTTTTAGAGGATGATGCTTTCACCTGCACCTGCTATATGAGCGAGGTTGGCAATAAGCCCCAGAAAGGCGACGTATTAAGCTGGGCAGAATCCTCGGCTGTTGTATATGCTAACTCTGTTTTGGGCGCACGCTGCAACCGCAACTCAGGTATCATCGACCTTATGGGGTCTATCGTTGGATACGTTCCTTATTTCGGACTTTTAACTGACGAGGGCAGAAAAGCAACCTGGATCGTTAAGATCGAAACCACCAAAATGCCCGAAGCTCAGCTCCTTGGCTCTGCAATCGGCATGAAGGTTATGGAGGATGTTCCTTATATCGTTGGACTTGATAAATGGCTCGGAACAGAGCTTTCAGATACCGCTTGCACATATCTTAAGGACTTCGGTGCCGCAACTGCTTCAAACGGCGCGGTAGGACTTTATCATATTGAAAATCTCACTCCCGAGGCCAAAGAGCAGGGAAGTTCTCTTATTAAAGAGGGCGCGCGTGAATACATCATCACCGATGAAGAGCTCGAGCGTGTAAAGAATAACTATCCTGTCATCTGGAAGAACCCCGATGCAAGCCCCAAGCTTTGCTTCATGGGCTGCCCTCATATGAGCTTGCAGCAGCTTAAGGATTGGACCGATAAGGTTGAAGCTTCCCTTAAAGAAGCAGGCAACTCAAAGGTCGTTATCCCCACTGTCTTCACAGCTTCTCCTGCGGTACTCAGAGAGTTCGAAACCACTCCCTATGCCGCACGTTTAAAGGCAACAGGCGTCATCACTTCATATATCTGTCCTCTTATGTATATGAATAACCCCTTGTGCGGAAAAATGCCCGTTATCACATCCTCTAATAAGCTCCGCACATATACTACTTCCCGTTATTACACTGATGACGAGATCCTTGCAGCAATTACGAAAGGAGGCAAATAATCATGATGAAGTTTAAAGGAAGAATCGTAACTCCCGGCACGGTTACTGCAAAGGCAGTTGTAACCACTCAGGGCTTCAACACTCTTGCCTCACTTCAGAAGGCTTTGCAGTTCGGCGACAAAAAAGCCACCTGCTCCGATCAGAATAATGCTGACATTTTCGGCAAGGAGCTTGCAGGTGCCGCACTCTGCCTCCCTCAGACAATCGGCTCAACAACCGGCGGCTTGGTGCTCTATTGCGCTTGCGCTATGCAAAGAAATCCCGCTTGTATGCTCTTTGCCAACCACATCGACTCGCTTGCTGCAGCAGGTGCTGTCCTTGCAGACGTTTGGATCGACGGCGTGACAATGCCCGTTATCGACTGTTTGGGTGACGAGTTCTTGAATTACGTCAAGGACGGTATGACTATAACCATCGAGGAAGACGGAACCGTTTGCGTCGAATAATTTTACTGCATAAAAAATGCCTCCCGATTTTTTCGGGAGGTTCTTTTTTATTGTCTCACCACCCGCTCCACCGCCGAGCGAACTTCGCACGCCGCACCTTCGGCGCGGCGGCTCGTCAACGCTCGCCGACGTCGCACAAAAAATCCCCTCCGATCATTCCTGATCAGAGGGGATAACTTTTTATTCAATTTCGATCTTAACGATCACGTTTTCTTCAACCTCAAATGTCACGGTATATTCAATGCCGAATTCATTCACAGCATCGATATAAAGTGTAAGCTTTCCGTCAACGTAGTTTCTGATGTTGAAGGCATCAACAAGTGCATCCATCGTGTCACCGATTCCCACACCGTTCACCTTGATAGGAAGCTCACATCCCGTTCCCAAAGAAATCTCGGTCATGCTTCCAACAAACAAGGTTCTTGTGTCAAAGTAGATGCTTGCACCTCTAAAGTTTATATAGCTCCTTGTTGATGAAGTACCTGTTCCGATAGAAATGCTTCTATATTTTCCGTTGATGATGGCGCCGTCACCCTTCGGGTCAAATGCTTCACCGTCAATGGTAACACTAACGTCTGCATATTCACTATAGGACTTCTTAAGCTTTTCAACAGGCGGTTCAGAGGGGATCTGCTCCTGCTCTTCCTCATTAACGTTCATATCAAGAGCGTTAAAGTCGGTGATAGGGTATTCCTCTCTTTGCCAGTTGCGTCGCAAATATCTGTAAAGCTCTTTAAGTGCTGCCTTGTGAGTGTATTGTGCAGGGTTGTTAAGAGTTGTTGTAATAACCTCACGCTCAATGTCAAGCATACCCATGTGTGTGTCACCCGGGTTAACTCCCGAGCCGCCCGCAAGGTGATATGCCAGGTCAAGTCCGTTGATTCGATGTATTACATAGGTCAGCTCTTCAAGCATTTCGGCATAGCCTTCGTTATCAAATGTCAGGCAGGAAACAAATCTGTCGCCATCTTCCATAACGGGGCGTCCTGCGAGCTGATTTTGTGCAGTACCGTAAGCCGCAAGATTAATAGTAACGTCCAACTCAGCACTGTTGATATAATCATAGTTAACGTTTATCTCATAAAGAGTTTTGCAGTTAAGGAACTCCTCGTCACCTGTCATTGCATAAGCTTCATCAGCCGAATAAACTTTTGTAATGCTGAATCTTACAAAGTTCACGCTGTCCATATATCTAAGCTTGTTAAGGCTAAGCTCGCTGTATGAAATTCCCGAGTCTTCATATTTATAAGAGGGTTCTAAAGGTGCTTCTTCAACCGCATCCTCTTCCTCGATAACTTCATCCTCTTCAGCTGCAGGCTCTTCGTCGAGATATTCGTCATTCTCCTCTTCCTCCATAGTGTAAACATAGGATGCAAGAGTTTCAACAGTTCTTGAAATGTTTACAGCGCTGTATTCGGGATTGGTGTCATTTCCAAGAACGTAGTCTGTGGTAACGTATTCACCGTCATATTCTTCGGGGGTATATGCCGAAAGGGGAGCAGCTTCTTCGCCTTCAAGCCCATTTTCAAGCATTTTTTCCTCTTCCACAGTGCTTTCAGTGTTAACTGCGGGATCTTCTTCGGGAATTATCACGGTATCGTCAACATCTTCCTCGATGGTCTCGTCGTCAACAGTAACGTCCTCTTCAATCGTTTCTTCCTCAGTTGAGGGGGATTCAACTCCATTTGTGCTTTCAGATTTCAACGAATCTTCCATCGCAACCTCGGCATTAGCATTGTCCATGGCCTTTTCAACCTTGAATCCGTCGCCCATCAGCGAAACAACGCTCACGGTTGCGATAATAAGTGCCAAGCAAGCTGCAGTTGCAATATATTTTGAATATTTCATCCAGGGCTTAACGGAAACCTCTGTCACCGCTACTGCCGCAAATTCCTTTGCCATGCTCTCCTTAAGGTTCTGCTTAAAGCTGTCGCTAAGCTTAAGAGAGCTGACTTCGTTTTTATACTGTTCAATTTTCATTGCCAAACTCTCCTTCCAGCATGGTTTCAAGTCGCTTTCTTGCTCTAGCCAAAAGCGAAGCGACCGTGTTTATATTACTGTCAATAATGTCTGCTATCTCCTTGATAGGGTATCCTTCGAAATAATAAAGATATACCACTGTTCGATATTTCTGCGGCAGTGCCATAACTGCACCCAAAACGGTCCCGTCGTTATATTCGTCGTGAACGGGAATATTCTCTGTCAGCTCCACGTTGGGATGAGAATAAACCTTTTTGTTATAGTTCTTGCACATATTAACTGTCACTCTCAACAGCCAAGCTTTTTCGTGCTCGTCCGATTCGAAAACAGGGCGTGCATGGCAAAGCTTTAAAAAGACCTCCTGCGTGATATCCTCGGCATAGTGCGTGTCGCACAAAGCGTGATACGCAACACGATAAACCATATCCGAATATTTATCTACAACAGAAGATATGTAAGCGTTCATATCCTGTGTTTGCATAGTTTTTCAATACTAAGCTGCGCCGCAGCAAAGAGCTCCTTTCTGTCTCTAACGAAGCGTTAATTCATGTTTCGTTAATAATACAACCGCAAAATCTAAAATATTGCAGTATAAATATTATTTTATCAGATTTTTTAAAAATGTAAATGATTTTCGGCTAATTAATAATTATTTCCGACAAAAACTATTGACAAATACAAAAAAATATGTGACTATTATTTTATAAATGTGCTGTTGCATTAATAATATGAAAAGGAGTGTGAAGAAGTGAAGAAGGTTCTTGTCGACGGTCACTACGGTGCGGTCAGCTTAAATATTGCCCAAATGATATGCCGACGCGACGACTTAGAAGTCATCTGTCTTGAGGATAAAACAAGATTCACCCCCGAGCAGCGCGTTTCACTTTTAAACACTGCCGATATCGTAATTTTATGCCAGTCTTCAAAAACCGTTGTCGAAACCCTTCCTCTCATAGAAAACCGTCAGACCAAGGTGATCGACACTTCAAATGCTTATCGCTTGTCTCCAAGCTGGACTTATGGACTTCCCGAGCTCAGCCAGGACCAAAGAAGAAAAATTGCAACCTCACGTTTTTGCGCTCTTCCTGCCGCAATGGCAACAGGCGCATCACTTTTATTAAACCCCTTAGTTAAATCAAAGATCATGCCGCCCTATCATCCGATTTATTTAAATTCTGTTGTCGGATATTCAAGCGGTGGATCGAATATGATATCAATGTATCGCTCGGCTGACAGACCGGCTGGTTTTTCTGCCGCAAGACAGTATGCCCTCGATCAGACCATGATGCAGCAAAAAGAGATCATGCATGCCTGCGGAATCTCATACAGGCCTTCTTTAAATCCCATGATCGACGATTTCCCCAACGGCATTTTGGTCACCTTGCCGCTTCATTTGCGCACGCTTGCAAAGCGCTTGCATTCCAAGCAGATCTGGGAAGTCATCAAGCGCACTTATGAGCGCGAACCTCTCATCGAAGTTCCCGATTTTGATTCCTCGGTTGATGCTTTGGGCGGCTTCTTGGATGCTAACGGCATGGCAGGATCGAACAAAATGCAGCTCTTTGTCTTTGGCGATAATGATATCTGCTTGCTGGCCGCAAGATATGACAATCTTGGCAAGGGCGGTGCAGGTGCTTGCGTTCAGTGCATGAACCTCATGCTCGGGCTTGATGAATTTAAGGGGCTATAACATTCGCCCCACAGCTTTTTTGGCACTAAGGGACGGACAACAGTCAGTCCCTTTTCTATATTTTTCGGAGGGATGCCTCATGATCAACAGATTCTTGAAGTAATAGGCTTCACGGCGTTTTTAAGTCTTAACGCAAAAGGCTTAAATATTTGAAAGGAATCTTTATTTAATTATGACTGAAACCACAAAACAAAAGCCCAAGGTTTTGCTCGCCGCCGTAGATACAGGAGATTACGACGTTGAGCGTTCTTTAGATGAACTTAGCGAGCTTTGCGACACTGCAGGAGCAGAGGTTGTTGCAGTTCTCACTCAAAAACGTCCGTCTTATGACAGTGCAACCTGTATCGGCTCGGGCAGACTTGAAGAAATGGCAGAGCTTTGTGAGAATATGGAGATCGACCAGATAATCTTCGACTGCGAGCTTACTGCAACGCAGATAAGAAATATCGAGGACGTCACCGACACTCACACTATCGACCGTACAATGCTTATTTTGGACATTTTCGCACAGCGTGCCACCACTAAAGAGGGTAAGCTGCAGGTCGAGCTTGCACAGAATAAATACCGTCTTCCTCGTCTTGCCGGCATGGGCATCAAGCTCTCCCGTCTCGGCGGCGGTATCGGCACGAGAGGTCCCGGTGAAACCAAGCTCGAAACTGACAAGCGTCATATTCGTTCCCGCATTGCCGCTTTAGAATCCGAGCTTAAAGAGATCGAAGCCAGACGAAATCTTCAGCGCAAGCGCCGACATAAAGACGGTGTTTTGTGTGCCGCCATCGTGGGATACACAAACGTCGGAAAATCCACGCTTTTAAACGCTCTCACTGATGCAGGCGTCTTGGCTGAAAACAAGCTTTTCGCAACGCTTGAAACCACCTCTCGTTCGATAATCCTGCCCGACGGCAGAAGTGTCATGCTTATCGACACGGTTGGACTTATCTCCCGACTTCCTCACCATCTTGTTGAGGCTTTCAAGTCAACCCTTGAAGAAGCCGCAAGTGCCGATGTTATTCTTCATATCTGCGACGCGTCTGATGATAACATAGCCTTAAAAACCAAGGTAACCAACGAGCTTCTTGCTGACCTTGGCTGCGAGGGTATCCCCGTTGTCACTGTATATAACAAATGCGATCTTGCACCTGACATTTACAAAACAAGCGATGATAACACAGTGTATATCTCCGCTAAAGAGGGCAGGGGACTTGACGATCTTTTGCAGGCGATAACCGCCGCCCTTCCCGAAACCGCAAAGCGAATGAAGCTTTTGGTTCCGTTCACTCAAGCAGGCTTGCTCGCCAAGATCCGCGACGAAGGTGTTATCTATTCCGAGGATTACACCGCCGACGGAATAGAAGTTGATGCACTTGTAGATATCAAGCTTATCTCCGCTTGCGAACCGTATAAACAGTAAACTTAAAAACGCCTCTGAAAAAAGAGGCGTTTTTTACTTTTTGCGCGCATATTCTTTGTTATGATTATTGCAAAGCTTTAAGGGGCAAACTATAAATATGCCAATCCCACACCTTGCCTTGACAATAGTATGCTTTTGGTGTAGAATAGTACTATCTTTTATTATAGGGTTAATATGTCCGAATTATGTTCATTCGAACATTATGGGATTTCTACATAAGATCATATAACTTAATTTTAATATAAAAACCAAGAAAGGATTTCCATGGCTAATAAGAATCAGGAAAAAGTTAATACATCAAAAAAGAACACTAAAAAGAATAACAAAACACAAGAGCCCGTAATCGAAAATTCTGCACTTGATGCTGCAATCGCAGCTGCAATTTCAGCTCCCAAGCCCCCAAAGGGCGCACAGCTTTCTCTTAACAAGAAAAAGCCTGTATATTCAAAGAAAAACGCCACCTCTAAGGCTAAGACCGAGGATGCAAAGAAGCAGCCTGAAAAGCCTGCTCAGCCCGAAAAATCTGCAAAAAAGCAGAAGTCCAAAAAGCCTGCAGAAAAGCCTGCAAAGGCACAGAACATCAAGCCGAAGGCAGAGGTTGCGCACGTCGAACCCGTAAATGATTTCAACCCCCACGCAGAGCTTAAGCCTGCAAAGGGAACAAAACTAAAGATCATCCCCCTCGGCGGACTTAACGAGGTCGGCAAAAATATGACCCTTTTGGAATATGGCAACGACATTATCATCATCGACTGCGGAATGACCTTCCCCGATGCTGAAATGCCGGGTGTTGATATCGTCATTCCCGACTTCACTTATGTTGAAAAGAACGCTGATAAGATCAGAGGTGTCCTGCTCACTCACGGACACGAAGATCACATCGGTGGCGTACCCTATCTTTTGAAAAAATTAAACGTTCCGCTTTACGGCACAAAGCTCACCTTGGGACTTGTTGAAAACAAGCTCAAAGAGCATAATCTTGGCCGCGTTAAGAAAAACATCGTTGTCCCCGGTCAGATGATAAGACTCGGCACTTTCGCTGTTGAATTCATCCGTGTCAATCACTCGATTCCCGATGCTGTTGCAATTTGCGTTAAAACCCCCTTGGGCAACGTCATCCACATGGGTGACTTTAAGGTTGATTACACCCCCATCGAGGGTGGAATTATCGACCTTCCCCGTTTGGCACAGCTTGGTTCCGAAGGTGTCTTGGCATTGATGAGCGACTCCACCAACTCCGAGCGTCCCGGCTTCACCCCCAGTGAACGCAAGGTTGGCGAATGCTTCGAGCATTTGTTTATCGGTGCCGAGGGTAAGCGTATAATCATCGCAACCTTCTCCTCTAACGTTCACCGTGTTCAGCAGATCATGGACTGTGCTGCAAAGCATAACCGCAAGGTTGCAGTCTTTGGCAGAAGCATGATAAACGTTATCAAAATGGGCATCGAGCTTGGCTATCTCAAAGCACCCGAGGGGATCCTTATCGACATTGATAAAATGCACAATTATCCTTCCGATAAGATAGTTCTCATCACCACCGGCTCTCAGGGCGAGCCTATGAGTGCCCTCACTCGAATGGCACTTAATGATCACAGACAGGTAAGCATCACCTCTAACGACTATATAATCATCTCGGCACGTCCCATTCCCGGCAATGAAAAGTTTGTCGGCCGTGTCGTTAATGAGCTTTTAAAGCTCGGAGCCGAGGTTGTTTACGAAGAGATGTATGATATCCACGTTTCAGGTCACGCTTGTCAGGAGGAGCAAAAGCTCATCCTAACCCTTACAAGACCCAAGTTCTTCATTCCCGTTCACGGCGAGTTTAAGCATCTTTCTCACCACGCTCTTACCGCCGCTGAGATCGGAATCCCCGAAAAGAACATCGTCATTGCCGATATAGGCAACGTTATCGAGACTGACGGCAAAACAATGCGCCTTAACGGCACCGTTCCCGCAGGCAAGGTGATGGTCGACGGTTATGGCGTGGGCGACGTTGGAGCTATCGTTCTTAAGGACAGAAAGCATCTCGCACAGGATGGTGTTATCGTTGCATCCTTCACGATCGACAGGATAGATCGCCGCCTCTTAAGCGGTCCCGATATCGTAACCCGCGGCTTTGTATACGAGCGTGAAAGTGAACAGCTTTTGGATAAGGCAAAAGAACTTACAAAGTCGATAATCGAAGACGAGCTTCACACCCGTCACGACTATACAGCAATCAAAAACAAGGTCCGCGACGAATTGGGAGATTATATCTTCTCAAAAACCAAGCGCAGACCGATGATAATCCCCGTAATACTCGACATTTAACCAACCCTGACAGTTTAAGAAGAAAGGACGGAATATCGAATGAAAAAGCGCTGTTCCCCTATGTTTATAATACCGCTGTCTTTGATCATCGCAATTTCCATTGCTCTTTGTGTGATCTTCATCGCTCACGGAGGGTTCTATTCCGGAATCGCCGCAGGAGTTATGGCGGTTTGTTCGCTGGTACTCTTGATAGTTGCCATTGTGCAGGACCGCAACCTTCTTCGCTACGCCACCGTGATGGATAAGGATATCGTGGCAATAAACCGCGAAACTTTCTATGATTACCCAGAGCCGATAGTGATCGTTGACAAGGATGAAAAGGTAATTTGGTATAACGCAAGCTTCGAAGCCCGCATTTTCGGTGAGGATCGTGCTTACGGTATCAATTTAAGTGACCTTGTCGGAAACAACACCGCAAAGGTATTCACTCTTTCGGGAGCGACAGTTAAGATCCTTGATCACTATTACCGCGTTTCAGCAAGAAGAAGCGAAGTTTTTGAGCTTTCGGTAATCAGCTTTATCGACGAGACTGATCACGTTATGCTCGAGGATGAATTCAAAAAGAGTCATAAGACTGTTCTTATAATGACAGTTGATAACTATGACGAAGTTATGCAGAACTCGAAGGAAAGCGGCAAAGCCCACGTTCAGGTTCAGATCGAGCAGATGTTCGAACGCTTTATCGAACACACTAACGGTGTTATTCACAAGATCTCTAACGACCGTTTCTATGCTATCGTTGAAGAACGCCACCTTGGTCCTATCATCGAAAGAAGATTCGATATTTTGGACGAAGCCCGCTCCATTTCTATCGGTGAACGCTCAAACGTAACTCTTTCTGTTGGCGTAGGAAGAGGAGCAAAAACTCTTGCCGAAAGTGAAACTTATGCCAAGCAGGCTCTTGATATGTGTCTTGGCCGCGGTGGCGATCAGGCTGCAGTTAAAACCGAAAACGGATTCGAATTCTTCGGTGGTATCTCAAAGGCTGTCGAAAAGTCCACAAAGGTAAAATCAAGAATTATCGCTCGCGCCCTTAAAGAGCTTGCCGAAAGCGCAGACACTATCTATATCATGGGTCATCGCTTTGCTGATTTCGACGCTGTCGGCTCGGCAGTCGGTCTTTGCGGTGCTTTCAGAAGTCTTGGCAAAAATGCCTTTGTTGCAATCGACAAGGAAAAGAACCTTTCAAAGGTTTTAGTGAATCATATTTCTCAAAATTGCGGCGCAGATTATTTCAAGTCGCTTGACGAAGCATTGTTTGAGATCAACGACCGTTCGCTCTTGATCGTAGTTGACACTCACAACCCTGAATTCCTTGACTCCAAGGAGCTTTATGAAGCTGCAAAGCAGGTCGTTGTCATCGACCATCACAGAAAAATGGTCAATCATATCGACGACGCCGTGGTATTCTTCCACGAGCCTTTTGCTTCCTCTGCTTGCGAAATGGCAACCGAGCTTATTCAGTATTTCGGAAGCGAATGCAAGATTTCTGTTTTCGAGTCGGAAGCGCTTTTGGCAGGCATCATGCTTGACACCAAAAACTTCGTAATGCGCTCGAATGCAAGAACCTTTGAAGCGGCGGCATATCTTAAAAAGCTTGGCGCAGACACTGTTGTTGTCAAAGGCTTCTTTGCCGATTCTTTAGAGACCTACCGTGAAAAGAGTGCGCTTATTCAGTCTGCGTCCATCTTCCACGGCTGTGCAATCGCCACCACTGAATCCAACGCTCCAGAGCTTAGAATCGCAGCCCCTCAGGCGGCTGACGAACTTTTGGGAATCAGCGGCGTAAAGGCTTCCTTCGTTGTTTACAGAACAGACGGTATATGCCGCATTTCTGCTCGCTCGATGGGTGCATTCAACGTTCAGCTGATACTTGAAGCGCTCGGTGCAGGCGGAGGACATCAGACAATGGCGGGTGGTCAGCTCGAAACCTCTTTAGAAGAGGCTGAAGCGCTTATCAAAAACGCTATCGAGGACTTTTTGTTAAAATCATAATCTCATCAGGAGGAAACATAAATGAAAGTTATACTTATTAAAGACGTTAAAGGCTCGGGCAAGGCTGGAACTGTCTTGGACGTTGCTGACGGCTATGCAAGAAACTATCTCATTGCTCGTGGCTTCGCTATCGAAGCAACCGCAAAGAATATTAACGACTTAAACGGCAAAAAGGCATCCGCTCAGCACAAGCTTGACGTTGCCAAGAGCGAAGCTGAAGCAATTGCTGCAAAGCTCGGCGGAAAGACACTTACCGTTAAGGCAAAGGCAGGCGCAGGCGGAAAGCTCTTCGGCTCTGTAACCACATCAACCCTTTGCGATATGATAAAGGCTCAGTTTGGTGAAACCTTAGATAAGAAAAAGCTCAGCCTTTCAAACGACATCAAAGCATATGGCGACTATACTCTTGAAATCAAGATGACCCAGGGCGTCGGCTGCAAGATGACAGTTAAAGTAGTACCCGAGGAGTAATTCTTTCAAATCTCATCACTACAAGGAGGATAAATCATGGCTGTAAACAGTCTAAGCGTTCGCGAGCTTACCGGCAAAGAGCTTCCCTATAATTTAGAAGCCGAGCAAACAGTTCTGGGCGCCCTTCTTCTTAATCCCGATACACTTCCCACAGCGATAGCTCACCTAAAGCCTGAAAGCTTTTACCGTGAGCAGCACCGCGAGATATATTCTATAATTCTAAGAATGTTCTCAAACGGCGCAACTGCCGACATTATCACTGTTATGAACGAGGCTGTTGCACAAGGCGTGTTCGAAACCACCGCCATGGCAAAAACCTATTTAAAGGGGATCATGGACAGTGTTCCGTCGGTTGCAAACATCGCAAGCTATTGCAAGATCGTCGAGGATAAATATCTCACCCGTGCGCTTATCAACGCTTCACGCGATATAATCGAAGCCGCTACTGATGGCGGAGAAAACGCCTCCACACTTTTAGATCTTGCCGAGCAAAAGATCTATGACATCCGCCAAGGACGAGATGTCGAGGGCTTAACTCGCTTAAGCGAGATCATTGTATCCGCATACGACAGGATCCAAAAGCTCTCGGGCGAGGATAAGAAAGAATATCAAGGACTTCGTTCCGGATTTACATACCTTGATACTATGATTGCAGGTTTGAATAAATCCGACCTTATCGTAATTGCTGCCCGTCCCGGTATGGGCAAGTCGGCGCTTGCTTTAAATATGGCGGCAAACGTTGCAAAAAAATCTCCCGATAAGGATATTTGCGTCTTCTCGCTCGAAATGGGCAAAGAACAGCTTGCAACCCGTATGCTTTCCAGTGAGGCTTTGGTGCCCAACACCACTCTCACATCGGGAATGATATCCTCTGACGACTGGATAAAGCTTGCCGAGGCTGCAGATACTCTTTCTCAGATGAATATCTATATCGACGATACAGCAGGTGTCACAGTTCCTCAAATCAAAGCTAAGCTTCGAAGAATGAGAAACCTGGGACTTGTCATCATCGACTATCTCCAGCTTATGGAGTCTCCCACAAACCACAACAACCGTGTAAACGAAGTTTCCGAGATTACACGTCAGCTCAAGCTTATGGCTAAAGAGCTTAACGTTCCCGTAATCGTTTTGTCTCAGCTCAACCGTTCGGTAGAGTCACGTCAGGACCATCGCCCGTTGCCCAGTGACCTTCGTGAATCCGGCTCCATCGAGCAGGATGCCGATATCATCCTCTTTGTTTACCGCGAAGGTGTATACGATAAGCAAAATCCCAATCAGGCGGCGGCAGAATGTATCGTTTCCAAGAACCGTCACGGCTCAACGGGAACTGTAAACCTTGCTTTCTTGGGTGAATACACGCTGTTCAGAAATCTCGACACGAGAGAATCATAATGCTTAATAAGATTCAACAGACAATTCAAGATCATTCAATGCTTAAATCGGGCGAGCGCGTTTTGGTTGCCCTTTCCGGGGGAGCTGACAGCGTTTGCCTCGCTTTAACGCTTAAAGACTTGGGCTATAATGTCTTTTGCGTTCACGTAAATCACCACTTGCGTGGCGAGGAAAGCGACCGTGACGAAGCTTTTTGTATCGAATTCTGTAAAGCTAACAGCCTTGACATTATTGTCGAACATGTCGTTGTAAAGGATTATTGCGCCCGAAACAAGCTTTCTTTAGAGGAAGGCGCAAGGGCCCTTCGATACGAAGCTCTTTCTAAACATTGTAAAGGCTTAAAGCTTGCCACGGCTCATAACCTTAACGACTGCATAGAAACCACGATTTTTAACCTAACTCGTGGTTGCGGACTGAAAGGCTTGCTCGGGATTCCACCCGTGCGCGACAATATCATCCGTCCGCTTATCAACGTGACCCGTGAGGAGATTGAAAGCTATCTTTCAAATCGCGGTCAAGCATATGTAACCGACAGCACAAATTTGGTGGATGATTGCTCTCGCAATATCATCCGTCTTAACGTTCTGCCACAGCTTTTAAAGATCAATACCGGACTTTTTAAGACCTATGAAGCCGAACTTAAAAGCCTCAGCGAAGCAAACGAATATATTGAGACTCATGCTGAGCGAGCTTTTCAAAACTGCAAGACCGATAGGGGATATGATCTTTCAAACATCAAGGACGAAGCCATCCTTTCTTTGGCTATTTCAAAAATATTAAAAGAAAATCACATTATGCCGACTTATGAGCGAATTACAAGTATCAAACAGCTTATAAAAACAGGCGGCAGATTAAATATACAAAATGGTGTTTATATAGTTGCCGCTTCGGGCAAGATAACAGTATCTGACACTGTGCAAAGCAAAAAACAATTCTCTATCGCTGTTATTGAAGCCGAAAACGAATTTTGCGGCAAAAAGCTTAATATCACAAAGCTTTCACACTATGATATATCAACCCTTAACAATGACAGTTTAAAATGGCTTCTTGATGCTGACAAGCTTGTTGGCAAATTGATATTAAGAAGCTATATTGGTAACGAGAAGATAAAGCTGTGCGGTCGTGATTTTACCTCAACCGTTAAAAAGCTTTTGTCCCATGTCCCATCGTGCGAGCGAAATCGCCAAATCATTCTTGCCGATGATTTGGGTGCCATTTTTGTCGAGGGTAGTGGCGTTGCCGAAAGAGTTCGTGTCGATAACGGCACGCAAAATGCTCTCTTAATCACAGTTAATAAAGCGTAAGTCTATGTGACAAGCGCAACATAATACAAGCGACATCAGGAGGAAAATATGGAATATCAGCACAAAATTGAAGTAATGCTTTCTAAAGAGGAGATCGCAAACAAAGTTAAAGAGATCGGTGATCAGATAACCCGCGATTATCAGGGCAAGCCCGTTGTATTGATCGGCGTATTAAAAGGCTCGTTCATCTTTATGGCCGACCTTGTAAGAGCTATCGACCTTCCCATACATCTTGACTTTATCAGTGCAAAGAGCTATTCGGGAACAACATCCGGCGGTGTTGTAAACGTTAAAATGGATACCGAGCTCGATATCAAAGACAAGCACGTTTTGCTCGTCGAGGATATTTTGGACACGGGAAGAACTCTTAACGTTTTGAAAGAAACTCTTCTTTCCAAGGGTGCCAAAGAGGTTAAGATCGCAGCATTTTTGGATAAGCCCGCACGCCGCGTTATCGACATAAAGGCTGATTACAGCTGCTATTCTATCGAGGACAGATTCGTTGTCGGATATGGCCTTGATTATGACGAGGAATACCGCAATCTCGACTTTGTCGGAGAGGTTATCCTTTAAGCAAATTTCCAACCAAGAAAAGAGGTATACAATTGATCCCAAACAAGAACAGAGGTTTCCTTACTTATATACTTTTTGCCGTTATCATTATTGCGGTAATGGTGATAGGCTTTAGCACCCTCTCATCAACTGTCGATGATCCCTCTTACTCCGAGGTTATCGGCTATTTCGATGACCTTCGTGTAAGTGAATTCAAGTTCAATCTCGGCTCGGGCAAGCTTGAATATAAGTTAGACGGAACCGATGAAACCCACATCTATACCGTCCCCGATGTCAGCGTATTCTATTATGAAGTATTTGGCGAGGGTGATTCTGCTGATAACTACCGTTTGGCGTATAATGCAACTCACGAAACACCTTTGGTATACGAGCTTATTCCCGCTTCAAACAGCGGCGCATGGCTAAGTGTACTTCCTTCTATAATCTTGATCGGTCTTATGATCTTTGCCACTGTTATGATATTCAAAAACATGAACGGTGCCGGCAAGATAGGCTCGGTAAGCAAAGCAAATGCCCGTGTCGACATCGATCCCAGAAACAAGGTAACTTTTGACGATGTTGCAGGTGCCGATGAAGAAAAGGCCGAGCTTCAGGAGATCGTTGATCTTTTGAAGGAACCCCAAAAATATCAGGACATTGGCGCAAAGATCCCTAAGGGCGTTTTGCTTGTCGGCCCTCCAGGTAACGGTAAGACCTTGCTTGCAAAGGCTGTCGCAGGTGAAGCAGGCGTGCCCTTCTTCTCAATTTCCGGCTCCGACTTCTTGGAGCTTTATGTCGGTGTGGGTGCCGCCCGCGTAAGAGACCTCTTCGATCAGGCTAAAAAATCAGCTCCTTCCATCATCTTTATTGATGAGATCGATGCTGTCGGCCGTCGCCGCGGTGCAGGTCTTGGAGGAGGACATGACGAACGTGAGCAGACACTTAACCAGCTCCTCGTTGAGATGGACGGTTTCAACCAGAATACAAGCGTCATCGTTATGGCAGCAACCAACCGCCGCGATGTTTTGGATCCTGCGCTCTTGCGTCCTGGACGTTTTGACAGACAAGTATACGTTAACTATCCCGATATCAAGGGAAGAGAAGAGATATTAAAGGTTCACGCAAAGAACAAGCCCTTGGCACCCGACGTTGACTTCAAGGCCGTTGCAGGCTCCACCGCAGGATTTACAGGCGCAGACCTTGCAAACCTCATCAACGAAGCAGCACTTCTTGCAGTAAAGAAGGGCAGAAAAGCAATCACCGCGCAGGATCTTACAGATGCCGCAACAAAGGTGATGATGGGCCCCGAAAAGCGTTCAAGAGTTGTTTCCGAAGCCGCAAAAAAGCTCACAGCATATCACGAAGCAGGTCACGCTCTTTGCTTCCACTATTGTCCCACTCAGGACAAGGTTGGCGAGATATCTATCGTTCCCACAGGCTTCGCAGGAGGATATACAGCCCCCGCGCCCGAGAGTGACAAGGAATATATCACCAAAACCGAGATGAATGAAAGAATCATAACCCTCTTGGGAGGAAGAGCCGCCGAGCAGATAATTCTTGACGATATCTCAACCGGTGCATCCAACGATCTTGAACGTGCCACCAAAACCGCACGAAGCATGGTCGCTAAATATGGTTTCTCTGAAAAGATCGGACCTATCGTATACGGTACCGACGAGGACGAGGTCTTCTTGGGACGTGACTATAACTCTCAAAAGGTTTATTCCGAAGTCATCGCCGCCGAAATCGACTCTGAAATGCGCGCTATCGTTCACGGTGCATATCAGTCGGCTATCAATATCCTCACCGAGCATATCGATCAGCTTCACGCTGTTGCACAGTATCTTCTCAAGCACGAAAAGATTAACGGCGAACAGTTCGAGAAGCTTATGAACGGCGAGCTTACCGAAGAGAGCGAGCCTGTTATCGAACCCGAAGTTGACGTTAATATCGACCCCGTTGTTTTACAGGTCAATCAGCTCGATATCAACGAGATAAATCTTTCCGATATCGACTTTGGCGATGCTGAAAACAAACCCGAAGAAACAAACGAATAAAAATATCACCGCAGGATAAAGCTTCCTGCGGTGTTTTTTCACATTTTAAGCCTTTTCTCCATATTATAATCATGAAGATTATAAAAGGAGGAACTTTTTTATGCTGAATAGAGCTTATTTTTTGGGGTGCCCCACTCCTGACGGATTTTTAACCAACATAAGCGATGACATCAATTCAGGAGCGCTTTTTGCCTATATTTTAAAGGGCGGACCGGGAACGGGCAAGTCAACCCTTATGAAAAAGGTTGCATCCTCGCTTGATGATGCCGAGCTTTATTATTGCTCAAGTGATCCAAGCTCTTTGGATGCTGTTATCTCACGCAAAAAAGGAATCATTGTCATCGATGGCACAGCTCCCCATGTTGTCGAACCTACTTATCCGGGCGTTTGCCAACGCCTTGTCGATCTTGGACAGTTTTGGGATAAACAAAAGCTTGAGAGCGCAAAGGCGGATATCATAAAGACGACTGACGAAAACAAACGCCTTCACGCAAGAGCTAAACGCTATTTGAAAGCTGCATCAGGTCTTTATTCAGATATTCTCGCTTTGGGTGAATCTGCCCTTAACCGCACAAAGCTAGATGCTTATGTTGAGCGTATGTCACAAAGGCTGTTTCCCAAACAACAGGATGAAAAGGGCAAAATATCCCGTCGAAGGATAACTTCTATAACGCCAAATGGAATCATCACCCAGGAATCAGCATTTTCGGGCTGCAAGATCTTCTATGTCGAGGATGGTTGCATTGCCGTCACTGATAGATTACTTAAAAATTTAAGTGTCTTTGCCATAACAAGAGGATATGATATCATCATCAGCACAAATCCCATCCTGCCCGATTCTGTGTATGAACATCTTATCATTCCAAGTCTTAATATAGCATTCACCTCGAAACCTTTGGCAGGTGTGCAAAAAATAAATGCCTTGCGATTTTATGACAGAAACATCCTTCGCGACAAGCGCAAAAGGTTGCAGTTTGCAGCAAGCGCAGGTTCGGAACTTATAAAGGAGACCGCAAATGTTTTGATGAAAGCAAAAGCCATACACGATGAACTCGAACGTCACTATATCTCAGCTATGGATTTCAAAGCAGTTGGTGAATATACCGACAGGCTTATTGAAGAAATCAAAAGCCGTGCATAAAAAAACTCCCCCGATTTTTGATCGGGGGATTATTTTATTCCTCTATATTTCCAAAGTTATATCTTCTTCTTTCGTTATATGCCGTGCGGTATTCAGCAGGGGATACACCCTCTTGTCGCTTGAATACAACACAGAAATATGAACAGTCATTATATCCAACAGCCTTTGAGATCTCGCTTATCGAGAGATTGGTTTCTGTCAAAAGCTTCTTAGACTCGAAAATACGCTTCTTTGTCAAATGCTCAAAAGGACGCATATTAAGACATTCTTTGAAAATTCTGCAGATATACTGCGGAGAAAGATCAGCAATCTTCGAAAGTTCTTTAAGTGTGATACCTGTCGCATAGTTCTGATCGATATAGTCCATGATGGGCTTAATCTGATCCATTCGATGGTTTTCTTTTGTCGAAGCAGGACAGGTAATAAGCTTGTTAAGCTCAACCAAAAAACTGTATAAAAGCGTTGAATTCGTATGTCCACAGTGCATACTGTTAGTTCTTATTGCCTTAAGCATCTTTTGCCATAACGAATCGAAAATGCTATAGTCAGTCATCTTAAAAACGAATGGCTTGTTGAATTCAAGGCAGGGAAGAACATTCTCAATACAAGCTCCCGCAAAGGATATCCAATGCGTTTCCCAATTACCAGCTTCAGTCGGCTTATATTCATGAGGGTATCCGGCAGGAAGATAGAATCCGGCTCCTTGCGGTATCCTATATTCATTAGAGTCGATGGTCAAAACACCTTCGCCCTTTGCGGAAAAAATAATCTGATAATATACATGTCCATTTGTTCTGATGCAGTGATACTCAGGATCTGTAGCACCAACACCGGTGACATAAACGGGAAGCTTAACTTCGTCACCTAATAAAGCGAAATAGAATTCCTGCATTATTCATCACTCCAATCGTGAATTTTGTGGAATATTGTTTATATATTGTAATATTATCATATCATTTAACTCGTATGTTGTCAATGTTTAATTTATTTTTATTACTGCACAATTTTCATATTATTTATTGTGTAAGTTTCACAATAGCGAATATTTTGATACGACTATTTTGGTTTTTTAACAACTTTTTGCCCATTCCAAGGGCTCTACACTAAATAACACACGGCACACCCAATAGGATGCACCGTGTTGAATTTACTCATATTCTCACATCAAAACCCATTTGTCCATGCAGTCGTTAAGCTCGTTTTTCATCTGCTCAAGATCATTACACGCTTTCGTCAGCTTTTCATAATCTCCCGCAATTTCAGGCTCGCAGATCTTCGCTTCAAGCTCCGCGATCAACCCCTCAAGCTCTTCAATGCGCGCTTCCAAGGCCTTTGTTTCCTGCTTGCGCTTAACGTCATCAGCTCGCTGTTGCTTGGTTCGATATTGCTTCTTCGGCTCTTCCGCCTTAACAGCCGCTTCAGATGCAAATGCCGCAGCTTTTTCCTTCTCTTTTTGCTCTAAATATGCATCAAAGTTTCCGTCATAGCTCTTAACGCCGGAAGGGGATACCTCAATTATTCTTGAGGCGATGCGATTAAGCAAATATCTGTCGTGCGACACGAAAATGATAGTTCCGTCAAACTCAAAAAGCGCATCCTCCAAAACCTCTTTCGTCAAAATATCAAGATGGTTTGTCGGCTCGTCCAATATAAGAATGTTCGCACGCCTAAGCATCATCAAAGCAAAGCTAAGCTTTGTTTTCTCACCGCCGCTGATGACCGAGACTGATTTATAAACATCCTCACCGCTTAAAAGAACACTGCCCAAAATGCTTCTAACTTCGTAATCGCTCATTCTCGGATATCTCTTGTGAACCTCTTCCATCACCGAGTTTTTGGGGTCAAGCTGTTCATTCTTCTGGTCAAAATAAGCAAGCTTGGTGTTCATTGCCCAGCTTATCTTTCCCTTTGTGTGAGGGTTTATCGACTGAATAGTTTTCAAAATCGAGGATTTTCCGATTCCGTTTGCACCAATGATGCCAACCTTTTCGCCTCGTCTAACCTTTAAATCAAAGCTCTCGATAAGAGTCTTCGCGCTTAATCCCTCACCGACTGTAATGTCAACGTCTTTAACCTCCAAAACGTCCTTCGGCGGAGCAATATCATATTCAAGCTTGATCTTTGCGGGCTTTTGATAAGTCCTTGGCTTTTCAACAGCATCATCCAAAATTCTGTCAAGCATATGCTGTTTCGATTTTGCAGCCTTCGCACTTGTGGCACTCACGCGGTTTTTATCAATGAAGAACTGCAGCTCTGAAATCTTTTTCTGCTGTGCTTCATAAAGCTTTTCTTGGCGTTCGTTGTCTGTCTTTTTCTGAGAGATGAAAAAGCTGTAATTTCCGCTATAAGATTTCAGCCTGCCATTTTGAATCTCACAGATCCTTGTGCAAAGCTTGTCCAAAAAGTATCTGTTATGCGATACAACAAGCACCGCACCTTTATATTCCGAAAGGTACTCTTCAAGCCACATCATCGTGTCAAGATCAAGGTGGTTTGTCGGCTCGTCCAAAATCAAGAGCTGAGGTTCTTCCAAAAGAAGCTTCGCAAGCGCAAGGCGGGTTCTTTCTCCGCCAGAAAGCGAGTTTATCTCACGCGATTTATCAACGCCTGCAAATCCCATACCGTTTAAAACCGTATTTATCTTAACGTCGATAATATATCCGTCATTGTTTTCAAAGTGCGAGCTAAGCCGTGAATATTCTGCTTCGGCTTCTTCCAAAGCCTCACCGCTTAAAGAGGATAGCTTGCTTTCAAGCTCCTGCATTCTTTCATATTCTTCGTCTAAATGTTTAAAGGGCAGGCGCATTTCATCAGCAATAGATGCATCGCTTTCAAGCCCTCTATGCTGCTCTAAATATCCGATCCTGACTCCGCTTCCGATGGCAACGCTTCCGCGCCCGTCTGGAGTTTTGTCAAAATCGATCTTGCCTGTAAGGATCGATAAAAGCGTGGTCTTTCCGCATCCGTTAACGCCCACAAGCCCGATTCTCTCACCCGATTCAATGCTTAAATTGATATCCGATAAAATCTCTTCGCCGTTATAGATCTTATAAACGCTTTCAACGCTTGCAAGCATCTCCCACGCCTCCTTTCAAAAGTCACATCTTGTTTATATTATCATAAACCGAAAATTTAAGCAAGAGGGAAACGCCAAACATATATTTCAACATAATAAATCAATATTTATTTTTTAATCATCATTGAAAACTGCCCTGTATATGGTATAATTAAAGCATGATCCATAATGCTTGGAGGTTACACTATGAAAAAATTACTTTGCTACACTCGCCTTCCTATAAGCGAGGCTGAATATGCCCCTCGTTTGGGCCTTAGCATGCACCTAGCTTGCGAAACAGCTGAAGGCTTTAAGCCCCTTAACCACAACACAGGTGTTTTGTTTGTCAAGGCAACCCAAAACCCCGAAACCAATCAGCTCATTCCCAAGAGCATCAAGTGCCCAAGAGTTTGCACTATGCCCGATGGCAGCTTCTTCATCGCCGCCATCAGAACCGAAGCCGCAGGCGAACCTGATGAATCCTCTAAAGGCTGCGTTGTTTTGTTTAGATCCAATGATCTTTTGCACTATACCGAGGTTGGACTTGCCAAGCTGGCAGACGATTTTATCGACGATATCTCCATAAAGATCTGCCTCAACTGCGGACTTCCCACAGTTAAAGCCAAGATTGGCGAGAGATTCTTGCGTGCAAGACTTGACGCAAACACTTTTGAAGTGATTAGAATCGAAGAATATCACGGCTTTGCAACTGATAATATCGCATCTGATATCGAGGGCTGCATTCCCGGAAACATCTTCGAAGTAAGCGACGAAGTATATGAACACCTCACCAAAAAGCTTATAACTCCCCATAACACGGCTATCGTGTTCGAGGATGATATCACTGTTTCAAGCGTTGACGAGCTTAACGAAATTCGCGCAACTGCTCATTATTCCGATGGCTCAACTGCTTCAAAGCGCGTTGATTGGGATCTTTCCACTGTTGATTTTGCCACTCCCGGTGAATACATCGCAAAGGGCAAGATCCATCAGGATCATTTCGAGTTCCCGTTTGCCACCAACCGTGCCGATCCTATGATCTATCGCCATAACGGAAGCTATTACTTCATCGCCACCAACGATGCTGACTGGAACCACACCATCTATGTAAGAAAAGCCGATTCCATCCCCGCACTTAAGGATGCTGAGGAGCACCTCATTCTTGACACCGAGACTTATGATCACGTTAAAGGCCTTTTGTGGGCTCCCGAATATCACGTTGTCGGCGGCAAGCTTTATATCTTCCACGCTTGCACAACCGGCGAATTTGGCGACGAGCATTCTCACGTAACTGCATATAACGGCAACGGTGATCTTATCGACCGCGAAGCTTACAATATGCCCATAAAGGTTCAAAAGGCTGATGGCTCTCCCATCTATACCGGCGGTATCACTCTTGATATGACCACCTTTGACGTTCAGGGCGAGACCTATGCCGCTTGGAGCCAGCGTCAGTTCGTTCCCTGCGATTTGGGCGCTTGGGTATATATCGCAAAGCTCGATCAGAATGAGCCTTGGAAGCTTTTAACCGAACCTGTACTTATCACCATGCCCGAATATGGCTGGCAGAATAACCACGTCCTTGTTGACGAAGGCCCGTTTGCTCTCTTCCGCGACGGCAAGATCTATCTCACTTTCTCTTCCGCTTTGGTCGATTTGACCTATTGCGTGGGACTTCTCACCGCCGAGATCGGCTCTGACCTTTTGGATCCCAATTCTTGGACAAAAACAAACTATCCTCTTTTGCACTCTCAGTGCGTAAAGGGTGAATACGGCCCCGGACATAACGCTTATGTCGAGGATGAATATGGTGACATCTGGAATACATATCACGCCCGCCCCGGAATCGACGGCCCAAGAAGCTCGGGCATCCGCCGCGTTCACTTTGGATTCGACGGCGAACCCATTCTTGATATGACCGAAGAGCTCGACGTTGATCCCACATTGCGTGATGTTAAGGTTAAGGTAACCGTCAAATAAGGAGGTAAGTATATGTCTAAAATTTCTGCATATAAAAATGGCATCCTCTTTGAGATGAGAGACGAATCCGTTTTCGTCGAGCCTTATGGTGCTGATTGCGTCCGTGTAAGAGCCACCCGCAACTCCCAATTTTCCGAGGAAAAGTGGACTCTTTTGGATGCAGAACCCTGCGTTTCAACTGTCGAGATCACCGATAACGGCGACGTTGGAACTCTCATCAACGGCAAGCTTAAGGTCGTTTACAGAAAGGGCTGGCAGCAGGGCTTTGTCACATTCTATAAAGACGATAACGTGATTTTAAGAACTCACGAGGAGTCTGATACCGTAACCCGTTACACTCATATCGAGGGGGACAATTACCGCACACGTGTCATCTTTGATGCAAGAGATGACGAACACATCTTCGGCCTTGGCCAAGAACAGCAGGACTTCTTCGATCGCAAGGGCTGCACTTATGACCTTATGCACTGGAATACAAAGTCCACCGTTCCCGTAATCTATTCTTCGCTTGGCTACGGTTTCCTTTGGAACAACCCTGCTGTCGGCAGAGTTGAATTTGCAAAGAACCACACCGTTTGGCAGGCAGACAGCTGCTATCAGGCTGACTATTTGGTGTTTGTGGGCGACACTCCTGCCGATATCCTTAATAAATACTGCCGCTTAACAGGCTTCAGCCCCGAAATGCCCAATTGGGCAGCAGGCTATTGGCAGTGCAAGCTTAGATACGAATCTCAGGATGAGCTTTTGGATACTGCTCGCAAATATCACGAGCTTGGAATCCCCGTGGATGCTATCGTAATCGACTATTTTCATTGGACAGAGCAGGGCAACTGGGAGTTTGATCCTAAATATTGGCCCGATCCCAAGGCGATGTGCGACGAGCTTAAGGAAATGGGAATCCGCCCGATCGTTTCGATTTGGCCCACCATCAACCCTAAGAGCCGTAACTATCACATAATGAACGATGAAAAAATGCTTGTCCGCACCGAAAACGGACAGTACGGCATATTCGATTTCTACGGTTTACAGTCGTTTGTTGATCCTACCAATCCCAAAACCCGCGAATTCATTTGGGAGCGTGCTAAAGAGGGTTATTATAAATATGGCATCAAGACCTTCTGGCTTGACGAAGCCGAGCCAGAGGTTCATCCTCAGCAGTTTAATAACCTTAAGTTCCACATCGGTAACGGCGCACAGGTGGCACTTCTTTATCCTTATTACTATGCCAAGGCTTATTACGATGGCCTTAAAAACGAGGGCGAGACTGAGATCGTTTCGTTAACCCGTGCGGCATACCCCGGCAGCCAAAAGTTTGGTGCAATCGTTTGGAACGGCGACATTCCTTCAACCTTCGGTGCATTAAGACAGAGCATCGTTTCCGGTCTATCAATGTCTATGTGCGGAATCCCGTGGTGGAACTCTGATATCGGCGGCTTCTGGGATGCTGATATCGAAAGCGACTATTTCAAGGAACTTATCGTTCGCTGGTTCCAGTTTGGACTTTTCAGCCCCGTAATGCGCTTGCACGGCTCACGCCACCCCGAAAGCACTTACGTTTTCCGTCACCCCGGCATTATCGAGCCCAGCCGCGGCGCTAATGAGATCTGGTCGTTCGGCGAACGCAACTATCCGATTCTTCGCGACCTCATTTTCTTGAGAGAAAAGATGAAGCCCTATGTTTTGGCCTGCGCCAAGAGATCTGCCGAAACAGGCGAGCCTATCATGCGCCCGATGTTCTTCGACTTCCCCAAGGATGAAAACTGTGCCGTTCTTTCCGATCAGTATATGTTCGGCAAAGACATTCTCTTCGCTCCAATCATCAATCAGGGTGAGACTGAAAGAAAGGTATACCTTCCCAAGGGCAAGTGGACAAGAACCTCCGACAAGTCTGTATATGAAGGCGAGCAGTGGATCACCTCCCACGCGGAGATCGACGAGTTCATCGCATTTGTCCGCGATTACGCCGAGATCATAAACATTTTCTAAAACAAAAAATAACTACCGCAGATGTTTAAATCTGCGGTAGTTTTTTGTTATCTATTATTCATTAACTACATAAGTTTGTTCTGTGGCGAAATCAACGGGTTCGTTAAATTCGTGCCTTGTTTTCGATACTTCTCTGTAAAATTCAGCGGTTGCAGCATTCATATAAGGAACAAGCCACAGCATGCCAATTCCAAGAGTGAGTATGCAAAGAAACTCCCAGCCGATAAAGCTAAGCCACAAGCTGAAAAGTCTCCAGCGATTGCCGGTCATCATCTGCTTTGAAAGCTCAATAGCCTCGCTTGCCGAAAGATTGGGGTTATCCGCCAAAATATAAGGCACCATAGCATAGCTATACGTAGCGATAATTCCGGGAATGATAAAAAGCAGGCTCCAAAGGAAGATATAAAGTCCGCTTAAAAAGCTTGCCAAAGCAGTTGTCTTCCAATAGCTGAAATATGAGAACAAGTTGCCGATAGTCGGTTCCTTTCCGTCCACAAGCTCAAGATTAAAGCGAGAATATCCCACCTGAACAACACTGGTTACAATAAACATCACAATGCCGACAGCCAATGCAACGATGAATATAATGCCGAAAAGCCCCATAAGTATCGACAAAACTTTCATACCGTTTTCGGAATCAGCAAATAGCGTACCGATAAGATTATCTGCTGAAACGCCCGTTTCTGCTTCTTCATAATTGAAGTTATAGTTGATACTAGATGGCGTAGAAACTGCTCCCAAAAGCGATGCGATGAATCCTGCCAAAACTGCAAGTCCCCATTTTCCTCTCAAGGCATTTCTGGCAATGCGTCTGAAATCTGTTGCGAATTTCATAGTTGTCTCCTTTCTTTCAATGCAAATGAATTTCTGAAAGAGGTTTATACCCGAATTATATCATATTTTATACATCAGTGCAATATGCCGGCCAAAAACAAACGAACGCCTTTATTAAAGCGTTCGTTTGCAAAAAAATTATATAAAGTAAATGAAAAACACCATCAAATCCTTATTCGAATTCCCAAGCATCCAAAACGATATCGCTCGAAGAGAACACGATATACATATCATGTGTTCCATCGGGAATGTTAACGTTATTGGTATAAACAGTCGTAAGCTCGCCGGTATCAAATTCAATAGCTGCAGCTGCATCAGCAGATTTCGAATCAAGCCTTATCTCTATTCTGCCTGTGCCCTTAACTGATGCCAAGAACTTGCTTGTTTCCTCGAACTTAACGCCCTTCAAAAGCATCCACGAGCCTTCAGCTTCGCTTATTGCACTCACGTTGTTAAGCTCGCCCTCCGACTCGACATACCAAATGTCCGCTGTCGAAGCAGCCTCGGTCCCTGCATGAGCATAATAAGGGTTCAAGGGCTCGATCTGCTCGGCACCTTCGAAAGATGCTCCTCTTAATGTTATCTCAAGCTTGCGCTCGTTAACTTCAATGTTGTCAGCACACAAGCTTCTGAATCCACCGTGAATATCCATGCTGCTCTGAAGAGTTAATGTGTGTGAGAGTATATAATATTCGCCCTTATACTTATGCAAATGAGTGTGATTGTTTGAATAGTTCATTCCAACCTCGCCCGGGTTAAGGAAGTAATGCCCTCTATATTCCCAAGAGTCGCTGTCCAGAGGGGTTTTTGTTGTCATATAAGCCATGCTGCAACCGGCAGGAGCATCGTATTTGTCATTTTCCCAAACAGTCCTGTCAGCCCAGCTAGTGTTATATGTATAAACATAAGTATCATTGATATAGTTAAGCTCGCTTGCTTCAAACAGGTAAGGCGAGTGGATCTCAACAAAATCAGATGCAAACGATATCATGTCATCGCCAAGCTTAACGATTCTTGATGATCCGGGCATATATTCCGAGCCGCTTTTACCAATACCTGCTCCAAATGAAAGCCATCCAACACCGTTATCGTCAATAACAACACCGGGGTCAAACGGGTTCGGACAGTCTCCCAAACCGGGGGTATCAAAGTTGATAAGAGGTCTTCCCAAAGGATCGGCCCACGGGCCAAGAGGGTCAGTCGCTGTCAACACACCAACTCCGCATCCGCTGTTTGAATAGTAAAGGTAGAAATGTGTCAGCCCGTCATCTTCAACTCTCGATGTTATTGTTGGTGCCCATGAAGCATATATCCAAGGCGATATTTCTCCCACTTCAATTCTTCCGTGATATGTCCAGTTCACCATATCTTCTGTAGAGAATATAACAAGCGACTTAATGTGCCCATATGTATTTTGACCTTCTGCACCTACAACTTCATACTGCTGATGGTCGTTTGTGCCATATACGTAAAGCCTGCCGTTATATTCAACAGCAGTTGGGTCAGCGCAAAACACCTCGGATGATATAGGGTTGCCATGATTTTTGTTTTTATATCCGTTTTTGCTTGCAATAATGTTTTCTGTTCCCAATTTCATAGATTCCACAGCATTTTCCTCCTTAAGTGTCGGTCGAATTATTTCTGTATTTTCAGAGCCGTCTGCACAGCCGCAAAGCATAAGTCCCGCTGCCAAAACTGCACATGCTATATTTTTAATCTTTATCGTCATATTGCGCCATTCCCAATTCGAATTCTCCTGCGGTTGCAGTGTTTCTATATTCCGTCGGAGTAAATCCTGTTCGCTCTTTAAATTGCCTCATAAAGCTATATTCGCAGTTATATCCGCACGCTTTGGCTATTTGTGAGATGCTGGCATTGGTGCCGATAAGTCTTCTTTTCGCCCTTTCAATTCTTGATGTGATGACATCCTGCATAATGCTTACTCCGAACATCTTTTTATAGTTATGCTGAAGTCCCGAACGACTCATACCAACACTTTGAGACATCGCAGTAACGTCAAGCACTCTGTCCGGCTCGTTGTATATCATCGTTCTAAGATTTATAAGTGAGGTTTTTTTATCAACAAGCATCGAATGTGGTATCTTTGAATTGGTTTTCACAGCTCTTGAAAGCTTCATTATAAGGATGTCTATATATTTCTGTTCGATCTCTTGATTATATTCATCCAAAGAATAGTGTTCATAAGTTAAACTTAATATTATTCTCGAAAGCTCGTCAACATCTCCCAAATATGTCGGCACGTTAAGATATATTCCCATTTCATTAAGAGCTGATATATCGCTTTCATCCATCCCAAAATAGAACCAGTCGTCGCAATAAACATCAACAAGTGCGCGGTAATAACACGGCGTGCTCGGGTCAATTATAATAAACGATCCCTTTGCAACTTTATATTCTTGTCCGCTAATAACAAATCGTGCATCGGATTTTATCAAAAGGAATAAATATGTTCCAGGACCGTTTGGCCTGTCCATAACAAAACTCGCATCGTGAGAATGATTATATCCGATAGACCCTATTTGAATCACGGCTTCACCACCTTATATAACTAACATTTTGTGTCTTTATTATACAAACATATGATATAAAATTCAATAACTATATATGTTGCTTTTTATAACTTTTTGTGCAACTGTTTGCATGAAGATACATAATTTTATTGTCAACTTTTTTGTGAAGATAAATTATTGCGCTTTTTTGGGGTATTAATATTATATTATTAAAGAAAGGAAGTTTAGCAATGATCGAAAATGATACGATAAAACTCTTGCGTGAATGTGATGCAGGTGTCAAAATGGGCGTAGCATCTATTGACGATGTATTAGATAAGGTTCACTCTCACGAACTTAAAAACTGCTTGCTGGAATGCAAAAGCGAGCACCAAAAGCTTGATTCGGATATTCAAACACAGCTTGCAAGATTTCACGACGAAGGAAAGGATCCCAACCCCGTTACTAAGAAAATGTCTTGGATGATGACAAACATGAAGCTCGTAATGGATAACTCCGATTCCAAAATTGCCGACCTTATGACAGACGGCTGCAATATGGGCGTGAAATCCTTGAATAGATATCTTAACGAGTATAAAGCTGCAGATGAATACTCGAAAGATATCGCCAAAAGGCTGATAAAGCTCGAACAAAAGCTTGCACGAAATGTCCGCGATTATCTATAATAACAGCTTTTTTAAAAAAATCTGATTCGTCCCTCCTGCTTCTAATTCGCATTCCACTCCCATATACATTATTAAAACGTATATGGGAGTGAGCTTATGACCAAGATACCCGAAGACTGCGAACGACCTGTAATTTTGGGGGAATACATAATCACGCACAAGGCAACTGTAAGGCAAACGGCAACGCAGTTCGGAATCAGCAAATCCACAGTGCACAAAGATGTAGCCGAACGGCTTAAGCGCGTCAAGCCGTCGCTTTATAAAGAGGTTAAAGTTGTTTTAGATATCAACAAGCAGGAACGCCACATAAGGGGAGGGCAGGCGACAAAACAAAAATATTTAGAGCTCTCCTCAACAAAAAGCTGATTACTAAATGAAAACCGCCCTGCCAAATTCGGCAAGGCGGTTCTTTTTTACTCTGTCTGATTATTCAGCAGCGGGTTCTTCGGTAATTTCTTCAACTACTTCTTCAACAACCTCTTCTACTGCTTCGCAAGCATCGCAGCATCCGCAATCACATTCGTCTGCACATTCGTCAGCTTCGTAATATGCTTCATATTCTTCGTCGATCTCGAAATCGTCAATGCTTCCATACTTTCTTTCGTCAAGCTTGTCGCTAACATAGTCAGCAGCCTTTGTCAAAAGCTCGCTTGCCTTGTCAGCAGCAACAACAAAGCCGGTCATAACACCGTCAACAACGCTGTTAAGTACATCGCCGGCAGTAGGTCTTTCTGCGTATTCTTCTTCGTCACAGAATTCGCAGCAGTCGCAATCTTCGCAGTCTTCTTCGTCGCAGTCAAGGCATTCACAGCAGCCTTCGCATTCGCAATCGTCGCCGCATTCTTCAAAGTCGCACTCGAAGTCAGGTTCTTCCTTCTTCTTAGCAAGCGAGATAACGATACCTGCAGTAGCTGCAGCAGCGCCCAAGCCGATCAAAATCTTAAGAAAATTATTCATACTAAACGCTCCTTTATATTTTTAGTTAATTTTACTATATCACAATTTGTCACCAAATGCAATAGCATTACATGTTTCCGCTCAGATTCATAATGATAGAAATTGCGGCGATAGGTGCTGTTTCGCATCTTAAAATTCTTGTGCCCAGCCAAATCGGATGAACCCCGGCATCCTCGCACATTCTAACCTCGTCTTCATCGAATCCGCCTTCCGAGCCTATCAAAACTCCCAAAGAAGCTCCGCTCGGATATTCAAACTGATTCAAGGGCTTGCCGCCCTTTTCATAGCATATAAGCTTAAGGTCAAGCTTTTGCATTTGATCAATACAATCTTTAAGACTTATTATATCCGAAACCTCGGGTACAATTCCTCGTCCCGATTGCTTTGCTGCCTCTAAGGCGATCCTTTCAAGTCTTTCACGCTTTTTTGCGAACTGTTTTGCATCCGGTCGGCTCACACATCGCTTAGTCAAAACAGGAACTATTTTAACAGCTCCAAGCTCTGTTGCCTTTTGAACGATAAGCTCAAGCTTATCAAGCTTTGGCACAGCCATATAAAGAGTAAGATCAATGCTCGGCTCGGATGAGGGTGATGCACTAATAACTTCAAGATTAACAACCTCATCGGATATCTTCAAAATCTTGCAAAGATAATCGGTCTTGTCAAAGCAAACAGTTATCTCATCACCAAGTCTCATTCTCAACGATCTTCCGATATGTCTCGCATCATCGCCATAAAGATTTATTGAATTTTCATACGGTGCTTCGCTTGAAAAAAATCTCGGCATAAAAAACTTCCTTTTTGTCATTTCTAATGATTCGATTATAGTTTAGTATCACATTTTTTGCAAGTAATTTTTTATTTTTCGTTGCACTATCACATATTTTTCACAATTTATGGCTATAATATGCTTGCAAGACAAAAAACAGATAACTATCTTCGTATTCATATATTATCCCCCCAAACTGCTCCTACTTAATAAGTGGGAGCTTTTCCTTTATATACCGCTTTTTTTGTGTTGCAAAGCGTCGGCTTTTGTGGTACAATCACTTTATAAATATGTTTGTACGGAGGCTAACTATGGACCGCAGAGACAAAATTAATTACTATCTCGATATTGCAGATTCAGTTTCTGAAAGAGGAACCTGCTTAAGACGCAGATACGGAGCAGTTATCGTTAACCGTGATCAGATCATTTCGACAGGTTATGTCGGCGCTCCCAGAGGAAGAAAGAATTGTTCCGACCTTGGCTATTGCATAAGAAACCAGCTTAACGTTCCCCGCGGAGAAAGATACGAGCTTTGCCGCAGTGTTCACGCTGAAATGAACGCAATTATCAATGCCTCGCGTGAGCAGATGATCGGCGCAACACTCTATCTTTGCGGAAGAGAAGTCTCAACAGGTGAATACATAAGAAATTCCTCTTGCTGTGCTCTTTGCAAGCGCATGGTGATCAATTCGGGCATCGAAAGAGTTGTTATCAGAGATGATGAAAACAGCTATCGCACCATTTTGGTCATCGACTGGATCATGAACGATGAATCCATTGTGGGCGAAAGAGGATATTAATTCTTAAAAAGAAGGATAAACGTGATAATAAAATTTACAACACATTCTGCCGATGAAACCATCGCTCTTGGTGAAAAGATCGGCTCCCGTCTTAAAGGCGGCGATATCATCGCCTATCGGGGAGGGCTTGGTGTAGGCAAAACCACCATAACCCACGGAATCGCGAAAGGCATGGGCTTAAAAGACGATGTCAGCTCGCCAACATTCGCACTTGTCAACGAGTATAGAGGGCAAACAAATCTCTATCACTTCGATATGTATCGCATCAACGGTGGGTTAGATCTTGAAACCACGGGATTTTATGACTATATGGATTCTGACAGCGTCCTCGCTATCGAATGGAGCGAGAATATAGCTAATGAGCTTCCTGATAACGTCATTACAATAACGATCACACGCATTGATGACGAAACAAGAGAAATTGAAATTAACGGAGATGAACGATTTGACGATATTGGGAATTGACACCTCGGGGAAAACTGCATCCTGCGCAATATTGCGTGACGGCGTTATCTTGGGGCAAAACACCGTATATACAAAGCTTACCCATTCTCAGGTGATACTGCCCTTTGTCAAACGCCTGTTAGATGATACAAATTTAACACTTTCGGATATCGACCTTATCGCCGTGGCTGACGGTCCCGGGTCATATACCGGCCTTCGAATCGGCATTTCCGCAGTTAAGGGGATGTGTATTGACGGCAAAAAGTGTTTGGGAGTATCCACACTCGAGGCTTTGGCAACCAACTGCATCGGATCAAAAGCACGCATTTTCTCACTTTTGAATGCCAGACCCGGAATCGTCTATTTCGGAGTGTATGACTCTGACGGCGAGGTTTTAACAAACGTCACGCCCGACGCTGTCGTTAACGCCGAATCCGTCCTTGAAGCCGCCAAGGCTTATGACGGGGATATCGTCCTTGTCGGCGATTGCATTAAGGAAATCAAAGAAAAATATTTTGCGGAAGATACAAGAGTGCGTCTTGCCCCTCCTCATGAAAGGCTCCAGCTCGCTTCAAGCGTTTGTCAAGCAGCACTTGCACATATCGACGAAGCTATTTGCGACGATGCCCTTGCCGCAAGATATTTGCAGATAACAAAAGCGGAAAAAGATCTAAAAGAGAAAGAGGAAAAATAAAATGATAGGAATCGGAAACGACCATGCAGGAACCGAGCTTAAGCTCGCAATAATCAAACACCTTGAAGAGCAGGGAATCGAATACATCGATTATGGTGTTGCTCCCGGCGAAGCGATCGATTATCCCGATGCTGCAGAAAAAGTTTGCCTTGATATCCAAAACGGCAAGCTTGAAAAGGCGATCCTTGTTTGCGGAACAGGCATCGGAATTTCCATTGCTGCCAACAAAATGAAGGGGATCCGCGCTTGCGCTTGCTCTGATACCTTCTCGGCTAAGTATACAAGACTTCATAACGATGCAAATGCTCTTTGCCTTGGCGGCAGAGTGGTAGGTGCAGGTCTTGCCTGTGAGCTTGTCGACATCTTCCTCTCCACCGAGTTCGAGGGTGGCCGCCACCAGCGCAGAGTTGACCTTATAACAGCGTTGGAGAATAAGTGATGGGATTGTTTGGTAAGCCTTTTAGGAAGAGTGAGCACAAGCGTGTCGATTCATTTTCATTCGATGAACGAGCTTGTTCTGAATTGATTTCTGAGTATATTAAAAATATTGAGATAATTGATAAAGCTCAAAAAGAAAATAATGTAAAGAAGAACAATAGAGCGGCAACAAAAGTTTGGAACATAGCAATGGAAATTGATGTGAAACATCCTGAACTCAGAGGTGAGTTTTGCAAATTGCTTTATCACCCAAATCCGAGAGTTCGCAGTTGTGCAGCATTTCATATTCCAAAGATGGATTGTGACAGGAAGCACCGTCTGGCAGCTTTAGATGAAGTTATGCGTATTTCTAAAGAAGAGCCGAATATCGAAGGCTATGGTGCAGAAATTTGGTTGAACACGTGGTTCTTCGAGCATCCCGAGGATAACATTCGCAATGTTAAAGTCAAGTATCCGTATTCTCAAAAAAGATTTGAGGGTACTGAAGCAAGAACTTTTAAGCAAGAATGGGAAGAAAAACAAAACGGTAAACAAAAAGATTTAACGCTCGAAATGTCTTTTACAGAGATTAAAGAATTAAAATCCGTATCTGACTTGCAAAAACAACTCAATAAATTCGGCCTTGCCGAGTATTATAAAAAACTCGGTCACTTAGCTAAAAATTCGATACATATGGAGCTAACCCCTGTATCCGAAGATGAGTTAGGGCTTGGCGTCTCAAAAATCGGCGGTCATCCCGATTTGCCTCGCAGTGTTGACTGGTTTGCCAATGCAGATGACGGTGTTCCGTTGTCTCTTATCTGTCAGATAAACTTAGCAGAAATCAAAAACTTTGACGTTGATAATGAGCTCCCCGAAAAGGGCATTTTGTATTTCTTCTATGATAGCGAAGCTCAGCCTTGGGGCTTTGACCCTAAGGATGCAAGCGGAACAAAGGTGTATTATTTCGACGGCGACGAATCCGAACTTGAACGCAAGGAACATTCCGAAGCTTTTGTGTTTGAATGTGCTTCTTTAAGCTTTAGCAATGAGTACGAGCTTCCAGGACTTGACAGCGACCACGCTATCGGCGTGGATTTCAGCGAAGAGACGATATATGACCACTACTACGATTTTTGTGAAAGCAGAGGAGAGCCTATCAACAAGCTGTTAGGACATTCTGACAATATTCAGGATGGAATGGAAATTGAATGTGAACTTGTAACAAACGGTTTATATTGCGGTAATGCAACAGGATATAATGACGAAAGAGCTAAAGAACTTAAGAAGAACTATGCCAAGTGGCGCTTGCTCATGCAAATCGACACGAACGACGATATTGACATGATGTGGGGTGACTGCGGAAGGCTTTATTTCTGGATAACCGAAGACGACTTGAAAAATAAAAACTTCGAAAAATCCTGGCTCATTTTGCAGTGCGGATAAATAGTGATAAAAAAGCTACCCTTATTTCAGGGTAGCTTTTCTTTTACAATTTCTATTCAATCTCCGCCTTCTCCATCGTATCAAGAACCTCACGCATAAGCATGATCGGCTCCTCCTTCGGCAAAAGCTTAACTGATACAAACGACTGCGCCGAGCCGTTAACCAAAACTCTGCCCTTGAATTTCGCGGTCAAAGCCATAATTCCGCCAACGTCAGCTTCGCGGATGGTAAACACAATGTTCTGGCCCTTTTGGGTGATCTCCTTAATTCCAAGTCTTGCGGCTGTATTTCGCAAAAGAGCCACGTTCACAAGCCCCACCACCGATTTCGGAGGTTCGCCAAATCTGTCAATAAGCTCATCCAAAACATCTTCCGAGTCTGTTCGCGAGGATATTCCCGCAATCTTTCGATATGCTTCAATTCTAAGCTGTAGATCTTCAATATAAGTCTCAGGAATGAATGCGTCGATAGTAACGTCAACCAAGCAATCCTCGGCAGAGTGGGGGATAGCTTCTCCCTTTTGCTCGGCAATAGCCTCGGTCAAAAGCTGTAAATACATATCATATCCAACAGCTTCCATGTGCCCGTGCTGTTTTGCGGATAAGATCGATCCCACACCTCTTATCTCAAGGTCACGCATCGCGATCTTAAATCCCGATCCAAACTGCGTCAGCTCTCTTATGGCTTCAAGTCTCTTTGCAGCTATCTCTGTCAAAACCTTGCCTCGTCTGAACGTAAAGTATGCATAAGCACGCCTGTTCGAGCGTCCAACACGCCCTCTTAACTGATAAAGCTGGCTAAGTCCGAATCTATCCGCATCCTCGATTATAAGAGTGTTGCAGTTCGAAACGTCAACACCCGTTTCAATAATCGTTGTGCAAACCAAAATATCAATCTCGTGGTCCAAAAGCTGTCGCCAAATTTCAGATAGCTGAGCCTCTTCCATCTGCCCGTGAGCAACGCCTATTCTAGCGTCGGGCAATCCCTGCTGCAAGCGATAAGCGCACATATCAAGTGTCTCAATTCGGTTATGAATGTAATAAACCTGCCCGCCTCGTCTAAGCTCCTTTTGAATTGCCTGCAACAAAATTCCCGTCTGGTGTTCAATAACGTATGTCTGAACAGGGAATCTGTCACTCGGAGGCTCCTCGATAACCGACATATCCCTAATACCCGACATAGCCATATTAAGCGTTCTCGGAATCGGAGTTGCCGAAAGAGTTAAAATATCCACTTCAGGATGAATTTCCTTGATATGCTCCTTGTGAGCTACACCAAACCTCTGCTCCTCGTCGATGATGAGAAGTCCCAAATCCTTGAATTTAACGTCATTCTGAACAAGTCTGTGTGTTCCGATAACAATGTCGATCTCGCCTCTGGCAAGCTGCCTAAGGATTTCTTTTTGTTGCTTTGGAGTTCTGAATCTAGATAGCAGCTCGATCTTGGCAGGGAAGTTTGCAAATCGTCTTAAAGCTGTCTGATAGTGCTGCCACGCCAAAACTGTTGTCGGAACCAAGATCGCACACTGCTTCGAATCCAAAATGCACTTCATCGCAGCACGAAGTGCAACCTCTGTCTTTCCAAAACCAACGTCGCCACACAAAAGTCTGTCCATCGGCGTGTTTTTTTGCATATCATCCTTAATTTCTTCAATCGAGCGCATCTGGTCATCCGTCTCACGATATTCAAATCGCTCCTCAAATTCCTTTTGCCACTCGTTGTCGTGTGAAAAAGCATATCCCTTTGCAAGCTGGCGCTTCGCATACAAAGCAATAAGCTCATCTGCCATATCCTTGCAGGCTTTCTTAACTCTAGCCCTCGTTCTTTGCCAATCCTGAGAGCCAAGCTTGTTAAGCTTCACGTTGTCATCGTCTTTGGGACCGATATACTTTGAAACGGTGTCAAGCTGTGTAACGGGAACGTACAAAACGTCAGTCCCTGCATATTTAATGGTGATGTAATCTTTCGTTACGCCGTTTGTTGCAATGTTTGTAATTCCGTTAAATTTGCCGATTCCGTGCAAAGCGTGAACGACCAAGTCGCCCTTGTTAATGTCCGAAAGGCTGTTGATCTTCTCAGAATTCTTAACCTTTTTCTTAACTTTTCTTCGCTGATTATGAACCTTCAGCTGCGAAATTATCGCAAATTTCGTCGAGGGATATTCCAAGCTGCTTGATATGCTTCCTGCTCCAACGTAAACGATGCCGTTTGCCAAGGTTGATTGATCAGTTAACGGCTGAGCTTTAAATCCACGTGCAACCAAATCATTTTGCACGATTCCAGCGCTCTTGTCAGTTCCCACAAGCACAGCCACACAATATCCGTTATCCACATAGGTTTCAAGCTCTTCCGTCAGCTGATTAAGCTCTCCGCCCCAGCTTGAAGATTGATAAGCCTCGGCAGCGATAAGCCTTTTTAGTCTAAGGTCGCTTCCGTGCATGAAAGTATCTAAATATATCAAAGGCCGCTTTTCAACGCATGACAAAACCACGGGCAGATCAACGTAAAATCCGCCCATTTCCTTAAACATGATCCCATTTTCAAAAAGGATCTTAATATCCTCTGAAAGCTGAGCTGTAAAGGCGCCAGCCTTTTCGCGGCAGTTTGAATATTCGCTTATAACGCACAAGCCGTCCGAAAAATAGTCAAGCACAGTTGCAGGCTCACCGTAAACTTGCAAATAATATTTATCCAAGCTTGCAATGTGTCCTCCGCCGTTTATGGTGTCAAGATCGATGTACAAGCTTTTCTTTATTGCATCGGCATTTTTGCCTCTTGCTCTCTCAATAAGAGCCTCGATAGCCTCTTTCAGCTCATCATCGGATATTATCAATTCCTTGGCTGGTGTAATGGTAAGCCGCTTTACAGTATCTATTCTTCGTTGCGATTCAATGTCAAACACTGAAACCGTGTCGATCTCATCGCCCCATAGTTCTATTCTGTAAGGAGCATCCTCTGCAACGGGGAAAACGTCCAAAATGTCGCCCCTGATGGCAAACTGCCCTCTGCCCTCGATCTGTGCCGCACGAGAGTACCCAAGCGCTGTAAGGCTTTTTGCAAACTCTCTCGGATCAAGAACTTCTCCCGCCTTGATCTCAATGCTCATCTCGCTAAGATGTTCAAATGGTATTGTCGATTGCATCACAGCTTCAATGCTTGCTACCAAAATGCTCGACTTTCCGCTTGATATTCTGTGCAGAGCTTTAATTCTCGCGTGCTCATATTCGGGAGAGGCGGTTTCGATATTTGCAAAGGTAAAGTCCTTTGCAGGATATAAACACGCCATATCTCTGCTCGACATCTCGTTAACATCCGAAACAAGCCTTGTTGCGTTCGCTTCGCTGTCACAGATGACCAAAACCTTCGCGGTTTCACCCAACGCCATAACAGTCTGTGCCTTGTGAACACCCGAAAGCCCCGTTACCGAGGCTGGCAGCTGTCCGCTTTTTAAAGCCGTTTGTAATTCCGAATAAAACGGTTGATTGCGAACAGCATCAAAAAATAAATTCATAGCTTCTCCTATTTATCAGTTATAGCGGTTCATCGCTTCGTCAGTCTTGCCTTCAACAATAAGCTCAAGTGCTGATATCGCATTGTCAAATGCTTCAAGCATCTTGGGTTGCTCTTGCTTTGTAAAGTTTGAAAGCACCCAATCTGCCATGTCATAATCGGGATGAGGTTTTGCGCCCACACCGCACTTGATTCTCGGGAAATTATCCTTTCCGGTCAAATAAATTATGCTTCTCAGGCCTTTCTGTCCGCCGTCCGAGCCTTTGCGCTTAATTCGTAATTTTCCAACCTCAAGCGAAACGTCATCACTTATAACAAGCACGTTTTCGATCGGTATCTTATAGAAATTCATTGCCTCAACAACAGCCTCGCCGCTTGCGTTCATAAAGGTTGTCGGCTTCATAACAAGACACTTCTTGCCCGAGATCTTCACCTCTGCACAAAGTGACTTAAATTTAACCTTGTTCACTTTAAGGTCATATTTCTCAGCCAAACGCTCAATCGTCAGCCAACCGCAGTTGTGGCGTGTATTGGTATACTTCGTTCCGGGATTTCCAAGTCCCACGATAAGCCACTCAACCGAGCCGCCATATTCTTTTTTTGTTTTATTAAACAGTCCCATAATTGTCTCCTTATTTTCACGCACAACAACGCCAACCCCAAACCACAAAAGGGTAGGGGGTAGCGTTATTTTATATGCTATTTTATTTTTTTGCCCTTTTCCAAATGCCTTGTCAGCTTTTTAAGAGCATAATCTTTTCTTATCTCCAACTCGCTTCGCTCAATCGCCAAAGCCCCGTCGGGAATATCCTTCGTCACCGTGCTTCCTGCTGCGGTATATGCCGCTTCGCCGATGGTAACGGGAGCGACCAAATTCGTGTTGCAGCCGATAAACGCATCGTCTTTTATCACACATCTTGCCTTTTTAGAGCCGTCATAGTTAACGGTAACAACTCCGCATCCAAAGTTTACGTTCTTTCCAACGTCACTGTCACCCACATATGTCAAATGTGATACGCTTGTGCCCTTGCCGATAACAGAATTTTTGATCTCAACGAAATCTCCAACGTGTGCATGATCCTCGATAACAGTATTCGGTCTTAACTGAACAAACGGACCAACGCTTACGTGGTTTCCAATCTTCGAATCTCTTGCAACAACGTTGTCCATGGTTGAATCATCGCCCACTGTCACGTTTTCAAGCCTTGTGTTCGGCCCGATAATACAGTTTTTGCCAATCGTTGTTTTTCCGAATATTATCGTCGAGGGCATAATTTTCGTGCCTTCGCCGATCACAGCATCAGGGGATATCACCACGCCGTCAAGCGAAATAAATTCAACTCCGTTTTCAAGATGCTTTTCGATGACTCTTTCTCTTGCGATCTCGTTAAGCTCAAGTAATGCTTTGCGGTCATTCGCTCCCAAAACAGCTCTGTTGTCAGGAACGATATATCCCGATATCTTCTTCCCGTCAGAAAGCAAAATGCTTAACGTATCAGTTAAGTAATATTCGCCCTGAGCGTTATTTCTCTCGATCCTTGGCAAAGCGCTCAAAAGATCGCCCGCCTTAAACCAATAACAGCCCGAGTTTATCTCGTTTATCATCGTCTCAACGGGGGAGCAATCCTTTTGCTCAACTATCTTGATTATATTTCCGTTTTCCTTGCCACCCTCGCGAACTATTCTTCCATATCCAAAGGGCATCATCACCTTAGCGGTTATAACAGTCACGCTTGCGTCAGCGCTTTTGTGCTCTTCAAAAGAGTCCAATATCTCGTCGCTGCCAATAAAAGGAGCATCGCCGTATAAAACGATAATGTCTCCGTCAGGATCTTCAGCAATAAAATCAGTTGCCATCATAACAGCGTGACCTGTACCAAGCCTTTCAGACTGCATAACAGTTTTTATATCCTTGCCGCTTTTATCCAAATATTCATCGATCATTTCGCTTGCAAAGCCCTTGACTATGCAAACTCTTTCAATGCCTGCTTTCTCGCAGGAATCTATCACCCATTCAAGCATGGGCTTGCCCAAAACCTCGTGCAAGACCTTTGGGCTGTCGCTCTTCATTCGCTTTCCGCTTCCGCCTGCTAAAATAACAGCACTTCTCAATCTCATCCCGCCTTTCTAGATTTACATACTATATCTAGTTTATTATATTACAATTCCAAAATTCTTTCAAGAGGGTAAAAGAGAATAGTTTTGTATTAATTTGCACAATTTATAGCAAATGTTTTTGTCATAATTTTTATGTATTATGTATGGAAATTTTCTAAGTGTTCTGTTATAATGTTAATAAGTCCGTTTATGCGTAAGTATACGTAATACGTAAACGTATACTTGTATTTCGGATAAATTAATTGGAGGTATAAAACTATGAGCAAAAAGTATTGTTACCTTTTCACCGAAGGCGACGCTAGCATGCGTGAGCTTTTGGGTGGTAAAGGCGCAAACCTTGCAGAAATGACTAAGATTGGTCTTCCTGTACCCCAGGGCTTCACCGTATCTACCGAAGCCTGCACCCAGTATTATGAAGACGGCCGTCAGATCAACCCTGAGATCATGGCTGAAATCAGCGAGTACATCGTAAAGATGGAAGAAGTAACCGGCAAGAAGTTCGGCGATAAGGAGAATCCTCTTCTCGTTTCCGTTCGTTCCGGTGCTCGTGCTTCCATGCCCGGTATGATGGATACCATTCTTAACCTCGGTCTCAACGAGGACGTAGTTGAATATATGTCTACTAACTCCGGCAACCCCAGATGGGCTTGGGACTGCTACAGAAGATTCATCCAGATGTATTCTGACGTAGTTATGGAAGTTGGTAAGAAGTATTTCGAAGAACTCATCGACAAGATGAAGGAAGAAAAGGGCGTAACTCTCGACGTAGAGCTTACTGCTGACGATCTTAAGGAACTTGCTAACCAGTTCAAGGCTGAATACAAGTCCAAGAACGGTGCAGATTTCCCCACCGATCCTAAGGAACAGTTGATGGGCGCTATCAAGGCTGTATTCCGTTCTTGGGACAACCCCAGAGCTAACGTTTACCGCCGCGACAACGATATCCCTTATTCTTGGGGTACCGCTGTTAACGTACAGATGATGGCATTCGGTAACATGGGTGACGATTGCGGCACCGGTGTTGCTTTCACTCGTGACCCTGCTACCGGCGAGAAGAAGCTCATGGGCGAATTCTTGACCAATGCACAGGGCGAAGACGTTGTTGCAGGCGTAAGAACTCCTATGCCTATCGCTCAGATGGAAGAAAAGTTCCCTGAAGCATTCGCACAGTTCGTTGAAGTTTGCAAAACTCTTGCAAATCACTATAGAGATATGCAGGACATGGAGTTCACCGTTGAAAACGAAAAGCTCTATATGCTTCAGACCAGAAACGGTAAGAGAACTGCACAGGCTGCTCTCCAGATCGCTGTTGACCTCGTTGCTGAAGGACACAAGACCAAGGAAGAAGCTGTTGCAATGATCGACCCCAGAAACCTTGACACTCTTCTTCATCCCCAGTTCGATGCAAAGGCACTTAAGGCTGCTACTCCCATCGGCAAGGGTCTCGGTGCATCACCCGGTGCTGCTTGCGGTAAGGTTGTATTCACAGCTGAAGATGCAGTTGCATGGGCAGATAAGGGCGAGAAGGTTATCCTTGTTCGTCTTGAGACTTCACCCGAGGATATCACAGGTATGAAGGCTGCTCAGGGTATCCTTACAGTACGTGGCGGTATGACATCACACGCAGCTGTTGTTGCTCGTGGTATGGGTACCTGCTGTGTATCAGGTTGCCAGGAAATC
>JAZRDR010000002.1:0-44965 GCA_045660445.1 Candidatus Faeciplasma sp.
CATTTCCCAAACAACAACTCGTTCTGTAGGAACGGGTGTTTCAGCAGAATCTGCTGCCATAGTAGGTACAGCAAGTGCGAGCAACATGGAAAGTGCAAGCAAAATTGCTAAAATCTTTTTCATATAATTTTTCCTCCAAAATTAAAATAATAGTATCAAAAATATACCGATATAATTATATTACGCTCAGATATTTTTGTCAATAGAAAAAGAAAAGTAGAGTGGTTTTCGGCAATTCGTACGAAATATTACGAGGTTTATGATAAATACGACGAAGATTGTGCTTTGCATAAATATAAATATATTAACTATGCAGCGATTTTGACCACGTAGGCATGAATTATGCAAAATGTCGCAAATTCAATTATGCTGTGAATTATATTTATATAGCATATCTATTGACTTTAGCACAATAGAGTGTTAAAATGATAACACGATAAATTATAAAAGCAGGAGGCAACGAAAATGAGTGATAAGTATCCTGAAAGCGTTAATATGCTGATTAAAGCATTGTTAGCTCTTGAAACTGAGGAAGAATGTAAAAAGTTCTTGTATGATATTTGTACAATAAAGGAAATAAAGGACCTTTCCTCTCGATTTGAAGTTGCATGCTTGCTTGCAAACGGAGAGGTTTATACTGATATCGCAGAAAAAACGGGAAGCTCGACCGCGACAATAAGCCGAGTTAACCGTTGCTTAAACTATGGCGAGGGCGGCTATGAGCTTATAATCAACAGATTGACGGAGGAAAAGAAGTGAACGACTTTATTAACGTCTTAAAGCCGAGCGAGAAAGCAACATTCAAGCTTCGCTCGATATATGAAAAATGCGGATATACACATTATAAAATGAGCAAGTTCGAGGAATATGACCTTTATTCCGGTAACAAAGACTTCTTGTTAGGTGGAAACGTTATCACCTTTACAGACATGGACGGACGCTTGATGGCACTTAAGCCAGACGTTACAATGTCGATAATCAAAAACAGCAGTTGTGAAAAAAGCAGTCTTGAGAAGCTTTATTACAATGAAAACGTTTATCGAGCAGGGAAATCGGGGCATTTTAAGGAAATAATGCAGACCGGGCTTGAATGCTTGGGAGATATCGACACAGTGAGTGTGTGTGAAGTCATTTCGCTTGCCAAGATGAGCTTGGAGGCTTTTTCTGACGACTGCGTTTTGGACATCTCTCACATGGGAATTCTTACGGGAATCGTTGATGAAACAGAACTTAATGAAGAAAAAAAGCGTGAGCTTTTGGGATATATCGAGCAAAAGAGTGTTCACGAGATCGTAAAGCTTGCCAATGAGTATGACATCAATCAAAAGTGCTTGGATAAGCTTGCTCTTTTGTGCAGTTTGGATACAGATTTTGAGAGAATGCTCGATAAGCTTGAGCCGATGTGTGACAGCGAACAGATGTCTTCTGCTCTAAACGAGCTTAAAACTATTTTCGAGGTTGTGGGCGGCGACAAGTTAAGGCTTGACTTCTCGGTCGTTCAGGACATGAGCTATTACAACGGAATCGTCTTTCAGGGATTCATTAAAGGCATTCCCGAGAATATTCTTTCGGGCGGACGTTATGACAAGCTTGTCAAGAGAATGGGCAAGAAGCACGGCGCTATCGGCTTTGGAATTGAGATGGACCTTTTGGAGCGAGCTTCATCCTCTGGAAAAAGCAATTCGAATGCTGTCGCTGTGTTATACTCTGCCGATGACGATGCGAGAGCAGTCAGCAGCCTTGCTCTAAAATTAAGAGAAGAAGGCGCAAGTGTTACACTTATTAAGAGCTTATCCGACAAGATGAGTTTTGAAAAAGTATACAGATTTAAAGACGGGGGGCTTGAAGAGGTTGAGTGACTATATCAATATTGCCTTGCCTAAAGGGCGCTTGGGCGAAAAGGTATATGAGATACTTGCAAAAAGCGGATATGACTGCCCCGAGATCATGGACAAGAACACTCGAAAGCTTACATTTGAAAACACAGAAAAGGGTGTTAGATATTTTTGGGTGAAGCCAAGCGACGTTGCTATTTACGTAGAGCGCGGCGCGGCAGACATCGGCATTGCAGGAAAGGATATTCTTTTGGAATACTCTCCCGATGTGTATGAGCTTTTGGACCTTGATATCGGCAAATGCAGAATGTGTGTTGCGGCACCCAAGGAATTCAAGTATAATAACGAAAAGACGTTGACTGTTGCAACCAAATTTCCCAACATTGCAGCGAAATATTATGCACAAAAGTCTGTTGACATTGACATTATCAAGCTGAACGGCTCGATTGAGCTGGCGCCGATTCTTAAGCTATCAGACGTTATTGTGGACATTGTTGAGACCGGAAAGACACTTTTGGAAAACGGGTTAGAGCCTATCGAGACTATCGTTCCCATCAGTGCGAGACTTGTTGCAAACAAGGCGAGCTTTAAATTTAAGGCTGAAGCTATCAAGAAGTTGGCGGCGGCACTTGGCAGTAATGAATAAAAAGGAAAGCAGGCGCAGGGGCTTGGTGGAGCCGAGCCACGCCGGCTTAGGCGCGAGCGAGGAGCACCGAGCAGCGCGCCGGTGGAAAGGAAAAATACAATGATTAAAATATTAGAATATGGGGCGGTTACAAACGACGAGATCTTTGCAAGAGGAACCGCTGAAAAGGATGTTAGCGGAGTTGTTGCTGAAATTATTGCAGACGTTAAGACACGCGGCGACAAGGCTTTATATGAACTTACCGAGAAGTTTGACAAAGCAAGCCTTTCCTCGTTAGAAGTTAGCGAGGAAGAGATCAACGAAGCATTTGACTTGATGGATGATGACTTCATTCGAATCATTAAGGATGCTGCCGAAAATATTCGCGACTTCCACAAAAGACAGGTTAAGAACTCGTTTATTATTTCTGAGAAGGACGGGATTGTTTGCGGACAGAAGGTTATTCCGATTGAAAAAGTTGGACTTTACGTTCCGGGCGGAACTGCTGCATATCCCTCGACAGTTTTGATGGACTCTATCCCTGCGAAGATTGCAGGCTGCAAGCAGATCGTTATGGTCACTCCCCCTTCAAAGGACGGCAAGGTTGCTCCTGCAATTTTGGCAGCTGCGAAAATAGCAGGCGTTGACAAGATATATAAAGTTGGCGGAGCGCAGGCAGTTGCAGCACTTGCAAACGGAACAGAAAGTGTTCCGAAGGTTGACAAGATCGTGGGTCCCGGCAACGCTTATGTAGCTGAAGCTAAAAAGCAGGTATTCGGAAAAGTTTCTATCGACATGATTGCAGGTCCCAGCGAGATATTGGTTGTTGCAGACGGAAACAGCAATCCGAAATTCGTTGCGGCTGACCTTTTATCTCAGGCAGAGCATGACAGAATGGCAAGTGCTGTTTTAGTTACCGATTCAAAAGAGCTTGCCAAGGCTGTTGCCGAGGAGATTGAAGTTCAGCTTAAAAAGCTCCCTCGTGAAGAAATTGCAAGGGAATCCATTGAAAACAACGGCAAGATCATCATTGTTGACACAATTGAAAAGGCAATTGAAATTTCTAACGACATCGCTCCTGAACACTTGGAGCTTGTTTTGGACAACCCCTTTGACGTTTTGGACAAGGTGAAGAATGCAGGCTCTATCTTTATGGGAAGATATTGTCCTGAGGCTTTGGGCGATTATTTCAGCGGAGCAAACCACACACTTCCCACAAGCGGAACCGCAAGATTCTCCTCTCCCCTTTCGGTTGATGATTTCGTTAAGAAAACACAGTATACATATTACACCAAGGATGCGCTTGAGAAGGTTGCAAACGACATTGCACGCTTTGCCAACGAAGAGGGCTTGCAGGCACACGCAAGAAGCGCAACCATTAGATTTGAGAAAGACTGATATTTATGAGCAAATTTTTAGCACGTAAACTTTCCTCGTTAAAGGAATACGTTCCCGGGGAACAACCAAAGGATCAGAAATACATAAAGCTGAACACCAACGAAAGCCCTTATCCTCCGTCTGACGGAGTTATTAAGGCGATCTCTTGCGAGGAAGTTAAGAAGCTTAAGCTTTATCCCGACCCTGACTGTACCTCTTTGAAAGAGAAGATCGCAGGGCTTTATGGAGTGAAAAAAGAAAACGTTTTCGTATCAAACGGATCGGACGATATTTTGAACTTTGCTTTTTTGGCATTTGGCGAGAATGGCGCGGCATATGCCGACATAACCTATGGTTTTTATAAGGTGTTTGCGGCATTGCACGGAGTTAAGTCGCAGATAATCCCTTTGGAAGCTGATTTTTCGCTTGATCCGACAAAATACTATGGACTAAACAAGCTTATTGCAATTGCAAACCCGAATGCGCCGACAGGATTGGCACTTGCTCCCCAAGAGCTTGAAAAAGTAGCTGTAAACAACCCAAACAGTGTTTTGTTAGTTGATGAAGCATACGTTGATTTTGGGGCGCAGAGCTGTGTTGATTTAACCAAAAAGCTTGACAATCTGCTGGTTGTTATGACATACTCGAAGTCTAGGTCGTTAGCGGGTGCAAGACTTGGTTTTGCAATCGGCAACGAAGAGCTTATTAAAGACCTTGAAAGAATTAAATTCTCGACAAATCCCTACAGCATAAACCGATTGACGCTTTTGGCAGGCGAGGCCGCAATTGATGACGACTTGTATTATAAAGCTAACTGTCAAAAGATCATCGAGGCAAGGGATTATGCAAAAGGTGAGCTTGAAGCTTTGGGCTTTGACGTGACCGACAGCAAAGCAAACTTTTTGTTTGTGAGATCCCCTGAGATTTCGGGCAAAGAGCTTTATTTAAAGCTTAGAGAAAGCGGGATTTTAGTCAGACACTTTGATGACGAAAAAACATGTGAATATAACCGCATAACAGTTGGAACGATGGACGAAATGAAGTCGCTTGTTGAAGCGGTTAAGAGGATACTTGGGAAATAACAAAGCAGCGAGGCAAGTCGAGCGCGCGGGCCGAGCGAAGCAAGGGGCTGTGCACGAGGTGGCCGAGCGGTGAAGGAGAGCGCAAATGAGAGAAGCAAGAATTGAAAGAAAAACAAAGGAAACCGATATATCGCTATATCTTAATTTAGACGGCAAAGGCGAGTCCATGATCGACACGGGATGTGGATTTTTAGATCATATGCTAACACTGTTTGCGAAGCATGGACGGTTTGATCTTAGCGTTAAATGTGTTGGCGACACCGAGGTTGACTATCACCACACGGTTGAGGATATCGGAATTTGCTTAGGTCTTGCTTTGAAAGAAGCCTTGGGCGACATGAGAGGCATTACAAGATATGGCTTTATGATCTTGCCGATGGACGAAACTTTGATACTTGCTTCTATTGATATTTCGGGAAGAGCACAGCTTTGCTACGGTCTTGATATCCCCACCCAAAAGGTTGGCGATTTCGACACCGAACTGACCGAGGAATTCATGATCGCTCTCGTTAGAAATGCAAGCATCACCTTACACGTTAAACAGCTTGACGGCAAAAACAGCCATCACATTATCGAAGGCACATTTAAATCGCTTGCAAGAGCATTAAGAATCGCCGTTAAGATCGACAAAGAGACAGAAAACGAGATACCCTCGACGAAAGGTGTATTATAATAATGAGTAGCATTGCAATCATAGATTATGGCGTTGGAAACCTGTTCTCGCTTGCATCCAGCCTTAAGGCTGTAGGCGTGCAGGCGATCGTTACGGGAGACGCCGAGGAAATCAAAAAAGCTGACAAGCTGATACTTCCCGGTGTTGGAGCATTTGAGGATGCGGCAAAAAAGCTTAGAGCAACAGGGCTTGACAAAGTTATCTTAGAGGAAGCCGAAAACGGCAAGCCTCTTTTAGGAATTTGCCTTGGAATGCAGCTTTTGTTTGAAAAGAGCTTTGAATTCGGTGAGCACGAGGGCTTGGGACTTATCGGCGGCAGTATCGTGCCGATTGCGGATCATGTTTCGAAGGAGCTTAAGATTCCGCACATTGGATGGAACAAGCTTAACTTGACAAAAAAGGACTGTCCGATCTTTAAACATCTTAAGGACGGAGAGTTTGTGTATTTCGTTCACTCGTTCTTTGGCACTGACTGCGAGGCTGACACAGCCGCCACGACCGAATATGGTGCCGAGCTGACAGCGGCGGTTGCAAAAGGCAACATCTATGGATGTCAGTTCCACCCTGAAAAGAGTGGCGAGGTTGGGCTGAAGATTTTGAAGGCATTTAGCGAAGTGTGAGCGAGCCACGAGGGTTACAACTCAGCACTTTTGGAGGAGAAAAGATGAAGATATATCCTGCTATTGATATCATCGGCGGTGAAGCTGTTCGCCTTTACAAAGGTGATTACGATCAAAAAACAGTTTATGGCGATCCGTGTGAAATCGCACTTAAATTTAAAGCTTCGGGAGCAATGCAAATGCACGTTGTTGACCTTGAAGGTGCGAAAACAGGCGGTACTCCGAACATTGAGACTATCAAGAAGATCATTGAAATTACCGATATGTTTATCGAGCTTGGCGGCGGAATCAGATCGATGGACGTGATCGATGCATACCTTTTTGCAGGTGTATCAAGAGTTATCTTGGGCACCGCAGCTGTAAAGGACAAGGCCTTGCTTTTAGAAGCTGTTGCAAAGCACGGCGAGAAGATCGCTGTTGGCGTTGATATATTGGACGGAATGGTCAGAATCAACGGTTGGCTTGAAAATTCGGGTATCACTCTTGAAGAGTTTTTGAACGAATTGCAGGATATCGGCGTTAAAACTGTGATCTGCACAGACATTTCAAAGGATGGAGCGATGCAGGGTACAAACCGCGAGCTTTATAAGCATCTATCCGAAAAATATGACATTGACATCATAGCATCGGGCGGAGTATCCTCTATTGAAGATATTAAGGCTTTGAAAGAGATGGGAATTTACGGTGCTATAGTTGGAAAAGCTTATTACACGGGTGCTATCAACCTTGAGCAAGCTATTGAGGTGGCAAAATGATAACGAAGAGAATTATCCCCTGCTTAGACGTTAAAAACGGCAGGGTTGTAAAGGGCACAAACTTTATGGGGCTTAATGACGTTAACGACCCTGTAAGCTTGGCTGAGTATTACTCCTCGGCTGGTGCTGACGAGCTCGTATTTTATGATATCACAGCATCAAGCGACGGAAGAAAGCTGTTTTGCGACGTTTTGGAGCAAGTGGCTTCTAAGATATTCATTCCGCTTACAGTTGGCGGAGGAATTAATTCTGTAGATGATTTTGCAAGAGTTTTGGGCTGCGGCGCTGACAAGGTCAGCGTTAACTCGGGAGCTTTGGCAAATCCAAAGATAATTAACGAAGCTGCAAGACTTTATGGCTCGCAATGTGTTGTATTAAGTGTGGATGCCAAGCGTGTTGACGGACAGTTCCGAGTTTTTGCCAAGGGCGGAAGAGTTGACACAGGGCTTGATATGCTTGAGTGGATAAAACAAGGCGTTGATTTTGGTGCCGGCGAGATAGTTCTTAACTCGATCGATACAGACGGTGTTAAGCAAGGGTTTGACCTTGAAATGCTTGAAGCTGTTACGAATATCGTCAGCGTTCCCGTTATCGCATCGGGCGGTGCGGGAAAGATTGAAGATTTTATAACGCTGTTTAACTCTAATCCAAAGGTTGATGCAGGACTTGCGGCATCTATCTTCCACTTTGGAGAGGTTAAGATAAACGACCTTAAGCGCGAGCTTATTAAAAACGGAATCAACGCAAGAATTTAAAATATAGGTGATGAAAATGATTAACATAAATGATCTTAAGTTTGATGACAAGGGACTTATCCCCGCTATCGTCGTGGACTGCGACACAAAAGAGGTTTTGACACTTGCTTATATGAACCGCGAAAGCCTTGAGATTTCTTTGGAAAAGAAGCTTACCTGCTTCTGGTCAAGATCAAGACAAGAACTTTGGCTTAAGGGTGAAACAAGCGGAAACTATCAGCACATCGTAAGCATAACAGCTGACTGTGACAAGGACGCTTTGGTTGTTCAGGTTAAAAAGGACGGTCCTGCATGCCACACGGGCGAGGAGTCCTGCTTCTTTAACACGATTTTGGAAGCCGAAGAACCTGGGTTTACATACGAAGGCTTGTACGAGCTTATAAAGGGACGAAAGACCGACAAGAAAGAGGGATCTTACACCACATACCTCTTTGAAAAGGGCCTTGATAAGATATTAAAGAAGATCGGCGAGGAATGCACCGAGGTTATTATAGGCGCGAAATCGCAGGACAAGGCAGAAACTGTATATGAAATTGCTGACCTTATCTATCACCTTACTGTTTTGATGGTTGAGGCTGATATTTCTATCGATGACATTACAAGTGAGCTTGCTTCGCGTCACGTTATTGACAAGAAGATTAAGCAGGAAAAAATGGGCGGCGAGGTAAGATGATCAAGCAAAATTTGCACACTCACTCGATTTTAAGCGACGGCAACAATACTTTAGAAGAAATGGCTCTTGCGGCAATAAGCAAGGGCTTTTCGTCTTTGGGATTTTCTGATCACAGCGCGATCGACGGCTGTGATGACTGGTGCATGCCTAAAGAAAAATATGCTAAGTATTTTGCCGAGTGTGAAAGGATCAAAGAAGAATATAAAAACAAGCTTGATATTTTTATTGGGCTTGAGATGGACGTTTTAAGCGACAGATGCAAGTTTGAGCTTGATTATGCTATCGGATCTTGCCATCATGTTGTTAAAGACGGCAGAGTCATCTGCGTTGATAATACCGCCCAAGAGCTGATAGAAGGCGTTAATGAGTGCTTTGGCGGAGATATGCTTGCACTTTGCAAAGAGTATTACAAAAGTGTTGCAAGCATTTCTGAACGTGAGGACTTGGATATTGTCGGGCATTTGGACATTATTACAAAGCACGTTGAAGCGTATCCCGGTATTATTGATGTTACCTCCCAAAGATTTATTGATGCCGAGGATAAAGCTATTGAAGCGCTTGTTAAGGCAGGCAAGATTTTCGAGATAAACACGGGTGCGATGGCAAGAGGAAAGAGATCGGTCCCCTATCCCTCGGAAAGGGCGCTTAGAAAAATCAAGGAGCTTGGCGGTAAGATAACACTTTCATCAGACTGCCATGACATAGACTATTTAGACTGCGGATTTGACATGGCATTGGATCTTACGAAAAGCTGTGGATTTGAATGCATATATATCTTAACAAAAGAGGGATTTAAGGCTGTTAATATTTAAGTTTCCTTGACAATTAAGGCGCAAAGCTGTATTATATAATAAGATGTCAAAGTAAAATATCTATAACGGAACGGAGGATAATTTATGTGTGGCATTATTGGTTACAGCGGACGTTATGAAGCCACGGACCGTGTTATTCACGGCTTGCTTGCTTTGGAATATAGAGGATATGATTCGGCAGGAATTGCGGCGTTTACAGAAAACGGCGTGAGCGTTATTAAGACCATGGGCAGAGTTAAAGCCTTGGATGAAAAGATCAACACCTTGGGTGGAATTGAATCGACCTGCGGAATTGGACATACAAGATGGGCAACTCACGGTGCACCGAGCGACACGAACTCGCACCCTCACACAATCGGCAAGGTTACCCTTGTTCACAACGGAATTATTGAAAACTATAAAGAACTTAAAGAAAAGCTGACAGAAAAAGGAGTTAGCTTTATAACTCAAACCGACACCGAGGTTGGTGCTGGAATCATCAATCAGTATTATTCTCTCACAAAAGACCCTGTTGCAGCAATCAGATGCGCGATGGACGAGATAACAGGCTCGTATGCGTTTGGAATTTTGTTTGAGGATGTTCCAGGCATTATTTACGCCGCAAAGAAAGACAGCCCGCTTATTGTGGGAATTGCCGAGGACGGCGGATTTATCGCATCTGACATTTCGGCAATACTTAAATATACCAAAAACTATATGACACTTTCTGACGGTGAGGTTGCTGTTATCAACAAAAATGATATCACCGTTTACGATAAAAACGGTGACGCTACCGACAAGGATATTCTAACAGCTACTTGGGACGCTGAAACCGCTGAAAAAGGCGGCTATGCACACTTTATGCTTAAGGAGATCCACGAGGAGCCTGAGGCCATAAGAAAGACACTAAGTCCCAGATATAAGGACGGCATTATCAGCTTTGAGGCTGACGGCATATACGACGAAGACTTTAAGGCTATTAAGTCGCTTCGAATCGTTGCTTGCGGAACTGCCATGCACGCAGGACTTTATGCCAAGTATCTTATCGAAAAGCTTGCACGAATTCCAGTGACTGTGGAAACAGCATCTGAATATAGATATGAAGACCCTATCGTTGGAGAGGGTGACACGGTGCTTATTATTTCGCAATCGGGTGAAACGGCAGACTCGAGAGAAGCGTTAAGGATGTCTAAAGAGCGCGGAGCGAAGACTTTGGCACTTGTTAACGTAATATCCTCTACAATTGCAAGAGAAGCTGATCACGTAATCTATACATACGCAGGGCCGGAGATATCGGTTTGCTCGACAAAGGCGTATACCGTTCAGACAGCAACTCTTTGTGCGTTTGCCTTTCAGTTGGCATATCACATGGGAAAGATCACAAAAGAGCAGCTTGAAAGCTATTCTTTGCTGCTTATGCATCAGCTTGGCGATGCAATTAACGAGGTTTTATCCGACGAGCCAAAGCTTGCGGATATCGCAACCGAACTTTATAAATATGACGATATTTTCTTTATCGGACGAGGAATTGACAGTTATATCGTAACCGAAGCCTCGCTTAAACTTAAAGAAATTTCGTATATACACTCCGAGGCTTATGCCGCAGGAGAACTTAAGCACGGAACCATTTCGCTTATAACAGAGGATACTCCTGTTGCGGCGTTGGCAACGGTTCCCGAGCTTTATGAAAAAACGCGAAGCAACGTTTGCGAGGTTGCAACGCGCGGCGGAAAGGTATTTATGATCTGCGGACCTGATTACCCCGAAGCCGACCAAAGCATTATGTTTGAATATCGCCTGCCCGACATTGACAGACTGTTTATGGGAATTGCGGCGGCAACTGCATATCAGTTGTTTGCATATCACGTTGCAGTCTTGCGCGGATGCGATATCGATAAACCGAGAAACTTGGCAAAATCGGTTACTGTTGAATAATTAAAAAGTATTTGAAAGTTGAGGAATTTTAAAATGAGCAAAAGCAAGCAGTACAGAAAGAAAAGAGAAAGCAAAGGAAACATTTTCGTTATTTTGATAGTTTTGTTGGTCGTTTTGATCATTGTGGCTATCGTTGGAACATCTATCGACAACTCGAAGTATAACGGTCTTTTGAAGGACTATGCCGAATTCACTTACGGCGAAAGAGAAAACGTTAAGCTTCAGAGAGTGACTGGTTTGGGAACAGAAGCATTCGCAAACGAAAATTATGCTTATTACGTTGACAGCGATATCATTTATGATAACAACAAAAACTTGGAAGCTATTGAGAAGTTCAACACAAAGGTTGATGAAATTGCCAACATTTTGGGAACTGTTAATCAGAAATCCTTTGCAAAATATACTGACGGCACCGACTTCTCTGTTGATTATGACTATATGATTATTGATGCAGTTGCTGCTGAAGTTTTGGGCAGTGAAGATGTTGCTGCTGAAAAGATCATGGAATTCATCACCGCTTTGGGTGAAGACTATAACGTTTGCGGCATGGTTATTGCTATTTCCGACGGCGAATATTACTATACTTCATCGGCTGATGTTATGCAGAAGAAGACTGTCACTATTGAAATGATCAAGGAAAACCTTACAGCTACTGAATTGACAGTTGAGGAAGCTCCTGCAGAAAGCGACGCAGAAGGTGAAGCAGAAACTGAAGCTGAAGCTGAAGAAGGCGAAACTGAAGAAGCTCCTGCTGAAGACGCTGAATGATCAAAAGTTTAGCGCTGTATTGACACAAAGCATTAAATCGAGTATAATAGCCAAGTAAGCATCGTAATATACTTACGGTGCTTATTTTGTTTTTAAACCACCTTGAAAGGACTGACTTAAATGAGCAAGCTAATCGTGCCAAAGGGCTATACATCAAGCTTAACGGCATATGAAACACAAACTGCGATAGGACTTATTAAGAGGAGCTTTGAGCTGAATTTGTGTCAGTCGCTCAATTTAAAACGTGCATCCGCTCCCCTTTTCGTTGACGGAACGAGAGGTTTGAACGATGATTTAAACGGTTATGAAAGACCTGTTTCCTTTGACCTTTTGGAGACGGGTGAAAACGCCGAAGTTGTTCATTCACTTGCAAAGTGGAAGAGAATGGCGCTGAAGGAATACGGTTTCCACATTGGTGAAGGACTTTATACCGACATGAACGCCATCAGACGTGACGAGGAGATGGATAATCTTCATTCAGTTTACGTTGACCAGTGGGACTGGGAAAGAATTATTACAAAAGAGGATAGAAATCTTGATTTCTTAAAGGATATAGTAACGAAGATAGTTGATGCTATCTGCGACACTCAGGAGCTTGTTGCAAAGGTGTATCCAAACGTTAAATGCCGCTTGACAAGAGAGGTTGCATTTGTTACAACTCAGGAGCTTGAGGATATGTATCCCGATATGACCGGAAAAGAACGTGAGAATGCATTCTTAAAGGAAAACAAAACTGCGTTTATAATGCAGATCGGTGATACTCTTAAATCAGGCAACAAGCACGACGGAAGAGCACCTGACTATGACGACTGGAGCTTAAACGGCGACATTATGTTCTGGAATGATACTTTGGGATGTGCTTTCGAGATATCCTCGATGGGAATAAGAGTTGATGAGGATGCACTTAGATCTCAGCTTAAAAAGGCTCAGTGCGAGTGGCGTTCGGGGCTTGAGTTCCACAAGATGCTTTTAAACGGTGAATTACCCCTTACTATCGGCGGCGGTGTGGGACAGTCAAGACTTTGTATGCTTCTTTTGGGCAAGGCACACATTGGCGAGGTGCAGGTTTCAGTTTGGGATAAAGCCACCATTGAAGGCTGCAAAAAAGCAGGAATCATGCTTTTATAACAATTCGCGCTGTAACGCAAATTAATTTATTTAAAATATTATTGAAATATTGTTCCTTTGATGTTATACTGTCATCAAAGGAACTTTTTTCTTGGAATTATTTGTTGACTTTTGAAAGGCACGGTGAATCCGCAATGGCACAGAACCCCGCAATCACACAAGATGAGATACACTTGGTTGATCTTTTATATCCAAGCGAAGAAAAGAAACAAGCTTGTCTTGAACGCGGAAAAAACATCTCCTCGCTTCCGCAGGATTACGTTACAAACTTAGAGCTTGAAATGCTCTCGCGCTTGATATGCCCCGAGAATTCGTTAAATGCTCTTAGGATCTTTACACAGATGACCACTGATGAAGAGGTTTTAAACTATCGTTTGGACATTTTAGAGGACTTTTTAAACGTCCCTGCGCTTGAAGCTGTTTTATATGAAAACGTACATAAGCTTTACATAAACGAGCACGTTAACATTCAAAAGCTTGGCTTGGCTGACAGTTTCTTTGCTCTTAACACAAGACTTAATTCGCTTAAAACATTCATCGAGTGTATTACAAAGTGTCACGAATTTTGCCAGAAGTTCCAGGATAAATTCAAGTCAGTTGCTCTTAAGAACTTGGTTGAATATTTTGCTTCTGTTTATAACTCGGAATATTTTGATGAAGTTAAGCGCGAGACTGACGAATGCTTGAGAATTTTGGCAAAGGGCGTTAAGAGCGTTACCGTTGGAATCAACTTCGACGATATGATGAGACCTTATGAAGCTATGCTTTTGTCGGTATCGACTGACCTTATCAAGAAAAAGGGCAGATTCGACTGGATCTTTAAGCACATTGATACAGGCTCATCAAGAGCTATCGGCAGAACACACTCGCTTTATAACGAAAACGGCGGCACAAACGACCTTGAAGCTCCTTTGTTCAGAGAGCTTAAAGAGATCAACTCGGAATATATTTCCCATCTTGATACCGCTATCAGAGCATACTTCAAGAAATCCACAGAAGATATTCTCACCTTTGAAAGCCAGATGAGCTTCTATATCGGTGCGAAGAGATTGGTTGAAGCCGTTAGAAGCCGCGGACTTGACATGACAAGACCGCAGTATGCACCTATGGAAGAAAGATTCATGAATGCCAAGGATGTATTCGATCTTTCCTTCTATATTCAGATGGTTGGATCTGACCCGATGGCAAGCTTGAAGGGCAAGATCATCACAAACGACTGTTCGTTTGACGATGACGGAAGATTTTATGTCTTAACAGGTGCTAACAACGGTGGTAAAACAACGTACACAAGAGCTATCGGCATTATTCAGGTGCTTGCTCAGGCAGGTATTTACGTTCCTGCAAGCGCTTGCAAGATAAGCCCTGTTGACTTTATTTACACTCACTTCCCGAAGGAAGAAGAGGTTGGGCTTAACTCCTCTCGTTTCACTCAAGAATGCAAGCAGTTCAAGGAGACTGTTGACACCGCAACCCGTAACAGCATGCTTTTGTTGAACGAATCGATCCAGTCGACAACTCCGACAGAGTGTGTATACATTGCAACTGAGCTTACAAAGATCTTTAGATGTGTTGGCGTTAGAGGTGTTTATGCTACTCACCTTTTGGAGCTTGCAAGAAGCCTTGACACCTTAAACGAAACCGTTGAGGGTGACACAAAGCTTGTGAGCTTGATCACTACTGTTGACACCTCTGACGATAACAGAAGACTTTACATAATCAAGCGTGAAGCTCCGCAGGAGTTTGGCTATGCAAGAACGATTTATGAGAAGTTCGGTGTTTCGTTTGAGGAAGTTAAGCGCAGACACGGCAAATAATCCGCAATAAATAAAACGACTCCCCTATCCTTTATGGATCGGGGAGTTTTTGTTTGTGCGTAGTGCGCGAAAAAAGCCCCGCAGTCGACGGCGGTGGCTCGTGAAACGAGCGAGTCGCCGGCGGCGCGGGGCGGTGATTCTATTGGCGTTTTGCCCAATTGATTGGGGGGATACCGTTTTCCATCAAAAAGAAGTTAACGCGAGAGAACACGCGTGAACCGAAAAAGCCATTAAATGCTGAAAGCGGACTTGGATGAGCGGATTCGAATATGCCGTGAATGGGATTTGTGATAAGCTGCTTTTTACTTCTCGCATTTGCCCCCCACAAAATAAATGCAATGGGTTCTTGCCTTTCGTTAAGCTTTTTTATAACTTCGTCGGTGAAGATCTCCCAACCTTTGCCTTTGTGAGAGTTCGCTTGACCGCGCCTTACTGTAAGGGCAGTATTCATCAGCAAAACACCCTGCCTTGCCCAACCTGTAAGCTCGCCACAGTTTGTGGGTGATATTCCAAGATCAGATTCAAGCTCTTTATATATATTTTGAAGCGAGGGCGGAAGCCTTGTCCCCTCTTTAATTGAGAATGCAAGACCGTGTGCCTGCCCGGGTTCGTGATAAGGGTCCTGTCCAAGAATCACTGCCTTAACCGATGAATAAGGCGTGTATTTAAGCGCATTAAAAATATCATGCATATTGGGATATATGGTTTGAGAGCGATATTCCTCAATAAGAAATTCGCGCAATTTAAGATAATATTCCTTTTCAAACTCACCTTTCAAAACAGCATCCCAATCGTTGCCCAAATTGACCATCCGATTCACCTCCCGAATATGAAAACTGCCGCCTGAATGTTTCAGACGGCAGTTGTTCGTTTTGATTAGCCAAGATAAGCAGTTACAACGTTAACAACGATTGTTACAACGAAGAATACTGCAACGCAGATCTTTGTGAGCTTGTCAAGCTTAGCTTCTCTTGTGTTGGATGCATTTCTGCCGAAGAAGGTATCGCTTCCGCCGCTGATTGCAGAGTTGATTCCGCTGTGACGGGTATCAGTGATAAGAACTACACCGATGATTGCGATGCTTGCAAGGAACAAAAGAATTCCGCTGATAATATTAAGTGCTGTCATTTATATATCCTCCAATTTGAAAATTCAACATTCCTATGGATTATAACACATATGCTACAAAAAAGCAATAGTTATTTTTAATTTTTTAGCCCTTAAGGTGCCAAATATCTCTTGCATAGTCTTCAACAGCTCTATCAGCCGAGAACACACCTGCATTTGCGATGTTCATAAGCGACATTGACTGCCACTTAAGAAGATCGTTATAGGTCTTAGATGCATAAGCCTGAGCTTCTCTGTAAGAATCAAAGTCAGCCAAAACCATGTAAGGATCGTGGTAAATAAGGGATTCTACAACGTCGCTGAACTTGTTGCCGTTAATACCTGCAGAAATTCTGTCGATAGCGGACTTGATGGTGGGATTGGAGCTGTAAAGATATCCGGGAGTGTAGCCGTTCTTTCTTACTTCAACCTCTTCAGCTGTCATACCGAAGTTAATTATGTTGTCCTTGCCGACAACGTCACCAATCTCGATGTTTGCGCCATCCTTTGTGCCCAAGGTTACAGCACCGTTAAGCATAAGCTTCATGTTGCCGGTGCCCGAAGCCTCGGTTCCTGCCAAAGAGATCTGCTCGGAGATTTCAGCAGCAGGCATCAAAAGTTCAGAAAGGGATACGTTATAGTTTTCAAGGAATACAACGCCAAGCTTATCCTTGATCTTGGGATTGCGTCTTATTTCCTCACCCAAGGACCAAATGAGCTTGATTATCTGCTTTGCAAGATAATATCCGGGAGCAGCCTTTGCCGCAAAGATATATGTCTTGGGAGTGAAATCAGCATCGGGATTCTCAAGCAAATAATTGTAATCCGAGATGATGTTAAGAGCATTAAGGTGCTGACGCTTATACTCGTGCAAACGCTTAACCTGAACGTCGAAAATGGTGTTGGGGTTCAAGATAATACCGCTCTGAGTTTTAACGTATTTAGCAAAAGCAGTCTTGTTCTTAAGCTTAATGTCATAAAGCTTCTTAAGAACCTCTTCGTCGTTCTTGAAAGCCTCGAGCTTCTTAAGCTCGTTGGCATCGTGCATATAGCCCTTGCCGATAGTGGAATCCAAAAGCTTGCAAAGGTTGGGATTGGACTGCATAAGCCAGCGGCGGTAAGCAATACCGTTGGTTACGTTCTTGAACTTTTCGGGAGCGAAGTCATACTCGTTCTTGAAAACGTCCTTCTTGATGATATCAGAATGGATCTTGGAAACGCCGTTAACGCTGTGAGAAGCAGCAACGCACAAACGAGCCATATGAACGGTGTTGTGCTTGATGATGGTCATTTCGTTAACGATATCATCGTTATGGTATCTTTCCCAAAGGGAAGCACAATAGCGGTTATTAATCTCGACAATGATGGAATAGATTCTGGGAACAACGGATTCGAGAAGTCTTGAATCCCACTTTTCCAAAGCTTCAGCCATAACGGTGTGGTTGGTATAGGCAAATGTTTTGGTAACGATGTCCCAAGCGTGATCCCAACCATAGCCGCAATCGTCCAAAAGGACTCTCATAAGCTCGGGGATAGCGAGTGTAGGGTGAGTGTCGTTGATCTGAATTGCAACCTTATCAGCAAGGTTGTCAAGTGTGCCATAGGTCGCCATGTGGTGATTTACGATATCACCGATGGATGCTGCACACATAAAGTACTGCTGACGAAGTCTTAAGCTCTTGCCTTCGAGATGGTTGTCGTTGGGATACAATACCTTAGAGATTGCCTGAGCAACGATGTTTTGGCCCAAAGCCTTTTCATAGTTACCCGAGTTGAACATACCCATATCGAACGAGGGGCAAACAGCCTTCCACAAGCGGAGCTTGGAAACAGCCTCGGATCCATATCCCGAAACGAACATATCATAAGGAACAGCGTTAACTGTGGTGTAGTTTTCATGAGTTACGTGGTGATGGTGCTTATCCCAATATTCGCGGATGTTACCATCGAAATGAACTTCGATCTGATGCTCGGGACGGGCAACAAGCCAGCAACCACCGCCGGGGAGCCAGTTATCAGGAAGCTCGACCTGCCAGCCGTCTTCGATCTTCTGGCAGAAGATACCGTATTCATAAAGAATAGAGTATCCTGTTGCGGGATAACCATCGGTTGCAAGACCGTCGAGGTAGCAAGCAGCAAGACGACCCAAGCCGCCGTTGCCAAGGCCTGCATCAGGCTCCTGCTCGTATAAGGACTTTAAGTTTACGCCAAGGTCTTTAAGAGCGGCTTCAGCGATGTTTGTAAGCTCGAGGTTATAAAGACTGGTCTTTAAAGATCTGCCCATCAAGAATTCCATCGAGATATAGTAGATCTGCTTTTGACCCTGAGAATGAACCTTGTTGATGAATCGACGGCGCTTAGCTCTAAGCTCATCAACAACGATGGAGGACAAAGCTTCATATATCTGTCTGTCAGATGCAGACTCGACAGTTACGTAGTGCTTTTCTTCAAGCACACGTGCAAGTTCGGTCTTTAGGGCTTCTTTAGTGTATTTTTTATTAGCCATATATACAACTCCTATTATAAATGGGTATAGTTTCACGCAATACTTTAATATTATATTATTTATCAGTTAAACTGTCAATAAACATAAAAAAAGATTATAGAATATATACAAAAAACGACCCGCAAAGACAAAAGTCTTTGCGGGTTTTGAGGTGAAATATCAGTCGTCTACATCGAAATTCTCGATAAGTGACTTTTTAGCCTGCGGCTTTGAATCGCCGTGCTTGACGAAGACCATTGTAACTATTGCCAAAGCAGAGAATACGACAGCGTATGGGAAGAGCGCTCCGTATCCAAGCCCCATGCCAACGCTGAGGCCCAAGATATCAGTCTTGCTTATAACAAGTGCTGAGAGCAAAGGTGTTACTATCTGTGCGGACATTGAAAAAGCATAGTAATATCCGGTGAACTTGCCGACATCAGAGCCTGTGCACATTTCAACGACCATCGGGAAGGAGTTGACGTTGATTGCGGCCCAGCCGATTCCGACAACGCCGAAGATGATGTACATTAAAACGCTTACTTCGTTAAGGAAGAACATAACGCCATAGCAAACAGTCATTAAAATAACGCCCAAAATGATGGTCTTCTTTCTTCCAAGCTTGCTTGAGATGGTTCCCAAGGGAACGAATGCGATTATTGCAACAACGGTTGCAACTGTAAGATAAAGCGAAGAGCCGCCGGCATCAACGCCGAACTTATTCTCGAAATAGCGGGAGAATGATGTTGTAACGCCGTTATAAGCTGTGAACCAAAGGAAAACGGAGAGAAGAATGAAAATAAGGCTCTTCTTAACGTCACGAGGAAGCTTATTTGTGACAGCAGCGACTTCGGGCTCGTCCTCTACCATTTCAGGAGCAGTTTCCTCAACAACCTTATTCTCGTTAACGGTGAACACCATTACAAGAACGGTGACTATCATAAATACAGCAACAACAATAAATATCGGGATGAAGCTGTTATATGTAAGAGTTCCGTCGTCATTTGTGGTGCTTGTGACGAGGAACATCATTATGATCGTAGAGAAGATGCCGCCGATGTATCCAACCAAATTGATTATAGCGTTACCTTTAGAGCGAAGAGGCTTGGGTGTAACGTCCGGCATATATGCCGCGGTGGGAGAACGGTATACGCTCATTGTAATAAGCAAGAGCATCAAGCAAACGATGAAGCCGACAAAGTTTTTGGCTTCTGTCAAAAATGCCATTACAAACATTAAAACAACCGCTGCAACAGTTCCAAACAAGATATATGGGGTTCGCTTGCCAAGACGGGTTTTGGTCTTATCCGAAAGCATACCAAAGATTGGGAGCATGAAAACAGCCAAGATGTTATCAATCGACATGATGGCGTTTGTTACAAGAGTGGATCTGCCAAAGTGGTTTTCTAAAATTACAGGGATGACCTGATCATAGAACTGCCAGAATGCAAGAACTGACATGAATGCAAGTCCGATCAAGACTGTGCGTTTTGTGTTAAGTTTCATGTTTTACCTCCTTAAAAGGGAAGATATTATGCCTTATTGTAACATAATTTGACAAGGGTTGTCAATGAGGGGCGAGGCGTGAAAGCGCGCCCGCCAACGGCGGAGTGCGGTTTCGTGCCGAGCTATGTCAGCCGATGAGCATTTGAGCTAGCGCAGGCAACTCATCAAGACTTTTGATTGCAGGAGTGCCCGATGGCACCTTGCCAAAGCCATATGATGCGTGAATGAATTTAGCGCCTGCTTCACAGGCAGCCTCGTAATCTCCCATAGTGTCGCCAACGTATACCATATCTGTTACATCGTTGCGCTGGGCAGTGATTTTAATATTGTGTGCTTTAAGCTTAAGGGTGTTGCCCCAACATTCGATATCATCAAAGTATTTATGCAGCTTTGTATAATCCAAAAAAGCTTCGATATAGCCCGATTGGCAGTTTGAAACACAGGCAATAAACCAGCCGTCCTGCTTAAGTGAAGCAAGAGTTTCCTCTAAATGCTCGTAAAGCTCGCCGCCATACTGAGCGATATACTCCCCTTCCACCTCGGTGCAATAATCCATTATGGACGTTGCTTTTTCTTCTGAAAGCTTATCGAAGAAAATGTGAGCAATTTCATACATAGTTTTGCCCATAACGGATTTAACGTCCTCAGCCGTTAGGGTCATGTCATAGCCTAAATTTTTAAGTGCAATATTATAAGACTTTGCGACGCTTTCAGCACTGTCCCACATGGTGCCGTCAAGGTCGAAAAGTATTCCTTTTTTAGGTGTCATAAAAGAAAAATCCTTTCATCAGTTATCAAATAAAATTATACGACGGATGCTTTCATTTTTCAATACTATTTTTGCATAACTTATTGACAGATAATATCAAAAGCTCTATAATTAACATGTTAACTAATTATAAGGATGTGATTTTATGCCGCCTCGAATGAGACCGCACGAAGTTAACAAGCAATATCAGATTCCAAAGCCAACGAGCATTAAAGAAGTTCCGGGCTATGTTATTAAGCTTGTTAAAACATTTTTTGTAAGACTGTTTTATATTTATAAGCTTGTTTGGGAAGCAAGACCCTCGCTTTTATTTATAATGACGTTTATGTCGATTTTTAATGGTGTATCCCCTGTTTTCGGAGCGTACATCGGAGCAGAGGTTTTAAACACATTGGCAGCAGCCTTTGCAGGTGAGTTCGTTAGTTTTGAACCTATCATCGAGCTTTTGGTTATTAACTTTGTTTATTTATTTGTTGTAAATATCGTCAACCGTGTTTATAACATGGTTATGAGAATTTCGGGAGAAGTGGTTTCGAACCACATTAAAATGAAGATCGTTAACAAAGCGCGAGACGTTGACCTTGCAAGCTTTGACTCGCCTGAGTTTTATGCAAAGCTTGAAAACGCTAACCGCGAAGCAAGCTCTAGACCTGTTAACATTTTGAACTCGACATTCTCGATGATAAGCTCGATCATAAGCCTTGTCAGCTTTATCGTCATCCTCTTTGCAATCAGCCCTTGGGCACCGTTTATTATTGTTGTAATGTCTATTCCGATCACCATCGTAAACTTTGTTTACAGAAACAAGAACGTTCAGTATATGTGGTGGAGATCGAAGGACAGACGACAGATGAACTATTATTCTGATGTTGTTGTTAACAAAGACCTTGTTAAAGAGGTTAAGCTTTTCGGGCTTTCTGAAACATTCATCACAAAATATACAAACGTATTCAAGCATTATTTTGCAGGCATCAAGAAGCTGATTATTGATGAAGGCATTTGGAGCATTGGCGCAACTGTTGTGTCTACTGCTGTTAACTGCGTTTTGTTTATATACATTGCTAGAATGGTATTCGATGGAACACTTCAGGTTGGTGACTATTCGCTTTATACAGGTGCGCTTAACTCGATAAGCGGCGGCGTTACATCGATAATCACGACTACTGCAACCATTTATGAAGGCACGCTTTTCATCAACAATATGATTTCCTATATGAACGAAAAGCCCCACGTTGTCCCAACGCTTCCCAAGCCCAGAAAGGTTGAACGCCACTGCGGTCATACCATTGTTTTCGATCACGTATACTTCAAATATCCCGGAACCGATAAGTATGTTTTGGAAGATATCAATCTTACTATCAACGCAGGCGATACTGTTGTTTTGGTTGGTCTTAACGGTGCAGGAAAAACAACGCTCATCAAGCTTTTGACCCGTCTTTACGACCCGAGTGAGGGAACCATCTATCTTGACGGACACGACATTAAGGAATATGACGTTGAAGAGCTTTATAAGATGTTCGGTATCATCTTCCAGGACTTCGGCAGATATGCGATGAACGTGCGTGAAAACATTGAATTCGGTCAGATAGATGCCGAGCACAACGAAAAGTCTATAAAGGATGCAGCAGAAGCCGCGAATGCGACCGATTTTATTGAAAGACTTCCCGACGGATTCGAAACTCCTTTAATGAGATGGTTTGAAGAAAACGGTATCGAGCTTTCTATCGGTCAGTGGCAGAAGCTTGCCATTGCAAGAGCATTTTACAGTGACTCGGACGTTTTGATCTTGGACGAACCGACAGCCTCGCTTGACCCAATGGCAGAGCAGGAGATATTCAACCAGTTTGACAACCTTAGAAAAGACAAGACAACATTCTTTGTTTCACACAGACTTTCAAGCGCAACCGCTGCAAACAAGATCGTTGTTTTGGAATATGGCAAGGTGCTTGAGGTGGGCAATCACTCTCAGCTTATGAACCTTAAGGGCAGATATTATGAGCTCTTCTCCACTCAGGCACAGAGATACATAACTCCTGTTGATGAAACCGACACTGTTGAGCATCCGCAGATGCCCCCTCGCCCCGAGTTTAAGGGCATCCCCGGCGGCGGGCCCAATGCATAATTATGCTTGATTTTTGAGATCCGGCATGATATATTGAATTAAAGAGAATATTTTCTCGAAATTTCACTTAGATTGGAGATAATCACAATGAACGTTAACATTACCGAGGTATATGAAAACCTCCCCAAGCTTGTAAAAGTCATTCTTCAACTTATTTTGGGCGGCGTTATCGGCGGCGTTTACAGAATTATTCGCTTTGCTGAAACCAAGAATATAGTAACCCTTGTTGTTGGTATTCTTGTACTTGTAACCGGCGTTGGCAACTTGATCGCTTGGGTAGTTGACCTTGTAACTGAGATCCTCTACAACAAGATTACCGTTTTGGCTGACTAATAAAAAACAAAGCGCTCTTTTTCATTAAGGGCGCTCTTTTTTATGATCAAACGTCTTGAAAAGTTAATGATATATATGTATAATTGATTTATAGTAATTAATTCAGGAGGAAATAACCTATGGAATTTTTAGGCGAAAACTTTCTTTTAACCAACGAAACAGCTATTAAGCTTTATCACAATTACGCTAAGAATTTGCCCATTATCGACTATCACTGCCATATCAATCCCAAGGAAATTGCGCTTGATAAGAGATTTGAAAACATAACAGAGATCTGGCTTGGCGGCGACCACTATAAGTGGAGAATGATCCGTTCTAACGGTGTGCCTGAAAACGAGATCACAGGAGATGCAAGCGACAGAGTGAAATTCCAGCGCTTTGCCGAAGCTTTGCCCAGAGCCATCGGAAACCCGATGTATCATTGGACTCATTTGGAGCTTAAGAGATATTTCGGTTATGACAAGCCTATGTGTGGCGACAATGCCGAGGAAATTTGGGACGCTTGCAACGCGAAGCTTAAAGAAGACTCGATGAGTGCTAAAAACATCATCAAGAACTCTAACGTTTATATGATCGGCACGACTGATGACCCCATCGATTCGCTTGAATGGCACAAGAAGATAGCCCTTGACGGCGACTGTGCGGCGCTTGTTTTGCCCTCGTTCAGACCTGACAAGGCTGTTAACATTGAAAAGGCAGGATTCGTTGAATATATCGGCAAGCTCGCGGAGGTTTCGGGTGTTGATATAAAGACAGCCGAGGACGTTAAGAAGGCACTTACATTAAGACTTGATTTCTTCTGCGAGAACGGCTGCAAGGTTACCGACCACGGACTTGACTATGCTTGCTACTCCCCTGCAAGTGAGTGCGAGGTTGAAGCTATTTTTGCAAGAGCAATGGCAGGAGAAGCTATCAGCCTTTCGGATGCAGAAAAATATAAGACGGCAATTTTGGTTCACCTTGGAAAAGAATACGCTAAACGCGATATCGTTATGCAGATACACTATAACGTTCAGCGCAACACAAACACAAGAAAGTTCGAGACTTTGGGACCTGACACCGGCTTTGACTGCATCTTTACAAAGGATTGTGGTGCGGCTATTACAGGATTTCTTAATGCTCTTGACAAAGAATCCCTTTTGCCCAAGACAATTCTTTACTCGCTTAATCCCCACGATAACGAGCTTTTGGGAACCGTTATCGGATGCTTCCAGGGCGATGAAGCAAGAGGAAAGATCCAGCACGGCTCGGCATGGTGGTTCTCTGATACCAAATCGGGAATGGAAACACAGCTGAAATCTTTGGCTAATCTTTCGATTTTGGGCAACTTTGTCGGAATGCTTACAGACTCAAGAAGCTTCCTTTCTTACACCAGACATGAATATTTCAGAAGAATTTTATGCAATCTTATCGGCACATGGGTTGAAAACGGCGAATATCCCAATGACGAAAAGATGCTCGGCGAGCTTGTAAGCGACATTTGCTTCAATAACGCAAAGAGATACTTTGGACTGTAAACCGAACAAAAAATTAAGAGCAGGCTTGAAATATCAAGCTTGCTCTTTTTGTTTTTAATTATACCTTCCCTCTCAGCTGGATCGACCACACACCGTCATTTCCCAGAATGACGTGATCGTTAAGGCAAATATCGACCGAGGCCAGCAGCTGAGTTATTCGCTCGGTGACAATATAATCCTCGGAAGAGGGGGTGCAGTTTCCGCAGGGATGGTTATGAGCTAAAATACAGCTTTGACAGTCACAAGCCAAAACCTCGGTCATGATCTTTCTTGCATCGACTGACACCTGCGAGGCATCGTTTCCAAGAACAGCACAAACACGAAGCACTTCAAAATCCTCGCTAGCGCATATAAGCTTGACAGTCTCATGCTCGGCTCCGAAATATTCTGCAGCCAAAAAGTCTTTAAGTCTTTCATAAGAGGAAAGGTCTGCTCCTGCTGTTTTAGACTGGGCATATTTTGCACAAACCTGCGGCAAAAGCTTAATAAATGCCGCAGCAGCTTCTGTCATTTGGGGAACCTCGCACAGAGATTCATATGTAGCTGCAAAAACTCCTCCCAAAGAGCCGTATCTTATTAAAAGCGAGTGAGTGCACTCGATCGCGGTGGCTGTGGGAAGCGAATAGAAAAGGATAAGTTCAAGCTTTTGCAGCTCGCTAAGCGAAGCGAACCCTTTTTGAGCATATTCATTTTTCAGTTGTTCTTTATAGTTGTGTGCTGAAAGCTCCAAGCGTTTCACTCCAAGTTAATGATATAAGGTCATTATACCAAATGAATGCTATTTTTACAAGCATATGGTACAAAAACCTTTCGTATCTTGACAAAGCATATCGATTTTGAGATAATAACATCAAAAAAAGGGGGCGAGAAAATGAGCGAAGATAATATTCACAGTGGACACAGATCAAGACTTAGACAACGATTCGTTTCGGACGGACTTGATTCATTTTTGCCCCATCAAATGCTTGAGCTTTTGCTGTTTTACGCTATCCCCAGAGGTGACACAAACGAGCATGCCCACAGACTTCTGAACGAATTCAAGACAGTATACCGAGTTTTTGATGCTGATATAGAAGCGCTTTGCAAGGTTAACGGAATTGGAAAGAATGCCGCTTCGCTTATAGGTCTCATTCCTCAGATATATTCGGATTACGATAACATCAAAGCAAGCAGGCTTCCTCTTGATTCTTATCAGAAGATATGCAGATATTTTGAATCTTTATTCTTCGAGATGTGTAACGAGGCGATTTGCGTTGCGTGCTTGGATGACAATTTGGGAATAGTAAGACTTGCGACTCTTGACATTAAAAAGTGTGTTAGCTACACCGACATAACAAAACAGATACTTAACGAGCTTTTGAAGATAAACTGCACACAGTGCATGATTGCCGTGAACCGCCCCTATGACAGCAATGCACTGACCGAATCGGAATATACTCACATTGCCGCACTGAAAAATCACCTTTCGCTTCTTAACATTAAGCTTGCTGAATATATCATTTATGGCAACGACGGCATCAGACTTGTTATGTATGAGCAGGAAAACAGCATATAAAACATTAAAAGCCTTATCGTTTTATCCGATAAGGCTTTTTTATTAGGTTAGATCCTTGCGTCCCAAAGTCCGCAGAAGCTGTCTATCGGATCACTTCCCTTGAAAGCGTCGTGTCCGGATACTAAAGCGTTAACCAAAGCGTCCATTGTAGAGGGCTTCGAGTCATAAGCATTGATATAGGTTCTTAACTGAGGAGCGTCGGCAAGCATTGTGGGAGCATTTACACTGACACCGATTACGGGAAGCTCGAATACATACCACGGGATCTCCCCTCCGCCCTTGGACATTCCAAAGCTGGGTCTGCCGTTTGCAACGTCAAAGAGGGTTATTACAAGATCCTGCTCTGAAACGAAATCGCTTATTGCATTCTTGCCTGCAAAATAAAGATTAAGGCTGGGCTTTTCTCCTGCGGCGATCTGCTTTTTGATCTTTTCGATGGGGCTTTCGTAAATAAAAGCATCAAAGCCTTTTTCGATAAGGCGATCCTTAAGCTCTTCGGCAGGGTTCTTGCGAGCTGTGCCTGAGCCCATAGCCAATTGGATAAGTGCATCCATTGCACCTGCAGCGCCCTTAACGTATACGATCATAACTCTTTTGTACTTTTGGGGAGTGATGGGCAAAACGTCTTTATCCTTATATTTTACCAAGGTGATAGCATCACGGCTGATGGCATCTGATGCCTGCTTGTATTCTTCTTTTCCTAAAGCAGCCAAAGCCTCCGGTCCGGGAACAAGCTCTTCCTTGGACTTCTTGTTAAGGCCCATGTGAGCTTTAAGTCCCAATATTCTAGTAAGAGCTTCTGTCATTCTCTCCTCAGAAATCACGCCGGTGTTGTATGCATTGAGCATTGTTGCAAAGTCTTCATCGGGGTCGTTAAAGAATAAGAACATATCGCAGCCTGCATTGATTGCAAGAGGAAGCATTTCGCTTCTTGTCATTCTGTCTGTCATTGCAACCATGTGGGAAGCGTCGGTGACTACCATGCCGTTGAAGCCGAGCTTTCCGCGCAAAAGACCGGTCATAATTTCGTGGCAGAGGGTTGCAGGGAGCATTTCTTCATCGGTGATGCCGGGCTTAACCTCGCGCATATATTCGGGCATCATTATATGTCCGCCCATGATAGCATCAAGGTCAGCATCAATAAGAGTCTTGTATACGTGGCCATAGGTTGCCATCCACTCTTCTTCGTTAAGGCTGTTTATGTTATTTGCAAGGTGAGCATCTCTGAAATCCATACCGTTGCCGGGGAAATGCTTTGCAGCACAGGCAAAGCCTTCAATAGTGTGAGCACCTTCAAGATATGCTTTACTCATATCAGCAACTCTTTCGGGATCGTTACCGAAAGCACGGGCAACAACTTCGGTGTTTTCCCAATTATAGTGAATGTCGCAAACGGGAGCGAAAGCCATGTTGCAGCCGATAGCGTGAGCTTCTTCGTTGGACATTCTGCCCAAGTCGTGAGCATACTGAGTGTTTCCTGTTGCACCGATCTTGATGCCGTTTGCGATGAATGTGCCGTCGTTACAAGCACCATTACCGCCTGCTTCGGTGTTGCAAGCTATGATAAGCGGAACCTTAGCATACTTCTGCAAAATTCTGTTCTGCATCTGAACAGCGGCGCCGGGCATTCCGTTATAGCGGCATCCGCCAAGGTGATACTTCTCCATAAGCTCCTTAAGGTAAGCTTCGTCAATTCCTGCTGTGAGCTGGAAGAAGAGCTGGCCAACCTTTTCTTCGGGAGTCATTTCGCTGATGGTTTTTTGAACCCACGCGATATCTTCATCGTTAAGATAATAGGGTTTTGCTTTCAAGTCGATCATTTCGGTCGTCTCCTTTATATATTTTTAACTTAGAATTATTTTCCGCCGAGATTAGTCAAAAATTCGTTTATCTTTTCTTGCTGATAACCCTCGCCATAGCTCAGGTCAACAAGCTTATTAAAGCCAAGAGCGATAAACTCTTCCCAGCTTTCCTTTTCTTTTTTTACGAGAATGGGATAATAGTATACACCGTTTTGTTTGGCGGCATCATAGTCGCCGGGGGCATCACCACACATAAGCACTTTTTCCTTGGAGTAGCCTTTTTTAACAAGCTCTGAAATGCAAAAAGCTTTGCTTCCTGCATCCTGAGCAAGAACTATGTCGGTGTGCTCCAAAAGGCCGTATTGTTCCCATTCTTCAAGCACAGCGCCGAGGTTTGCACTTGAAACGATTGCGATATCGGCACGTTCGTGAGCGAACTTAAGAGCTTCACGCGCACCCTTGAACGGGAGCTTAAGCTCATCGGGAAGGGCTTTTATAGATTCGTTGACAGCCTTGCTCCACGAAAGAGCGTTTTTAAGTGAGATGCTGTTCGGTTTTTTCGCAACAGCATCGGAAAGAGCATCATTTGAAAGCTCGGGACTGTTTTGTGCCCAATCAAGCAAGGCTTCAATATCCTCGATTTTCGTGTAACGCTCGTTAATTTCGCTTAAAGCGAGAGCCAAGCCTTTAAAGCGGTTAATTCCGCGAGTCATTGTATATAGATTGATATCGTTCCAGCGAGAGAGGATATCATTCTCCCACTTTTCAAGATGCCATTCTTTAACCATGCAAGGGCCAAAGCATTTAAAGTGCTTGATATCCATCGTGTCCATCGCACAGCCGTCACTGTCGACACAAACGAGATAGTCCTTCGTTTTAACGAAGCTTGTCAAATCGCCAGCCAAAAAAACACTCTCCAATCGGCAAAATGCCAATAATTACACAGCTAAAGCTGCAAAACATGTACGCATTTATTATATCTAAAATACAAATTTTAAACAAGGGACAGATCAAGAAATTTGTGACAAACCACGCCAAAGTTAAGCGGCACCGGTTTGTGCCGATGCCGCAAAGGATTTTATTTTAAAGAATCTTTAATTTTATCGATTATAATACGCTTGAACTTGGTTTCGTCATCATCGGGCTTAACTCCGTCAAGAGTGAAGTGAACACCTTTGCTTTCAGCCTTGCCGTATTCTTCCCATCTGGGCATTTCAGTGCCGTCAATATCGGTTCCGTTGGGATCACCGGTTTTAATGAAGTTGCAATAATAGTTGCACATCTGGCGGGCAACGTCATAATACTTTCCTGTGAACGGACGGTGGCATTTTGCCAAAGTCTCGAAGAAGAACCAAAGCTCGCAGGAGTGGAAGCTTCCGGGGTTATCGTCGCCGGGCATTTCGATATCAAAGCTGTAATAATAGTGGCGCTTATCGCCTCCACGCTCGATATCGGCTTCGTAAAGTGCCTTGACAGAGGCTTCAATTCCCTGAACGAAAGCATAATTCCCTCTTCCGTCGGTAGCTCTTGCTTCATCGCAAGAAAGGAAATCATCAGCCTTGTCGCCAAAGATATCCTTTGCCTTTGCCTCAAGATCAGCTTCCGATTCGGCGTGCAGCATACTCATAAATTCGTCCTTGGTGTTGCCTGCCATGATGTCGACATTTGCGTGCTTACCATCGCAATAGAGCTTCATGCTGTCGCCAAAGCAGAATTTATCATCCTGAACGGTGAAGAAGCGGGGGTTGGACTGTGCAAATTCGCCGTATTTATTGCGGATATAGAAAGCGTCGAGCTTTCTTGCTTCTTCAATAGAATCGACACCCAAGAACTTAATAAAGTTCTCACCGTTCTTTTGAGCCATGTCAAATCCGCCTGCACGAATGGGGCCGCCCATTCCGTAGGGGCTTCTTATCATAGCGCTCTGAACGATCGCTCTTTTGAAAAGGCCGTAGTTATCAGGACAAGTCATCTGCGACATTACACTTCCGCCGCCTGCAGACTGACCTGCGATGGTAATGTTATCAGGATCGCCGCCGAAGGCTGCGATGTTGCGCTTTACCCACTTAAGTCCTGCCTGCTGATCAAGTGAACCGAAGTTTGCAGGAGCATCAGGCTGAGATGCTGTGAGCTCGGGATGTGCCAAGAATCCGAAAACGCCGATACGATAGTTAACGCTGACGAAGATGACTCCGCGGCGCGCAACGCGCTCACCGTCGAACTCCATTTCAGCAGGATATCCCCACTGAAGTCCTCCTCCGAAATACCAAACCAAAACGGGAAGCTTTTCATCGCCTGTTTTCGCAGGTGTCCAGATATTCAAGTATAAGCAATCCTCACCCATGGGGATCTTTGAATCGACGTGCCATTCACGGTCGTAAAGGCCGTCGCTCAAGCCGGGAGTGTCCTGCATGGAGATGTTTGCAAAGCGGTAACATTCAAGGTCGCCTTCCCAATCTTTTGCAGGCTGAGGAGCACGCCAGCGATTCTCGCCAACGGGCGGTGCTGCAAAGGGAACGCCTTTAAAGGCTGTAATTCTGGGGTCGGCAGCTTCGATGCCCTTTACCCAGCCGTTTTCTGTTTTAACTCGTCTTAACATAGTGTCCTCCTTATATAGTCAATAATCAATTAAGCTCGAATGATTTAAGATGCCCGCCGCCTGTGCCCTTGAAGTGAATGAAGATTGCATGAACACCGTCGGGCAAATCAATGGGAGCAGTATATTTTGTCCAGATGTTTGTTCCGTGAACGGTTATCTTGGCAAGCGGCTCGCCGTCGATAGAAGTCTTGATCTCGAAATCACCGTGTATATAAGCACGGGTGGTGATGCTGACTTCCTTGATACCCTCGCACTTGAAGTATTTAAAGCCTGCGACCATTCCGCGGTTGACGTTGCCGATATAACCCAAAACCTCGTCGCCATCCTTGCCGTCCTGCATTATCTTTGCGGCATTTCCGTGACGGGGATTGCCCTCGTCATCAAGCATAAAGAGATTGCAAGCCAAATATGCAGGGTGCTCCCCTCTGCCTTCTAAAGGTCCACCATTAAGTCCGCAGGAGGTCATTTCAACCTGCTTAATGCTTCCGTCAGCCTCGATCTTAAGCTTTTCGGCACATCCCTGACGGCTGAACCAAGAGCCGTTTGTCTGGCGGTGATAGAAGATGTACCATTCACCGTTGATTTCTATCATACTGCCGTGATTATTGCCCGTTTGACCGACAGACATTCTTTCAGGCTTGCCGTTTGCAAGACCGATATCGCCATTGGAAACCAACACTCCGCCATAAGTGAAGGGGCCTCTGGGGTCGGAAGAGGTTGCATAACAAAGCTCGTGCATAACCTCGGAAGAATAGATGAAGTAATATGTATCGCCGATCTTTCTTATAGACGAAGCCTCGAAGAAGGCGTGATTTTCAAACGTTGTGCCTTTAGAATATTCATATCCAGGGACAACGAAGATAGGCTCTTCGATAATTGTGAGCATATCGCTGTCCAAAACCGTTAACATCGAACCGTGGCGGGACTTATCCCCTCTTCCGCAGAAGCCGGTGTACATATAAGTCTTGCCGTTTTCGGTGATAACACCGGGGTCGAACTGAGGTTCGTCGCCGGGTCGGTTGCCCAAAAGGGTTCCGTCGGGATAGTGAACGTAGCCAAGGAATTCATATCTGCCTGCAGGAGTGTCGCAAACAGCAACGGATACATTATTGACTTTATCAAGAACATAATACAGATAGTATCTTCCGTCCGGTCCGACAGTTACGTCGGGAGCGTAGAGACACATACTTCTGTCGGGATTATAAGGATCGGAAATTGCAGGATAGATAACTCCTTCATATCGCCAATCGCCCAAATCATCAACGGGTGCCGACCAGCAAACATAGTCGCCTTGGCAGAAAACGTATCCGTTATAAAGATCGTGCGAACCGTAAACATATACTCTGTCGCCAAAAACATAAGGTTCGCCGTCGGGGATATATTCCCAAGACGGGAGATAGGGGTTAAACGCTTGTTTTTTCATAATTTTATCTCCTTTTGTGCGTCCGAGTTTGTGAAATAGTGCTAAAAACATTATAATATATGCCGAGCATATTTGTCAAATGTAAAAAGGAACTTTGAACAGTTTACATTTGACATTTTGGAATCGATGTGGTAGAATGAGTGAGCAAATGTGGGCTTGTCGCCCAATCGAGTTTGCGAAATCATAACAACTTGATATTTGCGGGTGTGGCGAATAGTAAATTCTCGCTTTCGCTCGAATTAACTATAGAAAAACGTCTCTCGGTGTGAAACACCTCGTGCTGAAGCACCGCCGTTTTTCGGTGCCTGCCGTTCAGTAAATGCGAAAGGCTATAACAATTTGATATTTGCGGGTGTGGCGGAATTGGCAGACGCGCCAGATTTAGGTTCTGGTGGCACCCCCGTGCAGGTTCAAGTCCTGTCACCCGCACCAAGAAATCAGTTCGAGCTTTTGCTCGGGCTGATTTCTTTATGAGATTGATCGACGCAGGGCCGAGAATGCGAAGCATTCTCTTATTTTGCGCTTATCTATCCTGCACATTCAGCAAAACTATGGCGCAAAATTGTTCAACAGTCCTGTCATCCGCTTATCAAAAGTTGTGCTCTATCGCTATCTTTGGCGAAAAATTAGGTTCAAAGTCCTGTAACTCCGCGAATTCATCGCGAGAATCATTCTTCCCAAGAATGGCACGGTTCTCTCGAGCGATGTCTTGTGCAGAGTGAAAGTCCGATTAGGTGTTACCGACGCAGAACTGAGAATCCACAAGGATTCTCTTATTTCGCGCTTCGCGACTTTTGATTTTCTGAGAACTTTGGGCGCGAAATTGTTCAAAGTCCTGTTACTCTGCGAAATTCATCACATTTGCGAAGCTCATTCTACACGGGCGGCTTTATTGATGCTCATATGCAATACCTTGAAATAAAAATTTGACTTGTGAATATAAAAGGTGTAAAATCAGCCTATAATATGTGTACTGATTTTCTAAGGAGACTTGTAATGGTTATCTTATATATATTGCTTGCTTTGATAGCGATAGTTTTGCTGATATCGCTGGGTACATTTTTAATGGCGTTTTACAGTTCAAACAAGCAAAAGGCATATTTCAGCAATCCTCATATTCCTCTTGAGGGTGAAGAATATGCAAAGTTTAACGATGATATTTTGGAAAACGTTAAAAAGATTGAGACGCATCCGTGCGAAGAGATATCTATTTCGGCACGCGACGGCAAAAAGCTCTTTGGAAGGTATTATCATCGAGGTGATGGCTTGCCTGTTGAGATATTCTTCCACGGATACCGTGCGAATGGCGTTAGAGACGGATCGGGATCGTTTGGGCTTTCTGAAGAAGCAGGGTTTAACCTTTTGATCGTAGATCAGCGCTCAACCGGAAACAGCGACGGAAACGTTATCACCTTTGGCGTGAAGGAAAAACACGACGTGCTTTCATGGATAAACTATGTTATCAATCGTTTTGGCAAGGATGTCAAGATCATTTTAGCAGGCATATCAATGGGAGCTTCTACGGTTTTGATGGCTAGCGAGCTTGATCTTCCAGAAAACGTTAAGTGCATGACTGCCGACTGCGGTTATTCCTCGCAAACTGAGATAATTAAAAAAGTTGCAAGAGAGATGAAATTCCCCATCGGGATACTTTTCCCATTTGTAAGAATCGGAGCGAGGGTGTTCGGCGGCTTCAACATAGCCTCGAGAACGCCTTTGGATGCTGTTAAAAACGCAAAGGTGCCGATATTCTTTATTCACGGAGATTGTGACACGTTTGTCCCCTGTTACATGTGTGACGAGCTTTATGATGCCTGCTCCTCGCCAAAGAGAAAGCTTATTGTTAAAGATGCGGCACACGGAGTGAGCTTTTTTGTCGAGCATGAGAAATATAAGGATTATTTGCGCGAATTTTTCAGTTCAGCAGGCGTTATAACGGATTGGGAGAGATAAATTTAAAATAATGCTTGACAAACGCATTTGATTGTGATATTATATTAGGGCACTCATTGAGTGCGCCTTATATATCGCGGGGTAGAGCAGTTGGTAGCTCGTCGGGCTCATAACCCGGAGGTCGTTGGTTCAAGTCCTTCCCCCGCAACCAGAAAATAATCCCTAAGCCTTTTGGCTTGGGGATTATTTTTTGCTTGTGTGAGGTTGGCGCAGAAAAGTCCGAAACCACAACGGTTTAGGACTTTTTCTGTGCATTTTTTCACAGTTAAATTTTATAGATATCCTATGTTCCAAATGGATTTCGGAGAGGACTTGAACTAAAACATATTGCTTTAAATGCTACTTTGTGCTAAAATACTTTACAAGGGAGGGATTTTAAATGAGAAATCTAACAATCAAAAGAGAAAAAAGTTTCGTCGGTTGTCTTGCAAAAATTGAAATCTATGTAGAAGATCCTACTTCAAACGAGATACGCATAAGTAATACGCCTTGCCGTAAAATTGGCGATTTAAAAAACGGTGAAGAAAAAACCTTTCAGATTAGTGAACAAGAAGTAAAGGTGTTCGTAATTGCTGATAAGTTAAGTAAAAACTACTGCAATGAATTTTACCAACTTTCTGTCGGTCAAGAAGATGTATTCCTTTCCGGAAAGAATAAGTTTAACCTTGCCAACGGAAATGCATTTCTATTTGATAATAACGCAAATGAAGAGGCACAGCAGAATCGCAAGAATGGTTCAAAAAAAGGGCTTCTTGTTCTATGTGCTGCTATTATCGTAGGTGCTATTGTAGGTTATACTGGCACTTCAAATCTATTCTCCGGTTCGAAGGTTGAACCTAAAGTTTTTTCGGAAAATGGAATGAGCATAACACTGACAAATGAATTTAGGCAAACTCAAATACAGAACTTTACAAATTGTTATGACTCTGCTAAGGTTGCCGTATTCGCACTAAAAGAAGAGTTCGCTTTGGCTGAAGGTTTTGAAAATTACACTTTAGAACAGTATGGTAATTTGGTATTGCAAAATAACAGCTTTTCTTCATCCGAATTAAAAAAAATAGATGGACTAACTGAATTTGAATATGAATTTACAAACCCAGACACAAAGGATACATATAAATACTTTTCATTTGTTTATAAGTCAAACGATGCTTTTTGGCTAGTGCAGTTTGCTACCCTAACAGAAAATGTTGATGAGTACAGTCCTAAAATTATAGAATGGGCAAAAACTATTTCTTTTGAATAATTGATATCTAAATCGGTGCAACTTGCCAGAAAATAAAGCATAGGCCATTTGGTCTGTGCTTTATTTTTTTATTTCGAGAATGGTTTGAGCTAGCAACCAAAGCCTTTGTAAGTAACAAGTAATAGTTAATAAGTATTTTGCAAGATTTCGCCTTGCTTTTTCATTTTATGTAAAGTATAATAAAGACGAAGGGCAGTTTTGATGTGTTTGAAAGCCCTTTAATGATAAAATCATAAGCATTTTCTTCTGATGTGAAATGCAATTCGGTTCTTATCAATCAGTTTTTGCGCTTGAAAACGAATGTCGGCGCAAATGTGTAAACAAAAATCTATATAATGTGAGGCAAAAATGAAATGAGTTTACTTAAATATGTTAACATCAAACAAGGCTCTGATTCCGTTAACCGCTTCTCTAACGGAAACACTCTTCCTTTGGTACAACGTCCTTTCGGCTTCGCAGCGTTTGTCCCTCAGAATGAAGCGGCACGTGGTGGATGGTTCTATAATCCCACAGACCGCTGCTTTGAGGGGTTCCGTCTAACTCACCGGCCCTCTCCTTGGATCGGTGACCATGGCGCCATCGTTATGCAGCCCCAGATTCAAAACCCCTCAGGTCATTTCCATAGCAATTGGACGAGCATCAACCCTTATAAAGCCACACTTGAGCCGCATTATATGCACTATTATTTAAGGAGAAGCTTCTGCGACTATGAGCTTACTCCCACCGAGTATGGTGCGTGCATTAGAATAACATTCCATAAGGATTTTGAGCGCTTCCTCTCTATCCTTCCTGTTCAGGGACAGCACGAATTCAAGTATTGCGAACAGAGTAACCGACTCTTTGTTTCCACCACGTGCGACACTATGAAAACCGCAGATATCGGCACACTTAAGACATACATAGTTTATGAGTTTGAAAACGGTCTTATCGATACCGAGAACACATTTGTTGATAACCTGGCTGAATACAAGAAGGAAAAGGGACTTGAAATCAAGGGGGAAAAAGTTGGCATCCACTTAGCTTTGAACAAGAAGCAGACAGAAATTCGTATGGCAACATCCTTTATCAGCTTTGAGCAGGCCCTTATCAATCTTAAAAACGACAGCGACTATAAAGACTTTGACGACCTTAAAGCAAAGAACGCCGCCATCTGGGAGGAATATTTAAGCAAGGTGCAGATCGAAGCTGACGAAGAGAGAATGAGAACTTTTTACAGCTGCATGTACAGAGCTTTTTGCTTCCCTCATAAGGCTTATGAAATCGATGCTGAGGGAAAGCCTATTCATTATGCTCCCGCTTGCGACAAAGTCGTTGAAGGCTATCGCTATACAGACAACGGATTTTGGGATACCTATAGAACCGCTTATTCATTCTATACACTCGTTGCTCCAAGAGAGTGCAAAGAAATGCTTAAAGGCTATATTCAGGATTATAAAGACGGCGGCTGGCTTCCCTGCTGGACCGCAGGCACAGCAAAGAAGTGTATGCCCTCTACCGGTATTGATGCTGTTATGGCAGATGCTGCGGTTAAAGGAATGCTTGACGGCGAATGGTTGGAAAAGGCCTTCGAAGGCATGGAAAAGCACGCCAACAACGATTGCCCCATCGCAGGTTACGGTCGTGACGGATGCAGCCACTACTTAAAGCTTGGGTATGTCCCCTTTGATGCGTTCAACGAGAGTGTTAACCTCACTTTAGATGCGGCTTACTTCGATTACTGCTTGGCAGTGGTTGCTGATAAGTTGGGTTATAGTGACAAGAAAGAAATGTATTTGGCCCGTGCAAAGAGATATCAGAATCTTTTCGATAAAGAGTCCGGCTTTATGCGCGCTAAGGATAGCGAGGGTAACTTTAGAAACGAAGAATTCTCTCCTATCTCCTGGGGCCGCGACTATACCGAGGCTGCTGCTTGGCAGACGAGTTTAGCCGTACAGCACGATATCGAGGGACTTTGTGAGCTTCACGGTGGCAAGGAAGCATTCCTGAAAAAGATGGATGATTTATTTGCGGCTCCTGCCGAATATTTAGTCGGCGGCTATGGAGTTGAGATCCACGAAATGGCAGAAATGGCTGATGCTGATTGGGGCCAGTGCGCTATCTGTAACCAGCCCTCCTTCCATATTCCCTTTATATATGCATATCTTGGTGAGCAAGAAAAGGCAGATTACTGGCTTGACAGGATCTGTCGAGAAGGATTCTCGAGTAATGATGACGGTTTCCCCGGCGACGAGGATAACGGCACGACTGCTATTTGGTATGTGTTTGCAAATATAGGTCTTTATCCTATTTGTCCCGGCAAGGCTGAATACACTGTAACAAAACAGATGGTTAAGAATATTAGGATCCTTGGCAAAACACTCGATCTTTCTGACTGCAAGGGTGTAATCTCTCATGACGAGCTTTTGAAAAAGCTTAACGGTTAATTAGTCAATGGGGGCGTTGCGTTGTCCTATAAGATGAAAAACTGCATTCCATTGTATAAAATAGCAAACGATCCCCAAGCCTTTTACTTGGGGATCATTTAACTGTGAGTGAATACAAATCACAGGCATGCGCGAAACATTTTTTCAATCACTTGCAATTTCCAAAAAGAAGACTATGCCCTCGTTTTCAGAGTTCATAGTCTTTTTTGTGTTATGTACTTTTTAGTCGCTTTACAAACGATTATTCAGCTAACTCTTTCACTGCATCTACGACCCATTCAAAGTGAGTAACATCAACGTCGCCGGGCAATGTGCAGTCTGCGCCAATAATCACGCCGAGTTTGCCGGATTTCTCAACGAGTTCGCGAGCGTAAGCCTGAATATCTTCCTTAGTGCCGCTCATCAACACGCCGCTTCTGCGGTTATCAAATCCACCAAGCACGCACTTTCCACCGAAGAATTCCTTACCCTCTACAAGTCCCATATCTTCAACGAAGCATGCCCAGTTGATAGCCTTAGCGGGATAGTCCTGCCAAACTTCCAAATTGTTGGGAATGCCTGCCCATCCACAGCAATGGAGGACATTGAGATCAGAAAAATGATTAGCGCGCTCCAAAACCTTCAAATCGGAAGGAGCGATATATTTCTTATATTCCTCTATGGTAAAACGATCTTTTTCTCCGCCTTGTACACAGAAGTATATACCATCAACCTTTGCCTCGGTAAGAAGCAGTTCAGTTAAAAGCGCATTATCCTGTGCTACAACATCCAATGCGTAAAGGATAGCATCGGGATCCTCTCTTAAATGAGACATGATAAGCTCGTCCCAAGTTCCCTGACGAAGAGTTGAGAAGGGAGCGAATACGTTATACAAAACCAAGCAATCAGAAGCGAGACCTGCCTTTACTGCCTTGGCACGCTCTACTTGTTCACGAATGAAGGGATGATCTGCACCCAACGGTTTCATCTGATACCAATCTTTTGGTTCTTTAACAGACTTGGCAACAGGATTAGGATAATCGAAGTAACCGTCACACATCAACTTGGCAACGTCTACATCTATACGATTATAGTAATCCAAATGTGCTTGTACGCAGGGTTCTCCCAAAGCTTTTTCACTTGGGAAGTGGAACCAAAAACCTACAGGAGGTCTGTCGACAGGTTGATTGTTCATTGCCGCAATTACGCGTTCTCTCTTATTCATACTGTTTCTCCTCTCATCATCACCAAGCGTGTGAGCGTCTGCTTGGCGGTATTCGGAATTCATACAAATCGCTTTACCATAACGAGATTTCACATAAAGTAATAATTCCTGCCATTTTCTAGATAAGAATTTAACGATTTGCATCGATAAAATTATAACATTGACATGATAAAATATCAATATATCCATGCAAATTTCTGCATTAAATCGTGGAAAAGTTAAGAGCTTTCGCAGGGCCGAAAGCAGGGCAAAGGCTGGCGATAAATTCGTTTTGGGTGAATAGCGCGAGCGTGCGCCGCGCCCGCACGAAGTGCGGAGTGCGGATGCGTGCGAGCGCGGTGCGATGCTTGTAACCGTTTAGATATCATTTGTAACCTTGATGTTGTTGATTTAACAAGTAGTTTCTGATAGAATTTAAACACAATACTATTTTGGGAGTGACTGATATTGAAACGTTCGGGCGGTTGCTTTATTGCTGTTATGATTGCTTTAATGATTCCTGTTTTGCTTATATACATTCCTCAGATCGTGAATGACTTTGCATGCATGATATACCGTGCGGAGATTGAAGCGAATTTCCGAGGAAACGACGAAATCGAGGTTGTTAAGATAGTCCATGCGTGCGGTAACACCTCTGGAACGGGAGACCACACCGAGCTTTGGGTTGGAATACTGATTAAAACAGATTATACATATGAAGAACTTGTCTTCGCTTTAGCTGATTCGGGCGTTGATGATATATCCCAAGTGAACGAGCTTGATATCTGGCAGAACAAATTTGGCATAAGCGCGTTTGAAAACAAGGATGGTTATTATATTCTGGAATTCATCAAATCAGCACCACTTTCATGGTTTGATCTGCGCGGAGCATAAAACAAAGCCACCCTTTTGGGTGGCTTTAAATTTTACAGCATTGTTTTTATCAGTTCGCTATAAGGCTTGGAAGAAAGATATGCGGGTGGAACATCAAATACCGTTTTGCAGCCTGTGATGCCCATGTCATACATTTTCTTCACCGCACGGGCATATGCCACGATGACGGAAGCAGTAAACTCGGGGTTGGAATCGAGCTTTAAGCTATATTCTATAACGTGGTTATTCTGAAGATTTTCGCCTGTTTTGCCTGTTCTTATAACAAATCCGCCGTGAGGAAGGCTTGCGTGATCGCGCTTAAGCTCCTCTAAGGAAATGAAGTGAACGGTCGTGTTATAATCAGCAAAATAGTTGGGCATTTCTTTAATTTCACGCTCGATTCTGGCTTTATCAGCACCCTCTTCGACGACAACGTAGCAATCTCTTAAGTGCTTTTCGCGGGTTGTAAGCTCGGGGCAGGAGCCGCTTCTTACAGACTCGAGAGCTGAATCGATCGGCACGGTATACTGTCTTGCATCGACAACGCCTTCAATTCTTCTGATAGCATCGGAATGGCCTTGGCTTACGCCCTTGCCCCAGAAGGTATAATCCTTGCCGTCGGGCAAAATTGCGCTTGCATAGAGACGGTTGAGCGAGAACATTCCGGGATCCCAGCCAACGGAGATCATCGCTGTTTTATTACCCTGTTTAGCAGCGGCATCAACGTTTGCAAAATGCTCGGGGATCTTTGCGTGAGTATCAAAGCTATCAACAACGTTGAACATCTTTGCAAGCTCAGGTGTTTGGGTGGGAAGATCGGTAGCACTTCCTCCGCAAAGGATCATAACGTCGATCTTTTCGGTATATTCCCCCGCTTCGCTAACGTGGCAAACCTTGACACCTTCAGTTCCAATTTTCAAAGATTCGGGAGCGCGGCGAGTGAAAACAGCAACAAGCTCTAAATCATCGTTTTGCTTGATAGCATTTTCGATTCCTCTGCCCAAATTTCCATAACCGTAAATACCTATTCTTGTTTTCACGAGTATCACCCTTTGCAAAATAGATTCATTATGAGCATATTTTATCACTTTTACACAGTTATTACAATAAGCAGATGGTATAAATCTTTTGGCATTTTAAGAGAATTTTTTGGAAGCGTGAAGAGGCCAAGTCAGACAAGGCGTGCGCGGCGTGGTTGGCGCGCGAAGCGGGCGACAACGAGTGCCGCGCGTGCCGGGGTTAGTCTGCAGGAGCTGAAGATTTCTTTTTAGAAGAGCTGAATAGCTTCTACACAATGCTTGGCAAGCTCTTCATACATATACTCGCCGTTTTCATCTTTAGCAAGGGTATAGTAAGAATAGCCTTTATCGGAAAGCTCGTTAAATATCCAGTCATAGCCTTCTTCGGCGTTAACGTTGGTATAGATCCAATCGGAATACCGTGTATAGGATGCATGGAGTGAAATAAGAAGTATATTGATTTATACTAATATTTTCGAGTTAAAACAGATATTGAATTTAATTAAAAAGCGAGTATAATATAACATATCATAATTGGAAAGAAGATTTTTTGATGAGCTTTTTTGTAACGCTTTCGGCAGTTGCCGTTATGCTTGTATATGCCGTTCCAGGTTGGTGCTTGGTAAAATCAAAAGCGGTTAACTCTTCGCAGATACCTGCTTTTTCAAAGCTTTTGGTATATGTATGTCAGCCCTGCTTGACGATTTATTCGTTCAGGCAAGCCCAGTTCAGTGCCGAATCCGCCAAAAACTTAGGAATCGGATTTTTGATATCGCTTTTGCTGCAGCTTGGTCTTTTGGTTTTGTATTTTGTCTTGTTCAAGAAAAAGAGACAGGACGTTATCTGGCGAGTTGTTAACTTGGCGGCTGTAATGTCTAACTGCGGATTTTTGGGTGTCCCTCTTTTAGAAGCGCTTTTGCCCGATCATCCCGAAGCTTTAGCATATTCAAGTGTTTTCAGCATTTCGATGAATTTGGTCGGATGGTCGGTGGGAATGTATATCCTTTCGCTTGACAAGAGTTACATCCGCCCGAAGAAGATGCTTATAAATCCTGCAACCATCGGTCTTGTGATCGCTTTGCCGCTTTATGTATTCTCGATTCAGCTTCCCGAGCAGATCGACACGATGCTTACGCTTGTGGGAAGAATGTCAACCCCTCTTTGCATGATAATCATGGGAATGAGGCTGGCAACAGTCAAGCTTAAAGAGATATTTGCCGACAAGCTGCAATATTTTGCAGTTGTGCTTAATCAGCTTGTCTATCCCCTTTTGGCATTTGCAATTTTGTACTTCATCCCGATTGACCATACACTTAAGCAAACCATCGTTATTTTGTGTGCATGCCCCGTGGCAAGTATGGTTCAAAACTATGCCGAGATTTTGGGCAAGGGTTCAAAAAATGCGGCTAACATGGTGCTTTTGGGAACGATGACAAGCATTATAACAGTTCCGCTTATATGCCTAATCTTATAGCCGAAAATGCCTCTCGAAAAAGAGGCTTTTTTGTTAGACGTTTTTCACAAATCGTATTGACATTCTTCATTAAAAGTGCTACACTCGGGACTGTTGAATAAACCCTACAATATAATAAGAAGGTTATATAAATGCAAGCACTACTTAGTTTATCCATCGCCCTTTTGGCAGGACTTATGCTTTCGCGTGTGGCAAAGCTTTTACAGCTTCCTGCAGTTACCGCATATTTAATTGCCGGTATTCTTGTCGGCCCTTATCTTTTGGGTGCATTTGGTGTTCCCGGTTTGGGATTTATAAGCATGGAGGATATTGATTCCTATTCAATAATTTGCGATGTGGCACTTGGCTTTATAGCATTTTCCATCGGAAACGAATTCAGACTCTCTACCCTTAAAAAGACAGGTAAGCAAGCAACCGTTATCGGTATTTTCCAAGCTGTTGCGACAACCCTTTTGGTTGATGCAATTTTGATAGGCGTTCATCTTGCAATGCCCGACAAGCTTTCGCTTCCTGCTGCAATTGTCTTGGGTGCAGTAGCCTCGGCAACAGCGCCTGCAGCAACGTTGATGGTTGTTAGACAGTATAAGGCAAAAGGACCGTTGACTGACATTCTTTTGCCCATTGTTGCGCTTGACGACGCTGTTGGACTTGTTTTGTTTGCGGTTTCGTTTGGAATTGCAAAAGCACTTATTTCGGGACATGCTGATCTGATATCTGTAATCCTTGAACCGATTTTAGAGGTTGTTTTATCTCTTGGTTTAGGCTTTGGAATGGGACTTTTGTTCACCTTCTGCGAAAGATTCTTCCACTCTCGCTCGAAGCGTTTAGCAATGTCGGTTGCATTCATATTATTAACCGTTGCGCTCTCAATGCTTCAGTTTGAGATTGCAGGAATACATATTGCTTTCTCCTCGCTTTTGGTTTGCATGATGCTGGGAACAGTTTTCTGCAATATCTGCGACTTCTCGGAAGAGCTTATGGACAGACTTGACCGTTGGACAGCTCCCCTGTTTGTTTTGTTCTTCGTATTAAGCGGCGCCGAGCTTGAGCTTTCGGTATTTACCGACTGGGCTATCGTTGTGATTGGTATTGTTTACATACTTGCGCGCTCTGCAGGTAAATATTTCGGTGCGTTCTGGAGTGCGAAAGCAGTTAAGTGCGACGAGCACATTGTTAAATACTTGGGTGTTACACTTTTGCCTCAGGCAGGTGTTGCACTTGGCATGGCTATCAAGGCGGCAGGTCTTGGAGCAGAGGGTGAGATCGTTGCGAACATAACCTTGTTTGCAGTTTTGATCTATGAGATCGTTGGCCCGACACTTACTAAGATCGCTCTCCTTAAAGCAGGCGATATCAAGCCTGAGCACAGAGAAAGCTCGCGCGGTAAGATCGATAAGCACAAGCACCCTGTTGAAGTTAATAAGTAAAAAAGAAAATCCACTCACTTTAGGGTCGTGCCCTAAAGGACAGTTTTGCAAGAATACGGTATATCTCGAAAGAGGTATGCCGTATTCTTGTTTTTGTTTAAGCGCTTTTGGCACTTTGGATTTCTCGCATCATTTCAATAAGTTCCTTTTCACCGGGGATATCAATAAGCCCTACCGCGGTAAAGTAAACATCAAGACGTACTTGCTTTCTTCCGTCGATCTTTTCGCTATTATGCACTTCTATACGCCGAATGAGCCTATTAACAATGGCGGGTGTTAGTTCTTTAATGTCAGTACATTGGCGAATCGTTTCAAGAAACGCGCGGAGATCCACCTTGTCTTGTTCCATTGTCTTTAAGGATTCTTCAGCTTTTGCTGTTTCTGTAACCAACTGATTTTGTTCTGCTTCATAGCTCGCCATCATTTTGGAGAAACGTGCATCGGGGATCTTACCAAGTACGTTATCTTCGTAAATGCGTTCGATCAGTTTATCAAGCTCCTTTATTCTTCGCTTGTTTCGCTCGATAGTGGCTTTCATATTACGGGAGTTTACCTCTTTCGTAATATTATGCTTCTTGGCGTACATATAGAGAAACACCGCCTCATATTGCTGAATGAACAGTGCCACTCTTTTCACAAGTTCAAGAATGGCTTCCCGAAGGACAACCTCTCTGATAAAATGAATGGAACAAGAACCTCTATTTTCTTTGTAGGCAGAACATCTGTGAAACTCTTGCTCCGGCTTTATGCTTTTAGCCGCGCAAAAATAGAGCTTAGATTTACAATCAGCGCAGTAGAGCAATCCCGAAAACAGACTTTCTCTACCTGTAGCGGTATTTCGTCTACGGCTGTCTCGAAGTTCTTGAACGCGATTGAAGGTGTCTTCATCGATAATTGCTTCTTGGGTGTTCGGAATTATCTGCCATTCCTCCTCGGGATTATAAACCGTTTTGTGCACCTTGTAACTGACAAGTGAAGTTTTGAAGTTGACCGTACACCCTGTATATTGACGATTTTCCAAAATGTGTCGGACAGAGGTTGTACTCCATGCGCATTTTCCGCGAGCCGAAATATCATTGGAGGATTTTCTGCCGTTTTCCAAATAATATGCAGTTGGAGATAATATTTGTTCATCCTCCAATCTACGGGCAATTTTCATGGGTCCAAGTCCTTCAATCGTTAATTCAAAAATATAGCGAACAACCTTCGCCGCTTCCTCATCAATAATCCATTGTTTGGGATCATCTTGAGATTTGATATATCCATAAGGGATAGCTGCGGCAATTCGTTCTCCTTTGTCCGCCTTGGACTTCCACAC
>JAZRDR010000003.1:0-122812 GCA_045660445.1 Candidatus Faeciplasma sp.
CCATATCGTAGGCGTGGTATTGGAAAAGAACTTTTCGCGTTAGCTTGTAAAACAGCAAAAGAGCTTGGCGCAAAGAAGTTATATATTTCAGCACATTCTTCTAAAGAAAGTCAAGCTGCTTATCGCAAATTGGGTTGTATAGAGGCAACAGAAATCAATCAAGTGATAGCGGAAAATGAGCCGTATGATGTACAATTGGAGTTTGTTTTATAAGTTATGGTAATGCTATAACGCTTACAAATGTCAGGCTTTCAGAATGATTCAAAGCACTCGATACTATACTGTAGTTGGTATTGTATAGCCGATTTTAATGAGCACGCGAAGGCTAATAAAGTTGAATTTATAGGGAGTGAAAAGAATGGTGATTGAAACAAAACGTTTAATATTAAGAGAAATGACAGAAAATGATTTCGATGCCCTTTATAGAGTCCTGGCTGATCCAAACATAATGCAACACTATCCATATACATTCGATGAAGGCAGAGTAAGGGAATGGATAAATAGAAATATAGGAAGATATCAGGTATTTGGTTTTGGATTGTGGGCGGTTTGCCTAAAAGAAACAGGCGAGATGATAGGTGATTGCGGACTGACAATGCAGCTCATCAACGGTCAGATAAAGCCTGAAATTGGATATCACATAAGAGGAGACCAGCAACGAAAAGGATATGCAAAAGAAGCTGCGGTTGCAGTTAGAAATTGGACTTTTGAAAATACTCCTTTTAACATTATCTATTCTTATATGAAGCATACGAATGAGCCGTCAATTAAAACTGCGGTTTCTTATGGATGTAAACTGGTGGATGAGTTTGAGGATGAGATGAATGAAATTACAAAGGTATTTGCAATTTCGAGAGATGAATGGACTAATCTATAAATCCGGATAAATTAAACAGTTAATCAGCAAAAGCTCCCCGAAATAAATCGGTGTGATCAAAATGCGTTATTCGCTAAAGACTCCGTTTTGCGTTTTTGTTGACATTTGTCGAATCGTATGATAAACTGAGAATTGTTACCAGAGTTTGAATTTCAACTGGTATCTTATTAATTTGAAAGGTGTGAAATTCGATGAAGTATTGTGTTCATTGCGGGAACGAGATTCATGACGAGGCCGTTGTTTGCGTTAAATGCGGTTGTAGCGTAGAAGCGCCCAAACCCGTGACTGTTAATGACGACACTAATGATACATTAAGTGTTGTAGTTAAGGTATTCTTAATCATCAGTTGCATTTCTCAGGGATTTATGATCTTGCCCTTGGCATGGTGCCTGCCCATTACAATTGTGATTTTTAACCGTTTTCGTGATAAGAGACCTGTTGGCACCGGATTAAAAGTTTGTACATTGCTGTTCGTTAACTTAATAGCAGGTATTTGCTTGCTATGCATGAATGACGATGTATAAATAAATTATTTTAGAGGAGAGAAAGAAATATGAAGTATTGTTCAAAATGCGGAAACCAAGTTAATGATGAAGCAGTTATATGCGTTGGTTGCGGTTGCAAAATTGAAGGCAGCGAAGCAAACAGACCTTTGGCACAATTGAAAACAAACAGAGGTTTGATAAAGTTCATTCTTCTTTCGGCAATCACTTTCGGTATTTACGGATTGGTAGTTATGTCTGCAATCAGCAGTGACATCAACATCATTGCAGGCAGATACGATGGCAAAAAGACTATGCATTTCTGTTTAGTTACGTTCATCTTCTCCTGGTTAACTTTCGGAATCGTTCCGATCGTATGGTATCACAAGATTTCAAACAGAATTGGCAACGAATTAAAGCGCAGAGGAATTGCATACAGCTTTGGTGCAGGCTCCTTCTGGGGATGGAATGTTCTCGGTTCCCTTATCTTTGTAGGTCCTTTCATTTACTTGCACAAAATGTTTAAGTCTATGAATCTTCTTTCTGCTGATTACAACGCAAAAGGATAATAAAATATTCCGTGCATACAAAAAGCTCCCCGAAATAAATCGGTGGAGCTTTTTTGATAGCATTAAATTACGAAGCATATACAAATTGAGATGTATCGCAAAAACAAATCTGTTCCAAATATCACTAGATACAAAATGTTAAAATTGCACATTTAGCATCTAAGCTTATTTATAAAATCCACTCAGTCTTATAACCCTTCGGGGAAGCCCCGGATATATCGTTGACTGTCGCTGATTGTCGTTATATTGACCGTTTGCAGTTCTGCCGGTTATAAGCGCTTCGCGCTTGCCGCTTCCGTCAAGAGTCAGGGCGAAGCCCGTAATTACACCTGTGTGCCGCCAAACGCTTCCGTTTGAAAACTGCATAATATCTCCTTCTCCAAAAAGGTTGTCATCGGGGGCTAGATCACGGTATGAAACGGCATCGCCTGCAGGTCCTCGATAGGCATTGGAAATGATAAAGTTATAAAGCTCGCCAACGCCCGACCACGAGGATGAACGGTTTATCGAATTTCTGAAATACCACCCGCGAGAGGATATCCCTCCCACACCCGTATCAAGCATCGGGCTCCCTCCTGCCAAAATTGCGTGGGAGACAAAATTCGTGCAGTCATAGCTATCGGGCGATATTTGTGAAAAATCGAGATAATCCGTGATGGCGGAATTTCCGCTTTTGGGGGCAGATTTGTTGAAATTCTCTCTTGCCCACAAAACTATCGCTCGCTTGTCTATGTAATATAAAGGCTTGTCAAACATTTTAAAACCCTCTTTCGCTTTTTATTAAACAATATGTGAAAAAGTTCGCATTATTCGCGGTTTTGCTTGCCAAGAATGTTAAGGATGATGTATAATAAGTGTGACTGGAGTTGATTTTATGCTCACAAATAAAAAACTCATCATTTTTGATCTTGACGGCACGCTTATCGATTCCATCGGCGTGTGGAATAAGGTTGACGAAACCGTTATCTTAAAGATTCGCCGTGACGGCGGCGAGGGTGTCGAAAACGTTCAAAAGCAGCGCGACGAAGCCCTTAGCCGATACCGTGAATGCGAAAATCCTTACTTGGAATATTATCGCTTTTTGAAAGAAAAATATAACGCCTTGGAATCAGCCGAGGAGATATCGGCAATGCGTAAAGCTCTTGCCCAGAAGATGATCGAGCAAGAGGTTGATTATAAGCCCCACGCTGACGAGGTTATAAAGACTCTTCACGAAAAGGGATATATCCTTGCCATTGCAAGCACAACGAGAAGGATGAACATGGAGATATATCGAACTGTTAACCGAAACATTTTGGATAAAGCTCCGCTTGACAAATACTTTACGAAAATATACACCCACGAGGATGCAAAAAACATCAAGCCCGACCCCGAGATACTTAATAGGCTTATGACTGAATTCGGTGTGGCACCTGATGAATGCTTGGTGTTCGAGGATTCGCTTGTTGGTGCCATGGCGGCAAAAAATGCAGGAATGCCTCTTTGTGTTGTATATGACAAGCATTCAGACGCAGACCGTGAAAAGCTTAATTCGCTTGCAGATTATACTGTAAATAATTTCAGTGAGATTATGGATATATTAAAGAAAGGATGACCGATATGAATATCAACGAAGCTATTGCAAAACTTAATGAACTTGAAACAAAAATGTATGCATTTAACTGTGCATCTTCAGCACTTTATTTAGACGGTGTTACCGTTGCTCCCAAGGAAACCTCTGAGGGCAGAGGTGTTGCTCTTGGCATTTTGGCAGGAGAGAGCCACAAGCTGTTTTCTGCGCCCGAGGTTGGCGAGCTGCTTGAATTCTTAAACTCTTGCAAGGACGAGCTTGACGAGCCCACTAAGCGCAGAGTTGAAATTTTAAAGCGCGACTATTCAATGCTTTCAAAGATCCCTGCCGAGGAGTATATGGAATATGCACGCCTTACAAACGATGCAAGTGACGTTTGGCACAAGGCAAAGGAAACAAACGACTTTAACCTCTTTGCACCTTATTTAGAAAAGCTTGTTGAATTCAACATTAAGTTTGCGGCATATTACGATGCCACCAAAAAGCCTTATGATGCTCTTTTAAACGAATTCGAGCGCGGTGCTGACATGGTATATCTTGATAACTTCTTCGGCACGTTAAGAGATAAGCTTGTGCCGGTTATTAAGGCAATTGCGACCAAGCCTCAGATCGACGATAGCTTTTTGCACAAGCACTATCCCGTTGAAGCTCAGCGCAAGTTCTCTGACTATTTGATGGAAGTTATGGGTCTTGACAGACTTCACTGCACCATCGGCGAGACTGAGCATCCCTTCACACTTAACTTTAACACCTACGACGTTAGAATCACCACAAACTATTGCGAGGATTCTTTGGCAGACTCGATGTATTCCGTTATTCACGAGGGTGGTCACGCTCTTTACGAGCTTGGCGTTAACCCCGAGTTTAACTATACCTGCCTTGCGGGCGGCGTTTCTATGGGCGTTCACGAAAGCCAGTCAAGATTCTATGAAAATATCATCGGCAGAAGCGAAGCTTTTGTTAAAGCTATCTTCCCCAAAGTTAAGCAGTTCTTCCCTGAACAGCTTGAAGGTGTGGATGCTGATATGTTCTATAAGGCAATCAATAAGGCCGAGCCTTCGCTTATAAGAACAGAGGCCGACGAGCTTACTTATTGCTTCCACGTTATGATCCGTTATGAGATCGAAAAGCAGCTTATCGGCGGAACACTTGCAATAAAGGACGTTCCCGCAGAATGGAACAGACTTTATAAGGAATACTTGGGCGTTGACGTTCCCGACGACACCCGTGGATGCTTGCAGGACAGCCACTGGTCGGGCGGAAGCTTTGGCTATTTCCCCTCTTATGCTTTGGGAAGTGCTTATGGTGCGCAGATGAAGGCAAAAATGGAGAGCGAAGTAAACGTTTGGGACGACGTGGCAAAGGGCGATATCTCGGGCGTTACCGCTTGGCTTAAAGAAAACGTGCATAAGTATGGCTCACTTAAGGAGCCTAACGAGATCGTGAAGAACGCTTGTGGCGGCGAGTTCGATCCCAACTTCTATACCGATTATCTTAAGAATAAGTTTACAAAACTTTATGACCTTTGATCAAAACCGCTTATAACAGATGACCGCAAGGAATAGAGCTTTTGTTTTCGTCAATTTTTTTAGTTATTTAAAGTGACAGGGTTTTCAATATGTAATATTGCATAAAATTATAAAAAACACAAAATTGGCAGTAAAAAAATATTGAAACGCAAATAAAAAAGTGATATAATATAATTTGTTTTTGAAGCATATTAGTTTTATGCTTTGTTCACCTTGGTTTAACTTACATTTTCAATCCAATTTGAAAGGACTTGTTAATATGAACAATCACGAACGCAGAGTAGGTACTGTTTCGCGCGGAATCCGCTGCCCCATCATCCGTCAGGGCGATGATTTGGCAAAAATCGTTGCAGACAGCGTTATCGAAGCTGCTGAGATCGAAGGCTTTGAACTTAGAGACCGCGACGTTATCTCCATCACCGAATCTATCGTTGCACGCGCTCAGGGCAACTATGCAACCGTTGACGACATTGCAGCTGACGTTAAGGCAAAGGTTAACGCTGACACTGTTGGTGTTATCTTCCCCATTTTGTCAAGAAACCGCTTTGCTATTTGCTTAAAGGGCATTGCAATGGGCGTTAAAAAGGTTATTTTAATGCTTTCCTATCCCTCTGATGAAGTGGGCAACCAGCTTGTAAGCCTTGATAAGCTTGACGAAGCAGGCGTTAATCCTTACAGCGACGTTCTCTCGCTTGAAAGATATCGCGAGCTGTTCGGTGTTAACAAACACGAATTCACCGGCGTTGACTATGTTGAATATTACAGCTCCATCGTTAAAGAATGCGGCGCAGAGGTTGAGGTTGTATTTGCAAACCAGCCCAGAGCAATTCTTGAATATACCAAAAACGTTATCACCTGCGACATTCACACCCGTGCACGCACCAAGAGAATTTTGAAGGCTGCAGGCGCAGAAGTTGTTTTGGGTCTTGACGATATCCTTAATGCCCCCGTTAACGGCTCGGGCTGCAATGAAAGATACGGCCTTTTGGGTTCGAACAAGTCCACCGAAAATCAGATCAAGCTCTTCCCCAGAGAGTGCACACAGCTTGTTTTGGACATTCAGGCTCAGGTTAAGGAAAGAACAGGCAAGCACGTTGAAGTTATGGTATACGGCGACGGTGCTTTCAAGGATCCTCAGGGCAAGATCTGGGAGCTTGCTGACCCCGTTGTTTCCCCTGCTCATACTGCAGGCCTTATCGGAACTCCCAACGAGCTTAAGCTTAAGTATCTTGCAGACAACGACTTTAAGGACCTTTCGGGCGATGAGCTTCGTGCTGCTATCGAAAAGAGCATCAAGGAAAAGGAATCAAACCTTGTTGGCCAGATGGCATCAGAGGGTACAACCCCCCGCCAGCTTACTGACCTTATTGGCTCGCTTTGCGACCTTACCTCCGGCTCGGGCGACAAGGGCACACCTGTTGTTTTGGTTCAGGGATACTTTGATAACTATACAAACTAAAATCATCAAACGCTCGACATATGTCGGGCGTTTTTATTTTGCCTGCGTAAAAACATATTGAAATCAATGGCAACGTAGTGTATATTTATTTTATAGTGCAATGATCTTTTGCACTGTCCCTTAAAGCTAAAGGAGGATATTATGAAGACATTTTTGTTTGACGATCCCAAATTTCAATATACAGGAAGATTCGACTATACATCGGGCAACCCGATGATGACTTGGCCGGGATGCCTTGTCAGATTTGAATTCAAGGGCACTCACGTTTCTATTAAAGTAACTAACGACCGCTTTGGTTGGGGCAAATTTTTGGGTGCCGTTATCGACGGTGAAGAAAGATGCTATCCCTTGTGTGACGGCGAGCAGACCCTTTTGATCGCTGAGAATTTAGAGGATAAGCCTCACGAGGTTTATATATACAAGCGAATGGAGGGGCACTATATCACTCTTAACGAGCTTTATTTGAACGATGAAGCCGAGCTTTTGTCGCCCTCTGCCAAGCCGAAAAAGAGGATCGAGGTTTATGGCGACTCGGTCTCTGCGGGATCTGTCGTTGACTGCGACGAATATTTGGGCATGCACGACCCCGAAAATCACGATGGGATCTATGATAACTCGTGGCATGCATATCCTTTGATGCTATCAAGAATCATGCCTGCCGAGGTTTACGTTACCTCGCAGGGTGGCATTGCGATCTTTGACAAGACGGGATATTTTGAAATGCCGAATATGCGAGGGGTTGAATCCTGCTATGACAAGGCAGCGTATTCTGCATATAAGCCCCTGAGCGAATGGAACTTTGGTTTCAAGCCGCACGTTATCGTTTTTGCAGTCGGACAAAACGATCATAATCCCGACCCTGATTGCCTTAGAAAGCCCGATTATTACAAGAAGTGGACTGACAAGTATATCGAGATCGCAAATGATATCCGTTCGCACTCGCCGAATGCGACAATCGTTTTTGCAATGACACTTTTGATGCACGAACCGATTTGGGACGATGCCATGGAAGATATTAAAAACCGCATGGGCGGCGAGGATAACAAGGTTTATCACTTCATGTACACCCGCTGCGGCAAGGCAACCCCCGGACACCCGAGAACAGCCGAGCAGGAAGAAATGGCAAACGAGCTTAAAGCGTTCTTAGAAACCCTGCCCGAGAATACTTGGGAGGATTGAATATAAAAAGCAAAAGCAGGAGAAAAATCTCCTGCTTTTTTATTATCCAATAAACTTATCCATAACGGTGTGACCGATCTCAACAAAGATTCCGCCTGCTTTGGCTGTCTCCTCGCTGAAGGATTCGGGGCCTGCTACCTCGCCGCATTTATGATAAATAAGATAAGGAATAGGGTCGTTAGTGTGGGTCTTAAGTGCCAAGGGTGTTGCATGGTCAGGCATTATCAAGACCTTATAGTCGTCATATTCATTAAGTGCGTTCAAAACGGGGCCAAGTATCTTTTCATCAATGATCTCGATTGCTTTGACCTTATTCTCGATCTCATAGCGGTGGCCACATTCATCGGGAGCCTCGATATGAATATAGACAAAGTCCTGACCGGATGCCAATTCATCGATGCAGGCTTTTGCTTTGCCTTCGAAATTAGTGTCAAGATAACCTGTCGCACCATCGACGTTCACGACCTTCATTCCCGAAAACTTGCCGATTCCCTTTAAAAGATCGACCGCCGAGATCATCGAGCCTTTAACGCCATACTTCTCTTCGAACGAAGCAAGCGGTTTTTTAACACCCTCGCCCCAGAACCACATCGAGTTTGCAGGGCGCTCGCCACGGGCCTCACGCTCTTTATTAAGAGGGTGATCCTTTAAAAGATCATAGCTCTTTTTCATCATTTCATAAAGCTTAGTGACGTTTTCATGCTCAGGCAAATGAGTTTTTATAGGCTGACCGGTTATATCGTGAGGAGGAGTGAGTGTTCCGACCTCCATAGTTCCGTTATTCCAAATAAGACAGTGACGATAGCTGACGCCTGCATAAAGCTGAAATTCTTCGTTATCAAAATGCTCGGCAAGATATTTGATCAAAACAGCAGCATCCTCTGTCGAGATATCGCCTGCACAGTAATCGACCATGGTCTTGTCGGCATAATTTTCTTCGTCGCTAAGGGTTACAAGGTTGCATCTGAAGGAAACGTCAGTCGGCTTCATGTCGATACCGATCGAGCCTGCTTCCAATGGGGATCTGCCCGAATAATAAACCATCGGGTCATATCCCAAAACGGAAAGGTTTGCAACGTCGCTTCCCGGCTTTAAGCCGTCAGCAACCGACTTTACAAGTCCAACCTCTGACTTCCTTGCAAGCATATCCATATTCGGCTTATATGCCTTTTGCATGGGAGTTAAATTTCCAAGCTCGGGCACGGGATAGTCGGCCATGCCGTCGCACAAAATTACAACGTATTTCATATATATCAGCTCCGATTTTATAGGTTAAAGCTTCGCACTGATAAAGCACGATTTGATAGAATTATATCACAGCGCACATTAAATTGCAACCGGAAATAATAATTTTGCATATGCGGGCAAATAATAGCTTAAATCAAGGCATTGAAAGGCGGTTCGCTATGCAAAATACATTCTTCAAAGACAGGATCGGGCTTGCAAAGCTTCGGACTGTGCTTTTCTTTTTGGCTCTTATATCACTGACACTTACACTTTCCTTGGGATTTGGATTGCTTATTAACGAGTGGTGGGCGTTTTTCATGCTCATCTTACCGTCATATTCCGCTTCGCGCTCGATAGTCGAGGGGTTTGTTATGGCAGGGCACAAGCACAAGCCTCTTGAGAGGATTGACATCTCCTCGAAAGAGCTTTCAGATGAGAAAACTGCCATCGTATTACACACCACCCTTGACAAAGGCTTTGACAGCGATGCTTTGTCAGCTCGGCTTTTAAAGCTTTCCGACAGCGAGAATATTGCCAATCTGAAAGTTTTAGCACTTGTTGACCTTTGCCCCGAGAATGCAAGATCCACCGCTGACGATGAATTCACGGTGCAATCGCTTTCGCAGATGGCCCAAAAACTAAACGAAAAGGTAAAGGACCGCTTTTGCATTATCGTAAGACAGAGGGCTTTTTCGGATGTGCAAGAGGAATATATCTGCCCAAACGGGCGAAGAGGTGCTCTTTTAGAGCTTGCCGAGTATTTGCATTCGGGAAAGGGCGATTTTTTTGCAACACTTGGCGACACCGAGTGGCTGATCGGTGCAAGATATATAACCGCGGTTGCACAAGACTGCCTTTTGGAAATGAACGCCGCAAGCAAGCTGTTAAGCATTGCTCTTCACCCAAACAACAAAATAAAACTTGAAAACGGCAAGATAGCATCCGGCTTTGGAATTATAGCGCCAAAAACCGAGCCAATGCTTAAAAGCTCGCTTTCAAGCGGATTTTCAAAAGTGTTTGGACTTAAATCAAAAGATGATGACCTGTTTTCGGGAGCATTTAAGCTTGCAGACTTTTCGGGGTTCGGGCTTTTGGATATGTATTACTATCTACAGACTAAAAGTATGATACCTTTTGAAAAGAACGTCTTGCCCGAGATCATTGAGGGGGAGCTTTTACGGTGCGCCTATGCCAAAGACGTCATCTTTTATAAGGAATTTCCCGACACGCCGCAGGCTTATTACCGCAAAAGGCTTGTTAAGGCTTCGGCAAGCCTGCAAAACTTAAGGATTATATTTTCAAGCCGACTAGGCGCCGTATCGAAATCAAAGCTGATGGACAGTTTTTTGATCACTTTGGTTCCGATAAGCGTTTTTGCAAACACGTTCTTTGCGTTTTGGCTATATTCCCCTGCCGCTGAATTTGCAGCGCTTTTGTCGCTGGCGATGTATCTCTTCCCCTCGCTGTTCGAGGCTATAAGACTTACCCTGCTAAAAAACGATTATGAACAGCAGTTTTATTCGGGGCTTTTGCCAAGCTCGGTCTGGGCAATAAAAAATGTCGCATACAGCGTTGTAATGCTTCCCACACTTGCGTCAAAATCGCTGATGGCGATAATTGCAACCGCTTTTAAAATGATGATAGGCAAAAAGCTGATGAGTATCGGCGGTGACAAGGACCCCATAAGCTTTTATATCCTTCCCGAGATATTAAGCCTTGCGCTTGTTGCCTCGCCAAGCTATGCTATAAGGCTTTTGGGACTGATCTTCTCGCTTATGCCCGTCTTGCTTGCCGCAAGCGAACAGGAAAGCAAACGGCAGGAGCGCCGCTTAAGCTTTAAGGAGCAAAAGGAATTATCGCAATATATCGCAGATTCGTGGAAATTTTTCGAGGATTACGTCACGTCTGTCGACAACGGGCTTCCGCCCGAGCGTGTGCAGTTTTCACCGATATTTAAGATCACGCATAAGGCATCTCCGTCAAGCATCGGGCTTTATCTTCTTTCCTGCCTGGGAGCTTACGATCAAAAGCTTATAAGCGCAAGCTCGATGGCTTTAAGGATAGAAGAAACGATATCCTCTCTTGAACGCATGGAAAGGCTTTGCGGATGTTATTTTGAAAGCTATGATACCGTTACGCTTGTGCCTTTGTCGGACAGAGTGGTGTGCGAGGAAAACGGTGTGCTTTTGGCATCGCTTACAGCTCTTAAGGAGGGGCTTGACGAGCTTGGACAGATATTTGACAAGGCGGATATTTTGGCCGAGCGTATTTCAAGGCTTTTGCAGGCCGCCGACACGAGCATTTTTTATAACAAAAAAAGCATGCTGATGGCAAAAAGCGTTGACCGCAATTTAAATCAAAGCGACGAAAGGCACACTCTTTTTATGGAGCCTGCAAGCCTTGCATCATTTTATTCAATAGCAACGCAAGGCGTTCCAAGCGCACATTGGCAAGCTCTTGGCCGCACGACCTTAAAAAACGGATTTTATTGCGGATTCGGCTCTCAAAGCGGAAGCTTAGAGGAATTTTTCCTGCCCGAGATATTTTTAAAAAGCCCCGAGGGTTCAAGTCGATTTGAAAGCCAAAAATATGCGCTGTGGACTCAAAAAAGGCTCGGTCAGAAAAAAGGCTTGCCGTTTGGGCTTTCAAAGTGCTTTATAAATTCGTTTGACCTTGGAATTGAATATATTCAAAAGAGCTTGGGTGCGCCGCATGCGGCGATATTAACCAAAACCTTCGAGGGTTATGTCGCTTCACCTTATTCCTCGTTTTTGGCACTTCAATATGATCCTCACGGGTGCATGGAAAACCTTAAAAAGCTTAAAAATGCCGGCGGATATTCCGGATTCGGATTTTATGAGTCTGTTGATTACAACGGCACCACACCCACTTGCGTTAAGTGTCTTGTATCAAAACACGTAGGCGAGATGATAACCTCTGGCATAAATGCACTTTGCAGCGGTGTTATGCAAAAAAGGTTTATGCGTGGCCGCAAGATGTCAGGCGCATGGTCTCTTTTAGAAGAGCGATTTTTGCCCGTTAACAGCAAAACAAAACTTGAAAAGAAAAGCTGTCACGAGAATCTTGAAAGCTTTTGCGATATCTCGCCTATTCATCCCAGAGCAAGGCTTCTTTTCAACGGAAGCTATCGCCTTTGCGCTTTTGACTGCGGAACTTGCTTGGCGTGGGCGAAAGACAAGGATATATACAAAAGGACGGTTGACCCCGTTTTTAAAAAGCAGGGATTTTTTGCAGGAATCAAGCTTGAAAGCGGGCTTATAACGCTTGACGATTACACGGGGCTTTTGGCTCAGTTTGACGAATCAGGTGTCAGATATATAAAAAACTGCGGTGATATTAAAGCCGAGATGAAGGTTTGCCTGCACGAAAATCTTGAGTGTGAGATAAGGCGGTTTAAGGTGGCAAACACCTCTGAAAATGATGTCGATTTGGGCTTGCTTGTTTTCATTTCACCATCGCTTGGGGTAGAGGATGAATCCTATCTTCGCGTTGAAAGGGATGACAAGCTAAGATCGGTTATCGTTTCGCGTGTGGACAGCGGTGCCTGCATGGCGATCGGCTTTGTTAACAAAGAGCCGTTTTCGGCGAGCTTTGATTCGGAGAGCGTTTTTACAGGCAGAGATAGCATTAAAGAAGCTTTTGAAAACGTTGATGACATTCCACCAAGCTTGATATCTGAGCCGAAGCCCTGCGTTTTTATGAAAACAAAGCTTTCGGTTGAAAAAATAGGCGAACAAGCAATTGATATGTATATCATGTATGCCGAAAGCGAGGGCGAACTTAGAAGCAAGCTTGAGAAGCTTTTGGAGCATCCTATAAAAGAATATATTCCCAAAAACACGGCGGCGCAGGCACTTTGCGGAATTATTCTTTCAAGCATTATGTTTAAAAAACGGTCAAGTCTTGAAGCTTTGACAAGGATAAGCCGAGATATTTCGCAGGATGCTCTTATGCTTCTGATTCTAAACGATATAAATGACAGCGAAAAGCTTGCTTTAAGCCTTGCGGCTTATAAAGAGCTTCGCGAGGCAAGCGTTAACATTCAGCTTGCGGTTTTGTTCAACGACATGAACAGCCCAGAGCGAAAGCATTATAATCAGCTTTTGCAGGCGGCACAAAATGCGGGCGCTCAGCAATATATCTACTCTCGTGGCGGAATTCACCCGATTGATGAAAGCTTGCACAGCGATGACGTGAGGAAAGAGTTGATAGAAAACGCAAGCTTTGTTTTTACTGATGATATCCTGCCCGAATCTATAAAAAGAGAACCTTTTTCGCCGATCGAGATCAAAAAAAGCTCTCCTAAAAAAGTGGATATAGATGAGGATATCTCTTTTGGAGGTTTTTCGGGAGATGATTATATCCTCACCTCTCACCCCGAGGTTGAGTGGCGGCATGTTCTGTCGAACTTGGTTTTCGGTACAGTTTTAAAAAGCTCATCGCTTGGACAAAACACGTTCGGAGACTTTAAAGAACGGCTGATACTTGAGCTTGGCGGGAAGTATTACGACATCATAAATGGGGCAACAGCACGCTTTTCGTTTAACGGGGTGGAATATTACGCCTGCGGCGAGGGCTTTGAAAGCGAGGTTGCGGTTGAAGTCGCTCAAAAGGGCGTGTGCAAACGGATGAAAGTCAAAATAACCTCTAAACAACGCTGCAGGCTTGCATACGTCTGTGATTTGTCTGACACCGCTGAATTTGTTGAGCGCGAGGGAGATTCTGCGATCATGCGCCTTGCAAGCGGCGGATTTTGCGCTGTTAGCTCGAGCAAGGCGAGCGAGATTGTTTTAAGCAAAAACGAGTTTTTCTCGGGCAGATGGAATTCGAATGAGCTTGGCGAAAAATTCTGTGCGCTTGTTTGCACGCTCTCAGGCGCCGAGGAGGTTTGTTTTTATCTTTCGCACGCAAAAAACAAGAAAGCAGCCTGCAAATTGCACTCGCTGTTTGAACCTTTGAAGATAGAGCTGTCGGGCACGAGAGAACAAAAATGGCTGAAATATCAGCTTTTGCACGCAAACGTTAATTTATCTGACGAGCACGGCAACCTTTATTTCGGCGAGATTTTGCAGAACGTGGCATCACTTGCAAGCTTTGAACGCAAACGAAGCAAGCAAGAGATCATAAGATGCTGTAAGCATCAGCTTTCAGAGGGTGGAGCGCAAAAAGTTTGGCGAAAAGACCGCAGAAACGAGAATAACCTTTGTTATGATGCAGGCGAGGTTTTGTGGCTTCCTTATGCGGTAAGCGAATATATAAAACTGACTTCGGACAAGAGAATTTTGGATCTGTCCTGCAGATATTTTGAAAACGGCTCGCCGAAAGAGAGCGTTTATGAGCATTGCAGACGGGCGCTGGAATTTTGCATCTCTCAAAAAGGCGCGCACGGACTTATATCAGACGGCAATGTAACGGAATCGGTTGAATTAAGTGAAATGCTGATAATCGTTTTGAAAAGCTTTTGCGAGATAGCTAAGCTTAAAGGCGACAATATGTACAGTGCAACACTTTTATACAACTCGAAGCTGATAATCGATGCGATCACACGCTTCGGCAGGGATTCGGGACAGTATATCGGCGGATATTTGAAGTCTGGCGAGGTTTTCGGCTCGCAAAAATGCGAATCGGGAAAGATGTATCTTTTACCTCAGGCATTGGCAATTCTTGCAGGTCTTGACGAAAGTTTTGACAAAGTGGCACTTATGCGAGCTTATGAAATGCTGTATGACCAAAAACGAGAGGTGGTGAAAGCTCTTGCGCCGCCATATAAGGCAGAGGATAATATTCAAGCTAAAATTAAATATCTGCCTGCAGGGATTAAAGAAAACGGCGGGTCGATAACCAAAGCATCAGCTTTGTTTGCCATGGCTCTTAAAAAGTCGAGATTTAAAAACGAGGCTGAACGCATTTTAAAAAGCTTAAATCCTTTTGAGTGCGCAAGATCGGCAGGCTATAAGGCAGAGCCTTATTATATCTGCGGTGAAATTTATACCAATAAAAACTGCTTCTTAAGAGGCGGCAAGACGATATTCAACACCGCGGCAGGTTGGCTTTTACGGATAAGCGACAAAAAGCACGAAAATAACAGCGCATTTGATGAAAAGAGCTAGCTAGTCAGATCTATCGGATAGACAAACAATAGCTCCCTCTCCGAAAGATTCGGAGAGGGAGCGCGATAAATCAGTATTCAATTATAGAAAAAACGATCAGTCGAGCATATAGTTAACGATCCGGTTCTTCTAATATATATCCTGCGCTGATCGATGAGTATGATTCTGTGCCTACAAAAAAGCACCTTCGCTTTTGGCGAAAGTGCTTGAATATTATCTTCTGCGCTTGGTTGTGCCATACATTCTCGAGCGCTTTTTATTGCTTCTTGCAACGATTATTTTAAGAATAATAATCAGAACTGTATATGCGATAAAAAAAACCATCGAATACTTGGCGGCATCATAAAATCTTTGAGAGCCGATGAAGCTTTTTGCAACAGTTATAAGCGAGGTTCTTTCGCTTCTGGCAATGTCAGTCGTTGCGATAAGGTCGATCGTTGTCAAGGTCTCTCCGCCATATTGAAGCTCGATCGTGCCAAGCTTTTGCCCTGCCTTAACGGGAGCTATGACATTCTCTTCAAGAGTGATTATCTCATGGATCGAGCTTAAAGGAATTCTGGTGTTCCAAATTCGTGAGAATTCAGCATCAGGCTTAACGATGACATAGTCAACACCCTCACCAAAGGATACAGGAACCTCTGCCTTTTCTTCACTTCCGTTTAAAAGAGTGGTGTATTCGAAATTATCGAACGCCCATTCATAGATGTTTTTATGGTCAATAAAGTTATAGTAAACGTTCTTGCCGTTAGCATCCTGCTGGGGAGCACCCATTGTTATAAGCATATAGCTGTAACCGTCTTTATACGCGAGCGATGCTAAGCATCTTCCAGCTTCGTCAAGCGTTCCCGTTTTGATGCCCTTGACGTATTCATAATAATAGTCACCGCCGTTGATCTTCGACATCATATAGTTGGTGTGGTGAATAACTCTCGGCTCTTCGTGATACTTGGTAGCCTCCATCGTATAGCTTTCAGAGCAGGAGATCTCAGTAAACATCGGCAAGCTCATTGCATATTCAACGATTTTCGCCATATCGCGGGCAGTGGTATAGTGATTCTCCCAGAAAAGACCGTGAGAGTTGGTGAAATGAGTATCCTCGCATCCAAGCTCTTCTGCTTTAACGTTCATCATCTGAGCAAAAGCTTCCAAGCTTCCGCCGATGTTATAGGCGATGATGTTTGCAGCCTCGCAAGCTGAGCGAAGCATCAAAGCATATAACAGGTCCTTATAGGAAAGCTTTTCGCCGATTCTTATATCGGCATTCGAGGCACCTGTTAAATAAAGCTCGTCGAAGCAGACGGACGAACCCGAAACGTATGTAGTTGAAAGTGCGGCGATGTTGTCCTCATATTCCTCTATCAACAAAATCGCTGTCATTATCTTTGTTAAAGATGCGGGAACAAGCTGCTTGTCGGCATTCTTTTCATATATAACCTCGCCGGTGTCAAGATTTACAAGATAGGCGGCTTCGGAATAAATCTGAAAATCGGGAGTGAAGTTAACGGCATTTGCCTGCACGGGAAGATAACCCGTAGCCATAACGAATACCATTACGAGTGATAATATAAAACCAAGCTTACGCATATGGACAAATCCTTCCTGACAATGTATAATGGTGTTAGATACAGTATAGCAGATTTTAAGCCCGATGAAAAGTGGAATTCGGTTAAGATTTGATTACAATTATATGAAAAAGGACGGAATTTGCAATGATATACTGCACGGGAGACACTCACGGCGACAGACTTAGATTTTCTGACAAGAAACTGCGTAAGCTTAAAAAGGGCGACTCGCTTATCGTTTGCGGAGATTTCGGTTTTATCTGGGACGGAAGCGAAGAGGAAAAGAAGTTCCTTAAAAAGCTTGGCAAGAAAAAATATACTATTTTGTTTGTTGACGGTTATCACGAAAACTTTAAGCTTTTGGATAGCTATCCCCTTTGCTGGTGGAACGGCGGAAGAGTTAGGGTTATTTCAGGAAATCTTAAATATCTTTGCCGCGGCGAAATTTTCAAGATCGACGGAGTTAAGGTGTTTGCATTCGGAGGAGGCAGACCGGAAGATTTCGAGTTAAGAGAAGATGACGCTCCCGAAAACGAGGAATATCTCCCCACAGAAAATCAGATCAAAAACGCCATCATAAACTTCGAGGATAACGGACGCGAGGTTGACTATATCCTGTCATATGAACCGCCCTCGGTGCTTGAGGATTTTGCGGGCGAAACCTCGGTCGAGCAAAAGACACAGCTCAGCGCATTCTTCGACGAGGTCGTTAAGCACTGCGAATTTAAAAAGTGGATTTTCGGAAAGTGCCACAAAAACCGTGTCATCAGCCCGAAATATACGGCGGTTTATACCTCTATCATACAGCTTGACACTCCAAAACCATCGAAACACAGATAATAAAAAGCCTGAATCGGTTGCGATTCAGGCTTTTTTGATTTTAAGCTTTGGCTTAATATACTTTCCCCTTAAAATACTTTTCCAAGGGCTTATAGATGATCATTGCAACTATTATGGTGATGGCTACTTCTGCCGCCATATACCATCCGTTATAAGCTAATGAATAAACGATGCTGCTCATACCGTATTCATTCGGCCAAAGTGCGTCCCATATCCAAGCGCCCGTTGCCACGTGACAGAGATATCTTAAAGTGAATGTTGCCGCAATTCCCACGATCACTGCTCTTCTTGTTCTTCCAAGGAATTTCTCTGTAAGTCCCGAAAGACCGATGACGATGTATGCAATTACATAGTCAAGGAAAATAATTCCGATGGCCATTATTGCGCTTGTTGCGTATGAAACGTTGTCAAGACCCAAAACGAGCTGCAAAAGGCTGTATACCGTAGAGGAAACAAGCCCCCACTTCCAGCCGTATCTGTGGCTTAGCAGGATGATAGGAAGCATGCTGCAGATAGTCAGTCCTCCGCCCATCGGCATATCGATCTTGAATATGCTCAAAACCGTTGCAACTGCGATCAAAAGTGCGGTTTCAACCATTCTTTTTGTTGAAGTTTTCATTTTTGTTCTCCTTGTTTTTTTATTTTTCAATAAAACAGAAAACCTAAAAAGTCCCGAAGATTTTAAACCTTCGGGACTTGAGTCGATAAGCATTTTCACCTGAAATGTGCACCTTTCAGGTCGCCCTACGTCGGCATTATCCGAATCAGGTTATGGGTCGAAGCTTGCTCCGCTTCCTCTCAGCCCGCCAAACGAGCTCCCCTGTTTTATTGTAGAAGATGATACCATCAATCCGCGGCTTTGTCAATATATTCTTGACACTTTTTAAGAAACAATGTATATTTTATTTATTAAATGTTTAGAATCATTTTCTTAAGGAAGTTGCATAAATGAAATATTTCTTCATCGAAAACCCCGAATCAGGCTCGAAAAAAGCGCACACTGTAATGGCTGACATTAAAAAAGCCCTTGCAGGCCGTGATGACTTTTCTTTCATCGAAACTGAATATCCCGCCCACGCAACAGCTATTGCAAAAGAAATTGCCAAAGAATATGACGAGGATGCAACGATCATCGTTTGTGGAGGAGACGGCACTCTTTGCGAGGTTGCAAGCGGCATATACGGCACAAAAACTGCAATTGCACTTTTGCCGATGGGCTCGGGTAATGACTTTGCAAGAAAAATATACGGCGAGATGAGCGTGACCGAAATTGCCGAACGTTTCGGCTTTTTAAGCGGCAATATCAACGCTCCCATTACAGAGATCGACTGCATAAACGCAAACGGACATTGCTGCGTTAACGTTATGAGCTTGGGACTTGACACAAAGATTCTTAAGATCGCAAACAAGCTTACAACGAAATTTGCGTTTTTGGGTTCTTTTGCTTATAAAATAGCAATCGTTTTGGGCATCTTCGGCGAGCTTAACACGAAAGCTAAGTTCGAGCTTGACGTTATAAATGACGACGGAAGCACCGATACCATAACATCGGAAAAAGAATTTGCGCTTGCGGCATTCGGAAACGGAAGCTATTACGGCGGAGGGTTCTGCCCTGCAAAAGATTCAAAGATAAACGACGGAATCATTGACATGTGCATCGCAGGAAGGCTTACACTTTTACAAATTCCCGGCGTTATAGGAAAGTATTCAAAGGGCGTTGCACATATAACCCATCCTCACATTGCAAAGATGAAAAAAGTAACGGGCGGAAGGATTTATTCTGTCAGCGATACTCCTCTTGACTGCAACTGCGACGGCAACCCGATCCCCTCTGAAGTGATAGATTTTAAGATCGTCAACAAAGGACTTAGACTTGCTTGCTTTGAGTGCGAGGCATTTAATGCAGCACTTTTAAAGGAAAAGGAAACAGTATAACATTTAAGCACCCGTTTGGGTGCTTTTGTTTTTATAGGTGGCGAGGCTGTCGATAGGCGAAGCCGAACGAGCCGCAACGAAGTTGAGGCGTGTGAGGAACGGCAATCGGCGCCGAGCGTGCAAAAAAATCACAGCCCGACAAGCGAACTGTGATTTTGGGGCTAACCGATATATTTTTGAAGGAGGAAAAAATAGGAGTTTAGCCTTAATATTTTTTCGGAGTCACTCACCCGTCTGCGAGGTTACTCGCAGTCCCGTCACGAAATGAGTAGTCCAGTAATTTGTGGTTATGTTTGCTGTTTTAACGAAATCGTCGGGTACGGGCGAATAGATTATCAATCCGCCGCCGACATATACACCGCAGAACTTAGCGTCGCCGCCGACCTCGTTCGAGAAATAAACGATATCGCCGGGTTTCAGCTCTTCATAGGTTACCCAAGCTCCGCTCTCAAGCTGGTCCTTAAGGCTTCGTGGGAACTCAATGCCTGCCTGATTCACACAGTAGTATGTAAATCCCGAGGTATCAAAGCCCTCGTCCGGGCTGTCACCGCCCTGTTTGAACGGCACTCCAAGCTGTTCGGTGGCGACACTGACTATAAGTTCTGACTTATCTTCATTATATGCTATATCCTGCTTGTCTGTTTCGTTGTTCGTTTCATTTTCTTTTGGTTCCTGGGGCTGTGTTTCGTCAGCCTTAGGTGTTTCCAAGCCTTCAATATTCGAGGTGCTCTCGATCGGAAGCTCGGACTGACTGTCATCTTCAGGTTGTGGGTCTAACTCTAAGGGGAAATCCTGCGTGCTCTCAAACGGATTTTCCCAAGGCATTACCTTGTCCCAGGATTTAACGATGAACGCTCCGCCGATAAACACCGCAACTGCAACTGCTGCAACAATCACGTGAGTGATCGCTTCAAGCATTATCTTTCTGCTGTTTGGCTTTTTCACTTCAAGTCACCCGCTTTCTTAAGATTCAGTTTACAATTATATTTTAACACAAAACGGCGCTGTTTCAAGAACAACGCCGTTACAAATGGTTTCGATTTATTTACAACTGCCCCAAAAGTTATTACACAAAGATTACAAACGGTTACTATTTTGCATATAGATTGGTATCCCACGCAGGATAATAAGGAAAATGCCTGATATAGAGCTTATATTCGGGGCATAATGAGTGTATGAAAAGAGGAAGCTCAAATATATCTCCCACGCGGTGATATAGCGCAACGTTAAGCTTGGGCTTAAACGCTTTGATCGATTTTTGCGATCCCGTGAGAGCATTAAGCTCTGCCCCCTCGACATCATATTTAATATATGTGCATTTCGCTCCCGAGAGCATGGTGTCAACGCTTATAGCTTTGGTTTCGATGCCCTGAGCTGCAAGGTGGGGCATTCTTCCCCCGCCTTTTGAAAAGATAAGGGTGGTGTCGCTGTCCCAAGCCGCCGCGTTAACAAGGGTTATATCGCTTAAGTCAGCGGTGTTTTCAGAAAGCTTTCTGAAGTTGCGCTTGTTAGGCTCGCAGGCATAGATGTGGGTATACTTACTGTCGGTATGACTTAAAAACTCGGCAACCGTGTCGCCCGTGTATGCTCCAAGATCGACAAAGATCTCGTCATCCTGCGGCTTGATTATGTTTTTATAGGCTTCTTCAGAAGGGGTTGCAACTGCTTTAAGACACTTTATATCCCCCGTTATTTTAAATTCGATAACACCCTTAAAGCACTCGCGAGAGGTATCATCTGCCAAAAGAGAATAAACCTTTTCGATTTCGCTCCAGTGTGCAAGCATATAATCCTTGGTGAACAGCCCCTCGCCGATAACAGGCATATCGGGAACGATAAGCTGGTGTTTTTGGGCAATGCTTTCGATCTTTTCGATAAGTTCAGTGTATCCCGCGCCAAAGGCAAGGACGATTATGAAGTCGTCGACAGCGGATTCGATCTCGCCAAGCTTGTGGATCCTATGTCCGCAAAAGACCTTGTCGCGAACAAACTCGTCGCTTGCGAAAATTCCTGCACAAGGGATATTATATTCCTCGAAAATCTTCAAAACCTTTAAGCAGCCGTCGCCCATTCCGTAAATAAAGATAGGCATGTCGGTTGTTTGCAGGCGGGTTATATATGAAACGAGGTTTTGGAAATAGCTTCTGTCAAGTGGCATGTTATTCTCCTTTTCTGAGAGGATAGCGGTTAAGGCGAGGCGTGCCGAGCGCCGCACAAGCGAAGCTTGGGCGAGTGCGAAGGCGTGCCGAGCCGTGAAAGCAGGTCTAAGGTTTATTATACTAAAACAAAGCGATATGTGCAAGCCCACTTGACTTGGGCGCAAAAAAGCCGTAAAATCAACTTAACAACTGATTTATATAAAGGAGCGAATAAAATGGTATTTACTATCGACGTTGGCAACACCAACATTGTTTTGGGTGCATTTAAAGACGACGAGCTTAAATTCACTTCCCGCATTGCAACAAATTCATATTATACCGAGGATCAATATGCAATAACGATCTCGGACATCATCCATCTTTATGGTTACGAGCCGAAGGCTTTTTCGGGGGCTATCATTTCAAGCGTTGTGCCCTCTGTGATTCCCGTTTTAAGAAACGCAGTTAAAAAGCTTATGGGCATTCACCCGCTTGTTGTTGGCCCCGGAATTAAAACAGGGCTTAACATCCGCCTTGAAAACCCCGCAATTCTGGGTGCAGACCTTGTTTGCGGAGCTGTGGGAGCTTTAGCGAAATATAAAGCTCCGCTTATAATTTTTGATTTCGGAACTGCAACCACAATTTCCGCGATCGACAAAAACGGAAGCTTTTTGGGCGGCTCCATCATCCCCGGTGTTAAAGTATCGCTTGACGCTTTAAGTTCATCTGCTGCACTTTTGCAGGATATCAGCGCAGATTCGGGCACACCCGACGTTATCGGAACAAATACCCCCGATTCGATGCGTTCGGGAATCATCCTTGGCAACGCCTCGATGGTTGACGGAATGATCGAGCGTTACCGTGAAAAGCTTGGCGAGGATGCCGCAGTTGTCGCAACGGGCGGACTTGCAGGCACGATCATAAAGCATTGCAAGACCGAGGGCGTCATTTTGGACGACGATCTTTTGCTCGACGGACTTTATACCATCTACAAAAAGAACAGATAAAACAAAAGGAGGCTATTTAAGCCTCCTTTTATTTTATCTTGCAGGTGATGCATTGCCCGAGTTGCCGTTCGAGTTGTTGCCGCCATTGTTACCGTTGCCGTTACCCATGCCCATGTCCTCACCAACGTCGCTTATGCCGTTCTGGATATCGTCCTCTAAATTATCAAGGTCGCTTTCCAAGGTGTTGGTACGCTCTGTAGTCGTTGTAACGGGAGGTTCCTGTTTTGTGGTTGCAATGGAATTAGAGGTTCCGGGAGTTGTAACGTTATTGCTATTATCATTTCTATCGCCGCAGCCCGCCAAAGCGCTCATGCAGGCAACAGACAGCAAAATCAACAAAATTCTCTTCATTTTGCTTTCCTTTCAAAATTCAAATTTATTTTAGTGAGTTTTGTTCTCGAACTTATTATTTCTTTCAAGCTTGGTTATATACAAAAAAGCGACAGGATAATCCTGCCGCTTAATTTTCCAGTTATCTCGGCTTAACGTCAACAGTCAGCTCGTAATTTCCGACCAAGACAGAGTTCATGTCCATAACATAGCCGGCTTCTGCCTTGCCTCCAAAGATACTTAAGTTATTTTTAACGTATTTCGCCTGAACTCCCACGATAAGCTCGCCGTAAGGCGTGCCGTAATGGCAGAAGTTCTTTTTGTCAAGCTCGATTATAAGCTCGCCCTCGACACTTCCGGTGCGCAAAAGCTCGAATTTATTTTCGCTTATTTTTAAAAGCGTGTTCGCTCCTTCATAGCCAGTAGCGTCAGATTCAACATATCTAAGCTCATATCCGTCGGTTATAGCTTCAAGTGTGCCTTCGGTGATGATCTCGGTCTCGTTTACCTCGTCATCAATTCGCTGAAGGCTTTTTACAGTTATCATAACGTCCAATTCAGTTCACTCCAAAATTTAATCCAAGCTGCAAGACTTTATCGTTATACCGTCAAGTCCTGATAAAAAATGCTGTGCGTTTTCTTCAAAAAGCTCGGCACTGTCGGTGCAATAAAGTTCTATCTTGCCCTTTTCGGTTCTGTCAGAAAGAAGATCTTTTTCCTTTAACACCTGCATTGCAAACTTTCCTGCTTCGCCGCCCGAGGATATAAGTGAAACACCTTCGCCCATAATATCGGAAATTATATCTGTAAGCAAGGGATAGTGTGTGCAGCCCAAAATAAGCGTGTCCACACCGGCCTCTTTAAGAGGCAAAAGATATTCACGAGCTATCTGCACGGCAGGTGCGCAATCACGTTCGATGTATCCGTTTTCGACAAGCGGGACAAACATCGGGCAGGCTTTGGAATAAACCTCACACTCAGGTAGTCTTTCTTTAATAAGACGCTCATAGCTTTTACTTCTAATGGTTGCCGACGTTCCAATAACGCCGATCTTTTTATTTTTTGTGGCTTTGCAGGCAGCCTGAACCGTGGGAGTGATAACTCCTGTATAAAGTCCGTCGCAGAAATCATTGTCGTCGGCCAAAACCGAGGAAACTGTTCCGCAAGCGGCGATATACATTTTAACGTTGTGGCTTTTAAGGAACTTAACGTCCTGCGAAGCATATTTATATATAGTTTCACGGCTTTTCGAGCCATAAGGAACTCTTGCCGTGTCGCCAAGATAAACGATATTTTCGTTGGGCAAAAGACGCGCCAGCTCTTTCACGGCTGTAAGTCCGCCGATTCCCGAATCGAAAACTCCGATGGCGCTGTTTCTGTCAGTCATTTCGCTTCTCCGTTTCATTGTTTTTCGGTTTATGTATATGTTTTTCAGTCGTCCAAAATACTCTTTGTGGGTCTGTTATCGAATTCGTTTCTTACTTCGATGCGTTTAAGAGTGTTTTGCCATATCTTCATCATTGCAAAGATAAGACTTATAAATGCAAATATGAAAATGGGAAGATATCTAAGCTCGAACGAAGGCTTGAAAACAACACCCGTCTTTTCGGCAACGTCCATCATTTCGTTTACAGCCATTAAATATGGAATAAGTCCTGCGGCACAAAAACCGAACTGAAGTATATACTTTCTAAAATAGCAAAGAATAAGTGATAAAAGGAACAAAAGCGAGCCGAGCAAAAACTCTGTCGCAAGGTGAGAGTTTGCAGGATCGAATGCGTAAAAATTAATTATCGTAACACCGCTCCAGAAAAAGCCTGACCACGCAAATAAGATCAACATTGCGGATTTTGCAACAAGCATGATTATAGGCTCTTTATCGTTAAGATTTGTTTGCTTTGTAACGCCCTTTGACATTTCTTTTGTCCTCTCATTTTTCGAAAAGAATATAATATACATATAAATTATATCACAACTGTGTGCAAACATTCAAGTCCATTTTATAGCTATTAAGCATTTATCCTGCAAAAATGACAATGAAAATAATGCTTGCGTATACGTGCGGTTATTTTATGCCGCGCGGTTAAAAATATCAGAGTAAAATCAAAAAGCACGCGAAAAACAAACGGAGGAAGAATGAACAAATTTATTAAACGCTTAGCGATAGTCCTGGGAACGCTGTCGCTGGCATTGATGATTTTCGTTGGATATTGCGGCGAGGCTTTGCCCGACCACTATTACGTTTCGGGCCAGGATACGACCAACATATCCTGCGGTTTAAATATAGAGGCATCACCTGCAAACACAACATTGGCCACAATAGATACAAAAACCGAGACTGTCACCCTTAAGCTCTATGGACTTATACCCATAAAAAACGCAAATGTAACGGTCGCGGATGCTCCCGTACTGATTCCCGGAGGCACACCTGTGGGGATAAAGCTTTTGACAGACGGCATTATGGTTGTTTCGACCACACCTGTTCAGGACGGGCTGGATCCTGCAAAGGAAGCGGGAATTATTGCGGGAGACAACATTAAATATGCAAACGGTGAAAAGATAACAAGCTCGCAGCAATTTGCAAATATAATAATGGATTCACACGGAGAAGACGTTAAAATAACCTATATAAGAAGCGGCAAAACTTATAAAACAACACTTAAGCCGATCTTTTCGCAGAGCGAAGGGACTTATAAAGCAGGACTTTTGATTAGAGACAGCTCGGCGGGAATTGGAACGCTTACCTTCATCGACCCTGAAACGGGATGCTTTGGGGCTTTGGGACACCCTATATCCGACTTTGACACGGCAAAAGCCATGCCTCTTGGCTCGGGCGAGATTGTTGATGCCACGATAACCGGCTTTGAAAAAGGTTATGCCGGCGCACCGGGAGAGCTTTTGGGCAGGTTTGTTTCAAGCCTTGCGGCAGGTGAAATATCCAAAAACTGTGACTGCGGAATTTTCGGAACGCTTAACTATACTCAGGGCACAGCCCAGGCTATACCGATCGCATTCAAGTCAGAGGTTGAAAAGGGAAAAGCATATATCTATACAACAGTAAGCGGAAGCAGGCCGAAATGCTATGAGATCGAAATTGAGAAGGTATCATTAAGCCAAACCTTAAAGACAAAAAACATGGTCATAAAAGTGACAGATCCCGAGCTTTTGGCTCAAACAGGCGGAATTTTGCAGGGAATGAGCGGCTCGCCGATCATTCAAGATGGTAAGTTAGTAGGAGCTGTGACGCACGTTTTTGTAAACGACCCGACGAGAGGATATGGCATTTTTATCGAGAATATGCTGTCTGAAGCATCGTAAATGTAGGGGGCGGTCATTGACCGCCCCCTTTTTCTTGCAAATATATTTGCTTTATGATATAATAAAAACAAAAACACCATAGAAAGGAAAAATACAAATGGCAAGCTACAAGGATATGTTAGACAGTGCATTTTCTTCCTATTATGCCCGTTTTCGGGAACTCAGAGCGTTGGATAAAGAAAATGCCGTGACTTTGGAAGAACTGTTCCCCGAGGGTCAGTCCGTGGTCGATCGGGATAGAATGCACAAGATGCTCAGCATGGAGATCGTAAAAAGAGTTGGTATGAACCGCTATTGGCTGGACGAAAAGAGAGCCGCAGACGGAAACGGTGTTCTGAAGCAAAGAATCATTATGATTGTAATCGCTGTCATTCTTGGTGTTGCTATTGGAATCTTAAAAAGACAAGGAATTATTTAATCTTCGATAATTGTTGCCCCTAATGACAATCACTCGTGAGCGGCTCGCCGATCATTCAAGATGGTAAGTTAGTAGGGGCTGTGACGCACGTTTTCGTAAACGACCCGACGAGAGGGTATGGCATTTTTATTGAAAATATGTTAGAAGCGTCAGAATGAAATTTATGACAGGGGCAATTTGCCCCTGTCATTTTTATGCACAATATGACTCTTACTTTTTATTTGAGAGCTTTTTTCGCTTTTCTGTCTTTTATATACCAAGGGAGATAAGCCAGCGCAAACATAACGGTTATTGCTGCTACCATAATAACTATTCGCAAAGCATAATTAGGCGGCAGAATATCCAGAATTGAGGGAGCACTCTCAGGACGGGCCATGTATAGATAATTCGCTCCCGGAATCATGGAATTTACCCACGCGGCGAAAATCGCCAAACACAGCAGCGCACAGTAGGAACGGATAAAAGAGCGAATATTCGGTCGCATGCAATGAACAAAAATCATATAGAACAGAGCCACATAACCCAATGTGTGTTCTAACCAAAATTGATAATAGCGGAATCTTGTAGGCCCGCAATAAGTCAACGGGGTCGGAGTGATCAATGCAAATATAGAAGCACACAGCAACCAGAAATATGCAATATCAAACAGTCGCTGACTTTTTCCAATCATCATGAATGAGCAGAAGATGACAGACCATGCGCACACACCGATCGGAAGATGCTCAGACGGACCGTTAGAAAGCCAAGGAGATGCCGCCAATCTCCAATAGTATGACATATCACAAATGATGAGAGCAAAGCCAAGTATGTAACGGAAATTTTTCTCATAAGGTGATGTTCTTAACGCTTCTCTATAACGATAGAGCAAAAACAAAGCCAAAACAAGAAGCAGGATCGGAATTATATGAGCAAGAGTGAATAAAGAAAATTCCGGCTCACTGCCTTGCCCGAAAAAATGTATCAATAAGTTTTTCATAATAAGCGCATCCTTCTTTTTTTCTTAAGTATAGCATATATAAGTCGAAAAAGCAAAAAATATGTATAAAAAACTGAAAAAATACTTATTATCGGAAGCGACACGATCAAAAGCGGCAGGCTTGCGGGCTTTGTGACATACATTTTTGCGGCGACCCGACAAAAGGATATGAAATTTCTGTTGATAATATGACAGATGAGATGGGCTGAAAAGAGTGACAAGAGCATACGCCATTTTATTATGATAAATATGCAATAACATTAATTTAGGTACATCACGGGTTATACATATATTAAAACAGGGAGTTTGCTTTTAGAATTCAGGCTTGAATAGCTGCCGGTTTTCTCTTCAAGCAAAATTGCTTTTTAAAAAGCTTTATTTAGCAAAAAAACTCCCGTCCATATGGGCGGGAGAATTTTCATATATTAGTCATCGTCAACCTTAAACTTGGTGATAACGTCATCAACAAGCATTGCAGGAAGCTGATCATAGCGAAGCTTTTCAAGGGTGAATTCGCCTCTGCCTCTGGTCATCTGACGAACGAGCATTGCAAAGTCATGAACTTCACTTTCGGGAACTTCTGCTTCGATGGTGGTATAGCCCTTCTTGTTAGCGGGAGCCATGCCCAAAACACGTCCTCTTCTCTTGTTGAGTTCGCCCATCATGTCGCCGGTATTAGCATCCGGAACGGTTACACAAAGCATATCAATGGGTTCGAGAAGAACAGGGTTAGCCTGCTTCATACCTTCCTTGAAGGCGATGGAAGCTGCGAGCTTGAAGGACATTTCGCTAGAGTCAACGGGGTGGTAAGAACCGTCAACCAAAGTAGCCTTTAAGCCAACAACAGGGAATCCTGCCAAAACGCCCTTCTTCATGCATTCCTGCAAGCCCTTTTCAACTGCAGGGAAGAAGTTACGGGGAACAGCGCCGCCGAATACATTTTCAGCGAATACGAGATCGTCGCTGTCACAAGGCTCGAACTCGATCCAAACGTCACCGAACTGGCCGTGGCCGCCCGACTGTTTCTTGTGTCTGCCCTGAACCTTAACCTTCTTGCGGATGGTTTCCTTATAGGATACCTTGGGAACAGATGTGATAACCTCAACGCCGAAGCCGCTCTTAAGCTTTGCAAGAGTGGATTCGATGTGCTGTTCGCCGGAGCCGGAAAGGATCTGTTCGAAGGTGGTTTCATCCTGCTTATAGGAGATGGAGAGGTCTTCTTCAAGAAGTCTCTGCATAGCGGTGGAGATCTTGGATTCGTCGCCCTGGCTCTTTGCCTTTACTGCCAACGAATAGCAAGGTCTGGGGAATGTAAGCTTAGCGTAAGAGATAACGCGGGATGCATCGCAAACAGTGTCGTTGGTGTTAACGTTCATCTTTGTAGCAACAACGATATCGCCAGCAACTGCGAAGGAAACTTCGCTCTGCTTCTTGCCAACGAGGTTTAAGAGCTTGCCAACCTTTTCAGAGTTACCTGTGGTTGCGTTAACAATTTCCTTACCGCTTTCAAGCTTGCCGCTGATGACCTTGATGAAGGACATCTTGCCAACGAACGGGTCAGCAACGGTCTTGAATACGAATGCGGACAAAGGAGCATTTGCATCATATTCAACCTTAACTTCATTTCCGTCAGCATCAATTGCCTTAACAGCGCCGGTTTCCTGTGCGGTGGGAACAAGCTTGGAGATAAGATCCAAAAGAATGTCTGCTGCTTCAAGGTTAGTGGAAGAAATGGGAACAACAGGAGTGATCAAGCCGTTTGCAAGACCGTTCTTAACGCCGTCTGCAAGTTCTTCAAGGGTGAACTTTTCACCATCAAGGAATTTCATCATCAAATCTTCGTCGGTTTCAGCAACTGCTTCTGCCATTGCTTCCAAAAGACCGTCGATACGATATGTAGCATCAGGTTCGCCTGCGTCGATTCTTTCGCCCTTTGCACCGTATTTATAATTCTTTTCGTGCAAGAGGTCATAATAAGAAATGATCTTGTTGTCCTTGATAAGCGGAACTACCAAGGGGCAAACGGTGGAACCGAACTCGGTCTTAAGGTCTGTCAAAACATTCGAGAAGTTTGCGTTTTCGTCGTCGATCTTGGTTACAACGAACATATGGGGCTTCTTGTGTTCTGCTGCACAGTCATAAGCCTTCTTGGTGCCAACGTGGATACCGGACTTAGCGGAAACAGTGATAAGAACACAGTCAGAGCCGTATACGCCTTCGATCATACCGGAAGCATAGTCGAACAAGCCGGGGGTATCAAGGATGTTTACCTTATAACCGTCTCTTTCATAGCAGGAAAGCGAGGTGTAGATAGAACATTTCTTAGAAACTTCAATAGGAGTATAGTCAGAAACGGTATTTCCGTCCAAAGTTTTGCCCAAACGATCTGTAACACCTGCTTTATAAAGCAGTGCTTCGCAAAGAGAAGTCTTACCTGATGCGGAGTGTCCTGCAATAGTTATGTTTTTGATGTGTGCGCTGTCATAGTTTTTCAAGTTAATCTCTCCAATCGGGTTACTTTTGCTCGCGATATTTATTGACTTTGAACAATAAATATCAACGTTACCATTAGATTATATAACATTTCGTCACAAATAGCAATCCAAAAAATATCGTGCAATATTGTGCATAATGCATAAAAACCTTAGCTTTTTCTTTTATAATCTTGCAAAAAGGACGATAAAAGCGGACAAAAGCCCCTGCTTTTGCCCGCCATCACATTTTAAACTGTTAATGTTCCCGAATCGGTTATCAAGAGAATCAAAATATCCTCTTCTACACCCGTTTCTGCGTTAATATAAACCAAAATGGTTTCGTCGTCATCGGTGCCGCACTTAAACTCCCAGCAAAGCTTTTCTTTGGTGGCATCTGTGGGGATAAGTGCAAGTCGGCTGTCTGTCACCTTTAAAAACGGTGAAAGCTTTCCCTGTGCCTCGATTTGAGAAATAGCAGGCTCGGGGATATCTCTGTCATAGTGATTGACGATGAATCCTCTTGCATCAAAGCCCAATATCTCTCCGTTATCAAGGGCGACCGACACCTTTATAAGATCGGTATAGCAGATCGTTTTGCCGTCCTTATAAGCAAAGTTAACGCACAAAACGTTGTTGTATTCTTCGTAATAGGTCGATTCCATACCCTCAATTCCAAGGCTGTCTAAATACAAGCGTGCAAGGCGCACGGCTTCTTCATCCTCGATCTCGTCATCTCTAACGTTTCGTGACTTTATCATATAGTTTAAATATCCGCCCTGCTTTGTAACCGCGGCATAGCCGTTCTCTGTCCAAAAGCAATATGAGGGCATTTTACCGTCCTCGCCCGAATCGCTTGATTGAACCTGCCAAGTTTCAACTCCCAAAAGCCTTGCCGCCTTTTCGGTTGCCTCCTCTAAGGAAATTTCCTTGGCACCCTCGGTCATTTTGGGCGTTTTTTCTAAGATATGGTCGGAATAAGGGCCGTCATAAATAAGCTTAGGCATCTCATCAAAGCCGCTTTCAAGATCGGTAAGATCCTGAAGAATCAAAAGCTCGTCCAGATCCTCGAACATTTCATAAAGGTTCTCATCTGAAGAAAGCATTTTGTTTTTTATCTGCCACAAATGTGTGCTGAACTGATCGGCAATGTCGCTTAAAGCGTTAAGATTGTCGGTATCGGAAATTTCGTGTGCCTCTCCCCTTGCCGCCTTTTCGCTTAACGAATAGGCATAGTTGCCTATCTGCGAAAGGAATTTGTTTGTATCCTCTAAATCAAATGACGAAACGGGCAACTTTAAAAGAGCCTCTTTTGCAGAGTTTGACTGAGTTATAAGCTCGTTTGCCAAGCGAGCGGTATATGCAGGGTCGTTAGAATATTTGCCCTTTGTGAGTGTTGACGATATTTTGTCAGCGCTCGAGGCAAGCTCCTCTACCGCCTCGCGATAGCCAGACTCGATTACATAGTTCGCCGCCTTAAGCTTTTGCATATAAACAATATTCGCTGCAGCCAAAACCAAAACTATTGCAACAGCAAAGGATATAGCTCTTACAACTCCACGGCGTGTGATCTCTGAAAGCATAGAATGATCCTCCAATTACAGTTTTATTTAGTATTTGATGCAAGTGTGGGATTACTCATATATAAAATGTACCAAAAAAGCTTAAGATTTTTTTACATTTTCGTAGTAATAATATTTGATTTTTTCTGCAAAAGGTGCTATTATGGCTATGTAAGCTATTTTGGCGACGAAATTATATAATTGGAGGACATTATAATGCTCGTATCAGCAAAGGAAATGCTCAATAAGGCACGCAAAGAACACTATGCAGTAGGTCAGTTCAACATCAACAACCTTGAATGGACCAAGTGCATCCTTCAGACCGCTCAGGAGCTTCAGGCTCCCGTTATCCTCGGCGTATCCGAGGGTGCAGGCAAATATATGTGCGGCTACACCACCATCGTTGGAATGGTTGAAGGCATGATCAAGGAACTTGGAATCACCGTTCCCGTTGCTCTTCACCTTGACCACGGCACCTTCGAAGGCGCAAAGGCTTGCATCAACGCAGGCTTCAGCTCCATCATGTTCGACGGTAGCCACTATCCTATCGAAGAAAACATCAAGCTCACCACAGCTTTGGTTAACACCTGCGACGTTTTGGGAATCTCCCTTGAAGCAGAAGTCGGCGCTATCGGCGGCGAAGAAGACGGCGTTGTTGGTACAGGCGAATGTGCAGATCCCGCTGAATGCAAGATGATCGCTGATCTTGGCGTTACCATGCTCGCTGCAGGTATCGGCAACATCCACGGCAAATATCCCGAAAACTGGGCAGGTCTTTCCTTCGACACCTTGGAAGCAATCAACAAGGAAGTTGGCGAAATGCCCCTCGTACTCCACGGCGGAACAGGTATCCCTGAAGATATGATCAAGAAGGCAATCTCTTTGGGCGTTGCTAAGATCAACGTTAACACCGAGTGCCAGCTTTCCTTCGCTGCTGCTACAAGAAAATACATCGAAGAAGGCAAGGATCTCGTTGGCAAGGGCTTCGACCCCAGAAAGGTTCTCGCTCCCGGCTGTGAAGCTATCAAGGCTACAGTTAAGGAAAAGATGGAGATCTTCGGCTGCATCGGCAAGGCTTAATAGAAACGCAAAAAGCTCCCATAAGGGAGCTTTTTATGCCTTAAACAAAAAGCACCCTTTTACAAGGGTGCTCTTTTTATTATTAGTTGGAATAAGGAATTACAGGCTCGTATCTGATTCTGAGCTTAGGAAGTGACTTGATAGTTGCATATGCGTTCATGTCGCCGCCTTCGATCGAAAGATCGTTTTCACCGGATGCGGGAGGAGCGAATATCTTCAAGGTGTATTCAGTCTCGCCGTCAAGCTTCTTGTCAAAGAATGCAGGCATAAGATCGATAAACTTAGCATTTGGAGATTTATAGAACCATCTTCCTGCAAACTCGATCATAAGGTTCGAGTTATCGTCTTCATCGAATGTAAGCTCGCAGAAATGGGGATCCTTTTCAACCTTAACGGGAATTGCCAAGCCATCAGCATCTTCAGCTCCGCCCCAACGAAGTGTTACGGGCAAGCTTACCTCTGCTCCGATATCCATCTTGGGCATGAACCATTCGTTGTTGATGATCTCTTTATATGCAGCAAGTGCGGGAAGCTCAACACCAACGTCTGCGTTGTTGGGATCCTGCCATTCAAGGCCAAGTCTGCCTCTGTCTCTGAACTGATAGAATGTGAAGCCGGAGAACCACTTTGCATCATCTTCAATAAGCTTGTCGCAGAAGTGCTTGATAACCTTGCACTGATCGTAAGGGCCGGTAACGTCGCCATCAGCATTGAATTCACTCATAACCATCGGCTTGTCAACGCCGCCGCAGATCTCTTTAAATCTGAAGTAAGAAGCCTTTGTGTGCTTATAAACAAGCTCAGCACCGTCATATTTAAAGCTTCTTACGCGCGAATCTTTTTCTGCAACATCGTTGGGCCAGCCCCAGTGGAGAGCCATATACTTGTCAACAGAGAAGATGTCGGTTTTTCTTACAGCCTCGGCAAAGATGTCTTCCATAACGATCTTTTCATCATGATCAGATTCGATACCGCCGATGCAAAGGATGGTCTTAACATTGGGTGCATATTCGTGAAGTATATCGTGGAAACGGCAGAAGAAATCTGCAACCTCTTGATATGTACATCTCTTGTTGAAGGAGAACCAAGAGCCTGTTGCCTCGTGGTTGATACGCAATAAAACTCTGCCGAAGGGCTTAAGGTCGTTGGCGATAGCGATAAGGTGCTCGTCACTTACATGAGGGTCGATAGTAAGGGTGAAAACAAGATCCTGTCCGTGACGGCGAATGTCTCTTATCTGATCGAAAACAGGAGCGCTCTTGTCACCGTTAAGTCCTCCCCTATAAGGGAAATAGTCGTCATAAGGATATGCCCATGCATTTGTTTTGTCTGTTGCTTCAAAAGCATCAGAAGCTCTTGCCGGCCATCCCTCATCCAAAGGATAGTAGCAATACATTAAGTTAATACCTCTGTGAGGTCTTCCAAGCTTATTCAAAACGTAATCCTGATTTACATATTCGCCTCGTTCAGATCCGTCGCCCAAATCGAGAGAACATATTGCTTCGCCCATGTGGAGCGAATATACTTTTAAGTCTTTCATATTTTTATATCCTCCAGTAAAAAAGTGCCGTTTATCGGTCAATTCAATAATAAAATAGACTTGCGTCTTTGTCAACAAATGTTTAAAATATCGTCATTCTTTACAAAAAACATTATCACTATTTGGCACTTTGCGAGCCTTGAATAAATATTTATCTCTTTTTTGAAAAGCTATTGAAAAATCTGTATTAAAGGTGTATCATATATGCGAATGTAATATTACAACAATAAAGGAAGTGCAGGCCTTGACTAACGCAAATAAGAACACCATGGACATGACCCATGGCTCGCTTTTGCCCGCGATCTTAAAATTCACGCTGCCGCTGCTTTTAACAGGCACTCTGCAGCTATTATATAACGCCGCCGACATCGTTGTAGTGGGACGCTTTGCAAGCGACAATTCCCTTGCCGCCGTAAGCTCGACAGGCCCGCTTATAAATCTTATCGTTAATGTTTTTATGGGGCTTTCAATCGGTGCATCTGTCGTTGTTTCACAAAACTTTGGTGCAGGCAAGTATAAAGACGTTGGCGAGGCTGTTCACACTGCGATCGCTATCTCGCTTATAAGCGGTGTAGTCGTCGGAATCTTTGGCTTCTTCGCATCAAAGGGAATGCTTCAGCTTATGGACTCTCCCGAAAATGTTATCGGCCTTTCTGACATTTACGTTAAGATATATTTTATCGGAATGCCCGCAAACATGCTTTATAACTTTGGTGCGGCAATAATGCGTGCCGTTGGAGATACCAAGCGCCCTCTTTACTATTTAATGTTCTCGGGGCTGATCAACGTCATTTTAAACCTTATCTTCGTAATCGTCTTCCACATGGACGTTGCAGGTGTTGCTTTGGCAACGATAGCCTCTCAGATAATTTCTGCATTTCTTGTTATCAGACACATGATAAAATCTGACAGTGTGATCAAGTTTGAGATAAAAAAGATGAAGATCCACAAGGACAAGCTTCTTACGATCGTGGCTGTCGGTCTTCCCGCAGGTATTCAAGGCTCGCTTTTCTCGATCTCGAATGTTATCATCCAGTCGTCAGTTAACGGATTCGGCTCTGATGCAATGGCAGGAAACGGTGCAGCAGGAAACATCGAAGGCTTTATATATGTAGCTATGAACTCGCTCCACCAAGCTGCCGTAACCTTTACCGGGCAGAACTATGGTGCAAAGAAGTTTAATAGAATCAAGACTGTTTGTCTTGAATGTATGGGACTTGTTGCCGCAGTCGGTCTTGCAATGGGTGCGCTGATGAGTATATTCGATTCTCAGCTTCTTTCAATATATACCGATAATCCTGCCGAGATAGAATTTGGCATTGTCCGAATCAGCGTTATTGCGCTTACATATTTCCTTTGCGGAACGATGGACGTTATGGTGGGTATGCTGCGAGGGATCGGGCAATCACTTACGCCAACTATCGTTTCCATCTCCTGTGTCTGCGGATTCAGAATTTTGTGGATATTCACAGTATTTGCAGGCTATAAAGCTGCAGGGCACACCGTGAACGATTGTCTTGCGATGCTTTACATTTCCTATCCGATCTCTTGGCTTGCAGCAACAGTTACACATATAGGTTGCTTTGCATTTTTGTATCGAAGGATGTTCAAACAGCCGGAAAAGGAAGAACTTGAAATTTGCTCTGCTGAATAAAAATATTGACCTTCCCTTTTGGGAAGGTCATTTTTGTTTTTTCTAAGCCTTTGATTTTGAACGGAACAAAAGTGCGGCAACAAGACCTGCGGTTATTGCGGCGGTGATCCCTCCGGCGCAAGCCCTAAGCCCTCCGGTCAGAGCGCCCAAAAGTCCCTGCTCGTCAACAGCTTTGCGCACACCCTCTGAAAGAAGATAGCCAAATCCGGTCAAGGGAACTGTCGCGCCTGCTCCGGCAAACTCCTTGATGTAATCATAAATGCCCAATGCCCCCAAAACTACGCCCGCCACAACATACATCACTAAAATGCGCGCAGGTGTAAGCTTGGTTTTATCTATCAATATCTGCCCAACGGCGCAAAATGCGCCGCCGACCAAAAACGCCCATAAATATTGCATATGCCCTCCTTTGTTCACGGCTCTGCCGATATCCACGCAAGATGCGAAATACACGGGATAGACTTTCCTTGCTGGGTTGATGTTGGAGATAAAAGTGCACCCGTTGCGGCAAACAGAATGTTTTTCATTCTGCCCGATCTAAGCGAGGGCAAAAAGTGTCCGCAAAGCATGGATGCGGCGCACCCACAGCCCGAACCTCCTGCGTGAACATCCTGCCTATCGATATCAAAAAGCATTCTGCCGCAATCAAGGTGGCGGGATTTAATATCTAACCCATCAGCCTCGGCAAGCTCTATCAAAAGCTGCGAGCCGACGATGCCCAAGTCCCCCGTTACGATATAATCAAAATTTTCGGGCAAAAGTGAGGTGTCGGCAAAAAACTGTTTTATCGTTGAATATGCCGCAGGAGCCATCGCCGCGCCCATGTTGTTGGCATCGGTAACGCCCTTATCCTCGATCTTTCCGACAGTCACCGCTTTGATAAACGGCGGCTCTATCCCCTTTTCCAAGATGACAGCTCCGCAGGCGGTTGCCGTCCATTGCGAATTGGGAGTGCGCTGTCCGCCGTATTCAAGAGGGAAACGGTATTGCCTCTCTGCTGTGCAGAAGTGAGACGAGGTTATTGCCGCAGCCCTTTCGGCAATTCCCGAATCGACGAAGAGAGAGGACATCAAAAGCCCCTCTGACATTGTTGAACACGCGCCATAGATGCCCAAAAATGGCACTTTAAAGTCCTTTAAAGCAAAGCTTGTGCCGATGCACTGATTTAAAAGGTCGCCGCCGAACAAAAGCGTCAAATCCTCGGGCTTGATGCCGCGCTTTTCAATGGCAGTTTGCAAGGTCATCCCCTGCATTGCAGATTCTGCCTCTTCAAAGCTTTGCTGACCGAAGCGGTCGTCGGGATCGGTATAATCAAACATACTGCCGAACGGCCCCTCGCTTTCTTTTTTTCCTGCGGATGAGGCAAATGCCGAGGCGCACACAAACGCTTCCATAAGCCAGGTTGCCTGACCGATTTTTTTAGCCATGAAATCTTCCTTTCGCAAAAAGCTGTTTTGGCTATTTTGCGCCCAAAAGGCTTAAATATGCAAAAGAAAACCGCCCAAAAGAGCGGTCAAGATCATTATGTAGGAAGAATGCCATTAAGAAATTCTTTGGGAAACGCTTTGATTAAAACTCCATCTATCTTGCCTGGTAATACAACGCATAAAAGGGAGCTGTCCTCCTCAACTTCACGAATGGCGGCTGTAAAATATATATCACCTGCTATTTCGCAAACACCAAATCATTTTCATCTTCATTCCAATTCAAGTCGATAGTATTGTCGCCTATCGGTGAATATACATTATACTCTTTTGGAGATATGTCATAAATAAATATGTATCTAACAATATTGTAATCATCGTCAAAACAAATCAAGCAAAAATTATTATTATATATTTCTTCATTAATAGTGATAAGATTAACGATGAATCCGCCATAAGGGAACGTTTCAAGGTCTGATTCTAATGCGAAATGAACAAGTATATTATTTTTTGTATTTTCATACTGTTCGGGAATGTATTGAAGATCAAGTATATATGTTGCTGCATAATTACCTACTACTCCACCAGCATGATGTTCAAAAGCAATATTTATATAGTCAAAGGAATCTGTATATCTGTCAAAGAATAGCTTTGCTTTTTCTCCACCTTGATACTCTACATAATCATTTTGCAAAAAATACTCAGCACCGCTAACCTCGATATATCTATCATAAATACGATTACCTATAACAAGCAAAAACAAAACCAATACCAAAGTAGCGATCAGAATTGCGATTAACAATCTGATAAAAGTTCTGGGTTTCTTCATCATTCCACCTCCCATGTAATGTCAACTATATTATATCACAACATCCACTTACCTTGCAAGCTATTGAAAAATCCGCTGATTTATAGTATAATAAATATGTATATTTGCTCTTTTAAGAAAGGAGTTTTAAAATGAAAAAGCTGCTTGCAATTTTGCTTGCTTTAATACTTGCGCTTTCGCTTTGTGCGTGCAACAAGGATAAGCCCGACGGCAACGTGCCCGACAACGTTCTGACACCAAGCGGGGACGTTACAACCTCTGCCGACGAGCAGGAAACCCCTGCGGTTTCTTCAAGCGAGGCGACTGAAGCTTCTCAGCCCGACGAGGACGTGACATCGGACACTTCCGTTTTAGAGGAAGAAGCGCCCACAACCTCTGAAACAAAGGAAGAAGAGGAAATCATCATCGACGATGAGCCGGAAGACGAGCCTGAGGTTGACATCACAGAAATTATCGACATTCATAAATATAAGGCGTTTGAACAGCTTTATCTCCTCAACTCGGACAGGGTTCACGCAAAGTTTATGGAAGCGGTTTCATACGACGGAGAGTATATTTCAGGCACAGAGCGCGAGATATACATTTTGGGCGATGAATTTGTTTACATAACCGACGGCACTCATAAAATGTTCACTCAAGACGGTGACGTTCACGTTGAAGATTTTGAAAACGAAGTTAAGTGCATTTACGAGGGTGGCTTTAAAGAAGAGGGCGACCGCTTTGGATACGGAATCCTTAACTATAAAAACATCTACGTGAGCGAAGAGGAAGATGCGACCATCGAGGTATTTGAAATCGACACCTATGGTGGAAAGATAAACTCGACCTGGACGTTCTATAACGACGGAACGTTTACGGTTGCTGATTTGATAGACGATTCGGGTGCATACTATTTCTATAGCTTCGAAGTCGTGGAATCGGCCTTCCCTGAAGTTGAAATGCAGCAATCGATTGCTCATGCGGCTCCCGGTGTCGAGCTTGAGCTTATAACAGTTGAAGAATATGAACAAAATTATTAATATAAAGGACGGTAAAACATTATGGTAACAATCGAAATGGAAAACGGCAAGAAGATCAAGCTTGAGCTTTATCCCGAACACGCACCTATAACAGTTGCAAACTTTGAAGGTCTTGTTAAAGAGGGCTTTTATGACGGGATCATCTTCCACAGAGTTATTGAAGGATTTATGATCCAGGGCGGTGACCCCACGGGAACAGGCATGGACGGCTCGAAGAAGTCTATTAAGGGCGAGTTCTTGGCAAACGGTGTTGTTAACAACTTAAAGCACACAAGAGGCGTTATCTCGATGGCTCGTACACAAGATCCCAACTCGGCATCAAGCCAGTTCTTCATTATGCACAAGAACGCTCCTCATCTCGACGGACAGTATGCTGCTTTCGGCAAGGTCGTTGAAGGCATCGAGGTTGTTGATGAGATAGCAGCGGTTGAGACAAATTACATGGATAAGCCCGTTGTTCCTCAGAAGATAAAGACAATTACCATTGACTGATTTAGCTGAGCGCCGAGGCGTCGCTTTCGCGACGCAAGGGGGCGAAGCCCCACCCGCGCTGAAAGCGCGGGTGCCCTGCCGCCGCCAGGGGGCAGGGATAGTGCGCATACGCAGTATGCGCACGGGCTTCGCCCCCCACACCGCGCCACTTTTCGTGGCGCGGCTCGGCGTGCGCTTTCAAAACCAACCTGAAAGGAGGTCAACGCACAAATGCGAGTAACGCTTTCCGATAACGAGCGTTTGCCGTATCTTCGCGAGAAAACGCAAAAGCTCTCGACAAGCCCCGGATGCTACATCATGAAAAACAAGTCGGGCACGATTATATACATCGGCAAGGCAAAGAATTTGCACAACCGCGTTTCAAGCTATTTTCGTGACGTTGATCACTTCCCAAAGGTTGCGAAAATGGTATCGAACGTATATGACTATGATTTCATCGTCACCGATTCAGAATATGAGGCGCTTGTTTTAGAGGCCTCGCTTATCAAGCAACACCAGCCCAAATATAACATCCTCTTAAAGGATGACAAGGGCTATACTTATATTAAAATTTCGAACGAGGATTATCCCCGCATAACCCGAGAAATGCAAAAGAAGGGTGACGGCACGTTTATCGGCCCTTACACCAGCGGATTAACCTCTTTAAAAGCAGTGGAAGAAGCAAACAAGGTGTTTATGCTTCCCACCTGCAAGCGAGTTTTTCCTCGCGATTTCGGCAAACAGCGCCCCTGCCTTAACTTCCAGATAAAAAAGTGCATCGGGCTTTGCCGCGGATGCTTTTCAAAAGAGGAATACGGTGCCATCATCGCGGATGCCGTTAACTATATTAAAAGCGGAAGCGCACAGTCGGTCGAGGATTTGACCAAGGAAATGGAACGTGCTTCCGAAAATCTTGAGTTCGAGCGTGCTGCAATGCTTCGTGACAGAATCGCTGCCATCAAGCGCGCCGCTGACACGCAGAAGATATTTGAAAAGAACCTGCCCGACACCGACATTATTGCGCTTGCACAAAACGGGCTAAACTCGTGTATGTCTGTGCTTATCTATCGCGGCGGAAAGCTGACCGACAAGGCAGACTTCTTCTTGGGCGAGATTTATGACGAAGAGGCCGAGCGCGAAGAATTTTTGATGCAATACTATTCCCGAAGCGTTAAAATTCCCAAGGATATTTATATCGACGAGGAAATTTCGGGCGCCGAGGTTATAGAGAGATACCTTCGTGAAAAATCTGGTCATGCTGTTAAGATCCACGTTGCAAAACGAGGAGAGATGCTCTCTCTGACAAAAATGGCGAAAGCAAATGCGCTCGAGCATCTTTCGCTTTCTTTGGGAAGAACGGGCAAAGAAGTTTTGGCTCTTGAAGAGCTTGGCAAGCTTATCGGCCTGCCGAAGACCCCCGTTTATATCGAATGCTATGATATCTCAAACCTCGCATCAAGCGATATGGTGGGTGGAATGGTGGTTTTGGAAAACGCCCGCCCTAACAAAAAAGCATATAAGAAATTCAACATAAAAACAGTTTTCGAGCAAAACGACTATGCCTGCATGCAGGAGGTCTTGCACCGCAGATTTGAAAACTATTTAGATCCTGAGTGTGATGACGAGGGCTTTAAAACTATGCCCGACCTTATATTCCTCGACGGCGGCAAGGGACACGTTATGGCCGTTACCCCCGTTGTAAGACAAATGGGAATCGACGTTCCGATATTTGGACTTGTTAAGGACAACAAGCACCACACGCGCGCCATCGTTGCGCCAGACGGAAGAGAGATAACTATCACAAAATCCCGTGCTGTCTTCTCGCTTTTAACAAGGCTTCAGGACGAGGTTCACCGCTATACCATCAGCTTCCAGACCAAAAAGCACCTCACAAAAATGTATGAGACCGAGCTTACAGCCATCAAGGGTGTCGGCAAGGTCAAGGCGCAGGCGCTTTTAACTCAGTTTAAGACAAAAGAAGCTCTTAAATCTGCAAGTATCGAGGATATTGCAGCGGTGATGAAAATAAGCTTTGACAAGGCAAGCGAGGTTAAAGAGCGGTTTATTGATGAAATTAAGTGAAAAATATATAGACAAGCTTAATTTTTTCGGTTATACTAAATGTGTATGCAAAGAACTCTTTCTTTTGGAAAGGAAAATATATAATGAGAGTAATTACAGGAACGGCACGTGGAAAGCGCCTTAAGACCCTTGAAGGATTAGAGGTAAGACCGACCTCGGACAAGGTTAAGGAAGCGATATTCTCGATAATTCAGTTTGATCTGCCTTCGGCAAGCGTTGTTGATTTATTTGCAGGCTGCGGCCAGCTTGGAATTGAAGCGCTTAGCCGCGGAGCTGAGCACTGCGTTTTCGTTGATAAATCCCGTCAGTCCATAAACGTTGTAAGAGAAAACGTTCAAAGCTGCGGCTTTGTTTCGCAATCAAGAATTTTAAATATGGATGCGTGCGACTATCTTCGTTCGGCAAAATCGGGAATCGACATCGCACTTTTAGACCCGCCTTATGAGCAGGACCTTCTTTTAAAGGCTTTGCCTCTTTTAGAGCCTAAAATGAGCGAGCGCGGAATCGTTGTTTGCGAGCATGAATCTGATTTAGAGCTTCCCGAAACAGTTGGCAGACTTAAAAAGCACCGCGAATATAACCATGGCAAAAAAATTGCTTTGACTACCTATGCTATCGATAATGGGGAGGAAGAGGAATGAGTGAAAGAATTGCCGTTTGCCCCGGAAGCTTTGATCCCGTAACCTTGGGTCACGTTGACATTATGACCCGAGCCTCGAAGCTTTTTGACAAGGTTATTGTTTTGGTGTCGGTAAACCCCGCAAAGCACCCAAGTTTCACTGCCGAAGAGCGAGTTGAGATGATAAAAGAAGTCACCAAGGATATCGACAATATTGAGGTTGACATTTTAACCGGTCTTTTGGCTGATTACGTTAAGAATATCAAGGCAACCGCCATCGTTAAGGGCCTGAGAGCCGTTACCGACTTTGAATATGAATTCCAGCAGGCGCTTGCAAACAAAAAGCTTTATCCCGATGCTGAGACAGTATTCTTGGTCACAAGCTCGGAGAATATGTATTTAAGCTCGAGCGTTGTTAAACAAATTGCATCCTTTGGCGGAGATATTTCCGACTTTGTTCCCGATGCAATTGCAGACAAGATCACTAAGCGACTTTTAAACGATAAAATATAAGGAGATTTGAAACATGACTATTGATGAAATTTTGGAAATGATGGACGACATGCTTGATAAGGCAGTCACAGTTCCCTTCTCGGGAAAGAAGTGCATGGTTGATGCCGACAAATTGCGCGAATACATTGACAACATCCGTTATAATCTCCCCACTGAAATTAAGAGAGCTAAGGAGATCGCTGCTGACCGTTCCGAGATCTTCACAGAAGCTAATGCCCAGGCAGAGGAGATAATCAAGCGTGCTGAAGAGCGTGCAAAGCTTTTGGTTTCTGAAGAAGAGATCGTTAAGCAGGCAAAGGAAGCCGCAAACGACCTTATGGCTCAGGCAAAGGCAATGGACATCTCGATAAGAAAAGCTATGGTCGATAAGCTCGACAGCGTTTTGGGCGAGTCTGAAAAGTCTCTTAACAAGACTATGAACGAGATCAAGGCAATGCGCGAGGCTGTTAAGGCTGCTAACAAGGGCAACGAAGAAAATTAAAAAAATATCCGCATCGAAAACAGCTCGATGCGGAGTTTTTTCGCACATTTAGTGTGATTTCAACATTATAAAGAGCCCAAACGGCGCCAAATTCGTTTTTTGTGTCGATTGACTGAACGGCGAGAAAATAATATAATAAAGTAAGAAACTCATTAAGGAGACTTTACCGTGCAGACAAAAGTTGTTAAGTTCGGCGGAAGCTCGCTTGCTGACGCTAAGCAATTCGTTAAAGTTGCAAATATAATTAAGGCAGACGAAACAAGACGTTACGTTGTTCCCTCTGCCCCCGGAAAAAGAGATCCCAAGGACACCAAAGTCACCGATATGCTCTATTCCTGCTATGATATGGCGGCCAGAGGCGGCGACTTTATGCCTCTTTTCAATGAAATAAAGAAAAGATATACAGACATTATCGCAGATCTTGGATTGGATCTTTCTTTGGATAAAGAATTCGATACCATAAAGGTCAGCTTCTTGGCAAGAGCAGGACGCGACTATGCCGCTTCGCGTGGTGAATATTTGAACGGCATTATTTTGGCCAAATACTTGGACTTTGCTTTTATCGACGCCGCAGACGTTATCTTCTTTGGCGATAACGGCAAGCTTATGCTTGAAGAGACCTGCATCGCAATAAAAAAGCGTCTTGAAACGACAGGCAATGCCGTTATCCCCGGATTCTACGGATCGATGCCCAATGACACTGTTAAGACCTTCTCCAGAGGAGGATCTGACATCACAGGCTCTATCGTTGCAGCCGCTGTTAACGCAGACCTTTATGAAAACTGGACTGACGTTTCGGGCTTCTTGGTTTGCGACCCGAGAATCGTTCCCGATCCCGAGCCGATTCAGACCATAACCTATCGTGAGCTGAGAGAGCTTGCATATATGGGAGCTACCGTTTTGCACGAGGAAGCTATCTTCCCCGTTCGCCGTGCAGGCATTCCGATAAACATTAAAAACACCAACAAGCCCGAGGATAGAGGCACAATGATCGTTGAAAACGCATCGAGCGATGACTGTATCTACACTATCACCGGTATCGCAGGCCACAAGGGGTTTGTCACTGTCACTATTGAAAAGGACATGATGAACCAAGAGCTTGGCTTTGGCAGACGAGTTTTAGAGGTGTTTGAAAAGAACGGTGTTTCGTTCGAGCACGTTCCCTCGGGAATTGATACGATGAGCGTTATCGTCCACAAGACAGAGTTCGAAAAGAAAGAGCACGAGATCATCGAGGGGCTTTATCGCAACGTTAAGCCCGACCATGTTGAGATCGACCGCGACATTGCACTTTTGGCTGTTGTGGGAAGAGGCATGAAGTCTCAGCGAGGAACCGCTGCAAGAATCTTTGCAAGTTTGGCTCACAATAACGTAAACATCAAGATGATCGACCAGGGCTCGAGCGAGCTTAACATTATCGTTGGCGTTAGTACCGAGGATTTCGAAACATCCATCAAGGCTGTTTACGATATCTTTATTACACAGAGATTGTAATCAAAAAGAGCAGTTTTCGAAATGTTGAAAACTGCTCTTGACTTTTTGACACGGATTTAGTATAATGCAATAGCAATGAGGGTATAGCTCAGCTGGTAGAGCACTTGCTTGACGTGCAAGGGGTCATAGGTTCGAGTCCTATTATCCTCACCAAAACAAAAAGGACGCTTCGGCGTCCTTTTTTGTTTTGGTTGGCATGATAGATATGAGAAGCTATGGTAGGTTGCTGAAAATTGCAGGCATTTTGGATGTCGCAACGCCGAAAAAGCACGCAATATAGCGGTTTTATGGGCAAGCAACCGTTACACAAAACCGCAAGGTTTTGTGTTGGGTTCAGAGTCCGGTCCAAGCACGTTTTGCGAAAAATTAGGTTCAGACGTCCTATTATCTCAACCTTACCTGTCCGCTTGTTTTTTGCCCAAATTTTTGAAAGGCAAGTGGTTACGAAATTTCACCCTCGTTCATCCTTCCATTTGGTGCAAAAGCTTTAAAAGTTCGGCGGCGTGCACTGCCTCGTCCTTGGCATATTCGTTAAATATATTAGCAAGCTTGGGGTTGTGCTCGGTCTCGTGCGCATAGTTTTGAAAATCTCTCACCAGTTCGGTAGAATTCTCCCACGCACGCAAAACTCTGTCTCGTGACGTTCTGTTGATTCCGTTTTTATCGGGCATAACAATACCTCCAAATATATTTTTGGAGGTATTGTTTGCGTTTTTGAACAAATTATTATTTCTTTGTGTATTTTATATGCTTATAACTAACGCCGTCATCACAATTTTCGCCGATGATCTCTGCTAAGTAAAGCGATTTGTCAAACTCGGGGAAATAAACGTCGGCATCGGGATATTCGTTTTCAATCTCTGTCAAGATCAGTTCATCTGCAAACGGGAGTGCAAGCTTATATATCATTGCACCACCAATGATGAAGCAGTTGTTTTCGCAGGCAGCAAGAGCATCCTCGAAAGAGGAGAAGACCTCGACCCCTTCTGGCTTATAATCAGCATTGCGTGAAATGACAATGTTTCGTCTTTTCGGCAAAGGCCTGCCAATGGATTCATACGTAAGTCTACCCATAACAACGGTGTGACCTGCGGTGGTGGTTCTGAAAAACTTCATGTCGCCGGGGAGATCCCACAAAAGCGCATTATCTTTTCCAAGCTCTAAGTTTTTGCCGACAGCGGCGATAAGTGATATCATCGTTTTGTCCTTTCTTATTGAGCTATCGGGAAGCTTATCTTGCCCATATGCTCATATCCGATAAGCTTAACATCCAAGCAGTCCTTGCTGTTATCAAACTTGAAGAAATCCTTAACCTCGGGGTTAAGCCAAAGCTTAGGCGCAGGAAGGTCGCCTTTCTCTTCGAATCTTGCAAGCTGTTCCTTGATGCCGTCTATCTGATTGACGTAAATATGAGCGTCCTTAATGCTCCAGTCAAGAGTTCCGACCTCGAGTCCGCACACCTGTGCAAGCATGCACATAAGTGTTGCGTATTGAGTGACGTTGAAGGGCAGTCCCAGCGGAACATCACAGCTTCGCTGATGGACCCAAGCATTAAGCTTGCCGTTTGTAACGTCCCACTCGCTGCTCCACACGCACGATGGCAAAACAGCAGTATTAAGATAATCATTTTGCCACAGTGACATTATCATTCGTCTGTCGCCGGGATTATTTTTGAGCTTGTTGATAAGTTCCTGAGTAAGACCGAATTTCTTAACGATATAGCCATAAGCTGTGCCGATGGTGTGCGACCACTCGGTTCCGAAGAACTTGTGAACCTGGGTCTTAACGATATTGCCGTTTTCATCGGGAAGCATTTGTGTGGCGTTCCAATAACCATCATCGTCGATCTCCCACTCGTCCCAAATGCGAACGTTACGATCTTGAAGCCATCTCACGTCATTCGACTGTGCCTGATAAATCCAAAGCATTTCCAAAACTGCCTGACGTATGAAGAGCTGTTTTGTTGTTAAAATTGGGAACTCCTCGCCCACGTTGATGTGAAAATGCCACGAGGGCAGTTTAACGGTGTTGATTCCCGTGCGGTTTTCAACCTCAGTCCCGTTTTCAAGTATATTTTTACAAAGCTCTAAATATTGCTTGTCCCACTTAGACATTTCACATTCCACCTTTGATAGTATACGGTTATTATATCCCATAACTGAAATATTTTCAATAGTTTCAAGTGCATTTTAAGTATAAATCGGCATATGTGCCGCCGAGTTCCGAGCCGCCGCATGGCGGCAAGGAGTGGGCGGCACATCCTTCGCCCAAAGGGCGATACCTTCGACAAATTGCACAAACAGGAGCACATAAGCTCTGTCGAAAACTCCGAATATCAGAAAAAGTTCCCTTTTACCTCTTACAATTTTCTCTACAATCTGTTATAATTATTTAAAAGATGTTGTACACGAAGTAAAATGAAAAGGTGCAGGATTATGTTTGCTATCAACGAATACGTTATATACGGAAGCGAGGGTGTTTGCAAGGTCGAAGCTATCGGTCATCCCGAAATTGCCGGTCTTGACAAGCTTAAAGAATACTATACCCTTTCGCCTATATACCGCAGTGGAAAAATATACACTCCCACCGATTCAAGCATTCACATGCGCCGTGTTATCACACGCGATCAGGCAAGCGAGCTTATAGGCAGAATTGCAGACATCAGCCCTGAACTTGATGTTCCAAAGGACTTTAAACAGGCTAATCTTTTCTATCGTGACTTAGTGCGTTCTTACGAGTGTTCAAAGCTCATCAGCCTTATAAAATACGTTTTTATAAAGCAACGTGACTTCTCACTTATCAAGAGAAATATGCCGGCAGTTGATCTTAAGTTCTTAAAGATTGCCGAGGATATGCTTTACAGTGAGCTTTCATTTGTCCTTGGATGTGATTCCAAAGAGATCAGAGAGCATATCGTTAAATGTTGCGAGGAGTAAATATAAAAAACAAGCCCACAGATGATCTGTGGGCTTTCTTTATGGTTAATATAGATTATACTGCAAATAACATTCTGCCATAGGTGGGATACGGCCATTGCCGGCTCGAAACTCGCTATCTCCGGCAACTGCCTATAGCCGGCAAACGAAAATGTCTCTCGGCGCAAATCGCCTCGTGCGCAAGCGCACCGCCATTTTCCATCACAAGCTGTTTTCATTCTCCTTAGACTTTGTTTTAAACTGCAAATAACATTCTGCCATAAGTGGGATACGGCCAATACTTTTCGCCAACAAGGGTTTCGATCTCATCGGCAACCTTTCTAAGCTTTTCCATTGCAGGAATGATCGTGTCCTTATAATAGTCGGCAGCCTTCTGGCCCTCGCCTGCGGGAAGAGTGTCCATCAACTCCTCGAGCGAGAGCATTTTCTTATACATATTTGTCGAAAGCGAGGTAAGCTTTCTTATCATATCTGTTTCAAAACCGCACTCAACGTCTGCGATGCTTGTGGTGCAGGAAACAGCCTCAGCAAGCTTTCTTACATATGTTGAAACTGCAGGCAAAATGTCCTTCTTTGCCATTTCGATCATTGTCAAAGCTTCGATCTTTAACACCTTGCAGTAATTTTCAAGGTTGATGGCATATCTCGATTCAAGCTCGGTGCGAGAGTATACCCCCTGATTTTCGAAAAGCTTAACGTTCTTCTCATCCAAAATATGAGGCAACGCATCGGGTGTGGTGGGAAGATTGTGGAGTCCGCGTCTTTCGGCTTCTTCAACCCACTCGGCGCTGTAACCGTCACCGTTAAAGAGGATCGCCTCGTTCTCGATGATAGTTCTCTTTATTAAATCATCCAAAGCCTCGTTAAAGTCGCTTGCGTCCTTAAGCTCTTCATAGAATTCATCCAAAACCTGAGCCATGATGGTATTCAAGGTAGTAGTGGGAACAGCGATCGAAGCGCTTGAACCGGGAGAGCGGAACTCGAACTTGTTGCCGGTGAAAGCGAAGGGGCTTGTTCGGTTTCTGTCGGTGGTGTCCTTCATGAAATGAGGCAAAACGTCAACACCGATCTCCATATCAACACGCTTGCCTTCATACGTCTTGCCGTCAACTATCGAGCGCAAGATCTCTGTCAGCTCGTCGCCCAAGAACATTGAAATAATTGCAGGAGGAGCTTCGTTTGCGCCAAGTCTGTGATCGTTTCCGGCAGATGCAACGGATATTCTTAAAAGATCCTGATATTCATTAACGCCCTTGATAACTGCAACCAAGAACAAAAGGAACTGTGCGTTCTCAGCAGGGGTCTTGCCCGGCTCGAAGAGATTGACACCGTCATCTGTTGAAAGCGACCAGTTGTCATGCTTGCCAGAGCCGTTAATACCCTCGAAAGGCTTTTCGTGCAGGAGGCACTTAAATCCGTGCTGATGTGCGACCTTTCTTAACAGCTCCATTGTGAGCTGATTGTGATCGGATGCGATGTTAGCGGTATCAAAAATGGGAGCAAGCTCGTGCTGAGCAGGAGCTGCCTCGTTATGCTCGGTCTTTGCCATAACGCCAACCTTCCAAAGCTGAACGTCAAGGTCACGCATGAAAGCTTCGACTCTGCGCTTGAGCATACCGTAATAATGGTCTTCAAGCTCCTGACCCTTGGGTGGCTTTGCACCGTATAAGGTTCTGCCTGTATATATCAAGTCCTTACGGCTTGCATACATCTCACGGTCGATAAGGAAATATTCCTGCTCGGGTCCGCAGGTTGCGATAACTCTTTTGGCGTTGCTTCCAAACAGCTTTAAAATTCGCAAGGTCGAGCGGTCAAGCGCTTCCATTGAACGCAAAAGAGGGGTTTTGGTATCCAAAGCCTCTCCCGAATAGGAGCAGAATGCGGTGGGAATATATAAAGTGCCGTTTTTAATAAATGCATAAGAGGTAGGGTCCCAAGCGGTATATCCTCTGGCTTCAAAGGTTGCTCTCAGTCCGCCCGAGGGGAAGCTTGAAGCGTCAGACTCGCCCTTTATAAGCTCTTTGCCCTTAAATTCCAAGATGGGCTTGCCGCCCTTAGAGCCTGACAAAAAGCTGTCGTGCTTTTCGGCGGTGATGCCTGTTAACGGCTGGAACCAGTGAGTATAATGAGTTGCGCCCTTTTCGGTCGCCCAATCTCTCATAGCAGAGGCAACGGCATTTGCGATATCCATTGTCATCGGCTTGCCCGAATGCAAAGCCTCATAAACATCGTCAGCGAGCATAGCTTTCATAACGCTGTCGTTAAAAACCTCGCTTCCGAATACTTCAGAAATAATGCAAGACACAGTATCAATCCTTCCTGCGTGTTTATAGTGTAAGTATAGTATAAAATGTGCGCGTTGTCAAACCGAAGATTTGCCGAAATGTGTTAAAACAAAGGCTTGTTTGTTGGAGGATTTGTGGAGAAACTGTTGCGGTAAATAAAAGATTAAAAGGAGACGCCCTAAAACAAGGTGTCTCCTTTTTTGAAAATCAGATTTTTATTTCACAAATTCCACAAGATTCTTCGAATCCAGCTTATCAAACTGCTTGATGAACTCGCAAAGCTCGCTTGCGATTATCTTAACGCCACCAACATCGTTGCTCTCTATATTAAGGGGCAAAAGCGGTTCGTGAAGCGAAAGTCTTAAAAGGAACCAGCCGTTTCCGTGGGCTTCGTTTAAGTTGACTCTTACACCCTCGAAGTTGTCGTTCGCAAGGCTCCAACCCTCTTTGGTCTTTGCATATTCCTCAAGACTTGCGATAACCTGTTTGCCATAAGGCTTAAAGTCGTCAAGAGAGATGCCCATTCTGAATTCTTTGCTTTCAGCAGGCTCTTCAAGGTCGGCAATAAGCGAGCCCAAGGTATAGCCAAGCTTTCTTGCACGGGAAAGCTCGATTATAAGTCTTGTAACGATATATGCGCCGTCATCAAGGAAATAGTTTTCCTTGAATGCACCGTGACCGGAGGTTTCTATTGCAAGCTGACTGTCAACACCCTCGCTGTTAAGTCTTATGGACTCGTTGATAACGTTTTTATATCCGCGCTTAAATCTGTGGTGAACGCCACCCTTTGCGACAATAAACTTCGCAAGACCCGACGACGTTACCGAGTCGGTAACGATAGTCGTACCGGGAGTTTCACGCAACAAAATTGCCGACAAAATTGCGATAAGGCGGTTGCGGTTAAGCTCGCTTCCGTCGGGCAAAACGGCACCTGCTCTGTCAACGTCGGTGTCGAAGATTACGCCCAAATCAGCACCCGTTTCCTTAACGGCTTCGGTGATGCTTGCCATGGCATCCTTATCCTCGGGGTTGGGGATGTGATTGGGGAAGCTTCCGTCAGGCTCTAAATAGCGTGAGCCTGAAACATCTGCGCCCAAGGGAACCAAAACCTTATGAGCATAGAATCCGCCTGCGCCGTTACCTGCATCGACGACTATCTTAAGACCTGAAAGAGGTCTCTCCTCGCCCGAAGCGGCTCTTATCATATCAGCCAAGCGCTTTGAATAAACGTCCATAAACTCGCCGCTTACTATCTCGCCTGCTTCAAGTCCCGAATGGCAGTCGCTTTGGGCAAGAGCAATTATCTCCTTGATATCCGAAGCCCCAACTCCGCCATCGGGGGTGAAGAATTTATATCCGTTTCTGTTGAAGGGAAGGTGCGAAGCCGTTACCATTACCGAGCCGTCGAACATATAACCCTCGGTCTTGGTGGTCATAAACATTGCAGGGGTGCTTGCCATTCCAAGGTTTGTGACATGAATCCCCTCGTTCACCATTGCTTCACATATCCATTTAACAAGGTCAGGTCCCGAAAGACGGGAATCACGGCCAACAGCGATTCGAAGATCTGTCTTTCCTGTTCTTTTCATAAGCCAAAGAGCAAAACCGCGGCCAATGTCACGGCAGGCTTCTTCGGTTAAATTAACGTGCTGACCCTCGATCCCTTCAAGGGCGATACCTCTTATATCGCTTTCGTTTCTAAGCTTCGAGTAATCCATAAAGCAAATCCTCCAAGTTAATTTTTGAATATCTCAACTGTATAAACGCCGTTGCCGCGGCACTTTGTGATCTCGCCGCTTGTGATCTCGACTTCATCGTCAGCCGAGCATACACAATCCTTTGGGCAAACAAAGCTTATCTCGCCGCCGCTTAAAGCAGTGAGCTTAGCGTATGTAACCGTGCCGTTCTCCCAAACGATATCAACACGCACGTTTCCTCTTGCCTTTAAGCCGCTAATGCTACCCGAATCCCACTTTTCGGGGAGTGCCGGAAGCAAAACGATAATTCCGTTTTGGCTTTGCAAGAGCATTTCAGCAATACCTGCTGTGCCGCCAAAGTTACCGTCGATCTGGAAAGGCGGGTGCATATCGAAGAGGTTGGGATAGGTCGAGCGGTACAAGAGCGCCGAAACATTCTCGCCTGCCTTTTCGCCATCGCGCAAACGTGCCCACATATTGATTATCCATGCGCGTGACCATCCTGTGTGACCGCCGCCCGAAGAAAGACGTCTTTCAAGTGTCACGCGGGAAGCCTTCATCAACTCGGGAGTTAATTCAAAGGTGAATTGGCAGGAAGGATAAAGGCCATATAGATGAGAGATGTGTCTGTGTCCGGGTTCTGCCTCGTCATAGTCATAAGCCCATTCCATGATCTGTCCGTGCTTGCCGATAGAGGGCTGGGGAAGCTTGGGAAGCATCTCCTCAAGAGTAGCGGTAAGCTCATCTTCAAGACCGAGCATCTTGGAAACCTCGATACAAGAGGTGAAAACGTCTTTGATGATCTGGCTGTCCATTGTTGGACCAACGCAGAGCGTTCCCGATTCACCCGAGGGGTGAATATATGTGTTCTCGGGCGAGACAGAGGGGCCTGTTAACAGCTTGCCGTCAACCTCGAAGAGATAGTCGGTGAAGAAGAGACAGGTTTCTTTCAAGATATCAATGTATTCACGCAAAAATTCAACGTCACGGGTATATTCATAGTGTGTCCAGATGTGTGTGCAAAGCCAAGCGGCGCTCATCGGCCAAATGGTTGCAGGCATCCATGTGTCCTGCGGAGCACAGTCACCGAAAAGATCGGTGTTGTGATGAGCCGTAAAGCCGCGCATGCCGTACATATCGCGGGCAACCTTTTTGCCGTAAGGAAGCATTTTTCTCAAATGCTCGAAAAGTGGCATGTGCATTTCGCTCAGATCACAAACCTCGGCAGGCCAATAGTTCATTTCGGTGTTGATGTTTATTGTGAATTTGCAGCCCCACGGAGGATTATGGTCCTTGTTCCAGATGCCCTGAAGGTTTGCGGGAATCGTTCCGGGACGGGAACAGCATATCAAAAGATAGCGGCCATAATCAAAGTAAAGCTCTGCAAGGCCTCTGTCATCAAGCTCGTTGTTTTTAATGCGCTCGTCGGTGGGAATGTGAGAAAGATCCTCGCCGCCAAGATCTAAAGAAACTCTGTCGAAATATTTCTTATAATCCTCGATATGACGAGCCTTAATTGCTTCATAGCCCGATTCGATAGCCTTTATAAGCTTATCCTCGCACCAAGCGGAAATTTCATCACGGCGATAGTCGGTCCTTATTGTTATATAAAGGGTGAACTCGTCAGCCTCGTAAACGTCGCAACCATTTTCGTTGAAAATGACCACACCGCCAACATTATCGGCAGCAGCCATAATGCAATAACGGCAGCCATCCTCGGGCTGATTCTGATAAACAGCGATGCCTGTTTCGTTAAGAGTGATCCCGCACTCACGGTCGCGGCGAGAGAAATCAACGGACAAATTAAGCTTGCCTCCGTCGGGCGAGCGATGGTGAATTGCTATAACCTGATCGGGATAGGAAACAATGTATTCACGCTCGAATTTGTGGCCGTCAGCCAAGTATTCGACACGGCAAACCGCATCCGAAAGATCAAGCGAGCGTTTATAGTCGCTTGTTTCACCGTGATTATATTCAAACCAAACGTTGCCGGCAGTGTCATACCAGCGCTCCTGATCGGGGCGTGCGAAAAGATCGCTTGCTGTAAGATCCTGAGCCTCTTTAATTCTGCCTTCAAGCAAAAGCTCGCGCACCTTTTTGAAGGATTCCTTCGCTTTGGGATTAACGCGGTTTCTTCCCCCGTTGCCATACCAAATGGTGTCTTCGTTCATCTGAAGAGTGTCATGCTTGGGGTCGCCATATACCATGGCGCCGATGCTTCCGTTACCGATGGGAAGTGCATGATTCCAACCCTCGCCATACCATTCGCGCCACTTTTCTTCGCCTGTGGGTGCGGGATAGTTAAGCCAAATTCGTTTATCGTTCATAAGGCTGCGCTCCTTTTCTTGTTGTGTTCATAGATTTATTATATATGAAATCCTGCGCTTGTTCAAGGTGGTTTTTGTAAATTTCATGGTGCCAAGCAGCTTTTGATATGGGCATGGCAACAAAAAATCCGCTCTATTTAGAGCGGATTTTAAGTTATACATTACTGATTATACTCATCGATGATAGTATTAAGCTCTTCGATGTAGTAATCCAAAGCTTCGCTATACTGCTCCTTAAGCTGAGCCCAAGAAGATTTAGCGCCGCCGCGGTTGATACCCCAGTTAAGGGAGTTATAGGTGTTATTAAGGTTGTCGCCAAGGTCACCGGTATAGAACATGATGGTGTTGTCCAAAACGAGCTGCTTGCAAGTGTCATACATATCAAGCATTTCGTTTGTCCAAAGATACTTTTCCTTAAGCTGCTTCTTGTCGATAGAAACAACGGTGGGGTCGATGATCTTGAAACGTTCACAAGATGCCAACAAAGCAACGCCATCGGGGTTGTCAGCGCCGGAAACGAGCATGTATCCGGAAGGAGTTGCGTTAAGGTAATATGTACCGTCGCCATCCTGATATCTGGGCAAAGGAGCAAACATAAGCTCACCTGCTTCGATATCGCCCCAGATCTGGTTAACTTCTTCAACTGTCATTCTGAAGCCGGAGATATCGCAGAACCAGAACAAGCAAAGGCCTTCCTTAACACCTGCGCCATACTGCATGTCATTTCTGCCTGCCCAATAGTCGGTTCCCTTGCGGTATGTACACTCGTTCTTAACGAGGTCATAGATCATGTTTTCTGCAACCTCAATAGTGGGGTTGTCAAGGTTGGAATAGAAATTGCCACTCTCATCCTTTGCGATGATGGTGATACCGGTAGACTGTTCGCACAAGCCGTTTACATAATACCAGCCGTCCAATGCATATCTGTCTTCATCGGGATCAGAGAAGTCCATACACATATCGTACCAAACGTCCCATGTCCATTCATCGTTAGCAAAAAGCTCTGCGGGATCGTCGAAGCCCCATTCATCCATAACTCGGCGGTTATAGGGAACAACGTCCTTAAAGCTTATGTCGGTAACCATTGCATAGTGATCATCGCCCAAAGCGAAGTATTCAGCAGCCTGAGCCATACCTGCCCACAAGGGATCGGTATAGTCGATATAATCATCAATAGGCTGATACATACCCTTGATGCACTGCATCGGGAAAGTTGCGGTGTTGTCGGTTCCTGCAGGAGCAAAGTCGGGAGCTGTACCTGCCAAAACAAGTGTTGCAAGATCATCGTTTCTTGCTTCATAAGTTGTTTCGATCCACTTGATGCTTCCATCGTATTTCTCGGTAAAGGTGAAGTAACCGGTGTTTACAACTTCTGCTTCAGAATAGTTCTGGAAAGGATCATACCACGAGAACCACTCTACAACTGTTCCTGCGCCCAAAGCATATTCTGCATCGGGAAGTCTGATACCTGCTGCTGCCAAGATAGCTTCAGAGTCTTCGGTGGAAAGAGTTACTTTAACTACCTGTCTTGTGTTCTTGTTACAGCCCACGAGAACAAAGATAGCAACCAAAGCTAAAACCAAAGCTAAGATTCTTTTTAATTTCATATATTATGCCCTCCTTACATTTGTATAACAGATTTATTATATCACAAGCTTTGATCTTTTACAATCAAAAACATTTGGCTGTTTCCACAAAATACAGCCCTCTTTTTTGAGAAATGTGCAAAAAACAATCCGCGAACTGATCGATCCTCAGCTCGCGGAGATTATTATAGATCAATAAATATAAAATTGGATCATCCAAGGTCGAGAACGCAGTCTGCCAAAAGCTTGGGAATGTCAAGGTGCTGAGGGCAGTGATCTATGCACTGACCGCATCCGATACAATCAGCGGGATTGCCACCGTTTACAACGACTTCCTCGCGATAGTGCTTAAGTGCTTCTCCTCTTTCCTTTCCTCCGCGCTTGAACTTGTTTTTACAAGCAAACACCTCAGGAATGTTGATGTTCATGGGGCAACCGTCAACACAATAGCGGCAAGCTGTGCAAGGAATTGCAAACTTGATCTCCTTATATGCCTCGTCGATAACCTTATATTCTTCTTCGGTAAGAGGCTTGAAATCTTCCATATAACCGGTATTGTCGTTGATATGTTCCATATTGGACATACCGCTTAATACGTTAATAACGTTATCAAAGCTTGCAGCATATCTGATAGCCCAAGAAGCGCAGGAAGCACTGGGATTATAAGCTTTAAGTATCATTTCCGCCTTTTTAGGAGGATATGCCAAAGCGCCGCCCTTAACGGGTTCCATAACGATAACGGGAACGTTATGCTTGTAAGCAACTTCATAGCACTTGCGAGCCTGAACTCCGCCGTCTTCCCAGTCAAGATAGTTTATCTGAAGCTGGATAGCATCAACCTCGGGATGTTCGGTAAGGATCTTATCCAAAATCTCGGCACTGTCGTGGAAGCTGAAACCGACGTTAACGATCTTCCCCTCAGCCTTAAGCTGGTTAAGATAGCCGAAAGCGTCAACCTCCTGAGCGTAGTTATAAAGGTCTCTTCCCAAAGCGTGAAGCCAAACATAATCAAAATATTCAACTCCGCATCTTTCAAGCATTTCGGCAAAGATCTTTTCCATGCCTGCTCTGTCGGGATGGTCAAACAAAGGAAGCTTGTCGGTTACTGTAAAGCTGTCACGGGGGTATCTTTTAACAACAGCCTCTCTAAAAGCGACTTCGCTCTTTCCGCCATGATAAACATAAGCTGTATCGAAATGTGTGAAGCCCTTTGACATAAACACGTCGACCATTTCTTTAACTTTTTCGATATCAATATTCGAATGATCCTGAGGGTCTGCAAGGGGCAATCTCATAAGTCCGAAGCCCAATTTTTTCATAGTGCTCTTCTCCCTTCATAGAGGTAAATTTTGTAGTTGTTTTTAAAAATATGAAATAACTTATATTTGAATTATACCAAACCGACAGTTTTTGTCAAGCACATTATTCACCTAATAAAAATGACTAAAACATCGATCAAAAGTGGGCTAAATTCGGCAAGATAAATGATTGACACAACTATAATATATATGCTAAAATCAGAATATGATCCGGCACGCCTTATGCTTGGATTTTGCCTCTTCGTGACTGACGGCTTAATGTGAATTAACACAATGAAGCGAAGAGAATATTTGCCGACCGTCTGGGTGTGCTTATTTCGTATTGCGGGATGAGTGCGCCCTTAATTTTTTAGCGCTTTGCCCCGAGCGCGGCGCAGCCTGTGCGAGGGCGTGGCGCCCCGACGCTATGGATTTTAAAATTTTACATCAGGAGGAAACCACATGAGAAAAGTCGGAATTGTTATGGGAAGCGACAGCGATATGCCTATCGTTAAAAAGGCTATTGACACTCTTGCATCTTTCGGAGTTCCTTACGAAGTGCACATTTATTCTGCACACCGCACTCCCGTTGAAGCAAGAGATTTTGCTGTGAACGCACGCGCTAACGGCTTTGGCGCTATTATTGCCGCTGCAGGCATGGCTGCGCACCTTGCAGGAGCGATTGCTGCAAACACCTCCCTTCCCGTTATCGGTATACCCTGTAAATCAACTAATTTAGACGGCATTGACGCCCTTTTGTCAACAGTTCAAATGCCTTCGGGAATTCCCGTTGCCACTGTTGCCATAAACGGTGCTGTTAATGCCGCTTTAATTTGCATTCAGATACTCGCAGTCGAGGATAAGGACCTTGCTGCAAAGCTTGATGCAAAGCGTGCAAGCGATGCTGCTGCTGTTCTTGAAAAGGACGCAAAGTTGCAGGCAGAGCTTAACGCATAATAAATCGCAAACATTTTTCGCAAAGATACGGAGGAATATATATGGGAGGATTTTTCGGAGCTGTATGCAAGCGTGACGTTATCGAAGACGTTTTCTTCGGAACTGACTATCATTCTCACCTCGGCACAAGACGAGGCGGTATGGCTGCATACGACAAAGAAATCGGCTTACAAAGAGATATCCACAACATTCAAAACTCGCCCTTCAGAACTAAATTCGAACACGTCACCGATGAGATGCAGGGCTTTTCAGCCATCGGCTGCATAAGTGACTCTGACCCTCAGCCGCTTTTGATCCGCACAAAAGCAGGATCCTATGCTATTTGCACCATCGGAATCATCAACAACTCTGATGAGCTTATCGAAAAGTATCTTTTCAATTCGAACGGCCACTTCAACGCCATGACGGGCGGAAAGATCAACTCGACCGAGCTTGTTGCCTCGCTCATCGGCCTTAAGGAAACCCTTGTTGAAGGTATCGCATTTGCTCAGGAGGTTATAGATGGCACCTGCTCGATACTCATTCTGAAAAAGGGCGGAGATATCGTTGCCGCCAGAGATAAGATGGGCAGACTTCCCATCATCATCGGAAAAAGCGAAGACGGTTTTTGTGCTTCGTTCGAATCCTTTGCATATCAAAAGCTTGGATTTGAAACATATAAAGAGCTTGGCCCCGGCGAGATCGTTGAGCTGAAAGCCGACAGTTGCATTCAGTTAAAGGCTCCCGGCAAGGAAATGCGTATCTGTGCATTTTTATGGAGCTATTACGGCTATCCCACCTCGACATATGAGGGAATCAACGTCGAAGTGATGAGATACAGAAACGGCGAGATAATGGCAAGATATGACCAGGCAAACGGCAACAAGTATGACATCGACTATGTTGGCGGTGTTCCCGATTCGGGTACTCCCCACGCTATCGGATATGCCAACCAAAGCCACATCCCATTTGCAAGACCGTTTATAAAATACACTCCCACCTGGGCAAGAAGCTTCACCCCTGCAAAGCAATCTGAAAGAAACAAGGTTGCAAAGATGAAGCAGATGCCGGTTATCGAGCTTATCAAAGACAAGAACCTCTTGTTTGTAGACGACTCGATCGTAAGAGGAACACAGCTTCGCGAGACTGTTGAATTCTTATACGAAAACGGCGCTAAGTCTGTACATATGAGAAGCGCTTGCCCGCCCATCATGTATGGCTGCAAATATTTAAACTTCAGCCGTGCAACAAATGACATGGAGCTTATCACAAGAAGCACCATCACGGAGCTTGAGGGCGAAGAGGGCTTTAACCATCTTGATGAATACGCAAGCTCTGAAACCGAAAGAGGAAAGGCAATGCGCCACACGATATCCCAAAAGCTCGGCTTTGATTCTCTTGAATTCCAGTCGCTCGAGGGACTTATCGAGTCGATCGGAATCGAACGCTGCAAGCTTTGTACTTATTGCTGGGATGGCAAGGAATAAATAAAAATAAGCAATCTCAAATATCAATTTGAAAGGAAAAAATATATTATGAGCATCAAGTCTAAATCGGATAGCTATGCTGCTGCCGGCGTTGATATTACCGCAGGCTATAAAGCAGTAGAACTTATGAAATCGCATATCGCAAGAACCAAGAACGAAGGCTGTTTGGACGACGTTGGCGGATTCGGCGGTTGCTTTGGTCTTAACCTTGCAGGAATAAGCGAACCTGTTTTGGTTTCCGGAACCGACGGTTGCGGAACAAAGGTTAAGATGGCAATTTTGATGGACAAGCACGACACCATCGGTATCGATGCCGTTGCAATGTGCGTTAACGACATCATCTGCTGCGGCGCGAAGCCACTCTTCTTCCTTGACTATATCGCTTGCGGAAAGAATATTCCCGAAAAGATCGCTGCAATAGTAAGCGGCGTTGCTGAGGGTTGCGTTCAGTCTGGCGCTGCACTCATCGGCGGTGAGACTGCTGAGCATCCCGGAATGATGCCCGTTGAAGAATATGACCTTGCAGGCTTTGCTGTGGGCGTTGTTGACAAGAAAAAGATCTTAGACAATACCAGAATGGCTGAAGGCGACGTTGTTATAGCACTTGCTTCAAGCGGTGTTCATTCAAACGGATTCTCGCTCTGCCGCAAGGTGTTTAATATCGACAATAATGATCCCAAGCTTTACGAAGCAAGAGAAGAGCTTGGCGGAAAGACCGTTGCAGAAACTCTTTTAACTCCCACAAGAATTTACGTTAAGAGCGTTTTGGCACTTTTGGAAAGCGTTGACGTTAAGGGCATCAGCCACATCACAGGCGGCGGCTTCTATGAAAACATTCCGAGATCTATCCCCGAAGGACTTACTGCAAAGATCAATAAGTCTGCAGTTAAGGTTTTGCCTATCTTTGATCTTATCGCTAAAGAAGGCAACATTCCCGAAAGAGATATGTTTAACACCTATAACATGGGCGTTGGTATGAGCATTGTCGTTCCCGCAAACGAAGTAGACAAGGCTCTTGAGATCCTTAAGGCAAATGGCGAGGATGCTTACGTTATCGGCGAGATCATCAAGGGCGATGAAGGCGTGGTGCTCGAATGATGCATAAAAAGATAGCAGTTTTGGTTTCGGGCGGCGGAACAAACCTGCAGGCCCTTATCGATGCTGAAAAGCGCGGAGAATTGGGCTGTGGCAAGATCTCTTTGGTTATAGCATCAAAGCCGGGCGTTTATGCTTTAGAACGTGCAAGTCAAAACGGCATTGAGTCACTTGTTTTGGCAAGAAAAGAATATGACAGCATTGCGGCCTATTCAAAGGCACTTGCCGACACTCTTGTCGAAAAGGGTGCTGATCTTGTCGTTCTGGCAGGATTTTTGACCATCATCGACGAGCAGGTTTACGAAAAGTTCCCCAACAAGATCTTAAACGTTCACCCTGCACTTATCCCGTCTTTCTGCGGAAAAGGCTATTACGGACTTTACGTTCACGAGGCTGCTCTTGAAAAGGGCGTTAAGGTCTCGGGCGCGACAGTTCACATCGTAACTCCCGAATGTGATGCAGGGCCCATCGTTTTGCAGAAGGCTGTTGAGGTTAGAGATGGCGACACTCCCGAAACACTTCAAAGAAGAATCATGGAAGAGGCTGAGTGGAAGATCCTTCCCGAGGCTGTAAGACTTTTCTGCGAAGACAAAATAATCGTTAAAGACAACAAAACATATATTAAAGGAGAATGAGCATGAAGGTATTATCAATTGCAAACGAACTTAATTCTTTAGCTTATCACGGCAGAGGAATTATCATCGGCAAGAGTGCTGACGGCAAAAAGGCAATCACTGCTTATTTCATCATGGGCAGAAGCGAAAACAGCCGTAACCGCGTTTTCGTTGCTGAGGGTGACGCTATGCGCACTAAAGCATTCGACGAATCCAAGATGACCGACCCTCATCTTATCATCTACTATCCCGTAAGAGTTTTGGGTAACAAGACCATCGTTACCAACGGCGATCAGACTGACACCATTTATGACCTTATGGACAAGCAGATGACCTTTGAACAGGCTTTAAGAACCCGTGAATTCGAAGATGACAAGCCCAACTTCACACCCAGAATCTCCGGCATCATCCACCTTGAAAACGGCGATATGAATTATGCAATGTCCATTTTAAAGAGCGCCGAGGGTGATGATTCATCTTGCGAAAGATTTACATATGCTTATTCTAATCCCATCAAGGGAAGAGCTAAGTTCATCCACACCTATAACGGTGACGGCAATCCCCTTCCCTCTTACGAAGGCGAGCCCAAGACCTTAGAACTTCCCGATACAGATATCGACTCGCTTACAGACCTTATCTGGACAAACTTAAACGAAGACAACAAGGTTTCCTTGTTTGTTAGATATATCGACCTTGCTACCGGCGAGGCTGAAACAAGAATCGTTAACAAGAACAACTAAGGAGGAAACGAAAATGAAAGAATTCGAACTTAAATATGGATGCAACCCCAACCAGAAGCCCTCTAAGATCTATATGGCAAACGGCGAGGAGTTGCCTATCGAAATTTTGTGCGGCAGACCCGGATACATCAACTTTTTAGATGCTTTTAACTCTTGGCAGCTTGTTAAAGAGCTTAAGGAAGCTTTGGGCCTTCCCGCTGTAACCTCCTTCAAGCACGTTTCTCCCACCTCGGCAGCAGTTGGTATTCCCCTTTCCGACAAGCTTAAGAAAGCTTGCTTTGTTGTCGATATCGAAGGATTGGACGAATCCCCCTTGGCTTGCGCATATGCAAGAGCAAGAGGAACAGACAGAATGTGCTCCTTCGGCGACTGGGTTGCACTTTCTGACGTTTGCGACGTTACAACCGCACTTTTAATTAAGCGTGAGGTTTCCGACGGCGTTATCGCTCCCGGTTACGAGCCTGAAGCTCTTGAGATCCTCAAGTCCAAGAGAAAGGGCAACTATAACATCGTTAAGATCGACCCTGACTACGTTCCTGCACCCATCGAAACCAAGCAGGTTTACGGAATTACATTCGAGCAGGGCAGAAATAATTTTGAGATCAACCGCGAGCTTCTTTCAAACGTTGTTACCGCTAACAAGGAGCTTCCTGAAAGCGCAATAAGAGACCTTATCATCTCCCTTATCACCTTGAAGTACACTCAGTCGAACTCTGTTTGCTTCGCTTATGACGGACAGGCTATCGGCGTTGGTGCAGGTCAGCAGTCTCGTGTTCACTGCACAAGACTTGCAGGCGGCAAGGCTGACACTTGGTTCTTGCGCCAGTATGACAAGGTTTTGAACCTCCCCTTCAAGGATACCTTGGGCAGACCTGACAGAGACAACGTTATCGACGGTTACATCAACAAGAACGAAGAAGACGTTTGCGCAGATGGCAACTGGCAGAAATACTTTACCGTTCAGCCTGAGCCTTTGACTGACGAAGAAGCAAGAGCTTACCTTGCAACTATCGACGGTGTAGCTCTTGGCTCTGATGCATTCTTCCCGTTCTCTGACAACATTGAAAGAGCAAAGAAATCCGGCGTTAAGTATATCGCAGAGCCCGGTGGATCTATAAGAGACGACTTGGTTATTGAATGCGCTGACAGATATGGCATGGCAATGGCATTCACCGGAATGAGACTCTTCCACCACTAATTAACGAGAGGACAACGCGTTATGAAGATAATGGTTGTTGGTGGCGGAGGGCGCGAGCACGCCATCATTAAAAAGATAAAAGAAAATACGTCTGTTGAAAAAATATATGCTCTTCCCGGCAACGGCGGCATTGCCGCTGATGCCGAGTGCGTTAACATCTCGGCAACCGATATTGCAGGGATAGTTGATTTTGCAGTTACAAACGGCATTGATTATGCCGTTGTAGCTCCCGATGATCCGCTTGTTTTGGGCGCTGTTGATGCTCTTGAAGAAAAAGGTATCCCCTGCTTCGGCCCAAAGGCAAACGCCGCTATAATCGAGGGCAGCAAGGTCTTTTCGAAAGAGCTTATGAAGAAATACGGCATCCCAACTGCCGCATTCGAAGTGTTTGACGATGCCGAAAAGGCTTTGGAATATTTGCATACAGCACCCATTCCCACAGTTATCAAGGCTGACGGTTTGGCACTTGGCAAGGGCGTTATCATCGCTTTAACAAGAGAGGAAGCTTATGACGCTGTTAAGTCCATCATGCAGGACAAGGCATTCGGTAAATCGGGCGATAACATCGTTATCGAGGAGTTCCTTGAAGGACCCGAGGTTTCGGTTTTGGCTTTTACTGACGGCAAGTGTGTTAAGCCAATGATATCCTCGATGGACCACAAGAGAGCTTTAGACGGCGACAAGGGACTTAACACCGGCGGCATGGGAACTGTTGCTCCCAACCCTTATTACACTCCCGACATTGCAAGCGTTTGCATGGAAAAGATCTTCCTTCCCACAATTAACGCCATGAATGCCGAGGGCAGAACCTTTAAGGGCTGCTTATACTTCGGCCTTATGATCACAAAGGACGGCCCCAAGGTTATTGAATATAACTGCCGATTCGGCGATCCCGAAACACAGGTCGTTTTGCCGCTTCTCCAGTCCGACCTTTTGACTGTTATGCAGGCTGTTACAAACGGCACTTTGGCTGAATGCGAAGTTAAGTTTGCCGAAAAACACGCTTGCTGTGTCATCATGGCATCAAACGGTTATCCCGTTAAATATGAAAAGGGATATGAGATCACCATTCCCGATGAGATCGCACAAAGCGTTTACGTTGCGGGTGCCGCAATCAAGGAGAACAAGCTTGTAACCTCGGGCGGACGAGTTTTGGGCGTGACCGCTTTGGGTGACAGCCTTGAAAACGCAATCTCTGATGCTTACGGTTTGGTGGAAAAGATCCACTTTGGCTCGGCATTCTATCGCCGTGATATCGGAGCTAAGGCTCTTGCGGCATATAAGAAATAAGGAAAGGAAGTTATCAACATGGTATATAGAGTTTATGTTGAAAAGAAGAGCGAGCTTGCAAACGAAGCACGCGCTCTCTTGTCGGATGCAAGAACCCTTTTGGGAATCGAAAACCTTGAAGGCGTTCGCATTTTAAACAGATATGACGCTGAAAATATATCTGAAGATCTTTTTGAATATGCAAAGAAGACCGTTTTCTCTGAACCTCAGCTTGACATCGTGACAGACGGTATCAACGCCGCTGAAGGCGACACTGTCTTCGCAACCGAATATTTACCCGGTCAGTTCGACCAGCGTGCAGACTCGGCAGCACAGTGCATTCAGATCATCTCTCAGGGCGACAGACCCACTATCAGAACCGCAAGAATTTACATTCTTTCGGGCAATCTTTCCGATGAGGATATCGCTTCGATCAAGAAATACGTAATCAACCCCGTAGAGGCAAGAGAGGCTTCTTTAGAGCTTCCCGAAACCTTGAAGATGAACTATGATATCCCCACCGAGGTTGAAACTCTTGACGGCTTCACCTCGCTTGACCGTGCAGGACTTGAAGCATTCGTTAAGAACTACGGTCTTGCAATGGACGCTGACGATATCGCATTCTGCCAGAACTATTTCAAGTCTGAAGACAGAGATCCCACCATCACCGAGATCAGAATGAACGATACATATTGGTCGGATCACTGCCGTCACACAACATTCTTGACAGTTATTGACGACGTTAAGTTTGAAGACGAGCTTTTGCAGAAGACTTATGACGAATATATCGAAACAAGAAAGCTTGTTGGCGACAAGAAGCCCATATGCTTAATGGATCTTGCGACAGTTGCAGTTAAGTATCTTAAGAAAGAGGGCAAGCTTGATAAGCTTGACGAATCCGAAGAAATCAATGCCTGCACAGTTAAGATTGACGTTGAGGTTGACGGTGTTACAGAGCCTTGGCTCCTTCTCTTCAAGAACGAGACCCACAACCACCCCACCGAGATCGAGCCTTTCGGCGGTGCGGCAACCTGCATCGGCGGTGCTATCCGCGATCCCCTTTCAGGAAGAGCTTACGTTTACGGCGCTATGCGTGTAACCGGTGCGGCTAACCCCTTAAAGCCCGTTAGCGAGACTATCAAGGGCAAGCTCCCTCAGAGAACTATCGTTACAACTGCTGCAGCAGGATATTCCTCTTACGGCAACCAGATCGGTCTTGCAACCGGTATCGTTGATGAAATTTATCACGACGGTTATGCTGCAAAGAGAATGGAGATCGGTGCTGTAATTGCTGCTGCTCCTGCAGAAAACGTAAGACGCGAATACCCCGATCCCGGCGACGTTGTAATCCTTTTGGGAGGCTCGACAGGCCGTGACGGCTGCGGCGGTGCAACAGGCTCATCTAAGTCTCACACACTTTCTTCGCTTGAGACCTGCGGTGCAGAAGTTCAGAAGGGTAACGCTCCCGAAGAAAGAAAGCTTCAGAGACTCTTTAGAAATCCCGAAGCTACAAAGATGATCAAGCGCTGCAACGACTTTGGCGCAGGCGGTGTTTCCGTTGCTATCGGTGAGTTGGCTGACGGATTGTTGATCGACCTTAACGCTGTTCCCAAGAAGTATGAAGGACTTGACGGCACCGAGCTTGCAATTTCCGAATCTCAGGAAAGAATGGCAGTTGTTATCGAGCGTGAAAATATCGATAAATTCTTGGCTCTTGCAAAGGAAGAAAACCTTCAGGCTTGCAAGGTTGCAGACATTCAGGCAGAGCCCAGACTTGTTATGATGTGGAACGGCAAGAAGATCGTTGATCTTTCCCGCGAATTCCTTAATTCTAACGGTGCTGACAAGCACATTTCTATAACCCCCGTTAAGCCTGCCGTTAAGGACGAGGTTATCGAAGGCGGATTTGTAGAAAACTATAAGAGAATCGCTGACGACCTTAACATTTGCTCGAAGAGAGGCTTAAGCGAAAGATTCGACTCGACCATCGGTGCAGGCACAGTTTTGATGCCCTTTGGTGGCAAGAATCAGCTCACTCCCATTCAGGCAATGGTTCAGAAGATCTCTGTTGAAAAGAAGCACACCGATTGCTGCTCGCTTATGTCTTGGGGCTATAACCCCTTCATCGCTGAGCAGTCTCCTTACCACGGTGCATATTACGCTGTTGTTGAATCTGTTTGCAAGCTTATTGCAACAGGTGCAAAGTTTGAAGACGTTTATCTTACCTTCCAGGAATACTTCGAGCATCCCGGCAAGGATGGCAAGCGTTGGGGCAAGCCTTTGGCTGCACTTTTGGGCGCATTCAAGGCTCAGAAGGAGCTTGGAATCGGCTCTATCGGCGGCAAGGACTCTATGAGCGGAACATTTGAAGACTTAGACGTTCCTCCCACCCTCGTTTCCTTTGCAGTTACAACTGAAAAGACTTCAAGTATCGTTTCAAACGAATTTAAGTCTGCCGGCAACAAGGTAGTTCTTTTAAGACCCGAATATGACGAAAACGATTTGCCCGTAACCGAATCCCTCATCGCTCTCTTCAATAAGGTTACCGATTTGATGAGAAGCGGCAAGGCAGTTGCTTGCTACACTCCAGGCATCGGCGGCATCGGCGAAGCTGTTATGAAGATGGCTATGGGTAACGGTCTTGGATTTAAGTATGCCGAAGACGTCACCGTTAAGGACGTATTCTATTATAACTATGGCACATTCCTTTTGGAAGTTACCGAGGATGTAGAGGGCGCATGGGTTATCGGTGAAGTTACCGATGATAACAAGCTCACCTTGGGTGATGAGAGCATTTGCATGAATGAACTCTTGGGCATTTATGAGGACAAGCTTGAAAGCGTTTACAGCTGCAATATCCCCGACAGAAAGACTCCTATGGAAAACTTTGAATATAAGGCAACAAGCTATCCCTCGCCTGCAATCAAGGTTGCACGCCCCAAGGTTTTGATCCCTGCGTTCCCCGGCACAAACTGCGAATTTGATTCTGCAAAGGCTGTTCGCGATGCAGGTGCAGATCCTGAGATCATTGTGATCAACAACCTTAACGCTGAAGGCATCACAAGAAGCGTTGATAAGTTTGCTTCCGCTTTGAAGGACGCTCAGATGGTATTCATCCCCGGCGGCTTCTCTGGCGGTGACGAACCCGACGGTTCGGGCAAGTTCATCACAGCATTCTTCAGAAACGCTGCTGTTAAGGAAGGCGTTACCGAGCTTTTGGAAAGACGCGACGGCTTGATGTGCGGTATCTGCAACGGCTTCCAGGCACTTATTAAGCTTGGCCTTGTGCCTTATGGCAAGATCATCGATACCGATGAAAACTGCCCCACCCTTACATTCAACACTATCGCACGCCACCAGTCGAGAATCGTTAGAACAAGAATCGCTTCTAACAAGTCTCCTTGGCTTAGCCTTATGAACGTTGGCGACATCGTTAACGTTCCGATCTCTCACGGTGAAGGCAGATTCATCGCAAGCGAAGAGCTTATCCGCGAGCTTGCTGCAAACGGTCAGATCGCAACACAGTATGTTGACCTAAACGGCAATGCAACTTCTGACGTTCACTTTAACCCCAACGATTCGATGTTCGCTATCGAGGGTATCACCTCTCCCGACGGCAGAGTATTCGGCAAGATGGGCCACTCCGAGCGTATCGGCGCAGGACTTTATAAGAACGTTCCCGGCGAATACGACATCAGAATGTTTGAGGCTGCTGTTAAATACTTTAAATAACCTATTCATAAGAGGCTTCCCAAACGGGTTTCCCTATGAACAATTTAAAAAGAGCTATCCCGTTTGGGATAGCTCTTTTTGCTGACTTTTAAATTTCAAAGCCTGCGTATTTAAGTACAAGCTCGGAGAATATCGAGTTTGCCCACGCAAACCAATGTCTGCTGAAATTATAAGGATCGTTTGCATCGATAGATTCATGCATGAAATATGTACCTGCATGAGAATTGACAAGCATATCAAGAATTTCTTCAACCTCGTTTTGATCGGTCGAGGTAAGTCCCTGAAGTACAAGCGAGATGGGCCAAACGTAACCCCTCTTTGTGTGGGGGCTTCCGATGCCGTGAAGAACACTTCCTGAGAAATAATACGGATTATCCTCTGAAAGAATGAACTTTCTTGTGTTCTTATATATCTCATCATCCGCACTGCAATAGCCTATATAAGGAATCGAGAGCAAGGAAGGCACATTTGCATCGTCCATAAGATTATAATTGCCAAGACCGTCTGTCTCATAAGCATATATCTTTCCGTATTTGGGATGATCATAAATGCCATATGTCTTGATACCGTTATCTATTTCGCCGGCAAGCTTGTGTGCACGAAGAGCGAGCGCTTCATCGTTATAGATAACTCTTGCAATCTCTTCAAGATAGCCCAAAACGACAACTGCGAACATTTCCGACGGGATGAGATAGTTATAAACACAAGCATCGTCAGAGGGGCGGAATGCAGACCATGTCATTCCTGTATATCCAACCGGTTCTCCTACACCTTTTCTTGTCATTGTGTCCTGAGATCCATAAGACTCCGGGCGGTGGAAGGTATATGTCGATTTTTCAGCGTGATACTGTTCGGTTTCCCAAAGATCAAGAATTATATTTGCGCTTTTTTTAAAGTCTTCATCAAGATGGCCTGTTCTGTTTGTATACTTCCAGAACTTATAAGCTATCATGATGACATGGCAAAGAGAATCGACCTCGTATTTTCTCTCCCACACCCAAGGGCTTCTGAAGGTGATATCTTGCCAGTGCCCTCTCTTGGGATCATCACCGTTTTCGTTAAATGCGTTTGCATAAGGGTCGTGAGGAAGATAAATACTGTATCTTTTGATCATCTTCTCGATGATCAGTGCAAGCTCTTCGTTTTCACGGGCAACAGGAAGATAGTGGTGCACCTGCGCTGCGCTGTCTCTTAGCCACATTGCATGAATATCCCCGGTTATAACAAAGGCCGAGCCGTCATCAAGAATTTTGGTTGTAGTTTCAAGAGTGTTTGGATAGCAGTTGCAAAAAAGCTTAGCAAGCTCGTCTTTACCCATTTCATGAAGCTTATCAGAAACCATTTTGATCTGATCTTTTAAAATATGCTGGAATTCGCCCATGTCATATCCCCCTTAATACTATAATTTGCTATATAATATCACACTCTGCTCTGCATTTCAATACTTTTAAAAAAGACACGCCTGTACAAGCGTGTCTTTTTGTTTTTTTACTTATCCATTGTTTCCTCAACTTTATTTTCGCCCAACATAACTCTGTCGTAATCATAACCTCTGTCGCCCTGAATGGGTGCTTTTTTCAGCTCGAAATAAACCATGGCGTTTTTGCCAAGGGTGAAATCTATGCTCGTGCCATCAACCCTTGCAGTTTTAATAAGCGGGTTTGCGCTTGCGCGGATAAGCTCGATCTCGTCATCCTTGGGCATCTTCTTTTCGCCCATATCGTGCCAAGTTTTAAGGGGATTGCAGCAATCCTCATCAACTGTTTTAGTGATCAATACGTATTCGCCCTTTGCAAGATTTGTTTCAAAGCTTAAATCTAAAGCTTCAGACTTTGAGTCACGGATTACGTTCCACAAAACTCCCTTAAGCGAGCCGTCAGCCTGCTTGGTGACAACTGCGTTTTCGCCTTTATAAATGCACTCGCCCTTAACGTCCTTAAAGAACTTGAACGTCCAATATGTCGGCTTGGGAATGCATCTGTCAGCAACCATTCCAAATCCGCCGTGGAAGAGGGAGAAAGGAACACCCTGCTCCTCGAAAACGTCGCCGAAGGTCCAATAAGAATAGCCGTCAACATAGTCACCTATCTCGGAAAGCGTGCGTGCAAGCTCGACTGCATTTTCGTTGGTGTCGTGCATCGGACAGTTGGGGATGTAAGAAGTGTTAAACTCGGTAATATAGAAAGGAAGATCCTTGAATTCGTCATACTCGTTCACCATTGCACGCACGTCTTTAAGGGTGTCCAAAGCTTCACGGGTGCCCATAAGTGAAGCATAGCCATAATGTCCCTGCGGCTTGGGGAAATGAGTTGTATAGTGGTGGCGGGTGATAAAATCAAGGGGAGGATTGTTTTCGCGGCAATAATTAAGGAAGCCTCTCATCCACTTTTCATCGGCACCGCCGCAAATTGCAGGGCCGCCAACCTTAAGCCTTGAATCAACCTCTTTAACTGCATTTGCAGAGTATGTATAAAGCTTGAAATACTCTTCCATATCAGCCTTATACCAGAAGCCCCAAAGGTTGGGTTCATTCCAAACCTCTATCGGCCAGTTAAGAACCTCATCCTCGCCATAACGCTCGATAAGGTGGCGAAGTGTTGCCTTTACCATATCGCACCAAAGCGCATAGTCCTTCGGAGGGCTTGTATTTCCCTTCCAATGGAAAACATAGTTCTCTTGAGATTTCATGGCATAGGGCATAAAGCCAAGCTCTAAGAACGGGCGGATACCCAAGGAAAGATAATCGTCAAACACTCTGTCCAAATATGTGAAGTTATACTCTATTGTGGTGTTGCCTTCTTTATCTGTACGTTCCTGATAGATAGCCATATCGTCGCAGAAAAGTCCGTGTCCGCGGATGTACTTAAATCCTATACCCTTTTGAACATAAGCAAGCTGATCGTGATATTCCTTGTGAAGTGCAAGGCTCATTCTGCCTGTTCCCACGCAGTAATCAACGTTATTTTTGAAAAACACCGAATTATTAGTATCTAACATGATTTTGCTCATAGTGTTCCCTCCTTCATTCGTTAAGCTTATTATATCAGCCAAGGATTATTTGTGCAACACAAAAGAAGAAGTTCTTCCGTTTCGCAATAGATATTGTGTTTTTAGCAAGAATGATGTATAATGAAAAAAATGCTTTGGGAGGAAATTATGAAATTGAAAAGATTCATTTTAGTATTACTTGCGCTTTCGCTTTTCAGGTCATTTGCGGGATGCGCAGACTCAGGAGATGATAATATGAAAGTGACCGACAACCCCATCGAAAGAACAGTTAGCGCAAACATGGATACCGTTAAGCTCATCGGCAGAACGTATTTAGATGAAAACGACGTTTTGTGGATAGTTCAGTCTGCTGCAGGCATTGAATTCGTGACAAACAGCACGTCGCTTAAGATAGTTCTTGCTGGTGACAATTCTGCAACCCCTTCGAGCAGCAATCAGGCAAGATATGCCTTGTTCGTTAACGGCGAACGCGTTTTGGACGAAATGATGACCGAATCCGAAAGAACCGTTGAAGTCACCCTTCCCGAAGGCGAAAACACCGTTAAGCTTTTAAAGCTCTCGGAATCTGCGAACTCGATTATCGGTGTTAAGTCGATAACCGTGACTGACGTGAAACCCATCGCCCCCTCTAAGGAAAGCTCTTTAAAGATCGAATTCATCGGTGACTCGATCACCTGCGGATATGGCGTTGACGACGAAGACAGAAACCACGGCTTCTCAACCTTGACCGAGGATGCAACAAAGGCCTATGGCTATAAGACTGCAGAGATTTTAGGCGCTGATTACAGCTTAGTTTCGTATAGCGGACACGGAATCATCTCGGCATATACCGGCGACGGCAACATCAACGAATCAGGACTTGTTCCCAAGATATACACTCAGGTCGGCAAGATGTGGGACACCTCTAATACACCAAACGTTAACGAGCTTGAATGGGATTTTGACAGCTTTGTTCCCGATATCGTTGTCATCAACCTTGGAACTAACGACAATTCCTATGTTAAGGGAGATGCTGATAAAGCAAGAGATTATTCTGATGAATATATTGAATTTTTGAAACTTGTAAGAGAGAAAAACCCGGGCGCTCACATTGTTTGCACCTTGGGCGTTATGGGTGCCGATCTTTATCCTGCCATCGAAACTGCTGTCAGCGAATACACCGCCGAAACAGGAGATACAAATATAAGCTCTGTCAAGCTTGGACAGATTCAAGGACACGAGGGGTATTCCGCCAACTGGCATCCCACCGAAGCTACACAGACTCGTGTTGCGCAGGAAATGGCTAAGCACCTGATATCCGTAAGCGAAGCAGCTAACACGAGCTATACCGCTCAGGTTGCTGCAGGATCGACCGAAAAGTTGGATTAAGATGCGCCCGGTGTGGTGAAAGCTACTTTGAATACATAAAAGCACTTATGGTTAACCATAAGTGCTTTTTCATTAGTTCTTTAAGCTGTGAAGAGGTGCAGGGATCTGTCCGCCGCGGTTTATAAACTTCGAAGGCGAATATGTATTTATCTTCATTACAGGGCCGCAACCGAAAAGTCCGCCCCAATCAAGCTCGTCGCCAACATCCATTCCAATTGCAGGAATGACTCTTACAGCGGTTGTCTTCGAGTTGACCATACCGATTGCCGCTTCATCCGCGATAAGCGCCGCGATAGTATCGGCAGTTGTGTCACCGGGAACGACTATCATATCAAGTCCAACCGAGCATACAGCGGTCATTGCTTCAAGCTTTTCAAGAGTTAAGCAGCCGCTCTTCGCAGCATCGATCATGCCTGCGTCTTCAGATACGGGGATGAATGCACCCGAAAGTCCGCCAACCGACGAGCAAGCCATTACGCCACCCTTTTTAACAGCATCGTTCAAAAGAGCAAGGGTTGCGGTAGTTCCGGGACAGCCGCACTGTTCAAGACCGATCTCCTCTAAGATATGAGCAACAGAGTCACCGACAGCGGGCGTGGGGGCAAGCGAAAGGTCAACGATGCCAAACGGCACACCCAAACGCTCGGAAGCTGTTACGCCGACAAGCTGGCCTACTCTTGTTATTTTATATGCAGTCGTTTTGATGATTCCTGCGATTTCGTTAATGTCGGCATCGGGGTGCTTTGCCAACGCCGATCTTACAACGCCGGGACCGGAAACGCCAACGTTTATAATACAGTCAGGCTCACCAACACCGTGGAATGCACCTGCCATGAAGGGATTATCCTCGACAGCATTGCAGAAAACAACAAGCTTCGCTGCTCCAAAGCAGTTTGTGTCAACTGTTGCCTCGGCACATTCTTTAACTATTCTGCCCATAAGCTTACAAGCATCCAAATTGATACCGGTTTTTGTCGAGCCAACGTTTACTGACGAGCACACACGGCTTGTTAGCTTTAATGCTTCGGGAATGGACTCGATAAGCTCTTTGTCGCCTGCAGAGAAGCCCTTTTGAACAAGTGCTGAATATCCGCCGATGAGGTTAACTCCCACAGCCTCAGCCGCTTTGTCCATAGTTAATGCAAACTTAACAGGGCTTTGGTTACAAGCTGCCGAAATTATCGAGATGGGCGTTACAGAAATTCGCTTGTTGATTATCGGGATACCGTATTCCTTTTCGATCTCCTCGCCCACACGAACCAGATCCTTGGCGCAGGTGGTGATCTTTTTATATACCTTCTCGCACGCAACGTCGATATCGGGATCGATGCAATCCAAAAGCGAAATGCCCATGGTGATAGTTCTGATATCAAGGCATTCGTCCTGGATCATGCGGATGGTTTCCAAAATGTCGCTTAAATTTATCATTTTATATCGTTACCTTTCTTAGAGGTCAAATTTGCGGACCGACCGGCTCCTCCACCGCACGCACAGCCACTCCGCTAACGCTCCGCGGCGCGCCGTGCGACGTCGTCGCCTACTTACTTTGATCATATATGATGCAAAACCGACGGTAAAGTTCGCTATGAAAGCCACTACCTGCTCGTCGGTTATAAATTCGTATCTTTGAGATACGAATTCCCCACTTAAATATGATGCATAGTGTTGAATATATCCTCGTGCATTACATAGATAGAAAGTCCAAGCTGTTTGCCAAGCTCGGTCATTTTGTCGCTAAGATCTGCTAAGGGTGTTGAAAGTTCTGTAATATCAACAAGCATGACCATTGCAAAAACGTCCTGCAATACCGACTGTGTAACCTCTGTTACGTTGGCGTTGTTTTCTGCACAAATTGTTGAAACCTTTGCCAAAATGCCGACTGCGTCCTTGCCGATTACCGAAATAACTGCTTTCATTTTTCATTCTCCTTTTTTTGTTAAGGGTTTAACACATTAAAGCTATGATATCACAATTTGTCGTATTTGCCAATAGATAAACGAAAATTTCAGCAAAAATCACTCGTTTGCAAGCTCTAAAACAAGCTGTTTTAAACATTCTCCCACAAGCTCGCCGCTGTAAAGCGCCTCTTCAAGCGAGTTTGCGTGCGAGCCCATCTCTAAAAGAATGCTCCCCTTTGTCAGCTCTTGATTATAATTGCGTTCATCAAACAAAATCGGGCGGGTAAGCCCGGGATAGTTCGATTCCATAATTCCCTGCAGGCGGCAGGCAAGCCGCAGGTTATATCTATACTGCGGCACGTTCATGCATCCGCAAATTATCATAACCTGCGCGGCAGTTTTGCCCTCTATCTCGGCAACAGGAGCATAGCGCACGCCTTCTGACTCTATCGCATCACGGTGAACGTCAATAACGATTTGTATGCTTGGATGCTCCTGCAATATCTCAATAATGCGCTCGCAGCTTCTGTCATAAGCTCCAGAATATTCGGGATAGTCAAACGTTTCCTCAAGATGTATCACGCCGATGCCTGCTTCATCAAGCTTTTCAGCGATCTTTTTGCCCACGGCAACCACCGTTTCGTTTAAATCTGTCGAGCGCGAGGAATCATATTCGCTGTAAAACTCGCTGGCACCCGACTCGTAGCTTTCGGTAGTGTGGGTGTGCATAATAAGCACCAAAGGCTCGCTTATATCTGTGATCTTCTGCGCTGTATCACGCTCACATTGGTCAAGAAGATAATCGTTTGTAATATCGGTGCAGTTTCGCAAAAGCCCGCCGAAAGGCAGCTCTATAATCGAGCCGGAGGGAGAATAAGTATAAGTTTTTCTAACGATCGGGCCGCTTATCTGCGAGGGAGTAAGCTCCTCTTCGGGGTGCGAGGCTCCTTCATCCTCTGATTCAAACTCATACATCACTCCCGAAAGCGAGATCAAGCTGTCTGCAATTCCGCTTGGCGGATTCGTAGATTCCTCCTTTTCCTCTGTGACAGGATCATCAGAGGGCGAGGGGCTTGGCACATCTTCCTCGAAAAACATTCCTGCTGTAAGCTGCGCGGCAAGCTCGCCCATGCTGACAAATGCAGGCACGCTTGGCAGCACCGAAAAAGCAATATAAACAAGAGAAAACACCAAAACGGCAAAAACTCCTCCAAACGCCATCATATAGGCCCTGTTGCTGCGAAGATTTTTCAAGATTCCAACTCCTTTCTGTCACAATAACAAGATAATCAACGTGTAAAATTATATGCGTAAACTTTGGTTAATTTTAATCAAGACAAAGTGTGCTTTGTGTGCTAAAATATAAATGGAAATAATAAACTAAGGATGTGACCCTTTTTGAGATATATATTTTTGTCGGCGGCGTGTGCCGTGTGCTTGCTTTTTTGCTCTTGCAATGCCAAGCCCGTAAATACGCCTGTCGAAGAGCCGAAGGTGACCATTACAACGACCGAGCCCGTTAGTGATAGCTCGCAGGTCACCACCCAACCCACTACAACGGAGGTGAACGAAACGACCGAACCCACCACCGAAGCCACGACCGAAGCCACCACAACTGAGGCTACAACATCTTCAGAAGAGACTACCGAGGTTACAACCACTGAAGCAACTACTGAAGCAACTACCGAAGCAACTACCGAGGTAACTACTGAAGCAACTGTTGAATCCGAAGAAGTTGAATCAAAGACTGATATTTCAAACGTTGAATTTATTGTAGATGAGCATTTCTTCCTTGTAAACCGCGAGTATCCCCTGCCCGATGATTACGATATCGAAACTGATTATGTTCAAGGCTCGTATGAACTCGAGGTTACTGCGGCAAAATATTGCCGCGATATGATCGAAGCCGCCAAAGAGGATGGCATCGAGCTTAAGGTTTTATCGGCTTATAGAACTGTGAGCTATCAGAAAAAGCTGTTTGAGAGAAATATTGAATCCCGCATGGAGAAATACGGCTGGAGCTATGACGAGGCTTATGCCGACGTTTTGATAAACATCGCCCTCCCCGGAACGAGCGAGCACAACGCAGGCTTGGCTGTTGACATTGTGACCGAGGACGACTGGGATACATATGAAGCTTTTGATCAGACAAAGGAATATCGCTGGCTTCAGGAAAACGCCGCAGATTACGGCTTTATTTTAAGATATTTAAAAGATAAAACGGATATTACAGGCTATATCTATGAGCCGTGGCATTACAGATACGTCGGCATTGAATATGCCGCCATCATCCGCGACTCCGGTCTTTGCCTGGAAGAATTTTTCGAAGAATATGTTTGGGCGGATAACTCTGCCATCGACCAAGAAACGGAAGAGGATCAATGAACATTGCTTTTTTCTTAACACTTAAAAAGGACGTAGCATATTTATATGACGACTATTCAATTCGTCAGGCTCTTGAAAAAATGCGCCACCACGGATATTCCTCGATCCCTGTCATCAACCGCAAGGGCGAATATCTGGGAACTGTTACAGAGGGCGATTTTTTGTGGTTTATGCTTGACGAGTCTGTTGAAGATACCGACGGCGTTTCAATTTATGACGCCGAGGAACTTAGGCTTAACAGGCTTATCCACAAGGACCGCGCAGCTGTTCGCATTACAGCAACGATGGATGAGCTTTTAGAGCTTGCTATGCGCCAGAATTTTGTCCCCGTTGTTGACGATGAGGGCAAGTTTATTGGCATTGTTACAAGGCGAAATATTATTAAGTATTTCGTGTCTGACAACAAATCCGAAAGCATCAAAGTATACAATAAGTCTAACTGACATAGCAAGTGAAGACTGTCGGTTTTAAGACGTTGATTTTAATCGGAATAATAAACAAATTGCGATAAATTAAACTGTATATTTATCACAATGTTTAATATAAACGCCTTATAATTTATTGACAACCGCAATCAATGAGGTTATAATGTAAGTACGATTAGTAAATCGACTATATTTTAATTCTATCGGGGGATTAATTACCATGAAAAGATTAATTTCAGTAGCACTCATTTTGGTTATGGCTCTCACCGTATTCACCGCTTGCACTAAGCTTCAGGCTCCTGCTGACGGCGCTGTTTACTCTGACGGCACAGGCACCAACTCCATCACTTTCGGCACTTATGATGCTGAAAACAACGTTGGTACATACACCATCACCAGCACACTTTCTGACATCGTTGTTACCGGTACTTACTCCGTTGACGTAAACGATCCCGAAGTTCCTACCTACTTCCTCGACTGCACAGTTGATGGCGCTGAAGGAATCATCACCTACGTTTACGATGTAGCTCAGGACGTTATTCAGAACACTGTTGACGGTATCGCTTACTTTGGCCCTAACTACGTTGAGTAATTAGAACTAAAACACAAAAACAGACCGCTTCAAATGAAGCGGGCTTTTTCTTTGCAAAATATTAAGCCGCCGAAAAACGACGGCTTTTTTGTATTATATTTGGCTAAGCTTTTGATTTGCGCGCGAGATGAATTTCTCGCAATTGACAACTGTGCGCTGATGCAAGCCTTTGCCGATAACCCCGAAAGCATCGGATGCGACCACTTCAAAGGTAACTATCTTGCCGTTAACCTCGGTGATCTTTGCACGAGCAGAGATAGCAAGTCCGATGGGAGATGCAGACTCGTGAGTTGTATCTATCTTGATTCCCACCGAGGACTCTGATTCATCCAAAAAAGGCTTTAAGCAAAGATATGCAGCGTTTTCCATGAGAGCTATCATCATGGGTGTGGAAAAAACGAGAGCTTCGCCGCTTCCAACGGATAGAGCTGTGTTGTGCTCTGATACTATTGTGTTCGACACAAACTCTGTGCCGATTATTACTTCTTTCATTTTTGTCTTCTATATCCTGTTTGATGCAACCGACCGGCTCCTCCACCGCCGACACAGCTCCTCTCGCTTCGCTTGGGAGCGCGTTCGGCGACGTCGTCGCCTGATGCTACATTATTTCAGCTTTGCATTGTCCTTCATTCTTTGGGTGTTAGAAAGTGTCTTCTTTCTAAGTCTTATAGTTTTGGGTGTAACCTCGACAAGCTCGTCCTCGGCAATGAATTCAAGGCTGTCCTCGAGACTTAAAACTCTTGGCGGGATAAGGCGCAAAGCATCATCCGAGCCGCTGGCACGGGTGTTTGTTAAGTGCTTTTTCTTGCAGACGTTAACCACCAAGTCTTCCGACTTCGGGCTCATACCAACGATCATGCCTTCATAAACGGGTGTGCCTGCGGTGATTATCAAAGCACCGCGCTCCTGCGCGTTATAAAGGCCATAGGTTACGGCTTCGCCTGTTTCAAATGCTATAAGCGAGCCCTGAGAACGGCGAGGGATATCTCCCTTATAGGGCTGATATTCGTGGAATACCGAGCTCATAATGCCTTCGCCCTTGGTATCTGTCAAGAATTCGTTTCTGTAACCGAAAAGCCCTCTTGCAGGGACGTGGAACACAACCTTCATTCGGCTGCCCATGGGGTTCATTGAAACCATTTCGCCCTTGCGGTTGCCCATCTTTTCCATAACGGAGCCAAGGCAATTCTCGGGAACGTCAACAACAAGCTCTTCGATAGGCTCGCAAAGCTTGCCCTCGATCTCTTTATACAAAACTCTGGGGGTGGAAACGCCAAGCTCATAGCCTTCACGGCGCATATTTTCGATAAGGATGGAAAGGTGCATTTCACCTCTTCCTGCGACCTTAAACGAGTCGGTCGAATCGGTTTCGGTAACTCTGAGCGAAACGTCCTTCAAAAGCTCTTTAAATAGGCGTTCGCGGATGTGACGAGAGGTTACAAACTTGCCCTCTCTTCCTGCGAAGGGAGAGTCGTTAACGCTGAAGGTCATTTCAACTGTAGGCTCGCTGATCTTTACGAAAGGCAACGGCTCGTAGTTGTTGAAATCGCAGATGGTGTCGCCGATGGTGATGTTTTCGATACCGCTGATGCAAACGATATCACCAACGGTTGCAGACTGAGCAGGCACTCTTTCAAGGCCATTTATCTGATAAAGGGTGACTATCTTGCCGCGATATTCCTTTTTCGAGTGGTGATAGTCGCCAATCATAACCTCTTGATTGACCTTGACCGAACCACGCTCGACCTTGCCGATGGCAATTCTGCCGACGTATTCGTTATAGTCGATCGAGGAAACAAGGATCTGCAAGGGTTGTTCAGGCTCACCCTGGGGTGCGGGAACATATTCGATTATCTTTTCAAACAAGGGGGTAAGGTCGGTTCCGGGAGTTTTTTCATCCAAAGAGGCTGTGCCGTCACGTCCCGAACAGAAAAGGATGGGAGAATCGAGCTGTTCGTCTGTTGCATCAAGGTCTATAAGAAGCTCGAAGCATTCATCAATAACCTCGTTAATTCTGGCATCGGGCTTGTCTATCTTGTTGATTGCGATGATAACACGATGGCCAAGCTCGAGAGCGTGCTGCAAAACGAATCTTGTCTGAGGCATCGGGCCCTCGGCAGCATCGACCAAAAGGATAACGCCGTCAACCATCTTTAAAATACGCTCAACCTCGCCGCCGAAGTCAGCGTGACCGGGAGTATCGATAATGTTTATCTTTGTGTCTCCATACATGATGGAGGTGTTCTTTGCCAAAATTGTGATACCGCGCTCGCGCTCGATATCGTTAGAGTCCATAACGCGATCGCTGACTACCTGATTCTCTCTGAAGGTGCCGCTTTGCTTTAACATTCCGTCGACAAGAGTGGTCTTTCCGTGGTCAACGTGGGCGATTATTGCAATATTTCTTAAATCGTTTCTAACCAATGCCAATTCCTCGTTTCTGTGAATATACATAAAAATAACTAAAATCTTTGTTTAAGTTCACAAATTTTCTCTATTGTATTATATACCCAAAATGCGTGGAAAATCAATAGCCAAATGTAACAGACTGAATTTGGTTTCGATGACGATATATATGAAAAAAACATAAAAAAGATATTGGCAGAGCGCAAAAATAGCGCATTAGGGTGGGATTGAAGCCGGTAATATCTTTCACCCTGACGCAAATCCATGCAAGCTCTGAAAAATGTTGATCTTGTCGTGTGTTAGGAAAAGGTCGTTTTTTAATCGCGCGGGATATATAACGTCCTTGCCAAAACGCTCACGCAGACGGTCGGACACGGCATCCAAAGCTTCAAGCTTTTCCGTCCTTGCACAATCAGTGAACATCGAGCATTGGCGCTCGACATCCTCACAAACCAGGTTTATCCCTCTTATCCCAACAGCACGAATTGGCAAGTGCCAATCAAAATTCTTCAAAAACAGCTTAAAGCCCTTTTCAGCCAAAATGAGTGCCGAGTTTGTGGGATAGTCAAGCTGAGCCTGAAACTCGTGATAGTCAAGGTCCTTTGTTTTCACGCTTAGGCACACTCCGCCTGCACATTGCTCGCCTTGGCGAAGGCGGCGGCAAACCTCCTCGGCAAGGCCAAGCATCACCTGCCAAACCTGCTCGTTTGTATATAGATCCTCGCGAAGCGTTGTCGAGTTTCCCACCGATTTTGCAACCGATTCATATCCGATCTCGTGAACTATCGCATCGTCATATCCGTTCACGGCTCGCCACAGCCACATTCCGCTTTTGCCAAGGTTTCTTATAAGCATTTCCGGGTCTGACTGTGCAAGATCACCCAGCGTGAATATTCTAAGCTTTGCAAGGCGGCGCATTGTTGCAGGGCCGATGCCGATAATCTCGTTAGCGGCAAGCGGATATATCTTTTTCTTATAGATATCCCTTGTTAAGACAGTGACAGCATCCGGCTTTTTCATGTCCGAGCCGAGCTTTGCCAAAACCTTTGTAAAGCTCACACCCACGGATATCGTAAGCCCGGTTTCCTCTTTAACCTCGCATCTAATGCGATCTGCGATCTCCTCGCTCGTGCCGAACAAGAAGTGAGAGCCCGTAACGTCAAGCCAGCACTCGTCCATTCCAAACGGCTCGACAAGGTCGGTATAGCGTGCATATATCTTCCTCACCTCTTTAGAGGCTTTTGAATACTCCTGCATTCTTGGCGGGACGATGACAAGATTAGGGCATTTTTGCTTTGCTTCGTATATTTTTTCGGCGGTTTTAACGCCAAAAGCTTTCGCAATGTCGTTTTTAGCAAGCACTATCCCCGCCCTATCCTCGACACTTCCGCAGACCGCAATGGGATGACCCTTAAGCTTTGGGTTATCTCTGCACTCAACCGAGGCATAAAAATTATTCAGATCACAATGCAAAATATCACGCATGGCAAAGCCCTCTTTCGTTTTGGAACATTTGTTCTTAGTTTCGAGGCTATTTTAGCACATATGTTCGCGTTTGTAAAGAGGTAAGTTTTACACATCGGGGTGATTTTTTGGACGGATTGCGGTTTTAAGGCGACAAAAAAGCGGCAGTGATCTGCCGCTTAGCTATCCTATTATATCCCTAACGATCTCGCTTGCCATAACAATTCCCATTGCAGAGGGCGCAAACGCCACCGATGCAGGAATGTGCCTGCCAAAACTCTCGCCCGTGATCTCGCCTTTTGGCTTTTTGGGTTCCTCTTTCGAGTATACCACTTTAAGAGATTTCACCCCTCGCCTTTTCAGCTCATAGCGCAAGGTTCTTGCTAATGGGCAAACCGAGGTTTTGTAAATATCGCTCACCTCAAATTTCGTGGGATCAAGCTTATTGCCTGCGCCCATCGCGCTTATTATCTTCGTGCCGCAAGCCTTTGCACGCATTATAAGCTCTATCTTCGAGGTCATCGTGTCAATGCAGTCTGCGATATAATCAAACTGTGAAAGCGAAATTTCATCGGCATTCTCTGGGGTGTAAAACATTTCAAGAGAGTTAACCTTGGCGTTTGGATTGATGTCCAAAATGCGCTCACGCATGACTGCCACCTTCGGTCTGCCCGTGGTGCTTTCAAGCGCAATGATCTGTCGGTTACGGTTGGTTTCGCTAACCGCATCGCTGTCGATAAGCGTTATGTTGCCCACGCCCGAGCGTGCAAGCATCTCGCATACATATCCGCCGACACCGCCAACGCCAAAAACAGCCACTCGTGCGTTTTTAAGCTTATCCATTGCCGACTCGCCAAGCAAGATTTCGGTTCTTGAAAAAATGGACATTTAAATCCCCTCGCATTAAAATCGTTTGTTATAAGTATTTTACCACAAAACCATCTATCTATCAAGATGAATAATACGAAAGTGTGTGCCAATAATATCTCTATAAAAATGTTATGGAGGATTTTATTATGACCCTTACCCAGAAAGAAACCACCCTTTTGCAGGACCTTAAGAATCAGGAAAAGCTTTGCTATGACAAGTATAACAAATACAGTCAGGATGCCCATGCCGAAGAATTGAAGAGCCTTTTCGGCGAGATTGCCGCCGCTGAAAAGAGCCACTATGACACAGTTTGCTCGCTTTTGCAGGGAACAGTCCCTCATATGCCCACGGGGCTTAATGCCAACAACAGATTTTGCTGCAAGGTGGATTATCCCAACGAGGCAACCAAAAACGCCGATCAGTTCCTTTTAAGCGATATGCTTGCGATGGAAAAGCACGTTTCCTCTCTTTATGACACAAGCGTATTCGAATTTAACGATCCGCAGGCAAGACGAGCACTCAATCACATTCAGTCCGAGGAACAGCAGCACGGCGAAAAGCTTCATTCTTACATGTCTCAGAACGGGATGTATTGATAGCATAAAAAAGGGCGACCCTATGCGGTCGCCCATAATTATACTTCTTCGATATCGTAAGGAGTTGTCTGATATACAAAATAGTTAAGCCAGTTGGAATATAAAAGATTTGCGTGCGATCTCCAAGAAACGCGGGGCTGCTTGGTATCGTCATCATCAGGGAAATAGTTTTCGGGAATCTTTATATCAAGCCCCTTATCCTTATCTCTGAAATATTCCTTTGCCAAAGTGCCTGCATCATATTCCGAATGACCGGTGATGAATATCTGCTTGCCGTTTTGTGTCATGCAAGCATAAACTCCTGCTTTTTCGCTTGTGGCAAGAATCTTAAGCTCGGGAACTTTTTCAATATCCTCCTGCAAAACGGTGGAGTGGCGGGAATGAGGAGCCATAAACACATCGTCTGCCCCGCGGAAAAGGATCGGGTTTTTATAATCAACCGTATGCTCGAACACGCCGAACATCTTTTCGGGAAGCGGATATTTTTTAATTCCAAAGTGATAATAAAGCCCTGCCTGAGCACCCCAGCAAATGTGGAACGTGGAATGAACGTGAGTTTTTGTCCATTCAAAGATTTCTTTAAGCTCGTCCCAATATTCAACCTCTTCAAATTCAAGCATTTCAACAGGTGCACCTGTGATGATCATTCCGTCAAACTTTTTGTGCTTAACTTGATCGAACGTTTTATAGAATGAGAAAAGATGCTCTTTCGAGGTGTTCTTCGACTCGTGGCTTGCGGTGTGGATAAACTCAACCTCTACCTGCAAGGGAGTGTTTCCGATAAGGCGTGCAAGCTGTGTTTCGGTGTCGATCTTTGTGGGCATCAGGTTCAAGAGGAGGATCTTTAAAGGACGGATGTCCTGAGTCATCGCTCTTGTTTCTGTCATTATGAATATATTCTCATCTGCCAGCGTTTTTGCCGCAGGCAAGCTGTTGGGAATTTTAATTGGCATTATTATCTCCTATAAGGTTAGTTTTATACTGTTTCAAGAGCCTGAGCAAGGTCGGCGATCAAATCGTCAGCCGATTCGATTCCGCAGGAAAGGCGGACTAAATCGGGCGAAACGCCTGCCGCAACAAGCTCGCTGTCACTCATCTGACGATGAGTTGCGCTTGCGGGATGCAAGCAGCAGGTTCTTGCGTCGGCAACGTGGGTCTCAATAGCGCAAAGCTTAAGCTCTTTCATAAAAGCTTCTGCAGCCTTTCTTCCGCCCTTAACGCCGAAGCTTACAACGCCGCAGGAGCCGTTAGAAAGGTACTTCTGGGCCAAAGCATGATCCTCGTCACCCTCTAAATTCGGGTATTTAACCCAAGTGATCTTGGGATGATTTTTAAGAAATTTTGCAACTGCCATGCCGTTTTCGCAGTGGCGTGCCATTCTTACGTGCAAGCTTTCAAGGCCCAAATTCAAAAGGAATGCGCTTTGAGGAGCAGGTGTGCAGCCAAAGTCACGCATAAGCTGAGCTGTTGCCTTGGTTATGAATGCACCCTCTTTTCCAAAGCGTTCGCAATAGGTGATGCCGTGATAGCTATCGTCGGGAGTAGTAAGTCCGGGGAACTTATCAGCATATGCCATCCAGTCAAACTTGCCGGAATCGACGATACATCCGCCGACTGCGGCACCGTGTCCGTCCATATACTTGGTGGTGGAATGTGTAACGATATCTGCGCCAAATTCGAACGGGCGGCAGTTGATGGGTGTTGCAAAGGTGTTGTCAACGATCAAGGGAACGCCGTGAGCGTGTGCGGCATTTGCAAAACGCTCGATATCCAAAACACGCAAAGCGGGATTTGCAATAGTCTCACCGAAAACAGCCTTGGTGTTGGGCTTGAATGCGGCTTCTAACTCTTCGTCAGAGCAATCGGGCGCAACGAAAGTAAAGTCGATACCCATTTTTCTCATCGTAACGTTGAAAAGATTGAAGGTTCCGCCGTATATTGCAGAAACAGAAACGATATGGTCGCCTGCGTTTGCGATATTAAAGGTTGCAAAGAAGTTTGCAGCCTGGCCCGAAGATGTGAGCATTGCGGCAGTTCCGCCCTCAAGCTCGCAGATCTTCTTCGCGACCATATCGCAGGTGGGATTTTGCAGACGGGAATAGAAATAGCCCTCTGCCTCAAGGTCGAAAAGTTTGCCCATATCCTCGCTTGTAGAGTATTTGAAGGTGGTGGACTGAATTATGGGGATCTGTCTGGGCTCGCCGTTGCCGGGAGTGTAACCGCCCTGAACGCAGGTGGTTTCAATTCTTTGCTTGCTCATAGAATTACCTTCTTTATAAATATAGATTGACGTTTAGATTATTAAACAATAACTCTCCAGCCATTGGGATCTTCGCGTTTGCCCCACTGGATACCTGTGATCTCGTCATAAAGCTTCTGTGTAAGCTCGCCGATTCCACCGTCACCGATGGTGAACACTTCATCCTTATATCTGAGCTTTCCAACGGGGGAAACAACTGCAGCAGTACCTGTTCCGAAAACTTCTTCAAGAGTGCCATTGTGAGCAGCTTCAACAAGCTCGTCAACCGAGATCTTTCTTTCCTCAACCTCATAGCCCCAATCACGGCAAAGCTTTAAAACAGAATTTCTTGTGATACCGGGCAAAATAGAGCCGTTAAGTGCGGGAGTTACGATCTTGCCGCTGATCTTGAACACGATGTTCATAGCGCCGACTTCTTCGATGTATTTTCTTTCAACACCGTCAAGCCACAAAACCTGAGAATATCCGCCGTCATGAGCCTTAACCTGAGCTGCCAACGAAGCTGCATAGTTGCCGCCTGTTTTAGCATAACCGATACCGCCCTTAACTGCACGGACATATTCGTCCTCGATCCAGATGCCAACGGGTGCCAAGCCACTTGCATAATAAGCTCCCGAGGGGGAGAGGATGATTATGAAAAGATATGTCTTAGAGGGGGCAACGCCCAAGAAGTTATCAGTTGCGATAACGAAGGGGCGGATATAAAGGCTTGTGCCTGCTTCCTCGGGGATCCAATCTCTGTCAACGTCAACAACAGTCTTAACAGCCTGAACGAAGTCCTCTTCGGGAATCTGGGGAATGCAAAGACGCTCATTCGAAGCGTTTGCACGCTTTGCGTTCATGTCAGGGCGGAAGAGATAAACAGTTCCATCCTCGCCTTTATAAGCCTTTAAGCCTTCGAACATTTCCTGACCGTAGTGGAATACCATTGAAGCGGGAGAAAGCGAGATGTTTTCAAAGGGAACGATTCTCGCATCGTGCCAGCCCTTGCCTTCGGTATAGTTCATTACAAACATATGGTCGGTAAAAATATGGCCAAATCCCAAAGGAGTTCCTTTTTCGGGCTTTGCCTTGGGTGCGTTTGTTTTTTCTATTCTGATATCGAGCATAATATTCAACCTCCAAAAGAGAATTCTTTGATAAATGCCAAGTGTGAAATAAGCGGCATATCTCTCCATCTTACTTCACACTATCACATTTTTAAAATTTTATCAAGTGTTTTTAGCCGATATAATTATATCCAGCCTCGATAGCTTTAAGGTTAAGATCCAAAAGCTCTATACGCTTTGCGGATACGACCTTTTTCAAAGCATCAACCATGTTGTCAAAGGAAACTACGCCGGTTTCTTTAATAACCTTGCCAACCATTATCATGTTTGCAAGAGTGGGAATGCCAAGATCCTTTGCCATCTGTGTTGCGGGGATGTAATAAGCAGTAACGTCGTCACGCTCAACGTTTCTTGCAATAAGGGTAGAGTCAACAAAGATCTTTGCACCCTTTGCAGCCGCAGATTCATACTTATCGAGCGAGGGAAGGTTCATAACCATTAAAACGTCGGGAGTAGAAACGATGGGCGAGCCAACGGGAGTGTCGCTTATAATAACCGAGCAGTTAGCTGTGCCGCCGCGCATTTCGGGGCCGTATGAAGGGAGCCAGGATATCTCCTTTTCCTCTAAAAGTCCTTTATAAGCCAAGAACTTTCCTGCGAACAAAACGCCCTGTCCGCCAAAGCCTGCAATGAGGATGTTGTTTGTTGCCATGATTACTTCTCCTCCTTTACAGCGCTTCTGTCCTTGTATACACCCAAAGGATAATAAGGGATCATGTTGGTGTCGATCCATTCAAGTGCCTTTTGGGGTGTCATTCCCCAGTTTGTAGGACAAGAGGATACTACTTCGATAAGCGAGAAGCCCTTGCCGTTGATCTGGTTTTCAAATGCTTTCTTGATAGCCTTCTTTGCCGCCTTAACGTTCTTAACGTTGTTAACTGCAACTCTTTCGATATATTCGGGACCATCAAGAGCCGAGAGCATCTCTGCAACTCTTATAGGATAACCAACGGTTGCAACGTCTCTTCCGTAAGGAGAGGTTTGTGTTACCTGACCGGGCAAAGAGGTGGGAGCCATCTGTCCGCCTGTCATACCGTAAATTGCGTTGTTAACAAAGATAACGGTGATGTTTTCGTTTCTTGTTGCGGCGTGAACGGTCTCTGCCATACCGATAGAGGCAAGGTCGCCGTCGCCCTGATATGTGAATATTACGTTTTCGGGAAGTGCGCGCTTAAGTCCTGTTGCAACAGCGGGAGCACGGCCATGAGCAGCCTCTACCATGTCGCAAGCGAAATAGTTATATGCCATTACAGAGCATCCAACGGGAGCAACACCGATGGTCTTGCCCAAAACGCCAAGCTCGTCGATAGCTTCGGCAACAAGGCGATGGATTATGCCGTGGGTACAACCGGGGCAATAGTGAAGCGGCGCATCTGTTAATGCTTTGGGTTTTTCAAATACAACTGCCATCAGTCGTTACCTCCTTTAATTTCTTCAAGCTTTGCAATGATCTCTTCGGGTTCAACGATCATTCCGCCTGCGCGGTTGCAAAGATATACAGGCTTGCGGCAATTCTGGGCAAGCTTAACGTCCTCGATCATCTGGCCCATCGAAAGCTCAACAGAAATGAATGCCTTAACCTTGTCTGCTGTCTTGTTGATAACGTCCTTGGGGAAGGGCCAAAGGGTGATGGGTCTGATAAGACCAACCTTGATTCCCTTTTCGCGTGCCATGTTTATAGCGTTTTTGGAAACACGTGCAGCAATGCCGAATGCAACGATGCAATATTCAGCATCGTCCATCATATATTCTTCATACATAACCTCGTTTTCTTCGACGGTCTTATACTTTTCGAATCTTTCGAAGTTAACTCTCTCAAGCTCATCGGGAACGAGATACAATGAGTTGATTATATTGTGCTCACGCTCGCACTTGGTGCCTGTAACAGCCCAAGGCTTCTCGGTCTTAGCCTCATAAGGCTCGGGCAAGATAACGGGTTCCATCATCTGGCCCATTGTGCCGTCAGCAAGGATCATTGTGGGCATTCTGTATTTATCAGCAAGGTCGAATGCGGTTGCAGTAAGGTCAGCCATTTCCTGAACGGAGGCGGGAGCCAAAACGATCAAGCGATAGTCGCCGTGTCCGCCACCCTTTGTTGCCTGGAAATAGTCAGACTGCGAAGGCTGAATACCGCCAAGGCCGGGGCCGCCGCGCTGAACGTTAACGATAAGTGCGGGCAAGTCTGCACCTGCGATATAGGATATACCCTCCTGCTTTAAGGAAACACCCGGGCTGGAGGAGGATGTCATTACACGAAGTCCTGTTCCTGCAACGCCGTATACCATGTTGATTGCCGAAACTTCACTTTCTGCCTGCAAGAAAACGCCGCCGATCTTGGGCATTCTCTTTGCCATATAGGCTGCAAGCTCGGTCTGAGGAGTGATGGGATAGCCAAAGTAGTGTCTGCAGCCTGCACGGATAGCAGCCTCTGCAATAGCTTCGTTACCCTTCATTAAAACCTTTTCTGCCATGATAATTCTCCTTTCCGATTACTTCTCGACTGTGATAACACAGTCGGGACACATGGTTGCACAGAATGCACAGCCGATGCACTTGTCCTGATCGGTTATCTCGGCGGGAGAATGACCTTTTTTGTTGATTTTATCGTTGCTTAAAATTATCAGGTTTTTGGGACAAGCTGTAACGCAAAGTCCGCAACCCTTGCAAACGTCGGTAGCAAATGTTACTTTTGCCATTTAAAATCTCTCCTTTGTTGTCAGATTATATCGAAATACTTCTTTTGAAGCTTCATTGGTAAAACGTTATCGAGTTTAAGCTTGTTTGCAACGCTCTCCTCGGCCGAGGTGAAGATAAGCGGAAGCCCGCTGATCTCGGAAAGCCTTCTTGCCAAGATATCGGTTTTTTCGACATCTTGAGGCTCGGTGTCGCTGCCAAGGTTCGAGTTGTTTACTATCGCGGTAAACGGAATGTGTCCTGCCTCTTCGATCTCACGCATAACTTCAAGTGCTTCTTCGGGAGTGCGTGTTAAGGGGCGAAGGAAGTTTGCAACAAACACCATTTCGAAATCGTTTTCCTCGTTGATATATGGCGCGTAACGTCCAAGAGCATAAGCCCCTCTGTCATCGCCGCCGATATCCAAAACAGCGTGTTTAATGCGGTTACGAACGATTCCGTATACCGATGAAGGAAGTGCCGGAAGATCGACGTTTGTGTTTGCAAATTCGGGTGAGATTATTTCAATACCCTTTTCGTTCAGTTCCTTGGTGCTGTCCTTGGTTCTGAAATATGGGTTAACGATATCAAGGTCGGCAACCACGACGTCCTTGCCCATTTCATTAAGCGCAAGCGCAAAATTCACGGCAATGTTTGTTTTTCCGCTTCCGTAATGTCCTGCAAAAAGCGTAACTCTTTTGGGAGTGTAATTCATCATAATTTATTTCTCTGGATCTTTCCGCTGGTGGTCTTGGGAAGCTCATCGCGGAATACAACGATTCTGGGATATTTATAAGGAGCTGTTCTTGACTTAACGTATTGCTGGATTTCCTTTTTCAGCTCGTCAGTAGGTTCTGTTCCCTTTGTCAAGACGATAGAGGCCTTAACGACCTGCCCTCTAACCTCATCGGGTGCTGCGGATACGCCGCACTCGAGAACGTAAGGAAGCTCCATAATAACGTTTTCGATCTCGAACGGGCCGATTCTATAACCCGAGGATTTGATAACGTCATCAACTCTGCCGACATACCAGAAGTAACCCTCTTCATCTCGCCAAGCAGTGTCGCCTGTGTGATAAAGTCCGTCTCTGAACACTTCAGCGGTCTTTTCTTCGTCTTTATAATATCCTGTGAAGAGGCCGCAAGGAGCGCCGTTTGAAACGTTTATAACGATCTCGCCAACCTCACCGTCTGCAACAGAGTTGCCGTCAGCATCAACAAGGTCGATATCATAAAGTGCAACGGGCTTGCCCATCGAGCCAAGCTTCGACTTCATGCCTGCAAGGTTTGCAAGTGCAACGGTGGTTTCTGTCTGGCCAAAGCCTTCCATGATCTGAAGGCCGGTTGCAGATTCAAACTGACGGAAAACTTCGGGGTTTAATGCTTCGCCGGCAGTTGTCATATGCTCGATAGAGCTAAGGTCATATTTCGAGATATCCTGCTTTGCAAGCATTCTCAAGATCGTGGGAGGAGCGCAGAAGGTTGTTATCTGATATTTTGCAAACATCGGCAAAATGTCTTCAGCATCAAATCTGTCGAAGTCATAAACGAACAAGGGTGCTTCGCAAAGCCACTGACCGTAAAGCTTGCCCCAAGCGCACTTTGCCCAACCCGAGTCTGCAACAGTTAAGTGCAAGCCGTTGGGATTAACGCAGTGCCAATACTTTGCGGTAACGAAATGTCCCAAAGGATACATAAAGTTGTGGGAAGCGATCTTGGGATTGCCTGTTGTGCCGGAGGTGAAGTACATCAGCATCGGCTCGTCGCCGCAAGGACAATCATCGGGTCTTTCAAACTTGCCTGTATATAAGGGATATTCTTCATCAAAGCTTCTCCATCCGTCACGCTTGCCGTTAACGATAAGCTTAGTCTCAAGAGTGGGGGCTTCAAGCGAAGCAATATCAACCTGATTGGCAACGCCATCATCAGCAGTGCAGATGACCATCTTAACGCCAGCTTTATTAAGGCGATAGGAAATGTCGTGTTCCTTAAGCTGATTTGTTGCGGGAATTGCAACCGCGCCAAGCTTGTGCAAAGCTATCATTACAAGCCAGAACTGATAGTGTCTTTTCAAGATCAAAAGCACTTTGTCGCCGCGCTTGATTCCCAAAGACTTCAGATAGTTAGCCGTCTGGCTGGAGGCACGCTTGATATCTGCAAATGTAAAACGTCTTTCAACGTGATTTTTGTCAATATGTAAAAGTGCGAGCTTGTCGGGCTGTTCGCGGCCCATTCTGTCGATAAGATCGAAAGCAAAGTTGAATTCACGCTCGTTCTTAAAGGAGATGCTCTTCAAAACGCCGTTATTGTCTTCCTCAGTATCGATGAAGTCCTGATAGATCCACTTTCTTTCGGGAGTTTTTAACGGACGTGCAGTAAACTCTCTCACTCCGCCGTGGGTGATCTTTTCAATAGATTCGCCTGCGGGGTTTAAAACGATAGCATAGAACACACAGTCGGTTCCGCCGACAGCTATCATTCCGTGAGGCGTATCCGAGTCGTAATAGATCGAGTCGCCTTCGCGAAGGATCTCGATATGGTCGCCGATCTGGATCTTTAATGCACCGCTTACAACGATGTCACATTCCTGACCTTCGTGGGTGGTAAGCTCAATATCGGCGTGCTGTGCTTCTTCTTTATATTCGGAAACAACAAGCAAAGGCTCGGCGATTCTGTTTTTGAACGAGGATGCAAGGTTATAATAAACCATGCCGTGTGCCTGCTCGATCCTTTGACCGTCGCCCTTTCGGGTGACTGTATAGCCTGCCAATCGGGGCGAAGCACCCTCGATAATATCGGTAACGTCAACGCCCAAGGCAAGTGCACATCTGTATAAAAATGCAAAGTTAAGGTCTCGTCTGCCGTTTTCACAGGCGATATATTCTTCTTCCGGCACACCTGTTTTAAGTGCCATTTCGGCGGTGGAAAGACCCATGATCTCTCTTAAATCTCGGATTCTTGCCGCCATTTCAAGAATTTTTAACTCAATTCCGGTGTTTTTCACACTTTTCTTCCTTTCCTATCCCTTGGGGCTTAGATTAAACAAAAACCCGTCCCAAAGATTTTTCTTCTTTGAGACGAGTATAATAAGTCATTATATCCCGCGGTACCACTCAAATTGCGCGAACTGTCTCGCGCCACTCAGGCTCATACAAGCCGTATGCATTAACGCAGCAATCACGGAAAGGGTCTACTTGGTTTTTAACCTTTCTTCCTTTCAGCTCGGAAGCTACAGACGGCAGATTTGCGGCAGCGACTTTCACCAATTGTCGCCTCTCTGATGCCGAAAAGGCTTGCTGTCCTTCTTCGTCAACGCTTTTTCGCTTTAGTGTGGTTATTATACCACGTCCCTATATAATTGTCAACACTATTTTAGAGCTTGTTTCTTTGGATCTTGCCGCTTATCGTCTTGGGAAGTTCATCCTTAAACACGACCACTCTCGGGTATTTATAAGGAGCGGTGTGCTGTTTAACATATTGCTGAATTTCCTTTTTAAGCTCTTCTGTGCCGACAGTTCCCTTGGTTAAAACGATGCTTGCCTTAACGATCTGTCCCCTGACTTCATCGGGAACGGCAGAAACGCCGCATTCCAAAACGTAAGGAAGCTCCATGATAACGGATTCGATCTCGAACGGGCCGATTCTGTATCCCGACGATTTGATAACGTCGTCGATTCTTGAAACATACCAGAAGTATCCGTCCTCGTCTCGCCAAGCGGTGTCGCCCGTGTGATAAACACCGTCGTGCCAAGCGTCAGAGGTCTTTTCAGCATCGCGATAATACTCTTTAAACAGGCCGCAGGGAGCATTCTTGTCGGTGTGGATAACGATCTCGCCAACTTCACCGTCGGGAAGACTGTTTCCGTCGGGGTCAACAATGTCAACGTCGAACTGAGGGTTAGCCTTACCCATCGAGCCGAGCTTGGGCGTGTCGCCCCAAAGGTTTGCAATGACAAGTGTGGTTTCTGTCTGGCCGAAGCCTTCCATGATCTCAAGTCCGGTTGCAAGCTTAAACTGCTTGTGAACCTCTGGGTTAAGGGCTTCGCCCGCTGTTGTCATGTGATGGATAGAGCTTAAGTCGTAATTCGAAAGATCCTCTTTTATCATCATTCTAAGCATTGTGGGCGGAGCGCAGAATGTTGTGATGTTATATTTTGCGAACATCGGCAAAATGTCACCGGCATCAAATCTGTCGAAATCATAAACGAACACTGCACCCTCGCACAGCCACTGACCGTAAAGCTTGCCCCAAAGGGATTTGCCCCAGCCAGTGTCCGAAATTGTAAGATGCAAGCCGTTTCTTTCACAGCAGTGCCAATATTTTGCGGTTACAAAGTGCCCCAAAGCATAGGTGTGCTTGTGTGCCGCCATTTTGGGATTGCCTGTTGTGCCGGAGGTGAAGAACATAAGCGCCGTGTCGTCGCCTGCGGAGCAATCCTCGGGTCGGTCATATTTTCCTGTAAAGAGGCTGTATTCCGCATCGAAATCACGCCAACCCTCGCGGCATCCGCCAACCATTATCTTTGTGATGGGCTGATTTGCCTTTTCGGCTGCTGCAGCCGCGATCTCGGCAACGTCACCGTCGGCAGTACACAAAATTGCACTTACGCCTGCGGCATTAAATCTATATTCAAAATCGTGTTCTTTAAGCTGATTTGTTGCGGGAATTGCAACTGCGCCAAGCTTGTGAAGCGCAACCATTGCAAACCAGAACTGATAATGTCTCTTCAAAACAAGCATGACCTTGTCGCCGCGCTTGATGCCAAGGGACTTGAGATAGTTAACCGTCTGGTTAGATGCACGCTTGATATCCTTGAACGTGAAACGTCTTTCAACGTGATTTTTGTCAACGTGGATCATTGCAAGCTTGTCGGGATATTTGTTTGCGATCTCGTCAACAACGTCGAAACCGAAGTTGAAAACGTCGGTATTCTTGAATTCGATGCTCTTAAGCGAATGATTTTCATCTTCGAAAGTTTTAACAAACTTTTCAGCGATAAGCTTTTCCGAGCTTCCTGCCTTAACAACGCTTGAACGGACAGCTTCCTCCTTAGTGTCGTCACCCGGCAAAACAACTGCCACGAAAACGCAGTCGGTGCCGTCAACAGCGATCATTCCGTGAGGAACCGAGGAGTTATAATAGATCGAGTCGCCTTCACGCAAAATTTCAACGTGTTTGCCAACCTGAACCTTTAAGCTGCCGCTGATAACAAGGTCGAATTCCTGGCCCGAGTGAGTGTCAAGCTGGATGGGCTGATTCTGATGCTGTGCGGAATATTCATACTTAACCCAATAAGGCTCGGCGATCTTGTCGCGGAACTTGGGAGCAAGGTTTGCAATGTCAATGCCCTCTTCCTTGGCGGTCTTTTGGCCCTTGCCCTTGCGAGTTACTGTATATGTTGAGAGTCTTGCCTGGTTGTTACCTTCCAAAAGGTCGGTCAGATCGACACCGAACGCAAGCGCACACTTGTGAATGAAGCTAAACGGCAGGTCAGCACCTGCGTTTTCATATATTACATAAGCTTCTTCGCTAACTTCGGTCTTCTCAGCCATCTCCAATGTGGTCCAGCCCATAATTTCGCGCATTTCCTTAATTCGTGAAGCGATCTCCATAAGCTGATTGGAAGTTTGGTTGTTAGTCATTTTGCAGTTCTCCTTTCGAAAGATTAGACGAACAAAAAAGCCCGTCTCAAATTCAATAACTTGAGACGAGCTGATAAGATCATACCCGCGGTACCACTCAAATTGCGTGAAATTCACGCCCCTCAGGCTCAAACAAGCCATATGCATTAACGCAGCAATCACGAAAGACGCCTACACGGTTTTCACGTTCGGATCTTCAGCTCAGAAGTGATGGGAAATGTTAAATATCTGTCGGCTTGCACCAAACCCGACTCGCTGAAAGACATTTTTGCAACAGTTCCGTCTTCGTCACAGCTTTTAATACTTTAATGTGATATATTAAAATCAATTTTACCAAATCAAGCCTATGTTGTCAACCATCATTTTCAACACAATTGAGCTTGATATTGAAAAGCTTTTGTGCATTTTTGTACAAGATAAGTTCGCGTTCTTCTTCGGTCAAATCCAAAGCATTAAAACGCTTCATTTCTTCGGCAATGTCCCACATGGGATAGTCGGTGCCGTAGATGACCTTATCTGCACCGTAACGCCTTATAAGCTCGGTAACCTTCTCGCTCGGCAAGAACGCCATGCTTGAAGAGCAGTCGACATAAAAATTCGGCTCACCCGCAAGCTCGTTCGTGGCATCCTCCCACATCGAGTATCCGCCCAAGTGTGCACCGATAACGGTGAGGTTTTTATATATCTCCAAAATCGGCTTGATGCGGTTGGGATTTGAATAGTCATATCTTGTGTCGCCGGTGTGGAACAAAACAGGAAGGCCCTTCTTCTCGCAAAGCTCGTATATCTTCAAGCAGCGGTAATCATCAACCTTAAAGCCTTGAATATCAGGGTGAAGCTTAACTCCCCTTAAATCAAGGGAGATAAGATGCTCAACGTCGCCTTCTAAGTCCTCGCTGTCGGGATGAAGTGTGCCAAGACCTGTGAATCTTTCGGGATTTAAGGCCACGGTGCGTGCGATAAATTCGTTTATCGAGTGTGTCTGGCTTGGCTTTGTTGCCACCGAGAAGATAAGGCTGTGGGTGATCCCCGCCTTATCGGCATCGGCAAGCATCGTATCCAATCTGCCGTCATAATTCATGTCTATCCCGTAAAACTCACCGATAGCCAAAGCGGCTTTTTGTGCGATCTTCTCGGGATAAACGTGACAGTGGCAGTCTATTATATGATTCATTTTAAGATCATTCCTTTTATTTTTCAATGCCCAAAACCGCAACCGATTCATCTCGCATTTTGTATTTTAAGATCTTGCCTGCGGCATTCATCGGGAAGGTTTTTGTAAAGATAAAGTATCTGGGGACCTTATGGCGTGCCATATTCGAGTTGCCGTATTCGATCATATCCTCGACAGTGGCTTCTTCGCCATCCTTAAGGATTATCCAAGCGCAAGCTTCTTCGCCGTAACGCTTGTCGGGAACGCCAACGACCTGAACGTCTTCAACCTTGGGATGAGTAAGATAGAACTCCTCGATCTCACGGGGATATAAGTTTTCGCCGCCGCGAATTATCATATCCTTAAGTCTGCCTGTTATCTTATAATATCCGTCTTCAGTTCGGCAGGCAATGTCGCCCGAATGAAGCCACCCCTCTTTATCAATGGCCAAAGCTGTTGCTCTGGGCATTTTGTAATAGCCCTTCATGATGTTAAAGCCGCGTGCAACGAACTCGCCGTTTTCACCGTCGGGCAGATCCTCGCCCGTTTCGGGATCGATTATCTTGCACTCAACGCCCGGGAATGCCGAGCCGACAGTCTCAACACGGTGCCAAAGGTCTTCATTAACCTCGCCCATCGTGCATCCGGGAGAGGCTTCGGTCTGACCGTATACCGAGATTATCTCGCGCATATTCATTTCGTCTGCGGCACGGCGCATTAAATCTGCAGGGCAGTTTGCACCCGCCATGATTCCCGTTCTCATATAAGAGAAGTCGGTCTTTGCGAAATCCTCGTGTCCAAACATTGCAATAAACATTGTGGGAACGCCGTTAAAGCAGGTTATATGCTCGTCGTTAACACAAGCAAGCGACGATTTCGGCGAGAAATAAGGCATTGGGCAAAGTGTTCCGCCGTGAGTCATCATCGAAGTCATCGACAATACCATGCCAAAGCAATGGAACATCGGCACCTGGATCATCATTCTGTCGGCAGTGGAAAGGTCCATTCTGTCGCCGATAGTTTTGCCGTTATTTATAATATTTGAATGTGTGAGCATTACACCCTTAGGGAAGCCTGTTGTGCCCGAGGTGTATTGCATATTTGCAACGTCATCCGGCTTAACCATAGCTGCGCGGCGTCTTACCTCCTCCTGAGGGACCATATCCGCGCGCTCGAGCATCTTTTCCCAAGTTAAAGCTCCGTCCATCTCGAATCCGACGGTGATGACGTTTCTTAAGAAGGGCAAAGCCTTTGAATAAAGCGGATCGCCCGGCTTTGAGTTTTTAAGCTCGGGGCAAAGCTCTTCCATGATCTCTTTATAGTTCGAGTCCTTGCAGGAATCGATCATTACAAGAGTGTGAGTGTCAGACTGGCGAAAGAGATATTCAGCCTCGTGAATTTTATAAGCGGTGTTGACGGTTACCAACACAGCGCCTATCTTTGTTGCAGCCCAGAACGTTAAGAACCACTGAGGTATGTTTGTTGCCCAAATGGAAACGTGATGACCGGGCTCAACACCCAAAGAAACAAGTGCGCGTGCAACACGGTCAACGTCCTCTCTGAACTGCGAATAGGTTCGGGTATAGTCAAGTGTTGTGTATTTAAAAGCATATTGGTCGGGATAAGTTTCGGCAACGTGATCCAAAACCTGAGAGAAGGTCTTGTCCAAAAGCTCATACTTCTTCCAAGGGAAGGTGCCTGTTTTTGCACGGTTATAGTGAAGCGATGCTTTTTTAAAGGTCGATGCCGTTTTTGAGGAGATAAAGCTTGCAAAGTGAGTTAAAACGATGTCGGGATCTTTGATCTCGTCATTCCAAGCGCATTCACACGCACCGTCGAAATTAAGGGAGCGCAAAGCATCTAAAATCTCACCAACGGGCAAGTCACCCTCGCCGATAAGGACGTTTTTGCCGTCACTCATATCGCCCAAGCGAACGTATCCGATATATGCGCCAAGGTTTGTTATGGTATCCTCGGCAGATTCCTTTGCTTTAAAATAGGTTTCTCTTACGTTCCAGCAAGCGCCCATCGCACGGGACCCGAATTTTCTGAAGACCTTAACGAGCTTTAAGGTGTCGGCATAGTCGCCGACCGAGTCCATCAAAATGCGGACACCCTCTTTTTCAGCCTCTTTAACAGCAGGCATAAGGATAGCCTTCAAGTCATCAGAGCTTATCTTAACGCTTGCGTGAACGATGACGTTTTTGATTCCCGCATCAGCAGCTGCCGATACGTATTCGCAAATATCGTCAGCCTTCGCCTCACCTGATGAGAGGTCAACGGGATAAGTAAGCGCCGCAGCCTCGATATGACGGTTTATAAGCTTTCTTTTGGCATCTGCACGGGAGAAAGAAGAGAACAATCCGTCCTTGTGGGAATCCCTTGCGTTGTTTAAATCGCATATCTCGATGCAGTTAAAGCCATATCCCAAAGCTGTATCGCACAACTCTAAAAACGAAGCAGTTTTAACATTGGCAGTTGAAAATGAAAGTTTCATGCTGTATCACCTTTAACGTTAGTTTTCGCTGTAAACTATCTTGTTCAAAGCGTTCACGTAAGCTCTTATAGAAGCGCCGATAATGTCGGTGGAGATGCCGTTGCCCGAATAGAGCTTGCCGTTTGCGCGAAGCTTAACGATAGCCTCGCCCACGGCTTCCTTGCCCTGAGTTACTGCTGTGATCTTGAAATCGTCAAGCTCATAGTGGTGGCCGATAATAGTCTCGATAGCTTTAAACGAAGCGTCGATAGGGCCTTCACCGGTTGCAACGCCCGAAAGCTTTTCGCCGTTTTTAACAAGGGTTATATTGCTCATCGCAGGGATGATATTTCCACAGTTTGCGACATAGCTTTCCAAGTGATAGGTCGAGGGGGCCTGCATTGCGCTTGAAGCGATAACAGCCTCGAATTCCTTTGCGGAGATCTCTTTTCTCTGGCGTGCAAGGCGCTGGAATTCTTCATAAACCCTGCCCTTATCCTCGTCGGAAAGGTCATAACCCAAATTATATGCAGCTTCGCAAATTTCGGGATAAGATGCGGTTGCCGAAAGGGTGAATTCGTCAGTATTAAGCATTTCGGTGCTTGCCTTGTCGCTCTTTGCGCTGTCGAAGATGCTTCTGAGTGATGCCATATCGTGGTGACATCTTGTCAGATCCACGTTGATGCCGACACCGCTTTCCACACCCTTGATCTTAACGATCTGTGCAAAGCTGTCCATTGCAAGGCGCGAGCCGACGACTGAGGTCTTAACACCGTCAGCTCCTGCGTTCACAGCGGCAACAGCGCAAGCGGGCGCCATTCCTATATCATTCGAGGGGACGACCGACACCTTGATATCGCACTGAGACTTGATCGCTCTTATCAGGTCGGCAAAATCCTCAGGGAAGTAAATGCCTGCATCGTCGCAAACGGTTACGCCTTCAGCGCCTGCTTCCTTTGCGGCCTTGCAAAGAGCGATGATGAAATCACGCTCTGCACGGCTGGCATCAAGGGCAACAAGCTCGACATGATCGCACTTTTCCTTTGCGAGCTTGATCATATTCTGCGCCGCAGAAAGCATTTTGGGAGCTTTCATGTGGTGGATATATTCCATTCCGACTGTGGAAGTGGGAATCTCTATCTGAAGGCAGGGGTTAACAGCGTTCTTGACACAGTTCCATGCGTTTTCCAGCGAGCTTGCGTCAAGTCCCACGGGAATGCAAACGCTTGCATTTTTAATGCTTGTTGCAATTGTTTGAGCGACAACAGCCTCTTCCCTGCTACCCGAGGGGGCAGGCAATTCGATAGCGTCTGCTCCCAAGCTGTCCATCATCTTTGCAACGGCAGCTTTTTCTCTGAAAGTTAATGCGCTTGCCTGTGCGGATTTAAGTGTGATGTCATAAACGCTTACGGTTTTCATATTCTTTACCTTCCTTTAAATTAAAAGATGATTTGTCTGAAATGTAAAACAAAAAAGCAGCCGTCAAGACACTTTTGTCTTAAACTGCTGCGGGATGATTAATAAATAATTAACCACGGTACCACCCGTATTGCCGATTTGAAATCGACCTCTCGTGGACTCAGACAAGTCCAAAGCCTGATAACGGTGCTTACCCCGTAGATCATTACTTGCTCGTTTGAAAAGCTTTCACAGTCTCCGCTCGGATAGGAGTGGCAATTAAACCTCTTGCTGTCTTGCACCTGCCGACAGCTCTCTGAAAAGATTTATTAAATGCCGATTATCTTCACAGCGTTTGACAAAGATTTTATCACAGATAAAACGTTTTGTCAACTATTAAAGCTTTAGAAATTTAAAGCGCTTGGGTTACAATCTTTCGTGTCAATTGTCGTCTGTTTTTGTAGCATATCACTATTGACAACCGACCCTAATTTTTATATAATAAATAAGGTCTTTAAGATCGGTACAGAGATGCCGGCAAGATAAACATAATTTAAGATATTTAAGCTTTGACAAGACTGTACAAAGCTTGCTGTGTTATGGGATCTTGTCTTGGGCAGGGTCTTATTTTTGTATATGGAGGTTAATTATGAAGCTCTTGCTTAAAAACGCAACCGTATATTTTGGCGGCGAATTTTTGGTTAAAGACATATTGACCGACGGTGAGGTCTTTTCGCGTATTGATGACAGTATCGATTGCGACGAGGCTGTTGTTTTTGATTTTTCGGATAAGTATATTTTCCCCGGTTTTGTTGATGTTCACGTTCATCTTCGAGAGCCGGGATTTTGTTTAAAAGAAACCATAAAGTCGGGCACGATGGCCGCCGCTCACGGAGGGTATACTACCGTGTTCTCGATGCCAAACCTTAACCCCACACCCGACAGTAAAGAAAATCTCGCCCCTCAGCTTGAAGCTATAAAGAGAGATGCGGTTATAAACGTCATTCCCTATGGCACGATAACAGTCGGCGAAAAGGGCGAGGAGCTTTCGGATATGGAAGCGATAGCTTGCGACATCTGTGCTTTTTCTGACGATGGCAAGGGTGTACAAAGCGAAGAGATGATGCTTGAAGCGATGAAGCGCGCTAAAGCTCTTAACAAGATAATCGCCGCACACTGCGAGGATAACTCGCTTTTAGAGGGCGGATATATCCACAAAGGAAAATATGCTGCCGAGCATGGACACAAAGGCATCTGCTCGGAAAGCGAGTGGGGCCCGATAGCAAGAGATATCGAGCTTTGCAAGAAAACAGGTGTTAGCTATCACGTTTGCCACGTTTCGGCAAAGGAAAGCGTTGAGATAATAAGGCAAGCCAAGCGTGAGGGTGTTGACATCACCTGTGAAACAGGCCCTCATTACCTGATCCTTGATGACTCCTGCCTAAAGGAAGAGGGCAGATTTAAAATGAATCCCCCGCTTCGAGACAAGACTGACCGCGAAGCACTTATAGAAGGCATTAAGGACGGCACGATAGACATGATCGCCACCGACCATGCGCCTCACACCGCAGAGGAGAAATCAAAAGGACTTGAGAAAAGCCTTATGGGCGTTGTGGGACTTGAAACTGCATTTGCGCAGTGTTATACAAACCTTGTGAAAACGGGAATAATAAGTTTAGAAAAGCTTATAAAGCTTATGAGTATATCGCCGGCTGAAAGATTCGGGATCGAATCGGGAATAGAGGTCGGCAAAAAGGCAAATTTAACAGTATTCGATCTTAGCAAAAGTTACACGGTTGATCCCGATGAGTTTCTTTCAAAAGGAAGAAGCACACCGTTTGAGGGTGACACTGTATACGGCGAATGTTTAATGACAATAACGGAGGGAAAAATTTCATGGAAAAAAAGCCTTTAAGAAAAATCGTTTTTGAAGACGGCACCCAGCTTTACGGCTATGGCTTCGGCACAAACTGCGACAAGGTTTGCGAGCTTGTCTTTAACACCTCGGTCGTTGGATATCAGGAGATCCTTTCCGACCCTGCATATACCGATCAGATGATAGTTATGACCTATCCCCTTATCGGCAACTATGGTATTGCTGACGACGACTTCGAGTCTAAAACTCCCACTATCGGCGGCCTTGTCGTTAGAGAATATAACGACTCTCCCTCGAACTTCCGCTATACAAAGACTTTAAGCGAGATCATGGAAGAAAACAAGATTCCCGGCATTGAAGGCATCGACACAAGAATGTTAACAAGAAAGCTCCGCGAGAACGGCTCTTGCAAGGTGCTTATCACAAGTGCTGACACCCCCTTGGAAGAAGCTCTTGAAGATTTGAAGGAGCACGAGCTTGACACCGATTTGGTTGCAAGAGTTAGCTGCAAGAAGAAGTGGTATTCAAGAACCAACAACCCCAAGCTTAACGTGGTTGCTGTTGACCTTGGCATAAAGCTCAGCTTGGTAAGAGCGCTCAATAAGCTTGGCTGCAACGTGACCGTTGTTCCTTACAACACCGATGCTGAAGCTATCAAGGCAATGAACCCCGACGGAATTATCATTTCAAGCGGCCCCGGCTCGCCCAATGACATTCCCGAGGTTTTGGAGCTTGTTAAAAACCTTATCGGCTTCGTTCCCGTTTTGGGCATCGGCCTTGGCCATCAGCTCGTTTGCATGGCACAGGGAGCAAGCATCACCTCCCTCAGCCACGGACACAGAGGAGGTTATGCTGTTAAGAACCTCTTGACCGGCAAGACCGAGCTTACATCACAAAACCATTCCTATACCGTTGATATTAACGGCGCAGACCTTGAGCTTACACACATAAACGTTGCAGACAGCTCCTGTGAGGGCGCAAGAAACCTTGAAAAGAAGTGCTTCTCGGTTCAGTATTATCCCGAAAGCGCTCCCGGCCCGCAGGATTCGATGTATATACTTGAAGATTTCGTTACATTCATGAGAGAGGAGAAGGAAAATGCCTAAGCGTACAGATCTTAAAAAAATCATGGTAATCGGCTCGGGACCTATTGTTATCGGTCAGGCTGCCGAATTTGACTATGCAGGCACTCAGGCGTGCTTGGCACTTAAAGAAGAAGGCTATGAGGTTGTTTTGGCGAACTCCAACCCCGCAACCATCATGACCGATAAGGCTATTGCAGACAAGATCTATATGGAGCCTTTGACTCTTGAATACGTTGCAAAGATCTTAAGATACGAGCGTCCCGACGCTATCGTTCCCGGTATCGGCGGACAGACAGGTTTAAACCTTGCAATGCAGCTTGCAAAGAAGGGCGTTTTGGATGAATGTCAGGTAGAGCTTTTGGGCACCTCCTGCGAGAGTATTGAACGCGCTGAAGACAGAGAGCTCTTTAAAAAGCTCTGCGAGGATTTGGGCGAGCCTGTTGTTCCCTCTGACATCTCCCACTCTATCGAAGAAGCAATAGAGGTTGCAAACCGCATTGGATATCCCGTTGTTTTGCGCCCTGCTTTCACCTTGGGCGGAACAGGCGGCGGCTTTGCAGACAATGAAACCGAACTTGTTGACATTATGAAGAACGCACTTAAGCTTTCTCCCGTTCATCAGGTTTTGGTTGAAAAGTCCATCAAGGGCTATAAGGAGATCGAGTTCGAGGTTATGCGTGACTCCTCTGACACTGCGCTTGCGATCTGCTCGATGGAAAACGTTGACCCCGTTGGCATCCACACAGGTGACTCGGTGGTTGTCGCTCCTGCTCAGACACTTACAAACAAGGAATATCACCTTTTGCGTGACTCTGCTCTTAAGATCATTCGCGAGCTTAAGATCGAAGGCGGCTGCAACGTTCAGTTCGCTTTAGACCCTCAGTCCTTCAACTACTATCTTATCGAGGTTAATCCCCGTGTATCCCGCTCTTCTGCACTTGCATCAAAGGCAAGCGGCTTCCCCATTGCAAGAGTTACCGCAAAGATCGCTGTCGGCATGAATCTTGACGAGATCAAGATCGCAAATTCCAGCGCTTGCTTCGAGCCTGCTATCGACTACGTCGTAACCAAGATGCCCAGATTCCCATTTGACAAGTTCACTGCTGCTAACAATCACCTCAGCACTCAGATGAAGGCGACCGGCGAGGTTATGAGCATCGGCAGAACCTTGGAAGAAAGCTTCCTTAAGGCTGTAAGATCGCTTGAGACCGGCGTTTGCCACCTTTATTTAAAGAAATTCGACGATATGCCCACCAAGAAGCTTCTTTCCTATATCAAGATCGGCACTGACGACAGATATATGGCAATCGCAGAGCTTCTTCGCCGCAAGGTTGACATGGGCGTTATCTGCGACAAAACTCAGATCGACATGCTCTTCCTTGAAAAGATCAAGAACATCGTTGATATGGAATTCATCGTTAAGGCTAACAAGTTTGATCTTGAAGCACTTAAGGCTGCAAAGAAATTGGGCTTTGGCGACGAATTCATTTCAAAGCTTTGGGAAACTGACGAGGTTAACGTATACAATATGCGCAAGGAAAATAACCTCTTCCCTGTTTACAAGATGATCGACTCGTGCGCTGCCGAGCTTGACACATATATCCCTTATTTCTACTCGACCTATGAGCAGGAAAATGAATCTATTTCTTCTGACAGAAAGAAAGTTATAGTTCTCGGTTCAGGCCCCATCAGAATCGGTCAGGGTGTTGAGTTTGACTACTCCACCGTTCACGCTGTTATGACCATTCGTGCAATGGGCTATGAAGCTATTATCATCAACAACAACCCCGAAACCGTTTCGACCGACTATACAATTTCGGACAAGCTTTACTTCGAGCCTTTGTGTGTTGAAGACGTTATGAACATCATCGAGCTTGAAAAGCCGATGGGCGTTATCGCTTCGCTTGGCGGACAGACCGCTATCAACCTTGCAGAGCCCCTTATGAGACGCGGCGTTAAGATCATCGGTACCGACGTTGACGCTATCGACAAGGCTGAAAACCGCAAGAGCTTTGAGCATTTGTTGCAGACACTTCAGATCCCTCAGCCCAAGGGCGTTGCCGTTACAAACATTGAAGACGGTGCCAAGGCTGCTGCAGAGATCGGCTATCCCGTTTTGGTTCGTCCCAGCTTTGTTTTGGGCGGACGTGCTATGCAGATCGTTTCTAACGAAGAAATGCTCAGACACTATCTTAAGACCGCCGTTGAGGTTGACGAAGACAAGCCCGTTTTGGTTGACCGCTACATTATCGGTAAGGAAGTTGAGGTTGACGCTGTTTGCGACGGAACTGACGTTTTCGTTCCCGGCATTATGGAGCTTGTTGAAAGAACCGGCGTTCACTCGGGCGACTCGATAAGCGTTTATCCCACCTTCTCCATCTCCCAAAAGGTTAGAGAGACAATTTTAGACTATACCAAAAAGCTTGGTATCGGCATCGGAATCATCGGTTTATATAACATTCAGTTCATCGTTGACAAGCAAGACAACGTATTCGTAATTGAAGTAAATCCCCGTTCCTCCCGTACTGTTCCCTTCCTTTCAAAGTCCACAGGATACAGCCTTGCAGACATTGCAACAAAGGTTATCCTTGGCGAAAGCTTGAAGGATCAGGGCATTACCGAGCTTTATCCCAAGGACAAGGAAAGATGGTATGTTAAGGTTCCTGCATTCAGCTTCTCGAAATTATCAGGACTTGATGCTTACCTCTCTCCCGAAATGAAGTCGACCGGCGAAGCGATCGGTTATGACAACAAGTTCAACCGCGCACTCTTTAAGGCTTTGCAGGCTTCGGGCATGGCAGTTGCAAACTATGGTACAGTTTTGGCAACCATTGCTGACGAGGACAAGGAAGAAGCTTTGCCTTTGATCAGACGCTTCTATAACCTTGGCTTTAATATCGAGGCTACACCCGGCACAGCTCAGTTCTTGAAGGATCACGGCATAAGAACAAGAGTCAGATCCAAGATCTCGGACGGAAGCGAAGAAATTTTGGAATCCATCCGTCAGGGACACGTTAGCTACGTTATCAACACCCGCGGCCTTGGAACAACAGGCGCTTTAAGCGACGGTCACGAGATAAGACAGTGTGCAACCCAGAATAACGTTACCATCTTCACTTCCCTTGATACCGTTAAGGTTCTTTTGGACGTTTTGGAAGAGACAACAATGGGTATATCCACCATCTGCGATTAAAACAATAAATCCGAGCAAGCTCACCGATTTTTGCGATGAGCTTCTCGGCGCATATAAGCAGTTTTTAAAATCATCATAAGAATTGGAGAATCGATTTGAAAAACGTAATTTTTGAAGTTTTGACAAACAAAAAGATCGCCCGCGACGTGTTTGAGATGACCTTAAAGGGCGACACTTCGGGCATCAACCCCGGAACATTTGTAAACATCAAGCTCGACGGTCTTTATTTAAGACGTCCGATATCCGTTTGCAATCTTGAAGGCGACGTTTTAACACTTGTTTACAAGGTAGTTGGCGTTGGCACAGAAAAGATGAGCGAAATGATCGCAGGCGAAAAGCTTGATATTTTAACTCAGCTCGGCAACGGATATGACCTTTCAAACGCAGGCGACAGCCCCGTTTTGATCGGCGGCGGTGTTGGCGTTCCCCCTACATATTTGGCAGCAAGAAAGCTTGTCGAAATGGGCAAGAAGGTTACCGTTATCATGGGCTTTAACACCCGCGACGAAATTTTCTATGAAGAAGAATTTAAGGCACTTGGAGTTGACCTTAGAATCGCGACTGTTGACGGAAGCGTTGGCACAAAGGGCTTTGTAACCGATGCTCTTACGGGACTTGAGCCCTCTTACGTTTACACCTGCGGACCTGAGCCGATGCTTAAAGCGGTTTATAATGCAACAAAGTGCTCGGGCGAATACAGCTTTGAAGAAAGAATGGGCTGTGGCTTTGGTGCGTGCATGGGCTGCAGCTGCAAGACAAAATACGGCAACAAGCGAATCTGCAAGGAAGGCCCCGTTCTTGTAAAGGAGGAGATAATATGGTAAACACAAAAGTTAACCTTATGGGTTTAGAACTTGACAACCCTGTTATCCCCGCAAGCGGAACGTTCGGCTTTGGATATGAATTTGCGGATATTTATGATATAAACATCCTTGGTTCGATCTCTTTGAAGGGAACCACAAAAGACCCCAGATTCGGAAACCCCACCCCCAGAATCGCTGAGTGTGAGGCAGGACTTATCAACTCTGTCGGGCTTCAGAATCCCGGCGTTGACAAGGTTATTTCCGAAGAGCTTCCCAAACTTCGAGAGGTTTATAATAAGCCCGCAATTGCAAACTGCGGCGGCTTTTCGATTGAAGAATACGTTGAGGTTTGTTGTAAACTTGATAAGCAGCCCGAGATCGGCATTTTAGAGGTTAACATCTCCTGCCCCAACGTTCACAACGGCGGCATGAGCTTTGGAACAGACCCCAAGGCAGCTTATGAAGTTGTTAAAGCGGTAAAGGCAGTCACAACAAAGCCTGTTTTGGTTAAGCTCAGCCCGAACGTAACCGATATCGTGGCAATCGCAAAGGCTTGCGAAGAAGCAGGAGCAGACGGCATCTGCTTAATCAACACCCTTTTGGGCATGAGAATAAACCTTAAAAACCGCAAGCCCATCATCGCAAACAAAATGGGCGGCTTCTCTGGCCCTGCGATATTCCCCGTTGCCGTTAGAATGGTATATCAGGTTGCAAATGCTGTTAACATTCCCGTTGTGGGTGTTGGCGGTGTGGCAACTGCCGAAAACGTCATCGAAATGATGATGGCCGGTGCAACTGCCGTTCAGGTGGGAGCAGAAAACCTCGTTAATCCCACGGCTTGCCGTGATATTATCCTTGATTTGCCGAGGGTTATGGAAAAGTACGGAATTGAAAATTTATCTGATATTATTGGAGGTTGTAAGTAATTATGGGCAAGGACGTTATTATTGCATGCGATTTTTCTTCTAAAGAACAGACCATCGCATTTTTGGACAAGTTTGAAGGCAAAAAGCCCTTCGTTAAGATCGGCATGGAGCTTTTCTATGCTTGCGGACCTGAGATCGTTAAGGAGATCAAGGCAAGAGGACACAAGATCTTCCTTGATTTAAAGCTTCACGACATTCCCAACACTGTTAAAAAGGCTATGAACGTTTTGTCGAACCTTGACGTTGACATGACAAACCTTCACGCAGGCGGAACTGTTTCGATGATGGAAGCAGCACTTGAAGGCCTTACAAGACCCGACGGTACAAGACCTATCCTTATCGCTGTAACTCAGCTTACATCCACCGATCAGGAGCGCATGGAGCGTGACCTTTTGATCAACAAGCCTATCGACGAGGTTGTTATGCACTATGCTCACAACGCTAAGATCGCAGGACTTGACGGCGTTGTTTGCTCTCCCTTGGAAGCTGAAAAGGTTCACAATCTTTGCGGCAAGGACTTCGTTACAGTTACCCCCGGTGTTAGATTCGCTGACGGCGACGTTGGAGATCAGAAGAGAGTTATGACTCCCGAGCAGGCTAAGCTCATCGGCTCTGACTATATCGTTGTGGGACGTCCCATTACTGCAGCAGAAGATCCCGTTGCAGCTTATGAAAGATGCGTTAGAGAATTTGTTGACTAATAAAAGGAGGATTTGACCATGGAAAGCTATAAGAGAGAATTTATTGAATTTTTGAAGGGCGCAGGCGTTTTGAAGTTTGGCGACTTCACCGCAAAGAGCGGCAGAAAGATCCCCTACTTCATCAATGCTGGCGACATTAAGACAGGTGATCAGATCGCAAAATTGGGCGAATTCTATGCAAAAGCATATCTTGAAAAGGTTGGAAACAAAAGAACCGTTCTTTACGGTCCTGCTTATAAGGGCATTTCCATTGCAGTTTCTTCCTCGATCGCTCTTTCAAAGAACGGTCTTGACGTTCCTTTCTTCTTCAACAGAAAGGAAGCTAAGGATCACGGCGAAGGCGGCATCTTTGTTGGATACGTTCCCAAGGAAGGCGAAGAAGTTGTTATCGTTGAGGACGTTATCACCGCAGGCACCGCTATCAGAGAGAGCATGACAAACCTTAGCTCGTTAGATGGTGTTAAGGTTTGTGCAACGTTTGTTATGGTTGACCGCAAGGAAAAGGGCCAGACCGAAAAGAGCGCTATGGCTGAAATAGAAGAAGAATTCGGCTTCCCTGTATATTCTGTTGTTGACGTTTATGACATCATCGAATATTTGGAAGAAGACCCTGCTAACGAAGAAAACGTTACAAGAATTAAAAACTATCTTGCAATTAACGGAGCAAAAGCATGAGAAGTCTTATAGACATTTTGGATCTTTCGGTTTCAGAGCTTGACTCGATAATCGAAACCGCAATAGATATCAGCGAAAACCCCGATAAATATTCCCAGGTGTGCAAGGGAAGAATTTTGGCAACACTTTTCTTCGAGCCCTCGACAAGAACGCGCCTTAGCTTCGAGGCTGCAATGCTTCGCTTGGGCGGAAGCGTTTTGGGCTTTTCTGAGGCAGGCAGTTCATCTGCCGCTAAGGGTGAAAGCGTTGCCGATACTGCGAAAACAGTAAGCTGTTATGCAGATATCATCGCTATGCGTCACCCGCAGGAGGGCGCACCCTACGTCGCGTCAAAGGCGGCAACCATCCCCGTTATCAACGCGGGCGATGGCGGACACAACCACCCCACACAAACACTTGCCGATCTTTTGACCATAAAAAAAGAAACCGGCAGACTTGAAAATCTGACAGTTGGCATGTGCGGCGATTTGAAATATGGAAGAACTGTTCACTCGCTTATCTCTGCTCTTTCAAGATATGCCGGTATTAAGGTCGTTCTCATCTCTCCCAAAGAGCTTAGAATTCCCGACTACGTTAAATCCGACGTTTTGGATAAGTGCGAAATGAACTATCTTGAAACCGAAGGATTAGAAGAAGCTCTTCCCTCTCTTGACGTGTTGTATATGACAAGAATTCAGCGAGAGAGATTTTCCGACCCTGAAGAATATGAGCGATTAAAGGATTCATACGTTCTCACGTTGGATAAGCTTGATAACGCTAAGAAGGATCTTTGCATTATGCATCCGTTGCCCAGAGTTAACGAGATCTCGGTTAAAGTTGATGACGACCCGAGAGCCTGCTATTTCAAGCAAGCAAAGAACGGAATGTATATGCGCATGGCTTTGATCTTAAAGCTTTTAGGTTATATGGGCGAAACAGGCGAGAGTTTCGAACCTGAGTCGTTTGAATCAGATGAGCTTAGATGCAAAAATCCCAAGTGCATAACCTTGACCGAGCAGGAGATACGTCACGTATTCAAAAAATGTGATGACGGCAGCACAAGATGCATTTATTGCGAGCAAAAGGCTAACTAAGTATAATATAAAAAAGGACGGAAGCTCTCCGTCCTTTATTTTTATCCGGTTATTTCAACAACGCCTTTTGCAAGCTCGTCGTCATATATAAGCTCGCCCACTGAAGGAGCTGTAATCTTGCCAGAAAGAGGGTTCTTGATGCTTATGATTGGTGCTGTAAGCGAAGCCTCAACCTCGGATTTTTCAAAGCTAAGGTCGCAATCGATCATCTCACAGTTTATAAGCTTAAGGCCTTTGCAATAGCAAAGCGGCTGTGTGCCGATTATTTTGCAGTTTTCAAAGGTCACATTTTCGCAATACCACGCCAAATATTCGCCCTTGATCACACTGTTTTTAACGGTTACATTTTTTGCGTGCCAAAAAGCATCCTTGGTGTCGAAATTGCAATCCTCGAAAACACAGTCCTCGATATATTGGAAGGAATATTTGCCCTTAAGCGACACGTTTTTAAAATCAAGACGTGTCGATCTCATCATGAAGTATTCACCCACAGCCGAGCAATCTCTCATCTTAATTCCGTGGACAAACCAGCCAAATTCGGGCGAGATGATATCGCAATCACGCATTGAGATGTTTTTGCACTCTCTTAACGCCTTGATACCGTGAAGCTGAGTGTTTATGATCTCGGCATTGTCGGTATACCAAAGTGCGGCACGGCAAAGCTCGGTCATGTCAGAGCTTTCGATCTTAAGCCCGTCATCATGCCAAAATGGATATCTTAAATTGAAGAAGCAATTCTTAACCTCGATATTCTTGCACTCTTTAAAAGCGCTCTCACCGTCGGCAGGGCCGTCGAACGAGCAGTCTGTCACCAAAATTTCACGGCTTCCATAAAGTGCGCGCTCTTCATCCATTGTTTTGTTCTTAATAATTGTCATAGCAATCCCTCGAAATACAGTTTCCACTTGCATTATAACACATATCTCACAATATTCAATATATTTTGCAGATTTTTTCATATATCGCCAAGATTCTCTCGTTGACACCACCATTTTTGAAGTGTATAATTTACCTATACGATATAATTATGAAAGGACGGCGCACAAAATGGCAAAATCCACTCTTAAAATAATTAAGATCGATCCTTATCTTGCTCCCTTTGAAAAAGATCTTGAGCTTAGAATGACAGCTTATCATTCTAAAAGAAAAGAGCTTGCAGGCAAGGGCAGTATAGAAGATTTCGCAAACAGCTATAAATATTTTGGCTTCCACCGCGAGGGTGGCAAGTTTATATATCGTGAGTGGGCTCCTGCTGCCGAGAAGATGTACTTCACCGGCGACTTTAACGGCTGGAACCCCCGTGACTGTGAAATGACAAAGCTTGAAAACGGTATTTTCGAGGTTGTTTTGAATGAAGATAACGCTCCCAAGGCGGGCGAAAAGGTTCAGGCTGTTGTTATTCACAACGACGAGGAGTTGAGACGAATCCCCACACACGCAACCCGTGTCGTTCAGGATCCCGTTACGTACCTTTGGTGTGCCGAGATCGAAGAGGAATCAAGCTTTAAATGGACAGATTCTGACTTCAAGCGTGAAAAGACCCCCCTTATCTATGAGTGTCACATCGGCATGGCGCAGGATGATTATAAGGTTGGATCATATACCGAATTTAAGGATAACATCCTCCCCCGAATTAAAGAGCTTGGATATAATACAATTCAGATAATGGCTATAATGGAGCATCCTTATTACGGCTCGTTTGGCTATCAGGTATCGAATTTCTTTGCGGCTTCTTCAAGATACGGAAGCTCTGATGAACTTCGTGACCTTATCAACACCGCCCACGAAATGGGCATTGCAGTTTTGCTCGATGTTGTGCACTCGCATGCTGTTAAAAACACTAACGAGGGTTTAAACTGCTTCGACGGCACCGAGTATCAGTTCTTCCACGAGGGTGAAAAAGGCAATCACTCGGCTTGGGGCACAAAGCTTTTCAACTATGGCAAGAACGAGGTTTTGCACTTTTTGCTTTCAACCCTTAAATATTGGATGGAAGAGTTCCACTTCGACGGCTTCAGATTCGACGGTGTAACCTCGATGCTCTATTTAGATCACGGTTTGGGAAGCGCATTCACTTCGTATGATATGTATTTCTCGATGAACACCGACACCGAAGCTGTGACCTATTTGCAGCTTGCAAACGAGCTTATTCACAAGCTTAATCCCAACGCTTTAACTATCGCCGAGGATATGTCAGGAATGCCGGGAATGTGCTTAAAGATTTCCGAGGGTGGCATCGGCTTTGACTATCGTCTTTCGATGGGTGTGCCTGATCTTTGGATAAAGACAATTAAAGAGCTTAGGGACGAGCAGTGGAGCATGGGCAAGCTGTGGTATGAACTTAATCAGCGAAGACCCGGCGAAAAAACTATCGGCTATGCCGAATCTCACGACCAGGCACTTGTTGGCGACAAAACTATAATGTTCAGGCTTTGCGACGCTGATATGTATACGGGAATGATGAAATTTGGAAACAATGCCGTGATTGACCGAGGAATCGCTTTGCACAAGATGATAAGACTTCTAACCTCTACCTTGGGCGGCGACGGATATTTAAACTTTATGGGCAACGAATTCGGGCACCCCGAATGGATCGACTTCCCGCGTGAGGGTAACGGCTGGAGCTATCACTATTGCAGACGTCAGTGGAATCTGGTCGACGATCACAGCTTGCGTTATTGCGAGCTTAACGAGTTTGACAAGGCGATGATAGCCCTTATTAAGAAAGAAAAGCTTTTAGTTAAGGAAAGCGTTTTAAGATGCATTCACGAGGGTGATCAGGTTGTTGCCTTCTCGAAGGGGTGCTCAACTCTTGTGTTTAACTTTAATCCTCACCAATCGTTCGAGGGATATTTCATTCCCACCGAATCGGAAGGCGATTATAAGGTAACGCTTTCAAGTGACGATGGCAAGTTTGGCGGATATTCAAGAGTTGATAGCGAAACTGTTTATCACTCAAGAAAACAGCCCGACGGCAGAATCGGTTTTTACTGCTATCTGCCGACAAGAACGGCACTTGCATTCAAGCGCAACCCAGGAAGAGTTAAGAAATAAAACAAAGCCTGCTCGGTTTCGGGTAGGCTTTTTCAACTAACGGTATGTTTTCCCCACTCAACCGTTGGTATGTAGACTTTCATGTCACTTTTGCTTACACTTATATTGAAGGGAGGGCACCGAATGGATCAGATAAAGATCGGCAGATTTATTGCCGAGCGAAGAAAAAACGTAAATTTAACACAGATGCAGTTAGCAGAAAAACTTGGCATCACCGACAGAGCCGTGTCGAAATGGGAAACGGGAAGAGCAATGCCCGATTCCTCGATCATGCTCGAGCTGTGCGGTATTCTTGAAATTACAGTTAATGATTTATTATGTGGGGAGGTAGTTACCGTGACTAACTATAACGAAAACACAGAAAAGATATTGCTTGATATGGTAAAGCAAAAGGAAGAGGCAGATAAGAAGCTTTTATCATTAGAGATTTTGATAGGAACATTTTCCGTTATCATCTTGGTCGGGTTCACCTTTGTTGCAAGCTTTTTTGAAATGGCAGATTGGCTTAGAATATGCTTCATAGCCGCAGGAGTTGTCATTGGCATGATCGGCATTGTATTTGCTCTTAGAATTGAGCAAACAGCGGGATATTATGAGTGTCAAAAGTGCCGTAACAGATACGTGCCTACATTCAATAGCGTCCTTTGGGCAATGCATGCTGGAAGAACAAGATATATGAAGTGCCCTGAGTGTCACAAGCATTCGTGGCAGAAAAAGGTTATAAGCAAGGATTGATAAATTGAAGTGCTTCGCAAAAGCGGGGCACTTTTGTTCTTTCTCCCCTATTGACAAAGGAATAACGGCGTGATATAATAACTTCAAATTTAACAGTATAAACCGTTGAAGCGGAGATAACGGCAATTATGCCTTTACAGAGAGCCCGTGATGCTGAAAGTCGGGTAAGAAACAAGTTGTCAAATGGACCGCGGAGGGTGCAGTCAAAAGCACAGCAAGATGTGCCTAGTATTCTGCAACGTTAGACATACGTTAGTTGTCGGGGATATGAAAGTATCCTTATAAGTGCGCCGAATTTTCGGCGAATTCAAGGTGGTACCGCGGATCAGATTCGTCCTTGACAGATATCATTTCTGTCGGGGATTTTTGTTTTTCCCTGACATTTGGGAGGAAGAAAAATGTTACTTGATAAACGATGGCGATGCCCGCTTGACACTTTAAACATAACTTAGCTATTATATAAAATTCGGAGGAAAACAAAATGAAATTTAACGGCGTTGATTTTGACACTTATTTTAACAACTATCCCGATAAAGACGGCTATTTCGGAAAATACGGCGGCGTATACATAGATGACAAGCTTAAAGCCGCAATGGCAGAGATTACCGAGGCTTATTTCTCCATCTGCCAGTCAAGAAAGTTCATTGCAGAATTAAGACGCATAAGAAAAGAATTCCAGGGCAGACCCACTCCCGTTTCTCATCTCGAGCGTTTATCCGATGCTTTGGGCGGCAAGGTTCAGCTTTATGCAAAGCGCGAAGACTTGAACCACTCGGGCGCGCACAAGCTTAATCACTGCATGGGCGAAGCTCTCTTGGCAAAATATATGGGCAAGAAAAAGGTTATCGCTGAAACAGGTGCAGGTCAGCACGGTGTTGCGCTTGCAACCGCTGCTGCATATTTCGGGCTTGAATGTGACATCTATATGGGCTCGGTCGATATTAAAAAGCAGGCTCCCAACGTGGCAAGAATGAAGATCTTGGGCGCAAACGTTGTCGAGGTTACACACGGTCTTGCAACCTTAAAGGAAGCTGTTGACTCTGCTTTTGACGCTTATAGCAAAGAATATAAGGATTCGATCTATTGCATCGGCTCGGTTTTGGGCCCTCACCCCTTCCCGATGATGGTCCGTGACTTCCAGAGCGTTGTGGGAATCGAAGCAAGAGAGCAGTTTATCGACATGACAGGACATTTGCCCACCGCAATCGTTGCTTGCGTTGGCGGCGGGTCTAACGCTGCAGGCTTGTTCGCAGGCTTCCTTAACGACCCTGTTGATATCTACGGTATCGAGCCTTTGGGAAGAGGTCCCAAGCTTGGCGATCACGCTGCAAGCCTTAAATACGGTACCGAGGGCATTATGCACGGCTTTAACAGCATCATGCTTAAGGACGAAAACGGCGATCCCGCACCCGTTTACTCGGTTGCAAGCGGACTTGACTATCCCTCTTCGGGACCTGAGCACGCATTCTTGCAGGATTTGGGCAGAGTTAAGTATGACGTTATCGACGACGAGGAGACTATTGACGCATTCTTCAAGCTTTCAAGACTGGAAGGCATCATCCCCGCTATCGAAAGCTCGCACGCTGTGGCATACGGCATGAAGCTTGCAAAGACAATGGACCACGGTTCGATCTTGATCAACCTCTCCGGCAGAGGCGACAAGGACATGGACTTCGTTTTGGAGAACTATGGTATTCGCTGATATATAAAAACTCCCCGAAGCACGCTAATGTGCTTCGGGGATTATTTTTTAAGAGGAGAAAATTACATTTCCGCCAAAAGCTCGTTAAGTCTTTCCAAGCTGCAAAAGCTTGTGCCCACTCCGCTTATCGCTCCGCCTGCACAACAAACGGCATATTCAAGCACCTTATCAAGCCCAAGCCCTTGGCTTAATGCCAAGCACGCGCCTGCAACCATTGAATCTCCTGCACCCTGAGTGCTCTTAACCTCGACCTTAACAGCTTCGCGGCGGTGAACTTCACCTTTAGACACTATAACTGCGCCCTTCGCCCCCATCGATGCCATCACGACCGAAACGCCGTAATCGGCAATAATTTTCTTTGAAAGAGCAATAATATCGTCAACCGTCTCACACTTAATGCCGAAGGTGGCTTCAAGCTCGTATAGGTTTGGCTTGATCATATAAGGGCTTGCTTCCAATCCCTTTAAAAGCACCTCACCCTGCGCGTCCAAAATGATCTTTATAGAGTCATTTTCACGCTTTGCAATCTCGGACAGGGTTTTATAGATGTCTGCGCTCACGCCTTGCGGAAGGCTTCCCGTTAAAACAAGGTTTTGGCTTTTGCGAACAGATCTGATAAACGAATCCATAAACTCGTTCAGGTGCTCTTCGTCAACAAAAGCACTCTTTTCGTTTATTTCGATGGTGTTTTTGCGGGATTTATCAAATATTTTAAGGTTGATTCTAAGGTCACCCTCGCACTTAATAAAATCGTGAGGGATGTTTTCACGCTCTAAAGTTTTCTCAATAACCTCGCCGCGGTTAAAATTAAGGCCGATAGCCTTTGTTTTAAGACCCAAGCGCTTAAGCGCACGGCTCACGTTGATTCCTTTGCCACCAACGTCAAGACTTAAAAGCTCGACACGGTTCATCGAATCAATATCGAATCTCTCGCAGGATACTGTTTTGTCCAAGCATGGACTTAAGGTTACTGTTGTTGTCAAAAAAATCGCCGCCTTACAAAGAAGATAAATGTTAAATACAGTATACCTTCTTTATGGGCGGCTGTCAATCACGCCTCTAACTGACGTGAAAGAAACATTGCAGCAGTCTGACTTAGGGTTAGCTGAAGCGGAGTTCCCTTTGTCGAGGATTCGGGAGCTATAAAGCACACAGCACCCGAAATGTCCCCCGAAACAATTATAGGGCTTATTGCAAGTGCGTGACGGGCGACACCCTCGGCAGGGATGACGGGCTTGCCCTCGCCTGTATATTGCCAGCTCTTTCTCATTTCCAAAATTTCTTCCAAGCCCTGAGAGATGCGGCGCTCGTTAAATTCCCTTTTTGAAACGCCCGAAACCGCAACAACGTGGTCTCTGTCAAAGATGACAACGGGAGCGTTGCCAAGCTTGTGAATAACCTCGGCAACCGATGCCGCAGATTCCGATAGCTCGTTGATGGGCGAATACTTTTTAAAGATAACCTCGCCCTCGCTGTTAGTATAGATCTCAAGCGGATCTCCTTCTCTTATTCGCATGGTGCGACGGATCTCCTTGGGAATAACAACTCGTCCAAGGTCGTCAATTCTTCGAACGATTCCTGTAGCCTTCATTATATAAATCTCCTTTAAAACAAATTTGTGGCTTTATTATTTGTCAATGGCGGGGATTTATACTGAGTGGATTTGCTTTTTGTGAGTTGATTTTTGCAAAGATGTATGCTATAACTACTATAAGGTAATAAACGGCAAGGCTTTAAAGCGCTATATGTGTTTTGCTCATCGTCGTGGATGTTTGTTGATAGATGAAACATCCAAAACGCCTTTATCACCGAAATTACGGCCTGATTTATTTTAATATTTGTTAAAGGAGAATATTATGGAAATTAGAAAATGCAAAGATATCATTCCCATGACGCTCGCCAATTGTCACGACGGTGAAGGCACTCTTGTCTGCAGATCGCTTCTTGATGGCTTTGAAAGCGAAAGACTTTCTATAGTGCATTATGATGATCTCCCCGCAGGAGTCACTATCGGAATGCATACACACACCTCTAACGAGGAGGTTTATTATCTCGTTTCCGGAAATGGCATCCTTACATATGATGACAACAAATATGAGATGAAATCCGGCGACATATCTCTGTGCAAAATTGGCCACTCACACGCATTTGAAGCTGTTGACAACTGTGTTCTTGTTGTTATAGGAAGTAATTGATTGGAGGTATAAGATATGATGAATTTAGGAATTATCGGTTTGGGCAATGTACCCAGATACTATCACATTCCCGAGGCAAATAAAACCGGAAAGTTTTTCATTAAAGCTGCGGCAGATATTTTTGAAGACACTTCTGTGGCAAAAAGATTTAACATTCCGGAATACTATACCGATTACAGAAGGATCCTTGATGATCCGTCGATCGACGCTGTATTGATTCTCACTCCTCATGACTGTCACGAAGAACAATGCATTGCTGCTTTCGAAGCAGGAAAACACGTGCTTATCGAAAAGCCTATCGCTCGTAATCTGGGAGAAGCCGAAAGAATCATTGCTGCAGCTAAAAAAGCAGGAACAGTGGGAATGATCGGCTTTAATGAAAGATACGTGGATGAACACGTATATATTAAGTCCGTAGTTGACAGCAAGGTATTGGGAAGACTCCTTAGTGCAAGAGTTGACCATTATCAGAACTTCAACCCTCCCAAGGACTCTTGGTGGAGAAGCAAAGAACAGGTTGGCGGTGGCGCTGTTATAGGAAGCGGCATCCACAGACTCGATCTTTTGAGATGGTATTTGGGCGAAGCTGTTAGCGTTTATGCAAAGGCAGTGGATATGCCCGAACGTTTGGAATCCGAGGCTTGTGTTCACGCAGTTATCGAATTCGACTCGGGTGTAATTGCCAATTTCTCTGTAAACTGGGCTTGCTATAATTATCTTTACTATGAAGGACTTTCAATTTCGGGAGAAAACGGACTTATCGTTACAGGACCTGCCAACAAGCTTGGCCTTGCTGAAATTGATAACGGAATGCTTAAAGATTTCACACCGCCTAGATGTCAAACTATGTATGAGCATTTTGCTGAATGTATCGAAAAAGGCACCACTCCTATCACAAGCTTAGAGGAAGGTTATAAATCATTGCAGCTTGTCCGCGCTATTTATAAATCGCTCGAAACAGGAACAAGCGTTGTCCCTCAAACCGTTACATTCTAAGAAGAGAAATATAATCACGAAAACAAATATCCCTCTCGACCAAGTCGGGAGGGATATCTTTTTATTAATTTTTGTGTTCGCTTTCAAGTCTTGCCTTTTCAGCCTCAAGCATTGCGATGAGATCGTCAATTCTTGAAGGTGAAAGGTTTTCGATGTTAAGGCCTGTGCTTGCGGGCTTGGGTTCTTGAGCCTTGGGCTCTTCCTTAACAGGCTCGACAGCAGGCTCTTCCTTGGTAACCTTAGGCTTGTCAGAGGTGAATGCAAGCTTTTGCTCGGGTTCCTTATCAGAGGTGAATTCAAGCTTAGTCTCGGGCTTTGTTTCCTCTGCCTGACGGATGGTTATTTCCTTAACGGGCTTGGGCTCCTCAGTGGGCATCTTGTCAAGATAACCCTCTTCAAGCTCGAACTTTTTCTTTTTGGTCTTTTCGATCTCTGCTCTTATAGCCTCGACGTTAACGGGCTCTTCAATGACGGGCGCTTTGTTCTCTTTTTTCTTCTTTTTAAGGGAGATTACGAACATTGTCACTTCATAAGCCAAAACAAGCGCACAGGGAATGATGACCATTGTGAGCATTCCTGCCTTAGAGGATGCGAAGCGCACAAGCCCTCCAAAGAAATTGGAATAGGTCTTGGCAACGCCGACGATGTCATCCTGACCGACGCCCCACTTTTCCTCTGCGGGAGCGGTATCGTATTTAACGATGTATCTTGTTTCGCTTGTGCCGTTAGGGTCGATTATTTCTTCAGCGCCCAAAAAACCGACAACAGCAAGCTGCCCGTCGATACTGCAAAGGATTACGTTGCCCTCACGCTCGGGGAACTCACCCTCTTTAACGAAAACAGCGGCACCCTGAGAAATTCTCGGTTCCATTCCGTCACCGTTCATGATATATACTCTATATCCAAAAAGCGAGGGTGCAGAATTGGTGTCTTTAAAAATTCCAAACAGCACAAAAGTGCCGACAATGGCGATTATAAGGATGAAAATAACGACTGTCATGACTATATCAAGCCAGGAGCGTTTTTTGGTGTTTTCGTGGAACATGAATTTTAACCGTCCTTCCCCAAATTATGACACGCGCAAAGCGCGAAGCAATACTATCAAATATATATGTTAAGTATAGCACATTTATTTCGATATAGCAAACACTTTTGCAAGGTTTTCCGACAAATATTTTTGCACCCCTTTTGTTGACAAACGTGGGGTGGTTGTATATAATATTAAGGTACATTTGCTGGAATGGCGCAGTGGTAGCGCAATTGATTCGTAATCAATAGGCCGTGGGTTCAAATCCCATTTCCAGCTCCAATCAAACCGCATTCGACCTTGGTCGGGTGCGGCTTTTGTTATCTTGATTTTGGTGCTTATTTATGTTATCCTTAAATTGTAAAAGCGAAACGGAGGTGCGAAATGAGCGAAAAGAAAAAGAAGCGGACTTTTTTAAATACATTAATTTTTATAGCCAAAATAATTTTCATAGTAATTGTTGCTCTGCATATTCTGCTAATTGCTTATAGTATCATCTCGTATGCTAACTATATTAATCAACCGCCAAGGACTTGGGTTGAAAGTTACCATTATTATGAAGCGTACACAGTCAAGGGCGATGCTATATACATATTAACGAGCAGCTACCGAGATTCTGGCGATTACATGAAAATATATGAAGATGTCATTGAAGAAGTAAATATCGCTAAAGACGTAAGTGAGGGGGTGTTCAGTGAGGTTCAACCCAAAGCGAAACTGATTGCCGAAGAAAGTCACAATATTCTTGCAAACCAGTTTACTTCTCCATTCCAAAAAGGTTATGAGCACCTTGCCGATGAAGTTTTCAAGCTTAATGTCCAAGGTCTGACCCGCGAAGACAAAAAACCTGTTGGGCTGGCTTTTAAACTGTTCGAGCGCGAGGATAGAATCTACGGCTTCGTAAACGTATATTCAGAAGGCGCCAGCGGAAGGAACAGCGTTGCTTTCGAGGATATCGTTAAAACCTGCCTTGTTGAATTTGAAGATGGCAAAATGAGCATTGTAAAAGAGATCGAGGGCGTTGTGTCGATTGCCTATAATGAATCTCTTCTTGTATATTACAACGATGACGGTGTACATACTATGAATATGGCATCCGGAGAAACAAAGCTGATTATCGAAGGAAGGGGCAACGAGCATAGGCGTTATATTTACACCCGCATTTGGGACAATATTTTGCTTGTTGAGGTCCTTGAATCGTATGACGACGAAAACGGTAAATATCACCTTGCGGGTTGTTGGTATTACGCTTTTAAAATAGATGGTTCTGAATTAACCGAGGTTGAATATATACAAAAGAAATCTTAAATAAACTGATCCTCCCCTTGAAAAACCAAGGGGAGGATTTTTTACACCTTTTTAAATTTTGGGACGACCTTTTTATAAATCAAGTCAACTATCAGCCAGCCCAAAAGTCCTCCGACAAAGCCGCAGACGAATCCACCGATAACGTCGGAAGGATAATGTACCATCAGATAAATTCTTGACATGCCCATCAGCACGCAGAACACCGCGCTTGGCAAGACCCACTTTTTGCCCATTGCAAAGCAGAAAGCAACCAAAGTGCACACAACAACGTTGGTGTGGCCCGATGGGAAGGAGAATTCGCTCATTTTGGGGCCGCCTGCTGCAAGCCACCAGTTATAATAATCCTCGACTCCGCTGACATAAGGTCTTGGACGTGCGACCAAGGGCTTTACAGAGATGTTAACGATGAGCCAGCCGATTATTATTGCCGAAAGAACGCAGATTCCTGCTTTTCTTGTCTTTTTAAAGAACAACAAGGCAATTCCAAGAATGATGCAGGGAATGCCCTCCTCGCCAAAAATGGTTATGAATTTAAAGAACGGTGTGAAAAACCAATCTGCCCAAACGGCAAGATTGTGGAAAAACTGAAGTATTGCATGGTCGAAGCCGGCAAAAGCCTCGTTAAGCCAAAGTGCAAATGCTGACATATGTATTCTCCTTAATGCTCAAAATTCTTGTCCAATACGATTCTGTATGCAGGCTCGTAAGCTGCCCTATATTCCTCGCTGTGCGACACCATCGGATATCCCGCACCGGCATATTCGCAAAGATACTCATCAAGCTCGCTCACGCTGAATCTGAAGAGGTTATCACCGGCAAGGGCTTTAAGCATTTCAAGTGCCTGCAAAAACTCGCTCATATCGCACCACTCCTCCTCGGCAGAGGTGATGAAAGCTTCAAAAAGCTCGTCGATACTTATGCCATTGGGATCAAGCGCTGCAAGGTTAACTCGCAAAACGCCACCGCCGATAGGCTCGCAGAGAGGGGCGGTCTCACGAGGGCGTGTGGCCTCGTACTCACGCTTAAGATATTCAAAAGCACGCTCTTTGTCTAAGATTATATGTCCCGGGCCAAAGCAAGCCTGATAGACAAGCTTGACTGCGTCAGTCGGGCGCATCTTGGGATATTTGGTTGCGTGCAGATTTAAAGCACTTTTTATCGAGCTGAGTCTGTCAGTCATCAAGCCACCGCCTTTATCAGTTTATGATTTGATTATAACGGCAGAGTGTCATGTTGTCAACGGGGCAGTTTAGGCAAATAAAAAACGCCGCGGTTATTACCACGACGATTTAAGTGGAGCGGATTACGAGGCTCGAACTCGCTACCTCCACCTTGGCAAGGTGGCGCTCTACCAGATGAGCTAAATCCGCGTTTCCTGACTGCCAATATAGAATACCAAAAGACAGCCGGAAAGTCAAGTCTTTTTTTCGACTTTTTTGAAAAAATTACAGCCGGGGCGCCGAAATATCCTTAAAGCCTTCGCCAAAGATCTCGCTGGCAGAGGTGACGATCAAAAAGGCGCAGGGATCTTCCTCCATGGCGATCTCCTGCACCTTGGGCAAAAGCCGCTTTTGCATGGCGCACAGGATGACCCGCTTGTTTTTCTGGGTATAGGCGCCTTGACCCTGCAGATAGGTGACGCCGATCTCCAGCTCCTCCAGCAGCCGCTGGGCGATGGTCTTTTCGTGGTCGGTGATCAGATAGACCAGCTTGGCCTCGTCCCGGCCGTACAGCACCAGATCCAGACAGAAGG
>JAZRDR010000004.1:0-60522 GCA_045660445.1 Candidatus Faeciplasma sp.
TAATATTGTGGATTACTAGAGCTATACTTGAAACAAGTCCAATGTGCTCTAAATTTTCTAAGTCCCCATTTTTATCTCTATGATTGTGCTCATGATGCGGAACTAACATATCTAAACATTTTAAAATGAGTACACCCAAAATAGAAAATACAACTACTGTTAAAATAGTCAAAAACTTATTACTTTTTTCCATAAGTTCAAATGCTTCTGGTATCAATTCCGAAAAAACTAATGCTACCATTACCCCAAATGCCATACTTATTGATAAATTTACAATTTTTTCATTGTTTTTAGTTACAAAAACAATCACAGCCCCTACTACAATAAACAAACCTACACATAATGTTAATAAAAGTGCACTTATATTCATAATATCATTCCCTTTTCCTTAAACATTTTACCACAACTTAATAACTTTAACAAATAAAATGTATCTTAATAGTAATATTCGAATATAATGTTAATGAACTATAGTTTTTTTAATATTTTCATTTATGTCATTGACAATTAAAGTTTTTTATTATAAAATGATATTACGTTTATGGGTCTATAGCCAAGTGGTAAGGCGTGGGACTGCAACTCCCTGATCCCCAGTTCAAATCTGGGTGGCACCTCCAAAATCCCGCACGAGAGTGCGGGATTTTTATTTTATGCAAGCAGTTTTGTGGCGACAAATTGACGGTTGTCGTGTTTTATGATATGATGAAAATAGAAAGGCGGTGGGATTATGTTACTCGACAAATACGAATTTTACGACATTCATTCACTTTTAACAGGAATTCGTTTCGAATCGGATTCGCCATACAATTTGGAAATGATACGCGCGGCCTATAACATTCTCTGTGCACCGCAAGAAACAAACATTATTGAGTACAATATCATCAGAACTGCTTTAAGAGACATAGAAAATATTAATATAGAGCTTTATCGTTGGATATATGTAGATAACGTATACACTTATGGTTGTAAAACGATTAAAGATGAATTCTGTTATTCTTTTCTCGCCCGTGCATTCTTGAAAATGGCTGAGTGTGCAGAGAGCAAAGATTGTGAACGACTCGAAGATTTGGCTGACGCTTTTCATAACATTCCAATTTTATTTGCCGATGGTTGCAAGAATTTCAAAAAGGAAATAAAAGTGCAGTTTGATTATTATAATAAAAAATACAAGGCAAATCTGTGGAATGAGCTTACAAATTAAATGGCATCTTTTCTGTCAAGACGAGCCAAAATCCCGCACAAGAGTGTGGGATTTTTTTATTGCATTTCTATTATATAGATGATATAATTTCAGTAGCAGTAACGCAGGATGCGAGGCGTGGAAGCGCGCCCGACTTTAGTCGGAGTGCGGTTTCGTGCCGAGCGTGGTGATGCGGTGCAAGCTTATGACGGAAGGATAATTATGGACAAGAAATATATTGATTTTGCGGTTGCAAAGACCTGCGAGCTTTTGGCGATCGACTCGCCTTCGGGATATACCGACAAGGCGGCGCTGTGGGTTAAGAACGAGTTCTCAGCTCTTGGATTTGACGCGAAGATCACAACAAAGGGCGGAGTTATTGTTGATCTCGGCGGAGAGGATGCCTGCGACGGCCTTCTTTTAGAAGCTCACACTGACACATTGGGCGGAATGGTTGCCGCAATTAAGGGCAATGGACGCCTTAAAATCGCGCCTTTGGGCGGGATGAGACCTGAAAATGGCGAGGCCGAGAACGTTAAGGTATACACTCGTTCGGGCAGAGTGATTGAAGGAACTCTTCAGCTTTGCAACGCATCCATTCACGTTAACGGCGAATATGGCGACACCAAGCGCAGTTTTAATTCGACCGAGGTCGTTTTGGACGAAGACGTTAATTCATCGAGCGACACGAAGGCTTTGGGAATTGAAGTCGGTGACATTGTTTGCTTTGATCCAAGAACAAGAATAACCGAATCGGGATATATTAAATCAAGATTTTTAGACGATAAGCTTTCTGTTGGAATACTTTTGGGCTTAGCAAAGTATATTGCAGATGAGAAAATTGCGCTTGCAAGAAGGGTTTACGTTCACGTGACTGTTTATGAAGAAGTTGGACACGGCGGCTCGGCTTCGGTTCCTGCGGGAGTTACTGAGGCTATCAGCGTGGACATGGGCTGTGTTGGTGACGGTTTGGGATGCACTGAAAAGATGGTATCTATCTGTGCGAAGGATTCCGGCGGGCCTTACAGCTATCAGGTTATTGGCAAGCTTATCGAAGCAGCTAAAAAAGAGGGTGCTGAATATGCCGTTGACGTTTATCCTTATTATGGATCTGACGTTGAGGCAACATTAAGAGCAGGATTTGACATTAGACACGGGCTTATCGGTTCGGGTGTTTATGCAAGCCACGGCTATGAAAGAAGCCACGTTGACGGAGTTAAGAACACGCTTAAGGTTCTTAAGGGATATTTGAACATATAAACAAAAAGGACTTGCAGCTATTGCAAGTCCTTTTTAATATATGTTTCTTTCGAAAGCGTATAGTAATCAACTGTGAATGTTTTGTTATCCCATTCGCGAGTTACATCCATACTCTCGAAATATTCGAAGCCGAAATGAAGTGCGACATTTTTGGAACGGATATTATCTTTGAAGCATCCATATAAAAACTTTTCGCCGTTAAGATAATTGAACACAAGGTTTAACAAAGCGCCCAAAACCTCTTTGCCGAATCCCCTGCCCTGACATTTTCGAGCTATACATATTCCTCTTTCCTCGTAATATCCGTCGCTAATTTTTCCGATGCCGGCAAGACCGATGGGCTCGTCGATTTCTTTTAAGCAGACGAAATACACATCATTTTCAGCATGATACTTTATTGTTCTTTCAAGGCGGGATTTAGCGTCATCAAGCGAATGTGTTGGAGTCCAAAGCATTGTGCTTGCGATCTCTTCATCGCTCCAGATGTTATTATATATGGCATTAAGATCTGATGGCTTGGCTTTTCGTAAAACGAGATTAGCAGTTTCGATGCGTGTCATATTGCTCCTCCTGAATGTTCTAAAGGTATTATATCAGAGGCTTTGGGAGATTTCAAGCCGACGTCCGACAGCAAGGCTTTTGCGGCGAAGGTGCAAAAGTCGGCGGCGGGTGGAGGCGGTCAAAGAGCGCGAAAAGTGAAGATTTGATGAGAAATCATTCGTGACTATTGAATGATATTTAATTTTGTTGTATAATCAACAAGCAAACACATTATACAAGGAGATACTATGAAAACAAAGGTTGTACTTTTTGACTTAGATGGCACTCTTTTGCCGATGGATCAGGATATATTTATCAAAGCATATTTTAAAGGAATTGCGACAAAGCTTGCACCTTATGGATATGACCCTCAGACACTTATAAAAGCCATATGGGGTGGTACGGATGCGATGATCGCAAATGACGGAAGCAAGACAAACGAAGAAGTATTTTGGGACTTTTTCGCTACTATATTTGGAGATAACGCAAGAGAGGACGAGCCGAAGTTTGCCTCGTTCTATGAAGAGAACTTTGACGAAGTTAGTGCTGTTTGCGGACATGACGAGCGTGCTGACAGGATAATTAAGAATATCAAGGCAAAGGGATTGAAGGTGGTTCTTGCAACAAATCCTATTTTCCCTCAAATTGCAACAAGAAAGAGAATGAAATGGGCAGGGCTTGATGAAAATGATTTCGAGCTTTACACAACGTATGAGAATTCGCGCCACAGTAAGCCAAATCTTGACTATTACCGTGATGTTTTGAATGAGCTTGATGCCAGGGCTTGCGAATGTGTGATGGTTGGAAACGATGTTGGAGACGACATGGTTGCACGCAAGCTTGGAATGAAGGTGTTTCTTTTGACTGATAACATTATCAACAAAGCTAATGAAGATATTTCTGATATCCCTCAGGGAGGATTTGATGAATTAGACGCATTTATCGACACGCTTGACTAACGGAGGAGAAACAAAATGGAAGATGCATCTATTGGAATTATCGGAGGATCTGACGGTCCTACCGCAATTTTTGTAACGGGTTCGCCTGTTGCTGTAATCGTTGCAGTGATTGTCGTTGTTGTAATAGTCGTTGCGGCAATTATCTTTGTCAAGAAAAAGAGAAGAAAATGATAGGTATATCCCCTCTTGAAAATAAGAGGGGATCTTTTAATAGCCGACGTCCGGCGGCGAGGCTTTTGCGGAGAAGGTGCAAAAGTCGGCGGCGGGTGGAGACGGAAGGTGTAAGGAATACATAAAAGAAAAACAGGCATTCGCAAATGCGAATGCCTGTTGAGTTTGCAATTAACTTAACTCTGGATTAGTCAGCAGAGTAAGGAAGCAAAGCCATGAATCTTGCTCTCTTGATAGCCTTGGTGAGCTCTCTCTGGTGGAAAGCACATGTGCCGGTTACACGACGGGGAAGGATCTTGGATCTTTCAGTCATGCACTTCTTGAGCTTTGCGGTGTCCTTATAATCAATGGTAGCTGCTCTGTCAACACAGAACATGCAGACCTTCTTATGAGGTCTTTTTCCAGGTCTTGCGGAATTTCTCTCCATTATGGTATTCTCCTTTCAAGGTATTTAGTTCCGTAATTTAGAACGGAACGCCGTCATCACTTAAAATTTCTTCAAAATCGTCAAGTCCGCCAATGGAAATTGACTGATTAGCAGGCTCTTTATATCCTGCTTCGGGAGTTCTTGCTTTATAGGGAGAATTTGAAGCATAGCTTGTTGCATTGCCGCCATCTGCACGTTCGCCGGTGAAGGAAACGTTATCAACGTAAACTTCGGTGACATAGTGCTTTGTGCCGTTCTTATCATCGTAAGTACGGGTTCTGAGGTTACCCTCGATAGCGATCATTCTTCCCTTTGAGAAGTATCTGTTGATGAAATCAGCCTGCTGACGCCAAGCGACACAGGTAATGAAATCTGCCTGTCTCTCTTCGCCCTGTTTAACATATCCTCTGTCAACAGCGATGTTGAAAGTGAGCACGCTTGTGCCACCGGATGTTGTGCGAAGCTCGAGATCCTGGGTGATTCTACCCATCAAAATAACTCTGTTAAGCATAAGAAACCTCCATTTGTGTTCTTCGTTAAACTAATTACTTAGTGATAACGATGGAACGAAGAACGCCGTCAGTGATGTTGAGTACACGTTCGAATTCTGCAGGGAAATCAGGCTTAGCCTCGAAGTTGAAGAGTACGTAGTAACCTTCAGATTCGTAGTTGATGTCGTAAGCAAGCTTTCTCTTGCCCCATTCATCCATACCTGTTAATGTTGCATTAGCTTCGATCATGTCCTTGAACTTAGCAACGAGAGCATTAACTGCTTCTTCGCCTGCCTTGGTCGAGAATACTACCATTGACTCGTAGATTCCTGTAATCTTTGCCATTTGTTGCACCTCCTTTTGGATTTCGCCCACCGCTCATACGATGGACAAGGATAACTTAGACAGTATAACAAAACAAATCCGATTTGTCAAGCGGTTTACCTGACAAATCGGAAAAAATTATAAATATTTAAAATATGCCGGCAGATGCAATGAGCCACATCATTGCAAAATAAGCAATCATTGAAACTGTGAACGCTGCAAGAACTGCAACTATCGAGGTTCCGCCCTTGCTTGCAATCTCGAACTTTTGTATTCCCGACTCTAAAACAGTGTCCTTGATCTTACTGATATCCGACTTTGCCTTTTTATAATAGATCCAGTTGGCAAAGAGGCCGCAGGCGATGGAAAGCACAGACGAAATAACGCTGCAAATATAATAAACCATGATGAATGTTTCGGATTCTGTCACGGATGTTGGAATCAACTGCGACATTGCCATTTGGGTGATGATTACCGGAATATTCAAGAAAATGTTTAAGATCATGGTGATGATTCCCGGCAAGTACATCTTTCTATAAAGGAAATATACGTGAGGGAAAACAAAAGCTGAAAGGTTAAATGACAATTTCGAACCAAATTTCGAGAAGTTTAAGAATTTTGGAATGAAATAGAAGAATCGCGGACCGACATAGCGAGTATAGTCGTCAACGGTGTTGCCGTCAACATCAGATTCGGGCGTGATCCTTTGTCTATATCCAAATCCGCCAAAAGCAGTTTGAGAAGTTGCTTTTTCCATATCAAGAGGTGCTCCGCAACGAACGCAGAAAACATCGGTCGTGCGGTTTTCGAGCTTGCAGATGGGGCAGATATTTTTGTGATCTTCAGATCTTTTTTCGCCCGAAACAAGACGGGTTCCGCACTTCGCGCAGAACAGATCGTCGTGATCATTATAGTTTCCACATACGTGGCATATCTTCTTCTGATATTCCTCATGGTAAGAGCCGACAGTCTCTTCGTTAGAATCGTTTATATGATTTTCACCGATATGTTCAGAGTTGTAATCAACAGTCTTTGGGATTTCAGGGATGATAAACTGAGGCTTCCATCCCTCACCCGTGGTGTGAAGTTCTTCACTAATACATTTACCCTCTTTTTTATAGCATTCGCGGTGATAAGGCGAGCCGCAATCGGGGCAAACAACGATATCATCCTGTTCGGTGAATTTTTCTTGGCAAGATACACAAGATTGACCGATATATTTTGGCATGATGAATTTCCTTTCATGTGATAATCAATAATACAATAAGTAGTATATCACCATTTTCAAAAAATGCAAACCAAAATGCGATAATTTCATCTTTTTTTCACTAAATGTTTAGAAATCGAGGGGTTTAAGCGGCGATTTCGCTGCATGCAGCGCGATGAAAGAGCGCTAGTATGCGGCGGCGGAGCCGCGGTGGTGGCGAACAGAAATATACTTTACTTTTTCAGCAATTTGTGATATAGTTAATGTGTATATTTACGTATGTAAAGGCGGTTTAGAATGAATCAGGATCACATTAGAAACTTTTGCATTATTGCTCATATAGACCACGGAAAATCAACCTTGGCAGACAGAATTTTAGAGCTTACCGAAACTGTCGCAAAGCGCGATATGTCTGAGCAGCTTTTGGACAACATGGATATCGAGCGTGAGCGCGGTATCACCATTAAGGCAAGAGCTGTTAGAATGAAGTATCATTCGGACAACGGAGAGGATTATGAGTTCAACCTTATTGATACTCCCGGCCACGTTGACTTTAACTATGAAGTATCACGCTCTTTAGCTGCATGCGAAGGTGCAATTTTGATCGTTGACGCTTCGCAGGGAATTGAAGCTCAGACCTTGGCAAATACTTATCTTGCTATCGAGCATGACCTTGAGGTTTTGCCTGTTATAAATAAGATCGACCTTCCCAGTGCAAACCCTGAAGGAGCTATCGCAGAGATCGAGAATATTATCGGTCTTCCCGCTGAGGATGCTCCCAGAATCTCCGCAAAGATGGGCACCAACATAAAAGAAGTGTTGGAACGCGTTATCACCGACATTCCCGCCCCCAAGGGCGATGCAGATAAGCCCCTTAAAGCACTTATCTTTGACAGCTATTACGATCCTTACAAGGGTGTAATTATTTACGTCAGAGTTAAAGAGGGCACACTTAAGGTTGGCGACACTATCAAGCTTTTCGCAACAGATGCTCAGTTCCAAACTGTTGAGGTTGGCTGCATGGGGGCAACCGAACTTATTCCCACGGGCATTTTGAAAGCCGGAGACGTTGGATACATCACCGCATCTATTAAGAACATTACCGATACAAAGGTTGGCGATACTGTTACGAATGCGGCTGATCCTTGTGACGCTCCCCTGCCCGGATATCGAAACGTGCAGTCGATGGTATTCTCGGGTATATATCCTGCGGACGGCGCGAAGTATGGCGACCTTAGAGATGCTTTGGAAAAGCTTCAGCTTAACGATGCTTCTCTGACATTCGAGCCCGAAACCTCTGTTGCACTTGGATTTGGCTTCAGATGCGGATTCTTGGGGCTTTTGCACATGGAGATCATTCAGGAGCGATTGGAGCGCGAATATAATCTTGACCTTATCACTACCGCACCTTCGGTTATCTATAAGGTTAAGATGATGAGCGGTGAGACTGTTTATATCGATAACCCGACAAACTATCCCGATCCTTCGCTTATTGCATCTGCGGAAGAGCCGGTTATTAATGCACACATTTATGCTCCCAACGACTTTGTTGGAAACATTATGGAGCTTTGTCAGGAAAGACGCGGCACATTTAAGGACATGAAGTATATCGACGACACAAGAGTTGATATTCATTATGAATTGCCCTTGAACGAAGTTATTTATGACTTCTTTGATACGTTAAAATCGAGAACGAGGGGCTATGCTTCTTATGACTATGAGATGCTTGGCTATGCACCCTCTAAGCTTGTTAAATTGGATCTTTTGTTGAACGGTGAGATCGTTGACGCGCTTTCGTTTATCGTTCATGCAGACAGAGCTTATAACCGTGGCAGACGCTTGTGTGAAAAGCTTAAGGAGAATATCCCGAGACAGATGTTTGAAGTTCCGATTCAGGCAGCTATCGGCGGAAAAATAATTGCAAGAGAGACCGTTAAGGCATATAGAAAAGACGTTTTGGCGAAGTGCTATGGCGGTGACATCACCAGAAAGAAAAAGCTTTTGGAAAAGCAAAAAGAAGGCAAAAAGCGCATGAGACAGCTTGGCACTGTCGAGGTTCCTCAGGAAGCATTCATGAGCGTTTTGAAGCTTGATTCGTAACAATTGGGTTACAGTTTTTAAAAAGCATTGATTTTGATATGACAACCTAATATAATCGAATTTGAAAGGAGTGTGAGCCTTATTGAATAAGAGCTTTCTTTCAAACTGGTTTTTAAACTTTTGCATTTCGGTATTCAATCTTTTATATCTGATATTGATATTCACGTTTGCAGTATGGTCGTTTTTATATGAGATAACCTTTGAAAACGAAAGGACATTTCTTATTGTATACGGTGTTGCAAGTGGGATATTCATGATTTTGATGATATTGACACGCAAGCAGCTTTTGACAAGGATAATGGCGATGGTTTTGCTGACACCTGTATTTTTGCTGGTGGTGTTTAATCAGGATAACTTTTTGATGTATCTCCCACCGCTTATCGTGGGCATCGTTATGTTCTTTGTTTGCCAAGCGGGCACAACGACAAAGGTCGTTATGGGGACGCTGTATATTTTGATGTATTTTGTCGGACTTGTTGGATTTATGCTTATAAGCACGCTGTTCGGCGGTTCTGCCATTGAAACAAGGCTGGATGCAACCCTTACCGACACAACGATAACCGAAAACTATGATATGCAAAAGATCAACGAGCTTAATGCCAGAAGCATTTCGCCCGATGGGAAATATAGATATTACATTTTGGACGTTCAGGACAACGAACGCGGAAAAGTTATAATCGTTGTTGAGCCGAACGACATGGATATTGAATATCGATTCTTCACCCTTGTAGAAGTTGGATATAGCTCGAGAATTGCTAAATATGCAACACGAGGGGTGACACCTGATATCGAATGGGTTTCGAATAACCAAATACGATATAGATTTGGCGAGGGAAGCGAATGGAAAACCTCGACGATCAATATTCCGACCGAAAAGAACTATCTAAGATTCTTGAATATTGCTTAAGAAAAATGCTTGCAGAAACCTGCAAGCATTTATTTTTGCAAATAAAAATCCCGCCGCAATTGCGACGGGACGTTTTAATTGTAATTAGAGGATGATGGTTTCGCCGCCCTCAAGTCCTGTAAGGATCTCGGTTCTGTCGCCGGAAACAACACCTACGGTTACTGTATACTGAACCTTTATACCATTGAGAAGGACATTTACATAATAACCATCGTCAGTTTCGAAAACTGCGTTAGTAGGAACGATGATAGCATCGTCACGACGGAGGGTGGTGAAGGTTACTTCTATTCCGCCCATATCGTAGAACTCGACTTCGTCGTCGCACTGGATAACATAAGAATTAACGGTTGTAGCACCTTCTTCGAACCAGTTTCTGCGGGTTTCAGTCTCAATAAAGTCAACTACCTTGCCGGTGGTCTTGATAAGCTCGCCCTGCTTGACTGTTACCTTGGTGCCGAATTCAACATCATCGAGCTCGCTGTAAACATCAATAGCAGCCAAAGCTGCACGGGAGTTATCAGAAATAGTGCATATGCGCTGATTCTTGGTTACATTTCCGCCAACCCAAACGCTTCCCACTGAAGTTATTGTACCATCAAAGGGAGCTTTGAGAACCAAGAAATCACGCTGTTCGATGAGCTTGTCATATTCGAGCTGTTCTACATCATAATCGATCTTTGCAAAGTCGATCTCTTCTTTGCTTGCACCCTGATTAACAAGAACTTCATAAGTGTTCTTGGCGGAATCAAGCTTAAGCTTTTGAATTACGATCTCTTCTTCAAGAGCATCATCGTTTAAAACGCAAAGTACATCACCAGCTTTTACCTTCATATCCTGACGGATGTTAAGCTGTGAGACCTGGCCACCGGTAAGGGTGAAAGCAAGATCTGTAGTATAGGGATAAGTGATCTCGGCATCGAGTTTAACCTCTTCGGTGATCGAGCCGCGATATGCAACAGTCGTATCGTAGTTGATGGAATTTCCTGTTCTTATAGGAACGTATATTTCCTGTGCGACCTTATCTTCGTCGTTACAAGCGGTGAAGAGTGTTACACACATTGTTAATGCCAAAAGAATGATAAGAATTTTTTTCATTGGAATACCTCCGGGAACAATGCCGCGATTGTTACTATACAGATTTATTCTATCACGAAATATAGAAAATGACAAGAGAATCGGATATTTTTTTCTAAGTCGAAACTGACAAATTTCAGTTTGAAATTTAGATATTTTAGCTAACTCTGCGACATGATGATCTCGATTATCATTTCGTTTGATACCAAAAAGCCCTTTGGAGTGAAGAATAGTCTTTTATCTGAAAGCTGTGCAAGACCAGAATCTATAAAACGCTTGGCGGTTTTCATAACAGCCTGACTGTTTCCGCCAAGCTCGTCGACTTTATCAAGGCTTAGGCCTGAAGCAAGACGAAGCGAGAGCATTATATACTCCTCTAACGGATCGGGAGAATCATCCTCGATGACTATAGACTGATTATCCTGCGATAGATATTCATTCAAGTCAGCAGGAACGTAGAAGCGTTTGCCTTTCCATAAAGAGTGGGCGGAAGGGCCGAAGCCGATATAGTCGTCTAAGTGCCAATATTTAAGATTGTGGCGGCTTTCATAACCCGGAAGCGAGAAGTTTGATATTTCATATTGCCTATAGCCGAGTGCTTCAAGATTTTCGCACATAGACAAGTACATATCGGATACGGTGTCGTCATCGGCAACGGATTGGCGGATAGCATCGCAATCGAAGGCTGTCCCCTCCTCTATCTTAAGCATATATGCCGAGATATGCTGAATTCCAAGGGATGCAAGACTATGAATAGATTTTGTCAACGATTCAAGAGTTTGATTTGGTGTGCCGATCATTAAGTCACAGGAGACGTTATTAAAGCCTGCGGATCTCGCATTTAATACTGCTTGCTCTGCTAATGAGAAGTTGTGAAGCCTGCCCAAGGAAGATAGCTCGGTATCGTTTGCTGATTGAACGCCGAATGAAATGCGGTTTATGCCTGCTTTTCTGTAAGCGCAAAGGCGGTTAAGATCGACTGTACAGGGGTTAGCTTCAAGAGTTATCTCGGCATCCTCAGATAAATTAAACGAGGCTTTTACAGTGTTGAGGATGAGCAAAACGTCCGATGGTTCAATAAGCGATGGTGTTCCTCCTCCGAAATAAACGGTATCGATAAGTTCGTTTTCGTGATCAAAGCTTGATATATTGCGAACAAGCGCAAGGGCGTATTCGTGGATGGTTTTACTGTCGCTTACCAAGGAATAGAAGTCGCAATATGGGCATTTGCGGCGGCAAAAAGGAACGTGTATATAGATTCCTGAAGGCATTTTCTCACCTCTTTTGATAAATGATATCATATTTTAACACATTGCAAGAAAATATTCAATATTTGGGCTTAAATCGGCGGCATAGAGTTGATTTTTTGTGAGGTTTTTGATATAATCATAGTGTGTATAATGGTGTAGTATGGATAAATGCGGGCTGTTGAAGATTTGTCCTGAGATTTTTTATGTTTTTCATATAAAACCATCACATTTTCAGTATATTATTAAGGAGAACTTGGCAATGACTTATTTGGACAATGCAGCGACAACAAAGGTTTGTAAACACTCGCAAGAAGCTGCGTTGTTTGCAATGGATAAGGCTTTTGGAAATCCCTCGAGCTTGCACGGCTTGGGAATTGAAGCTGAAAAGCTTATTGATTTTTCGAAGGCACAGATAGCTTCGGCTATTGGGTGTGATATGAGCGAGATTTTATTCACATCGGGTGCAACGGAATCGAACAATATGGCTATTTTGGGGCTTGCAGCAAACTATGGCAAGCGCAAAAGACGTGTTGTTACAACTGCAGTTGAACATCCTTCGGTTGCTGAGCCTTTTGACAAACTTAAATCGATGGGATTTGAAGTTGTAACTGTCACTCCGAATGAAAATGGCGAAATAACTGCAGATATGCTTATTGACGCTGTTGACGAAAACACTTGTCTTATAAGTGCGATGGCTGTCAATAATGAAACAGGATATATTCTGCCCATTGCTAAAGCATTCAAAGAGATTAAAAGATATTATCCCGAGTGTTATACGCATTGCGATGCTGTTCAGGCTTTTATGAAGCTTCCTTTAAAGGCAAAAACACTTTGCGCTGACGTTATTTCGTTCAGCGGACATAAGATCTATGCGCCAAAGGGTGTTGGCGGGCTTTATATCAAAAAAGGTGTTAGAGTTGCCCCCTTGATCGTTGGCGGAGGACAGCAGAAAAATCTGCGCTCGGGCACAGAAAGCGTTCCACTTATATACGCTTTGGGCAAGGCTGTTGAATGGCTTACGCCATCGATCGATGAGAGACTAGGAAAAGTTAAATCTTTAAACGAATATGCAAGACAAAAGCTTAGAAGTATAGAGGAACTTATAATCAACTCGAAGGAAAGCGCAAGCCCATATATTTTGAGCATATCTCTCCCCCACTTTAAGAGTGAGACTTTGCTTCATTATTTAGAACAGAGCGAGATTTACGTTTCAAGCGGATCGGCATGCTCGAGAGGAAAGAAAAGCTCGGTCTTAACAGCTTTCGGACTTTCGGATAAGCTAACGGATTCGACAATCAGAATCAGCTTCTCGTATGATAACACTGAAGCTGACGTTGATGCGCTTGCAAGCGAGCTTGAAAAAGCAACGAAGACTCTTACAAGGGCGAAATAGAAAAAACAGAGCGAACCGTCCGGCACAAGAGCCCAGCGCGCGAAGGCGCGGGGCGAGGAAATGCGGCGGGTGGCGGACCTGAGCTAGCAAATTTTAAAATAGGATGGTTAGAAAATGAAAGAACTTATTCTTTGTAAATACGGTGAAATTGTGCTGAAAGGACTTAACAGAACAACCTTTGAAGCTGAGATGCTTAGAAACATTCGCAGAAGATTAAAGCCTTTGGGCGAGTTTAAGTATACATCGGCGCAATCAACATTATATATAGAAGCAAAAAGCGATGACGTTGATATAGACGAGGTTTTGGAAAAGCTCTCTAAAGTTTTCGGAATTGCAAAGCTTTGCAAGGCTATCGAGACCGAAAAGGATATGGATGCAATTTTTGAGACTGCAAAATTGTATTTAGGTAGAGGGCTTAAAAACGCAAAAACCTTTAAAGTTACTGCAAAGAGATCTGACAAGAGATTCCCATTAAAATCTCCTGAGATCTGTGCTGAATTGGGTGGAAGACTTTTGGAGTGCTACCCTCACCTTAAGGTTGACGTGCACGAACCCGACGTTACTGTTACCTGTGAGATAAGAGATAACGGCGCATACATTCACGATTTGCCTATTGAAGGCGCAGGCGGAATGCCTGTTGGAACATCGGGCAGGGCTTTGCTTTTGCTTTCGGGAGGAATTGACTCGCCCGTTGCGGGATATATGATGGCAAAGCGCGGTGTGCAGATAAGTGCTATTCACTTCGAGGCTCCGCCATATACCTCTGAAAGAGCTTTGATGAAGGTTGAAAGACTTGCAAAGAAGATGACAGACTATTGCGGACAGATAAGCTTTTTCTGTGTTCCATTTACAAAAATTCAGGAAGAGATCAAAGATCACTGCCCCGAAGAGCTTTTCACCATCATTATGCGCAGACTTATGATGGAAATTGCACAAAGACTTGCTGAAAACTATGACTTTACAGCGCTTGTTACGGGTGAGAGCATTGGACAGGTAGCATCGCAGACAATGGCTGCAATGGTTTGCACCGATGCTGCGTGCAGAATTCCCGTGTTCCGTCCCTGCATTGGACTTGACAAGAAAGAGATCATCGATATTTCGTATAAGATCGGAACATTTGATATTTCCATCGAACCTTATGAGGATTGCTGCACAGTGTTTACCCCTCGTCATCCCAAGACAAGACCTGTTTTGGCAGAAGTAGAAGAGGCTCAGGCGGCATTTGATTTCGAGCCTTTGATTCAAGAAGCTTTGGCAGGCATTACTGCAAAGAAGTTTAAGATCGGCGAGATTTGACAGGCGAGGCAGTCTATAGGCGAAGCCGAGCCGCCGCGACGAAGGAGCGGCGAGCGAGGATCGGCAATAGGCGCCGAGCCGAAGAAAGGTCGTGTTTTTAGTGAATACACAAGATATTAAAAATGCGGCCGAAAGAGCTGTTGCCGCACTTAAAGCAGACGGCTTGACAATTGGCTGTGCTGAGAGCTGCACGGGCGGAATGCTTGCAGGTGCTATAACCGAAGTTTCGGGGGCATCAAGCGTTTTTGAATGCGGAGTGGTTTCTTATTCTGAAAGGATAAAAGCAGAGCTTTTGGACATGAGCCGGGAATTCATCGATACTTACGGTGTTGTGAGCGCCGAGGTTGCGAGTGCTATGGCGAAAGGAATTATCAAGCTTTCGGGATGCGACGTTGGTGTTGGAATCACCGGAATTGCAGGGCCAAACGGTGGAACGAAGGAACAGCCCGTGGGAACTATATATGTTTCTGTAATTTATAAAGATAAAGAGATTACAAAGAATTTAGAGCTTTATAAGCTTGGAGATTTAGACAGAAGCCAAAACAGAGTTTTGGCAGTATCATACGCACTTAAAGGTATTGAGGATATTTTGAAAGGATAGTAAATATGTCAATGCTTAATGAAGCCCGCAGAGGCACTTTGACCAACGACCGTGACCGCTCGTTTATGGGAAGAGTTAAGGAGCTTTTGCCTTGGAAGGGTGACGACACGAAAGAGATCATGAGAAAAATGATCTATATCGTGGCTGTTGTTTGTTTGGTATATTCGCTTTACGATGCAGTTATATTTGAATTCGGTTCGAGCGAGATGCATGCAGATACCGATTATTTAAAGGATCTGTATCAGCAAGGCGGAGTTTTGCCGAATGAAAACACAAACAATGACAATACTCTTTCCGATAACAATCAAGGCGTTGTAACAGATCCCTCGGACAATAATAATGAACAACCCGAAACCTCTGACGATAACGACGATCAGCAGGATACAGTTGTTTCACCTTATCCCGATGGGATGTTATCAAACTTCCAGGCGCTTTATGACATAAATTCAGACATCATTGGCTGGTTAAATATTCCCGGACTTGCTGATGACAGCGGAAACGACTATATCAACTACCCTGTCGTTCAGACAAAGGATAACGATTATTATTTGGATCACGACTTCTTTAAAACTGAGAAGGAATATGGCGCATTGTTTGCCGACTATCACGTTAAGATTACTGAAAGTTCAGGTCCTGACAACACGATCATTTATGGACACAACATGGGCGCAGGAACGTTTTTCAGCCACCTGCACGACTATAAAAAACGTGCATCCTTTGTTAAGGAGCACAACATAATCACCTATAGCACTTTGTGGGAAGAAAACGACTATATCATTGTTGGATGCTTCTTAACGGGTGTTAAGGATGAGCAGGACAATCAACCGATGTTTAGATATCATTATTGCTTCAACTTTGATGATATGTCTGACTTTGATTATTGGTATAAGAATCTTGAGTATAGAAACTATTACATCACTGATATTGAATGTACGATAGATGATGAATATATAACCTTGTCGACCTGCTCGACAGAGTTTTATGATTCGAGATTTGTAGTTATTGCAAGAAAACTGCGCGAGGGCGAGGATCCCACCAGGTACACTTACATCTCGAATCCGAATGCCCACAAGCCCGCTATTTTCTATGAAGCATATGGATTGGAAGTGCCTGTGGACAACGGTCCTGATTACGAATATTACGTTCCAGAAGATTAATACAAACGCAAAAACACTTTTTGATTATGAAAGGAAAATTCAGATGACAAAACCGTTTATTCTTTTTGGCAAGAGGGCTGTGTGCTTAGGTCTTGCTTTGATCATGACTTTAGCTCTTTGTGCCTGCAACGAGGTTGCGCAGGAAAACCCTGATGTTGTAACAACCGAACCTACTGTTGTTACAACAGAACCTACTGTCACAACAACAGAGCCTACCACGACAGAGCCTATCGTTACAGAGCCGCCTGCTCCCGAGCCTTTGGAAAAATATCTTTCCTATTACGAAGAGAACAACGACTTTGTCGGCTGGATCTCTATCCCCTCTTTAACAAAATCTAACGGCGATATGTGGATCGACTATGCAGTTTTGCAGGCAGACGACAACAAAAAATATTTAGACACCGACTTTTGGGGCAAGAAGACCGACGGCGGTTGGATATATGCCGACTATAAGGTGCCGATAACAGAATATGATCACGCTGACAACATCACCCTTTACGGTCACAGCATGAAGGACGGCAGCTTCTTCAGACACGTTTTGGATTATCAGTCTAAGGGTGTAGATTTCTTAAAGGAAAACTATATCATTAACTTTGATACACGCTGGGAAGAGAACCAGTATGTTATTGTTGCTTGCTTCCTTGTTGGAATTTACGACTGGCAGGATGAGGACGAGCCCTTGTTTGAATATTTCAAGTGTAGAAACTTTGAAACTGAAGAAGATTTCAACTATTTCTATGATAACATAATGCTCAGAACCTATTATAACAGCGAAATAGAATGTGAATATGGCGATGAGTTTATAACTCTTTCGACTTGTGCATATACCTTCAGCGACTCGAGATTTGTAGTCGTTGCAAGAAAGGTTAGAGACGGCGAAGACATTTCGGGTTATGCAGATACATATACAAAGAACAAAAACAAGCATATGCCCTCTATCGTGGACTGATAGATAACCTTCATAGCAGCGAAAGGAGCTTTGGATTTGAAGGAAAAATTTACTGTTAAGCGAATGATAATCGTTGTGGGAATCGTTGCTATGTATGCAGTTGCATTTTCAATGATAACCACGGTTGCAAAGGATGCAATTTTAAACGATGTCATTTCGAAAAACTATATCACCAAGGCTGAGGTTGATAAAAATCCCGAGGCTGAGAATATAGTTGACACAAATGAAGACGTTGAGGAGATCGTTTCGAAGGCTGACATTAACGAATATGAAGATATTCAGAACGAAGCCACAAGTGTTACGACAGTTACAACTGTAACTACCACAGAAACAACCCCTCCGACAAGCGTTACAACACCTCCAAGTGTGACAACTCCCGATACAACGACCACCAAGGAAACAACTGTTACCACAACAACCAAAGAAGAGACTACCACTGTCCCCTCGACCTCTGCGCCAGAATCGGAAGAAGAGGTTGAGATCGAGGATGAGGAAGAAGAGGACGAAGATATCCGAGTTGTTGAGGATGAAGAGGACGAAGTTGTTATCGAGGATCACGAGGACGATGAAGGCGAAGTTACCGTTTTGGACGACTGGATGTCGGTTGATGACGAATGGCTTGCAAGCGTGTTAGAGGAATATTATGCAAGCCTTGGCAACACAGATAACGGAAGCCAAGAAAACGAATGGATCCCGAACACAAGCACTCCCGGATTTTATCCCCAGGATAACCTTAACACCTCGAACAGCTGGAAAAACGAAGTTTTGACCATATACAACAAAAAAACAGGCAAATATGTGACAGACACCGCGTTTAATCTTGTTTGCAAGATCACATTTAACGAGGTTGGAACCTCGATGCACGAAGAGGCAATTAAAGCTCAGGCAGTTGCCGCTTATACTTATATCAAGCACTATATCAACAAGGGTGAGATACCAAGCATAAGCATGAAGGATGAGATTCCCGATAAGGTGCTTAGATGTGTTGAAGCAGTTGACGGACTTGCAATCTATTATGACAATGAATATATTATGTCCTGCTTCTCAGCTTCTACCGGTGGATATTCTGCTGCAAGTGAAAACGTTTGGGGCGGATATAGGGCTTATTTGAGATCGGTTAAGAACGATTATGACTATTTAGACTCGAAAAACTATGGACGTGTTACCACATACACAATGGCTGAAGTGAAGAAGGCTATTGAAGATAACACCGACATCAAATTGTCATCCAACCCTGAAAATTGGATTCAGATCATAAATCACGTTGACAACATATATGCAGGCCAGCTTGCGATCGATGGACACACATCGGCATATATTTCGGGCAAGGAACGCACTATCACGGGTTATGCATTCAGAACTTATATTTTGGGCATCAGATCGACCTGCTTCAGTGTTAGCTATAACAACGGAGTGTTCACATTTGTGACCTATGGATACGGTCACGGTGTTGGAATGTCGCAAAACGGTGCAAATCTTTATGCGACCTATGGCGGATATACTTTTGATCAGATCTTGCATCATTACTATACTGATGTTGTGATTAAGTAATCAGCGCGAGGCTGTCGATAGGCGCAGCCGAGCCGCTGAGTGATAACGAAGCGTGCGAGGAACGGCAATCGGCGCCGAGCGGGACGGCAAGCAGATTTACAAATCAATTGAGGTGAAACACAATGAAAGTTGCGCTTGTTACAGGCGGATCCCGCGGGATTGGCGCGGCAACTGCTTTAGCATTATCAAGGCTTGGCTATGCTGTGGCTGTTAACTATGTTAATAACTGCGGTGCGGCAAACGATACAGTTAAAAGAATTGTTGATGACGGCGGAAATGCAATGGCATTTAAGGCTGATATCTCAAAACCCGATGAAATTGGAGAGATGTTTGGCAAAATATCCTCATCATTAGGCGATATTGAGGTTTTGGTAAATAATGCTGGGATATCTTACATTGGGCTTTTGCAGGACATGAGCGACGACGATATTATGCGCCAGGCTGAAGTTAACCTTTTAGGAGCGATTTATTGCTCACGCGAAGCTGTAAAAAAAATGATCCCCAAAAAATCGGGAACCATTATAAACATATCCTCGATGTGGGGAGAGGTTGGAGCATCTTGCGAAGCTGTATACTCGGCGTGTAAGGCAGGCGTTATCGGATTTACTAAAGCTTTGGCAAAAGAAGTTGGACCGAGTGGGATAAGAGTGAACTGCGTTTCGCCCGGAGTTATCAACACCGAGATGAACAGTGAGCTTGACGACGAAGCTATTGACGCTTTATGTCAGGACACTCCCCTTTTGAGAATCGGAACACCCGAGGATGTTGCAAAGACCGTTGCTTTTTTAGCAAGCGACAAGGCAAGCTTTGTAACCGGACAGATCTTCTCGGTTAACGGTGGGATAATTTAAATGACGTAAAAGCAGCCGCAGTGCGAATTTAAGCGGCGGTGCCGCCCCGAAGGGGCGTGCGGCAGGCGCGGTTTCGCGCGCGGCGGGCAAGACATATATAAAACAAAAGGAGCAATAATCATGGAAGGCATTAGAGAGCAGCTTGTTAAAAAGCCGGTGACAGGATCGGACAAGGTTAAGACATACGGTGTTTTGGCGGTGGCGCTTTTGGTAGCTGTTATCATATTTATGTTAATCAATATCTATTTAGGCTCTACAATGATAATTGTTGCAATCATTCTTGCGGGAGTTATTTTATGGGGCGGATATTGGCTTACGGGCGAATTCAGCGTTGAATATGAATATTGCTTTTCTGCAGGCGAGCTTTCTGTAGACAAGATCATTAACCAAAGAAGAAGAAAGCCGATGTGCTCTTTTGAGCTTAGAACGGCAGACAGCTTTACAAAGTCTCCTAAGAAGCTTCCTGATGTTACTGTAATTGATGCTTGCGGCGATCATGGCGAACAATATGCTATTGAATATACTGACCGCAAATATGGTCGTTGTGTTTTCTTATTCACTCCCGATGAGAGAATGATTGAGGCCATTAAACCCTATTTACCGAGGATGCTTTGATCATGAGAGTTGGAATTGACAGCGTTGATCTTGACAGAATTGAGAAAAGCCTTGAGATAAAAGGCTTTAGCGACAAGGTATACTCGTTGAAAGAGCGTATTTTCTTGGCAGTAAAGAAGAATCCTGTTCCCTCTGCAGCGGGAAATTTCGCGGCTAAAGAGGCTTTTTCAAAAGCACTTGGAACGGGTGTAAGAGGATTTGCACTTAACGAGGTATCCATCTTAAGAGACGACTTGGGCGCGCCTTACATTGAGCTTTTAGGAAGGGCAAAAGAATGTGCCCAGGGACTTGAATTCACAGTAAGCATAACACACACCGATACGGTTGCAACTGCCATTGTTATTGCATATGAAAAGTAAGTTTATAAGTGTTGAGGACTTTAGAGCCGCTGAAAAACGTGCTTTAGAGCATGACATCTCGATGAAGAAAGCTATCAAGCCAAATGGCGGAGATATCGAATTGATAAATAAGCGTAAAGTAATTAAGCTTGTCAAAAAGCGTTCCCCTAATTCACATAAAGGGAGCTTTGGCAGGCTTGTTTGCGTTGTAGGATCAGACAGATTTATGGGTGCAGCACAGATATCCTCGCTTGCAGCACTCAGATCGGGAGTTGGGCTTTTAGAGGTTATAACCACCGAAAATAGCGCTATCGCGCTGAGTGAGGCTGCGAAAGAGGCAACACTTTTGCCATTAGAAAGCGGAGCTGACGGTTTTATTGTGGCAAGTGAAAACGCTTTACACAAGATCGAAGATTCAGCTAGAAAAGCTGATGCTGTTTTGATTGGTTGTGGACTGGGAAACACCTTGGACACTTTTAAAATATTAGAAAAAGTAATCGAATCTGCAAATTGTCCCATTATCATTGATGCAGATGGTATAAACGCGCTGTCATCAAGCATAGAATTGCTTAGAAAAGCAAAGACAGACGTTATTTTAACCCCTCACCCTGCCGAGCTTGCAAGGTTGTGCAACGCTGATTTGAAAGACGTTTTGCTCGACAGATATCATTATGCCAAGCAATTGAGCGATGAATTTGGTGTGACGGTGGTTGCAAAATCTGCAACAACGCTTATCCTCTCGAAAGGCAAGGATCAACTTTCTGTTTTCGGGAACGATGGGCTTGCAAAGGGTGGAAGCGGCGATCTTTTAGCAGGATTGATCTCATCATTTGCGGCACAGGGATACTCTGCAAACGAAGCTTGTGTGATCGGCGTTTCGATTTTGGGACTCTCTTGTGAGAAAGTTTCTAAGAAACTATCAAGAACAGCGATGCTTGCGAGCGACATTTTAAACGGTCTGCCTTTGGTTTTTAGGAAAATTGAGAGGCTGAGGTAGATTGAAAAGATTTGGACTTATTGTTTTAGCAGTTATGGTTTTATTTTGCGGATGCACTGTGAGTGGCACTCAAGAAAGTGTGTTCCCTGCGATGTTCTCATCAACTGTACAGATCGAATTCGGTGATATGGTTTATGAAGCAAGCGTTACAAGATATGCTGATTCGAACTGGGTGGTTGAATTTTTGGCTCCTGAGGCTGTAAAGGGGCTTATCTTTACGACCGAAGGCGAAAGCACAGAGATCTCGTTCAACGGATTACACTTCACATTCGACTCGGAGAAGTTCCCCGTGGGGTCTGTCGTGTCGATGCTTACGAAGTCGATCGACAGGATCGTTCCTTGTGAGCTGACGGTTGTTCAGGGTGACACGACCGATTTTGCATCGGGCGAGATCGACGGCGCAAGCTTTGCTTTAACGCTTGATAAGAACGGCACTCCCCTTTCGCTTGAGTTTGGTGACAGCGGAATGAAAGTGACTTTTGTGGAGTTTGAAAGACTTGAAGTGACTACGGAATAGAAAAAAGGCACCCATTTGGGTGCCTTAACTTTTTATATACCTAGAATCTGTTTAATGCGCCTGAGGAAGTATTCTTCATCCTTGGGCGAATAGTAAAAATGACCGGAATTCTCTAAAACCTCGACAAAAATATTGCGATTTCCCTTTAGATATTCCTTTGCGGAATATAAAACGAGCTCGTCGTTTCGGGACTGAAAAACGTATGTGGGAACGGATATCCCGGGAATTATCTTTCGGGTGTCATAGATAAGCTCGAAAAGCTCTAAAAACCGCGGTATCCAGCCGAGGTATTTCCAGATTTGCTTGTCGGGTTCGACACTGCAGGCATCGCGAGTGGCGAGGGTTAGAACATCGTCGTCTTTTATTCTATCATAAACAAGCTTCATCGAGCTTGACATCATGCTTGGATGGACATAAACCTTAAGCGGAACTGCGAAGAGTATCATCTTCTTCACCTTATCGCAATGATTAAGTGACTGATTCAGCGAAAGAAGCGTGCCCATTGAATGCGCGATGATTATGACATTCTCGTACTTTTTGCAGAGATAATCGCAGGTGTTGCTAACCTGCTGCTTCCACTTTTCCATTGAGGTTTCGGAAAAATCCTCGACCGATTTGCCGTGACCGTCGAGCATGATGCAATATACCGACCAGTTTTCAGGAAGGATAGGTATGATATTTTTAAAATGATTGGGCGAGCCGACGATTCCGTGTATGCACAAAACTGCGGTATCAGAGCCTTTAACCTCGCGGATATATTCTTGGTGGCAAAGCTGGTTCATTGATAACCTCCTTTGAAGCTAAAACAACACCTACTAATTAAATTATACAAAAAGACCGCCCAAGGTGCAACACCCTGAGCGGTTAATTTTTATATTACTTGTTTTCAGCGTTCTTCTTTGCCTGAAGGTCGAGTAAAGCGTCCTTACGGGAGAGATTGATTCTGCCCTGATCGTCAATCTCGACAACCTTGACCAAGATCTCATCGCCGATGGTTACAACGTCTTCAACCTTTTCAACTCTCTGAAGATCGAGCTTGGAGATGTGAACGAGGCCATCCTTGCCGGGAGCGATCTCAACGAAAGCACCGAAGTTCATAAGTCTTACAACCTTGCCCTTGAAGATAGAGCCGATTTCGGGATCGAATGCGATGGTGTTGATGATGTTGATAGCAGCCTGAGCCTTTTCAAGATCAATACCGGAAACGAATACGTTACCGTCATCGTTGATGTCGATCTTAACTTCGCAATCAGCCGAGATCTTCTGGATAACCTTACCGCCGGAACCGATAACTTCGCGGATCTTGTCAACGGGAACCTTGGTTGTAAGCATCTTGGGAGCCCACTTGGAAACCTGCGCTCTGGGCTCTGCAATAGCCTTGAGCATGATCTCATCAAGGATGTAATCACGAGCCTTGTGAGTCTTAGCGAAAGCTTCTTCAATGATCTCATAGGTCAAGCCGTCAACCTTGATATCAACCTGGATAGCGGTGATACCCTTCTTGGTACCGCCAACCTTAAAGTCCATATCGCCGAAGAAGTCTTCAAGACCCTGGATATCAACCATGGTTGCAAAGCTGCCGTCATCCTTTGTGATAAGGCCGCAGGAGATACCTGCAACGGGAGCCTTAAGCGGAACGCCTGCATCCATAAGAGCCAAGGTAGAGCCGCAGATGGAGCCCTGAGAGGTGGAACCGTTGGAAGAAAGAACTTCGGATACTACACGGATAGCATAGGGGAAGTCTTCAACAGAAGGCAAAACGGGAACGAGTGCCTTTTCAGCGAGTGCGCCGTGGCCAACTTCACGTCTGCCGGGGCCGCGAGAGGGCTTGGTTTCACCAACAGAATAGCTGGGGAAGTTATAGTGGTGGATATATCTCTTTTCGGTTTCTTCATCCAAACCGTCAAGCTTCTGGCAATCGGAAACAGGGCCCAAGGTTACAACAGAGAGAACCTGAGTCTGTCCACGGGTGAAGAGACCCGAGCCGTGAACTCTGGGAAGAAGTCCAACTTCAGAGCCGAGAGGACGGATCTGATCGAGGGATCTGCCGTCAACACGCTTACCTTCATAAAGCCAGTTACGAACGATCTTCTTCTGAAGCTTGTAGATGCATTCGTCGATCATTGCGATCTTGTCTTCATATTCAGCATCGAATCTTTCGTGGATAGCATCCTTAATAGGCTGAAGTCTTGCTTCACGAACGTTCTTATCGTCGGTGTCAAGAGCAAGCTTAACATCTTCTGCAGCCATTGCTTCGATAGCATCGAAGAGGTCGTGATCAACTTCCTGAGATTCAAATTCGAACTTGGGCTTGCCAATTTCAGCCTTGATCTCGTTAATGAACTCGACCATTTTCTGGATTTCCTTGTGGCCGGTCTTGATAGCGGTGAGCATTGTTTCATCGTCAACTTCGTCAGCGCCTGCTTCGATCATAACGATCTTTTCCATTGTGCCTGCAACGGTGAGGTTGAGGTGGTTGTTAGCACGCTGTTCGAGGGTGGGGTTCAAAACGATCTCGCCATCAACAAGGCCAACGCTGATGCCTGCAACAGGTCCTGCCCACGGAATATCAGAAATGGAGATTGCGATGGATGTTGCGAGCATACCTGCGATTTCAGGCGAGCAGTCGGGATCAACAGCCATAACTGTCATTACAACGCTAACGTCGTTTCTCATATCCTTGGGGAACAAGGGACGGATAGGTCTGTCAACCATACGGGAGGTGAGGATTGCCTTATCGGTGGGCTTGCCTTCGCGCTTGGTGAAGGAGCCGGGGATTCTGCCGACTGAATAAAGCTTTTCTTCATAGTCAACAGACAAAGGGAAGAAATCAACGCCTTCACGGGGCTTAACGGATGCGGTTACGTTTGCCATTACAACAGTTTCACCGTATCTTACCCAGCAGGAGCCGTTGGAAAGTTCACAGGTCTTGCCGGTTTCTACAACCAAAGGTCTGCCTGCGAATGTGGTTTCGAATTTTCTGTACTTGTCAAATCTTTTTACTTCTGACATTGCCATAAATTTTTGTCCTCCGATCTTGATTTTTATACTTCTTTAGTATCTTCAAGCAGGAGTTTTAGCAATAATTTAAACCGTTTGAATCAAAAAGCTTAAATTATTACTAAAAAACGCACTGCCTGAAAATACATCAAAAGGCAGAAGCACTTATGGTACGACTGCCTTATTGAATGCATTTGGTTTTGAATTACTTTCTGAGGCCGAGCTTTTCAACGATTGCTCTGTAACGGTTGATGTCGTTCTTCATCAAGTAGTTGAGAAGGTTACGACGGCGACCAACCATCTTAAGAAGGCCACGACGGGAGTGGTGGTCGTTCTTGTGAGCCTTGAGGTGCTCGGTAAGATCAGAAATTCTCTTGGAGAGAATTGCGATCTGAACTTCGGGAGAACCGGTATCAGTCTCGGAAAGTCTGTTAGCTTCGATAATAGCTGTCTTTTCGTCCTTGAGTAACATGTTTGTATACCTCTTTCATAAAATATTTACCGACAACATAGGCGGCGGCAGGTAAATTCCGCTTGGCGGCTTGCTCCGCAGTCTGCGTATGCGGTTATTTGGTTGTTTTTGCACAACCTTGAATAGTTTATCACAAACAAAGAGAAATGTAAAGGGGTTTTTCACAATTTTCGCTGATTTTTTATATAAAAAATCACCAAAAAACGTTGAAAATAATAATTGACTATGCCAAAGAGATGTGATACATTAATTAAGTTCGTGATAATCAGATTATATAACAAAGCGGCTGAATAGTCAACCGCGGAAAGCGTGGATTATGGCCTCGGTCATTGGATTTGCCAAAAAGAATATTGTAATGTGTATTGCATTTGCAGCAGCACTCATCACCTGCTTGTTTATTCCTATTGATAAGGAATACCTTGGATATTTTGATTTTAAAACGCTTACTTGTTTGTTTTGTGTTTTAGCAGTTGTGTGTGCTCTTAAGGACGTTAACTTCTTCTACATTCTTGCGGAAAAGATCGTTGAGCATTTTAAAAACGTAAGACTGTGCGTTTTGGCTCTTGTTTATATAACCTTTATCGGCTCGATGCTGATTGCAAATGACATGGCGCTTTTAACGTTCTTACCGCTTGGATATTTGGTTTTGTCAACGACAGGCAAAGAAAAATATATGGCATATACTTTTATTTTGCAAAACATCGCTGCAAACCTTGGCGGAATGCTGACTCCGTTTGGAAATCCTCAAAACTTATATTTATATACAAAATTCTCGATTCCAAATGACGAATTTGTTTCGATAATGCTACTTCCCTTTGTGATTTCTATAGCTATTATAACCGTTTGTTGTTTTTTGATTCCTAAGGATCCGCTTGAGATCTCGGACAAAATTCCGAAGCTTGATTGGAAAATGACTTCGTTCTATCTTGTTTTGTTTGCACTTGCTATAGCTATTGTTTTCAGAGGGATCCCCTATTGGATCGGACTTGTGATTATACCTGTTGCACTATGGTTTACTGACAAAAACGCTTTGAAAGCCGTTGACTATCCCCTGCTTCTCACGTTTGTTTTCTTCTTCATCTTCTCAGGGAATATGGCAAGAATTGATGCTGTAAGCAATTTGATGTCTGGGCTTTTGGAGAAAAACACACTTTTATTCAGCGTTTTGTCCTGTCAATTTATAAGTAACGTGCCCTCGGCGATTTTGCTGTCGCAATTTACAAATGATTATTCTGATTTGTTAGTAGGCGTAAATATCGGCGGTGTTGGAACACTTATATCGTCGCTTGCCAGCCTTATTACTTTAAGAGAATTCATCAAACACAATCCAAAGAAGGTTGCCAGTTATATCGGTGAGTTTTCGTTGATAAACTTTGCATTCTTGATCTTGCTGACGGGAACTATGATGTTCGTAAAATAGAATAATATAAAATCCCCCACGGAATAATCCGTGGGGGCGTTTTTTGTTCAAGCACAATTATTTAATAGTTAGCTTGCAAGCTGTTAAAGTATTTGACATGAGCATTGCGATCGTCATTGGGCCAACTCCGCCGGGAACGGGTGTGATAAACGATGCTTTGGGTGCAACGGAGTCAAAATCAACGTCGCCACAAAGCTTGCCGTTTTCATCTCTATCCATGCCAACGTCGATTACAACAGCACCCTCTTTAACCATGTCGCCCTTGATCATTTTTGCAACGCCTGTTGCAACGACCAAGATATCAGCCTCGCGGCATTCAGCGGCTAAATCCTTTGTGCGAGAGTGGCAAACGGTGACCGTTCCGCTTTCGTGCAACAAAAGCATCGCCATGGGTTTGCCGACAATGTTGCTTCTGCCGACAACGACACACTTTTTGCCCGAAACGCTTATGCCCGTGGAGTGGATAAGCTCCATAACGCCTGCGGGGGTGCAGGGAAGGAAATCATAGTCCCCTATCATTATTTTACCGACGTTTACGGGATGGAAAGCATCAACGTCCTTCTTGGGATCGATTGCATTGATGACGGTTTTTTCGTTCAAATGCTTGGGCAAAGGAAGCTGGCACAAGATTCCGTGAACGCTGTTGTCACTGTTGAGCTTGGAAATAAGCTCTAAAAGTTCATCCTCGGTGGTTTCGGCAGGAAGAGCATATTCCCACGAGTTAAAGCCGATTTCTGCACAAGCTTTCTTTTTGTTATTAACGTAAATTCTTGAAGCAGGATCGTCACCAACGATGATGACGGCAAGACCCGGCTTTATGCCTGTTTCGGCATAAAGCTTTTCAGTTTCAAGCTTTATTCTTTCCTTAACGGAAGCAGAGATCTCTTTGCCGTTGATGATATTAGGCATTGTCAGTCTCACCTTCCTCGGCAGGTTCTTCAGCGGTTTCTTCAAAAGCTTCATCAGAGGTGAGCTCTTCGGTTTCTTCTTCGGAAGTTTCATCAAGGGTTTCATCAGAATCCTCTTCGATCAAAGAAGCATCCAAGATGGTTTCACATTCATCGTCGGCGTGCTTGCCCTTCGACTTGGACTTCTTGACCTTTTCTTCGTAAAGAGCCAAAAGCTCCTTAGATTCGTCAGAATCAACATAAAGATGAACGCCGTTCTTTTTAACGCTGAGGTAATTCATCACAAGCATTATTACAGCAAAGAGCACGCAGGTTCCTGCGATTACCTGAGATACACGGAAATCGGTACCGGGGATGTAAAGGCTGTCGGTACGAAGACTCTCGATCCAGAATCTGCCCAAACCATACCAGCCGATGTACATTAAGAAGATCTCACCGTCGAACTTGCGGTGCTTGGAATAGATATGCAAGAGCAAGAGGCCCAAGAGGCACCAAAGCGATTCATACAAGAAGCAAGGGTGTGCTGTCAAATCGACGGCATCTGCTGTTACTACGGAAACGCGGTCGGGGTAATAGAATGAGTGAAGCTCGTTTATAATGGAACGGCTTGTCATGCCCCAAGGAAGAGTTGTTTTTGAACCATATGCTTCCATGTTAAAGAAGTTGCCCCATCTGCCCATGCTCTGACCAATGAGGAATCCAAGGCCAACAAGATCGAGGAGTGCGGGAATGTTGACTCTTCTTATCTTTGCCATTAAGCAACCGAAGATGAGGGCGCCGATAACACCGCCATAGATGGCAAGGCCACCGTCACGAATGCTGAGGGCTGCCATGAAATCGAAGGTGCCTTCTTCGGTGATATATTTTTCAAGGCTGAAAACGATATAGTAAACACGTGCACCCAAAATGCCACCCAAAAGGCCGACAAGAACTGTGTCGGTAAAGCGGTCAGGCTCGAGTCCCCATTTCTTAAGGCGGCTGAAGCCGTAGATCATTGCTAAAAGCATTCCAAGAGCTATCAAGAAACCGTACCAATAAACATCGATACCAAGTCCGGGAATGGTGAACATTACACGGTCGATAGCGAGTCCGTTAGGGAAAAGCCAATCGGCATTCGGGAAGTAGAGCTTATTATCTGTGCTACCTAAAAGCTCTCTGACGAAATCTGGTGTCATTGCGTTAAACATTGTTGTCTCCTTTCGAGTTATGCTCGGGATAAATTATTGAGACCGACATATTGTCGGGATTTAAAAACTTATTTATGCCATTTGTCACGTCTTGAAGTGTAAGCTCGGCCAAAACGTCGGCGGCATCAAACGGGCCGCAGGAAGCGAAGTGATTTTCGATAAGGCGCGAGCAACAGCCGGAAACGCTGTTAAAGCTTTTTATTATCGAGCCGAAGCGTGAACGCTTGAGCATTTCAAATTCGCGCTCGTCAATTCCCTGTTGCTTAACTCTTTCTATTTCCTTGGAAATAATTTTGGCAAGCTTTTCGGGATCATGGGATTCGCCGGTTAAGATGTTTACGAAGAATCCCTCGCCACTTAGGGTTTCGGATTCGATGCTTGAATTTATAAGCCCTGAAATTGAATTCTCACGGTAGAACTTCGAGGTTTGACCGAAAATGAGACTTAATAGGAAGGAGCTTATATATTCGTTTTTCAAGCGTTCTCTGCCGCTTGAGGCAGGAGCTTTAAATCCGAATGCAAACAGCGGGATTCCAACGGGCATTGTTTGCGTGATGAGATCCTTATACACTTCATCAGGTTCATAGGGTGTTTGACAGACAAGCCCGATATCGTTAGATCTGACAAGCATCTTATCAGTGCACGCCAAAACGTCGTCTAATCGGCAGTTGCCAGCGACAGCCAAAACCATGTTGTTAAGGTTATAGAACGTGTTATAGCAGCGATAGAGAAGCTCTGCGTTGATTTGAGCGATGGAATCAGTGGTTCCTGCGATTTCGATCTTTACAGGATGATTTTTATATACGGCCTGCAAGAGATTAAAATAGACACATCTGTAAGGATTGTCCTCGCACATCTTGATCTCCTGCCCGATAATCCCCTGCTCTTTATCGACTGTTTCTTGAGTGAAATATGGATGAGTGACAAAATCCAAAAGAATCTCTAAGGATTCGATGAAATTGTCGGTACAGTCGAAGTAATAAACAGTGGAATCAAAGCTTGTATAGGCATTGTCGTGGGCGCCGGTTTTTGCAAATTTCTTAAACACATCGCAGTCTTCGTTTTCAAAGAGCTTGTGTTCGAGAAAATGAGCGATACCCTCGGGTACTGTTATAAAATCCTCGTCGGCATTTGTTTTGAAGGTGGTGTTGACCGAGCCGTATTTCGTGCCGAACATGGCACTTGTGCCGGTGAAGCCCGGCATCTCCATAACGTAGATGCTAAGTCCCGAGTGGTGCTTTATAAAGTGAGCTTTTGCACCCGTACGCTCGCTTTGGAGCAATTTGATATCAGAGGGCATTAATCGGCACCTCCCTTTAATACAAAAACTGTATCAAGCTTCATACTTTTAGCTGAATTTATTATATCTTCACGCGTAACGGCATTGATTTTTGAAATATACTCGTCGATCGTCATATCGTTTCCGCGGAGAGTGCAAAGATAGTGCCAAGATGAAAGGGCTGAAATACTGTCGCCAGTTGACCATAATGAAGCGGCAAGCTGATGCTTTTTGTTTTCAAGCTCTTCATCGGTAAAGTCGCCCTGAGCAACAAGCGAAAGCTGACGGATTATCTCAGTCTTTGCGGCTTCGATATTTTCAAAATCGACGGCGCTGACAACTGTCATTGCTGATTTAACCTCGGAATATCCTGCGTCGCAGAAATAGCAAAGGCTTAGCTTTTCGCGAACGATTTCAAATAGCTTTGAATATGCACCGCCATAGATGGAGGTCATCAGTCGGTTTGCAAAATGATCGTGGTTGTCTGTTTTAAAAGCGAGGACCATGTTTGCCTGACTGACATCCAAAATTTCTTCGCAAAATGCAGTCTCTTGCTTTATCGGGCTGGGAGAATAATATGTGATATCCAAAGCGGGTCTATCTTTAAACGCACCCTCAAACAAGGAGGTTTGAGAATCAAAGTCACCGCCACCTGTGAAGATGATTTCAACAAGTGCGGTTGAGAGGACTTCTTTATAGATGGAATATACAGCATCAGGGGTTAAACTCTCGACCTCTTCACGGGTGCCGTAATATTTCTGCGAGGCAAGCTCGTCACGGTATATCGTTGGATATGCTAAAGCCAAAGCGTAAGAAACCTTGTCATTCATTTCGCCATCGATAGCGTCTAAAAGATCGTTCTTGCGGATATTAAATTCCTCTTTAGAAAAAGTGCCGTCCTCTAGATAAGGGTTAGTGATACAGTCGATGAGGATTGTAACGGCATCGTCGGCTATTTTCTCGCCAAGAGTGTATTTATCCAAAATGTATTCGCAGGAGATGGAGATTTCGTACATCTCCCCTCTCTGGCCACAGGAAGAGAACAAAGAAGCACCGTAAAGCTCGTTAAAGTGGGTGTTCATTATGTCACTCGTTGGGTAGTTTGCATTGGTATAAGAAAGAACTGATGGCAAAAGTGCAAGCGCAGCAAGGTTTTTTCCGCTGTTTTTAACAAGAAGCTTAACGGAAACGATATTTGATCTAAACTTCGGATCGGAAACACATTTAAGTGTTACACCGCGAGCTAGACTTCGGGATACGGGTTGGTTTTGCACATTTTCACCTCTTTGCAAACAATTAAAGATATTTTACCACAATATGCTCGATTATGCAAGGTGTTTTGATTAAGAGAGTGAATATTAGTGAGGGCAGAGCGAGAAGTGGCGAGCGTGCGGCGCGTGCGCACAGAAGTGCGGAGTGCGCCGGCGTGCGAGCCGCAGTAGGTGGAATAATTGGACAGAGAAGTAAATATAAATTAGCATACAAAAAGTCCGTCTTATTAAAAGACGGACACATTTCTGAAAATAAAAAAATCAATTCAGGCAGGCGAACAAGCGCCAATTAAACCGAAGAGCAAAACCGAGCCGGTACCTGAATAAGTCGTTGTTTAGTTTACAAATAGTAAAAATCACATTTCCTTGATTTTTGCAAGACATGCAGGACAAATACATTTATCATTGAAATCAACAACATCTTCGCCTTCACCACAGAAAACACAAGAATTAGAATACTTTTTCAGGACGATTCTATCACCGTCTGTGAAAATTTCAAGAGGATCTCTTTCCTTTATGTCCATTGACTTTCTGAGTTCCATAGGGATAACGATACGACCGAGTTCATCGACTTTTCTAACAATTCCTGTAGATTTCACAGAATCACCTCCAAAAATATTAAACAACTACAAAGATATTTTACGATATTTTTAGAAATTTGTCAATAGTCAATAGAAAATATTCATATTCATTTATTAACGATATGTAAATATTTTCTGTATTTTTATGAATAAAGGTTAACAATGTTAGGGAAAATTATCTTAATTATAGTTATATTGTCAGTGATTTACAGCGCTGTAACTGGCAACCATATGCAGGATATTGCGACATCAATAATGACATCCGGAAATGAAGCTATCAGTTTGTCTTTGACGTTAATGGGCACAATGGCAACGTGGGGAGGAATTTTGAAAGTAGCAGAGGATTCAGGATTGACACAAAAGCTTGCGAAGATATTAGCGCCTTTATTGAATCGCCTATTCAAAGGACTAAAGCACGATTCTAAAGCGTTACAAGCTATCGCAATGAATGTTACAGCAAATATTTTCGGACTTGGAAATGCAGCAACTCCTTTGGGAATTGAGGCTATGAAACGACTTGAAGAAGAGGAAAATCCGGGAGAAAAAGCAAGTAAAAACATGATTTTACTGTCGCTTTTAAACACATCTTCGATAGAAATAATACCTACCACTGTAATTGCGCTTAGAATTGCTCACGAAAGCCAATCGCCTTCAGAAATAATTCCGTGTGTTATAATCGTGTCAATCTTTTCGCTTTTTGTGTGCATTGCAAGTGCAGAGCTGTTTGAGAGCATTAATTAACGAGGTTAATAAAATTTGAAACTGATAGATGCCGTAATACCCATTTTAGTTTTATTTATTTTCATATTTGCTGCGGTGAAAAAAGTGAATGTTTTCGATTCATTTATTGCCGGAGCGAAGGCAAACCTTAAGGTTGGGGTTGAGATAATACCATCGTTAATCATTTTAATGCTTACCATTGGAATGTTAAGATCGAGTGGAGCGCTTGAGGCGTTTACCAAGCTTATATCACCGCTGATGGAGTTTATCGGCTTCCCTGCTGAGTGTGTTCCTTTGGCAATGTTAAAGCCAGTTTCGGGAAGCGGCGCGCTGACTATTTTGGAAAGCATTTTGTCAACATCAACGCCCGACAGCTTTGCAGGAAAGGTAGCAAGCGTTATGGCAGGTTCGACCGAGACGACGTTTTACACCTTGGCAATATATTTCGCTGCTACAAAGGTGAAAAACACGCGCTATGCGCTTGGCTCGGCGTTATTGGGTGATTTGACGGCGATTTTGATGTCAGCAATCGTGGTGAGGTTGATGCTGTGAGGTACAAGCGCCGCCGAGTGGCGAGCGTGCGCCCCGAAGGGGCGCGTGCGAGACGTGGGCGGCGCATTATGCGGGGCGGGGCCTCCCCGAAGGGGAGGTGGCGGGACGCATAATAATAAAAAGCGCATCTCAAAAAATAGATACGCTTTAAATCTACCTTTCCATAATTCTTTCAATGCTTAATGCCTTGCCTGTTTTCTCATCGAATTCGACGACAACGCCACAGATGAAGCAAGGTGTATCCGCCTCTACAAATCTTACGGGGATATTGAAGCGCTGCTTTTTAATGGCCGGCTCTTTATCAACACCTAAAACCGAGAGCTCCGGTCCTGTCATACCTGCATCGGTGATATAGGCTGTACCGTTAGGCAATATCGTTTCATCAGCGGTTTGAACGTGAGTGTGAGTTCCCAAAACAGCTGTTACTCTGCCGTCGAGATAGAAGCCGAGTGCTTTTTTCTCAGATGTTGCCTCGGCGTGGAAGTCGACAAAGATATTATTGGTATCAATCTCATCTAAAACCTTATCCATTGTGCTGAATGGATTTCCGAGCGCTTCCATATACGTTACACCCATAAGGTTGATTATAGCAACGCTATATCTTCCCATATCGAGAATATAGCTTCCTTTTCCGATAACACCATCAGGGAAGTTGATCGGGCGGATGAGATGCTCTACCTCATCAAACATTGAGAGCGATTCACGGCGCTTAAATGCATGGTTTCCGGTCGTTATAACGTCAGCTCCGATGCTTGTCAGATAATCGCACGATACACGTGTTATACCGTTTCCGGTTGCAGAGTTTTCACCGTTTATAACAGTTATGTCAACGTTATATTTTGTTTTAAGGAAGTGCATTTTGGATGCTAAAAATTCGCAACCTGTGTGTCCGACGACATCACCGATAAACATTAATCGCACGGCATTTCCTCCTCTTTATTTGTATCCATTTCTTTAAAGCCCCAACCATCGACTCCGCTTCGGCGCATAGCTCCGAATATTCTGTCTGTAAAACCTTTATCCTCACGCTCGCGTGAAGCCAAAAACTCTTTCATTTCTTCGCGCTTGGTGTGACCGTCGGCAGGACAAGCTGATTTCACAACCTCGAGTCCTGCGCGCTTAGCAGCTCGTCTGACCTCGTATTCTGGTGCAAAGACCATTGGGCGTATCATCCAAAGATCCTTTCTTGAAAGATAGCTTTTGGGAGCGAAGCACCCCACCCTACCTTCGATAAAAAGGTTCATCATGAATGTTTCTACAGCATCGTTATAATGGTGACCGAGTGCTATCTTGTTGCAGCCCGCTGCCTTCGCAGCATCATGCAAGGCACCGCGGCGCATACGCGCGCACAAAGAGCAAGGATTAGGCTCTTTTCTAATATCAAAAACTATCTCACCGATATGGGTTCTTTGCAAAATATATTCAATTCCGTTATCATTGCAAAGCTTTTCAACAGATGAATAATCGCCCTGAACTCCGTTGAAACAAGGATCTAAGGTTATTGCAACTATATCGTAATTTATGCCGATAAATCTGCGCAAGCCGATAAGCCCCATTAAAAGAACAAGGCTATCCTTTCCGCCTGAAACGCCGACAGCAATTCTGTCACCGTCTTGTATCATATCAAATTCGGTTATAGCTTTGCGCATATATCCGTACATTTTTTGCATAGCAATTCTCCTGAACATAAAGATGTCAGTGATAGTATATCACATAAGATAAGATTTGAAAAGTGGTGGAAGAAAAAACATAATAAAAGTGAAATAAGAGAATGCTTAGCACTCTCTTACTTCACCATTTACTTGGAACACTATATTATGAAGATGTCAAAAAATTAATATGTGGGTCTTTTATCCCCATAATCATTATACATCATTAAATATGCTTTGTAAAGGGGTAAAATTGACCAAAAAACATATAATAGCGTAATTATTATATGTTAGTTTCATAAAGAATTTATGAAAATAGTAAAATATGAAACAAAAAAACATCCCGTATCAAATAGGATACGGGATGTAATTATATTACTTAGCAAGTCTTGTCTTAAGAGCTTCGAGTTCTTCAGCAAGAGCCTTGGGAAGCTTTTCGCCAAACTTAGCATAGAACTCTTCGATACCCTTGGTTTCTTCAAGCCAGAGGTTGTTGTCAACACTCAAGAGATCAGCGATAGTTTCGGTAGTGATGCCATCGAGGCCTTCAACGTTGATATCTTCGGGCTTAGGCTCGTAACCGATAGCGGTTTCAACAGCGTCAACGTCGCCTTCGCAACGGTCGATGATCCAGTCAAGAACTCTCATATTGTCGCCGAAGCCGGGCCATACGAAGTTGCCTTCATCGTCGGTTCTGAACCAGTTAACATTGAAGATCTTGGGAGCCTTGTCGCCAAGCTTTTCGCCCATTTCGAGCCAGTGTGCCCAATAGTCACCCATATGGTAGCCGCAGAAAGGAAGCATAGCCATGGGGTCACGTCTTACAACGCCGACTGCACCGGTTGCTGCAGCGGTAGTTTCGGAAGCCATGATGGAGCCAACGAATGTACCGTGCTGCCAGTTGAAGGACTGGTATACCAAGGGAGCGGTCTTAGCACGTCTGCCGCCGAAGATGATAGCGGAAACGGGAACGCCCTTAGGATTGTTGAATTCTTTAGAGATGCAGGGGCAGTTTTCAGCAGGAGCTGTGAAACGAGAGTTGGGGTGAGCAAGCTTGTTGCCTTCTGCAATGTATTCGGGGCCGTTTACCTTAGCGCCCTTCCACTCTGTAGCGTTTACAGGAGGATTCTTGTCAAGCTTTTCCCACCAAACAGTCATATCATCATTGTTGATAGCAACGTTGGTGAAGATAGTTCCCTTCTTTGTGGAAGCCAAAGCATTGAAGTTAGAGTTTTCGTTAGTACCGGGAGCAACGCCGAAGAAGCCGTTTTCGGGGTTGATAGCGTAAAGTCTGCCATCTTCACCGGGCTTGAGCCAAGCGATATCGTCGCCAACGGTCCAAACCTTATAGCCATTTCTGATGTAGCCTTCCGGAGGAATGAGCATTGCGAGGTTGGTCTTACCGCAAGCAGAGGGGAAAGCAGCAGTGATGTACTTAACTTCGCCATTGGGCTTTTCAAGACCCAAGATGAGCATATGCTCTGCCATCCAGCCTTCGTTCTTGCCCTGATAGGAAGCGATACGCAAAGCGAAGCACTTCTTGCCCAAAAGAACGTTTCCGCCATAAGCAGAGTTGATGGACCAGATTGTGTTATCTTCAGGGAACTGAACGATGTATCTGTTTTCGGGGTTAACATCGCACTTAGCGTGCAAACCACGAACGAAGTCGTTGGATTCGTCGCCAAGGTTTTCGAAAGCCTTAACGCCAACACGAGTCATGATTGCCATGTTAAGAACAACATAGATAGAGTCGGTAACTTCGACACCAACCTTAGCAAGGTCAGAGCCGATGGGGCCCATGGAATAAGGGATAACGTACATGGTTCTGCCCTTCATGGAGCCGTCATACATAGGAGTGAGCTTAGCATACATCTCCTTAGGGTCGCACCAGTTGTTGGTCGGGCCAGCGTCTTCCTTGTTTCTGGAGCAGATGAAGGTTCTGTCTTCAACACGAGCTACGTCGTTAGGAAGAGTTCTGTGGTAGAGACAGCCGGGGAGCTTTTCCTGGTTAAGCTTGAGCATTTCGCCTGTTGCGCATGCTTCTTCACGAAGAGCCTCGAGCTGAGCTTCGCTTCCATCGATCCAAACCACGTTATCAGGCTTGGTGAGAGCGATCATTTCTTCTACCCACTTGTTTACGTTGGGGTTCTTAGTTAATGTTGCCATCGCAATATCTCCTTTTTATGTTAAAAAATATTGTACTGTTTTTGGGAAATCCAAATTTCCTCGTATACTATTTTACGATTATTTTGTCAATATGTCAAGCAAAATAATGGCGTTTTCACAAAGATTTCATGTTGCAGCGAGCCGTGGCGAAGGCGCGCGCAGAATGCGCTGTGCCGAAACCGTGGCGAGCGGTGGGAGGGTGGGTGGGAACTGCGCGAAACGGCGCCCCCGAAGGCGAAGCCGATGGGGGTGGCGGGGCGGGCAGTTAAAAAAGCTCCCCTGCTAAGCAGAAGAGCTTTGTTTTAGATAAAGAATCTTTTTTGCAAGGATTGATGAAGAGGCTTGCAAAGAGCAATAACTATCAACAGCAGTCCCAAGACGACAAAAACAATAAGAGGATAGATCGACCAGAACACAAATCTTTCAATGTTGAAGGTGATGTGTGCAAATATTTCGACAAGCCAGCAATAAACGCCTGTTGCTATCATTGCTCCGCCCCAGATGTAAAGATAACCTTTTCGAACGTATTTAATAAGCGTTACAAGGGCTGTAACGATCAAGCCGAAAACGCCTGCCACGGGAAATGCAAAGCTTATAAACCAGTTTCCGTTTGTGGCAAAGTTAATATATCCAAGCAGCAGAATTATTGTTGCGAATGAGCAAGGGACAAATATGACAGGATTAGGACGCTGGAACCAAAGTGGTAAAAGCGCTGAAACGTATGCCACCAAAAGTCCTCCGATGACGTATCCCGACCAGTTAACCACACTGTTCGCTCTTAGATCTATAAGCAAGGTTATAATTGCAGGAAGGAAGTATATAACAGATATCACAAGCATTATAAGGCTTCGATTGTATTGCTTGTCTATGCTTTTAAATTCGGGATATTTGGGTTCTTGAAGCTTTCTTTCAACATCAGGATGGTATGCTATAGTTTTGCAAAGAGGGCAACACACCTCACTATCAGAAAGCTCGACACCGCATTTCACACAATACATTAACTTTCACCTCGTTTCTGATTACTTTCAAGCTTAACGTTAAGACCAAGTCTCACAAGACGTCTGAAGAATTCGCCCTCGAGCTCGGGTTCAATTGAATTACGAATGAAATTGATATACATTTTGCCGTTATACGAACATACACCGCAGTTATAAGGAGCTCTTGACTGCGGTCCGATGATGAAGTCAAATCTTTCAACATATGGCTTCATTTCTTCCGGAATATCAACATTTGCAAGATTAGAAAGTGAAAGACAAGCCTGAGACTCACCTATCGAATCAAATATAGCTCGCATAATAATATTTTTCAAGAACAGCGGAACTACCTTAAGAGCGAATATCTTCTCGCTGTTTACGTTCGTAGTGAAAATTGCCTGCATATTCTTTGGCGTTATGAAAAGAGCCATTTGGTGATGAACTATCTTTACAAGCTCTTCAAAAGTATACTCTCCCATTTTGGGATCGACGCCAATGTTAACGGTCATTACGAAGTTTCGCATAGTTTTGCTTCCATAAAGCTTTCGAAGGTTAACAGGCACCTGTATCTTTACGGGCTTATGCTTCTTTTTATTTTGCACTCGTTTATTTTGGATGCTGATTATCGAATCGATCATAACGGCAGTCAAAAGTGCTGTGACCGTTACGTTATATTTATGTGCAAGAGCAATAACGTCATTAGATTCCAAAATTCCGCAGGTTAGATTCAAGAAGCCATCGGTTTCGGGCGTGCCCAAAATGCGAAACGCTTTGCCTTCTTTTCTGTCAAGAGCTACGTTTCCTGCATTCTTTAAGAAGCTGTCTTCAAGCTCTTCCTCTGAAGGGAGAGAATATCTGTCCAGTACACCGCAGGTGTTGGAAACTGAAATTTTGTGCTTTTGAGTTATATACTCGGCAAGAAGGCTTTTAAGGAATACCATTCCGCCAGTGCCGTCGGTAACAGCATGGAAAAACTCTATCGCAATGCGATTTTTATAATATAGCACGCGAATAGCGCATTTTCTTATATCATCAAATGGGCGACGCATAAGAGGCTGATGGCCATCGGGAATAACCTTTGGCGGAGTGTCAATTACCTCTAAATAGTACCAAAAGACACCTCTTCTGAGTCTTGTGGCGACTGAAGGAAATCTTCTTAGAGTTACATCAAGAGCTGACTGCAAGATAGCGGGATCGACATTCTCGTTAAGTTCTGCAGAAAGGCGGAACATATTATACCAGCCCTTACGTTTCGAGGCGGGAAAGATCTTTGCGGCATTATCAAGCTTAAGCCAACGGCGCTTGTTGTCGGGCATATAGCGTGAGATAAATGCACCGATTCGGGAGAGGTGCTTTTTGTGCGCCTTGAAGCCATAGAACAAAAATGCGTGCCACATGTCAGGCTCGACAAAAAGTTCGCTTTTTCTACCCATTCTAAGAAGCTTGTCGTGCATTTTGCAGGAATCGTCCAAAAGGATCTCGTCCCCTCCCACGAAAATAATAGACGGCGGGAAAGGCACGTCGCTGTTGCAAAACAGCGGGGATGCAAGCGGATCGCGCTTTTTATCTGTATAGCAATCGGAAAAATATTTTAAAAGCTCGGGAGTCAAGGACGGATCATCTTCGCGGTTATTTTGAATAGATTCGTTTGAAAGTGTGAGGTCAGTCCAGGGAGAAAGAGCGATTATACCTGCGGGCATTTCCATATCAAGCTCATAGAGTTTGATACAAAGGCTGTAACAAAGCCCTCCTCCTGCGCTTTCACCGCAGAGCATTATATTTTCGGGGGTATAGCCGTTATCTAAAAGAAATTTATACGCTAAAAGTGCATCATCGACAGCGCAGGGAAATTTACTCTCGGGCGCTAAGCGATAGGCACAACAGAAAACGGGGGTGTTATATTCGCTTGCCAAAACAGAGCCGAAGCCCTTTGCATAGTCGATTCCGCCACAGGTATACCCTCCCCCATGGAGGTATAAAATAACGCCTGAGCAAGCATTGTCCTGAGGGATTATCCACTCGCACTCGAAGCGGCCAACAGAACGCTTTTCATAATGCAAGTCAGATCTGTGAGAGAAGCTCATTAAGCTTCCGATGGTGTTTTGACCTTTGCGGATGGTTTCAAGCGAGCTACCCTCGATTATCGGACGCGCGAGCAAAAGCTGTGAGCGAACGAATTTTTCGGACATATGAGACATTTGCCCGCCTCCTTTTTTGTGTGATGATATATTGTAACACAAAAGCCGCAATTTAGCAACATTTGCGAGCAAAAAGAAAACCCGCCTCTTTCGAGACGGGTTTAATTATCAAGTTATTAATTGGTTTTCTTTCTTCCAAGTATGGTGTTAACGATGATGCCAAGGATGAGAGCAGTTGCGATGGAGGTGATGGTTACCTGACCGAAGTTAAGGGTAAGACCGCCGATACCGCAAATGAGAATGGTGGAAACAACGAAGAGGTTACGGTTTTCTTCGAGGTCGACCTTCTGGATCATCTTAAGACCGGATACAGCAATGAAGCCATAGAGAGCGATGCAAACGCCGCCCATTACGCACGGAGGAATGGAGTTAACGATTGCAACGAAGGGAGAAAGGAAGCTGATGAGAATTGCGCCGATTGCGGTTGCAATGATAGTTGCAACAGATGCGTTACCTGTGATAGCAACGCAAGCTACGGATTCGCCGTATGTAGTGTTGGGGCAAGCGCCGAAGAATGCGCCAACCATGGAACCAACGCCGTCGCCCATGAGGGTGCGGGAAAGTCCGGGATCCTCGAGAAGATCCTTTTCGATGATGGAGGAGATATTCTTATGGTCAGCAATATGCTCTGCGAATACTACGAATGCAACGGGAACGTAAGCTGCGATAAGAGTGCCGATGTAAGCACCATTGATCTCGACGAAGGAGCCCAAAGCCTTGAAGCCAACGAACTGAGGAACAGTCAAGAAGGTTGCAAGAGTTACCTTACCGTCGGTAAGAAGTGCAGAGAAGAAGCTGAAATCGATAACCTTGATAGCATCGATTCCTGCGATATTGCCGATAACGGTTAAGATTGCAGCAACAGCATATCCACAGCCGATACCGATGATGAAGGGGATGAGCTTAGCCATCTTCTTGCCATAAGTAGAAGCAATTGTTACAGCTATGAGTGTGATAACTGCGATGAGTACGCAAACAAGGGGATGAGCAGTAACTGCGCCTTCAGCGTTAACTACTTCGCCAAGCTGAGCATCGCCAACAGCGTTACCTGCCAAAGAAAGACCGATGATTGCAACTGTGGGGCCGATTACAACAGTGGGCATAAGCTTGTTGAGCCAGTTAACGCCTGCGAACTTAACGATAACAGCGATAACAACATAAACAAGACCTGCCATAACTGCACCCAAAACAAGGCCGAGATAGCCAAGTCCTGCAGTAGCAGCGCCTGCAACAGCAGCGATCATAGAGTTAATGAATGCGAATGAAGATCCCAAGAACACAGGACTCTTAGCCTTGGTAAACAAAATGTAAACCAAAGTACCGCAACCTGCGCCAAAAAGTGCTGCAGCAGGGCTTAAGGGAAGACCTGTTGCACCCTCGATAATTACGGGAACTACCAAGGTAGCAGCCATGATAGCCAAGAGCTGCTGGATTGCAAAGACGATAAGCTGCGGGAACTTAGGCTTATCGTTAATGCCAAACGTAAGTTTCATGATTTTTTCCTCCAAATATTTTATTTTGCCAAAGGATAACTATTTATCGAGAAGCTTTACAGCTGTCTCACTATCATAAGGTGGGAGCAAAACCTCGATCATCTCGCTGTGAGCTGTCGGAATACTTTTGCCGACGTAATCGGCGCGGATGGGAAGCTCCCTGTGTCCCCTATCCACCAAAATTGCAAGCTGAATTGAATTCGGTCTTCCAAGAGCGAAGATTGCCTCGATCGCAGCACGAACTGTTCTGCCTGTATATAAAACATCATCAACTAAAATTATCTTTTTCCCCTGAACCGAGAAAGGAAGAGAGATCTTATTTAACACAGGACTTCCGTCGGGCGAGGAAACATCGTCACGGTAATGGCTGATATCCATTTCGCCACAGATTACCTTTTTGCCCTCGATAAGCTCGATATTTGAAGCGATCATCTGGGCAAGGGCGGCACCGCGGCGCAGGATTCCAACAATGCAGATATCATCTATGCCTTTATTTTTTTCGACTATCTCGTGAGAAATGCGCATCAATGCACGCTTTACAGCCATTTCTTCCATGAGTGTTGCTTTTATCTGCATCGACACACCCCCACAAATCAACAAAAAATGCCCTTTTAAACCAAAAAGGCACGAAGGACATTAACAAAGCTATTATCGCATCTTTTCGGCATCGCTGTACCGTTATTAAAGACTTCACTAAATATGGATTATATCAGTTAAAGATGTTAAAGTCAAGGTGTTATATCGACAAATTAGGCATGTGTGATTTGGGCATAAAAGAGAAAAATCGATGAAGCAGTATAATCAAAATACCCAAGGCAAAAGCCTTGGGTATTTTGATTAGTTTGTAGGACAAAAATACAACTCAATAAAATCTTATCCGATTCCGAAAATCATCATAATAAGTGGTATGGTAGCAATTGATAATGAGTGTGAGACCAATGCCATACCGGCGGGGATTGAAGTATCTCTTCCATAAGCAGCCGGAATCACTATCGTATTAAGCCCTAAAGGCATTGCAAGTGATATGACAAAGCATTTAAAAATCGCATCGTCAAAAGCGATAACGTATTTTTTTACAAGTAAAGCGATTCCGCCAAATACCAAGGGGAACGCAATAAGCCTTAACACAGTAACAACGTAAATACTTACGTTAGTCAAAACTTTTTTGATATCGATAAATGCAAAAGTGATGCCTGTCATAATCATTGCTATAGGAGACATACAATCACCGCAAACCTTTATAACCTGCATTAAGAAAATTCCCTTACCGTCGTTAAGGGAAAGCAAAACCTTACCCAACCCCGTAATACCGATTGCGGCACCTATCAAAAGTGCAATAAACATAGGGTTTAGTAGCGGCTTTAGAGTTTTTAAAAATTTACCCTTATGGTGTTCCTTAGTACTCTCTTCACCACGTTCAATTAAAAGGCTGGGAACACCCCAAATATAGATGAGTGTCCAAAGCGGAAGCGTAAAAATTATATATGACTGATAGAACGTTGAGGGGAACAGTGCTTGAACCACCGCATTGCCCATAAAGCCAAAGTTTGCAAAGGACAAACCGTATGTGTACATCCTTCTGATAAATTCGTTCTTTGATACGAGCTTTGCCGATAAAATTGCAATTGGGATAATTGCAATTTCCGTTCCCAAGGAAAACAGTAACAGTTTCCAAGATTGAGAAAGAGAAAGGATGTTAAAATTCTCTGTGAACGTATAAAGCACTAATGCCGGTAAAAACACGTTGTTTTCAAACTTGGATAAAAGTGTGGTTGACTTCCTGTCAACCACACCGAGCTTCGTAATAACAAAGCCGATTATCATATAAAATCCGAGCACACCCATTTGGTTAAGGGTTGAAATAAATAAAGACATTCCCCCCCCTCCTTAGAAGACGGGTTTCCCTTCCCACTCGGGTTCGACACATACCCCTAAAAGCTTCGCAATAGTCGGCGCAATTTCAAGCAACGATATGTCGCCCTCTATAACTTTGCCCTTCGGAAAATCCTTTCCGTAGAAAAAGAGCGGGATGGTCATATCTTCAGGCAAGGTCGAGCCGTGGCTTCTTTCGTGTCCTCCGTGATCTGCCATTATGATTACGGAATATTCGTCGCCGAATTTCTCGATCATCCTTTTTGTGTTGTCGATGGCAATTGATATTCTTCTCAAATACTCTTCACTCATCCAACCGTTATCGTGACCGCCTTTTTCGTCGGTTTCAACCATATACAAAAATGCGAAGTCGGGCCTTCTCTCGGTTAATATTTTTTCACACTCATCCGCCAAAGCGGTATCACCGCTTTCTTGCATATATGCGTTTATATATGTCGCAAATTTAAGCGCGCCGGGCGAACAGATGTCTCGTAATGGTTCCCATCCGTAAAACATAGCACAAACCCCGCCTGCCTCGGTTACTTTTTCAAAAATACCATTTACTGGACGCACTTGCGGCACGTATGTATTCGTTAAAATGCCGTGTCTTTGCGGTGTTACAGAGTGTGTCATCGAAAAATGGCAAGGGAACGTCACCGAAGGTTCCATTGATCTTGCGTTGTAAGTGTAATAACAGAGCTTTTCCAACTCCTTAACATACGGATTACCGCACGCTTTGAGCCCGTCGGGACGCATGCCGTCAATTGAAATTAAAATAACCTTATTTTTCATGTCGAATATCCCCATTCATCACAAAAATCAAAAGCCAGGCGACATAGCATTTATCACCGACTTTTCAATCGTATTATAACTGCATTCAGTAAAAAAGTCAATGAGATTGATCAAAAAATTGCAATTGAAACGCATCAATCGCAAAATTTGGAACACAAAACGCATAGCAGCTCATAATATAACTCTCCCAAAGCAGGCTGTCTCACACAGGGATCCTTTGACCTAAACTCCAAAAGAGAGAAAATGAAAAAGAGAACAAATCCACCGAACCAAGCGCCATTCTCGGAGCTTTGCTCCTCGCAGAGCCCTCCCTTACGGAAGCACTCCCCCTATTCCTCGCTTTGCTCGGAGCAGGGTGTTGGGGGAGCGAGGACAGCAGGGAAAAAGAGGCAAAAGAAAAACGGAGTCCGTTTGGACTCCGTTTTCGTTTTGGTGCCGCTGACCGGACTTGAACCGGTACGGAGGTTAATCCGAGGGATTTTAAGTCCCTTGTGTCTGCCTATTCCACCACAGCGGCGTATGGAATTTCCACTTGCCTATAATATCACGAGTTAGTTAAAATGTCAACCGCTAAAGAAATATTTTTTAGCGACTGAGCAAGGGCGCGGCGTGGCTGAGCGAAGCGAAGCGAGTGCCGCACGTGAGATCGCCGCGGAGCGGTATCCTTTTCATGTTGCAAAAATCGCCGTTGTGTGATATAATAGCCGAGGACTTAAAATATATCTTAATTTGGCGGTGAAATTATGAATTATGACGTTATTATAATCGGTGCTGGCCCTGGCGGTATTTTCTCGGCATATGAGCTTATGCAGCTCAAACCCGAACTTAAGGTCGCTGTTTTTGAGGCAGGACATGCTTTAAGCAAGCGCCACTGTCCCATCGACGGCAAAAAGATAAAATCCTGTATAAGCTGCAAAAGCTGCTCTATAATGAGTGGATTTGGCGGTGCAGGTGCTTTTTCTGACGGTAAATACAACATAACCAACGACTTTGGTGGAACTTTGTATCAATACATCGGAAGAAACAAGGCGCTTGAATTGATGCGCTATGTCGATGAGATCAATATGCGCTACGGTGGCGAAGGTACAAAGCTTTACTCGACAGCAGGAACAAAATTTAAGAAGATCTGCATTCAAAACAACCTTCATCTTTTGGACGCTTCTGTAAGACACCTCGGCACAGACATTAACTATGTGGTGTTAGAAAATCTTTATGAATATCTTAAGGACAAGGTGGAGTTTTATTTCGATACTCCCGTTGATTCTGTTAAGGCTATCGATGGCGGATACGAGATCAAACGCGGTGACAACACATATTCCTGCAAGGACTGCATCATATCAGTTGGCAGAAGCGGAAGCAAATGGATGGAAACCGTGTGCCGTGACATGGGCATTAAAACAAAGTCGAACCGTGTTGACATCGGTGTGAGAGTTGAGCTTCCCGCTGAAGTATTCTCTCACTTGACTGACGAGCTTTACGAAAGCAAGATAGTCTACCGAACCGAGAAATACGGAGACTTAGTGAGAACCTTCTGTATGAACCCGAAGGGTGCTGTTGTTAACGAAAACACAAACGGCATTATCACCGTTAACGGACACAGCTATGAGGATCCCGCAAAGCAGACCGAGAACACAAACTTTGCACTTTTGGTTGCAAAGCACTTCTCTGAGCCTTTTAAGGATTCGAACGGATACGGCGAAAGCATTGCAAGACTGAGTAATATGCTCGGCGGCGGTGTTATCGTTCAGAGATTCGGTGACCTTATAAGAGGACGCCGTTCCACTCCTGACAGAATGAACGATTCGTTTATGACGCCCACTCTCAATGCAACACCAGGTGACCTTAGCTTGGTTTTGCCGAAGAGAATTTTGGACGGCATTATCGAAATGATCTATGCTCTTGACAAGGTTGCGCCCGGAACTGCGAACGACGACACAATGCTTTACGGCGTTGAGGTTAAGTTCTATAACATGGAAGTTATGGTTGATGAAAGATTGATGACCGAATATGAAGGTCTTTACATCATTGGCGACGGAAGCGGTATCACACATTCGCTCTCACACGCTTCGGCAAGCGGTGTTCACGTTGCAAGAGATATTGTTGGAGAATAAACACATATGTATGAAAAAAGGATGCAGATATCTGCATCCTTTTTTATAACTGTTTTCATCCTTTAAGCCCGCGGGACTGGCGATCCATATCCTCGACAACAATATCAAATATCTCGCCCAAGGAAGCGCAATATTCAAGCACTTTCCAAGGTTCGTTAGTGTGATAGTGGATCTTTATAAGAGTGTCATCCCCCACTGCCAAAAGGCTGTCACCCTGAAAATTATCGGTGAAATAATCAAAGATCTCGTCCTCGTCAAGATCGTGTCCTTCTATCAAAAGCTGAGTGTCATATCTGAATTCTGTCATATTTATGCCTCCTTTATTTGAGATAAATTTTACTCGCTATATGTAACATTGTCAAGTTTATGGAATGAAAGTTATGGGTGTAGAATATTTTTGTTAATTATTTCTTTGATGTAGATATTGAACTTTAGGGCTTAATGTAGTAAAATATAAGTACAATTTAATAATGGGAGAAGAAAGTTTTTTGTTGAAGGAGAATGCAACGTGAAAAGACGAATTATTGCAGTTTTCTCGATGATGACGGCGCTTGTTACTTTGATGTGTTCACTTTGCGGATGTGAAGGAGCAACTGACAAAAACGGCGAAACGGACAACTTAGCTTCTTCCGGGGCAAACACAAACAAGATCGTTGTTGGAATTGCCCAAGACCCGGATAACAGTCTTGACCCGTATAAGATGACGGCTGCAGGAACCAGAGAGGTCATGTTTAATGTGTTCGAGGGCTTAGTTAAGCCAAACTCGAACGGCGAATTTGTTTGCGCAGTGGCTTTAGATTATGAAGTATCTGAAGATCTACTGACTTATACCTTTACCTTGCGTGAAAATGTTATTTTCCACAACGGCGAGGTTTGCGATGCAAACGATGTTCTCTATTCCTTTAAAACCTGCGCCGAAACCTCGGTTACATCAGCCGTGGTTGCGGCGCTTTCTGATATTACGAGTATCAGCGCCGACGGAAATGTTATTACGGTAACTCTTGGCTCACCCAACAGTGATTTCATAAGCTACGTCGCAAGTGTTTATATCGTTCCCGAGGGGTATACCGAACAGGATACAAAGCCTGTGGGAACAGGTCCTTTTAAGTTTGAATCGAGAAGTGTGCAGGAAAACTTTATCCTTGTTAAGCACGAGGATTATTACGGTGAAAAAGCCAAACTCGACAAGGTGACATACCGCATTTTTGCAGATGCAACCGCTTTGTTTACAGCACTTAATTCGGGTGCGCTTGATTTGGTGGCTCACTTGACTATCGAGCAGGTTGAAAGCCTTACAAACGGCTATAACGTTTTGGAAGGCACGATGAATTTGGTTCAGGCGATCTATTTAAACAATGCTATCGAGCCTTTTAACAACGAGCTTGTTAGACAGGCACTTTGCTATGCTGTTGACAAGGATGCGCTTTTGGAATTCACCGCAAACGGACACGGAACAAAGCTTGGATCCTCGATGTATCCGGCTTTCGGAAAGTATTTTGATGAATCACTTTCGGATGCTTATCCTTATGATCCTGAAAAGGCAAAAGGTCTTTTGACCCAGGCAGGATATCCGAATGGAATCAGCTTTAAGATGACCGTCCCCTCGAACTATGGCCCTCACGTTGACACAGCGATAGTTTTGGTTGAACAGCTTAAGGCATGCGGAATTAACGCAAGCATCGAGCAGGTTGACTGGAACACCTGGCTTAGCGAGGTTTATGGTGAACGCAAGTTTGAAGCAACTGTTGTTGGCTTTGACTCGAGCACGCTTACTGCAAGCGGAATGCTTGCAAGATGGGTTTCGGATAACTCGAAGAATATGATAAACTATTCTAGCGAAGAGTTTGACAAGACCTATAACTTGGCTCAATCAACATCGGATGATGCTGAAAGAACTAAGCTTTATAAGCGTTGTTTGGAGATCTTGAGCGAGACCGCAGCGAATGTTTACATTCAGGACCTTGCGGACTTTGTGGCTATTGACCCCGAGCTTGAGGGTTATGAATTCTATCCCCTTTATGTAATCGACATGTCGAAGATCGGTTACAAATAATTTTAAAGAAACGAGGTGCAGGCAGTGAAATTTATAGTTAAAAAAGTTCTTACTCTCATTATTACATTGTTGATGGTTTCGCTGCTTGCATTTCTTGCTTTCTCGGTGATACCGGGAGACCCGACAACTAAAATTTTGGGAACAGAGGCAACAGAAGAAGCAAAAGCCCTGCTTAGGGCAGAGCTTGGGCTTGACAGACCTGTGTTTATAAGATATATTGATTGGCTTTTGGATTTTATCAAGGGCGATTTTGGCAAAAGTTATAACTATAATATGTCAGTTAACGAGATGCTTGCAGATAAGCTTCCAATAACAGCGGCGCTGACTGTAATGTCATTTGCCTTTACAATTGTGATAGCAATCCCCTTGGGGCTTGTGTTTGGCGGAGTGAAGAACAAAGCTCTCGATACCGCATCAACTGCGGCAAACCAAGTTGTTATGAGCATTCCCGCGTTCTTTATCGGCATTTTGGTGTGCTATTTGTGCGGAAACGTTTTGAAAATGTTTGTGCCGGGAATGTTTATATCATATAAAGAAAATGCAGGCGAATTCGTAAAGTATATAAGCTTTGCAGCATTGTCGATTGCTATTCCCCGTGCTGCAATGGCTATTAAGATGCTTAAGGGCTCTATATCCTCGGAGCTTGGAAAAAGCTATGTTTTAACAGCAAAGGCAAGAGGAAATTCTCGCGCAATGGTACTTATCCGACACGTTTTTAAGAACGCTTTGGTTCCCGTTATCAGCTTTTTGGCAGTATCATTGGCAGAGATCATGACGGGCGCTATCATCATCGAGCAGGTGTTTACGATTCCGGGTGTTGGAAGGCTGTTGCTTTCAAGCATATCTTCACGTGATTTCCCCGTGGTTTTGGCTATCGTTGTTATAATGGCGAGCTGGATCGTTGTTATCAACTTCTTGGCAGACGTGCTTTATCAGGCTATCGACCCGAGAATCAGGATAAAGTGAGGTGCCGCAGATGAAGAATCTTAAGAATAAAAAGCTTAATGCTATGACGCTATGCGGCGCTGTGATTTCGGGATTTGTGACAATACTAACGGTTATGGGGCTGTTTTGGACACCTTATGACCCGAATGCGATGGACGCGGATGCAAAAAAGCTAGCGCCGAGTTTTGCTCATCTTTTGGGAACTGATAACTTTGGAAGAGACATTTTCTCACGAGTGGTGGACGGAGCAGGAACTACGTTTATAATTGCTGTGTGCGTTGTTTTGATTGGTTGCGCGGCAGGAATTATAATCGGCGCGCTGTGTGGATATTACGGCGGAATCGCAGACGTTATACTTACACGAATTTGTGACTCGATCACTGCCCTGCCCAGCTTTTTGCTTGCGCTTGTTATCGTAAGTGTTATCGGAAGCGGAACTTATAACATTATAATTGCGCTTGGAATTTTGTTCATCCCAAGCTTTGCGCGAGTGGTAAGAGCAGAATTTGCAAGTGAGAGAGAACGGAATTATATAAAAAGTGCTAAGCTTATGGGTGTTAGTGACCTTAGGATCATGCTTGTGCACATTTTGCCAAATACAAGGGACGTTTTGTTCCCTGCTATCATGATCGGATTTAACAACGCTGTTTTATCCGAAGCGAGCATGAGCTTTTTGGGCATCGGAATTCAGCCGCCGTTTGCAAGCTTGGGCTCGATGCTTAGCGACAGTCAGACATATTTGAGCAGCTCGCCGTGGTATGCACTTGGAACGGGCGGAATGATCATTTTAATGATCTTGGGCTTTAGCCTTTTGGGCGAAGGGCTCTCAAGAAGCAAATCTAAAATATAGAAAAAGGAGGCGAAGCGTGTGGGAACAGTTCTTTCGGTTAAAGATTTGAAGGTTCATTTTTTAGATGCTAGTCCCGTGCGCTTTGCCGTTAACGGTATCTCGTTCGAGGTGAATGAAGGCGAGATCGTGGGACTTGTTGGTGAAAGCGGAAGTGGAAAGAGCGTTACTGCAATGAGCGTTTCGGGGCTTTTGCCAAAGGAAAAAGCAGAAATATCAGGATCTATCACGCTTGACGGAAGAGAGATCTTTAACTGCTCTGAGCGTGAGATGCGCTCGCTTCAGGGCGACGAGGTTGGAGTTGTTTTTCAGGAACCGATGAGCGCAATGGACCCTCTGAAAAAAATCGGACCTCAGGTTGAGGAGAACCTTAAGATCCACAAGAAAATGAGCAAAAAAGAGCGTTATTACAGCGCTATCAAGGCTCTTTCAATGGTGGAACTTGGAGACCCTAAGGCTATATACCAAAAATATCCGCACGAGCTTTCGGGTGGTATGCTTCAGCGTGCGATGATCGCAGGGGCTATCATTACAAATCCCAAGCTTTTGCTTGCAGACGAGCCGACAACAGCCTTGGACGTTTATGTTCAGGCGCAGATCTTGGAGCTTTTGAAGAAGCTAAATAAAAAGCACGGAACCGCTATTTTGTTTATCAGCCACGATTTAAACGTTGTAAGAAAGCTTTGCACAAGGGTTATCGTTATGAAGCGCGGGGTTATCGTTGAAGAGGGCGACGTGAATGAAGTTTTTGAAAATCCGAAGCATGAATATACCCGTGAGTTGATAGAGGCTATCCCCTCACGAAAGAAAAACTTGAAGGAGGAAGATGACAATGAGTGAAAATATCCTTCTTGAAGTTAAAAATCTTTCAAGCTTTTATGACGGTGAACGAAAAGGGCTTAACAAAAAGGGAAAGAAACAAGTTCTTAAAGACGTTAGCTTTGAGATCTATGAAAACGAGATCGTGGGGCTTGTTGGCGAAAGCGGATGCGGAAAATCGACACTTGCAAAGACTGTTTTGGGCATGGTTAGCGACTATACCGGTGAAGTTATTCACCACTCGAAATTGCCGCAAATGGTTTTTCAGGATCCGTTTTCAAGCCTTAATCCCGCAAAAAACATTTTGTGGATCTTGGAAGAGCCTTTAAGAGCGCAGAAAGTTCCAAAAAAGGAGCGACGTGAAAGAGCTCTTTGGATGCTTGACAGGATCGGGCTTGGCAAGGAATATGCCCTAAGGCTTCCCGATGAGCTTTCCGGCGGACAGCGTCAGCGTGTGGCTATCGCCGCGGCTATTATCACAAATCCAAAGCTTTTGATTGCTGATGAGCCTGTAAGTGCACTGGACGTGACGGTTCAGGCGCAGATATTAAGACTTATGAAGGAGCTTAAGGACGAATTTGGACTTAGCTATTTGTTTATCAGTCACGACTTGGACGTTATCTATCAGATATGCGACAGAGTTATGGTGATGCGTGGCGGAGAGATTGTGGAAATGAACTCGCGCGATGAGATTTTTGATAACCCAATTCACGAGTATACAAAAATGCTGTTGAATGGATAAGCGGGGCGGAGGCCGCGGTCGAGGTGTGCGAAGCACGACGAGGTCGCAGAGGGGACCCGCACTATGCAGATACGTAAAAAGAACCTCCCAAGGATCAACCTTGGGAGGCTTTTTGTTTATAATTATTTACCCGAAACAGCGATATCGGTGAACATAACCTCGGGAGCACCGAAGCTTGAGCCTGTGCCGAAATCAACTTCGTTGGAAAGGGCTGCAACCTTCTTGATAATCTCAAAGAAGTTATCAGCGATGGTGAAGTTCTTGATGGGCTTGGTCTTCTTGCCGTTTTCTACAAGATATCCTGCAGCTTCAAGCGAGAAGTCGCCGCTTTGAGTGTTTGCACCTGCGTGCAAGCCCTTAAGCTCGGTAATGTAGATACCATTATCAAGCTTAGCCAAAAGCTCGTCGGAAGTCAATTCACCGGGAGCAATATATAAGCCCTTGGGCGAGATGTTCTTTGCACTTGATGCGTTACCTGTGGTCTCCTTACCAAAGATCTTAGCATACATTCTGTTGTAAAGAAGAGTCTTCAAAACGCCGTTTTCGATTACGTTTTTAGAGTATACTGCAACGCCTTCAGCATCGAACGGGCAATGGCCGAACTTTGCAGGGTGGAACGGGTCGTCGGTGATGGTGAGAATATCGGAAGCGACCTTTTCGCCCTCCTTGCCTGCCAACAGAGAAACCTTTAAGAATGCGCTTCTTGCGGAGAATACAGAAGAGTAAACGCCCAAGATGCTTCTCATTGTTCCCTTATCCATGATGATATTGTATTTACCAGAATCAACGGATTCGGCACCGAGCTTTGAAAGTGCTGTTTCGACAGCTTCTTTTGCCAAGGTGTCGCCATCCTTTTTGCCGATAAGCGAAACTTCATAGTTTTCTTCTGCCTGATCACCATCCTTAACAGCGGCAACAACGCCGTGATAAACGATTGCGGATTCGTAAGAAAGGTCAACGCCTGCAGAGTTGATGAAGGTGTGCTCCTCGCTTGCACAGCTTGTGAAGGACTGTGTACCGTCAACGACCTTGTCGGAAAGAGCATAAGTTTTCTTCTGAAGATCGAGAGTGTGTTCGATGAGCTGTTCTGCGGAAGGAAGATCGACAGGAGCTTCTTCGATAATAGTGTATTCCTTTGAACCTTCGAACAAAGGAACTTCGTCGGGATCATCAACGACCAAAGCGTTTTCACAAGCACGGTATACGAGCTCGGCTGCAGCTTCGGGAGTTACGAGTTCGCTTGAAGCATAGCCACTCTTGCCGTTTTTAACGCATCTTACAGACATAGAGCCTGTGCGGTTATATGTAACGGAAGAAATTTCGTCCTTCAAAGCCTCAGCGCCTGCGCTGACGCCTGCTTCAATATTAAGTTCATATCCTTCGGCACCGCAAGCCAAAGCTGCTTCGGCGACCGCTTTTTTAATTTCTAAGTTCATAATCTATCCTCCTTATGCTTTGCCGCCAACAGTGATATCGGATACGCGGATGAGGGGCTGACCAACGTCTGTGGGAACAGAGCCGCTGGAAGAACCGCACATACCCTGAGCGGTTTCAAGGTTCTGACCGACCATGTCGATCTTCTGAATAACCTCGGATCCTGTACCGATCAAGCTTGCGCCGCGAACGGGCTCACAGATCTTGCCGTTGCAGATAATATAACCTTCGTTAACTGCAAAGTTGAATGCACCAGTGAAGGGGTTAACAGATCCGCCGCCCATTGCCTTGCAATAGATACCGTTGTCGATAGAAGCGATAATGTCTTCGTTCTTATCGGGGCCGTTATCGATGAAGGTGTTTGTCATTCTGGAGGTGGTTTCATAAGCATAGCTCTGACGTCTGCCGCTTGCTGTGTGAGGCATGCCCATTCTTCTTGAGCCGAGACGGTCGATCATATAAGAGTTAAGGATACCGTCCTTGATAAGTACACGGCGAACCATGGGATTACCCTCATCGTCGATATTGCAGGAGCCCCAAGCATTGGGAATGGTACCATCGTCGATAGCTGTAACCTTGGGATTAGCGATCTGCTGACCGAGCTTGCCTGCCATCTGAGACATTCCGATAGCAACGCTTGTAGCTTCAAGGGAGTGTCCGCAAGCCTCGTGGAAGATTACGCCACCAAAGCCGTTTTCGATAGCAACGGGCATTTTTCCTGAAGGACAAGGAACAGCACTAAGGTTAACCATTGCCTGACGTGCAGCCTCTCCTCCGATGTATTCGGGGCTGATAAGGTCAAATACTTCAAGACCCATCGATCGTCCGGGAGAGCAGGAGCCAACCTGATTCTCTGCCCCGTCGGAAGCGACAGCCTGAATGAACATTCTTGTTCTTACCTGACGGTCACCTGTATAAAGTCCTTCGCTGTTTGCAACGATGAACTGCTTATCATAAGAAATAAGGTTACCAGCAACCTGAATTATCTTTGAATCGTAATCATATGCCTTCTGGCAGCCGTTTCTTAAAAGCTCGGCACGAACTGCAGCGGGAACGTCGCTAGGCAAGACCTTTATGGGGTTGATATTGGGATTGATTCTTTCTGCGAGATAGAATTCGGGGATCTTGTCAACGCTTCCGCCGACAGCCTGAGCAACACGCAAAGCACACTCTTTAAGCCCTGAAGGGGTTAAATCAGTGGTGCAAGCGAAGAAAGTTCTGACACCGACAAATGCGCGGATTCCGACACCGCTAACAACGGTATCTGCAACGTTTTCTATCTTTTTGTTTGAATATGTAATAACATCGTTTTTGGAGTGTTCTGCAAACACTTCAACGAAATCAGCCCCACCGTGCATTACTATCGCGATAAGATCTGACAGGGTTTTCTTGTCAATCATAGCTTATGGTCCTTTCGTGTTTTATAGTGATAAAACTATCAATAAAATGATTATAGCATATATCTGCACAAAATTAAAGTGGAATTTGCTTAATTTTTTCACAAAAATATACACCGTTGGTTGATACTCTGCACAAAGTTTGATATATTATCATCAAATTCAAGATGACAATACATCATTGTTTAGTTGATAAAAATAATATATTATGATATTATAATATCGTTAGGAGGCGGATCGTTTTGAACAGATCGGTTATTGGATACCCCGACAATAGCTATAAGGAAGTTCCCGAGAGCTATTTTAAAGAATGTGAAAAAAGCGGAGAAGTAATAAGATTTACATATACTGCGAAAGATTACACCGGAACCAATGCTTGTTATGATAAATCCGCACTTGTATATTTGCCATATGGCTATGATATGCATGACAAGAAAAAGAAATATAACGTATTATATCTTTCTCACGGCGGAAATGACAACGAAAATTGGTATTTCGGCAATGAAGGAGCTGACAGCGACACGAAGAGGCTTCTTGATAACATGATCGCAAACGGCGATATTGAGCCTTGCATCGTTTGCACGCCGACATATCAGAACGCTATCAACAAGAATGTTTTTGAAACTATCAAGTACTTCCATTCTGAATTGGTAAACGATTTAATTATCAGCTTGGAAAGCAGTTTTAATACATATTTAGTTGACCTTGGCATTAAAGACACAAGAAAGCACCGAGCTATTGGCGGATTCTCTTTGGGCGGAGCCGTGACTTGGTGGACATTTGAAAACCGACTTGACGAATTTGCGTATTTTATGCCGATAAGCGGTGACTCGTGGTGTTTGGAGACCAAGGGTGGATATACAAAGCCTTTCGAAACAGCTCATTACATGGCTGACGTTGTGAAAAATTCGAGCTGGACAAAGGACGACTTTTATATTTATTCAGGCACGGGGACAAAGGATATTGCATATCCGAACATGACACCGATGGTTGAGGAAATGAAAAAGATTGACGATGTATTTGTATATTCGGACAGCTTTAACAGAGGCAACTTCTATTACGCATTAAGAGAAGGCGGCTATCACGATCAGTCGACAGTACTTAGAATATTATATAACGGCTTGCCAAAAATGTTTGGCTAAGATTTTTGGAGGGATACAAAATGAGTGACAAGGTTAGTTTGAAGAAGTATTATTACTATTCCCGCACGGCAAAGAGGGACACCCCCGTTAACGTATATCTGCCTGCAAATTATGATGACAGCAAGAAATATCCCGTTTTATATATCCTTCACGGATATTGGGACACCGAGGACTGGATGACACAGCCCGACGTTGGACTTGAATGTTCTTTGAACGCAATGCCTATAACAGGAATTGCAAAGGAAATGATAGTTGTTATCCCCTATATCTATTGCAGTGACAAGTGGGAAAAGTGCAATGGCATGAACATTGAAAACTCACTTTGCTATGATAACTTTATTAACGATATGTTCTTGGATCTGATCCCGTTTATCGAAGAGAACTTCTCAGTTGCCCAGGGCAGAGAGAACAGAGCTATCACCGGCTTCTCTATGGGTGGAAGAGAATCGCTTTATATCGGAATTACAAAGGCTGATTACTTTGGATACGTCGGCGCGTGTGCACCTGCTCCCGGACTTTTGCCCGGCAAAGATCTTGTGGCTCACCCGGGACAGTTCAAGGACGAATCGGAAATGGTATTCGACCCCAAGCCTTACATTTTGATGATTTCTGCAGGTGAGACTGACGGCGTTGTGGGAGGTTTCCCGGACAAATACAAGAACATCTTAAACGAAAACGGACACAATTGCATTTGGCACTTTATCAAGGGCGGATATCACAACCCGACAAGCGTGAGACCTCATTTATATGAATTTATGAAGGCTATTTTCAAGGTGTGATATGAAACCGTTACTTGAGATCGACGTTAAGATCACGGGGTTTAACTGTGTGGAAAGCAAGCGCGGAAAGATCAATATGATCGAGTTTGAAGCAAGCTGTGACTGCGAGCTTTTTAAGGGCACGACTGTGACAAAGGGTTGCGACACGCAGACGATTTTTAACTCGGGCAACATGAGACTTAGCGCGAGATATATGCTTGAGGGTGTTGACAGCAATGGTCTTCCCTGCCGTGTTTTTATTGAGAATAATGGCCCTAGCCTTGACTTGTGCCAGCCGAAGATCGTGACAGACAGCGAAGCGCTGAGCTTTTTGGAGATTGCAGATTTAAGATCTGTTGTCACTCCAACTGATAGCGGCGTTTGCGTTAAAATTTTTGAAGATCAAATCTAAAATTCCCCACTGCAGGATTATCTTGCAGTGGGGAATTTGCAGTTTTATTGATCGTGAAATGAAGTAAAATAGACAACTAAGCCAATTATAAATCAATATCGATGTCGTATTTATTGTCAATGAGGACAAAGTTAACTTTATATTTTTGGGCAAGCTCTAAATTTTGCTTATTATCCTTTAATACGCTATCAACCGTGCAGTATTCATCATCTAAACGATTTTCGATTATACTTGCGTACTTTTTTATATCGTTAAAATGATTTCTGATATAGTCCTCACTCATCACCAAACAATAGTATTTAATATGTTCAAGATATTCTTTTTCGAAGTCTTTTTCCCATTCAAAAGGGATATAGCAACCTTCTACAATTAGGTTTTGCTTATTTTCAATAGCAGTTTTGATCATTTCGCACACTATCGGCCACAAGTATGCAGTTAGTTCTTCGTCATCGCTCATCGGTGTGAGCATTGTGTTTCCGCTGCGGATCAGCGCCATTTTCAGATGGTCTATTGATAAATAAGGATATTTATATTTTTCAAGAAGTTTTTGCGCAAGCGCTGTTTTTCCTGTGTGGGATGCACCTGTAATTAAAACGATCATTGTTTTCACCCTTGTATATTATTGTTGTATTATTATATCATATTGGGGGTTGAATGGAAAGAGTTTTAGACAAAAATCCCTCTGCTGAATTTTCAGCAGAGGGGTTGGCATTGGTTTATAAATCCGGCTTCACTTATTGAATATCGTATTCAACAAGAGAAATTAAATCTTCATTTTCATAAGTCCGTGCTTATTGCAATAGATATACAAATAACCACTGCCTCGGAAATTCAAACGGGTTTCGGCATTTCCCTCCGGATATAATTTTACAAACTGCACTCTGTCCGAGATAACGTAAGCAACAAACGAAATAAAATGTTCTTTTGTCATATCGTGATCAACGGTGATAAAATGCTCGTCTTCCACTTTTTCTATGGTTATTTGGTGGTTTTCGTCAATTTCCTCTGCTTCAAGGGGTGGTAAAGTTATTCCACAACAGCTTATGACCGCATCCCCCACCGCTGACATAATATTATTGCAAATGGGACAAACATAAAATTTCGAACGCAGTATGTTTGAGGAAGTGTTTTTATTTATAACAGTGTCTCCAGATATCAGCTCCATAATTGAAACCGAGAGTGCTTTTGCCAATGGTTCAATCAATGTTATATCAGGAAGTCCTTTTGCTGTTTCCCATTTTGAAACTGTTTTACTGCTAACGCCCAAGATATCCGCCAGCTGCGCTTGGGTGATTCCCTTTTTCTCACGAAGGCTTTTAATGGTAGAACCCGTTATATAAGTATCCATGTCGATCGCTCCTTTACAAACTATTATAATATCCCGGCATAAGTTTCGCAACCTACTCTGCGTTGACAACAAAAAATCCCTCTGCTGAATTTTCAGCAGAGGGATCAGCTTTAGTTTATAAACCTAATTACTTAGCTTCGTTAATTGCAGCCTGTGCAGCAGCCAAGCGAGCGATCGGAACGCGGAAGGGCGAGCAAGATACATAGTCGAGGCCAATCTTGTGGCAGAACTCAACAGATGTGGGGTCGCCGCCGTGCTCACCGCAGATACCAACGTGGAGGTTGGGATTTACGGGCTTGCCGAGGGTGATAGCCATCTTCATCAACTTACCAACGCCAACCTGGTCGAGCTTAGCGAAGGGATCGTTTTCGAAGATCTTGGTGTCATAGTATGCAGTCAAGAACTTACCTGCGTCGTCTCTGGAGAAGCCGTAGGTCATCTGAGTGAGGTCGTTTGTACCGAAGCAGAAGAAGTCAGCTTCAGCAGCGATGTCATCAGCAGTAAGAGCAGCTCTGGGGATCTCGATCATGGTACCAACTTCATATTCGAGTTCAACGCCAGCAGCAGCGATCTCAGCGTCAGCAGTTTCAACAACAACCTTCTTAACGAACTTAAGTTCCTTGATCTCGCCAACCAAAGGAATCATGATTTCGGGCTTAACATTCCAATCGGGATGAGCCTTCTTAACATTGATTGCAGCTCTGATTACAGCAGCGGTCTGCATCTTAGCGATTTCGGGATAAGTTACAGCCAAACGGCATCCACGGTGACCCATCATGGGGTTGAATTCGTGGAGACCAGCAATGAGAGCCTTGATGGTCTCAACGGTCTTGCCCTGAGCCTTAGCAAGAAGAGCAATATCTTCTTCAGTGGTGGGAACGAATTCGTGGAGCGGAGGATCCAAGAATCTGATGCAAACGGGTGTGCCTTCGAGAGCTTCGTAGAGATCTTCGAAGTCAGCCTGCTGCATGGGAAGGATCTTAGCCAAAGCAACTTCTCTTTCATCAACGGTTTCAGCACAGATCATTTCACGGAAAGCATCGATTCTGCCTTCGCCGAAGAACATGTGCTCGGTACGGCAAAGACCGATACCTTCAGCGCCGAGTTCACGAGCCTTCTTAGCGTCAGTGGGGTTATCAGCATTGGTTCTAACCTTAAGTCTTCTGTACTTGTCAGCCCAAGCCATGATTCTGCCGAATTCACCAGCGATAGTAGCGTCAACAGTGGGGATAATGCCATCGTAGATGTTACCGGTGGAGCCATCGATGGAAATAGCATCGCCTTCGTGGTAGGTCTTACCAGCGAGTTCGAACTTCTTGTTATCTTCGTCCATCTTGATTTCGCCACAGCCGGATACACAGCAAGTACCCATACCACGAGCAACTACTGCAGCGTGAGAGGTCATACCGCCACGAACAGTGAGGATACCCTGGGAAGCCTTCATACCTGTGATATCTTCGGGAGAGGTTTCAAGTCTTACGAGAACAACCTTTTCGCCTCTTTCGTTCCAAGCAACTGCATCGTCAGCGTTGAATACAACCTTACCGCAAGCAGCACCGGGAGATGCGCCCAAGCCCTTGCCGATGGGAGTTGAAGCCTTAAGAGCCTTAGCATCGAACTGGGGATGGAGAAGAGTGTCGAGGTTTCTGGGATCGATCATTACAACAGCTTCAGCTTCAGTTCTCATGCCTTCGTCAACGAGGTCGCATGCGATCTTAAGAGCAGCCTGTGCAGTTCTCTTACCGTTTCTGGTCTGGAGCATGTAGAGTTTTTCGTTTTCAACGGTGAACTCCATGTCCTGCATATCGTGATAGTGATTTTCGAG
>JAZRDR010000005.1:0-12700 GCA_045660445.1 Candidatus Faeciplasma sp.
CATTTCCCAAACAACAACTCGTTCTGTAGGAACGGGTGTTTCAGCAGAATCTGCTGCCATAGTAGGTACAGCAAGTGCGAGCAACATGGAAAGTGCAAGCAAAATTGCTAAAATCTTTTTCATATAATTTTTCCTCCAAAAAAATAATTTGCTAATATAGCTAAATGTATTATATCAGCTTTTTGTCGTTATGTAAAGGACCTTTTACTATATTTTTATTGCGAAATGTCGAATTTTTATAACGGGAATTAATTTTTTTACTAAAAACAAAAAAGAAACCGCAAAATGCGGTTTCTTTGATGTGTAAGATATTATCTCTTGGAGAACTGAGGAGCGCGACGAGCAGCCTTCAAGCCGTACTTCTTTCTTTCCTTCATTCTGGGGTCTCTGGTAAGGAAACCTGCAGCCTTAAGGGTGGGACGAAGTTCTGCATTATACTGTAACAAAGCTCTGGAAATGCCGTGTCTGATTGCGCCTGCCTGGCCGGAAACGCCGCCGCCTGCAACTGTGCAAACGATGTCGAAGTTTTCAGCTACATTGCAAAGGTTAAGAGGCTGACGGGTGATGAGCTTGAGAGTGTCAAGTCCGAAGTAGTCGTCAATGTCTCTTCCGTTGATTGTGATCTTGCCGGTGCCCTGGTAAAGACGTACTCTTGCAACAGAGTGCTTCTTTCTGCCGGTACCGTAGAAATATGCCTGCTTAGATTCGTACATTATTCGTTACCTCCCATTAAAGCTCGATAGCCTCAGGCTGCTGTGCAGCATGAGGATGCTCGCTGCCGCTGTAAGTTCTAAGTCTCTTAGCGGAGTTTGCACCGATGGTGTTGTGAGGAAGCATACCCTCTACAGCGATCTTCATTGCTCTTTCAGGTTCCTTAACCATCATGTCGGAATACTTGTATTCCTTAAGGTGTCCGATCCAGCCGGTGTGCCATCTGAATACCTTCTGGTTAAGCTTGTTGCCTGTAAGAACTGCCTTGTCGCAGTTGATGATGATTACGTGGTCGCCGCAATCAACGTGGGGTGTGTAGGTGGGCTTGTTCTTGCCGTTAAGAATGGAAGCAGCAGCTGCAGCAACGCGGCCCAAAGGCTTGTTAGCAGCGTCGATTATATACCACTTGCGTTCAACGTTCTGGGGATTTGCCATAAATGTTGACATTTGATTTACCTCCCGATAAAATATATGAATTGTAGGGCTTTTGCCCGTGAGGACGCATTCGCCCTCGAAACAACGTTTTGCATTATAATATCTTTTTTAAAGCTTGTCAATAGGAATTTTAAACTTTTTTTAAATATATCCCACTTTCTTGCGTTTTCTCTTTAATTCTCGCATATTTTCTTTAATTCTCGTTTTTCATTTCATTTTTTGGCCGTGAAATTTTTATTGATATTTTGCACAATACGAATCAAATGTTTTTAACTGTATTTATTCATTCACACCATATAAAGATTGATATATTATCTTTTCTTTTTGATATATCACAACGTGTTTATTGATTAGTATTGCAAAAAACTTCCTATACAATTATAATATTTCTAGGCTTATGCCCTATATTTTTTGAAAGGAAATGTGTATTATGAAGAAAATTTTTGCTTTAGTTCTCGCTCTCGTTATGGCACTTTGTGCAATGAGCGTAAGCGTATTTGCAGAAACAATCACTTTGTTCAACAACCCCGACGGCGATACCTTCAAGACTGATGGAACCTATACTGATCCTTGGGACGGTTTCGGTCTCGGCAACGTTGCTGTTAACGAAAAGGCATTCGGCGATCTTACTATTGATGAAATCAAGACTATCACTCTTGAAGGCGGCGCTAAGGTTATAATGGAATTCGCTTGTGCTTCCTTCGCTACTTGGCAGACTAAATCTCCTGAACTTCAGTTCAACAACTGGGACAACGAAGAAGCTCTTCAGGTAAATTCTGAACTTACCGACCTTGGTAACGGCAAGTGGATGGCTGTTTGGTCTCTTGATGATTGCTATGCTAATCTTATCAACGCAGGTTTGACTGTTGATGATATCAGATGTCTCGGCGTTCAGATCTGGGCTGACCAGTTCGTTCTTTACAACGTTAAGATCGTTACCGGCGACGACGCTGCTGTTGAAGCTCCCGTTGAAGACGAAGTTCCCGTTGTAGAAGACACTCCTGTTGTAGATGATACTCCTGATGTAGAAGACGCTCCTGCTGACGAAGTTCCTGCTGAGACAGGTTTGGCACTCGCTGTCGTTCCTATGATCGTTGCAGCTGCTGCAGTTGCTCTTACAAAGAAGAGATAATTTAACGCCCATAACAGTTAAAAGCCCTCCCCTTTCGGGAGGGCTTTTTTGTATGTTTTTACGCTAATAGACACCTTATTATATATACGTCAAAATTTTGCACTTGAAACAGCGTTTTTTGTACATCTTAACGCGTTCAATTCTATTGACTTTTACAATTTTGGTGATAGAATAAACTTAGGATATGTATACACTGGGGGATAGTATGCCCTCACGGAATTTCAAGATTTCGGAAATTAAGGTTTTGAAATGAACTCTGTATTAAAAAAGATTTGGAATACCACCACAAACGTGTTGGTTATTTTGGTAGTTGTTATTGCAATACTGCTTGCAGGCGCGCAACTTATTGGGCTGCAGGTGTTTACGGTTTTGTCGGGATCGATGGAGCCGGAGTTCCACACAGGATCGATCATCTATGTTAAAGACGTAGACGCTGAAAGCATTAAAGTTGACGACCCGATAACCTTTGTTATGAACGAGTCGCTGGCGGTGGCAACTCACCGAGTTATCGATATTGACAGCGAGAATAGGCTTTTTTATACCAAAGGTGATGCTAACGACATCCCGGATTCAGATCCAGTTCCGTTTGAAAATCTGATCGGCAAGCCTGTTTTCACGATTCCCCTCTTGGGATATTTGGCTAACTTTATACAGACCTCCCCGGGACTGTATATTGCTGTTGGATTGGCTGCATTGCTTGTTGTTTTGTGCTTCGTTCCTGACATTTTAAGTCAGCTTAAGCAGATGAATAAACAGAACAACGATGAAGCTGTTGATGCAAAAGAAATGAGCGATGACGAGATTTTGGATGAGCTTTTAAAGAAGCTCTCTAACAAGAAAGATTAGTAACTGAAATATAAAACATTCGAAATGAGGTAACTATTATGAAAAAGAGAGCACTGGTTATGGTCGTTGCGATCATGGTGACCGTTACAGCTTTTGTGGGCGGTACTTTAGCGTGGTTCACAGACAGCGAAACGCTTGAACCCTCTGTATATACTGTTGGCAATGTGAACATAAGTGTAAGCGGCGGTGCTGTAAGCGGAACGCTTTTACCCGGTGTTGATGCATATAGTTATGACCTTAACGACTTGGTTGATGATCCCACCATTACAGTTGAAAGCGGAAGCGTTAAGTGCTATGTTTTCGTTGAAATTGCTCCCAAGTTTAGAACCGGAGTTGATGCATATGGCACTGTAACTGCTGATGCTCTTATCGATTATGATATTTACGGAGACAACGTTTGGACATTGTTTGACGGCAACGTTTATTATCAGATAGTTGAAGCTTCAGACGTAAACGTTACCTTACCTATTTACGACAAGGTTTATACTGATGCTTCTGTTACAAAGGCTATGTTTGATGCTGTTGCAAACGACACCGTTTCGCTTGACGTTAAGGTTTATGCTATTCAGTTTGACGGAATTGCCGACGTTAATGCAGCATGGGCTGCCGTTAGCACACAGTCTGTATCTGATGACGGCGGCGAAGTTGTCGTTGAGTAATTCGCAAGCGCAAGGAGAAATGATATGAACAAAAAACTCATCTCTATATGTGCGCTGGTTGCAATGGCGGCTTTGGTTATAGCGGGCGCATCTATGGCATATTTCTCGGACACGGTTGAAACAAAAGGAAACATACTGACTGCAGGTAACGTTGATATCAGCATCAGCGAGAATTTTGCTAGCGATGCTGATACTGACATCAAGCCCGGAATCGCCGTTGAAAGAGAGCTTAAGATCACCGGAGTTGGTGAATCTGGCGCATATGTTAGAATTAAGACCGAATCGGCAGACAGCGTTTATACATTCAGCGTTGACGTTAGCGGCACTGACTGGATCGACAGCGGAAACGGCGTTTATACCTATACAAAAGTTCTTGCAAAGAATGAAAGCGTTAACCTCACCGTTTCGATGACGCTTAACAGTGACGTTAATTATGACGAAGCAACAGACAGATATGTACTTGGTGAAAAAACATACACCAAGGATGAACTGCTGAAGGCTTTTACAATAACCGCTGAAGCTGTTCAGACAGTTGGATTTGAAGGCTTTGAAGATGCCTTTAATGCATTGGATAATTAAATTAAACATACGACCTGCTTTGCAGGTCACACAAGAGCACCCGAAATTGTTCGGATGCTGTTATGTGACTTGAAAACATCAACATTTATATAGACAATCCTTGAAAGGGGAAAAATCACTCATGAAGAGAAAGCTTTTGGTGCTTGGCGCGATAATGATTTGCTTATCGATAATTTCGGTTGGCACCTTGACATATTTCACCGCTGAAGAGCGCACCCATAATAAGATCACGATGGGTGGGATCGACATTGCGATAGTCGAAACTTATGACGACTGGACGCAGGACGAAAACAATCCCAACCTTTATAAGATCACCAATGCCGAGCCCGGTCAGCGTTGGGAAAAGGCGGTTGCTATTCAGAACGTTGGCGAGAATGACGTTTGGGTTAGAGCACAGATCAGCTTGTCAATCACTCTTGCAGATGGTGTTACAAAGGGCGATGCAAGATACATCAACCTTGTGACTGATGACACAAAGTGGTCTTATGACTCGTCTGACGGACTTTACTATTATACCGAGATCCTCTCTCCCGGCGAAACAACCGAAAACATTCTTAACCTTATCGAGCTTGACGGATCGATGGGCAATGAATATATGAGCTGCACTATCGAGATCGTTACAAATGCTTATGCAGTTCAGTCAGACAACAACGGTGTAACCTGGGTCGATGCTACCGGCTGGCCCGTGACATATTAAGGAGGGGTTTGAATGAAAAAGATTTTAACTATCCTTGTATGCTTTGCACTTTTGCTTGTTCTCGCCTGCCCTATCACTGCTGAAGTTGATCAGTATTTGCTTATCGTTAACTTCACTGACAGCGTTGGCAATGTGATTGCTGCACCTTTAACTGTTAAATTTAGCGAAACTATAAACGCTGACAACATCCCTCTTGATGTTAACGGCTATAAGGCTTACGGAGTTTTGGTTTCTGACATTTATGCGAACAAAGTAAGCATCACCGAGGACGGATATTTATCGGTTAGTGACGTTAAGGAAAGCTTGATAGTTAACGTTAATTATACCGTTGCTATGGGATATACCCCTGTAAGCGACATTACAGTGAACGTTAATTATGTGGATAATTTCTCAAACATTGCGGCAAGTGCTGAATCTTCGATCGTTTATGCAGATGCAAACGGAATAATGTACGTTTTGCCCGCTGTTTGCGGCGCGTATTACCCCAACGGCTTGGTTGAGGTTGTTGCTTCTCAGACTATTACTGAAAGCACTCCTGTTTTAATGAACGAGCTTGAACCCGAAATCCCTGAAACAGAGGTTACCACGGTTACCACTGCTGAGGATACTTCTTCCCAGATCTCGACAGATGCTTCTGATGAGGTTGTTACCACTACTACTGATACCACTCCCCTCCCCGAGGGTACTACTTCTTCGACAGAAAGCATTATCGTTACAACATACTCGGCAGTAACTCCCGCAGCTATGATCTGTGATGTTGTTAACGCTTCTTATAACTATACTGTTTATTACCTTGATATGAACAGCAAGGATGAGTTCAATAATCTTGCAACAATACATTCCGAGACTGTTGATGCCTCATCTGCTGTTGTAAATGCAGATGAAGAGCTTACGACCGTTGCAGGCACATATAAATTATATTCAGAATTCGGAACAAGCGCTCTGCTTTCAAAGATCTCGAACTTTGATGCAAGTGCCACCAACGAGATTTATTTCTACTATCAGCTTAACAGTTCGGGCAGTTTGATAGTTACAAGAAATTCGGGCGCAGATAACTATAAATTCTATACGCTTGAGCTTGTTGGCACAAACTTCCTTGCAAGATTCGCTCTTAAAGGAAACGACATAATCTTGTTCGATGAGCTTCCCGAAGGCACATATTTGATCACCGACATTGATGCCGGTTCAAACACTTCGGACGTTATCGTTATCACCCGTGGTGCCGAGACGGTTTATGAGGTTGCTGACGTTAGCTATCTGAACGAAACCGAAAGCGGATGGTTTACCGCACAGTATTCCACTACTGTAACGGTTGACCTTGGTATAACAGAATAAGGAGGGCAGTTAATATGCGAACTGATTCTAAAAAGATTAAGTTTATTGCTGTGATTGCCTGTGTTGTTCTGGTGATTGCCGCAAGCGTTAGCGCAACCGTTGCATATGTTATTGATCAGCAGACTGTTACCTTGACATATGATTTGGCGAAGTTTGATATGATTCCCGACAGTAACGGAAACTTTATTTATACAGGAAACGTACCTGTATATTTCCGCTTTACTGTGAGCACAAGCTTGTCGACAGATGAGTTTGCAGTTGATCACGGTAACGCATGGACATATGTTGACGGAAGATATTATTATAACTCGATAGTTCAGCCTGAATCGGGCGTTATAGATATCCCTTCTATCACGGTTTATGACCTTGGTGACGCCGGCACTCAGATGAATATCATCGGTGAGATCTGCCAGATCGAACCCGGCGAAGCGGTTCAGGAATCGTGGAACGTGAGCTATAATAACGGCGTGTGGACAGCTTTAAGCTCATCCACAAACCCTTAAGGAGGCGTGACTGATGAAGAGATTTATTAAGATCATTGCTTGCCTTTTGGCTCTTTGCACGCTTGTTTCGATGTTAAGCGTTATAAGCTTTGCAGACTCCCCCAGCGTTATTTACACAGGTAAAGAAAACGTGTTCGTTTTCGAGGATGATGACGATCTGTTTGACGGCTTTAAGGGACTTATGCCCGGCGACACTGTTACACAGTATATCACCGTGAAAAACACAAGCAGCGAATCAGATTATGTAAACATCTATATGCGCGCAGAGCTTCATGACGAGGGAAATCCTATTAGCGATTACGTTGCCCAGCAGATGGGAACGCTCGCTTCGATGCACGACTTTTTAAGCCAGCTTTCGATGAGAGTTTTCATTGATAATGGAGATAACGACCCCGACAATGACGACATGATCTATGCTGCAAGCCCCAACGAGCTTGACGGCTTGGAGAATAACGTATTGATCGGTGCGTTTAAGCAAGGCGAAGAAGCAACACTTCGTGTTGAGCTTGATATTCCCACCTCTTTAGGAAATGAATATCAGCACGCTATGGGCGAGGTTGACTGGGTGTTCACCGTTAACGAGCTTAGCTATGGCGCATGGGTTGAGATCAGAGGTATTAAGTATTTAGATGATGAATATGCCGAAGGCAGTGACTATCAGTTTATTCTGACAAACTATGTCGGCACTATATTCCAAAAGGTTTCAAACCGTGGAGAAATAATATATTTTAGACCCATGTACTTGACTCCGGGTACACACTTCTATATCATCGAAGAAGTTGCCGGTGACGACGAGAACATCATTTATGACGATTCCTCGATAAGAGTGTATATCGTTATCAATGATGACGGCACACTTGAAAAGATGTGGTTTGTAAAGAATTCTCAGAACTATTCGGGATTTGCATTCTATAACTATACTAAGGATTTAGAGATTGAAGATCCTATCGAGCCTGAAGAGCCTGAAGAACCCGGTTCGGAAGAAGAAGTGACAGAGCCTGAGGACGATAAGCCTGTTGACGCCAAGGATGACGTGACAAGCCCTCTTACAGGAGATGACACAAGCATTGCATTGTGGCTTGCGCTCTTGGTTTTGGGACTTGTGATGATCGTTTTGGTTATCGCATTTGACAAGAAAAAGAAAAAAGCTGAATAATTAAAACCGCCTGTAACAAAAGTTATGGGCGGCTTTTTATTGACTTGAAAATTCGTGGGTGTTATAATTCTTTTGGAATAATTGTGTAATCAGAGGTGAGGTATGAGCAGAGCCGCAAAATCAATCGTGTGTTTTTTGGCGATAATTCTTGTTTTTCTGTCAGGCTATAAGCTTGTTGAAATTTGGCTTGATTATAAAGAAGGCAACGATCTTTATGCAAGTGTTGAGGACGAATTTGCAAATATCATAACCGATGACGTTATAATCGATGGCGGAGTGAGCGATAATTTCAGCGAGGAGATTACGCAAGAGGTTGAAGACATCTCTCCGATATCCGTTGATTTTGAAGAACTGATAAGAGTAAATCCCGATGTTGTTGGGTGGATATATTGCGAAGATTCAAAGATCAGCTATCCGATCCTTCAAAGTGATGACAACGATGCTTATTTGCACACGATGATCGATGGAAGCTATAACAAAGCAGGATCGATCTTTATGGACTATCGAAGCTCGCCCGATTTTAGTGACCTTGGAACTATCATATACGGTCACAATATGAAAAATGATTCGATGTTTGGAACACTTAATGAATATAAAAAGCAGGAGTATTTTGATGCTCATCCCGTTATGTGGGTGTTGACTCCTGAGAAGACTTATAAGCTTGAAATTATTGCAGCACTTGACACTCTTGATGATTCGATAGCTTATAATATACCCTTGAGCGACACCGAGCTTTCAGAGTATTTAAAGTGGGCTGTGAAGCATTCCGACGTTGAAACAGGCGTGGATATAAACGAAATAGAGCGTGTTGTAACGCTATCAACGTGCTACTCTTCAAACTATGACAATACAAGATATATCGTTATTGGCGAGCTGATTGAAATTGAATAAAATAACTCCCCTCTTTCCTATCGGGTTAGAGGGGAGATTTTTATTTCATATTTATTGCCTGCAAGCCGGACTTCATAACAAGCTTTCGCAAATGCTTATTATACATAAACGGGCACTTTAATAGCTTTAAAACGAGCTTTAGGCGATGCTTGCGAGTGATATTAGCATAGCGTTTGAAAACGCTGTGTGAGGTGCTGTAATGCTCATTAAATGCGTCTGCAAGGGCGCTTGCTGAGATTATGGCGCTGCTTATACCCTCAAGCGAGGAGGGGCTTATAAAGCCTGCAGCTTCGCCTATAAGAAAGGCATTGTCTTTGCCAAGGCAAAAGCTGTTAAGCCCTGTTGGGCGAAGCACCAAGCAAGCCTCTTTCTTGATAGGCTCGCCAAAATGGATCCCAAAGGACGAAAGCTTTTCCTTTTGGTTTTCAAATGCTTGCTTTGCGGTCTTTACTGGATAAGCTCCGCCGAAGATGAGATATCCGTCTTTCGAAACAGTCCAGGAATAGCAATCGGTGTTAAGGCTATCGAAAACGCAGGAGTAAAACGGCGTGGGAGATTCGTCCTTAAACCACTGCTGAATGCTTAGATATTCGCGGGTTTTAAGCTTAGGGCAAATGAGCTTTCTGACAGAGGATTTGGCACCATCAGCACCAATAATAAACTTGGCGTTGGCAGTCTTAATCTCGCCATCCGAAGAATAAGTGACGGTATAACCGTCGCTCTCTGAAAGAATGTCAGTAACAGTCCCCTGCTCTATCTTAATGGATTTAGGGATATTGTCGATCAGCCACATATCGAATTTGTGGCGGTCGAGGTTTATGTACATTCGCTGATAGTGGCGCACGAGATTAGAGTCAAGGTCGATAGTTTTGACTGAGAATATCTGTGGATCGCACAAAACGTCTTTAGGGAGATTGAGGCCGAACGAGGTTAAAGCTTTTTGAGCATCGGGTGCCAAAAGCCCTCCGCAAGGTTTGGAAAAGGAGCTTCCACAGCCTTTTTTATCTATAGCTAACACTTTGTATTTCGGGTCGATCTGACGGGCGAATATAGCACCTGCAGGGCCAAGACCGATGAGGATTATGTCAAACATGGGGGCTCCTTTCTAGTTTTGTCAAGTAAATAATATCATATATTTACGGGGCAGTCAATTGCGTAAGAACTTGACTATTCCGCAGGCAACGAAAAAGCGCGGTTCGACGAAGTCGAATTTGCGGACGGGAGTCCGAAAAAGCGGTTTTTCTATAGCAACCGAGCGGAGCGAAGGTTGGTATTGGGCTCTAGGGATTCCAACAGTAAATCCTCGCTTTGCTCGGATTAATATTATGGCTCTAGGATTCTGAACCTAATGCCACGGCAACATTTTGCCGAATAGGAAACAATGCGAACCGTGGCATAAGCAAACCTGTGGTTTGCTAGGTTCAAATGAAGGTCAGTAGTAAAATAAAAAGAGATACCCGATTGGGTATCTCTTTTTATTTGGCTGCGGCTCTAGGATTCGAACCTAGGGAATGCTGGAGTCAGAGTCCAGTGCCTTACCACTTGGCGAAGCCGCAATATATGAGGTGTGTAATGCTTTGGCTGGGATAGGTGGATTCGAACCACCGGAATGACGGAGTCAAAGTCCGCTGCCTTACCGCTTGGCTATATCCCAATAACCAAATTCAAAACAGCGTTTTACACAGCTTCATTATTATATCAAACTGTAACGAAAAATGCAAGTGTTTTTTTAAAAAAAATTAAATATTTTTGCCCAAGATTTTTGAACTGTGCTTATATTTATTTGTGTAATTTAGCTTTTGCATCAAGCGAGCAATGAGTATTAGTCGGCACGAACGATGAAGTATAAGTATAGTAAACTTTTTTGCAAATTCCCACGAAAAAATATTCAAAATGTGTTGAAAAGTATTAAGAGTTAAGGTATAATGTATGTATCAATATTTATTTGGAGGTCAAATAAAATGGTAAATATCCCTAATGTGAAGCTCGGTATTATTGCCGTTTCCAGAGACTGCTTCCCCATTGCTCTTTCCACCTCTCGTAGACAGGCAATTGTTAAGGCTTATGGCGAAGGTCTTTATGAATGCAACATTACCGTAGAAAATGAAAAGGACGCTTTGGCTGCAATTGCTGACGTTAAGGAAGCAGGCTGCAACGCTTTGGTTGTATTCCTTGGTAACTTTGGTCCTGAAACCCCCGAAACCTTGCTCGCTCAGAAGTTTGACGGCCCTGTAATGTATGTTGCAGCTGCTGAAGGCGATGGCGATATGATCAACGGCAGAGGCGACGCTTATTGCGGCGTTTTGAACTGCTCTTACAACCTCGGTATGCGTCATTTGAAGGCATACATTCCTGAATATCCTGTTGGCACTGCTGAAGAATGTGCTGAAATGATCAAGAAGTTCGTTCCTATCGCTCGTGCAATCATCGGCGTTAAGAACCTTAAGATCATCACCTTCGGTCCTCGTCCTCAGGACTTCTTCGCTTGCAACGCTCCTATCAAGGGTCTTTACGAACTTGGCGTTGAAATTGAAGAAAACTCCGAGCTTGACTTGCTCGTATCCTATAAGGCTCATGCTAATGACCCTAGAATTCCTGAAGTTTGCGCTGACATGGCAACTGAACTTGGAGCTGAAGGCAACATCTATCCCGAGCTCTTGCCCAGAATGGCACAGTTCGAGCTTACACTTTTGGACTGGGCAGAAGCTCACAAGGGCGCTCGTCAGTTCGTAGCATTCGCTGACAAGTGCTGGCCTGCATTCCCCGAACAGTTCGGTTTCGAGCCCTGCTATGTTAACTCCAGACTTGCATCCCGCGGTATCCCCGTTGCTTGCGAAGTTGATATTTATGGCGCACTTTCCGAATACATCGGTTCTTGCATCACCGGTGACGCTGTAACCCTCCTCGACATCAACAACTCCGTACCTCAGTACATTTACGATGAAGACATCAAGGGCAAGTTTGATTACACTCTTACCGACACCTTCATGGGCTTCCACTGCGGTAACACTCCTGCATGCAAGATGTGCGACGACAGAGCAGTTAAGTATCAGCTCATTCAGCACAGATTGCTCGAACCCGTTGATTCCGAGCCTGACTTCACCAGAGGTACTTTGGAAGGCGACATTGCTGCTAGCGACATTACCTTCTACAGACTCCAGTGCGACAGCGATGGCGTTCTTCGTTCTTACATTGCTGAAGGCGAAGTTTTGGATGTTCCTACAAGATCCTTCGGTGGTATCGGCGTATTCGCTATCAAGGAAATGGGCAGATTCTATCGTCACGTTCTCATTCAGAAGAGATATCCTCACCATGGTGCTGTTGCATTTGCTCACTGCGGCGAAACTTTGTATGAAGTTTTGAAGTATTTGGGCGTTTGCGATATCGCTTACAACCAGCCCAAGGGCGTTCTCTACAAGACTGAGAATCCTTTCGCATAATTAATACATAAAAATGCCGCCTCGGTTTCGGGGCGGTTTTTTATTGGTGTTTTTAGCGAGGCTGTGCCGCGGCGTGGCTGAGCACACGCGAAGCGAGTGCCGTGGCGCGCCGAGCGGTGATGCGATGGCAACAAAAAAGCCTCCCTTATCGGGAGGCTTAATGTTTTGTTTAGAAGATTACTTCTTTGTGATAACTGCAACAGCAGCAGCGATCATCATGGGAACGAGAGCGAGAGCCAAACCAGTCTTGGGGTTCTCTTCAGGTTCTTCATCGGGTACTACTTCAACAGTTTCGTCTTCTTCCTCTTCAGTAGAA
>JAZRDR010000006.1:0-178186 GCA_045660445.1 Candidatus Faeciplasma sp.
CGGCGGAAAAAGCAGCCTGATGTATACTGTGAAAAGATAAAAAAGTACCACCCGTGCCAAAGGACAACTGCGTCCGTTTGGTGGTAGGTGGTACTTGTCATTGTGATAGGTGAAGTGAAGGTTAACAGGTGAAGATATTAGGACAGAAGAATAATAAAAAGTTAATGTTGAGGGAAAGAAATTATAGCGTAGAACCGTTGCTTCTCCTCATCATAATACATATTAGAATACCCGTCGTATTTTTCAACGATTTTGTTTATGCTTTTCTGTCCTATTCCATGTAACACGGGGTCATTTTTTTGACTTATAAATAACCCATTACTATCTGTCTTTGGAGCAGATGAACAGGAATTCACTACAGAGACCAGTGTTACATGCTGCTCCGGCTTATAGCTTACAGTGATATCTACATATTTGTTTGTGGAATTGCAAGCTGCCTCAACTGCATTGGCTAATAAATTTCCAAAAAGAGAAGTAATGTCAATGTCGTCCAGAAAATCAATGCTTCCATTACGGACATCGCATACAAAGTCGATTCCTTTCTCTTTACAATCATCTAATGTCTTAACAATTATGATGTTTAATATCGAGTTATCGCAAAATTTTACGTGCCGCCTAAATCCAGGATCTTGAATCCATGATGATATGTAGATTTTGATTACGTCGTAATCTCCCTTTTCTAACAAACTATTAATTACCTGTATATGGTTTTTAGAATCATGAATTAATATCCGTTGTTGTTCATATTGATCACTGAGCATTTTGTAGTATTCATTATCCGCATTTTCTTTTTGCGTAGACAATTGCATAGAAAGATTCTCAGAATGAATGGCTTCCATATTATTATATATCGAAAGCATCTGTATATTTGAAACAATGAGCACAACGAGACCGATAGAAATCAATATTTGCACAATAGACGGTAAATCTGAAATGGTTCCTATATAAGCAATTGTAACTGATACAAACACGGATGCTATAGGTAATAAACATAATTTAAAAATCATAGGGACATTAATAGTACCATTTTTGTGTGGAGAAAACAACCGAGCTCCTATCATACTAAGCAACAAATATAGCGCTTTGCTCAGTATAAGTAAAGCAATAAACACAGATAAACGATAAGTATAGGCTGAATAATCTGATACAAAAATATTTAAAATAAGTAGCCCTATAGTTTCGGAAATGCACATTATAGCCGCTAAAAAGCCAACATGAATTAATGCAGATATTCTCCCAGTATTATAGCATAGTGTCATAATAATCAAGTTAATTAGTACAAAAGATAACGTATTAGTATAGAAATTTGCAATACTAGACAAAGAGACATATAAAAGAACAGCATAACCAGCAAAGAAAGAAAGGATACTAAACAGTTTGCTTCTTTTAGTAGAAAACAAATAACTCAAGTAAGAGCGTGTTATCATAGCTTCTATTACAAAAACAACGATATAACAAATCAACTCAACATATGTGTTCATTTCATACTCTCCATATATAGTAAATAAGTATTTTTGAATTCTTTAAAACGCCTTGATGCAAGATATGCATTTATTCTTTTATTGTGCGATCTCAAAACGACAGTATCCTTGTTGAATGAAGATACATATTTCATATTGACTATAAAACTTCTGTGCGTATGGTAAAAACATGGAGTTATAATTCGCTCCTTCCAATACTCTATTCCCTTAACGCTATCAATATCTCGGTAATTTGTGTATACAATTGATCGTCGGCCATCTGCACAAATGCACATAATATCTTCAGACAATAAAGTCTCATATCCATCTGCTGTTTCAACAATTATTGGCGTAGTATCTATAACGAGTTGTTTAACAGCGTCCTTTATATTTCGAAAAAGCCTATTCTTATCGATTGGTTTTGAAAGGTATCTAAAAACTTGAAAACGCATGGCTTCATCAAGATAATCAGCGTATGAAGTAACGATTATTATCTTAATACGTGGATTTCTTTCCTTTAACTTTGCGCCGACATGGATTCCACTTTGGCCAGGCATTTCAACATCCAAGAAAGCAATATCTCCGTTTTCTTCACTCTCAATTAGCTCATCTCCGTTGTTATATGAAACATATGATGGCGTGATATCACTAATTTTTGAAAAGTATTCAGCAACCAATTGCTTCATCTGATTAGTGAATATGGGGTCATCGTCACAAAAAATAATACGTAAATTCAAAGGACATTACCTCCCTAAACGATGTAATGTCCTTATTATATCATAATTATGCAAAATTGTCATCATTCCATTTTGATGAATTCCTGTCTACCATTAATTGTACGATTTCTTTCACCAATTGCAAATCATCATTAGAACACAATCTAAGACTTTCAATTATATTCTGTGAAATGTTATCTGAATGCATCGATCCCATCAGTAAATAATCAGGGGTTACGTCTAACGCATTACAAATATCGACTAACAGGTCTAAACTCGGTATTTCCTTGCCACGTTCCACTCCAGATAGATGATTATTTGAAATGTCAAGTTTTTCTGCAAGAGATATTTGACTAATTCCTAATTGTTTTCTTCTTTTCGAAATTCTCTTACCCATTTGTGAATATTGCAGTTCCATAATATCACCCAAATTTATGATATCAATTAATCTCAAACTTGTTAACAATATATTTCAGAAATTTTCTGCTATATATTTAATGAAAAATAAATATATTCCAGAAGTATTCTGCTTTGTATAAAAGAAACATGCATCTAAATAAATAATTCATCTCTTTTGTTGTCATTTTGTCATTTCGTGTCCAATTATTGTGCTATTTTAATGAATAATGTTATAATGTACTTGCTAAATGCAATTACTTTTAAGGAGGACAATAATATGTCAAAAAACAAGAATTTAGTCTACAAAATCGCTGCTACTTGTACAACATTTCTGAGCGCTGTTCTTTTTGTATGTGCTAACACATCGTCATGCATGGCTATTCATCAGCCCAAAGCACCCGAAAATCTCTCAAAGTTTAGTAAAATACAGTGATTCGTAAATTGTCAGATGTTATAGCAACATGGCTTGCAAAAACAGGAGCGATTGAGGAAAGCGAACAAGAATTATACAGTTACGCTGTATATAGCTTTTTGTTTTCCTTGGCCCCTATAGTGTTGTCAATAACAGTAGGTATGATAATGGACATGATTATCGAAAGTCTTCTGTTTGTTCTTCCATTTGTAGCTATCAGAAAATTTAGTGGGGGATTTCATTTGAAGTCTCCCACGATATGCTTCTTTTCTTCTGTATCAACATTTATTATTTGCTTTTTCGTTATTAAAGCTATCATAACTTATCAGGTTTATTTGCCCATAATTATTGCTACTATTTTGGCAGTAATACAACTTATGGTCGTAAGTCCGATAGATTCAGAGAATAGAAAATTATCTCCTAAGGAATTCTACGTTTTTCGTAAAATTACTATTATCATATCCATACTGTTTGCATTAATCTTTTTGTTATTATCATGCATTGGTTTGGAAAAGTACGCATGTCCTATTGGCGTGGGAATAATCATGACTTCAGCTCTCCAAATGCCAGTTATAATTAAAAGACATATGCGACTATAATCAAAAAAGTTATATATTTTGAACTAAATCATTATGATAGAAGCAAAAAGTAATTCTAAAAAGCCGAGTTGAACCAAGTCAAGGATTCTATCCAAACATAACGAATACTCCTAGGGAATTGCACCAATGAATACAGCATCTGATCTTGGACAATTTCTTGTACAAAAACGCATAGAGCACAACATATCTGCAAGATGGCTTTCAAAAGCCCTCAACATCTCCGCAGTATATATGTGCGACATTGAAAAAGGAAGAAGGACTCTTCCTGATGACCTGCTTCCTAAAGTAGCTGAGATTTTACTTCTTACCGAAGAGGAGAAAACTCAAATGTATGATCTGGTAGCAATGTCTAAAAATACTGTAAGCGTAGATATTTGCGAGTACATAATGAATAAAGACATTGTCAGGAAAGTCATACGCACAGCTATTAAGAACGATATTCCTGATGATGCGTGGGAAGCGTTCTTCGAACAAACAATTGTACAAGATAAAAAATGACATTAAATGTCATTTTTTATCAATATGATATTCGCAAATTTGCGAATATGGGAGGTTAATATATTGCAGACAACGACTGAATCTCATTCTGCTCAAAAGGTAATCAGGTATAAAATTGCTTGTCCGTGTTGCGGCCGGCTGATTATCAGCGATATGAATAACCGCCCTTTTAAAGTTGAGGAGCTTCTGCCCAAAGACTCAGACAAGTATCACAAGGTTACCAGATGTCCTCGCTGTAAGTTGTGGATAGGAGTGTACAACTGAACAGAAGTGAAGGTCTACAGCCGGAAACGCTGATTAAAATCAGTAGGAGCGAGCTTACGAAACGCCTATAAGTTATAGCTTTTTAACGCTATTTCTTGTGGGCGTTATTGTTTTCCTTTCTGCGTTAAAAGCAGGAAGGACTTTTTTATGTATATAAGGGATTCTTGGGAGGAAGACATCGCCAAATACCCATAACTCCTTTGTTTTGATTCAAACAAAAATCAAGACAAAGGAGTTTTCATTATGAAGGAATACATATTAAAAGTTTACAATCCATCTACGCAGAAAATAGAAGATGTTATAACAACTAAAGAGGTATACGATACCTACCGAAGAATGGAGTGGAAAGCAAAATACGGAGATAAGCTGTTCTATAAGAATGAAATACAGTTCAGTTCTTTGAACGGACTACAAGACGGACTGCTCCCTCAGTATGCATCATCTGAGCTCGATCCTGCTCAAGCGTATGAAGCCATAGAATTGCTAAATGAATTGGAAAAGGCCATATCAAAGTTAGATGACTACGACCAAGCGATGATCAAAGCCATCTATATTAACGGCAAAACCGAAAGAGAATACAGCAGTGAAATCGGCGAGTCACAGCAGACTGTACACTATAACAAATTGAGAATTTTAAAAAGTCTAAGATTTTTTCTCGAAATTTTTTGTTAAAGTGCTTTAAAATTACTCTATATAGGTGAAAGGATATTCCTTATCCTATGTAGCTTGACAACTGAATACCGAGTACCGATACATAACTTCGGACTTACTCAAATGTTTGAGTAAGCCTTTCTTATCACATACGCCATGACTCTTAATTGATGAGCGATACACTGTGTATAAGATATAGCAATTCAGCACTGCTATTACGGCGATGACGAATCCGAAGATAATGATACTTCTGCTTTGCAGTCCGCCTGAGATGAAGGGACGGGATATGAACATACCGAGTTGTCGGTATACCATATATGAGCATCTTTGCTGAGATGCTGTCGGTACTCGCTTTTATTCCAAAGCCAAATAAAATGGCTGCGGAACTATTGTGCAGGACATCTAAGGTCCTGCACACCATTCTGCCGCCATAAGAAAGGAAGATTAAATTGTTTGAGTTTACATACGAAGACAGCCATATACTAAACAAATACATTAACGAGAAAAAAGCATATACAGGCGGAGTATACGATTTCACATACGAAGGAAGATATCTGATATATCACGCATTTATTCAAAACACTACCGCTTACATAGTTATAGATATGAAAACTGATCAGGCATCAAGGGTAATTAACAAAAAACTTGGCGAATTGATTCCCAAAGATGAATACGGTCGGATGATACCTCTTATGTATAAAGCACTAACATATACAGGAGAATTCAGATATGGCTGTGCATTAAATACCCGGCCTCTTGAAGCTATCGAAGATATACTTAAAAACGCATTCACTGCCTATGGATTCGACATAAACGAACATCAAATTGAACTTGCAAAGAGCGTATACTGTGGTCTTATGAAAAACAAGATTACTATCTGCGAAACATTGCATTGTAAAGATCGAGAAAAGATTATGGCGTACCTATTGGCGGGATTTCTTGTTTGGAAAAACAGCAGTAACTACTATAGAAACGATTCGCCTATAATCATCTGCACAGACGGTTCAGATGAGGTAAGCTCCGCAATAAAATCGGAATTGTTAAGACTCTCATCAATGCTGTTTGATGTGGGAATAATCCAAAATCCGTTAAAGGCTGTCAGTGTAAAAGGCCGACAGCATTATCTATGTCCAAGAAGATTTGAAACATATATGAGAGATATCTCCAAGCATATGGATAAGCATAAAGAACTAATAGGTTTCCTTAATGACATAAACCCCAATAAGCTAATTGACCTTGACGGCATTCCAATTCATCCTGATACGAAGAAAAAGATTTGTGTTAAAGGCTCTTGTCGAAACTGCAAGAGGAAACCAAAATGCCCATATGCCAAGTTTACATCGAACGTGCGTAAAGACAATGAAAAACATATATGATTGTAAGTAACAGTGTGTATCTTGGATATATTACTTCCAGCTTCAACAGTTCAGTAGATATATTACCAATGAACACTTATGTAATAATCGAAAACGGTAGAGGATTCTACCGTGCTTCAAAGAAAATACTTTCACAGCGTGTTTCAGACAAGGAAATACATTCATTTCTCAACTCAGTAACACACTCAAGAAACACATCCATCAGCAAAACATCATATCTTCACCTGATAGACCAGGCACATGAACTAACTCATAAGATTTTCGAAAGGATCAAAGAAAGCCAGAATCCGAACAATAACATCATCACAGAACTCGATTCCAAAACTGCGTTACAGATAGACGCCTTAATATCTATGCTCGAAACGATAGACAATGCAAGAATTCATAAATCGAACTATTTTGATTCACGAGGAGCAAAGATGTGTCAAAAGCTGAAAAAGCTCAAAGAGCATAAAGGCATAGATATGTGGATCAGTGAGAAAACGTCTTCTACAGAAGTGAGATCCTCTCCGAAGAACTCGAATAAAGAATTGTACGACTTACTTTGGAACAAAGATTCTGCATTTGTATTATTGGAGGAGAGGGTAAATGATGGACAAACAATCTGATGTTAAAAACATAGCTTTCGAATACAGCGTATACATAATCAAAAAGCTCTTAACCATGGAGCTAATCAGCCAAGACGAATATGATCGCATAATGACGATATGCAAAAACCATTACCACAATAAAATATGTGTCTAAAAAGATAACTTTTCAAATTTGAGCTGGATGTTTCTGTACTTATGTGGTATTGTCTGTGTTGCAAAAACAAATGAAAGGATTGAGTGACATAAATATTGTAGACATTTCAATAACAGCTCCGCAAACAGAAGTAATTCTCTTAGCGGCATACTGCCGTGTATCCAGCGATTCTGACGATCAGCTTCACTCTTTTGCAGCACAAATAAGATACTACAAAGATTATGAAAGAAACCATCCCCAGTACAAGCTTGTAGATATCTATGCAGACGAAGGAATAACAGGAACTTGCATGGACAAGCGTGATGAGTTTTCCCGAATGATCAGTGATTGTAAAAAAGGGAAAATCAATAGAATAATCGTCAAGTCTGTTTCAAGATTTGCAAGAAATACAGAAGAACTGCTTATAACACTCCGACTGCTGAAAGATTTGAATGTGAGTGTGTATTTCGAAGAACAAGATATTGATACCGAAAAACTGAATATGGAAATGATTGTAACATTCCCCGGTATGGCCGCACAGCAAGAAAGCGAAGCCATATCGGGGAATATGCGTTGGAGCTATAAAAAACGAATGGAGTCAGGCGAATTCAACTGTTGCAGACCTGCGTACGGATACTCGTTATGTAACGGAAAGATCACAATTAACGAAGAAGAGGCCAACGTCGTAAGACGTATATTCAGTCTATTCCTAAACGGGATGGGAAAACAAAGAATCGCCAACTTACTGAACTCAGAAGGAATCCTAAACAGGTATTACAATCATAAGTGGTATGCATCGACAATCAGATACATATTGACCAATGAAAGATATATAGGCGACTCACTGTTACAAAAGAAATATACAACCGATCATCTGCCATACAAGAAAATGAGAAACCACGGTGAAAGAGCACAGTACTACGTTGAAAACAGTCACTCCCCTATCGTTTCCAAGGAGACCTTCCATGCCGCTCAGGATCTTATAAAAGCAAAGGGACAAAACCACTCATCACATAATCGATATCTGCTCTCCGGAATAATGCGATGCGCCTTTTGCGGTAAGACTTACAGAAGACAAATAATCAGAAATAAAGCATATTGGACTTGCTCTTACCGCTCATCAGGTTCCGCAAGTTGCGATAACTTTCTGCTAAGAGAAGACCAGATATATGATGCTCATATGCTAATGCTAGACAAGCTCATAACCTACAAAAAAGTTCTTATCGACTCTGCCATCAATCAGCTCAAAGAACTTCAAAGCAAAAGTGGAAACTGTTGCAGTGAAATCAGAAACATAGATAAACAAATCGCTGATCTTTCAGCAAGACATTTGGTTGTAACAAGACTTCATACGGGCGGTGTGCTGAATGCTGCAGATTTTGCCGCACAATCTTCCGAGGTCGATAATAAACTAAAATCATTACGTTTCAAGCGACGAGAACTGTTAAACGAAAATGACAACGAAATGTATTTGGACGAACTATATGAATTAAGTAACATACTGACCGAATACGGCGAAACACAAAGCTATACCACCCGCATAGATGAAGACTTACTCAATAATATAGCAACCGAAATAACGGTATACAAATCCGAAATAACATTCAAGCTGTTGGGTGGCATTGAATTCACAGAGATGATTATGCTTGAAAGGCAGGAAACAGCATCATGAGACACAGAAACATTTTATTCGGTTATCAGTACCGTGAGGGAAAGATAGTAATCAACCCCAAAGAAGCATTGGCTGTAAAAAGAATATTCAATGATTATTTGAATGGATTATCTTTGCTATCAATCTCAGAAAGCCTTTCAAAAGAGAATATAGAGTACATATCCGGTTCCTGCAATTGGAACAAAGCAAGACTTATGAGAATGCTCGAGGATGTGAGGTATATAGGAAACGATCAATACCCTGCCATAATAGACTGCGATATATTCAGTAGAATTGCCATTATAAAATCGCAAAGATGTACCACCAAAACTGCTCGCTCTAAATCTGAACGTATAGGAGCAGATATCAAGGTCAACTGCCACAAGTGCGGAGAAAAGATGAAGAGATATCACAATATCAAGTGTAAGTGTCCCGAATACTGGTTATGCCAAAGTTGCAAAGAACGGATTTCAATATCCGATTCTGAGCTATTGGAAAATATAACGGCTTGCCTCAATAGCATTATACAGAATCCAAATCTCATCAATGAAGGAGCCGTGCCTCAGATTTGCCGGTGCGCTGATATTATGCAGATTGAGAATGCCATTTCGAGAGAACTTGAAAACGTGTCTGTTGACAGAGAAAAAGTAAGATCATTGATCTGCAATCTAGCATCCGTAAAATACTCAAAGATAGATAACACGCATTTTATATCCAAAAAACTAAAAGCGGAATTTGAGCAATCAAATCCGCTTTCTTCATTTTCTAAAGAGTTATTTAAAAGAGTTGCTAAAGGAATAACGCTTAGGCCTGACTGTTCAGTTACAATAATTCTCCAAAACGGTCAAAGCATAAACAAGGAGTCACACTGATATGACAACTACACAGACAATTCCTCAAAAGACGGTAAGAATTATTCCTGCAAAAGTAGATGTGCAAAAAGAAATAAGCAATACATATCGCCAACTTCGGGTTGCCGCATACTGCCGAGTATCGACAAAAGAAGAGGAACAGCTCAACAGTTACGATGTTCAGAAAAGATACTATACCGAGAAAATAAATAGCGAACCTAAATGGTCTCTGGTAGGGATATTCGCCGATAAAGGCATAACCGGTACAAGTGTTAAAAAGCGTGATGAGTTCAATAAACTAATGCGTATATGTAAACAGGGCAAGGTTGATATGATTATAACAAAATCGATCAGCAGATTTGCCCGAAACACAGTAGACTGCTTACAGTATGTACGAATGCTCAAAGATATAGGCGTTGATGTTTACTTTGAAGAACAAGGAATTCATAGCACTCAACCAGGAGCAGAGTTTTACATTACAATATACGGTTCTATCGCTCAGAGCGAATCAGAAAACATATCCGCAAATGTACGGTGGGGCAAGGCGCAAAGCGCAAAAGAAGGCAACGTTACATTTCACTACAGTAGATTCCTAGGTTATAGAAAAGGCTCGGACGGACAACCTGAAATAGTACCTGAACAGGCTGCTATAATAAAAAGAATATATGACAGTTTCTTATCCGGCGACAGTATGGCCGGCATAGCTGATAGTCTTAATAAAGACGGCATTCCCACGGTAACAGGTAAAGGAAAATGGGAAAGAGGAACTATACAGTCCATTCTGACAAATGAAAAATATAAGGGTGATGCGATACTTAACAAAACATATATCGTAGACTGTATCTCCAAGAAAGTGAAAATAAACAACGGAGAGCGCCCGAAATATTATGTAGAAAACAATCATCCTGCAATAATAGACTCGGTTACATTTGGAAAGGTTCAAGAAGAGCTTGCAAGAAGAAACAGCAAGCGGAAGGTTAAGCAAATAGGTACAACGACCGTAAGCGGAAAGTATTCAAGCAAGTATGCTCTAACGGAACTGCTCATATGCGGAGAGTGCGGTACCCCGTACAGAAGATGCACGTGGACAATAAACAGAGAGAAGAAAATAGTATGGCGATGCATAAGCCGATTAGATTACGGTAAAAAGTACTGCCATACTTCCCCAAGCATAGAAGAAGGCAAGTTACAGCAAGCGATTATGAGGGCAATAATGACAGTCGCTTCTCAGAATTCAGAAATATGGGATACACTAAAGCTTCACATAAGTATGGGGCTTAACGCGAATGGTAATGAAGACAACTTCCTTGATATCCAAGTGAGAATCGCAGAGATAGATTCCGAATTCGCTAAAATGCTAAGCGCCGTATCCACAGATACAGTAGATATTTTTGATGAAGCAAGGGCGACCGCTTTGATGCTTGAAAAGAATCAGCTCCAAAAACAACTTGATGAATACTTAGAACAAAGCAAAGAACGCGAATCCGCACAGTCAAGAGTGGATGACATATTCTCTGTACTGAAAGAGATAAGAAATCAGCCGTTAGAGTATGATGATAAGCTTGTGCGAAAACTGCTTGGATGCGTGGTTGTAGAGAGCAAGGAACAAGTGAAAGTGGTGTTTAAAGGAGGGATGGAGGTTGAGGAGGAACTAATATAAGTATTAATCCATTAGCGCTCAAGAACGTTCTCCGTCAAGATTCTTAGTTAATATAGTATAAAGCTCGATTTACATCCCGAAAAACAGCTATAACCTTTTCAATGTATTCTTGTTACAATTTAATCATGAGATAAAAACACTTTAAAGATAATACTTATATCGATTAATTCTATAAATACGTTTTGAACGTCATATTTCAACTCATAATAACTTGTTTTTCATTTCCATTTAGAAATTATATGATTCCTCCTTTGGATAATCTCACAAGTATACAGATACTAACTGCAAGTAGCGCATAAAATATAATTAGTAAATTTTGTCCCAAAACTATTGATTTTGTCCCGATATCGTGATATAATACGAAATAGACAAGGAGGAAGATGCGATGAAAAAGCAAAACGTACTAAACTTAATTAAATATCATGTTGAAAAAAATGAAAACTCCTTTAGAAATGAAGCTATTAATATAGCTAGATACTTTGACAGTATCGGAGATGACCAACTGGCAGAGTATATTATGGGATTAATAGCAGAATCAAATATGTATACCCCACAAGGCAGCGATTTTGAAAGTGAATTCTTGAAGCAGATTGATACTCGGATAATGGATCCGCTGAATCTTCCAACAGATATTTCCGAAGATGTCAAAGGAATAATCAATGCAGTAAACCATAACATAGGCATCAATAAATTTTTGTTTGAAGGATTTCCCGGTAGCGGAAAAACCGAGGCGGCAAAGCATGTTGCGCGTTTGTTAGATAGAACTTTATTTTGCGTTGATTTTGATAATTTAATTGATAGCAAATTGGGTCAAACAAACAAAAACATTTCTCTGATCTTTAACGAAATCAATATGATACCGCATGCCAATAAAGCGGTTGTTTTATTTGATGAGATTGATGTAATTGCTCTTGACAGAATAAATTCAAATGACGTCAGAGAAATGGGCCGTGTTACTTCAACAATATTAAGAGAGTTTGATAGATTAACGGACTTAAATAAAGAGATTGTAATCATAGCCACAACAAATCTTTATTCTAATTTTGATAAAGCACTCATCAGACGTTTCGATGCAGTTATTAACTTTAACAGATACAGCAAAGAAGATTTGATCGAAGTAGCCGAATTTTATTTTTCTTCGTTTGTTAAGAATTTCAAAGGTGTTTCTAAAGATATTAGACTGTTTAGAAAGATTCTAACTGTTGCACCGGAACTTCCTTATCCCGGAGAACTAAAAAATATTATCAAAACTTCTTTAGCATTTAGTGATGTTAATTTAGAACATGATTATTTAAGACGACTTTATAATAATTTGATTGGCGAATTAGAAAAAACAGATATTACTCAACTCTATGAAAAGGGATTCACCGTAAGAGAAATTGAAAAATTAAAAGGCGAATCCAAAAGCTCTGTTTCTCGAAAATTGAACAAGGAGGATGAATCGGATGAATAATATGCTTGAGCTGAAGGGAAAGCGTTTTGTTCAGGCGGCAAAACGCCCTGGTTCAGGTGGAGCCGCTATGAATAGCAAATCCTTGGTTACAAATGAGCATCTGCTCAAACTGACAGCAAAATTGCAACAAATAAAACAATTCTGGGAACAAGAGCAAAAACCATTTCACGGTGTTTTGATTAGTGTCCATTACAACAAAATAGTTGCAAAGTCTAATCGTATTGCTGGATTGTTCAAAGGTGAAGATTCGAATTTGGCAATAGTTGGTGCAAAATTTAACAAAGAGAAGACCAAGCATATTATCACATATTTCTTGGATTCATACGATCTTGATACAACAATCAATTCGTTGCTGATAGCAAACGAAATTGTTCGTTCTCTATTCAAAGACGGGATTACTAAAGCGGTATTTGATAACAGCAAGGCTTTGTTTAATAAAATCAATACCAAAATGCATCACATGTCAAAATCGGCATTTAGGCAAGTAATTGCGGATGTTTCTTATATTGAAGACTTTGAAGTTGAAAGAGCGCCTCAACAATTCAAAGAAAGCATTATTACGCTTTATGATACCAAGATGGACACTCAGCTTCTGTTCAAAAATATAGGTATTGATATTCTGTCAAGCCGTATTCTGGACAACAGAACTGTTTTCTTAGACGAAAATCAAGCTAAAATACTATACGAGAAAGCTCCTTATCTTGTTGCTATGGCAACGGAAAACTTATTAGATCTTTCTCCGGAAGACTTTATAGGCGGTTATGACGATGGAATGATTCATATTCCAAGTCCGTCTATTGAGCCTACAATCGGCGTAATTGACACCTTATTTGATGAAAGGGTGTATTTCAACGAGTGGGTAGAATACTATGATATGGTCGATGATGCTATTCCCAAAACCTCTAGAGATTATCGTCATGGAACTGCGGTTTCATCAATAATTGTTGACGGACCTCGCTTGAATCCGTGGCTGAATGATGGCTGCGGAAGATTTCAAGTTCGTCATTTCGGTGTTGCGACTGCTTCACAGTTCTCTTCATTCACCATAATCAAACATATCAAAAGAATTATCGCAGAAAACAAAGATATAAAAGTCTGGAATATTTCTCTTGGCAGCGACAAGGAAGTGAATGACAATTTTATATCTGCAGAAGCCGCCATCCTTGATCAAATACAATATGAAAACGACGTGATTTTTGTTGTTGCCGGCACTAATAAGCCTAATGATAGCGTTGTAAAAATCGGTTCTCCTGCGGATTCAATCAATAGTATGGTCGTAAACGCAGTCGCCAAAAGTGGTTTGTCGACAAGATACTCCAGAAAAGGGTTGGCTCTTTCGTTCTTTGCTAAACCCGATGTAAGTTATTACGGAGGTAGCGAGGAACAATACATTTGTGTTTGTGAGCCTTTGGGTGCTGCCAACGTTGCAGGAACCTCGTACGCTGCTCCTTGGATTGCCCGAAAATTAGCCTATCTTATCAATGTTTTGGGCTTCAATCGAGAAATTGCGAAAGCGATGATTATCGACTCGGCCCGAGCATGGAATGAGGCTCCGACACCCGAAGAAGTGGCTCTATACGGTCATGGCGTTGTACCGATCAAGATTGAGGACATTGTTCAAACTAAAGACGATGAGATAAAGTTTGTTGTCACAGACATAAGTGAAAAATGGAACACCTATAACTATGATTTTCCCATTCCTATGCAAGATGATAAATACCCATATGTAGCAAGAGCTACTATGTGTTATTTCCCGATTTGTGATAGAACGCAGGGCGTTGATTATACAAACACGGAATTGAATCTGCATTTTGGTAGAATCAAAGACGATGGAAAGTTATACGAAATCAATGATGACAAGCAGAACCCTGACGAAGATGTGGTCGGTGCAAGAAGCTATATTCTTGAGGGTGAAGCAAGAGAGAGATTCCGAAAATGGGATAATGTAAAATATATTTGCGAAAAGCCAACCAATGACAAGCACGCCAAAAAATCTTACAAGAACAAGAACTGGGGCATGGAGATAAAAACCAACAATCGATTAGACCCCCAAGACGGAGTGGGGATACGGTTTGGCATTGTTGTCACATTGAAAGAAATCAATGGTGTAAACAGAATAGATGAATTCGTTAAAAACTGCCATCTTAACGGATGGTTGGTTAACACTATCGATATTCAGAATCGCATCGATATTCATGAGAAAATTAATGAAGAAGTCGTTTTCGATTGATTATACTATTCGTCGCAAATTGTACAAAGCCTTGAGATTTTAAACCATTCTGCTTAATTAATGTGTTTTTCAATATTACACAATAGCCAACTCGTCCATAAATTTAGTGCTGATTCATGCGACAAAATATAGACAATTTAACGGCGCTGATACTAAATCACCGCCGTTTCGCTTTTTTCATTCTCTATACCCACGATATAGACAGCTGCTGGGCATATATAACCGCCTTTCTTACTCAAATCAGCGAAAAAGCAGTCTTACAAACACTGGTTATACTTCACGTTCTCTGTTACTGTTCAAATAGAGATGCCACTAGCTGTTTACAGTAAAAAGAACGCCTCACACAAATGATGCTCCCAAACAGCCATACGAATTTGCATTAGGTGAACTCAAGCTTTCCGGTACCACAAATCGGCATCTCAATAGAACGGTTGTAATTCTCAACAGTACAAATCTCTTTGACGGTAATGGCGCGAGACACAACAATCCCATTTTCGGAAATAGTAGCCTGAATAGCTTCTTGAACAAGCTTTTTTTTACGTCCATTTCGACGTAATCTTCTTTTAATAATACGATTAACCATACAAATTCACCTACAATATATTATGCGATAAACTAAGCCGTGTGACTTCCGCACAACTTTGAGACAATGGACTTACAATAAGTTTCAACTGTATGCATTTCATCAAAATACGATCCATCAATTGAACCTAAAAACACAATATCTTTTTGACTGCTATACGGAAAGGCAAAATAAATACGCTTGTTTTTAGAAATGCTGGTTTGATTTCTAAAAACATATAGATCGTTAATCACCAATGCACCAAGAATTCCCGTTTTCTTTCTTTTAATCAATTCTGCTTCTATATCTCTTCTCTGCAAAAAGCTCTCTATTGCTTCTCCAGAAATCGTTGGCAAGAGTTTGGCAAGGACTCTGTACATGTCGCAGTGGAGCTCCTCAATTTCATTTGCAGAATTTATAGTATTGAGAGAATTAATAAGTTGCCTACACAATTCATGACCTACATCAGCAAATTCCGTCCAATATAATTCTTTCTGTATCGGATCGGTTTCGTTCAAATACTTATTATAACGTGAAGACACATTGCGAATTTTCTTGTGAATCGGATAGGTGAAGTAAAAATAGGTCTGTAAAATGGTGTTGATTTCTGTTCTTTCGTTTGCCGCCCCAGCAAGATAGCTCAGCTTAATATACTTACGTCCGTCATCATTTTTAATTCTGTGCTGAAAAGCTTGCATACTCTCAATGTGCTCATTTTCATCAACCACTGTAAATAATGTCTTATTAAGCGCCTCTAGTTCATCCGACGAAACAATTTTAGAGTTAGCCTTAGATTGCTGAACTATATACACTATCGTGCATACAAAAAATATTGCAGCACAAATTGCCCACGGAATTATGCTGGAAATCAAAACGCTTTTACCTAGCCAAACTTTCACCTTTTCTTCATCGAAGTAATACATCACCAGCCATTCAAAAATAGGTTGTACAATGAAGCCTAAAACAGTAAGCGCAAAGTACCATGGTTTATTTTGAAGAATTTTTCTCATACTGTCACTCCAACCACTTCTCATATTCGACATTATTCTACAAAAAACACGAAAAATGTCAACTATTTATTAATCCGCTTATTGCAATTTCAACCTTGTTTCCTAATTTTAACTTGCTGCAACCATGCTTGATGCTAGAATAATCAGTTTCTTTATTTACCGTTTTCTTGTATCCATTCTTTGCGTAAGGCCTTTGTTCGTTATAAAATAATACATACTTATCAGCCAATGTTTTGGATTCTTTTTTCAGAACGGTATTTTGTTAGGTATAGTTCTTCACGTTTATACTTGAAAGGAACGTTTCCATAACAGAATCATCTCTGGCATATGTATCTTGAAAAAGACTGTATTACACAAAGATATTCCAAATAGCTCCCAAATGCTTCGGAGACATACTGGTCGGCTCCATGTGAATGAAACATCAGACTTTTTGACGGTTTGCGTTTTTCATAAGCTATTCTGAAGGCAGCCTTTGTCAGCTGTATGCTGTTCTTTTGGTTGATTTTATATGCCACTACTACCTTTGCATACAAATCGGTAATGGCGCAGATATAGTAATTGATATTATTATATCGGAAGTATGTAAAGTAAATTAAGTCGCAAGATTGTGCCACGGTTGTTTTTACTTCCAAATCTTGCGACTTTTTTTGTTATAGGCCTTGCTGTTTTTTAGGGTTTCTGGTGACGAGGTTTAACTCACCCCAAGTTTGCCGTTTAGCTTGATCGATTTTGCACTTCTCTTCTTTAGAGAGTTTCTCGTGGGAAATAGATTTGCTTAATATTGATTTGCATTATTATAAACGCACATGTATTAAAATCAATTAATGCACTCTAAACTCATCTAATAGAACAGCAGCGTTTTCAAACCTTAAACTGATAAGAGTTTCGAGAGTTTTTTCATATGCGATCGTCAATTCGGCATCTTGTTTTATTTTGTCACTAAATTTTAAATAAGCAAGAAGAATTAGGCGATTGAGTATCCATCTAGTATCCTCCAGATGCGATGCATTAAAGTAAGATGTTGTAAATTCTGTAACAGTAGTTGCTATGGAAGGCAAAATATTCGGAAGTAATTTCTCTAATTTCATTTTATATACTGTTAGCATGAAATAATTAAAATTATACTTACCATATCTACCAAACATAGTGTTTAAAAACTGTATATCTGAGTAGGAATAGCTCGTAGTCACATTGCTCCAGTCACCTTCAAATCCACGCACAGAGAGAATCAATGCGCGATACAGTTCTCGACGTACCCAATCTGCACAATTGATAGCATTAATCCTTTCTTCTATTGCAGAAAGTGTGATTTCACATTGCTTTCTGCGCAAAGGGGTCTTATATGCATCAACATAGCCAGGTAATAACGCTCCAAATACATCGAGATAGAAGTCAACGGCATCTCTAGAGAACTTTGTAAAATCAATATCGTCAAATAAAATGTTCAGTGTAAGTTCTGTATTATCAAATAATTCTTCGCCTAGATAATCTATCACCATTCTGAATGTATATGTATCTAATCGTTCAACACGAGAATGATATGAATCTTTTGTGTTGAGAATAGTGATTATATTTCTCACAAGCGACTGTACAATAGAATAATGAAACGGATTCTGAATGTTAATTCCACAATCAACAATACTACCAAGTGTATAGAGATCATAATCATCAGCAATGAACTCAGTCAAATTATAGACTTCTTCAGAGTATAAATGTTTTTCAATGATTTGGTCTTTGCAGCTTACATAGCCCGGTTTGCCGGATTGTTGTATCATGTGATCTACCCTTCGGAATTTAAAATCACTGTTATGAACAAAATCAAACGATTGTGTATCCGTATTATTCATAACGTAATTAAAACTAAATAACTGGTGTTGCATTTCATCTTTTGAAAGTGCGATAACAGTATTAATTATCGCCGTCTGTATGTTGGGTGTGACTTTTATAAAGCTTTTTGCAATACGCCGGAAGCTATAAATACGTCCATTAATTCCTCTATCCATAATTATTTGAAGGATCAAACGCTTAATTCTGTTCCTTACCTCCTGGCTTGCATTAGAATCTATCTGTCTAAAAAGAATATACAGCAAACCGTCATCGAACAAAAAACTGCCATTATTAAAAATGTCTTCAATGCCATCTGCCCAAAAATTACAGTATGCATCTCTTCGTTTAGATTCAAGATCGGGCTTATTTAGTGCATATGTAACCAAGAGCAAAAAATAGCCTGTATATGCAAAGGAATTCTCGGTAGCATCCAATGCAGTTTGAAACGCATCAAGATATGTGAGTATTTCACTTTCTGAGTAATCCTCCGGGTTAACATTGTTAGTAAAATCGCTTACGATTTTTTGTATCTCCTTTTCCGGGGTTAAGATAGCAGAATGTGTGTCTACAATCTCCTTCGCTAAACCCGAAACTCTAGGAGTGATGGCCACAGTTTTGTCATCGACTTGTTCGATGTTGGGGTTTCTAAAATCCATTTGCTGTATTTGCAAATGACTTTGTGCATGTTGTTCGTTGTTGGGATATAGCCCGTACAGATAATCTAATAACCGATGGCATGTTTTTTGTGTCCCTGCAATAAACTGCATTTTGGCAACATACTCACGAAGGATATATTTAATACTAGCGTTCTCGGGGTACCGTTGTTTTAAATTGGGAACACCTACTATTTGCAGTATTTGCTCTTCAAGTTTTTGACTAATGGCACCAGGATTTAAATGCGAAAATCTTTCTATATCCCAAATAATAATCTCCATACATGTTGCTAAATCCAGTGCATATCCTGGTAGCTCTTTTTCAAACTGGCATCCAACATCCTCGATGATTGAAAGCATGGATATATTATTGGTCTTTTGGAATATTGTTGCTTTAATGCTATTTGCAAATTCCGTGATGTCTATGTTTTGATGTATTCCGCTGTTGATAATGCGAAGAATCTTAGTTCTTAATAAATATACAATATCGCTAAGTAATGCAGGAAACCGATACTCATCAACCCCGGCAAACCACATATCACGGTTAGCCAATAGCTTCTTCTCTTCGTTTTTGTCCAACAATATTAACGTGACTTCTTTAATCTCTGTTGGGTGGTTTGTTGCAAAGTGCGAAATGCATTTGTTATTAAAACCAATTGCCCAGTACAAACCCTTCCAAAAATTTTGGTCAATCAGATTAGGGAAAAACCGATAATCATCCGATGACTGGCTAGAGTGTTCGTAGTCTTCCGCAAGCCTATTCAAGCCATAATGATAGCAATTGGAGTCCAATCCATTTCCATAAGAAAAAGAATAATTGTTTAATTTGGTTGTCCAAAAAACATCTGCAATATTACACAATTCGTCAGGGAGATACTTCGCCAATTGCCAAGTTGTAAACTTTAATGTGTACTCCAGCAATTCTTCCGCAACAGATTGTTTGTCACGTTCTTCAGACAAGAAAGCTTCTGTTTGCTGATTCCAAAACGAAACGATCCAGTCTTTAGAGAATTCGGCCATCTGATATATGGGATATAAAAGCCGTGTCGCTATTTCCTTAATGTCGTGGCGATGAATATTTTGAATGTCTAACCCGATGGTTATAAAGTGCTGTAATATCTTGCTGGCTATGTTAGCAGTATAGGCCACCTTATTTGTACTCTTAGCGTAGTCGGAACACAATTTGATTATAGAATCCATGTTGATATCGGACGTTGTGTATACGTTTTGCTCATAAATGATCTTAATAAGAGCGTCTCGTCCTTCGCCTATAGGGTGTAATAGAAGGCATGGTGCGGTATCGGTTCCCCAAACTTCTGGGGAGAACGCATATAAGTTTGTGATATCAACGAATTCTTGAAGCTTATTGCTGGAGATAATACTATATGTTTTCTCTTCAAAAAATGGTGCACAGAATCTGGATTTTGTGAGCCCTATTATAGTTTGCTGACTCCAATGGGTAGGTATCTTGGTGGTAGATATTAAATTATAAAGAAATTTCTCTCTATTTTCCTTTGACAGGATTTTATTAGCAATCCATATTTGATATCTTCTGTAGCTGCATCTACCAAACTTTTCAATGTGATTAAAGAACACATCATACTCCCCACGGCATGATATAAAGGCATTATCAAATTCTTTTTCGAAGCATATATCCTCAAAGATATCATATTTAAGGCGCACTCCATGTCCGTTTTCTATAAGAACACCTTCAGACACTAGTGCATTTAAAACTGCTTGATTAACGCTTTCTTTACTAACGCCCAAACTAAAGTTCTGTGCTCTGGCAAAGGTCAGATTCGTTACTTCTTGAGCAATTTCATTGAATGACAGCCTGTATTTAAGTGCTTTTTTTCTTAGGCATATGACATTTTCCCATATATACTCTCTGAGCGCATTTTCATCGGCTATGCTGGCGTAATCAGTTACATTACTGACTATTAAATTAATATAAAAGGGAATGGATATCAATGTACTATATGAATTGTCTTTGAGAAAAGCCTGAATAACGGGATACTTTTTAGCTATATGGTGTACTTCTTCTGCAGTTAAAGGTTCAATTAGAAACGGCATGACTGCATATTTTGAATCAATTTTAATAAATGACGTTTCATCGCTACTTCTACAGCTGGTGATAATCTTTACGTTGGGATGTTCTTTTGCTAATTCATACAGTGATTGCAGCAAATCCAACTTGGTGCTGGGGGCATCTGAAATAAACTCTAAAGAATCAATAAAAAAGGTAATAGGTTTATCTTGCAAATAAAGCAAGGCATCCGCAATGCATAAATGCCAAATGTCATTTATGTCCGTTTCCTCGACAAATCTTTCAGCGCGAGCATATAATAGATATTGCTCATTCTCCACGACTTTTTTGCAAACTACCGATTTCCCACTGCCAGCCTCGCCACGAATGCTTATGAACTGTTGGTTAGCTTCTTTGATTTTCTTAATAACCGGTGTCCGATCTATTTCATATTCACCATTGATAAGACTTATAATGCTGTTTAATCCGATCTCTTTACTATTATGAAACTGCTCGAGTAGCTTGCTTGATATTTCAGCTATTTTCGCGTCGTCTCCTTCTAATAATTCATATAGAGCTATTTGAAAATCCAATCTATTTTTTGCACGTGCTACGACATCTTGTGTCGTAATCAAATGATGAGCTTTTTCAAAATCAATGTTGCCAATTCTGTTTTTCCCAGTATAATCTTTTACTCGATCAACACTGTCGTTATTTAAGACGAAAAAGAACACATTTTGCAGACTATCAAATCGCGGGTCTTTGCTGTCTCGGATTTTTTCTAGTGTAGATTTGATCTTACTAGACACATCTTGGACTGTACTTACCTGCACATAAACGGTACCATCCTCAGACTCAAGGTCAACATATGGGTAATTCGATCGTTTTTCATTTAAGTTATAGAATTTTTGACCAAACCAAAGCCCACAAACATTAATGGCAAACAATTCGAATAAAGTCGCAGTATCAAACAATCCGTTTTTGTTGGCTAACGTAATCTTTGCTTCATACGCAGACATATATTCATTGATATAGTCCATTCTTTCTGCCGAATTCATCATAATCAACACCATCCTTTATCTTTATAAATGATTTTAATCACAGATTCAATTCTTTTTTCTTCCGATAGAAGGTATCTAGCTTCATCAATAATGTCGGACTTGCAGCCTTTGTATTTGCACTCGGCATTTGCAATCTTGATCCCCTCGCACTGACAATCAATGATGCTTCACGTTCCAGTTCTGCCAAATCTCCGAAAACAGTGAGCATAAATCAGTAGTTAGTATGCATCGATGTTCTTCTACAAGCTGATAAACTCTACTTCCTTTTCTGTCAAGCAGAAAATCACAGACAACTGATCTCTGGTGTTTCTTGCAATCCAGGAGACGCTCTCTACGATTACAATGTCACCTGCACGAACGAAAGTTATCAAAGTTTTAGAAGCATTGCGATCAACATTCTTGTCATTGCCATATCGATAAATTTCCTACAGTCTTTTGTTCTTCTATCATCGTTAACTGGCCAACTTCGTTCTGCTCAGCGGTGGAACAGCGGACACATTAGTCTTTTGAGAGATAACACCCATTCAAATCTGATATTATTATACTAAATACAACGGCATATTTCAACAAACTATACATTTATTTTGCAATATTCAAAATGCGAGATGTGATTCATTTTTTTGCACAAGCTTATGTGTTTGAGAGCTCTATTGAAAACTTCTTTTATAAATCAATGAACTTTTCAATAAATCCTTGATTTTTTAAGTTTATTGATGTATAATTCCTATTGAAAGGTTATATGATAAATCAAGAAAGTTTTCAATGGGAGGTCGCTATGGAAATCAAACGTGATCGGTATTTACAGCAACTCATCTCATATATGTGGGATGGGCAGGTAAAAGTTATCACCGGTATTCGCAGATGTGGGAAATCATATTTGCTTGGCACTTTGTTCCGCAAGTATTTGATCAGTGAAGGTGTCAAAGAAGAACAAATTCTTTCATTCGCGTTGGACTTGACTAAAGATATAAAATACCGCAATCCTCTTGCACTTGCTGAATATGTAAGAGGAATCGTCGAGAATAAAGACGAGCAGTTTTATCTGTTTGTGGATGAAATTCAGTTATCCGACGAAATTCCCAACCCCTATAATAGTGACGGCAAAAAGATCACTTTCTACGATGCACTAAACGATCTTCGCTCGTTATCCAACTTGGATATCTATGTAACCGGAAGCAACTCCAAAATGCTTTCTTCCGATATACTGACTGAGTTCAGAGGCCGCAGTGACGAAGTTCGTGTGCATCCACTTAATTTTTCTGAATACTATTCAGCCATTGGCGGTGATAAATACGATGCATTTGACAGCTACGCTTTCTTTGGCGGTATGCCGCTTGTACTCTCCCGTCCAAATGATGCCGCTAAGATGGCTTACCTGCAATCACTATTTGCTGAAACTTATTTGAAGGATATCATTGAGCGAAAGAAGATTAGACGAAAGGATATTCTCGATGCCGTTCTTGATCTGCTCTGCTCTTCTGTCGGATCTCTCACCAATCCCACCAATGTGGCCAATAGTTTGAATACCAAGCAAAAGCTTAGCGGCGAAAATACCGTAGCGCAAAATACCGTGAAAAGTTATATGGACTACTTGACAGATGCATTCCTTTTCAGTGAATGCAAGCGTTGGGATGTTAAAGGAAAGAGCTATTTCGATTATCCCAACAAGTATTATTGCGAGGATATAGGACTGAGAAATGCACGTATCGGATTCCGTCAGCAGGAAATGACTCACATCATGGAAAACATCATTTACAACGAGCTTATAATTCGTGGCTGTGCAGTTGATGTCGGTATTGTATACGGTAATGGTACCGATAAAAAAGGTCGTACTGTCCAAGTACCGCGAGAAATTGATTTCGTTGCGACCATTGGTGGAAAGCGAGTATATATCCAGTCTGCATATGCACTTCCAGATGATGCAAAAGCTGAAATCGAGAACCGACCTTTCGGTTTGACCGGTGACTCTTTCCCGAAAATTATCGTCCGTCATGACATTCGTAAGAGGTGGTATGATGATAACGGTGTATTGAATATCGGAATCATCGATTTCCTCTTGGATCAAACCGTTGTTTGATTTTAAAAAAGCAAATGCCTACAGTTGACAAATGGTCTTTAAGGTTGCTTGGTACTGCGAGCATTTATTTAGGTAATAGCTACCTGCGGGAAATATCTTTTCCGTATGGGATCGACAAATGAAACGCATACTACTTTTTCATATAATCTTTTCGGGATATAAAAAGCCGCAAGCTTTTGTTATACCTGTTATACTGTTATGTTTCTTCAAACTCTTGCCCGCCTTTTCAAATACATTTGATTTTATGGAAAATAAAACAATTTTCAGAAATCTGCCATTGACTGAATCTGCAATTGCATATATACTAAATTACAGAAGCATCGAAAAGGGGGCGTAATATGATATCATATTCAAGAGTAGGCAACACATTTAAATTCAACGATGATAATGAGACGTTTTCATTCACAATACCAAAGCATCCCAAGCAGACCGATGAACCTCATATTAGCCCTTTGCGAGCTATGGATTTTTTAGATTCAGGTCCCTCATCGTCAAAAAGCGGGAGATACATCGCTTTAGCTAAGTTTGACAAGATATATGTTTTTGACCGACAGACAAATTCGCTCACTGAATCGAAATTTAAGATGAAATCTTATATTTTCGAAAGCCCAAGGTTTGATGAGCAGGATCGCATATATTTTATCTGCGGGAATTCAATTTTTCGCTGGGTAATTGGAGAAAAAGAAGCTAAGACCCTTTACAATCTTTACAGAGCTACTCATGGTCCTTCCGACATCGGAACAAGTCCAAGCGGAAGATACGTGTCATTCTTAAAATATCGCAATGACTCGCAGTATCTCTATGTATATGATACGGTAACTGAGGGGTGTCGCGATTACAAAACCTCCGTGTACCACTATGCTTGGCTGGACGAAACTCACATCGTATATACAAAATCCGAAGGAATCATAGTTTTAGACATTGAAACCGGAAAAAGCAAGCATATCATTAAAGATCTCGCAGCTCTTGCTAAAAGAAGTAGCCAAGAAGACGCAGACTTAATTAGAGAATTAATCGTTGACCCGAAGTTTTTATCCAAAACTTTTTCTATTTTGGGTGTGCGCGACGGAAGAATTTGGTTTTCTCTTTGGGCTTGCGATTTTAAAAAGAGTGTTAAAATTTCCGTTCCGATTCTCAATATGATAACTAAAAATCATTTAGAGCACTTGGGCATTTGGAGCGTTAATTCCGACGGTTCAGATGCACAATATGCCTTTGAAGCTCCTGACAAAATCAGAGGCAGATTTGTCGCTCTGACTGACGATAAAAGAATCGCATTTTCCAGCAAACACACCTTGACAATTTATGACCGTGAATCAAAAATAAAGCTTGAAGAAGACTGGAGCATCGTTCGTTGCTATGAAGCTTCAAGCCGATAAAAATATACAAAACAGTATCCTTTCGGGTGCTGTTTTTCACTGCTTTTCAATCTCGGGTATTATAATACCCTTGCCTCTTTCATGTTTAGTTTTGTAAGATATCCTTTCAGTATCTTATCACCAAACATTATCACAACCTCTGTGACAAGCCAAAAACAAGGGCCTCCCCCGATACTTGCAGTATCAAGGGAGGCCTGTTTATATAAACTCTGATCAGATCGCCGAGTTTTATTCTTTAATCATCGCGTTCCTTCTCGCTCTTCAAAACCTTGCCGGTCTCGGCATCGATCTCGTATTCGTAATCATATCCGCCTGCCGAGAACTCGACATCGTAATGATCCTTTTCAAAGATGCCTTCTGCACCGTCAAACTCGCATTCAAGACCTCTTGCATCGGAAGCGCTTACGCCTGCATGCTCAAGTGCGGCAGCATTTGCGGCATCCTTGCCGATAAATTCAGCATTCTGCGAGGAAGAGGGCTTATCGTTGTTTTCGAATACGTTTTCTATTCCGTCGAAGATGTTGTCATCGTCAAACTTCTTGGAATGTCTTACAACTGCACCGGTCTTTGCATTGATCTCATAATCATAGTCGTATTGTCCTACCTCGAAGTCGATCTCGTAAACCGCCAAGCCGTCTTCGTGGTCGAACTCGCACTCAAATTCTCTTACGTCGCTATCGTTAACTCCTGCGTGTGCAACAGCAGCGGCTCTTGCCTCTTCATAGGTGATATAAGCGGTGGATTCAGTTTTGTTGCTATCAGGCTTGGAGTTGCCGTTTTGCTCGGTGCTGCTGCCCTGCTGAGCATTTTCGTTTGTAGAGGACTGAGCGTTATTATTATTGTTATTATTGTTATTATTGTTATTATCGTTATTGTACTTATAATAATCATCGTCGCGCTCGCGAACGTTGTTTATAACACTGCCATCTGTTGCGTTTACGTCGTAATCATACTCGTAACCGTTTGCATGGAACTCGATCTCATAAACCATTGTGCCGCGTTCATAGTCAAGCTCGCATTCATAACCGCGAATGTCAGCCTCTGTAACACCTGCATGATCAAGTGCCGCCTGCTTTGCAACCTCTGCTCCGATATATTTCTTATCGCTGGCAGAACCTGTAGAGGTTACGTTTTCAAGGGTGGTACCGTTTGAGGTAGAGATAAGATTAAGCTCGTTGATTGAAAGCTTTGCCAAATCCTCGAAGGTATAGTGGGTGTTCTGAGAAGTGATCTGTCTTATAAGCTGTGCCTTGCCTGCGGTGATGCCATATTGCTGGGCAAGAGTGTCAAGCTCGGTGTCGTGATTAACTGTCTGGCTTAAAACAGAGCCGCTAAAGCTATCGGTATTCAACAACTTGTCGATCTCTTGCGCAAGTCTTGCCTGAAGCTCTTCGTTCTTTGCAAAGTCGTCGCCGTCAACACTTATAAGGATCGAGTTTGCAAGGTCGTTTAAATAACCTTCTCTTAACATCGAGCCGATAAGTGCGTTGATAACCACGTCGATGTCGCTTCCTTTAAAGTCCATCTCGCCGATGACCTTAACGCCATCGTCGTTGAGAGGGATAACTTCCAAAACTCTTTCGTTTCTGTTTACTTTTATTTCAATGCTGGGGTTAACATCAAGTGATACAACTGATGCAACCGAGTTGTTAGAGCTGACAGTTGTAATTCCAACGCCCAAGCCCAAGATCAGTACGATAGCAGCCGCAACAGCAACCGCTCTTTTTGCCCAATGAGGTCTTCTTTCAATCATCATAATGCTTTGTCCTTTCATATTCTCGCAATCGCGAAGAACCGTATCAAGGACGTTTGGGGTGGCATTTTTGAACGCTTTGTTGATTTTTCTTTCTAAATCGTTATTATAAGTCATTGCTCGGTTCTCCTTTCTCTAAATGTGCCCTTAACTTCTTAATTGCGCGATTATATTTTGAAAGAACTGTCGCAAGTGCCATGTCCATGTGAGATGCTATCTCTCTGTGCTTAAAGCCTGCCACTGCATGAAGCAGAACTATCTGCCTTTCGTCGTCGTTTAAAACTGTCATGCATTGCTCTATAATAACCTTGTCGTTAACTGTCATTTCGTGGCAGTCGGAAATATAGTTCTGCCAATCCTCCTCGGGAATGTCCGAGGTTTTGTTTCTCTCTCTTATCTTTTGCAGGCAGAGGTTTTTGGTGATCGTAAGTATCCAGGCCATCGGTTTTCCAAAGGAACGGTAGTTTTGAGCGTTAGCATGGATATTAACGAAACAGTCGTGCAATACATCTTCGGCATCGTGCGAGTTTTTCAAAATAGACAGGGCGTAACCGTATACAGCCGCGCTTGCATTACGGTAGAGATCGGAAAGTGCCTCCTTGTTGCCATTGGCTATACAAGCTATATATCTTTCCAAGGCTTCTTCGCTTCCCATATCCATGATTTTCATTGTTGACGTCAAACAGATAATCATGTTTCTCGCCCCTTTCATCTTATTAATACACGAACCGTTCATTTTATTGCATCAATTTAAGAATAATTCTTAAAAATATTAAATCATATTTAATTTGTATTGTCAATCTATTTTAATCGCAAGATTACTAATTTCTAACTGATGTTAAAATGCAGGACAACATAGTAACAAAAAGAGCACATATATTTTCGCGATCTATATGCATCTTTTTAATCAAGGTAAAATAAAAAAGCCAAATAGGCAGGACATCTGCTTATCTGGCTTTTGTTTTAGGAAAGCGTTAAAAGAAAATTCAAGCTCTTATACACTATCTGTTTTGCATTTTATCCCTATATTCAGATGCGGTCATATCCATTCTTGACTTAAACTGTCTCATAAAATGAACATGGCATTTATACCCGCAGAGTAAGGATATCTGATTTATCTGAAGATCTGTTGATGAAAGTAAATATTTAGCGTGCTCTATACGGCTGTTAATAACGTCATTCATTGCGCTAACACCAAATATTTCTTTATATAAATGCTGGAAGTGAGATTTGCTCATAGCCAGCCTGTGAGCAAGCATAGCAATGTTCCAATCCTCATTCGGTTTATTATAGATCTGCGATCTTATTATAGCAAAATTATCGTAATCCGAGCTTGGTTTTTGGTTTCTGCGGCCGTGGATCAATTCGCTCAGCTTAATGAACAGCAGTTTCATATAAAGCTCGACCGAGTCTGTTTTATAAGTGTTGATCGAATAGTGCTCATATGACATATTATTCACAAGCATTGACAATCCGTTAATATCTTCAACATTGATCACCTTGTCAAAAGGAATATCTAAGGCTTCAAAGAATACCATTTCATTATCATCAATAGTGAAATGGATCCAGTCGTTGACAAATTGAGCTCCCAAGGCGCAGTATCTTTGTGGAGTTCCCTTTCTATATAAAATAACAGAATTGGGAGTGGTGTTTTGCTCGTAATCTTCAAAAATGAATCTTGCAGGAGTCTTCAAAATCAGAAGCATATAATCACCGGAACCGTAAGGACGGTCGATATTAAAATCGGCATCATGTCTGTGATTATAGCCTATATCGTTTATCTGCATTTTTTAACACCTCCATAATTTGATTATAATCAAAACACACAAAGCAAATCAATACCTAAGCAGAATATATAACTGAATTTGCAGAAAAAGTCAGCAATTCGGCTGCTATATCGTTTGTCGAAACAACGCCATAACACAATATGTTAGCTTTTTTGCTTAATATACAATTGACCTGTGAAAGCATTTAATGCTATCCTTTATTTATAGTAGAATCGCAAAGTATGCATCTTATTAGAGTGAGGAAAAATCATGAATGCAAAAATAAGTATAGATCTTAAAAACAGCATTGGAAAAGTTGACGATCGCCTTTTCGGTTCGTTTATTGAGCATCTTGGCAGAGCGGTATATGGCGGCATTTATGAGCCGACACACTCCAGCGCTGACGAAATGGGATTCAGAACCGATGTAATGGAAATGATCGAAAAGCTTAACGTTCCGATCGTAAGATATCCCGGAGGAAACTTTGTTTCGGGATATAACTGGGAAGACGGAACCGGAGACAAGGCAAAGCGCCCCAGAAAGCTGGAGCTTGCTTGGAGCTCTGTTGAAACCAATGAAGTTGGAATTGACGAGTTCCAGGAATGGGCAAAGCGTGCGAAGTCCGACGTTATGATGGCTGTAAACCTTGGAACGAGAGGCGCACAGGATGCTGCAAATCTTGTTGAATATTGCAATCTTGAAACCGATACATATTATGCAAACATGCGTAAGTCTAACGGATTCGAAAAGCCGTTTAACATTAAGACTTGGTGCTTGGGTAACGAAATGGACGGCCCCTGGCAGATATGCTCTAAGACTCCTTATGAATATGGCAGAGCAGCTTGCGAAACCGCAAAAATGATGAAGTGGGTTGACCCCTCTATCGAATTGGTTGCTTGCGGAAGCTCGCATGTAAATATGCCCACATTCGGCGAATGGGAACGCACCGTTTTGCGTGAATGCTATGATTATGTTGATTACATCTCGCTTCACAACTATTACGGTAATCCCACAAACGATACTCCTTCATATCTTGCATCGGGTGTTGATATGGATAGATTTATCAAGACAGTTGCAAGCATATGCGATGAAATTAAATCAGAAAAGCGTTCGAACAAGACTGTAAACCTTTCGTTTGACGAATGGAACATCTGGTTCCACAGCAACGAGCAGGACAAGCAGATCCCCAAGTGGCAGATCGCTCCTCCCTTGCTTGAGGATATCTATAACTTTGAAGATGCACTTGTTTTGGGTGACCTTCTCATAACACTTATAAACAACTGCGACAGAGTTAAGATCGCTTGCTTGGCACAGCTTGTTAACGTTATCGCTCCCATTATGACAGAAACAGGCGGAGCTGTTTGGGCACAGACTATATACTATCCTTTCATGTACACCTCTCAGAACGGAAGAGGAACCGCATTAAGAACAGAATGTGAATGTGGCAGTTATGATACCGCAAGCAAAAAGGACGTTCCTTTCATAGATTCAACAGTCGTTCTTTCTGACGATGCGAAAAAGCTTACCTTGTTTGCTGTTAACCGTTCTATGAATGACGAATGTGACTTGAGCGTTGATTTTAATGATCTTGGATATGAGCTTTGCGAGCACGTTGCTCTTGAAGGTGATGACCTTAAGAAGGTCAACACCAAGGAAGATCCCAACGCTGTGGTTCCCACAATTAAAACTGTAGACGAAAAAATCAGCTTGCAGCCCCATTCCTGGAACATGTTGACCTTTAAGAAGATATAACGGGAGAAAAACGAAATGTTGAAAAGAATTATTTCTATTATGATTGCTATGATGTGTGCATTTACATTGTTCGGATGTGCGAACGAAGAAATTATTGAAGAGCAAGGCTTTATTCACGTTGAAGGAAGCAAAATTGTTGACGGAAACGGAAACGAGGTTTGGCTTAAGGGTATCGCCTGCGGCAACGGTGTTTGGGACAATCCCACCGAGCCTGTTTGGACAAGCCAGGATGAATCATCATATGAAGACATGGCTGACATGGGCTTTAACTGTGTAAGATTCTATCTTAACTATCAGCTCTTTGAGGATGACAATAATCCCTATGTTTATAAGGACGCAGGCTTTGAATTGATCGATAAAAACCTTAAATGGGCTGAAAAGAACGGCATCAGCCTTATCCTTAATATGCACGTTCCTCAGGGCGGCTATCAGTCTCAGGGCAACGGCGGAAACCTTTGGTCAGACGATGAAAACCAGTCAAGACTTGTTGCATTGTGGTCTGAAATCGCAAAGCGTTATGTTGACAACCCCTCCATAATCGGTTATGGCATATTGAACGAACCTATTGTTCCGGACGTTGGAAACGTGGAGGATTCGGTTGATCAGTGCAGAGATCTTATGCAAAGAATAACCGACGGCATCAGACAATATGATACAAACCACATAATCTTTGCAGAAAGAGTTTGTGCTGTTCAGGATGCAAACGGACATTCGGATTGGAACATTGAGATAAGCAAGCTTCAGTTCCTTCTGGATGATAGTAACACCGCTTATGAATTCCACAGCTACGATCCTCATAACTTCACTCATCAGGATATGGATTGGGCAAACACTGCGGGAAGCACAATGACTTATCCTTCTGAAGATCTGATCGTAACATCATATATAGATAACTGGGTTGATTGCTCCACCGCAAAGAAAGTTGAAGCTCTTGAAGACGGATGGGAACTTTGGGAGACCTCGTTTGTTTCCTTGACCGATAAATATAACGTCGGTGCCATCACCTTTAGAGCTGCAAATCTTGGAGAAGACGGAACTGCATACGTTGATGACATCGTTTTGGAAGAATATAAAGACGGAGAACTGACAAACGTTTTAAGAGAGATAGACTTCACTTTAAGTGCAGCATTAGATTTCTGGTCAAGCAACAACGGCGGTAAGGCCAGCAAAACTAAAAACGGCTATAAGGGCTATGGTTATATGATTTCAGGAACCACCGGCGATGCCAACTCCGCAGGCTATAGATTCGAGCTTAAGGAAGGCTATGAATATAAGCTGACTGCAAAGATCAAGACTGAAAACGCAGCTTCGGGAGCAAAGGTTATGCCAAGAATCGACCTTTCTCTTGCTTCGGGACTTATGTTACTTAACAGTGAATATCTTGAATCTGTTCTTCTTCAGAATCTCCAGTTTGGAATAGATAACGAAGTTCCCATGTATTTGGGCGAAGTCGGTGCTGCTCGTACAGCTTTTGAATTCAACAGAGGCGGCGAACGTTGGGTTTCGGATATGCTTGATTTGTGTGAAAAGTATGGACTCCATTTCACATATCATGCTTATCACGAAGGATCTTTTGGCCTTTACGGTAACAACGCTTATTCGCTCCCTGCTGAAAGAAATGAAGTGCTTGCAGAATTATTCAAGAGCAAGCTTAACGGTTAAAATCGTAAAACAAATATTTATTGCTATCTACACCTTTTCATACGTTACCTACGAAAATAAAAACAGCACCCGAAAGGATGCTGTTTTTATTTTACTGCTTTTAAATCTCGGATATTATAATCCCCTTGCCTATACCATAATGGTTTCCTGTTTTATCGTATACCACACGGTATCTTTTGCCCTTCAGGCTGATATTCTCGGCCCAAAAGTATTCCCACCAATCAGGAATTATAGGCGTTGCATCAAGCTCGCCCGATTCACTTATATCAATGCCTAAAAGGCCGGATAAAACCAGATCGCAAAACAGCGAGTGATTATAATCCTTCCCTCTCTCATAACCGCCGAGATGCTTTTGCCAGCCCCAGCTTTGCAAAATATCCCTAGATATCCATCTTCCTGTAAAAGGATCCATATTTTCATCTATCCAGGGAATTCTCCTGCCGTTATCATCAATGCGATGCTGGCTTTTTGCATACTGCAAAAGGAGCTTATAATAATCATCTTTTGAAATAACGCTTTGATTTTGTTTCTTTAAGAGGTTTGCAACCGCAACAAGCGTTTGCGACGTGGCATATGGCCAAACAGGGCCGTTCCAAAGACATTCATGGTCGTGTTTTTCCATAAAGCGAGGGTGACATTGCTCTGCAGTTGTAAGTCCTGACGGTGCAAAGAAAGCATTAGTCTGCATCAAAGAGGTGAAGGCCGCTTCCCTGCCCTCGTTCGGCAGATCAAAATACCACGGAATAAATCCGACAAGCTCTTTAACATCGTTTTGCTTATCAATCTTCGGGCGATGAGAAAAGTTTTCATCGCTCTTTTCATTCATGGGAATTGTTTTATAAAAATCTTCGTCCCACAAAAGTGTATCAATGCGCTCTTTAAGCTTGTTTGCTTTATCTTTATAGCGCTGTGAAAGCTCATCGTCCCCGGAAAGCTTTGCCAAACGGGATATCGCCACGGCATCGCCATATGCATAGGAATTGATCGTGGGGCGCAGTCCCGAACCGCTTATTGAATATTCCATACCGTCACGGTCATCGATTGACCAATAAAGCCCGCTTTGATGCAAGTGAGTTTTCTCTCTTCTCTCGAAATAATCAACTAATGCAGGCAGCTTTTCAATTCCATATTCAAAATCGTTGTGAAGTGTGCAATATTCCCAGACAGCGTGTGCATACCACGAGCTATATGAATCTGCATCGCCATCGCCGTTCAGCCAAAAGTCAATATATTCTTTAAGCCAGCCCTTTGAATCGTTTAGCCATCTTGCTTCTCTTATATGAAAACAAGCAGGACAGTTGATGGTATTGTACGGTCCGCTCCAGGGGACTTGTGGCAGAAATTCCGTTAAAACGTGGCCCTTTTCTGTCGATTTCCAGTGCTTTCTTAATACCCACCAGCGGAAATAATAAATTTCCTCGATTTCTGAGTCAGGACAGTCTATCAACGGTATTTCGCTTATGAGATAATCAAACGCTTCATTATTTTGAATGAGATTTGAAAATGGCACTTCATCTTGGCTGTTGAACGAATCGACATAGCCTGCGAGCTTATTTTGAAGCTTTGAAAACATATCGTTCATTAAAATGCAAGCTCCTCGCCCTGCTGAATTGCAAGGCCAATCTGCTCGTGGCTTCCACGTCTTCCGTTATACCAAAGCCACCAAGCTCCGTTAAACTTTAAAGCAAAAGGCTTATAACAAGCTTCGCCGTCCCACTTTTCCCAATCGGGCGCAATTATCGGATTTTGGTTTGAACGTTCCCAATCTGTGATACCGTTTTTCGATCTTGCCATTCCAATTTGAGCGTAATGCTCGTTGTGATAGCCAATATAGAACATTCTGTACCAGCCGTCTTCGTAAATTATCTGACAGCCGCCAACCTTGTGCTGTTCCCATTCATTATTGGGATCAGCTGTGAATATCGGATATTCGCTATACTTTTCCCAATGAACACCGTCTTTACTTACAGCATATCCAAAAGCGTTAGGCTCATATTGCTCTCCGCCCGAATACCACATCATAAAGGTCTTTTCCTCTTCGTTCCAAAGAACGCTTGGACACATAAGGGCGCACTTTTCCCATGCAAATTCCGGACTTAAAACAGGTTCTTTAGATACCCTTTCAAATGTAACGCCGTCTTTACTTACAGCATAGAAAATATGCGAAGAGCCATCCGCAGCACCCGGCTTGAACTGACCGGTATACCACATATGATATGTATCATTCAAATGAAGAACATAAGGGCGGTTGATAGCATCTTCCCATCCCTGTGGGGTTTCTCTTGGCGTAAGGCATATTACCGGCTCACTCCAATGAATTCCGTCCGTGCTCGTTACACGTGCGATACTGTCGCAATCTCTCCAAGAGAAATACATAATGATTTCGCCGTTTTCTTCAAGCATGGAAATATCAAAGCAGGTGCCATACTGCCCTCCCAAAAGAGGGGTGGGATACTTTTCCCAGCCGCTGTTTGTGCCTGTGCAGAACTTTTCCATAATATATCCCTCTCATTCTTTATCAGTTGTTATTCCCGGCTATCTTTTCTATCAAGTCGTTAAGAAGCCCGTCACGATCGATGTGATACACATACACCATCGGAGTGGCATTATCATCAAGCTGATATTGATGGTCATATGTGGGCAGATGTCGGGGAACGATTCTTGACTGCATGAAGCGATTATTGTCATTTAACAGCCACGCAACAGCGGTAACGTCCCAGATAACACGTGACCAAGCTCTGTTTCCGACGTAGCTTGACACCTCGTTGACGGTGTTAACGGCAAGATAGTCTGCAAGCTCGTTTTTGCCCTTAAACCAATGTTCAAGGTCGCTTCCCGAAATTCTGAAGGAATCGACAACGCCATTACAGGGAAGCTGAACAAATGCCGCTCCGCTGTTTACTACAACTCTTGCAGAGGCAATGTCCTGGAACATATTGAATTCATATGTGTCGTGATAATGAAGAGCATGCCCTCCCAGCCAGACAACGACGATCCTTTCAGCGATTTCAGGCTTTAACAAAAGAGCGGATGCGATATTAGTTATTGCACCTATCGCAACAACGTAAAGAGGAGCTTCGGGAGTGTATTCCATTGCCCTTTTGATAAGATCGTTTGCAGCATCAGAAATAACGGGAGTTGTTTCATCGGCAAGATAGCTTTCAGAGCCTTTGAAAACCTGTGTGTTTTCTTTTGCAAGCTCCAAGATCTTGAATATCTCGTTATAGCTTTTTTCCATGCCGTCTTTTGGGCTTTCGGAATGCTGATTTAAAAACGGAGCAGCATAGATGGCCTTTACGTTCAGCTTTTCTTTAGAGCGAAGCATATAGGATATCGCGAACTGATCGTCGATCTCGTTATAAGCATCGGTATCCAAAACAACGTCGATCCTGCCTGACGGCACTTGAAGATTTTTAAGTAACATATTCATCCTCCTATTTATTAAAATATTAAATTTTTCTATTTACAGTATACATTTATACCTGATATTTTTCAAGAGAAAAACATTTTTTTGTTGAAATAAACTAAACTTTATTGTATAATGATTTTGTAAATAATTTCTTGAAAGGAATGAATACATATGCGCAAGCTTATTGTTAAAGACAGATATCTAGCTTGGGAGGATGGCGAGCCTTTCTTCTATTTGGGTGACACCGCCTGGGAGATATTCCACCGCTTAAGCCGCGAGGAAGTTGAAAAGTATTTTGAATGTCGTTCACGCCAAGGCTTTAACGCCATTCAAAGCGTTGCGCTGGCAGAATTCGAGGGGATAACAGTTCCAAATGCTCATGGCAGATTGCCGCTGCTTTCTACCGACGGTATACCCGACCCTGCGAAGCCTGATACCGACGGTGAGTATTCATATTGGGACCATGTGGACTTTGTTATCGATACTGCCGCAAAGTATAATATTCTTATCGTTTTGCTTCCCACATGGGGAGATAAAATAAACAAATGCTGGGGACAAGGCCCTGTTATTTTCAACGAGGAAAACGCTTATATCTATGGCAAGTGGATCGCTAAGCGTTATGCCCAGAAGGAAAACATCATTTGGATGCTTGGCGGCGACCGTCAGCTTGAGCCTAATCACCGCAGAATTATTGATGTAATGGCAAAGGGCATTAAGGAAGAGGACGAAAATCATCTTATAACCTTCCACCCCTCAGGCTGTAGCGACTCGACAAAATGGGTAAACGATGCCGATTATATCGACTTCCACACGGCACAGACAAGTCACACAGCAGATCAAAACTATGATTCTGATCATATCATGCTTGAAATGGCAAAGGCAACCGACAAACCTTATATGAACTCGGAGCCGAGATATGAAGACCATCCCGCTTGCTTCAACGATAAGATCGGATATTTCTGGAACGCAGCCGACGTTAGACAAAATGCTTATTGGGATACATTTAGCGGCACCTGCGGACACACATATGGCAACCACTGCATTTGGAGCATGACAAAAGAGCCTACAAGCTATTTCCCCTATAGATGGGACGAAGTCTTGGAGCACGAGGGTGCCACACAGATGGGATATCTTAAAAAGCTAAGATTAAGCCACGATTACTTCTCCTTCCGCCATGCACCCGAACTTATTTGTGAAAACTTTTCGGGTATGGGCCACATGAATGCAGGACGCGGCGACGATTACGGATATATCTATTCCCCTCTTGGTGTGCCGTTTACAGTAAATCTTGATGCATTCAAGGGCTTTGGTTTCTTGCGTGCTTCGTGGTTTGACCCGCGCACCGGCGAAAGCGAGATATTTGCTATCTTACCGTCATACGGTAAGACGTTGCTTGCCCCTCCCTCTCAGGGCAAGGGCTGTGATTGGGTGCTGATTTTAGAAGCTATGAAATAAGCATTGATCGCTTTTGATTTTTCATATTGTACTTCAGCATTTTTGCAAAAAAGAAAAATCCCCCTCGGAAGCTTTTCAGTCCGAGGGGGTATTTAATTATTCAACAGCATTTACTCCTTCGCATTTTGCGATGGTGTCGATAGAGCCGTCTTCATTATACTTAAACTCTGCAACACAAACGCTGCGGTGGAACAAGCTTCCGCCGGGAAGCTCACCTGTGTGATAGAACAGATATGAATGTCCCTTAAAGTCAACAACACCGGGGTGATTTGTGAATGTTCCGCCTTCTTCGGTCATCAAAACTCCGCCATAAGTCCAAGGGCCTGTGGGAGATTCAGAGGTGGAATAAGCAAGATGCTCTTGATGTATCCCCTGAGCGAATGCGGCGTATACCATATAGTAAAGTCCGTTTCTTTTATAGAACCACGGTCCCTCAGCATAAGTTGTGCCGGTCATGTGTCCTCCCTTGCCGAAGGATTCCACGGTCATGGGAATCTTCTTGATTCCGACTGTTTCGTCATATGATACCATATCCTCGTTCAACAAAACGTATCTGAGCTCGGGGTTGCCGAAATAAAGATAAGCTTGATCGTCATCGTCGATAAACACAGTCGGGTCGATATCGTTCCAATCGCCCTCGTCGACAAGGGGATATCCAAGATCCTTAAAGGGACCTGTGGGGCTATCGGATACGCCGACAGCGATCGCCATTCCGCCGTTTGTTTTGTGAACGGGGCAATAAAGATAGAACTTTCCGTTGCGCTCGATGCACTGAGGAGCCCACGCTCTGTCAACTGCCCACTCGATGTCATTAAGTGAGAAAACCTCGCCGTGATCAGCCCAGTTTACCATGTCCTTTGTGGAATAACAGTGCCAATTGAACATAGTGTAAAAGCCGTTTATAAGTTCATCCTCATCGTGAGTGGTATAAAGATATAAAGTGTCGCCATAAACCATCGGTGCGGGGTCGGCTGTATAAATGTCTGTGATTATCGGGTTTTTGCAAAAGTCTTTTTTGTGTTCCATAGTAACCCTCCTTAGGTGATTATAATTTAATTATAACAGAAAAGACTATCAATTCAAGAGCACCAAGTCACTTTTTCTTGCGGTTTTCAAGATTAGATATTTTCGAACATTGTTATAAAAATCAAGCCAAATAGGCAGGTTGACTGCTTGTTTGGCTTTTTCATCAAATGGTTTTAAATATAGCGAGGCTTTAAGTTAAAAGCTCACATTCATTGGTTACTTCCACTCTTAATAAGGACATTTAGTATAAAAAAAGACAGTGTGCGCATTATATACAATGTTCACGCTTTTCTTTAATTTCGTATCAACAGTATATACGAGTTTTCCTTAAGGATTTATTTAGAATTGAGGAGAACGCATCAAGGCCGTGTTTTGCGGCAATATATAGGAGGATCTTATGAAAAAACTTTTGGCACTTTTGATGGCACTTGCGCTTTGCCTATTTGCCGGCTGTGGCGATAATAACACCGACAACGGCGGCAACAATGACAGTGATGTTCAGGCTCTTGCCGATACTTATGATATCAAGGTTTGGGTTGCTGAGGCAGCCGTTGAGCTTACCAGGTCCCAGATCGCTAAGTTCAACGAAACCAACACTGACGGCATCGTTATCAATGCAACTATCGAAGCTGTTGGCGAGGGCGACGCCGCAAATTCCATGACAACCGACATCGAAGCAGGCGCTGACCTTTACTGCTTTGCACAGGACCAGGCTGCAAGACTTATCCAATCACGAGCTTTGGCTAAGCTTGGCGTTGCTGCTGCTGAATCCGTTTCTGCTGCTAACGATGCAAGCGTTGTTGCTGCTGCAACCTCGGGCGAGGATCTTTATGCTTATCCTTTAACTGCTGACAACGGCTATTTCATGTATTATGACAAGAGCGTTATTTCTGAAGATGCCGCTAAAAGCCTTGAGGACATCATCGCTGCTTGTGAAGATGCAGGCAAGCTCTTCTCCTTCGAGCTTGAAGGTTCTGCTTGGTATACTGCTTCCTTCTTCTTCGCAACAGGCTGTGTTTCTGAATGGGCCGTTGACAATGAAGGCAACTTCACCGCTGTTAACGACACCTTCAATTCCGAAGCAGGCATCGCAGCTGCCAAGGGTATGCGCAAGCTCCTTTCTTCTGCTGCATACAACAACTCCAGCGCTTGCACCGACTTTGCCGCTGCAACTCCTTCTGCAGTAGTGATTTCAGGTATTTGGGACTATGTAACCGCGCAAGAGATCTTGAGCGACAACCTTGGTGTTGCAGAACTTCCTTCCTTCACTGTTGATGGCAACACATATCACCTTGGCTCCTTCAGTGGGTGCAAGTTGATGGGTGTAAAACCTCAGGCAGATGCTAAAAAAGCTGCTGCTATCCACAAGCTCGCTCAATACCTCACCAACGAAGAAGCTCAGACCGAAAGATTTGAAGCTCTTGCCTGGGGACCTGCTAACCTTAAAGCTCAGGAATCTGATGCTGTAAGGGCTAACCCTGCACTCGTTGCGCTTTTGGCTCAATCTGCTTATTCTGTACCTCAGGGTCAGATCCACGGCTCTTGGTGGGATATCGGTAAGGCCTTGGGCACCAACGTTAAGAATGCTGCCGATGATGCTGCAATTCAGGGTGCTTTGGACACCTATACCGCCGCTGTTAACGCTTTGATATCCACACCCAATAAAGCTGATATTTCGGCTGAGTAATTTTCAGCTGAAGAAACCGTATAGTATCTAAGGGTCGGAGCCGATTTGACTCCGGCCCTTTTTACAAAAGAGGGATTAAATATGAAAAAATACAGTGATCTCGAATATTTGAAGCTACCGAAATGGAAACGGTTTCTGTATACCTTTGTTTGCTTTATCGTTGCTATTCCCGATAGCATTTTAAACTTCTTCAAACACATCGGATCATACATCGCAAAGTTCTTCATTGGCATTAAAAACGAATTTGTTGATATCTTTGCAACATTCAAAAACGGCGATTGGAAAACCAAAGTTTCTTTTATTGTAATGGGCTTTGGCAGCATCGCCAGAGGGCAGGTGCTTCGCGGCTTTTTGTTTTTAGCCTTTGAAATCGTATTTATCGTTTATATGATATTCAGCGGTGTCTATTGGCTCTCGATGCTTGATACATTGGGCGACAAAGGACCCGAGGTTGCATACGACCCGATCTATGACGCATATGCAACAACTTATAATGACAACTCGTTTAAGATCTTGCTTTACGGCGTTTTGACTCTTTTCTTCATCGTTGCTTTCATCTATACCTGGAGACTTAACGTTAAGCAAAACAAGATCGCAGAAAATATTATCGCATCGGGCAAAAAGCTTAAAAGCTCAAAAGACGATCTTCGCTCGCTTGTTGACGATCAGTTCCACAAAACACTTTTGGCGTTGCCTATCGCAGGCATTATGATCTTCACCGTTTTGCCCATTATATTTATGATCCTTGTAGCCTTCACAAACTATGACGGCGCACACAACGGATATTCTAACAACCTGTTTACTTGGGTTGGACTTGACAACTTTAACGAGCTTTTGTCATGGTCCGCCGGCGGAGTATCTTATACTGCAACCTTTGGCGAGGTACTCTCTTGGACTTTGATATGGGCATTCTTTGCAACCTTCACAAACTACTTCCTTGGAATGTTGGTTGCAATGATGATAAACAAAAAAGGCATTCACTTTAAAAAATTCTGGAGAACCTGCCTTGTATTCACAATTGCAGTTCCCCAGTTCATCTCACTCTTATACGTTTCCAAGATGTTTGCACAAAACGGTCTTGTCAACGCATTCCTTTTGGATATTGGCTTGATCGATAAGGCACTTCCCTTCTGGACTGATCCTACATGGGCGCGTGTTAGTGTTATTATCATTAACATCTGGATCGGTATTCCTTATCTTATGCTTATTGCAACGGGTATTTTAATGAACATCCCCAAGGATTTATATGAATCCGCAAAGGTTGACGGTGCAGGTCCTCTTAAGCAATATACAAAGATAACACTTCCCTATATGCTGTTTGTAACGGGTCCTTATCTTTTGACCAGCTTTACAAGCAACATGAACAACTTCAACGTCATTTATCTTCTTACCGGCGGCGCACCTAACTCGACACTCCCCTCTCCCGGCGGAAACCTTGGTGACACCGACCTTTTGATCACATGGCTGTTTAAGTTGACAACATACGAAAACGCTGACTACCACATGGCATCGGTTATCGGTATCTTGGTATTCATTGTTGTAGCGTTGATCTCTCTCATCGTCTACAATGTCCTGCCGTCTACAAGAAATGAGGAGGATTTCCAATGATGAAAAAGAAAAACGGACTTCCGAGCTTGCCGCCGCAGGCAAAGCGCCATATGGGCATGAAGGCTCGAAACACAATAAGCAACACTCTCATCTATATTTTGCTTACTGCTATAACCGTTGTTTGGCTTGTGCCCTTCGTGTTCATAATCTTGCAGTCCTTCCGTGTTGAGTCTACTTACATGGTTGGCTACGTAATACCTAAGCAGTGGGGACTTGACAACTATATCAACCTTCTTAATACAGACTTCCCAAGGTGGTATTCAAACACGTTCATCACCGCTGTTATAACCTCGCTGTTGCAGACAATAATCGTTTTGTGCATGAGCTATACTTTGTCTCGCTTCCGCTTCAACGGCAGAAAGCTTTTGATGAGATTTATGCTTATTCTGGGTATGTTCCCCGGCATGCTTACAATGATCATTTTATACCGTGTACTTAAAGACATGGGAATGACTGAGTCAAACGCAGTTCCGGGACTTATCCTTGTTTACATTGCCTCCTCGGGCATGGGATATTACGTATCAAAGGGCTTCTTCGACACCATCCCCAAATCCTTGGACGAGGCTGCCCGTATCGACGGTGCATCCAGACTTCAGATCTTGCAAAGAGTTATTCTTCCGCTTGCAAAACCGATCGTGATCTATACAATACTGACCGCATTCATGGCGCCTTGGGGTGACTTCGTCTTCGCAAGATATGTTTCCATGAACGTTTCGAGCGGTATGAACGTTGCTGTTGGACTTTACAGCTGGCTTAACAAAGACATGATCGCGGGCAGATATACAATGTTCTGTGCCGGCGGCGTTGTCGTTGCACTTCCCGTAACGATCCTCTTTATGTTCTTGCAGAAGTATTACGTCGAGGGTGTAACCGGCGGTGCTGTTAAGGGATAATCACGATAAGGAGGTAATATTATGGCAAGCGTAAAACTTACTAACGTTAAAAAAGTTTATGATAATAAGGTCGTTGCTGTTGATGACTTTAACTTAGAGATCAAGGACAAGGAATTTGTCGTATTCGTTGGCCCATCGGGCTGCGGAAAGAGTACAACTTTAAGAATGATAGCAGGTCTTGAAGAGATATCCGGCGGTACTATTGAGATCGATGGCGAGATCGTTAACGATCTTCAGCCCAAGGACAGAAATATCGCAATGGTATTCCAAAACTATGCTTTATATCCGCATATGACTGTATATGACAACATTGCTTTCTCGTTAAGAATCAAAAAGGTTCCCGAGGATGAGGTTTATAAGCGTGTTGTTCACGCAGCAGAGGTTTTGGGCATCAGCGAATATCTCTTGCGTAAGCCCCGTGCACTTTCTGGCGGACAGAGACAGCGTGTTGCTATCGGGCGAGCAATGGTTAGAGATTCAAAGGTCTTCTTGATGGACGAACCTCTTTCCAACCTCGACGCTAAATTAAGAAACCAGATGCGTGCAGAGATCATTCTTTTGCGTCAGCATCTTGACACAACATTCGTTTATGTAACTCACGATCAGACCGAAGCTATGACCTTGGGCGATCGTATCGTTATCATGAAGGACGGCTTCATTCAGCAGATCGGCACCCCTGAAGAAGTGTTTGAAAGACCGGGTAACCTCTTCGTTGCTGAATTTATCGGCGCTCCGAAGATGAACATAATGCACACCAAGCTTGTTTTGGAAGACGGCAAATATTATGTAACTCCATTCGGCTCAAAGATCGAGGTTGACGGTGAAACCGGTGAGCTCTTGAAAGGAAAAGGCATTAGCTCAATGGACGTTATCTTGGGCGTTCGTCCCGAGCATATCACTCTTGCGACAGAGGCTTCTTTAAACACCATCAACGGCACCGTTCAGGTTAACGAAATGATGGGAAGCGAGCTTCACTTGCACATCAATGTCGATGATAAAACATCGCTTATCGCACGCACACCAACAGTTAATCTTTCTCGTGAGGAGCGCGCACAGCTTAAAAACGGTCACCTCGTACATCTCACCTTCCCCGGCAAGGTTATGTACTTCTTCGATACCAAGACTGAAAAGAATCTTCTTTACTGATCATATAAAAGCCATATAGCGAGCTTGCTATATGGCTTTTTGTTATGTAAAAATCAATACAGTTCGGGCAAAGTATCTTTTGTCACTGCGTTGGGGCTGTTATATATCGCTTTAAGCGCTTCCTTGGTGTTAAATTCCTCTCCAATGCAGAAGCTGTGCGACCATGTCATATAAGTTGACCATCCAACCTTTTCGCTTGCGATGGCATCAGCATCGGGCAGGGTTCCTGTTTCTCCGATCAAAACGATCTTTGGCTCGTTAGTTATCTTCATAAGATCATAATACATTTCGTTCTGCGAGGTGTGCTGATGTGCGGGAGGGTACATATCTCTTGAGATTATGTCAACTGTGTCGTCACCGGGATAACACTCGGGCATGGGAGAGTTCCACACCCAGATGAGGTTATTCAGCTTGTGAACGTTGGTATAGCGGTCGTACATTATTCTCCACAGCTTTTTAAGGGTGTCTGGGCCTTTAACTCCCCACCAGAACCAATTGCCGTCACCCTCGTGGAAGGGTCGCCAAAGAATGGGTATCTGCTTGTCACAGAAGGGGCGCAAAATTCCCGCCATAACGTCCATATCCGAAATAAGGGCAATGTTTTCGGGAGTTCCCTCGATCACAGCCTTTGAAGCATCGAAATCGGTGTATCTTGCATAGAAAGCTTTCGATCTTCCGCCCAAAGGAGAGAACCAATGCCAAGTGAAGGTGATAAGTCCCTTCTTTTCTGCCCATTCCCACGCTCTTTTAAGAGTGCCATAGTTTTCAACGATCTCGGTCATACACTCTTCATCGGTATCGAAATAGTTGATGTTGGGCGAATATCCCAAAAGCTCGAATCCCAGAAGAGCAGGCTGTTTGCCTGTCACATCCTCGATATAATGAAGCTCTTCCATCCCCATAGACTGTGTGTGCTGACCTGTTACGATCTTCTCATATGTAATGTCGCTTAAATATTTCATCACATTTTTAACGCACTGCTGTGCATTCTTGTTTTGAGGGGTGTATATCTTGTCACTCATGGCAATGCCTCTCTTTCGCTTTCATTTGATCACATTATATCATAACTGATTTTATATTGAAACATCAAATCGCAAAACAAAGAAAAAATATTCGATATTAAAGGAATATTACAGCTTTCAAAAGCGTTGACTTAATTATATTCAAGGTGTATAATCCTTACAGATAAAAATTAAGGAAGAATCATCATGTTAAAACGATTTATCGGCTATTATAAGCCTCACAAATTAATGTTTACTCTTGATATGCTGGCTTCTTTGGGCATTTCGCTCATCGGCATGATATATCCCATCATGACACGCACCATGCTTAACGACCTTATTCCCAACAAGAACTATCGAATGATAGTCATTGCAGGCTTGGGATTGCTTTTGATGTATATCGTAAGAATGCTTTTGCAGTTCTTTGTGCAATATTTCGGGCACATCATCGGCGTTAAGATGCAGGCGCAGATGAGAAGCGATATGTTTAAAAAGCTGCAGTCGCTCCCCTATACGTACTATGACAATCACGAAACGGGCAAAATAATGTCGAGAATGACAAACGACCTTATGGACATTTCCGAGCTTGCACACCACGGCCCCGAAAACTTGTTCATCTGCTCGATAATGATAATCGGCTCGTTTGTATATCTTTGCACGATCGATTGGGTGCTTACAGTTATAATCTTTGCCTGCGTTCCGATATTGGTGTTTGTTGCAACAGTTTTGCGCAAGAACATGAGAGATGCATTCATGGAAAGCAGAACGAGCATTGCAGTTATAAACTCGGCACTTGAAAGCAGTATTTCGGGCATCCGCGTGACAAAGGCGTTCACAAACACTGCCACCGAGACTGACAAGTTTGAAAACGGCAACTCGCTTTTTGTCGAGGCTAGAAGAAAAGCATATAAAGTGATGGCGAAGTTCCATTCCTCTACCTCGTTTATCACCGACGTTTTCAACGTCATCGTTTTGATCGCAGGCGGTCTTTTCCTTTACAGCGGAAGGATCAATTTTGGCGACTATTCCACGTTCATCGTTTCCATAAACCTGTTTATCAGCCCCGTTATGACACTTATCTCGTTTATCGAGCAGTATCAAAACGGTGTTACGGGCTTTGAACGTTTTTTGGAGATCATGGACGAAAAGCCTGAGACTGACAAGCCCGACGCCAAGCCCTTGGGCGAGGTTAAGGGAGATATCAGCTTTGATAACGTAAGCTTTGCATATAACGACTCGAAGGAGATCATTCAAGATCTTTCGCTCGATATTAAAAAGGGACAGAAGATCGCGATGGTTGGCCCCTCAGGCGGAGGAAAGACAACACTTTGCCACCTTGTTCCCAGATTCTATGAATATGAATCGGGCAAGATCACTATTGACGGCGTTGATATTAAGGACGTAACGCTTGAATCGCTTAGACAAAACATCGGCATCGTTCAGCAGGACGTTTTCTTGTTTGACGGCACTATCGGCGAGAACATTATGTACGGCCGACCTGACGCAACTTACGAAGAAATGCTTGAGGCTGCACGCCGTGCAAATATCGACGAATACGTTAAAACCCTCCCAGACGGTTATGATACACAGATCGGCGAGCGCGGAGTTAAGCTTTCGGGCGGACAGAAGCAGCGTTTGTCGATTGCAAGAGTATTCCTTAAAGACCCTGCAATTCTCATTTTGGACGAAGCTACAAGCGCTTTGGACAACACCACTGAGATCCTCATTCAGGAAGCTTTGGACGAGCTTTGCAAGGGCAGAACCACACTTGTTGTTGCACACAGACTTTCTACCGTTAAAAATGCTGACAGGATCGTTGTTGTTAGCGACGGCGTTATCACCGAGGAAGGCACTCATCACGAGCTTATGGATCTTGGCGGAACCTATTCGAAGCTTTACAGCCTTCAGTTCAGAGAAGATTAAGTGCAAATAAAAAGCCATACAAGCAAGTACTTGCTTGTATGGCTTTTTTAGTTTATTATATAATTATCACATTCGTGTGATGATATATCATTAACGAATTTTAGATGGCATATGTAATTTAAGTATTAAAACAACGAAAAGGAGAACACTATGGAATTCTATGTGGAGCTTAAACTTGACAGTGATGTCTATCCCGGAAATTTCTCGAACGGACTTACGCTTTGCGGCACCCACCCGCTTGAGAAAAAAGAAGAAACCGATAATGCAATTACTTATCGAAGCTATCGAGATCACACTGTTGTCTTGCACAAAAACAAGAAAGGCGAAGCATATGAGATTTCGGCCGAGTTCATCAACAAAAGCGACAATGATGTAACGCTTGAAATGATCTCTTCCGTTGCTGTTAGAAACGTTAAGGCAGATAAGGTTCACCGTATGCTAAGCTTCTGGAGCGCAGAAGGAAAGCTTAAAACCGATTCTGTTTTGGATCTTCACTTAGAGCCTTCTTGGAACGGATGCGGCTTGCGACTCGAAAAATTCGGAAACTGTGGCTCTATGCCCGTAAGAAGATATTTCCCCTTCGTAGTTCTCGAGGACAGCGAAAACAGCGATTTCCTGGCAATCGAGCTTTATTCCCCAACATCTTGGCAGATCGAGATTTTGCTCAATAATGATAAGACCCTTAACGTTGTCGGCGGCCTTGCAGACTATGACTTCGGTCACTGGTGTAAAAACGTTGCAAGCGGCGAAAGCTTCACAACTCCTCGTGCACTTGTGGCACAGGGAAAAACACTTATCGAGGCTTGTGACAAGCTTGTTAGGGCTCAAACCCCGAACATTTCACCTGTTGATAATAATATGGACATTATGTTCAATGATTATTGTACAACCTGGGGTAACCCTAGCTTTGAAAACATTAAGTCTATAGCAGACAATCTTAAGGGCAAGGGCGTTAAGTATTTGGTTATTGACGCAGGCTGGTATGGAAAGCAGAACTGGTGGCAGTCCATGGGCGAATGGGAGGTTAACAACGATAAGTTCCCGAACGGACTTAAAGAGATTGCCGACTATATCCGCGAATGTGGAATGATCCCCGGCCTTTGGTTCGAGCTTGAGGTGGTTGGATCGTTCTCTGAATACTATAACAGCGCAGAGCATCTTTTAAAGCGTAACGGAAAGATCCTAACCTCGGGTGAAAGACGCTTCTGGGACATGGAAGACCCGTGGGTAATTGAGCATCTGACGGAAAGAGTTATCAAACAACTACGAGACAATGGATTTGGATACATAAAGATCGACTATAACGAAACTATCGGTCTCGGATGTGACGGCTATGAAAGCTTGGGCGAAGGACTTAGAAGAAAGATTAATGCTTCACAGGAATTCATTAAAAAGCTTGGAAGAGAGGTCCCAGATATCGTTATTGAAAACTGCTCAAGCGGCGGCCACAGACTTGAACCTTCCATGATGGAGATCGTTTCACAGGCAAGCTTTTCCGACGCTCACGAGACCAAGTCAATACCGTTGATCGCTGCCAACCTGCACAGAGTTATCCCCCCTCGTCAGACACAGATCTGGGCTGTTATGCGCAGAGCCGATGACGTGCACCGCATTCACTATTCGATAGTCAATACCTTCTTTGGCAGAATGTGCTTAAGCGGCGATATTTATGATCTTTCCGACGAGAAGTGGGCACTTATTGATGAAGGAATGGCATTTTATAATCAAGCCGCTGATATCATTAAAGACGGCGTGACCGTATACTGTCACAGCACTCCCGAAAGCTATAACGATCCCAAGGGCGAGCAGGTGCTTATAAGAAAGCTCGGCAAGCGTGAGCTTGTTATTGCGCACCGTTTTGCTCAATCGAGTGATATCTCGACAGACTTCCTTAACGGCAAAAAGGTTATTGCCGAATATGGCGATATAAGCTGCGATTTCAGCGCAAAGGCTTGGATTTTGGAAGAATAAAAAACAAAGGCTCTTCTTTAACGAAGGGCCTTTTTTGTTATCAGAATATGCCTGCAACCTTTAAAAGATAGGATGCCAAGAACACCGTTAACGCCGAAGCAAAGGTTGTCCACACAACAAGCTGACCGGCAAGTGTCGCATCGCCGTCCATTTCCTGGGCCATCGGAACACTTGAAACTGCAATGGGTGTTGTGAACATTGCAACAAATGCGGCAAAGTGTGCGCCGCCAAAGTGATCTTTAAACAGCAAAAATGCCGTTCCGATTCCTATAATAGGGGCAATGACTGCTCTCATCACTGTGCCAAAGATTATTTCTCTTTTAAGCTCGGAAACTGCCGAGAATTCAAACTGTGCGCCAAGCATTAAAAGTGCCAAAGGCGTTGCAAGATTGGACAGATATGTCAAAACCTTACCCAAAGGAGCAATGTCCAAAAGCCTGAACGTGATGCCAGTTTTCACGAAAATCGTTCTTATCGCCAAAGCAACAAGTCCTGCGGCAACGCCCTGAATAAGTGGGTTCTTAACTATTTCAAGCAAAACTTTTTTAACGCTTGTTTTGGTTTTAGAGTCTTTAAAAACAGAAAGGCTTATAACCGCCAAAATGTTAAAAGCAGGTATTGCAACGGCAGACAGCAAAGAGGCAACCTTTTCGCCCTCCTCGCCAAAAAGTGCGCCTGCTAAAGGAATTCCTATAAGAGCATAGTTCGAGCGAAAAACGCCTTGAATAAGCACTCCCCTACACCGTTTTTTATCAGTGAAAATAAACACTGCGGGAATTGCTATTGCAAAGATGACCAAGAGTACTGACAAAGCATATCCGATATAGCCAAGGTCGATTCCTTTGATGTCCTCAATCTTATATACGTTCAAAAACAGCATCACGGGCAAGAAAACGCGGAACACAAGCTTGTTTGCCATTTTGGCAAAGCTTTCGTTCATAAACCCCAGCTTTTTAAGAATATAGCCGATCGCAACCATTGCAATTATCGGTGCGACAGCGTTAAGTGCAAAAATTAATGAGTCCATGATTAGCACCTTTCAATTATAGCTTGTGACTAATTATACGCTTATATGTATAAAAATTCAACTATAATTTTTACATAAAACATCAGAATTAAAGAGCAAATATATAATTGAGCAACAAAAGCTTTATCTAATGCGCATCGAGCTGTTATGATTTTTGCAAACTAACAAGCTATCCCGAAAGGCTCATCCTTCTTTAATGAAAAAGCACCCTTTCGGGTGCTTTTTTTGTTTATTCAAAGTTTACTTTTACGGAACCAATGCCGTTATTAACGCTCACCTTAGACTCGCCGTCTCCGATCGTTTTATCTCCGATGATGACATCACCATCAAGTCGGAATTCTCCGATTCCCGTGGTTGCTTTGATCTTGTAATCGTCACGGCTTCCCAAAAGAACGATCTCAAGCTCGCCGATACCCGATTCGATATCGCTTTCTCCGCTAAGCTTTGCCCTTATGCTTGCTTTGCCAACACCCATTTCGGCATCGATATTGTGGATTTCTCCGTCCTTTACGATGAACTCGCCTGCTCCACCCTCAATATCCGCTTCGTTATATACTGCAAGGTAGTCTATCGTTACCTTACCTGCGCCGAGAGTGAGTTCGAAATCCTCACAAGACAATGTGCTCGCCTGAACAAAGCCTGCGCCTGTTTTTATTACGATCTTTTCGAAAACTAGTCCCGAGGGAATGGTTATGTCAAGATAGGTGTCGTCGTTTTCAACGCTTGAGTGTCTGGTTTCAATCGCAACAAGCTTGTTTCCGCGCGTTTCAACTGTGATATGCTCGTTATCTGTAACTCCCGAAAGGATATCGCCCTCTCGGATAATCACCTTTGATGCTCCGATTTCTATGTATAATATAGATTCTTCTTCACTTTCGAATATATTCTCAGCATCTGTTTTAGTCCCTGACACGCTATATCCCAGCTCAATTCCACCATCGAGCAAGGAGATAACACCACCTATTATCCCGACAATAATGAGCGCCGCCAAAGCATATGCAAAGAACTTTATTATTCTGTGAACGTTTTTCACTTGATATCAACCCCTCCGAATACGCAGGTTGCGTTAACATAAACGGTGGGTGCACCCTCAATGGGTTTTGTGCTTCGCTTGGTGGAAACTCCGCCGAATACTGAACTTGAATCGACCTTCACGTTATATTCAGTGGGAACGATTATGTCCACTCCGCCAAAAACAGCGTTTGCGTTGATAACAACATCCTCGGTGATGATGGCACCGGTCAGGTCGATATCTATCCCTCCGAAAACAGCGCTTACGCCCGTGCCGCTGAAGTCCTGACCGTCAAAACGCAGCTTCTGTGCAGAAAACGTCGAATAGTATTCCTCTCTTGTGGTGTTGTTCTTATCAAGAATTATTTTAATCTCTTTTCTTGTTTTGCTTCCTATGGTGTTTTTAAGGATGACTGACACGCCAATGACAACAAGGATCGCAGGAACGATAAGCTTGCCGATAAGGTCGAAGCGCAAAACATCTTGACATCCCAAAAGCAATACAACACCGATAAGGATTCCTATAAGATTGCCCGTTTTTTCTTTCTCGTTTATCAAGCCGATAACGCAAGGAACGATTATAAATAGCGTCCACCAACCATCGAAGAAGATATCTATATCCGTGATGTTAAGAGCGTTAAGTCCGAATATGATTCCAAGACCTATTAAAACGATGCCCCACAAAACTGCCGTTGATTTTTTCATAAATGTCATTCCTTTCGATATGTAGTCTATAAAAATTATACACTGTTAAAAAACTGTTTGTCAATAAATTAAAAGGAATTATCAAATGTTTTCTAACATTTTAATTGCTCTTGACACATGGAGACAAAACAGGTATAATGAATTGGCATCGGGATGTAGCGCAGTTGGTAGCGCGCCTGCTTTGGGAGCAGGATGTCGCAGGTTCAAATCCTGTCATTCCGACCAGTCGGCAGTGCCGGCAGCCAATGTCGCTGTCAGTGCTGCCAATTTTCTTTAATGGAGATATCTCGGCAAAAAGCTGATCTGTGTTCCGTTAAAATGCGCATTATAAAAGAGACAAGTTATTCGAGGAGAAAAAATGAAGGTACAGATAGTTGAAAATTACAATGAAATGTCTCGCCTTGCGGCAGATATCTTCGCTCAGGTCATCAGCTCAAAGAAGCAGTGTGTTCTCGGCCTTGCCACGGGGGATACTCCCATCGGAATGTATGAGTGTCTTGTTCAGGACCACAAGGACGGAAAGATCGATTTCGCCTTGGTCAAATCAGTCAATCTTGACGAATATTATCCTATCTCTCCCAACAACGAGCAGAGCTACCGTTATTTTATGAATCGCCATCTTTTTGATAAGGTGAACATAAACAAGGAATATACATATGTTCCCGACGGACAGGCAAAGGATGTAAATAAAAGTTGTGCTGACTATGAAAAAAACATAGATGCGCTTGGCGGCATCGACATTCAAGTCCTTGGCATCGGAAGAAATGGGCACATTGGCTTTAACGAACCCGATAGCGAGCTTCATCCGTATACTCACATCACCGATCTGACCTTGGATACGATAGAGGCAAATTCCCGATTCTTTGAAAGCGAGAATGATGTTCCGAAGCAAGCTATTACGATGGGAATGGAAAGTATCTTCAAGGCAAGAAAGATAATTATTCTTGCCAGCGGAGAAGGAAAGGCAGATGCCGTTCAGGCAATGCTTAACGGGAAAACAACTACTGAATGTCCTGCATCACTTTTGCGCCTTCATTCCGACGTAACTCTTATTTGCGACAAGGACGCTGCAAAGAAAATATAAATCAAATCGTTATAGAATTTGCAGTTATATGCTTATTTTAAGGAGAACGCTATGAAAGATGAATGTTTGATCTGCGGCGCACCTCTTATATATTTAGAAAAAGATGTTGAAATGGAATGTGCTGTCTGTCATAAAAAAGAGAGCAGCAAGACCGTTTGCGAAAAGGGACATTATGTATGCAATGAATGCCACTCAAATGGCATTGATTCGCTGATGGGCGTTTGTCTTGCGGTGGATTCTAAAAACCCCGCAGAAATAATTCGCAAGTTGATGGCTCTGCCATTTTGCCATATGCATGGTCCCGAGCATCATATCATGGTAGGAGCAGCCCTTCTGACTGCCTATAAAAATGCAGGCGGAAATATCGACCTTGAAAAATGCCTTTTAGAAATGCAATCAAGGGGCAAAAAGGTTCCCGGCGGTGCGTGCGGTTTTTGGGGAGCCTGCGGAGCAGGTATCAGCGCGGGAATGTTTGTTTCTATCGTTACAGGCTCAACACCGCTTAAAAACAAAGAATGGGCTTTATCAAATCAAATGACGTCCGAAGCATTGGGTGCGATCGCCTCGTGGGGCGGCCCTCGTTGCTGTAAACGAAACTCTTATACCGCAATAATAAAAGCGGTGGAATTTGCAAAAACACATCTTGGTGTGGAAATGGAGCTTGACGAGATCAAGTGTAGCCACTCGACACAGAATAACCAATGCATCAAGGAGAGGTGTCCGTTTAACTAAAAGTGCATTGCCGCATATGGCTATACCTCTGTTATTACTTTTGTATACTTTTTCAAAAAGTGGGGAAAGTAAATATCAGAAAATATTCGGAGGTAATGCTATGTTTAAACACGAAAAATTGCTTTTTCATCCTGTTTCAGTGGAAAGACCCAATCCGCAGTATGCGGCGCTTTTGCAGGAACAGCTTGGCGGCGGAAACGGAGAGTTAAAGGCGGCGATGCAATATATGTCTCAAAGCTTCAGGATCAAAGATCCAGAAATTAAAGACCTCTTCCTTGACATTGCTGCAGAAGAGCTTGGCCATATGGAAATGGTGGCACAGACCATCAATATGCTTAATGGCCATGATGTTGATGCCGAAAGTGTTCCCAACGGCGAGATCCAAACGCATGTGCTTTTGGGCTTAAACCCGGGGCTTATCAATGCATCGGGTTATTCCTGGACCGGCGATTATGTAACCGTTACAGGAGATCTGTGTGCCGACTTGCTCAGTAATATCGCATCGGAACAGCGTGCAAAGGTGGTTTATGAATATCTTTACCGACAGATAAACGACAAAAAGGTGCGTGAAACCATCGACTTTCTTTTAAACCGCGAGGAAGCACACAATCAGATGTTCCGTGATGCCTTTAACAAGGTGCAGAACTCGGGCTCGAACAGAGATTTTGGCACCACAAAAGCTGCAAAAATGTATTTCTCCATGTCAGACCCCGGACCCAATACTTTTGCCACGGGCGAGACAAAACCCGTATCTTTTAGTTAATAAAATGTGAAACAGCCTCTTGGTGTTAATCTTCCAACACTAAGAGGCTGGAGTGTTTTTGGCACATCTTTTTGCAGACGCATATCAAAGATGAAACCTGTGTGAACATCTTAAGAAATCGTTGACAGTTATGCATGGTTGTGATAAAATACAAATTGCACTGATTTTACGATAAGAATTAGGCTAAAATGCATAAACATTCAGCGGATATCCCTATTAAAAAAGAATAAACCAAACAAAACAGTATAGATTAATATTCAAGACAAAATGAAAGGAGAGACTTTAATGAGGATCTGTGTTTACGGTGCGGCTTCGCCGACGATCGACAAGGATTACATTGAAAAGGTTGAGGTTTTGGGATCTGAAATGGCTTTGCGCAATCATTCGCTTGTTTTTGGCGGAGGCGGCAACGGACTTATGGGTGCTGTGGCCAGAGGGGTTAAATCTCAGGGCGGCAAGATATTGGGCGTTATCCCCAAGTTCTTCAGAAACGAAAGCGTTGAAGCTATCAGTGAAATTTGCGACACTCTTATCGAGCCTGACACCATGCGCGAGCGCAAGCAGATAATGGAGGACAATGCAGACGCATTCATCGTTGTTCCGGGCGGAATTGGAACATTTGAAGAATTCTTTGAGATCCTCACTCTTAAGCAGCTCTGCCGTCACAACAAGCCAATTGCAATATATAACGTCAACGGTTATTATGACGGGCTGAATGCTTTCATGGCTGATGCTATTAAGAAGAACTTTATTAAGGATAACTGCTTTGGACTTTATTACACGACTGACAGCCTTGACGAGCTGTTTAAGTATATCGAGGCTCCCGTCAACGAGATCAGAACGGTTAAGGAATTAAAGGATGGGTAAAACAAAAAGCATCGCTTGATTGCGATGCTTTTTTATATTCCGTATTTAATTTTAACTCGCTCGAGCTTCTCGCCAAATGGTCTTGCCAAAAACCAAAGGAACACAAAGTTCGACACAGCATACATCGCTGTGTGAGGGAGTGCCGTTACAACAGATGCAAGATACAAAGTCATATTAAGCTCGCCGCTATACCACACGACCGACCAAACGTCCATTATAAGAGAGAAAGCGATACCTGATATAACACCGTATATGCAAAGAAGAACTCTGCTCTTTTTAAGTGGCTTTTTTAAATATCCCGCCAAAAGCCCAATAAGCCCCCATGCAAGCATTTGAAAAGGTGTCCACGGCCCCTGACCAAAATAAAAATTCGATATAAGTGCCGAAAGTGCACCCACCAAAAAGCCTGCTTCGCCGCCAAGATACATTGCCGTTATTATTGTCAGCGCAGTAATCGGCTTGAAAAATGGGATGAATCTTCCCACGATGCAAAGCGCTGTCATAACCGCAACCGTCACCGCACGGCGCGAGCCGATGAGCTTTTTCTCATAACCCGATATAAACAACACGACAGCCATCAATGCAACCGCAAAGGATATAAAAAGATATCGTTTTTCATCGAAGACGGTTATGCCCAAAAATATCACAAGAGGGATCAAAACAAACGGCAACGTGACCTTTAAAACTCTTCGTGCGGTTTTATTTTTTATAACTATCACTCGCTGTCACCGCCCTCTTTCTTGTTTAAGAGGCTTAGCTTTGCTGCCTGCTCGAGCGTGACGGCGTTGTTATAATACCCCTTTGTCATTCTTGCTGTGGCTGTTGTATAGAAGCTGTTTTGCCCAAAGAAACGTGTGGGAGTGTCTTTTGAAACGATTCCTCCTCTAAAGCAAAGCGCGCAGCGATCTGCACACATTGCGGCAAATTCAACGTCATGAGTGACTATCACGACTGTCATTCCGTTTGATTTAAGTCTTTTAATGATCTCAATAAGCCTTATCTTTGCATTCGCATCAAGACCTTTTGTGGGCTCGTCCAAAAGAAGAAGCCTTGGCTTTTGCGAAAGCACCCTTGCAAGTGCCAAAAGCTGTTGCTCACCGCCCGAAAGATCATAAGGATGCAGATCGTAAAGTGCTGAAAGTGCGGATGGGATAAGTTCAGGGCTTATGTCGGCAAGCTCCTTGCGAACAGTGTTTTTCATAAACACCGTTTGCACGTCCTGCGGAAGCATTGCAACGCACTCGCGATAAAGCGAGCCGTTTTTATAATCCTTTATCTTTTTGCCGAACACCTTAACGCTTCCGCTATAATGCTTAAAAAGTCCCGCGGCTACGTTTAAGAGTGTCGTTTTTCCCGAACCGTTTCCACCAAGGATGCAAAAGATCTCGTTTTCATAGATCTTCAAGTTCATTCCACAAAGGGCATCTGCAAGCCCGCGGTTATATTTAAAATAAACCTCGTTAAGCTCGAGAGCGACTTTTTCCGAGTGTGTATATTCCTGTTCTTCAAGCTCGCAAACTGTGTTTGCAAAATTTGATTCGATAAATTCCCTGCCCTCTCTAACGCTTAAGGGGCAGTTGCCAACACCGCCAACCTTGTGATAAAGTCTTTCAGATGCAGGCATCATGTTTAAAAGCTTAGTGTCGGCAATATTGGCGACAGCCTCTCGAGGTGGTGCATCCATGATCACCTTGCCATCCTGGAGAGCTATAAGTCTTGTGCAATCGGGGATGACGTCTTCATGCCTGTGCTCTGCGATTATGACCGTTAGCGCAAGCTCGCGGTTAAGCTTTTTAACGGTTGAAATAAACTCGCTTGCGGCAATCGGGTCGAGCTGTGCTGTGGGCTCGTCCAGAATCAGCACTTCGGGCTGCATTACCATTACTGCCGCCAAGTTTAAAAGCTGTTTTTGTCCGCCTGAGAGTGAAGCTGTATCCTTATCAAACCAATCCTGAATCCCGAAATATGCCGCCATCTCGGCAATTCTTGCCGAGATCACGTTGCTTGACAACCCCATATTTTCAAGTCCAAAGGCAAGCTCGCTGTATACCTTGTCGCAAACTATCTGCTGTTCGGGGCGCTGCATAACATAGCCTATCTTACAGGCAGAGGTGATATCATCAAGCTCGTCTATCGGTTTGCCGCAATAATAAACGTCACCCGTTTTTTCGCCCAATGGCGAGACCTCTTTTTTAAGAAGTCTTAAAAGCGTGGATTTTCCGCTGCCTGTCGCTCCGCAAAGCGCCAAAAGCTCGCCTCTGTTAATTTTCAAAGAGACATTTTTGACAGAGGGTATATCACAATTCGGATATTTGAAGCTTAGATTTTCGAGCTTAAGTATTTCCATCGCAGTGCCTCCTTTAAGTTTATTATCGACGGCAAAATGCAAAGAATGCCGTATGAGATATATCCCAAAACCGTTATATATGATGATATGGATAATGATATCTCGGGGTAGAATTCAAATCCCGCATGGTTTATTCCAAACGCTGAAAGCAATAGCAGCAAGATGCTTACAGTAAGCATAAAAGCATCCTGCAATGTAAATTTAAAAACGGAAAAATGCGTTCTTTTATGAGTGCCATATCCGCGTGCGGTCATACTGTCGGCGGTGATTATGCCGTTTTCAAGCGACCACGTTACCATCACCGAGAACACGCGAATTCCAAAGCGCGCTTTGTCGATAATATTGTCATCGCTGTAAAGTCCCAAGGCTTTTTGGGTGTTTACAACTCTTTGCAGCTGCGATTTAAACAAGGGAATATAGCGAAGCGTCATCGAAAAAACAAGTGCCAGCCTTGGCGAAAGTGCGCCAAAGATATATAAAAGCTTATCGCTTGTCATTATAAACGAAAAACATCCGAACCAATACATAACTGCGGCTATCATAAGCCCCGAGGATAAGCCGAAAAGCATTGCTTCAAGTGTGATGGGGTTGTCGTTCAAAACAAACAGAACAGTTTTTCCGTTGTGCGAAACGAGCGTATTTATCACCACTGATGCAAAAACGACTAAAAGCGCAAATCCGTGCATTTTTGCGGCATTTCTGCCGTGATAAGTCGAATAAAGTATCGCTCCGCCAAAAAGCGAGATCATATTGCAAATGGGGTCTGTGCTGAACATTGTAACACCTGCAACCGCCAAGATATAAATTGCAACCGCAAACGGATTGCAGTCTTTAAATGCACGCACAGATTCATCCCCTTTCATACTAATTTAAATCGTTTCCAAGCTCAACGTATAAAGCCACTCGACCTTGTCGCCACTTGAAAGAACGTATTCATCACACCCTAAGGACATCGTTTCGCCGTTAACACGATATGTCCAGCCCGAAAGATCGCCAAAATCGAATTCATAAATGTTGCCGATCCCCTCGATGTATTTCATTCCGTCGCTGCCGCTTGATTCAACGTGAAGCGAGTTAAGCCTTGCCACCTCGATAAGAATATCATAAACGGTGTCGGATGAGTCTATCTCAAGCTCGGTGACTTCTAAAATTACTCCGTCAGAGGGGATGTGCTTGTCTCTTCCCGCAACGGCATCGCACCTTATTTCAAGGGTTACCGTGCCGATGATGTCGCCCTTTTGTGTTGCTTCACCGTAATAACCCTCGGCCGATTTAATATCAACGAAGATGACAACAGCTATCATAACCAAGCCAAGCGCCAAGACCGCCAAAAGATTCTTTTTATTCAGCTTTTTTGCGATCGCCAAAGCAATGCACACGGCCGCCGTTAAGCCGATTATAATGCAAACTGTGATCGGTTTATATCCAATAACTTCGCTTTTTGGCGAGGTATATGAGATGTTATCAAAAAGATATATGCTCCCCTCGCCGTCAATCATATTTGAATATGCCACTAATGCAAGCACTGCCTGCGAGGTTGCGCTTTCGCTTTCTTCGCCGCCCTTAATGTGACAAAATCCTCCCGACGGAAGCGAATAGTCCTTAATAGCGGTTAAAAGAGTGTTCCCCTCTTTAATAAATCTTTCGTCTGCTTCAAGATCGATATCAAGTGAGGAAAGAGCGATTATCACCTGCGACACACTTTCGCAATTTTCCTCGCCCATGCTCATAAATCCGCCGTTTGAAAGCTGAGAGTTTGACAAAAACGAAAGCGCCTTGTCAACAGCCTCACCGATATTTTCATCACTATAATGAGGAGCAAGCGCTTGCAACACCATTGCGGTGGCATCGGTATCGCCCACTTCGCCCATCACTGCCCAGCCACCGTCTGAAAGCTGCAAGGAAAGGATCGTGTTGATAACATCGCTTGCAAAGTGTGAGCGCGACTTAAATCCGTTATTTAGAATATGCAGGCCATATACATAGCTCATAAGCCCCTGCTTGCCCACAGAATCCTCAAGCGTTTGATAGATATATTCACTGTCACCGCCGGTTGCTATATAAGCAAGGGCGATTTTTTGGCGAGTCGTTGCCGAGGCAACGCTGTTATCACGCAAATACTCATCAAGCGCTAAGCGATAGTCGGAAAAATCAAGACCGCCATCTTTTGAAAGTGAAATTATATACCACACGCTGTCGGCAGGGCTTTTTGTTAATGATGAATCAAGCCATTCCTGCACAGTTTCGGTATTAGGATCTAAATGCTTATATTCGATGATGCTATCAAGCAATGCGTCCGTCCCATTTGCCGAGATTTCAAGCGCAAGCGAGAATATAAGCAAAGTGCAAATAAGTAAAGATAAAAGTTTATTTTTCATTGTTTTTTCTCTTAAGTGCTGAATATGAAATGAAAACCGCCACAGAAAGCAGGACTATTACCCCAAGTCCCACAACTGCTGCCGCGCCGATTTTTGGGGCTGTGCCGATGACTGTTAAAGTGCAGATCGGCGGAACGAGTGTCTCGGTTTCAGACACAGCGCTTATTATGTGTTCGCCTGCTTTGTTGCAGGTTATGGTTGCGGTTCCGTTTTCATCGGTGATAATGCCGGTGTCCTTGCCGTTAAGAGTGATATTTGCACCAACCACAGGAACTGTTATGGGATTCCAATTTTCATCATATGTTGCCGCCAAAAGCGTTAGGGTGACATTTCCACCCTCCTCGCAGGAAGAGGTCAGTAAATCAAAATAAGAATATGTATCGCTCCACGAAATAAGGTCGGTATAAGCGTATGCATATAAATGGTCGCCATCCGAAACGGTGTCCAAAAGACTTGCCGAGGACTGGTTATTTATATAATAACCATAGCTTCCGCCGTTTACAGTTCCCCAAAGCTTGTTTAAGGACAAGCCGTATTCGCTTTTTACTGCCTCATAACCCTCTTTCGCCCCGCCTTTATAAAACTCCTCGTGGGCAGCAAACAGAGCATCGTTCACGGTGACAACACCGTCACCATCGAAATCGGATACTGCTATTTTTTCATATTTAACAGCTAAGGGTGCGTTATCATCCGAAATGGTAACGTATACCGACACATCCTCGGCGCATGTTGTTATGCAAAGTGCAAGTGCAAGCATAACGGCTGTTAAAATGCTAAGTGTTCTTTTCATGTTAAATTCCTCCGAATTTTGCATTAAGCGTATTATAGCATACTTTTCAGCATTTTTACAGCCTTTATGAAATTATTTGCATTATAAAAGACTGCCGCAAAAGCAACAGTCTTTTGATAGTCATTTAATTTGCCTGAGAATATAACACTCCATTGTGCGCCTCAAGATCACTGCCATAAGCCTCAAAAAGATCGGTAACCGTTACGAAAGTATAGCCTTCTTCAACAAGTCTTGGCAAAATAGTTTTCAATGCTTCTACAGTGTTATCGTTACCTACAAAGCAATGCAAAACAGCAACCTTGCCCTCGCTGCATTGTTCAAAGAAGAGTTTTACTCTCTCCTCGGCAGAAACAGTCTTATCCCAGTCCTTTGAACTGAAGCCGCCGATAAAGGGAAGATCTATAACGTCATACATTGTCTGGCTCATATCGATATAAGGTGGGCGGAAAAGGTCGGGCGACTGGCCAACAACTTCACGCACCTTGCGCTGAGTTTTTGTAATCTCATCCTCGATCTCTTCGGCGGAAAGCTTTGAAGTGTATCCGTGACTCCAAGTGTGGTTACCAAGTTCGCATCCCATTTCATAAGCGCGCTTCATAACCTCGCCCGATTCGTCATTTATATACTTTCCAATAAGGAAGAATGTTGCAACAGCATCATATTCCTCTAAAAGATCCAAAACCTCTACCATTGTGGTGGTGTTCGGTCCGTCATCAAATGTAAGTGCTATAAGCTTCTGGGGTTCTTTCACAGTAATCTCCTCCTCGGTCAAAGACGTGTCTTGTTCATTAGTAATCTCATTTTGATTATCTGCGGGCATATTTGCGCAAGCTGTGAAAAGCATTGCACCAGCCATCAATAAAAATATTATTCTTTTCATAATCATTTACCGTAAATATCCGAGTAAATAACACCGCTGTTTGCTTCGGGTGTTACACCCTTTGCTTCAAAGAGCTCGCTGATGGTTACAAACTTATAACCCTCATCCAAAAGCTCGGGAACGATGATTTTAACTGCTTCAACAGTTTCCCAGTTGTCCCATCCGTCATGCATCAAAACGATAATGCCGTCCTGGGCAAAGTTTAAAACGTTCTGCGCTCTCTCTTCGGCGGGAATACCTGTCCAGTCCATAGAGTCACGGCCGAAGATAAAGGTGTTATCGATAACGTCGTGCATTAAAGGATTTACTGCCAAGAAGGGAGGTCTGAACAAGGTGGGTTCAACTCCGATATGTTCCTTTACGATGTCCTGAACATACTGAATTTCAGTTTTCATTTCATCAGCGGATTTTTTACTCATATCTTCGTGGCTCTTTGTGTGGTTGCCGATCTCGCATCCCATTTCATAGGCACGCTTCATAACCTCGGCGGTTTCGTCATTAATGTTGTTGCCGATAACGAAGAATGTTCCGACAATGTCCATCTCCTCGAAATAGTCGAGCAGCGCGTTTGTCGCGCCAAGACAGGGGCCGTCATCAAAGGAAAGTGCGATAAGCTTGTCATCGGGGCCGTATTTGGGTTCTTCAACAGGATCGCTCATCTCACCGGCGTCGTAACCGTCGGCTTTGTCATCGGCAGGAGCCGAGCATCCGCAAAGCAAAAGCATAAACGCTAATAATATAGCTGTTATTCTTTTCATGTCAAATCTCCTTTGGTGGATTATAATAAGTATATTATACATCCGCTCACATAAAAACGCAATACTGTTTAGGAGTTATTGACACAGCCGCCTTTTGTCGGATATAATCATATAAAGACATAAATCAGGAAGTCCTGCATTTTATATGCGCGACCTGTGACATTGGAGAAAAACTATGGAAGAAAAGAAATTTAAATTTGATATATCGTCGGCAGGGCTACACATTATCGCAATGTTATGTATGTTGCTTGACCATATGTGGGCTGTGGGACTTGTTGACAGCATGGTGTTCACCTGCATTGGAAGAATAGCTTTTCCGATATTTGCATTTATGAATGCAGAGGGGTTCAGGCGCACCAAAAACGTTAAAAAATATGCTTTAAGGATGTTTTTATTCGCACTCGTTACCGAGATTCCCTTTAACTTTATGGTTGGCGGAAGCTTTATATATCCTTTCCATCAAAACGTTTTGTGGACGTTTTTGATGGCTTTGGGTGTTATGTGCCTGCTTGAAAAGGCAAAGAATGCAAAGCAAAAATGGCTATACCCTATCTTCGTGGCAGCTTCCTGCCTGCTTGCATATTTAATGGGCATCATCACCATGGCAGATTATTACGGCGGCGGCGTGTTAACAGTTCTTGTGTTCTACTTCTTCAACAAAAAGAAGCCCGTTGATATCATATGCCAGATAATTGCATTGCTTTATATCAACTGTGAAATTCTCGGCGGATTCGGTTATGACCTTAACGTTTTTGGACTTGAGTTCTTCTTCCCCACTCAAGCTATCGCGCTTTTGGCACTTATTCCGATATGGCTGTATAATGGGCGCAAGGGGCACTCGAGCAAGGCTTTCAAATATACCTGCTATGCGTTCTATCCCGGGCATATGTTGGCTTTGTATTTAATTGCACTGCTCATGCATAAATAATCAAAAACCACTTTTATTTCAATAAATATGTGCTATAATGAAAAGGTCAAAAATTTTTGTTTTGGAGGATAAATAAATGAAACTTTGTGACATTGAAAGAATATTTAACGAAACCGCTTACGTTAGAATGGGCGGAAGTGCCGAGGAGCTTAAGTGCGCCGAATATTTAAAGGGCGAGTGCGAGAAGCTTGGTCTTAACGCTGAAATCGTTCCGTTTGAGGTTGAAATGGCTTCTATCAAGCAGGCTCATTTATATATCGACGGCAAAGAGGTTACCTGCAAGGGATATCTTAACTGCGGATCGGGCGAGGTTGAGGCTGAATTCTACTATTTAAGCAACACCTCGAAATATGCTCTTTCCCAGTGCCGCGGCAAGATCGTTATGATCGACGGCTATTTGGGATATTGGATGTATCAGGACCTTTTGGAAAACGGAGCATTGGGCTTTATTACATATGACGGAAATGCAAACTACGTTGACTTTGATATCGACCAGCGCGAATTAAGACCTCACGTTGCAAACGGCAACAAGATCTTGGGCGTGAACATCAACGCAAAGCACGCAATAGAACTTGTTAACTCGGGTGCCACGACTGCCAAGATCGTCATCGAGCAGGATGAATATAAGGGTGAATCGAGAAACGTGATCGCTGAAATTAAGGGCGAGATCGACGAGACTATTGTCTTCACCGCACACTATGACTCGACTTCGCTTTCTCAGGGCGCTTATGACAATATGTCGGGAAGCGTTGGACTTTTGGGCATTGCCGAATATTTCCTTGCTAACCCCTGCAAGAGAAGCCTTCGCTTCATCTGGTGCGGATCTGAAGAGAGAGGGCTTTTGGGTGCAAAGGCTTATTGCGCCGCTAACGAAGAAGAACTTAAGAACGTTGTTTTAAACGTCAACCTTGATATGATCGGCTGCATTATGGGCAAATTTATCGCTTGCTGCACGACCGAGGATAAGCTTGTTAACTATATCGAATATTTCAGCGATGAATATGGCTTTGGTGTTAGCGCAAAGCAGGACGTTTATTCCTCTGACTCCACTCCTTTCGCTGACAAGGGCGTTCCCGCACTTTCCTTTGCAAGAATCGCTCCTCATAACACTGCAACCATCCACAACAGCTATGATACAAAGGCTTTGATGAAGGCTGAGCAGATGGCCGCTGACATCGATTTTATCAATGCATTCTCTGAAAGAATGGCAAATGCAGTCCGTTGCCCCGTATCACGTGATATCCCCGAAAAGATGAAGGAAGAGCTTGACTACTACCTCACCAGAAAGCGCAGAAAGTAATGGAAATTAAGGCTTATGAATGTTTGTGCGATGATGCACTGAAGATCCGCATAACCGTTTTTGTCGATGAGCAGGGCTTTAGGGACGAGTTTGACGATATTGACGAGCGTGCTTTGCACCTTGTTATGTATGACGGTGATACTCCCGTTGCCACCTGCAGATGCTTTTATGAAGATTCTATCGAGTGCTGGCATATCGGCCGTGTTGCCGTTTTGAAGGATTATCGCGGCAAGGGCTTGGGCAAAGAGATTATGCAAGAAGCAGAGCGCTTGATCGGGCTTAAAGGCGGCAAGGTGTGCGAGCTTTCGTCGCAGTGCCGTGCACGTGGTTTTTATGAATCCTGCGGATATGAAGCCGAGGGTGAAATATATCTTGACGAAGGCTGCCCTCACATCAAGATGACAAAGCATATATAAAAATATGAAATAGCCATCGCGAATTAGTTTCATAAATAAACTTTTCGAATTAAGTGCTTACAGTTATAAACGGTAAGCACTTTTAATTTTGTATTTTTCATGGCGCTATAACGCATAAAGATTGCTTGCAAGCATGTTAACTTTAATTATTTAATAATTTTAAACTAAAAAATTCCGATTACCCCCTTGTAAATCAAGCCAAATGATGTTAAAATTATTTTGACCGTGCTACGGCAACTATCTTTAAAAAGATCAGGAGGAATAATCAATGCAATACGGCCATTTTGACCTAAAGAACAAGGAGTATATCATTACTTCTCCCAACACTCCCGCACCTTGGTGCAACTATCTGGGTTCCCCTGCTTACGGCGCAATTATCTCGAACAACGCCGCAGGTTACAGCTTTGTTAAGTCGGGTGCAAACGGAAGAATCGCAAGATACCGTTTCAACTCTAACATGGCTCTTCCCGGAAGATATATCTATATCCGCGATAACGACACCGCTGATTATTGGTCGGCTTCTTGGCAGCCTGTTGGCAAGCCCTTGGACGAGTATAAGTCTGAATGCCGCCATGGCACAGCCTATACTGTTATCACCTCTGAATATGCAGGCATCAATTCCGAAGTTACATACTACGTTCCCATGAACGCTACTTATGAAGTTTGGAGAGCAAAGGTTACCAACACCACCGACAAGGAAAGAAAGCTCTCTGTTTATGGCTTCATCGAATTCACCAACGATAATAACTATGAACAGGATCAGGTTAACCTTCAGTATACCTTGTTCATCACCAGAACTTCTCTTGAAGGCAACAAGATCGTTCAGCACATCAACGAAAACTCGGGCAAGGACGCAACCGGCACCACCAACTATCGTGAGCGTTTCTTCGGCCTTGTAGGTGCTGACGTGACCGCTGCAAACGGCGACCTTGACAGCTTCATCGGTTCTTACAGAACTTATGCTAACCCCATCGCTGTTGAGAGTGGCAAGTGCGACGGTGCTATGAACTATAACACTAATGCTTGCGGTGCTTTGCAGTCTGATATCACTTTGGCTGCAGGCGAAACCAAGGAGTTCATCTATGTTTTGGGCCAGAAGGATCCCAAGTCTGCTGATGAAATTTTGGCTCTTTACAATGAAGAGGGCAGAGTTGACCGCGAAGTTGAAGAGCTTAAGAATTACTGGCACGCTAAGCTTGAAAACTTCTCAGTTGAAACACCCAGCGAAGAATTCAATAACATGATCAACGTTTGGAACGCTTATCAGTGCTTCATCACATTCACATGGAGCCGTGCAGCTTCCCTCATCTACTGCGGACTTAGAAACGGTTACGGTTACCGTGATACCGTTCAGGACATTCAGGGTATCATCCACCTCGATCCCGAAATGGCTCTTGAAAAGATCAAGTTCATGATCTCCGCTCAGGTTGACAACGGCGGCGGTTTGCCCCTCGTTAAGTTCAACCACAACGCAGGCCACGAAGACACTCCCGACGATGCTTCTTACGTTCAGTCCACAGGTCACCCCTCTTACAGAGCTGACGATGCTTTGTGGCTCTTCCCCACCATCGCTAAGTACATCGGCGAATCGGGCAAGAAGGAATTCTTGGACGAAGTTATCGTTTATGCTAACGGCGGCGAAGATACTGTTTACGATCACCTTAAGCGTGCTATCAACTTCTCTATGGAGCGTTTGGGCGCACACGATATGCCTGCAGGACTCCACGCTGACTGGAACGACTGCTTGAGAATGGGCGCAAAGGGCGAATCTACCTTCGTTGCATTCCAGCTTTACTATGCAATGACCATGATGCATGGCCTTGCAACCGAAAGAGGCGACTTGGAATACGCTAAGTATATCGAAGAAGTTCAGGCAAAGCTTGGCGCAAGCCTTGAAAAGTGCTGGGACGAAGACAGATTCATCCGCGGCATCCGTGAAGACGGCGTTATCGTTGGTGCAAAGAAGGATCCCGAAGCTAATATGTGGCTCAATCCTCAGAGCTGGTCGGTAATCTCCGGCTTTGCTTCGAAAGAGCAGGCTGACAAGGCAATGGAATCCGTTCACTCTATCCTTAACACCAAGTATGGCGTTAAGCTTTTGGAACCTCCTTACGTTAACCACTTCTTCGGTGGCGCTTTGATGCACATCTTCAACCCCGATACCAAGGAAAACGGCGGTATCTTCTCGCAGTCTCAGGGCTGGGCAATCCTTGCTGAATCCCTTTTGGGACACGGTAACCGTGCTTTCGAATACTTCCTTGAAAGCTCGCCCGCTTCGATGAACGACAAGGCAGAGATCCGCGTTATCGAGCCTTACGTTCACGGTCAGTTTGTTGAATCCAAGGCTTCTCCCTTCGAGGGCAGAGCTCACGTTCACTGGCTTACAGGTACAGCTTCCACCGTTATGGTTGGCTGTGTTGAAGGTATCTGCGGTATGAGACCCAATGCTGAAGGACTTATCGTTTCTCCTTCCATTCCTTCCGAATGGGACGGCTTCAAGATCGAAAAGAACTTCAGAGGAGCTCACCTTTCTATCGAAGTTCTTAACCCCAACCACGTTGAATCCGGCGTTAAGGAGCTTATCCTTAATGGCGAAAAGCTTGAAGGCTGCTTGATCCCTGCTTGCAAGCTTAACGAAAACAACACAGTTACAGTTGTTTTGGGATAAGATAAATAAATCAAATAAAATCCGCTTCCGAACTTTCGGAGGCGGATTTTTAATATATTTTAATGTATATAAGAAAAAATCTCCCCCACAAAAGTGGGGGAGAATATTTTTTACTTATACAAATTCATGTCGAATTCTCTTAATGTTAAGATAACGTCAAGGTTGCCGTTGCGGCATCTAAGCTCGTCAACAAACTCGCGTCTGTCAACATCAGTGGGAAGGTTGATTATGTATCTTAATTCATAAAGCGAACCGAAATCTGTCGAGCGGATCTCTTTAAGCGCATATTCATCAGTGTACTTTTCCAAGATCTCATCAAACACGCCTTCGAAATTAAGATCCTCGGGGATAGTTATTTTAAGAAGCATATTGGTGGGCTTGGGAACACCAAAACGTGTAATGCTGAGTACGATCATTATAATGCAGACAATTGCAGTTATAAGAATGGAAATTCCGAAATAGCCTGTTCCGCAGCCAAGACCGATTACAATGGAGAACAGAAGACTTACAATGTCCTGAGTATCCTTGGGATAGCTTCGGATTCTTAAAAGAGTTAAAGCGCCGCCCAAAGAAACAGCGGTTGCAATGTTGGAGTTGATAATAATTGTAACGCCAGCCATAAGCGGAGCCAAAATAACGATAGCTGCAGGGAAGCTTGAAATATATCCGCGCTTCTTGTTTGTCTTAACGTATACGATGCTTAAAATAAAGCCCAACACAAGCGACAAAGCCATTGAAAGAATTGTACCTGTCGCAGTCAAATCAACGTTTCCGATTGTGGGGAAAAGAAATTCCATCATACTTTTATACCATCCTTTTCTTCTTGATCGTCAAATTTTTCTTGATAGCTTTTGGGATATGGAAGTCTGTCATCGAAGTGAGTAAACTCAAATCCTCTGTTCCTTCGATATTCGTTACCATATTTCGAGAAGCCACCCATATATATTTTTTCTTCAGCCAAAATATCACTAAGCCATTTTGGAAGCGCATGAGTTATCTTAACCTCCATCAGGCGCTCGTCAGGATGCAAGAGCTGCTCACCGTATGAGCCCTTTGAAAGTTCAAGGTCATATCGCCTTGTGGTGATTTTGTTGTCAAATGTGATTCTGAAGTTTTTATCTTCCTTGTCAAAGAAGGCGATTCTTTCATAACTTAAATACACTGTTGGAACAGCGTTATTATGCGAGATATAATAATCGATCTCCTTAAACATTCGAAGCTTGTTATAATCGTCGGTTTCGGGCCAAACTTTGTTTTCGACATAGTTCATTGCCTGATCGTATGTCAAAACAGCACGGCGCTTTAAAACTATCTTTTTAACCTTGCGCTTGATTTCGATAAACACCTTTTCGTCACCCGTTTCGGGAATGACGTAGCTTCGGATTCGAAGTTTTTCTTTAAACTTAGGTTTTCTTATCGACCGTCTGATAACAGAAGAAGTATCATCATCGAAATATATGTTATAAATCGTATAAATATTTCCGTTCAAGCAATATTTATCATATTCCATGCCGTGTTCGATAAGCTTTGGAATGAGTCTGTCCATCTGCTGTACTGTAAGGAGGAACTTTTTTTCGTATCGTTCAAATGTATATTTTGCCAAAAACTCACTCCCCCAAACAAAGTTTAATATTTTATAATACTGACACAGTTATTTTAGCACAAACTATATATAAAAAACAATAGCAAATGAGGAAATTTATTAAAATTTTCATCAAAATTCGCACAAAATTATCCTATAAACATGAAAACCCCCCGAAAAATCGGGGGTTTCGTTCATGTAGATCTGATTATTCCTCTTCGATAGCTTCGACAGGGCAACAGTTTACGCAAACATAGCATTCTACACAAGTATCAGCATCGATCTCATACTTATTGTCGTTGCCTTTAGAGATAGCGCCCAAAGGGCACTCCTCAGCACAGCGACCGCAGCAAATGCAAGTTTTGGTAATCTTAAGAGCCATAATTCTGTCCTCCTATAATTTCTGAAGAATTAATTATTCTTCTACAGGAGCATCAACGGGGCAAACATCAGCACAAGCACCGCAGGAAACGCAAGCGTCAGCATCGATCTCGTACTTGTCAGCGCCTTCAGAAATAGCACCGCAGGGGCAAGCATCAGCACAAGCACCGCAAGAGATGCAAGCATCAGTAATCTTGAAAGCCATAATAATTGTCCTCCTTAATAATAATTAGAGAAAACTCTGTAACTACATTCTATCACATATTTTGAAAATTGCAAGCATTTTTAAATGGTAATTGATCATTTATTATTGAAAATAAGGCTTGGGTGTGTTACAATTACTCATACAAAATAAATTAAGAGGGCGGTGAGAGTGATTAAAAAGGTTTTAAAATATGTTTGGCAATATATTCGCCGCCTTGATATAATTCTTTTAACGCTCACCTTAACAGCCTGCGGATTCGGTACGCTTATTTTATATTCGCTCGTTATCAACAGCGAAACGCAAACGATAACGAATGCTGCGCTCTCCGCTTCTACATATAAAACTCATATAATGGCGGCAGGAATCGGAATTGGTGGAGCGTTGTTTATCGCTCTTTTGGATTACAGAAAGTTTTGCAAGCTGTGGTTTTTGTATATGCCTGCAATGCTTGGATTTACGCTTTTAACCTTTACAAGCCTTGGCACCTCAGGGCTTGAGGGGGCCGACGATAAGGCATGGATCGACCTTGGATTTATGACCATCCAGCCTGCTGAATTTTTGAAGCTTACGTTCATCCTCTCGTTTGCATATCATTGCTTTAAGACGAAGGAGTTCTTTAATAACCCGTTTAATATTCTTGGACTTTGCATCCACGCGGGAGTTCCGATACTTTTGGTCATGCTTCAGGGCGACGATGGAACTGCGGCAGTTTTCGTTGTTATCTTTTTGGCGATCTTGTTTGTTGCGGGCATCTCATGGAAATACATTGCTGGTGCGGCTATAATCGCACCTATCGCGATATATTTCGTGTGGAGCTATTATTTGCAGCCCGTTCACAAAAACAGAATACTTTCGATAATAAATCCCGAAAAATATGCAACTGCTGACCTTTTATATCAAACGAATCTTTCAAAAATTGCTCTTGGCTCCGGCCAGATCGAAGGTAAAGGTCTTTTCGGAGGAGATTACAGCTATGTTCCCGTTTGCCACAACGACTTTATTTTCTCATATATCGGGCAGACGCTTGGATTTATCGGCTGCTTGGGCGTTATAATCCTTTTGGGACTTATGCTTCTTAGGATCCTTTATAACAGCATGCGTGCCGACGATTTGGGAAAATACATCTGTGTTGGCGTTTTTGCATATTTGTTCACACACTGCATTTTAAATATCGGCATGGTTATGGGCATAACCCCTGTAATCGGAATCCCTCTGCCATTTATTTCGGCAGGTGGCTCGGCAATGCTTACGGCAACGATATCTATAGGTTTGGTGCTGTCAGTATACTTCCACTCGGAAAGATTTAATACATTATTCAAAAACAGATAAGGACGGTTTTGAAAATGAGCAAGATAAATATTGTCTCTCTTCAGAGCTTATATGGAGAAAAGGCGGATATCCAAAAGGAAAGATATCTTTCGCTTATAGCTGAATTCGAGCAGCTTTTCGGCGTTAAGCCTGCAATGTTCTTCTCGGCATCGGGAAGGACCGAGGTTTCGGGCAACCACACCGACCATAATCACGGCAAGGTTTTGGCAGCAGCAGTTGATTTAGACGTTATCGCCGCAGTTTTGCCCACCGATGACAACACTATCACCGTTAAGTCGAAGGGGCACGAAATGGATACGGTAAGCTGCTGCGACCTTGAGGTTAAAGAGGATGAAATTAACTCCTCGGCAGCACTTATAAGAGGTGTGTGTGCAGGGCTTAAAAACCGCGGACACTGTGCAGGTGGCTTTAAGGCATACACCGTTTCGGATGTTTTAAAGGGTTCGGGTCTTTCATCCTCTGCCGCGTTCGAGGTTTTGATTGGCACCATTTTAAATCACCTTTATAACAACGGCGAGGTTAGCGACGTTGCTATCGCACAGATCGCTCAGTATTCCGAAAACGTATACTTCGGCAAGCCCTCGGGTCTTATGGACCAGATGGCTTCGTCGGTCGGCGGATTTATCACTATCGACTTTAAGGACACAGAAAAGCCCGTCATCAAGGCGATGGACTTTGATATCTCGAAATATGATCACTCGCTTTGCATTATCGACACAAAGGGAAGCCACGCAGACCTTACCCCTGAATACGGTGCTATCCCCACTGAGATGAAGCAGATCGCATCTCACTTCGGCAAGGCTTGCTTGCGTGACGTTGAAGAGTGCGTTATGAGCGAGATTCCCGCTTTGAGAGAAAAGTTTGGCGACAGAGCAGTTTTGCGTGCAATGCATTTTTATGATGAAAACCGCAGAGTTGATGAGATATGCCACGCTATCGAAGCAAGCGACCTTGACGCATTTCTTGACGTTATAAAGCGTTCTGGCAACAGCTCTTATAAATATTTGCAGAACGTTTATGCAAATATCTCTCCCGCACAGCAGGGCATTTCTTTGGCACTTTATATTGCCGAAAACCTCTTGGGCGGAGAAGGTGCTTGCCGCGTTCACGGCGGCGGCTTTGCAGGAACCATCCAGGCGTTTGTTCCCAACCGCAAGCTTGAAAGCTTCAAATCAGGAATCGAAGCTGTTTTCGGCAAGGGAAGCTGTTACGTTTTGAATATTAGACCCTACGGAGGAGTTAAGGTTACATTATGAGAATGAGAAGAAAAACGCACCTTGAAGAGCGTCTTGCCGCTTGCGAGGAAACCGGCAAGCTTAAAATAATTTGGTGCGAAGAAAGAAATTTTGAAGAAGCTATCAAGGATAAGGACTTTTTCGATTTCGAGGCGATATTTGGCAACTCTAACCCCGTGGTGCTTGAGATCGGTTGCGGCAAAGGGCAGTTTGCCTGCGATTTGGCTACCCAAAACCCCGATATCAACGTGCTTGCAGTTGAAAAAACCTCGAACGTTATCGTTGATGCCGCCGAAAAGGCAATCGCTTTGGATATCCCCAACCTAAGACTTTTGAGATGCGAGGCGGAGTATTTAGAAAAGTTCATTCCCGAACACTCGATCGAAAGAATATATCTCAATTTCTCCTGCCCATTCCCCAAAAAGAGCTATGCTATACACAGGCTCACGCACTCACGCTTCTTGAGAATTTATGAGAGGCTGTTAAAAGAGGGTGCCGAGATCCATCAAAAGACGGACAACAAGGGCCTTTTCGAGTTCTCGCTGAACGAGCTTTCAGGCTATGGCTTCACGCTGAAGAATGTGAGCTTAGACCTTCACGCAAGCGACTTTAAGGGCAACATTATGACTGAGTATGAAAAGCGATTTTCTGAAATGGGCCAGCCGATTTATCGACTTGAGGCATATTTGAAAAAGTAAAATAATCCCCCGTTTTTATACGGGGGATTTTCTTTTAATATATCATCGGCTGAATCTGCTTGCCCTCGAGCGCTAAGCGCACCGTTTCACCGATCTTTGTAAAATCGGCAACCGCCGAAAATGGCTTTTGAATGTGATTATCCTGCGAATATGGCACAAAGAAATAATTCTTTTGGTTTTGCAAAAAGCCGATATTTTTTGCCGCCGCAGCCAAAGCATCGTTTGTCGAAACAGCAATTATCACGGGCCGAGAATTTCTTATATGGCTTTTAACTGCCATCGTAACGGGGGTGTCGTTAACGCCGCTTGCCAGCTTTGCCAGTGTGTTCGAGGTGCAGGGAGCCACCACCAGCGCATCAAACATCTTTTTGGGGCCAATCGGTTCGGCATCCTCGATAGTATAGATGATATCGTGTCCACAAAGCTCTCTTAGCTTATTTCTGTTATCAAGCGCACCGCCAAAGCGTGTGGAGATGTTATATGCGTTAAAGGACATTATGGGATAAACCTCGAAGCCTTCGTGAGCAAGTGTGTATATCGCATCAAAAGCCTTGTCAAAGGTGCAAAACGAGCCGGTCAGGGCAAAGCCAAGTCTTATTACCTGCATGGAGCGTCACCTCCCGAGAGCTTGCTTGCTATAAACTCTGCGATGAATCTGCCTGCCGTGGCGCTTGCACATATCGCTGGGAGGCCGAGTGCTGTCTCAGTCTTGATTCCAAGATTTGCTGCCGCCTCAAAATCTGTTCCGAAAGGACTTGAAGCAAGGTCCAAAATGTATTTGCAGTTTTTTGCATGATTTAACATTCCGTCATTTAAAACTATCGACGGCACTGTGTTGATGATAACGTCGGCACTTTCAAGAGCCTCACCATCGCAAATACCTGCCGAATCATATCCAAGCGAAAGAGCTTCTTTTTTGGCAGACTCTTTTCTTGCAAGAATAGTTATTTTTGCTCCCAAGCAAGAGAGCTTTTCGGCGCAGGCAAGCGCCACTCTTCCAAATCCGGTTATCGCAATGTGCATATCCCCTATCGCCTTATCGGTGTTTCTCATTATCATTTCAATAGCGCCCTCGGCAGTTAGATGTGCGTTTTTAACGGTTAAATCCTCACTTTTAAAATAGTCGAAAAGCGTTATCCCACGCTCGCAGCACTCTGTTTCAAGCTCGTTATATAACATTCCTGCAAACAAGACCGAGCCTTTTTGCATTTTATCAAGAACTGACGAAGAAGGCACACATTCGGGCAAATTCAGGCATCTGCCTTTTTTAAAAGAAACATAGGGCAAAACCAAAACGTCAGGCTCGAATATACACTGCGCATTATCGCACAGAATAACGCTGTTTTTAAATTTTTCTTTAAGATGCATGGCACAATAAGCTGTTCGCTTATCAAGTCCCAAAACATATATCTTCATTATATTTCATACCCCTTCCATTTCAGGGAACATACCTGTTTTTATAATTTAATATATGATGTATTATGGCGCGCGGTGACGCACCTTTGGCAAAACGCATAAATTACAAAGGTGAAATATGTTAGAGATTTTGGGGCTAAAAATCTTGAAAGAAACGAAAAATAATGTTATACTAAAGTGTATTTTGTTTTGTGGGGGGATTTTTGTGACAAAACTCGGCTTTGACAATGATAAATATTTATCTACACAGTCGGCTCACATTAAAGAACGAATCGAGTTCTTCGGAGGCAAGCTTTATTTAGAGTTCGGCGGAAAGCTTTTTGATGACTATCATGCTTCTCGCGTGTTGCCCGGATTTAAACCCGATTCCAAGCTTCAAATGCTTTTGCAGCTTAAAGATCAGGCCGAAGTCGTTGTCGTTATAAATGCCGCCGACATTGAACAGAACAAGGTAAGAGGGGATATTGGCATCACCTATGACCTCGATGTTTTAAGACTTATCGACGCTTATCGCAAAGCAGGGCTTTACGTTGGAAGCGTTGTTTTATCAAGATATGCAGGTCAGCCTGCGGCAGATGCATTCAAGCGCAAGCTTGAAACCTTGGGTATCACCGTTTATCGCCACTATAATATCGAGGGTTATCCCAGCGATCTTAAAAAAGTCATCAGCGATGACGGATATGGAAAGAACGAATATATTGAAACAAGCCGAGAGCTTATCGTTATCACCGCACCCGGCCCCGGAAGCGGAAAGATGGCAACCTGCCTTTCTCAGCTTTATCACGACCACAAGCGTGGAATCAAGGCAGGCTATGCGAAGTTCGAGACTTTCCCGATTTGGAGCATCCCTTTAAATCACCCCGTTAACTTGGCTTATGAAGCTGCAACTGCCGACCTTAACGACGTCAACATGATCGACCCCTATCATCTTGAAGCTTACGGCACTTTATCTGTTAACTATAACCGCGATATTGAAGTTTTCCCCGTTTTGGACACCATGTTTAACATGATCCTTGGCGAGTCGCCCTATAAGTCCCCCACCGACATGGGCGTTAACATGGCAGGCTTCTGCATTTTTGATGACGATGCTTGCTGTGAGGCCTCGAAACAGGAAATAATCCGCAGACACTATACCACTCTTTGCAAGGCACGCAAGGGCGATGCAACTGAGGATGAGGTTTTGAAGATCGAGCTTTTGATGAAAAAAGCAGGCATCAGCGAAACTTACCGAGCTGTTGTAACTCCTGCGCTTGAAAAAGCGGAAGCGACAGGAAACCCTGCTGCTGCAATGGAACTTCCCGACGGAAGAATAATCACCGGCAAGACAAGCTCGCTTTTGGGAGCATCTGCCGCACTTTTGCTTAACGCTCTTAAGGCTTTAGCAGGCATTGCAGACGATATTTTGCTCATCTCACCCGTTGTTATCGAGCCTATACAAAAGCTTAAGGTAAATCACCTTGGAAACGAAAACCCAAGGCTTCACACCGACGAGGTTTTGCTTGCTTTAAGCATTTGTGCTGCAACCAATCCCACCGCACAGCTCGCACTTGAACAGCTTAAAATGCTTAGAGGATGCGAGGTTCACTCGACAGTCATTTTAAGCTCTGTGGATATGAAAACCTTTAACAAGCTTGGCATTAACGTGACCTGCGAGGCGGCATATCAATCAAAGAATCTTTATCACGGATAAATTAAAAGCTCTCTCCAAAAAAGGAGAGAGCTTTTTATGTTTTTATTTACTTTTTCTTCTGTCCGTAATAAGCATTTGCGCCGTGCTTTCTTAAATAATGCTTATCCAAAAGCTCCTGCTGCATTGAAGGTACACGGTTTTCATGTGTAGAAGTCTTTATCAAATTAGCATAAAGCGCCATTTTCGAGAGTTCTTCTAAAATTACAGAATGATGAACCGAATCGATTGCATTCTTGCCCCAAGTAAAAGGTCCGTGAGAATGAACCAAAACTGCAGGAATTGCATCGGGGTCGATCTTTTCTTTTTCGAAAGTCTCAACAATAACAAGACCTGTGTTCTTTTCATATTCTGTGCCGATCTCTTCGGGAGTCATCTTTCTTGTGCAAGGGATCTTACCATAGAAATAGTCGCCGTGAGTGGTACCAAGAGGCAAAACTCCGCAGCCTGCCTGTGCAAAGGATGTCGCAAAGGTGGAATGAGTGTGAGTTACACCGCCGATATTGGGAAATGCCTTATAAAACTCGATGTGTGTGGGAGTGTCGCTTGAGGGGTTAAGATCGCCTTCAACAACGTTTCCGTCAAGGTCAACAACAACCATATCCTCGGGTTTCATAACGTCATATTCAACGCCAGAGGGTTTGATTACGATAAGTCCCTTTTCGCGATCGATTCCCGAAACGTTGCCCCAAGTGAACGTGATAAGACCATACTTGGGCAAGAGCATATTTGCTTCGTATACTTCTTTTTTAAGCTGTTCCAACATAAATATTTTCCTCCGATTTATAAATTGGCCGCAACTTAAGCCTTGCGGCATCATATACTGTTAAAGAGTGACGTGCGAACACAAAACGCCTGCTTCGCTGATATCGATTACTGCATAAGACGGATATCCGTCGTGAGGGATCCCAAGGCTTCCCGGATTGATGTAATACACCCCATCGTCATATTCGCACTTCTTTTCGTGGGTATGACCGAAAATGACAACGCAGGCACCCGTTTGCTTAGCAAGGTTTTTAAGCCCGCCCATGCCGAATTTTGCGTGCTGCATATGTCCGTGTGTGAAGACAACTTTTTTCGTTCCGCACATAACCTCTCTGACATAAGCCTCGGTTGCGGGAGCATCACAGTTTCCCGAAACACACAAAATTTTCTTGTCGGGATAGATATAAAACATATTCTCGATATCATCAAGTCCGTCACCCGTAAAGACGTACAGATCGGCATAAAGATGAGTTTTTTCAAAGAGCTTATCCACTCTGTCGCTTCGGCGGTGAGAATCGGAAAACGCAATAATCTTCAAGAAGTCGGCTCCTTTCGCAGTCATAAATAAATTTTAACACATTTTTTAATACATTTCAATATTTTCAGGAGGCAACAGCATGAATTTATCTCAGTCACAGCAGGAAGCTCTTATAAGATCAGCATCACAAAAGCTTGGCGTTACCGAGGATCAGTTACGGTCCGAGCTTCAAAAGGGCACTTTCGACAGACTTTTGGCAACGCTCCCTCAAAATCAGGCGCAGATGCTTACAAACGCTCTTTCAAATCCACAAACGGCAAGTGCTATTCTTTCAAGCCCTCAGGCAAAGGAACTGATGAAAAAGCTATTCGGATAATTACGTTAAAGTGAGGTGTTATGCATGGAGGATCTGGCTTCGAAGATTTCCGAGATACTGTCAAGCGAAGAAAGCCTTAAACAGCTCGGAGAGCTTGCTTCCATGCTTGGACTTTCGGGCGAGGGTGAAATCGCACCGACACCTCCAAAAACTGACGATCTTCCATTCGATCCAAGCGTGCTTATCGGGCTTTTCGCCAAATTAAAAGAGAGCACGCATGATGACGAAAACATAAACTTCCTGTGCGCCTTAAAGCCCCTTTTGGGCGAGGAAAAACGCGAGCGCATAGACAAGGCGATCAAGCTTATAAAGCTTTTAAATCTGTGGCCGATCATTAAAGACAGCGGTATCATCGACGAAGGGGGCGATTTCTTTGGCTTATTATGATGAACAAAATTTCAGCCAAATGCAGCTTGATGCGTTGGCGAGGATGCGACAGATGCAGCAGCGCTCGAAAAGCTTGGTGCAAGAGCCGATTCCCTCTTCAGATTGTCCAAAGCCCGAGCCAAAGCAAGAGATAGATATCGCTCTGCAAGAAAACCGCCCGATAAATCGGCCGCACAAACAACACAAGTCGCAAAATAATGCAAACATTTTAACTAATCTTTTTTCGAGCTCTTCGGGAATCGACCCCGAAAGGCTTCTTATCATCTTAATGCTTTACATACTTTATAAAAATAAAGCAGATATAAAGCTTCTCATCGCTTTGGGATATTTACTTATATAAAAAAACCGCCCGAAACGGACGGTTTATTTTTTATAGATTTTCGACAAACTTTTTTATCGCCTGGAATGTCTCGTCGGATATGTCATGCTCGATCTTGCAGGCATCTGCCGTTGCAGTATCTTCGCTTATACCCAGTCTTATAAACAGATCAAGCAACACTCTGTGACGTTCATAAGTCCTTTCTGCGATCTTAATTCCCTCTTCGGTCAAAACAAGGCTTCCGTCACTGTCTGAAACAAGATATCCGCCTTTTTTAAGGATTCCCACAGCACGGCTTACGCTGGGCTTGGAATATCCCATATGCTCGCTGACGTCGATAGCTCTTACCGAGCCAAGCTTGCGGGACAACAAATATATAGTCTCCAAATACATTTCGCCCGATTCCTGTAAGCTCACGGCAATCCCTCCTTTTTATTTGATAATAAAATAATACCACAACTTAACGCATTTTTCAAGCACCAAGACAATACAATATTTGTGAAAATCAGCCCGCTTTGTCAAACTGAACAAAAACATCAGTTAGCAAAAACTAACTTATTTGCATTCATACAAAAATCCTCTTTTGTGACAGGAAAACACCAAAAACGATTGACTTTACGCCTTGTTTTGCTGTATTATAATATCGGTTAGCAAAAGCTAACCCACTACGCAAGGAGGTCATCAGATGACTCTTAAGGACGCTAAGATCGGTTCGACCGTGACCGTCAAGAAGCTTTACGGTGAAGGAGCCCTGAAACGCAGAATCATGGACATGGGCATCACCAAGGGCGTTGAAATATATGTAAGAAAGGTTGCCCCTTTGGGTGACCCCTTGGAACTGACTGTAAGAGGCTATGAGCTTTCATTAAGAAAGGCCGATGCCGACAACATCGAGGTTGAATAGCCATTATACAAGGGCGCAAGCCCTTTTTATTCGAGAATCGGTTAGCTTTTGCTAACCTCTCTATCTAACACTTGAATCAGGAGAGAATCATGGACAACACAAACATTCGCATTGCGCTTGCGGGTAACCCCAACTGCGGAAAAACGACCCTCTTCAACGCGCTTACAGGCTCTAATCAATACGTTGGAAACTGGCCCGGCGTTACCGTTGAGCACAAAGAAGGCAAGCTTAAAAAACACGATGGTGTTATTATAACTGATCTTCCCGGTATCTATTCCCTTTCATCCTATACCTTGGAAGAGGTGGTTGCAAGAAACTATCTTGTAGGCGACCGCCCGGATGCTATATTAAACATTGTTGACGGCACCAATCTTGAAAGAAACCTTTATCTTACAACTCAGCTTGCAGAGATCGGAATTCCCGTTGTTATAGCCATCAACATGATGGACATTGTAAGAAAGAACGGCGACTTCATTGACACCGAGATTCTTTCCAAAAAGCTCGGATGTCCCGTTATCGAGATTTCTGCTCTTAAGAGTGACGGAATATTGGAGGCTGCCGAGCTTGCTATCGAAGCTGCAAAGAAGGGCAAGCCCGTGCCTATGTATACCTTCAGCGGTGTGGTTGAGCATGCTCTTGCTCACATCGAGGAGGCAACAGTGCATCACTTCCCCAAGGAACAGCAAAGATGGTACTCGATAAAGGTGTTCGAGCGTGACGAAAAGGTGCTTGCAGATCTTGGCTTGAGTGCCGAGGTGCTTGAGCATATCGAAGAGGACATTTGCGAGGTTGAGCAGTTGCTCGACGACGACTGTGAAGCTATCATCACCAACGAGCGCTATAACTATATCGCTTCTTTAACAAAGATATGCTATAAGAAAAAGAACGCAGGCAAGCTTTCAATTTCCGATAAGATAGACAGAGTTGTTACAAACCGAATTCTTGCGCTTCCTATTTTCGCATTTATTATGTGGCTTGTGTATACCATTTCTATCGGCACAGTCGGCGACTGGACAGTTGTTTTCATGAATGACGGCTTGTTTGGCTCGTTCGCTGAAACTTATCCCGACACGTTTATGGCAAGTTGGCTCAGCGTTCCCGAGCTTTTGGACAAAGTTCTTCTTTCTGCCGACGGCACACCTGTTATCTGGGAATGGCTCTACTCCCTCATTATGGACGGTATTGTCGGCGGTGTGGGCGCAGTTTTGGGGTTTGTTCCGCAAATGTTCATTTTGTTCCTTCTCCTCTCCATTCTTGAAGACTGCGGATATATGTCACGCGTTGCATTCATTATGGATAAGCTTTTCAGAAAGTTTGGCCTTTCAGGTAAGTCCTTTATTCCTATGCTTATCGCATCCGGATGCAGTGTTCCCGGCATCATGGCTTCTCGAACAATCGAACAGGAACGCGACAGAAGAATAACCATCATCACCACAAGCTTCATTCCCTGCGGTGCAAAAATGCCCATCGTTGGACTTATTGCGGCTGCACTCTTTGGAAACAGCTCGCTTATTGCAACGGCGGCATATTTGATCGGTATTGCTTCAGTTGTTGTTTCGGGCCTTATTTTAAAGAAATTCAAAGCTTTTGCAGGCGATCCTGCACCTTTTGTAATCGAGTTGCCCTCTTACCACGCACCCGTTGCAAGAAACATTCTTTTCACAACGTGGGACCGCGGATGGTCATTCATCAAGCGTGCGGGAACTGTTATCCTTGCCGCAAGCGTGCTTATTTGGACACTTAATAGCCTTTCGTTCGAGGGTGGCTTGCACTATATCACCGGTGACGAGGCTTCTATCCTTAACGTTATCGGCTCTGCTATTGCAGTCCTCTTTAAGCCCTTGGGCTTTGGCAGCTGGCAGGCAGCGGTTGCAACCATTTTGGGACTTCTTGCAAAGGAAGAGGTTGTGGGTGTGTTTGGCGCACTCGGTCTTGGTTCTGCTGAAGAAGCATTTACACACGTTATGGGCGGAAGCGCACTTGCAGGCTTCAGCTTTATGATGTTCAATCTTTTGTGTGCACCTTGCTTTGCGGCAATCGGTGCTATCAGACGCGAAATGAACAACGCCAAGTGGAGCTGGTTTGCAGTTAGCTGGATGACCGTGTTTGCTTATGCGATCTCGCTTATTGTATATCAGATCGGCAGCGTTTTCGCAGGAAACATGAACATCCTAGGGCTTATCGCTGCAGTTATAACCTTGGCAGTTATCATCTATTTGCTTTTCCGCCCCTATAAGGAAAGCAAAAGCTTGGCAAGCGAGGTTAAGGTAAAATAATCGGAGGATTTGGACATGGAATTCATTTTGGAAAATCTTGCTTCAATAATCGTTTTAATCGTAGTTGCCGTGATCGTTGGCACGATCGTTTTTAAACTGATCAGAGATAAAAAGGCAGGCAAATGTTCCTGCGGCTGTGGTTGCAATGGCTGCCCCAACAGCGGAAACTGTCACGGACATCAATAACTATATTTTATACGACGTTTACCCCCGCACTGCTTTCGCAGTGCGGATTTTTTGTCTTCAAGGCGATCCCCCGCCGTTCTGTGTGCAATAAAAAAGCCGCCTCGAATCTCGAAGCGGCTCTCTTTGTGAAATTAATTAAAGCTTAACGATCTCGCCCATCTGTGCTCTGCCTGCTCCAACAGCGTTGGATTCGTCAGTATCGATGTGCATTGCGGTTGCATAGCTGGGGCTTACGCGGCAAACAACGTCGCCCAAAATTGCGCTTCTGCCTTCAGTCTCAAGCTTAACCCAAACAACTTCCTTGTCGGTTACGCCAAGTTCGTTAGCATCCTCGGGGGTGAGGTGAATGTGTCTTTTTGCAACGATAACGCCCTTTTCAAGCTCAACTTCGCCGCAAGGGCCAACAAGCTTGCAGGGTGCAGAACCAGCCAAGTCGCCGGATTCTCTTACGGGAGCAGCAAGACCGATAGAGCGAGCATCGGTTGCAGAAAGCTCAACCTGAGTTTCGGGTCTGCAGGGGCCAAGGATGGATACGCCTGCGATCTCCTTCTTGGGGCCAACAACGGTTACTCTTTCTTCACAAGCATACTGACCGGGCTGAGAAAGGTCCTTCTTGTGGGTAAGCTTAGCGCCCTTGCCGAAAAGCACCTCAAGGTCAGCTTCACTAACGTGCACGTGACGTGCAGAAGTTTCAACGATAAATTTCATTTTTGTGTCCTCCATATATGATATAAATTTAACAGATTTATTTTACTACTATTTTCGCAAAAGGTCAAGTCACTTTGTCTTTTCAAGGATCTTTTTGATAAGTGCGCCATCCTTAACCTCGAAAACAGCGATTATTCCGATAAACGACAAGCCAACAAGCGAAACGATTATCGCAAGTGTGAGATACTGCGGCCAGAACGTCATTTCAACTGTGTGCTCGCCGGCACTAAGCTCGATTCCTATAAGCGAGTTAAGAAGGGTTACAGAGTCAACCTCTTCACCGTCAACCTTAATGGTCCAGCCGGGCTCCTGAGGGATGGTTGTAAAGAGAACACCGTCCTCCTTAACGTCGACCGTGCCCAAAAGATGAGTATCGCTGTGCTCGGTGATGTTCCACTGCTCGTCAGCAAGCTCGTTATAAACCTCTTGATATGCATCTGTATCGAGATAGTAAATCAAAACATCCGAGAAGATAGCCTCACCGTTTGCTAAAGTCATTCTAAGCTTGATGGTCTCGCCTTCTTCATAAGAGCCGAGATCCAAAACGCTGTAATGCTCGCCCGTGAAGAAGTAATCAACAAAAGCATAGTTTACAACGTCCCACGAGTCTGCCTTTACCCACATGTTGCACTGACGCTGATAGATCGTTGGGAAGAAAGCATACATATTATAGCTATTCTCAACTTTAATGGTGAATTCAACATAGCTGTCCTTGCCTTCAACAGCGGTGGTATACATAATGTGATCGCCGGTTGTTGCGGTGGTGCAGTTGGTGGTATCGGTGAAATAGGGATAAACTCGCTTAAACACTCTTGTATAGCCCGAGCCTGTAAGCGCTCCCAAAAGCGATTGCTGATTGGTGATGGGATCATTCGAGTCAAGCTCGCACTCTAAGATATCATAGTTTGCCATATAGCCGATTGAAAGAGCGTAGGGATTTTCATAAACCACGATCTCCTCAACCCCGGTATCCTCGGGAGTAAGATATACACTATATTCATCAGCCGGCTTTTTAAGCTCGTTTTGATAGTTCTGGCGGTTTAATTCTCTCGGATCGGGAGAAGCGGTTATCTTGTCGGGCTTATACATAATATACTTGATGCCAAACAGCGAGTCGGTAACGATAGTGTCACCGGTATACTTTGTATAGTGTCCCTGCATGCCATAGCCCAAGGATTTAAGCATCTTCAAAACGGGAGTGTTCATTGTCGAGCTTGAATGGCTGATGCCTGCAAAGCCCATTCCCATCGGGTCGTTAACTGTGCGGTGGAAGGTCTTTTCCATTCTGAAAAGCCCCTCATCAGCTTCTTCAATCTGAGAAACTACTTCTCTTCCGTCGATGAAATAGTCCTGATAGGACGAATATTTTGAATATACAACGTCATAATCTATCGCCCAGACAGTGTAAAGTCCGTTAATAAACACCTCAATGCAGACAAACACCGCAACGATAAGCTTCATCCACACATCGTGATATTTTTTCGAGAGGAATATAAGTGCTGTGAAAACAGCGATAGCCAAAACACTGTACCAAACAGTTTCTAAAAGATAAAGATGCTCATATTCCTCTTGCGAGAGGACGATGAGTACAACAATCCAGCCAAATGCCGTCACGCAAACTTCCTTAAAGGATACACCCTCTAAATTTTCGAAAGCTCTGAACGCCATTATAAGCATTATAAACGAGAAGGTGAAGGAATATCTGTAAGGAAGCCAGTTGGGCACCTGGAATCCGTGCCAAGCGATATCGACAGTCGAGATATACATACTGCCGAAAACAGCGAGCAAAAGAAGCGCATCGGCAATCTTCTCTTTAATGCTGATTTTTGTATTCAGGAAGAACAGCGGGATCAACAAAAGAGTTATGGTTCCGCAGGCAATGACAGGAAGTCCTTCGGGGCGAACGGTGTCATAGCTGTTAGAGAAGAGCTTTGAAAGGAACTCGTAAAAATTAAACTGAGTTTTTGGCGAGAAGTTAGGATCGGAGAATTCTAACTTTCCAAGACTTAAAGAGCAATACATCGGTATAAGCACGATGGATGCGCTGAGTGCCGAGATGATTCCTCCTGCAGCAAACTTAAGTCCGCGGGTGATAAATCTTGGTGCCACGATATGTTCCGGACGGGAGAAGATGTAATAAACAAAGTATAAAATGCTGAAGAAAGCAAGCATATAGCCAATGTAGAAATGCGAAACAAACATTATCGCCATCGGCAATATAAGCGGAAGCATCTTGCCTTCGTCAACCAAGCGCTCGATTCCCAAAATGATCATCGGAAGCCATATCATACCGTCGATCCACATAGGGTTCATAAGCTCGACTACGATATAGGTCATCAAAGCATAGCTTACAGAGAATATAAGCTCAGAGGAGATGCTTGCGTTCTTTCTCTTTCTAAGATAATAAGCAAAAGCGAGGCCACAGCAACCGATCTTTGCAAGCTGCATGATCTCTATCGCTCCGCACATCATCGTTCTGGGAAGCAAAACGATTATCCACATAAACGGGCTTGCAAGGTAATATCCAAAGATGCCCATCGTCTCGCCGCTAAGGTTTCGTGACCAGCTGTAAATCAAGCTTCCGTCGCCCCAAATAGCGTCGCGCATCATTTCGTAATAGGATACGTACTGTCCGTTAAGGTCTAAAACAAGTGCGGACATATCGCCATAAGGATGAACGCCAAAGCAGGAGTATACTAAATACATAATGGCAACGGGAATGAAGAACGCACCAAGTGATGCTCGGTGGCGATAGATCCATTTGCCAACAGCATTATCCTCTAAAAATTTTGTATACCACGCTCTTTGGGGAGGGGTGACGTCCATCGCCTCCACAGGAGCTGTATTAATTTCGTTTTCAGTCATTTAATCCTCCGTTTTCAAATCATCGGTAGTCTTGGAGATGATATATCTCGGGCGGTTTTTGATCTCTTCATAGATTCTTGAAACATAATAACTTAAAATGCCGACTGTTTCTAAGATAAGCCCTGAAACGAACAGCAAAGCCGCATTTGCCGCATTGAACGAGCCAAGCTCGACCTTGCAAAGCAAAAGTATCCATATAACAACCGCCGCAAGCATCACCAAAAGGCCCAAAACAGTTGAGATATAAAGTGGCATTCCCGTGAAGCTTGAAAGATTTCTTATCGCATAGCCCAAAAGCATTCTGGTTGTCCACTTGCGCTCGCCATAAGCGCGGGGTGCAACGTCGAACCAAACGGTCTCGGTCTTAAAGCCGACCCAGCCCGACAACGCTCTGAAGAAGGTTATCCTTTCGGGAAGCTCAAGCATAGCATCAATAACCTTTCTGTCCAAAAGCTTAAAGTCAGAGGTGTCGATCATATCTATTCCCGAAGCCGACTTTATAAGCTTATAGAAAAGCTTTGAAAGCCCGCCGTATGCAGCGTTTTCCTTGCCGCGAGAACGCTTTTTGCCTTCAACGACCTCGGCTCCATTAAGCCACATTTCGTGCATTTCCAAAAGTGTCTTGGGCGGATGCTGAAGATCAACGTCCATAACAACAGCACAGTCGCCCTTGGCGGCTTTAAGCCCTGCGAAGATCGCACCCTCTTTGCCGAAATTGCGTGAAAAGTGAAGCCCTCTCACGTTTGCATTTTTCTTTGCTTCTTCGCAAATTTTAAGCCAAGTGTTATCGTGAGAGCCGTCATCGACAAATATAAGCTCGTGATCTATTTTATTCTCTTCAAGCAAGCGGCAGATGACTGACGCTGTGTTTGAAATATTGTCCTCCTCGTTAAACGAGGGCAAAATTACAGAAAGCATATGGTTCTCCGTTATTGATTTTCTTCATACCATTTCTCTGCCCTGATTCTTAAATCATCAGGCAAAAGCTTAATATCGTTTCTTATGACAAGGCAGTCTTTATCCTCTGGGCAAGGAACATAGTATTCTTTACTACCCTGAAGGATATTTGTTATTCTGCCCTCTTTTAAGCGTGTAAGATAGTCGTTCGGGCAGGAAAGCTTTTCATCAAGCTCAATTCCTCCCGCTTTATACCACCACAAATGATGGGCATCGCTTCCACCGGTCTTGGGAATGCCATAAGAATCTGCAAACCACGCAGCTCTTTCATTTGCAAGGGAATCGTTTCCACAGTTTACAGCCTCGATTCCGTCAACGTGCTTGAAATATATGTGCAATCCCGAAATATAATCTCTGTCTCTGAAGGGGTGAGCCTGAACCACAAACCCACCGCACTTGTGAACGAGATCGATATATTCATCCGGTGCCATATTCACTACGTTCGGATGATCTAAAAGGAACTGCTTGTCAAGCCCATATGTCAAGAAGTCGGCAGCGTTCCACGCAAATTCCCATCCAAGCCAAACGTCAAGTCCAAGCTCGTCGCCAACCTTCTTTGCCTTTTCATATCCTTGGCAGAAAAGATGGACCTGTATATCCCAAGGCAAGCGTTTATCGGGAGTTGCGCTGCCGCTATTAAGGAAATGATCTGTTATAAAGCATCCGGAATATCCAAGCTCGTGCAGTCTTCTGACAGCCGTCTCTGCATTCCAGTTGCCACACCATGAACTCTCGCTCGTGTGCAAATGTGTTTCGTATTTAAATAATGACATTTAGCTCACTCCTATCAACAAGACGTTTTTATTTTTTCTTTGCTCTTTCCTTCAACTCATCGGGCAAAAGGTCGATGCTGTTTCGAACAGCATAGCTCTCGGAATTGGGAGGCCAAGGAAGATGTGCATCCCTTGAAGGCTCGCGTATCTGAGTGATGCGTCCTTCACGCAAACGATTTAAATAATCCTTAGCATCGGCAAGCTTTTCATCCAAAGCAATGCCACCGGAATGATAGCCCCAAAGATGGTGAGCATCCGTTCCTCCTGTCATGGGAATATCATATGCTTTTGCATACCACTTAGCACGCTCATTAAACTGGGGAGCGTTTCCGCAGTTAATAACCTCAACACCGTCGACATGATGAGGATAAAGACGGATCACGGAGATATAGCCTGCTTCGCGGAAGGGATGTGCGTGAACGACAAAACCGCCTTTTTCGTGGATAAAGTCAGCATATTTGTCAAGAGGCATCTCCATTATCTGAGGGTTGTCTAAAAGGAACTGCTTGTCAAGACCATATGTCAAAAACTCGGTTCCGTTCATTGCGAACTCCCAACCAAAGAACACCTGGAATCCAAGCTCGTCGCCTTTCTTCTTTGCAGCTTCATAACCTTGGCAGAAAAGATTTATCTTAACGTCCCAAGGAAGGCTTCTGTCAACAGCAGTGTTTCCGTTAAAGAAATGGTCGGTTATAAAACAGCCCGAATATCCAAGCTCATGAAGTCTTTCAACGATGGAATCACCGCTCCAATGTGAGCAGTCCGAGCCCTGTGACGTGTGAATATGTGTCTCGTATTTGTACAGTTTCATTGTAAATACAACCATCCTTTATATATTATTGCTCATTTTGGAAGAATAAATTCCAAATCAAGCTATACACATTTATTATACCTTTATTGCAACACTAAGTCAACACAAATGCTTCTTTACATTTACCTTTATGTTTGATATAATTATCATATCAGCTCGAAAGGAGTCGAATTATGATGTTAAAAAGACTTATGTGCTTTACTATATGCTGTGTTTTTGGCATGACTTTGCTTACAGCCTGCGGCGAAAAGGAAGTCATCATTCCCGACGAGGCCGGCTGGTTTACAACGTGGGCAGCCGCAACACAGTCGATCGGTGCAGGAGATGATGCTGTGCCCACCAACCCCAAGCTTAAGGAAAACACCCTTCGCCAACAACTTAAGGTTTCTATAGGCGGCGAAAAGATAAAGCTTACTTTCTCGAATGAATACGGCAATCTGCCGTTGATGATAGATTCTGTTCACATTGCCAAGCTTGTAAGCGAGGGCAACCCGACTATTGACACCTCGACAGACACAGTTATAACCTTTAACGGCGGCGAAACCACCGCCAAAATAGAACCGGGAACCACACTAACCTCGGATGAGATAAACTTCAGATTCGAGGCGTTGGACCTTTTGGCTGTTACAACAAAGTTTGGAAAATATGTCCCTTCCGATCTTACGGTTCACCGTGATTCGCTTTGCACCTCGTGGATAACCGAGGGCGATCAGGTTTCGAGCGAAACATTCAGCACCATGGGCTTTAAGAATTGCTGGTATTTCCTCTCACGAGTTGAAACTTATGCCGAGGCAGGAACCAAAACCATCGTTTGCTTTGGCGACTCGATAACCGACGGTGTGGGCGCAACACACAACGGATTCGACACCTGGCCGGAAGTTTTGGCTGAAAAGCTTTTACAGACTTCCGACACCAAAAACCTTAGCATTGCCAACACCGCGATCAGCGGCAACGCCGTTTTTGGCGGAGTTGGTCAGGCGGCAAAGGATAGATTCGAACGTGACGTTTTAAACGTTGCGGGTGTAAGATACGTTATCATCATGATAGGTATAAACGACATTGGATATGCTCAGGCGGATATCTCCGAGGATATTATTGCCGAATATAAAGTGATGATCGAAAAGTGCCGCGAAAAAGGCATTAAGATATATGCCTGCACTTTAGCTCCCACAAAGGGCCACCCCGGATATTACTCTGAACTTCACGAGCTTATAAGAGACAAGGTCAACGATTATATTCTTTCGGAAGAAAGCGGTTTCGATGGCGTTATTGACATGTCAATGGCTCTTGCTTCCGAATCAGACCTCGATCAAATGCAGTCGATTTATGCAACTTCTGACTGGTTGCACCCGAACGCAACAGGCTATGAAAGAATGGGCGACGAGGCATATCGCACACTTATAAATATTTGGGCGCAGGAACGTGCCGAGGCTGAAGAATAAATCAATATAAAATTGATAAATCCCTCACAATTGTGGGGGATTTATTGCATTATTCGTATAATATGTTTACAAATAATGCGTTAAATGATATATTTATATCAGACGTTAGAAAGGAATACTTTATTATGCCTTTTAAAAGAATGATCCGAAGGCTTTTGTGCGCTTGCTTGGTGCTTTCTTTGGCGATTTCGCTTTGCTCGTGTATGGCAGACGGAAAAGAGGATATCTTGCCCTCAACTTCAGGTTCTGTCGTGACCGATCCTCCCGAAAGTGTGACCGACGAGTCTGTTACAACTGCTGAAGTTATAACAAGTGAGGAAACAACAGTCACCACGACCGAGGATGTTACCACGACCGAAGAGGTCACGACTACGGAAGCAACAACGACTGAGGCAACCACTACCGAAGCTACCACCACGACAAAGGCAACGACCACTACCGTCACCACTACTACCGCTGCTACTACGACTACAACGGCAGCACCCGAGCCTGAGGTCCCAAAAGCAGGGATATACACAGTTAAGGGAAGCTTCTCGTGCGATTTTGAAAACAACGATTGGGATTCCTATTGCGTTGATGTAACGGGCGATGTGGAGCATTGCTGGGGAACGACGTTTCCCGATATCACCTCGCTTGTGACAAGTGTGTGTCCGATCGAGAACGTTTATTATCTCGAAGTCGAGCTTAAAGCTTCTAATATGAAGGCTTGCAAAAAAGGAGTTGATCCAAGATGCGAGCTTCACTGGAATTCCCGTGCTGACACGACTGCCGATTCGCAGGGCTTCACGGGCGACACCATCTATTTGTGTGCCTTCCCGAACGAAGACGTTAGTAAAATCATTCTTAATCCTTACGCTTTCAATGCTGAGGTTGGTGTCATTAACTTCGAAGTGATTGTTAAAGTCACCGTGGGCGAACCAAGGCCCGATGAAGACGATCCCAACAGCACATCATTAAATAATAAACCGACAGGAGAACCGAAAATGACAGAATTCACTATTTCCGACAAGCTCACGCCCTCTATAGATCTTGGATTTACCGTTAAAAAGCTTACCAATATCTATAAACCCGCAAACGAAAACAACCCCATTTCTTCAAACGTTTTCTTTGCTGATCCCACAAGTGTTGAATATAACGGCAGACTTTACGTATATGGCACTAACGACTCGCAGGAATATGCAAAGACCGGCGGCAAGACCCCCAATACATACGGTGGAATCAACTCCCTCGTTTGCTACTCTACCGCTGACATGGTGAACTGGACATATCACGGTGAGATCCACGTTACAAAGATCGCAACATGGGCAGGCTGCTCTTGGGCACCATCTATCGTTTCTAAGGAGGTTAACGGAAAGACAAAGTTCTTCCTTTACTTCTGCAATTCGGGCGGAGGTGTCGGCGTTTTGACAGCTGATTCCCCCATCGGCCCCTGGAATGATCCCATCGGCAAGGCTCTCGTTCACAACGGCATGCTTGGCGACGATCCCGTTTGCTGGTGCTTCGACCCCGGCGTTGTTATCGACGATAACGGCACAGGCTGGCTTGCATTCGGCGGCGGACACGAAATGCACGGCGACGAAACTCCCAAATATACCGGCAACTGCCGTTTGGTAAAATTGGGCGACGATATGGTTTCGTTGGCAAGCGAGATCGTGAAGATCCCCGCTCTTTATCACTTCGAGGCTAACGAGCTTAACTTCATCGGCGGCAAATACTTGCTCACATACTGCTCAAACTATGCTGAAAGAAAAGATTGGGATAACTCGCTTGGCAAGGCTCCCAAGACCTGCTCGATGTGCTACATCGTTTGCGAGGGTGATCCTCTTAACCCTGACAACTGGGTTTGGGGCGGCGAATATTTGACAAACCCCAACACTTATGGCTATCCCTTCTCTAACAACCACACTCATTTGCAGAAGTTCGGCGATAAGTACTATATCCTTTATCAGTCTGTTTCCCTCTTGGAAAACATGGGACTTGACGTTTCTGGCGGATACCGTTCAATCGGCGTTGATGAAATAACTGTTGATGAAAAGACTGCTACCATCTCCTTTGGCAGAATGACCGACAAGGGTGTGTCGCAGGTTGCTTATATGAACGCCTTTGCAAAGATGAAGGCAGAAGCCCACCACTCTGCAGCAGGCATCTCCTATGAGAACGACCCCTCTCGCGGATACGTTGTAACCGATATCGATGAAGGCGACTATATTCTCATCAAGGGCGTAAGCTTTGGAAACGGCGCTGACTCCTTCGCTGCACTCGTTAAGGGCAAGGGCATCGTCGAGGTAAGACTTGATTCTGCTGACGGCAAGGCTGTCGGAGCTGTTCAGTTTAACACTTCCGACTATGAAGCTGTTTGGACCAAGCTTGACGAAACCGTTTCGGGTGTTCATGACGTTTACCTTGTATTCGGCGGCGACTTTAAGTTTGATACATGGCAGTTTGCTTATTTGGGATAATTCAATAATGCATTTAAGCTCCCCATCCTTTTGGGGAGCTTTTTGTTTTAATGCAAATAAAGCGACTTCGCGCACTATTTTGCCGTCATCAGGTATTCAATGCACTTTACTTTCAACCTTGCAAGTGATAAAATTTAAGTGTATTTCTATTTGTTTATGAAAGGATGTTTTTCATGAAGATATCAGCCCGAATTTTAAGCCTTGTGATATCTTTGGTGATGGCTGTAACACTATTTGCAGGATGTTCAAATTCCGCAAACAGCGATGTTAGCGAGCCTGACGTTACCCTCGCTCCAGAGGTGACGGATGCTCCTGAAATTACCACGACCGAAGCTACAACCACTACTGAGGAGACTACGACCGAAGCTACAACAACCGTGGCAACGACAACCACTCCCGAAACCACGACAGAGGTGACTACTACCACCGAAGCCACCACGACCGAGGTTACAACTGTAACCACAACTGAAGCTACCATCGCTGTCGAGGATATCTCGGGCGAGGTTTATATGTACGCTAAATCAAGCGTTAACGTTCGCACAAAGCCTGATGCTGACAGTGAGCGCGTTGGTCATCTTGACGAAGGCGAAAAGGTTCAGGTAACAGGCAAGGCGGCTAACGGCTGGTATAGAATAAAGTTTAAAAACGGCGAATACTTTGTTTCGGGAAGCTATCTGACCGATACCGCCCCCAAAGCTAACGAACCCAAGGAAGAAAAGGACGATAAGACCGAACAGGCAACCAATAAATATAAAGTCCCCATCACCGCTAAAAACTGGGCAACCAACTCTAGCATCGCAGAGGTGAACGTTAAGTATAATTCCGATGGATCGGCATATATAGCAAACACATCTATAGTCGGCTGGGCTATCCCAGAGGTTAAAATGGGCGAAAACGTTAGAGTTACCGTTAAGGGCAGCTCTGTCGGTGAATTCAGAATGTGGCTTGTTGCTTCGGGACAGGCAACAGCCTCGAACATCATGACCTCGAGCGAGCTTGGCTTCTTCGGCGGAGATTTCGAGTTTACCTTCATCCTCACCGCAGAGGATCACGACGGCAAGGGTATCACCGCCGCAAACGGCTTCTGCTTCAAGGGCCCCACATGGAACACAAATCTCGATCAGCTTACTGTTAAATCCGTTGAGCTCACCTATCTCGGAAACGGCCCTATAGAGCCCGAAGAAGAGGATGATGAGCCCAAGGATACCTCTGAAAAGACTCAGTGGGTGGCATCATGGGGTTCGGCACAGCTTACAGCAGGAGCAGACCAAATGCCCAAGAACGTTTTGTTTGCAGGTAACACTGTAAGAATGCAGATACGTCCCTCGTTGGGCGGAAGCAAGCTTAAGCTTACGTTCTCGAATGAATACGGAAACTCGGCTCTTACTATCAATGCCGCAACGCTTGCCAAGCTTATAGATCCCGGCAAGTCGGATATCAACACCTCTTCGCTCGTTAACATCACATTTGGCGGCAAGAAGAGCGTTACAATTGCCGCAGGAAAGACCGTTACAAGTGACGAGATCGATTTCAAATTCAGCGCTTTGGACGACTTGGCAGTTACCTTGTATTTAGGAAATGTCCCCTCTACCATCACAAGCCATACGGCTTCGCGCTGCTCGACATGGCTTGCAAAGGGCAATCAGACTAGCGCAAAAACTGTATCCGGCGAAACGATGACAGCGTGGTATTTCCTTTCACGTCTTGACGTTTGGGCTTCTTCAGATGCAAGTGCGATCGTTTGCATGGGCGACTCTTTAACTGACGGCGCAAGCGTTACAACAAATAGCTTTGCACGCTGGACTGACGAGCTTGCAAGAAGGCTTCAGGCTGACGATGATACCGATAATTATTCCGTAATCAACATGGGCATCGGCGCAACCGCGCTTATGGGTGCTTGGGGCAACTCGGGTCAGGCACGCTTCACCCGCGACGTATTGAACGTCCCCGGTGCTGAATATCTTATCATCTTCTATGGTGTTAACGATATCGGATATGCACAAAACGATATTTCGGGCCAGATCATTAATACATATAAGGATATGATAAAGAAGGCTCATGCCAAGGGCATTAAGGTTTATGGCTGTACGATCACTCCCTTCAAGGGAAGCGGATACTATTCCGAGCTTCACGAGCAGATAAGAGTCAAGGTGAATAACTTCATCATGTCAAAGGATTCCGGCTTCGACGGTTATATCGATCTATCTTCTGCTGTTGCTGATCCCAGCGATTCTATCACCATCCGTCGTTCCTATATATCCGTTTGGAACGACTATCTCCACTTTAACGACACAGGCTATAAGTTCGTCGGCAAGACGATTTATGACGCTATAAGCAAAGATCTTAAATAAAGAAAGGAAGAATATTATGAACATCTTTAAGAGAATTTTTGTATTGCCTTTGGCAGCGGCATTGCTTGGAACCGCACTTTGCTCTTGCGGCGAAACAACTCCTCCCGTTGTTGAAACTCCCGAAGAGGACGGCTGGTTTGCAGCATGGCACTCGGCACAGCTTACAGCTGGCGTTAACGAAACTCCCATGAATCCCGGGCTTAAGGAAAACACCTGCCGTCAGCAAATAAGAGTTTCTATCGGCGGCGATAAGTTAAGAATAACCTTCTCTAACCTTAACGGCGACATTCCCTTGATAATCGAATCGGCTCACATTGCACATCTTCTCGATCCCACAAACTCGACGATCGATCCCTTAACAGACACCGTAATCACCTTTAATGGCGGTGAGACGTCTGTAACCATTGAAGCAGGCCAGGAGATAATTTCTGACGAGATCGCATTCTCGTGCGAGGCTTTGGACGATTTGGCTATCACAACCAAGTTTGGCAAGTTCGTTGGCGGAACCATCACCAGCCACACGGCTTCAAGAGCATCAACCTGGATCGCTGAGGGAGACCACGTTGCTGACGAAACAATGCCTGCAGGGTCTAAGGAAATGACAAGCTGGTATTATCTTGCTGAGGTTGACGTTTGGGCAACAGCCGGCACCAAGACACTTATCTGCTTTGGTGACTCTATCACCGACGGTGCTGCCGGTCACACAAACACCTTCCCCAGATATTCTGATACACTCGCTTCCCTCTTGGCAGAGGATATAGAGTATTATAACGTTTCTGTTGTTGGTTCGGGCATTGGCGGAACCGTTTTAAGAGGCGAATGGGGCACAGCCGGCATGGCAAGACTTGAGCGTGACGTTTTGAATGTTGCAGGTGCTAAATATGTTTTGGTGCTTTATGGTGTGAATGACATCGGCGGCGCACAGACTGACATTTCCAGCGAGCTTATTGACTGCTATAAGTCGATAATCGAGCAGTGTCACGCAAAGGGCATCAAGGTTTATGGTTGCACTATCGTTCCCTTTGGCGGAAACGGCTATTACTCGGATCTTCATGAAGAGATCAGAATCAAATGCAACGAATTTATTATGTCCGATAAGTCCGGATTTGACGGATACATCGACTTTGCAAGCGCGCTTGCAGACCCCAACGACCCCACAAGGATGGCTGCAGAATATAACGTATCTGCTTGGAACGACTGGCTCCACCCCGGAAACGCAGGTTATCAGAAGATGGGCGAAACCGCTTATGAAGCTTTGACTGCAATTTGGGACGCTGAATAATACTTCTCATACAAAAAAGCCTACTGAAAAGTAGGCTTTTCTTTTTGCGTGCGCGTGCAGTTTGTGAAAAGGTGGCTCGCTTCGCTCGCGGATGCGGCACTTGTTTTCCTTGCGGAAAACCACGCCGCAACCCCCACCCCCGCGCTAAAGCGCGCCCCCTCCCCACCGGGGAGGAGGGTGCCGCCCTTCAAAACAACCATCTAAATTTCAAAATCCCCTTGAAAAGAAATATAATATAAGATATAATATTTTTAGTCGAAAAAATTTCTTTTTTGGAGGTAATATGCTTACAACCGAGAAATATAATGAATATATTGCGATTTTAGAAAACGAACTCGTCCCTGCAATGGGCTGTACAGAACCTATTGCCTTGGCTTATGGTGCGGCAAAGTGTCGCGAGGTTTTGGGTGCTCTCCCTGATAGGATCGAAGCCTTGTGTTCGGGAAACATCATCAAAAACGTTAAGTGCGTAACTATCCCCCACTCTAACGGCCTTTGCGGAATCGAAGCAGCAGTTATTTTGGGTGCTGTCGGCGGCGACAGTGAAAGACAGCTAGAGGTTTTAACTGCCGTTAAGGACGAGGATGTGGAACTTACAAACTGTTTATTGCGGCAAAAGCTTTGCCGTGTTTCACTTTTAGAGTCGGAGCATGCACTTCACTTCGTTTTGAAAATGTATTCCGGAAGCGACTCGGCACTTGTCGAGATCAAAAGTGCGCACACCAATGTCACAAAGATAGTTAAAAACGGCGAAGTTCTTTGGGATATTAACACCGTTCCCGAACAGAAATTTATAAACTATTCTCTTCTCAATTTAGATGATATCGAGGAATTTGCCAACACCTTTAAGCTTGACGATCTTAAAGATCTTTTAGATACTCAGATCAAGTATAACATGGCTATTGCTGAAGTTGGACTTAATGGCGGCTATGGCATTGAGATCGGAAATATGATCCGTCTTGCATATGCGCCAAGCGTTTTGACCGAGATGAAAGCTTATGCCTCGTCAGCATCAGAAGCGAGAATGGGCGGATGCGAGCTTCCCGTTGTTGTTAACTCGGGCAGCGGAAACCAAGGCATCGCAACCTCTGTTCCTGTTATCGTTTATGCAAGATATTTGGGATTGAGCGACGAGCAGCTTTACCGCGGGCTTGCTTTTTCAAACCTATTAACAGCTTTTCAGAAGATGTTTATAGGCAAGCTTTCAGCATTTTGCGGAGCTGTTTCGGCTTCCTGCGCCGCTGGCGCCGCTCTTACATACCTCGACGGCGGAACAAGCACACAAATTCAGGACACGATCGATAATACGCTTGCAAACATCCCCGGAATCATTTGCGACGGTGCAAAGGTTTCGTGTGCGGCAAAGATATCCTCGGCATTAGATGCCGCATACTTGGCACACCGAATGGCAATGCAGGGCCACGCATATTCAGCACGCATGGGCATTTTGCAGGAATCCACCGACGATACGATATCCTGCGTCGGCACCATCGGCAAAGACGGTATGAAGGAAACCGACAAGGAAATTTTAAAGATAATGCTTAGCAATTAAACAAATCCCCCTGTCAAACGGCAGGGGGATGGTTTTTTAGCTTAAAGCATCGTTAAGTGCATTGATGACAGTTGCGATTTCTTCGTGAGTGGGAAGCTCATCTGCTCCGTGTTGCACAGAAGTTATCGCCTGAACTTTTATCGCATAAGTATCACAGTTATAAAGATACACTTTCATCTGGGTTCCGTCATAAATTATCGGCTCGGTGTGATAATGCATTGTGATGCCTAATACATTCAACTCCTGTGCCGCAACGCTGGGCATTCCTGCATACGGATCAAGCGACTTGTCGATCATTTCGATCTTGAGAGTGGGGCCCACAGTTGGATAATCATATTGCTTTTGATATGTTATAATTATGCCGCCGTTGTTTCTTTTCAAAACATAATCCTCGGGCACGGGAAGGTATCTGTATTTTATCTTTGAGAAGTCGATTGCAGTTTCGGGCTTGCCATCGAGCCCAAGTGTGCCGGAAAGCATCGAGCTCTCACTCGGCTCGGGCTCTGCAACTATCTCTTCAAAGCTTCTCATCGGTGCGTGAAGCATTTCATCAATTGCTTCAAAAATCTTTGCGATCTCTTCGGGCTTTGGCATATCCTCTGGTCCGACTTCGTCAGTATGATAAGTGTGGACGCTTGTGGATATATTTGCCACGTATTTGTCGCCCTTAACGATGTAATGCGTGCTGTCGCTGTGGAAATCACTGCCCTCAGCAGTCTGAGAATCGTCATAATAATACATTATATGGTCGCCGAATTCCATCGAATTCATCACACCGTTGTGCACGAATTTGACATTCGTGTCTTCAAATATCTCATAGATATTTACTTTTATGCCCATGTGCCAATAACCTGCATCGTCGCTTTTATTCTTGGAGAACCAGAGTGAGTAATTCGATTGCGATGGGTTAAACGAGGTTATAACATATCCTTCAGGTGCAGGCAGATCATATTCGATCATAAGCGCAGGGATATCTAACGTTTTTTCATCACCTGCAGGCAGATCATATTCGATCATAAGCGTAGGGATATCTAACGTTTTTTCATCACCTGCAGGTCTTATGTGCAGGGGAAGCTCTTTTTGTGCGCTGTCACTTGTCATATATTCTTGAGTGTTGTTGCCGAAAAGCACGATATACGAGTCGTCAACTCCTGCCATGATCGCAACTGATGCCGCCAAGATCAAACAAGCTATAATCGCTGCAATCAATATGCTCTTAACAGTTGTTTTCATTCTAAGTGTAACCCTCCTTTTCAAGGCTTCTGCTTTTTCTTCAAATTCTTGGGTGAATTGATACTTAAGCGGCACATCGCCAATGAGCGCTTTGGTTTCAAGGCTGTCACACTCGGTAAGAGCCAGCTTTATAACTTGGATTTGTTCTTCGCTGAACATTATTCTTCGCCTCCCCCTAAAACTTGTTTTAATATTGCTGTGCCGCGGCTTATTCTGCTTTTAACAGTGTGTATCGAAATGCCATACAATTTCGATATTTCCTTTGCACTAAGTCCATATAAAAACTTGGCACTTAAAACATCGCGATATATCGGTTTCATTTTACATATAGCCTCGATTACTCGTCTGCACTCGTCACGGTCAATAATTTCAGACGTGATATCGACATTATCGGCATATATTTCAATAAGCGGCGTTGCAAGCATTCGCTTTTTTGCGATATTAAGTGCGTGGTTCTTTGCCGCCTTAACGGCATAGTTTTCGCAATGCTTTGTTTCGGGATCGGGAATAGATCCGACATTTTTGGCAATTGCAAAAAGGGCATTCTGCACAGCTTCCTCGGCATCGTGATGATTTTTCAGTATCATATATGCCGCCGACATCATCTTGTCGCGGTGTTTATTATATAGCTTTATGAACTTTTCCGACTGATACTCCAGCTCGATCTGGGATAGATAGAATGTAAGCATTGTGATCACTTCCTTACACTAATATTACAATGAAAACCTCGGCTTGGATGCAAATTTTCCGAAATTTTCTTCAAACGCAAAAAAGACCGCACAAAACGGTCTTTTAGTGTATTGATTTTTGCCGGCGCACCCTCACAATTCATCACTCATAAAGCTTTGCAAGTCCGCCTTCGCTTGTTTCACGGTATCTGTGAGAAAGATCTCTGCCCGTTTCATACATTGTTTGCACAACAACGTCAAAGGATATCTTTCTTGTGTTTGTCAAAAAGTTTGCAAGGTTAATGGCGTTTATGGCGCGCATTGCGGCAACGGCATTTCTTTCAATGCAGGGAATCTGTACAAGCCCTCTTATCGGGTCGCAGGTAAGTCCCAGGTGATGCTCTATAGCAACCTCGGCGGCATATTCAATCTGACTGATGCTCATTTCATATATCTCACCGATGGCGGCAGCAGCCATGGCGCAAGCAGATCCAACCTCGGCCTGACAGCCGCACTCGGCACCGCTTATAGAGGCATTTGTTTTTATAAGATTTCCGATAAGACCTGCAGTTGCAATTCCGTGCAAGATCTCCATTTCCGTGAATCCACGCTTGTCTTTAACGTATTTTAAAACAGCGGGTAAAATTCCGCACGAGCCGCAAGTTGGGGCCGTAACGATAGTTCCGCAGGCGGCGTTTTGCTCGCTTACAGCGAAAGCATAAGCACAAACAAGGCGATTCTCCTTTGTTTCTGCATTTTCGTCAATATGGCGCTGGCTTAACAAATATCTTGCCTTGCGCTGAACGCCAAGCCCTCCAAAAAGCTCACCCTCAGCGGCAAGACCTTCTTGAATGGCATTTTGCATTGCGTGCCAGATCTTCGAAAGATAATCCCAAATTTCCTTGCCTTCATAAAGCTCGACATATTGCCAAAGACGCATATCGTTTTTGCGGCAATATTCTGCGATCTCAGCAAACGAGTTTAGCGGATATATCTTTTTGGGTATAAAGGTCTCATGTCCCTTGATCTCAATGCTTCCTCCGCCGACACTGTAAACCTCCCAACAGCCGATCTCACGCTCGCCCTCATAGGCGAAAAGGCGCATTGTGTTGGGGTGATAAGGTGTGTCGGATTTCATATCAAAGACGATTTCGCAGGGCTTGGGCAAAAACGTTTCAAGGATGATATAGTCTGTGCGATGTCCCCTGCCCGTTTTTGCAAGCGAGCCCATAAGCACAGCCTTAAAGTGTGTTGCGCTCTTAAACTCCTCTTTAAAAAGGGTTGCCGCCTTTTCGGGGCCCATTGTGTGCGAGCTTGAAGGACCTTTTCCTATCTTATAAAGCTCTCGAAGGCTTTCCATTCCGGGTTCCTTCGATTTTTTCTTTGAATCAATTGTTTCCGGCTTCAAAAAATAATCCAGTGTAACGCCAAACTCCTCGGATATTGCCAAAAGTGTTTCGGTCGAGGGCATTGCAGCGCCCGACTCCCACTTTGATACTGCGCGGTTTGAGACATCAACTCTTGCGCCGAACTCTGCCTGAGAAAGCTTTTTTGTTTTTCTTAATTCCTTAATTCTTTCACCAAACTGCATTTAATGTCCTCTCCTTTCGGTTATCATTCTACCATTATTAGAATTATAATTCAATAGGCTTATGCAATATTTATTTGCTTGAAGATTTGTGCAAAATGATGTATAATGTAGATTAACATATAACTTCCACAGAAAGGAACCCCGAAATGAGCAAAAAAACAATGATAACCGACTTTACGCAAGGCTCAATTCCAAAGCAACTTTTGCTTTTCGCATTGCCTTTGTTCTTATCGAGCATGCTTCAGGTCGTATACAATATGGTAGATATGATAGTCGTCGAAGAGGCTTTGGGAAAGGTCGGACTTTCGGCTGTTGCCATCGGCGGCGACGTCAGCCACTTCTTAACCTTTATCGCAATGGGCTTCTCGAATGCAGGAAGCGTTATCATTTCGCAATATGTCGGCTCGAAAAAGAAGGATGAGCTTGGAAGATTCATCTGCACGATGTTCAGCTTTTTGGCTGTCTGCTCAATAGTTTTAAGTGTTGTATGCTTTTTGTTAAGACACCCTATCCTTAAGATTATGAACACGCCAACGGAATCTTATGACGAGGCTTTGGCATATTCAGTCATTTGCATTTTGGGACTTATATTCATCGCAGGATATAACGCCGTAAGCGCTGTTTTGCGCGGCATCGGTGACTCGATAAGGCCGTTTATATTCATAAGCATTTCTGCGGTTTTAAATATCGTTTTGGACATTAGATTCGTTCTGGTCGACGATATGGGCGCTGGCGGTGCCGCCTTGGCAACCGTTATATCACAGGGCGTCAGCTTTGTTTTGTGCGCTTTATATCTTTATATTCGCCGTGACCACATTGGCTTTAAGATTGATCCGAAAGATTTCATACATATCGATATGGGCATGCTTAAAGAGCTTGTTAACCTTGGCATTCCCATGGCTATAAAGAGTGCCGCAATACAGTTCTCTCGCTTGTTTGTAAACTCGTGGATAAATTCTTATGGCGTTGCCGTTTCTGCTTTTGCGGGAATTGCCGCAAAGATCTCGTCAGTTTCCAATCTTATATCCAACTCTCTTAACACAGCAGGATCATCACTTGTGGGACAGAACATTGGCGCACAGAAGTTTGATCGAGTGTTCAAGATAATTTCAACTGTATTTTTGGTTACATTCATAATCTGCTGTTCGTTAACTCTTGTTATGTTCATATTCCCCGAGCCGATTTATGGCCTGTTTACCGACGACGCCGAGGTTATGAAGATCGCTATCGAATTCCTGCCTATCTTGGCTCTTTGGTTCTTGGGAAGTGCGCTTCGTGCCCCCTCGAACGCACTTATCAACGGAAGCGGCGATCACAAGGTAAACTTTGCAACCGCAATATTTGACGGTATTATTCTTCGAATCGGGCTTTCGCTTTTGTTCGGCTTGGCTCTTGATATGGGCTATATGGGCTTCTGGCTGGGTGATGCTTTGGCAGGCTTCACGCCGTTCTTCATCGGTATCGTATACTATATGAGCGGTGCGTGGAAAAACAAGATCGTCAAGTAACCCCGCGGCGCGCACGCGCACTCGCCGCCCTTCGGGCGCCCACGGCGCGGCACAGCCGCTTATCCCATAATAAAAAACAAAACCACCGCTTACAAACGGTGGTTTTTATTTTATTTACTTTCCTTCTTTTTCAAACCAAGCTCTAGCAAACTCGGCAACTGAGGACACCAAAGACTTTATCTCCATGTCGGTGGTGTTAACACAAAGATGATATCCTCGCTTGTCGCCCCACGGAATATGTGACAATATCGAGTGGCGGTTATATCTTCCCTTGTCAACCTGCTTGATCTTGTGCTTAAGCTGTATTTCAGTAAGAGCTTCTGACTGGTCCGCTCTTGCCATGCAGCGCTTTATCTTGGAATCGATATCAGCATGGACAAACAGCTTCAAGGGGTGTTTGCTCTCTAAAATAATGTCTGCGTTTCTGCCAACTATAACGCAGTCGCCCTTTTCGGCAAGCTCTGTAATGATATTCTGCTGTTGATAGATTATGCTTTGAGCAGGATGATTTATTGTGCTAACGTGTGCCATTGTGATCGAATATGTTAAAGGAATGTCCCATGCGCCCTTTTCAAGAACAGAATCAACATAACTCTCATCAAGCTTGGCACGCTTTGCGATCTCTGTAACGATCTCACGGTCGATATATGCAAAGCCAAGCTCATCTGCAAGACGCTTGCCAAGCTCGCGCCCTCCGCTTCCGAATTCACGGCTGATGGTTATTATTCTCATAATCGTCAACTCCTTATAAACGCTTTCTTTCGCCAATTAAAGTATATCACACGAAAACAACTTAGTCAAGAAATCATTTTCCTCTTTCTTTTTCTCTTAAAATATGATATAATTATTTGAAATATTATTTTTTGACGGTGATAGACATGACTGAACAATTATTTAACCTATTCAAGAGAAATTTCCCCTACTTAAAAATCAGCGAAAGTGCAGCAAAAACCCTTTTATCGAACAAAGACAACAAGGTTTTTGCTAGATATGACCAGTTTAACAACCTTATCGGGGCATCAGTGATCTATAAAAACACGATCATCATGCTTGCTGTAGACAAAAAATTCCGCAATCACGGTATCGGCTTAGCACTTTTAGAGCTTAGCGAAGAACATATTAAAAACAGCGGCTATGACAAGGTTATTTTTGGCGTGGGAGCAAGTGATTACCTCGCACCGGGAATCCCCTCGAGTGAAAAGATCGTAGATATTGAAGGGGCATATCCCGACAAGCCTTGGCCGGATATTGATAACTCGGGGCTGGAATTTTTGAAAAAGCGCGGTTATATTCACAAAAGCAACGGAAACAACTTTGATATGGATCTTTGCTTTGATGATGTTCCCGAGTATGACATATCAGTTAATGATTCTATTGACGGTGTTACATATCGCTTTGCAGATCTAAACGATAAGGACGGTGTCATTGCATGCTGCAACGCAGGCGCTGAATACTTCACCAATTTCTATAAGTCTGATAAGATTTATTGTGAAGGTAACAACCGCGTTTTTGTAGCTGATATGGATGGCGAGGTCGTTGGCAATCTTTTGATCGACACATCATCCGGCGAACCTGGCATTATCGGCTGTGTTACGGTTTCACCAAGAGCAAGAGGAAAAAAGGTTGGCACAAGAATGTGCATCGCTGCAACCTCTTATATAAGGGAAAATGGATTTAACACAGCATTTTTAAGCTATACCTATTCGGGTCTTGACAAGATGTATGGTTCGGCAGGTTACAGAGTCTGTATATATTATTACATGGCCCAGAAAGAGCTTTAATCATTGGAGATGAACTAAATGCGATTTATCGCTTTCGACGTGGAAACGCCGAATCATTATAACAACAGAATGAGTGCGATCGGAATTACTGTTATCGAGGATGGCAGGATCGTTGACGAGATTTATTCGCTCGTCGATCCCGAGGCGGAGTTTGACAGCTTTAATGTTGAGCTAACAGGGATCCACCCCAACGATGTTATAAATGCTCCTAACTTTAAAGTACTTTGGGAACAGATTAAACCCACGATGGAAAGCGGAGTTTTGGTGGCACACAATGCAGTTTTTGATATGAGTGTGCTTGCAAAGTGCCTTAGAGACTATGATATCTATTGGCAGCCAACAACGAAATATGCTTGCACCTGCCAGATGGGCAAAAAGTGTCTGCCCGAGCTTGTAAATCACCGCCTTAACACAATGTGTTATTGTTTGGGACTTAGCTTAGACCATCACAACGCAGGAAGCGACAGCCACGCTTGCGCCGAGCTTTTGATATATTACATAAATCACGGAATGGATCCGATGGATCACACAAGAAATTATGATCTTAAGCGTGCAAGAACAATAAAATAGTAAAAAAGAGCTTATCACAAAATGATAAGCTCTTTTAAATTTAAAGGTTATTCAATTTCGCACGCTTGATTATATTAGCATAGTCTTTATAGGCAACGTTCTCGTCCAGTCTTCCCGAATAAACCTTTGGAAGCATAAGCGACGAGCGGCACTGCCACATTCCGAAATTGCCCGAATACAGCTCATCGCGCCTTTCTTTCGAGGTGTAGCACGCAAGCCAAACGTCGAAATGCTTAAGCACAGGCATATCCAGATACTTATTAAGCCAGTTAGCTGAGCTGTAAAGCATGGTGTAATATCCTGCATCCTCTACACGCTGCATGAAGGCAAGCGCTATATCGGTGCGAAGCTTGGTTGAAAGCTTCTTCTGCGTGGCGTCCTCGATATCAAACGCAACGGGATATTCAAGCTTTTTGCCGCTGATCCAGCTTAAAAAGCAGTCCGCCTCTTTAATAGCGTCCTCTACCGTAAGAGCATAGCTGTAATGATAGGCTCCCACCTTTAGTCCTGCCGCCTTTGCAGCTTTATAGTGCGACTCAAACGCCTTGTCCTTTTGGCTCTCATATTTGCCATATCCTGCCCTTAGCATGACAAATTCATAGCCTGCCGCCTTAAGCTCGTTAAAATCGACCTTTCCCGCCTTTTGATGGTGCGATAGGTCGATACCAAAAATTTCAGTCATTGTGTCCCCCTTGCTATGATGCTAAATGCCCGCAGTTATTTCATAAACTGCTGATTCTATAAGCGTATCCAACTCGTCTATGTCCACGCGATAACCGCGCTTATACAAAAATTCAAGGACGTATGCCTTCTTTTTCTCGCCAAGGCCAGTTTCGCTGAACAGCTTTTCCGCAGCCTCGACGGCTGCTTTTGTCCATTTCAAAAGCCTATCGAATCTTACTTCATCAAGTCGTTCTTTGATATAAGGCACCAAAAACGTTGTTATAATGGCTGTTGCAAGCGCTATAAGCGCCTCGAAAATCGGTGTAAGATCTGTCATTTTCTCTTCCTTTCCGTCTGCCCGTGGGCTTGCTCGTTCAAATATTCGTCCAGCTCGTGTTTTGCAAGTGTCACGCTGTGGTTTGCACCAAGCTGAGTTAAGCCGTCCAAACACGCCGAAAGTGCCGCCACGATAAGCATGTTTTCACGCTTTATCTTTGCAATCTCTCTGTCCTGCTTTGCTTGATTGTCAAACCATCTGACTGCAGCTGCCACAGCCCCGGCAATGGCGATAACAGCCGCAATCAGCGCCGAAATGTTAATAACTTCACTAAGTGTTATCATTTTATCTCGCCTTGCCGATTGCAAACATCGTAAGTGTGATGTCATACGATGTCGATGAAGATGACGTATACACTACTCTGTTTTTGTTAACGCTTATAAACTGTGATGTCGAGCCGTCATAAACACTAGATAAGAACACAGGTGATCCTCCGGATCCGCTTACATAATATCCTGTACCATATACAAATACATAATCTATGGTTGAAAGCTCGGTGAAAGTGTATGACGCAGAACGCGATCCGGTACCAGCAGGAAATGTTGGCCTTGCGCTCACATGTATATATCCTTCATCCGTTCCTGTAATCTTTTGTCCGTTAACATATGCCGTTTTGCCCAAAGCGATGTCAGACGCGATCGCAGTTGCATCAGACGTGTCGATACCAGACTCGATAGCTGATATCTCGCTCGCAAAGTCCAATGCCGCAATCTCCTCGGTATCACCGGTTTTTGCCCTTATGGCGTCTGCAACGCTCTTAAAATATTGCTCTAAGGTCATTAATAACTTCCCTCCAATGCAAGACCGACCGCTTCCTCGATAGCAGACAATACATAACTCTTTGTAGCATAATTATTGGCGCTCACTCCGCCAAGTGAAAGCGCATTATCTACAACACCGTCGCCATCTGCATCATAAACTGCCCTTTCCATATCGCCGCTTCCCGATCCGTCCTTGCCGTCCTTGCCGTTGATACCGTCAGTTCCATCTTCGCCTTTGTCACCTTTTTCGCCCTTGGCGCTAACGCCCGAGTTCACATACGCTCCTGCATCTGCATTCCAAACGTACCAATAATAATCGTCACTGATATAGGGAACATTAACGGTTGCGTTTTTCACATTTTCTGCAGCGATTTGTGCTGTTTGCGATGCTGATTTAGCCTCTCTCACATACGAATCAAAGCTTGAAATCATCTGATCATAAAGCGTTTGTGTGATCTGAGTGTTGGCATTTCCACCCTCGGTGCCGTCATGTATCGGCACGACCAAGATCTTAGATGCCAAGATAATATTGCCGCTTCTACCGATCACACCAACAAAGATGAATCCGCCGGATCTTTGAACCTCGTTTGGAATATCGCACGAGTCTGCATCATCCAAGGTCATCTCATACCTCACTTCTTTGTCCTGCCAAAAGACCACGGTTTTTGTGTATGAATTCCACTCGGGCGAGAACATGAACATACAACGGTCATAGCTTTGGCTGTGCGAGGTTGGAAGCGCTCCACCCGACAGTGAGATATTTCTTGCATCGAGCTTAATTACAAGTGTATTAATTTTTGCTCATCCTTTCATTTAATTTGTCGCCCGCCACTGCGACTGATATTTAATGATAACGAAAAAAAAGTCCCGAAATCGGGACTTAAGGTGTGATATAATGTGCAAAAAAGAACCTCCCGCTTTAAAAAACGGGAGGTTTATTCTTTTCTAATCAGGTTATTACATTATAATATCAACAGCTCCGGTTGCATTCCAAAGAACGAGGAAGATAATCGACAAAGCTAAAGCCACAACACCAATCACCAGCATAAAATACGGAATCGGCTTGCCCTTGCGCTTTTCGCGCTTTTCCATCATATATTCGTAATATCCGCCTTCGTTGGGGTCCTTCGCGATAGGTGTAAACAGATACTTAAGTGATTTAAATCCAAAACCGAAAATGTCAAAAAGTCCGGTTGTAGATATCCAAATCAAAGCTCCGACACCGATATACAGCACAGCAGTTACAAAGCAAGCATTGCTAAGTGCTGCAAAGGCCAAAGAAGCACTGTCAGCGCTGAAAGCTCCAAACCAATAAGCAAAAACGCCTATCATGACAAAAGCCGAACCGCAGGCAGAAATATATGTTTTTAGCTTTGAATTCTTTTCGTTCATATTGTATAACCTTTAGTTAAATCAATCCTTCAACTCGGAAAGATATTTGTTGAACTCTTCAGTATTGCAATGAACAAAGTGTCCGGGCTTGATCTCGCGCAAGGTGGGTTCTTCCTTTGAATAATCATGTTCAGCCAAAGGATTGTAAACGATTCTTGTGCGCTGCTTTTCATAAGCCGGGTCGGGCAAAGGAATTGCAGAGAGCAAGCTCTTTGTATAGGGATGCAAAGGATTCTTGAAGAGCTCATCGGAATCAGCAAGCTCAACAAGCTTGCCATAATACATAACGCCGATTCTGTCCGAGAAGTATTTTACAACAGAAAGGTCGTGTGCGATGAAGAGGATCGTAAGTCCCAATTCGTGACGAAGATCATTCAAAAGGTTGATAACCTGTGCCTGAATGGAAACGTCAAGTGCGGAAACAGGTTCGTCAGCGATGATAAGCTCAGGCTTCATGATAACAGCTCTTGCTACACCGATTCTCTGACGCTGACCGCCCGAGAACTCGTGAGGATAACGAGAAGCGTGTTCCTTAACAAGACCTACCATTTCAAGAACCTTGAACACCTGCTCATCGATCTTTTGCTTGTCGGTCTCACCTCTGATAACCAAACCCTCGGCAATGATGTCTCTAACAGTCATACGGGGGTCTAACGAAGCGATAGGATCCTGGAAGATCATCTGGATCTGAGTTATGAATTTCTGCTTCGATGCGATCTTGCGCGCGTTTTTATACTCTGCAACAATCTTTGCCTTTTCGTCGCCGACAGCGCTGCTGATGAGAGGAAGATACTTGTCGTCAACTTCCTTAATAAGCTCTTTTGAATAGCGCTTATCACCGTTCTTGTGATCCTCAATCGCCTTAGCCATTTCATCTCTTTGTGCAGTGATGAAATCAGCAGTTTCCTTTTTAAGCTGAGGAAGTGTTGCGGCAACTTCGGGATTTGTCTTAGCCTCTTCGATAGCAGCCTTAAGCTTCTTCTTGGCATCAATTATAGCACGCTTATAGGAAAGGGTTCCTGCGCAGATTCTTCTGCCCTTAAAGTAGATATTGCCGGAAGTGATATCATAAAGCTTGATGATGGAACGACCGGTTGTTGTCTTACCGCATCCGGATTCGCCAACAAGACCGAAAACTTCGCCCTTCTTAATGTCAAAGCTTACGTTATCAACAGCCTTGTTTATTTTGAAATATTGGCAGAGGTTTTCAACTTTAAGGAGAACTTCGCTGTTATTAATGTTATCAGCCATTATTTTCTTCTCCTCTCTGCTTCATTCTTGCAATTCTGTCTAAAATAATCTTTGGAGGCTGTGCCTTGGGAGCATCAGGATGCAAGAGCCAAGTTGCAGCACTGTGTGTTTCGCTGATCTTGAACATCGGAGGCTGAAGCTCGAAATCGATTTCAAGAGCATACTTATTTCTGTCAGCAAACGCATCACCAACAGGAGGATAGATCATGTTGGGAGGTGTGCCGGGGATAGCTTCGAGCTTTTCGTTGGTATCAAGGTCAGGCATGGAAGAAAGCAAAGCCCATGTATAAGGATGTGCAGGGCTATAGAAGATATCTTCGGATGTGCCATATTCAACGATCTTACCTGCATACATAACTGCAATTCTGTCAGCCATGTTTGCAACAACGCCAAGGTCGTGAGTGATGAAGATGATGGAGAGCTGACGCTCTGCCTTGATTCTGTTGATAAGCTCTAAGATCTGAGCCTGAATAGTAACGTCAAGCGCAGTTGTAGGTTCGTCACAGATAAGGATGTCGGGGTTAGCTGCCAATGCAATAGCGATAACTATTCTCTGTCTCATACCGCCTGAAAATTCAAACGGATACTGTCTGTAACGCTTGCGAGGTTCGGGAATACCTACCTCTTCCATCAAGCGAAGAGCCTTGTGCTTAGCCATGCTCTTTGTTACCTTGTAAACAGAGTCAGATGCGTTAGCCTTAAAGTAGTCAACAAGTGCAACGGTTTCGCTTGCGAAATCGCGGTTTGCACGGTTTTCCAACACCTTAATATAGCGTTCCTTAAGTCTTATAATAACACGTCTGATGTCTTCAGCTGCAACGTCAAGATCAACCAATGCAGCGGGAATAACCTTCCAATCGGGCTTCTTGCCGCGCTTAACAAGGCTGTCATACTTAGCCTGCTGCTTATCGTGTGCCTTCTGGGACACCTTATTTCTCTTAATTCCTTCGAAGTAAGATTCGATAGCAGACTTGATACCTGTTGCGAAGGTATATGCAACGCTGTCCTTATTGATTTCAAGACGGTCGATAGATCCTTCTACTGCATTTGCCAAAGCCTTTTCGGTTGCAAGACATTCACTTCTGTCAAGAGTGGGCTTTGAGAATACAGCCAAGCTTTCATCCAAAAGCTTGATAACCTCTTCCTTCTTAGCATCATGAACGTCAGCCGAATATCTTAATGCCTTTTCAGCAACAGTCAAGAAATCGATCATGAAGTTATCATCAAGATACTTTAAGAGATATTCGTTAAGCTGATCAACGGGCATATCGGGCAAAGGCTGGTCAGAGAACTTAAGGAAGTAGCCCATTCTGAAGAAGTTGGGCACTTTTCTTTCGATAGCAGTATTCAATATAGCCTTGATCTGAGTTAAGATGAATGCCAAACGTTCAAATTCGCCCTTCTTAACAGTCTTAAGATCCTTAACAAGAGACTTAAGAGTTACCTCGTCATCCCCTGAAACAACATACTTGTCATATGTCTTAGAAGCCAAGTTTGCAACGTCATTGATCTTTTCTTTCTGGTTTGTCAAAGCGGATTTTTCGATAAGGAAAAGTCCGTCATCAATAGATGAAACTGCTTCGTTTGCAGCTTCGATAGCCTCGTTATAAGACTGTTCAAGCTCGATATGCTTAAACTCGAAAGCATCGAATTTTTTGCACTTCTTATTGATCTCCTCGGCAGAAATGTCGGGATTTGCTTCGATCATTGTCTTATTAAGAAGCTTAAGAGTGGTGTTAAAGGAGATCTTGGAAGAACGCTGTCTTGCTTTGCCCTTTAAGATCATAGCTTCGGTAAGCTGCTTACCGATACGCATGATGGGGTTAAGGCTGGACAACGGATCCTGGAAGATCATTGCGATACGGTCACCGCGGATTCTGTAAAATTCGTCTTCGGTGATCTTTAAAAGGTCCTTGCCGTCATAGATGATCTCGCCACCCTCAACAATAGCATTACCTGCCAAAATGCCAAGGATAGACTTTGATGTTACCGATTTACCGGAGCCGGACTCGCCAACGATAGCGACAGTCTCGCCCTTGTTCAAATCGAAGCTAACATCTCTAACTGCCTGAACTTTACCGTTAGCGGTTTTAAAGGACACACGCAGATTTTTAACTTGAAGTTTATTTTCTAAATGTTCCATATATTAGTCCTCCACGCCCTTGAGAGAAGGGTTAAATGCATCTCTAAGACCGTTACCAAAGAGGTTGAACGAGATCATGAGAAGTGAAATGAATACAGCGGGGAACAAGATGATGTGCGGATATGTCGAAACAAACGAGTTACCGCCCGAGAGAAGTGTACCAACGCTGGTCATGGTGGATGACTCGAGGTTAACGATACCGAGGTAGGTAAGGTTAGTCTCGCCAAAGATAACGCCGGGGATAGAGAGTACGGAACCTGTGATGATCGTACCCATAGCGTTCGGGAAGATATGCTTGAACATAAGTCTTCCGTCCTTAGCACCCAAAGTTCTTGCAGAAAGAACGTATTCGGAATGCTTAAATCTATAGAACTGCATTCTCGTTCTTGAAGCCATTCCTATCCATCCCGTTAGGACGAACGCGAACAGCAGTGACCAAACAGGTCCAACCTTATTTGCTAAGTGCAACTGGAACAGCGAGTGCAAAACCATGCTGGGAACGCCGGACAAAACGTCGGATACACGTTCCAAAACCAAGTCGATAACGCCGCCATAGTAACCTTCGATAGCGCCATAGATAGCACCGATAAAGAGGTTGATTGCAGAGATGCCGATTGCAAGCAAGAGCGAGAAACGTGCACCGGCTGCAAGTCTTGTCAAGATGTCCTGACCCTTTGCGTTAGTTCCGAAGAAGAAGCTGGGCTCGAAGCCGTAACGATACTGGAAGTAAGTATAGGTAAATACTCTTACCTTATAGGACTTAGCTTCAGAGGTACCGCCGATCTGAGCGTAACGATAGCTTCCGTCATCTCCGGGAATACGCAAGGAGTAATAGCCGTCATCTGTGCCATTGCTCTTGTAAAGGGGCTGATAGTTGCCTTCCTTATCAAGCTTGGGAGTACCCTTCTGGTCGCAAACATACCAAATGTTAGCGTCGGATACCAAGGACTTATTTGTGAACGAAGAAGAATTTACTGCAGGGAAGATAACCTGGATTCCACTTTCATTCTGCCAATCCTGAATTGCATTGAATTCAGCTTCGGTAAGGGTGAGATAGATCATACCGTTCTTGGTATAAACATCCTCACGTACTTCATAGTAAGTTGTATTCGAGGAACCCGAACCGTCAGTAAAGTTTTCTCTTATGTGGTCTGTATAAACGGTGTAACCGGTTTCAGCCTCGATAGCGCCGAAATAGAGATACTCGTTGTTATTAACGATTCTCTTGCTGGTACCGTTCCAGAAATCGATGCCAAGCTTAACAAAAAGATCGTTCTTGGGCAAAAGCTTTGTATACTGCAAATATGTGGTGTCAGTAAGGCTCTCGGTATAAGCGTTTGCAGCAAAGATAGGAACAAAGATAGCAAACAAAATGAGAAGCAAAACGATTACAGCAGCAACAACAGACGACTTGTTCTTGCAGAAACGTCTCCAAACGTCCTTAGCATAGCTTACAGGCTTGGTATCGAACTTCTTATCAGATATAAATTCGCTTCTGTCAACAAAGCGAAGCTTTTCAACAGGTATATTCTTAATATCCATAACTTACTTTTCCCCCATTCTGATTCGAGGATCGATAAATCCATAGCTAAGGTCGACCAAAATGCCGGAAGAAAGACCGATCAAAGTATAGAACGACGACAAAAGCATATAGAAGTTATAGTCTCTTGCTGTGATAGACTTGATATACAAAGGACCAACACCGGGGATACCGAAGATCTGCTCGATGATGAGCGAACCGCCGATAATACCGATAAATTCACCGATGATCATCGGGAAAATGGGAACCATCGAGTTTCTTAATGCGTGGCGAACAGTAGCCTGTCCTCTGGTTAAGCCCTTGGTTCTTGCCAAAAGCATAAAGTCACTGGTCAAAACCTCACAAAGCTCTGCACGGGTGTAACGAGCAAGACCTGCGATGGTACCGAAGCCCAAAGAAAGGATCGCGGGCACCAAGGACATAAACATTGCCCAAGAGAAGTAATCATCACCGGGAAGCATCTGCATCGGGAACCACTGAAGCTTGTGGCAAAGGAGATACTGAACTAAAAATGCTGTTACGAAGCCGGGAACAGATACGAACACCATGATACCTGTGGAGATAAGATGGTCCTGCCAACGGTTCTTTTTAAGTGCAGCATAGATACCCAAAAGAAGTCCCATAGGAACGCTGAAAATCATAGCGTATACGTTTACAAGCATTGTAGCGGGGAGCTTGCTGATGAAGATATCCCAAACATCCTGACCAACATACAAAGCTTCGGAAACACCCCAGTCTCCACCTAACAGTGATTTCTGAAGGAAGATACCGTATTGCACAATGATCGGCTTGTTATATCCCAAAGCTTCACGGCGCATTTCAATCAACTGCATATCCTTGCCGAACTGAGTTGCAGGAGTATTCGGCAACAGTTTAACAAGAACGAAGCATATAGATATGATGGTCAAAAATACCATAAGCATCAATGCAATTCGTTTTAAAACGTACTTAAACATATAAACCTCCTGTGAATTATTTGCCGCTGTAAAGCGACATTTATATGTTAGCTTTAAGAAGCGAGAAACAAATTTGCTTTAAAGAACTAAATTAAAATAGCGTGTGCGATTGCATTTGTACATTCTTGAGATTCAAGCGCATACATATGCAATCGCGAAATCGCGAATAATGTCATTATAGGAACATGCCTATCAAGAAAATAAAGCCCTCGGGTTCGGAGGAGAATCTCTCCTCCTCCGAGGGCTTAATTTCAAGCTAATCTAAACTGATACTTTAAATTACAAATATAGATTATTTGTAGTTAAGGATACCGTTGTTTTCTGCAACGTATGCATCCCACTCGGTGTCAGTGTAGTTATAAGTCATGTACTTGATGCCGCCACGGCCAACACCGTAGATGTATTCTTCGGTGTAGTACTGGATCTGCATACCCTTAAGAGCTGCAGAAGAGTCGTCCATGATCGGGATCATGTCATAGGTTCTGAGGATAGCGCCTTCGAGAGCAGCCAAGATGGAAAGTCTGGTCTCGGGATCGCCGTCAGCAGTACCGCAGGAGTATTCAATAGTAGAACCGTCAGCAGCAGTGATAGTTGCAGGAGTACCTACCATGATGTAAGTCCAGTCATAAACGGAAGCTGTGTAATCAGTGCCGTTGATGTTGATGGTGAGCATATCAGCAGTGGTATCCCAAGCAGGGTCATACTGATAGTTAGGAGAAGTGTAAGCTTCCATCAATCCGTAAGGATCGAGAGCGGAACCAGTCCATCCCACACCAAAGAGCATGTCAACAGAGTTGGACTTAAGAGCATCAGAGAATGCGTTGCCCAAAGTGTCATCCTTAGTGAAGGTGAGCTTGCCTTCGAGCTTGGTGCCCTTAACAGCTTCGGTATAGTTGTTAACCAAGAAGTCATAACCGTTGTTATAGAAGTTAGAGGTGCCGTTGGGCTGACCGATCTTGATTTCTACAACATCGTCTTCGTCCATAAGACCAGCTTCGATAGCCTTGTCATAAGCGAGGTCGAAGTACTGCTTGCCCATTTCAAGGTTGTAACCAGTGATGGAAGCGATAGCTTCGTCCTTGTCAGCATAAAGCTTGCCTTCGCCAACTTCGTTAGCAAGACCCCAGAATTCAACCAAAACATCCTTAGCCTGTTCGGTGGTTCTGTAAGCTACACCGTTTTCAGGGTCAGAGATGATGATGCTGGAGTAAGCGCCGAATGCAGCGTTGTTAACGGGAGAAGTAGCCAAGCAGAACTCAGCTCTGTTAAGTGCGAAGGAGAGTGCCATTCTGAATTCAGGAATTGTAAGAATGGTCTTGTTCTTGTTTTCACCAAGCTTAGCCTGTTCAGCAGTAAGAGCCTCGAGATCGGGGTTCAAAGCGATGAAGAAGGTGGAGTCGCCGGTGGTGTAGTAGGTGTGCTCAGACTTGGAGTAGTCCTGCATGTCAGCAGCATCGAGACCATAGGTGTCGAGTTTACCCTGCAAGAAGAGTTCGAGTCTGGTAGCAGCAGTTTCAACGTAGTCAATTACTACGTGAGTTGTCTGGTAGCAACCGGGATATGCAGTGTAGCCATACCAGTTGTCGTTCTTGGTGAATACCATCTGCTTGTCAGCCTGGAAGGTTTCGAGAACGAAGGGACCGTAAGAAGGAGTGGTTTCAGCAGAAGTACCGTAGGTGTTGTTGTAAACGCCGTCAGTAACAGTTGCCAAAGATTCATAAAGGTCAGTCTTTACGAGCCAAGAAGAAGTAAGGCTGTAAAGGAGGTAGAAGCCTTCGAGGGGCTTGTCAATGATAAGTACGAGTTCAGTGTCAGAAAGTGCCTTAACACCAACAGTGTCGAAGCTGAGTTCAGGGTAAGTAGAAGTGTAGTACATGTACTGAACAACTTCTTCAGCAGTTTCACCCCAATCAGGGCTGAAGGTGATGATTGCTTCGAGCAATGCAAGAGATTCATCAGTTACAGTAACATAACCGTTTTCATCAGCAAGAGCTGCCAAAGCGGTGTAGCTAGCAACGTCGAACATAGAATCGCCGTAGTAGTCAACATAGAATGCCAAGTCATAGCCGCCGAGCCAATCGAGAGGCTGGGTTACAACGATGCTAATGGGGTTGCCGTCAGCAGTTGTGTAAACGCCATCGTCGCCCTTAACAAGGTCAGCACGAGCGTAAGTGCCGGTAGCACTGTTATCTTCATCAACGCTCTGACCAGCATAGAGGTAGTTCTTAGCATTGTGAACAACCATGGAGCCGGAGTAGAGAGAGTCAGCTCTGTAGTTCTGAGCTGCGGGGTTGAGCAAGAGCTCAGCAGACTTAACGAAATCGTTAGCTGTGATGGGAGTGCCGTCATTCCACTTGAGGTCGTCTCTCAAGGTGATCTTCCAAGCCTTAGCGGTGTCACCTTCAGCGATGCCCCATTCTTCGCCAACGTAATTAGCAGTTACATCTTCGGGTTCAGCGGTAGCCATTTCGGGAACGATCTTGTAACCGTCAAGGGTATCGTTGTAATCGAAGGTGTAGAAGCCTACAGAAGTGTAGTCAAGGGGAACTGCGTCTGTAGCGGTCTGATAGGTGTGGGGGTTCCACAAAGTGGGGAATACGGATGCGGATGTGTTGTAAGTGTAGGTTGCATTAGGATCAACAACTACGTCGTCTTCGTTGCCAACGTTTTCGTCGCCGCTGTCAACAGGATCGTCGGTGTTGTCACAACCAGCAAATACAACAGCACAAGACATAAGCATTGCAAGTGCCAAAAGCATTGCTAATACTTTTCTTAATGTGTTAGACATAAACAAATCCTCCATTATAAAATCTTTCACGCATTACGCGCGGATATTAAAAGACAAGTGCTCTGACAGGTCGGCATTCCTATACAGACTCCTTGCCATAATAATATTATCTAAATTATAGCGACTTGGATTACCTTTGTCAAGAGATTTTTTCATCATTTTATCACAAAGTGAAGCCAACATGCCTAAAGGATTCATTTTTTACGCAGGATTTTATGTCAAAACGAGGATTTTCGGCGAAACACGTAGTAAAAAATGAATAATTATATTCAGCAAGTTTCATTTTCAAGAAAATTATGACTGCAGATTCGTTTTAAACTCCAAAATCTAAATCAATTTCCGATTTTCTATTGTAATTTTCATAGAAATGTGGCAAAATAGCAGTTGTAAAATCTAACGATAGGAGATTTTGATATATGAGGTCAATTTTCGATCGCTTCAAGGCTCTTATAATAAAATTGTACAATATGCAAGCTTTAAGATATATGGCTTCATCAGGAATTGCATTCATCATCGACTATGCTCTGCTTTTATTTGTCGAAAGGCTTTTGGGCGAGATTGCTCTTGCGATGGAGATCGCAGCGATCGTTGCGTGGATAATAAGCTCGCAGATAAACTTCTGGATAAACCGCGTGTGGGTGTTCGGATCAAAGAAGTCTCCTCTGCCCGAGCTTGGTGGATATTACGCCTTGGCGGCAGTAAGCTTTTCGGTGAAAACGTTTATCCTTTTAGAGCTTATGGTAAGAGTTCTTTCAACCCCCCTTGCAATTGCAAAGCCTGTTGCAGAGGTTATTATGTTCGCCGTTAATTTTGTCATTCAAAAGTTGCTTATATTCAAGAAAAAACCGCAGAGATGATTTTCCCTGCGGTTTTCGTTTTCTAAATAATATTCACTATAGCATAAGCTTAACCGCACATATCATTTCGGCGGGTTTAACGTCCTGCATCACATCGATCATTGCTTCAAGGTTTTCGGCGTCGTGCTCGATCTCCTTGGCGTGCAAGCGCGCAAGCTTTTTGGAATCCACTTTCAAAACGGTGGGCAGAATATATGCCGAAATTATAAGCTTTATAACAGACAAAACATCCTCGGTGTTGATAGCCTTCAAGAAATAACGATAGATAAGATATCCTAAATATGCGCGCTTTTCTTTGTCGGATATCCTTTTGAATGTGGGCCTGCAGTCGATAAGAGCCTCGCGCCATTCATTATATAATATATCAGTGTTATTAAGATATGCGTCGCAGATTCTTTCAAGAGCGTCTATTGCCTTTCTTTTCGGAAGGCGGCGTGCTTCGGGAATATAATCGTCAAGCTCGTGGATCGCGCCAAAGTCAATAACATCCTGCAAAAACAAAGCATAGTCCATCAGAATGAGTATTGCCTTTTTGGAAGGATAATTAAATGCAATGTCCAAAGCAGTTTCACGGGCTTTCACAAGGATGTTTAAAATCTCGTCGTCGCTTTCCTCACGCTCGAAAATATAATCCTCTCTGGTGGCATTTAAAATGATCCTTTGAGCTTCGGGGCAGGAAATTGAAATTCCTGCTTCAGCAAAACCATCGAACTCCTCGAAAAAGCGAGGGTATTTATCGCATATCTCGCAAAGCTTGCCGTTTGTTGCAATATATAACTCGCACAGACCGTCTTTATTCAAAAAAGGGCAATCTCCGTTTTCATCAAGTCGGAAAATAACGTCGCCATCCTCGCTCTCGGTCACATTATCTTTGAACTTTTTGCCTATTCCTCCATCAAGAGAGCTATAAAGCGCGAATGCTTCATCATCGACGGTTATCTCCCATCCTGCTTTACAGCAGCTTTCCTCGCACATTGATGCAATGCAAGTAAATCTATCATAATATTTTGGGCGGATATATTCCATACCAAAACCTCCAGCATTAGAATAAATCAATAAATGATTATGATTCATCATTGAAATAAAGTATTACATAACATATAATAAAAGCAGAAATAAAATGTTTTTCTTCATCATTTGTTTTGAACACCATATTGTGAGCGTAAGCGCCGAGCCTTGAAAAAAAGGTTCGGCGCTTTGCTGTTATATGCATTTTGCCACCTTGACTGCGCAGGCGAAGCCCGTCAGCGCTCCGCGCCGACCACCGAGCGACTTTGCGCTTCGCGCACACCGCTCGGGCGCTGCCCGCCCCCGTGGTGCGGGCAGCGGGGGCTTCGCCCCCGCGCACGGCAATTATTTCATCAACTTAACCAGCTTAACCCCGTGAGGAGCAACTCTTGCACGAACCTCGCCTTTAACGATCTCAGTCGTGTTCTCCCAGATGTCATAAGCTGCCTTGACTTCGATATCAAGCTTGTCGAAGGAAACTGAAATTTCGGTTTCTTCCTCGCCTGCGTTGAAGAGCGCAAGATAGTTACAGTTTCCATCCTTGGCAGGAGCGATCCAAACGATCTGCTCGACTCCGTCAACTTTCTTTCTTGTAACCATATGAGCGCAATGTGTGTCCTCTTCGATCTTCAAAAGCTCTTCGTTTGTAACAAGCGACATTGTGAATTCATCAAATCCTGTCATGTCGCCGCCGATGATAAGAGGCGAGCGCATCATGCACCAAAGCGACATCATGGTCTTCTGCTCATCATGAGTGAACTTAGTGCGGTTTTCCTTTGAATATACCTGATTGATAGGGCCGATGGGGAGCATATCGGCATCCGGCCAATGGCCTGCACCTGCGTGATTGCACCAAGCCTCGGCGCGCTCGAACATATTATAAAGCAAGTCCCATCTGTCCCAGAAGTCGTCGGTGATTCTCCACATATTTGCGTTTTCTTTCAGGAATTCTGCCTGCTCGATGCGTGCAGGTCCAGGAGAAAGCGACAATACCATATCTCTTCCACAATTATCTATTGCGTTTCTTATAAGCATGATCTCGCCTTCGTTGTTCCAATTGCGGCAGATGTCATCAACTTTAACAAAGTCAACGCCCCACTCGGCATAAAGCTCGAAGAGCGAGTTATAGTAATCTGCGGCACCCGGACAGTTTGTATCCGTGCCGTACATATCAGGATTCCAGAAACAAATATTATTGGGCTGTGCGACCTGACGTGCGCAGTATTCACTGTTTAAGATCTTGGTATTCTTGGAAGCAGCCTGACGAGGTATACCTCTCATTATATGTATACCAAACTTAAGCCCAAGCGAATGAACATATTCAGCCAAAGGTGCAAAGCCCTTTCCGCCTGCGGCAGAGGGGAATCTGTTCTCGGCAGGCAAAATACGGGAATATTCATCCATTGTAAGATCTGCAAAGGGCTCATAAGCATGTGATTGTGCTGAGGGCTGATACCACTGGATATCAACAACGATATATTCCCAACCGTATTTCTTTAAATGCTTAGCCATAAAATCGGCATTAGCTCTTACTGTTTTTTCATCAACAGCGGCACCATAGCAGTCCCAGCTGTTCCATCCCAGAGGCGGATTTTTTGCAACCATAGTGTTCTTCTCCTTTAAAGTGATGATATATAAATTATATACACTAAAAACCTCACCGTCAACCGTTTTTGAACAATAAAAGAATATAAATCAATTCTTAATTATTCATAAATTTGTTGACATTTCAACATATTTAATCTATACTCTAAAAGTACCTTTACGCTAAAATTCGACAAAACCCGATAAACGAAAGGACAAGGGAAATTATGAGTGAAACAAAAAAAGAAAAACGCCGCCGCGGTGACCGCAAGGATGCATATTTGGTTCGCAACCTTGACTCGATGCATGTCATCATGCCGTTTAACATTCCCAAGCGCACAGCAAACGAAGCTGTTATTGTTGAAAAGATCGACCTTACGGCAATTAAAAAATATTTAGAGGTTAAAAACGCAGACGATCCCGAGTTTAAATATACCTTCTTCCACGTAATTTTAGCAGCTATTGCAAAAACGATCGTTTTGCGTCCTTATATGAACCGATTCTTCTCGGGCGACAGGCTCTATCAGCGCAAGGATATCTCGATGGCATTCGTCGTTAAGAAAAAGTTTGCCGACGATGCTTATGAAGCTCTTGCGATGATAAAGTGCGAGCAAGAGGGCGTTTCCCCTATCGAAGATATATATTCAAAAGTTAAGAAATTCGTATACAGCGTTAGAAAAGATGGCGAGCAAGGCTCGGCCGGCGACATTATGGACGTTTTGGTAAAGTTCCCCCGCTGGGTATTAAAGCTTGTCTTCGGAATTTTAAGAAAGCTTGAATATCACGGACTTTATCCCGCCTCTTTAATGAAGGCTGATCCTTATTATTCCACCTGCTTTGTATCAAACCTTGGAAGCATAAAAATGCACGCTCAGTATCACCACCTTGCAGATTGGGGAACAAATTCCCTCTTTGCAATAATCGGTGAAAAGAAGCCTACTCCTTTTTATAGCGAGGATGGCACCTGCGAGGTTAGAGAGGCATTAGACCTTGGAATTACAGTTGACGAACGAATTGCAGACGGTGTTTATTTTGCAAAGTCTATAAGAATTCTTAAGCACTTGCTTGCAAATCCCGAGCTTTTGGAGCTTCCCATCGAAACTCCCGTTGAGCTTTAAAAGAAAGGAAAGTGACCGAAAATGGCGAACGAAGTTAAAGCCCCGTGGCTTAATAATTACGGAGAAATTCCTTTTAACCTTACATATTCGGAATGCTCTTTGTGGGAAGCTGTTGAAAAAACAGCAAAGAAATATCCCGATTATATTGCATTCGATTTTATGGGCAAAAAGACAAAATACAAGACATTCGAGGCCGAGGTTCATCAGTGTGCCAAGGCTTTAAAGGCTTTGGGAATTAAAGAAAACGACAGAGTTACCATCTGCATGCCCAACTGTCCTCAGGGTGTTATCGCTCTTTATGCTGTTAACCTCATCGGCGCAGTTGCAAACATGATCCACCCTCTTTCAAGTGAAAACGAGATCGAGTTCTATTTGAATCATTCAAAGAGCGTTGCGGCTTTAACTCTTGATCAGTTCTATTCAAAGTTTGAAGCTATCCGCGAAAGAGTTTGCATCAAGCATCTTTTGATCGCAAGCATTAAGGACGCTCTTCCCTTCCCCATAAACATCGGCTATGCCTTGACCGAGGGCAAAAAGATCGCTCCCATCCCTAAGGATGCTCCCATCGTTAAGTGGAACGACTTTATGGCAAGTGGCGCCAAGTTCAGCGGGAAATATATCGCAAAAAAAGATTGCCGCGAGCCTGCAGTTATTTTATACAGCGGCGGCACAACGGGAACAACAAAGGGAATACTTCTCTCGAGCTATAACTTTAACGCTCTTGCCAAGCAGATAATTGCAACCAACCCCATTTTCGTTCCCGGCGACAAAATGCTTGCCGTAATGCCCATTTTCCACGGCTTTGGCTTGGGCGTTACAATTCACTCGATGCTTGCAAACGGAGGCAGATGTATTCTTGTTCCCCGCTTCACCGCAGAAACCTATGCTAAGGATATCGTTAAGCACAAGTGCAACTTTATCGCAGGTGTGCCCACCTTGTTCGAGGCTCTTCTCAGACAGCCCTCGATGGACGGTGCTGACCTTAGCTCCTTAAAGGGCGTGTTCTCGGGTGGTGACTCGCTTTCCGTTGAGCTTAAAAAGAAGCTTGATAAATTCCTTGAGGACCACAATGCAAGCATTAAAGTCCGCGAGGGTTACGGCACCACAGAATGCGTAACCGCAAGCTGCTTAACTCCTTTGCACCTTTATAAAGAGGGCTCGATCGGTCAGCCCTTCCCCGACACGTATTACAAGATAGTCGAAGTTGGCACAAATATCGAGATCCCTTATGGCGAAGAGGGCGAGATCTGCATCTCTGGCCCCTCGGTAATGCTTGGATATATGGATCAGCCCGAGGAAACCGCAAACACTCTTCGCGTCCACGGCGATGGCAGAGTATGGCTTCACACAGGCGACCTTGGCAGAATGGACGACGAAGGCTTTATCTACTTTAAGCAGAGAATCAAGAGAATGATCGTTACAAGCGGATATAACGTATATCCCTCTCAGCTTGAAAACATTTTGGACGGTTATGAATCGGTTCAGATGAGCTGTGTGATCGGCTTGCCCGATGAAATAAAGATACAAAAGGTTAAGGCGTTCATCATGCTCAAGCCGGGCTATGAGCCGAACGAACAGACAAAAGCTGATATCTTGGCTTATTGCAAGAAGAATATCGCAAAATATGCACTTCCTTATGACATCGAGTTCCGTGAACAGCTTCCCAAAACACTTGTTGGTAAGGTAGCTTACAGAGTGCTCGAGGAAGAGGAGCTTAAAAAGATAGAGGCGGAAAGAGAAGTTGTAACCGCGTGATGTAACATATCGCAAATATAGAAAAAGAGCACAACGGAATGACCGCTGCGCTCTTTTTTTGTTGCAGTACACTGTTTTATTTGTTTTTCTCGAATTCAAAGCCGGCTCGCTTATCTATCAAGTCCTCATAAGTTGGGTCATATTTCATAAAATGTTGCCAACCGCTTTTAAGTCTGTAATTTTTGCACTTCATATATTCAGCGACTTGTGCACGCGTATCCTCATCTATCATCAAAAGTTCTGAGTATTTCTCGGGCGGGTCAAGCATATCGGCATAATCAAAGATGTCGTTCTCTTCAATGTAAACAGAGGCGTGGGTCTTATCCGATATTACAGGCGTATTTAAGAATGAAATTATGCTGAAAACGAACCACATAATTATTACAACGAATAAGCCAATTAAAATGATATCTGCAATTCCGCTTCTTTTCATATGTTCTCTCTTTCATCACTTTTTCTTCTTGCGGTATCTATCCTCTTCCGAGAAGACGCATCCGCAATATTTTTGCATATAAAACTCCATCTCTCTGGCTTTCGTCTGCCCCTCGCGGAAATAGGGGCGAAAATCACGGTAAAGGAATTTAACCTTGTGTTTTTCTGCAGCCTCGTTCGCAACCTCTTTCATCAATTCGTGATCTTGATAAGGGCTTACAAAAAGTGTCGAGGTAAAGCTGTCAAAGCCTTTTCCTTTGGCTATCTGTGCGGCTTTGTCCAAACGTATCTCATAACACTTGCGGCAACGGTTGTCAAAATCGGGATGCACAAGATTTATAAACTCGCGCAGGCCATAATCGTCGATAACATCAAGCGGCAACAAGATCTTCTTTGAATATTCGATAAGTGTGTTTTTTCGTGCCTTATATTCTGTGAACGGATGGATATTTGGGTTATACCAAAGGCCGGAGGTTTCGATCCCCTCGTTCCTTAAAGTTTCAATACACATAACAGAGCAAGGTGCGCAACATATATGTAAAAGAGTGTTCAAACCGGTCATCTCCCTTCTTGATCTGTAACGATTATATCACTATGCCGTATTTTTGTCCACAAAAATTCATATACTACACTAAAAACCGTAAAGGATATGATTTTGTGAGCGATTTGAAAAAGAAGCTTTCCTGGCTTATAATCCCCTTTCCCGTTGTTGTAGGGTTTTTGATCTCGTGGGTGTCGGGTTCGATGAATGAGATGGATTTTAAAAATCCGCCGCTAACTCCTCCGCAATGGGCATTCCCCGTTGTGTGGAGCATCTTATATCTTATGATGGGCATAAGCGCATATTTGGTATTCAAAAAAGACGACTATAAAATAAACGATGGGCTGAAATATTTCTTATATCAGCTTTTGATCAACTTCGTCTGGCCGATAATCTTCTTCAGATTTGAAATGTATGCAACCGCGGCAATCACTTTGGCGATCCTTATTTTGCTTACGATTGCAACCATCTGCGAGTTCAAAAAAGTATCGAAAACTGCCGCTTGGCTGATGGTGCCCTATCTTGTGTGGCTGTGTTTTGCACTTTATCTGAACATTGGTGTTGCTGTATTGAACTGATCTGTATGTTCGGCACAGCCAACCATAATAATATTTTTGCGATGAAAAGTCCCGCTAAGCATTGCTGCTTAGCGGGACTTGGTGTTTGTTATTGATTTTTCAAAACAGCTAATTCTAAACTTGTTTTGGCATTAGTCTGCATAGTTAACAGGCTTAGATCCCATTACGAATTCGAATACTGCGCCGTTTGCGATAACATCATGAGTGAACATTGTGCTCTTATAAGTTTCACCGTTGATCTTAACGGACTGGATGTATTCGTTCTTTTCGGACAAGTTCTTTGCCTTGATAATGATATCACAACCATTTGCAAGGTGGATAACAGTTTCTTCATAACGAGGGCTGGTGATGTAGTAAAGATCCTGTCCTGCGTTGGGGAAGAAGCCCATAGAGGAGAACATGTACCAAGAGCTCATTGCACCGGAGTCGTCGTTACCTGGAGGGCCATCCATTGTGAAGGAGTCTCTCAACTTGTCGATACCATCGGTTGTGAGATAAGGCTTGCTTGTATAAGCGAAGAGATAAGGTGCCAAGAAAGCAGGCTCGTTTCCGTAGTCAACCAAACGGGTTTCAATACCGTAGCTAAGACGTTCGCAGAATGCTTCTTCGCCGCCGCACTTTTCGATAAGCTGTTCAACATCATGAGGAACAAAGAAGGAATAGTTGTAAGCAGTTGCTTCATAGAAGTGTCTCTTCCAGGATCCCCAGTACTGTGCGATGTCAATGTTTACCCATGAACCGTCAGCATTTCTGGGAGTTATGAAGCCTGTGAAGTCCTTGTACTTAGCATCAGGATTCCAAAGATTTGTCCAGTTGTTACTTCTTGCAAGGTATCTCTCATAATCTCTCTTTGTGCCAAGATCCTTTGCAAGGGTTGCTGCACAATAGTCATTATAAGCATATTCCAATGTGTAAGAGCAGTCATTCTGACCAACTTCTGTACCGGGAATAACATAGTCGGAAGGAATGTAACCATATTCATAGTAAGGAGCTTCGGGATCAGCCTTGGGAACACCGTGAGTATACCAACCGGTACGGTAGTTATCAGCGTGATTCTTAACTACTTCATATGCCTTATCCCAATCGATACCTTCAACGCCCTTAACGTAAGCATCAGCAATTACGTTGTCAACGTCGTTACCGCCCTGTTCATTGTGCATGTCAGCGCCGCCTACGAATGCGTCACGAACAAATCCGTACTTTTCGTATCTTGCGATGAAGCTGTTAACAGTCTTTGTAACGATTTCAGGCTTGATCAAGGTGAACAAAGGATAGCTGGAGCGCCAAGTATCCCAAATTGCATAGTGGTCGTCGATCATATCGGTGCCTTCGGGATAGCCGGGAATATCGCCCGAACGATCTCTGGGCATTACCATAACGTGATAGAAAGCAGTATAGAACTTCATAAGTTCAACATCATTTACGCCTTCGCCGCTGATCTTGATCTTGTTAAGTTCTTCGTTCCAAAGATCCTTGGTTTCCTGCTTAACGCCTTCATAATCCCATTCGGGGATCTCTTCATCCAACCATTCTTTTGCCAAATCAATGCTTGTGAAGGATACGCCGATCTTTACGTAAATTTCTTCGCCTTCAACAGTGTCAAAGCGCATGTAACCGCCGGCACTTTCGTCTCTCGAACGCAAGTTAGCAATTCTAAGGCTGCGAGTGTCATCCTGAAGGCCGTTGCCATCGTAAACACCAACAGACTTAGCTTCCTTGCTTACAACAGCATAGAAGTAAAGGTTATGGTCAGAACCGAAACCACCTGCATATCTGCCCGAACCGCTGAAAGCAGTCTGGCCTTCAACGCTTGTATCAATGTTAAAGGTGATATTAGATGTGGATATACCAGTCGAGTTATGAACGATTCTTGCAAGCAAAGGAATGCTGTGTGCCATATCAATGAGCAAGCTTGCATCATTCGATTCGGGGTATGTAAACTTGTAGATAGAGGAGTGCTCAGCGGGAGTAACAGCACAATCAATGCCATACTTAGCAAGCGTTACGCTATATTCATAGCAAGTTGCAACTTCATTTACGCCCATGGAATCATGGCCTTCAAAGTCGGTTGCGAGACCTATCTGAGGAGAGATCAAGAACTCGCCGTATTTACCATAGCCGGTACCACTTGCGTGGATCTGAGAAAATCCTCTTATTTTGTGTCCGGTCAAATATCCGGAATGCTCGCCACCCTCAGTGTCAGGGCTGGGGTTAACAGAGCCATTGGGTCTGGTAGGGCCGATAACGGTATTACCCTGATTGTCAACGCCGTATCTCGGGTTAACATACGTTGTTAAATCAACAAAAACATCGTTAATCACTTCATTACCTCCTGGATCTGTACTTGAGCAGGCTGTAAGTGCCAGAATACAAGATAAGATGCCCGCTAATAATCTAAACTTTAATTTCATAATGTCACTGCCTTTCAAGCACAATTTGTGATAATATTATACAATACAAAAATCAATTTTGCAATAGATAATCGCATTAAATCGAAGATTTTTTTGGAATATATTAAAAGTTATAACTTTTTGAAACTATTTTGTTAGCGCAATTCTTAAAATATTAATTTCCCAAGCTTTTGGCTTGCCGTGCAAAAAAAGCGCTGCTTTTCGGCAGCGCTTAATACATCATAAATTCATTTTTATTATTCAAAAAGAGGTGTTGACAGGTATCTGTCGCCCGTATCGGGCAGCAATGTAACGATGGTTTTGCCCTCGTTTTCGGGGCGCTTTGCAAGCTCGATAGCCGCCCACACGGCAGCTCCCGATGAGATGCCCACAAGTATGCCTTCACGCTTGCCGATAAGTCTGCCCATAGCATAAGCGTCCTCATCCGAAACAGCGATCACCTCGTCATAGATCTCGGTATTCAAAACCTTCGGCATAAATCCTGCGCCGATTCCCTGAATGCCGTGCGTGCCTGCTTCTCCTTTTGAAAGCACAGCCGATGACGCAGGCTCAACAGCAACTATCTTAACGCTTGGCTTTTTAGATTTAAGATATTCTCCAACGCCTGTTATAGTTCCACCCGTGCCGACACCAGCAACAAAGATATCCACCTCGCCGTCGGTATCCTCATAAATTTCGGGACCGGTGGATTCTCGGTGAGCCTGCGAATTCGCAGGATTCACAAACTGCCCGGGAATAAAGCTGTTTGGGATCTCGGCAGCCAGCTCCTCTGCCTTGGCGATAGCTCCCGACATTCCTTTTGCTCCGTCAGTAAGGACAAGCTCTGCACCATACGCACGCATAAGCCGTCTGCGTTCAATTGACATTGTGTCGGGCATAACGATGATTATTTTATATCCTCTTGCCACCGCAACCGAAGCAAGACCGATGCCCGTGTTGCCGCTTGTCGGCTCGATGATTACTGATTCCGGCTTAAGCTTGCCCGAAGCCTCAGCCTCGTCGATCATGGCTTTTGCAACTCTGTCCTTAACCGAGCCTGCAGGACTGAAATATTCAAGCTTTGCAATAACCTTTACCTTTAAATCGAATACTTTTTCTATATTTTTAAGCTCTAAAAGCGGAGTTTTGCCGATCAGCTGATCGACAGACGTGTATATATTAGACATAAAATTCTCCTTTTTTCACATTCTTCATTGCTATCATTTTAGCTCATTAGGAAAACTCCGTCAATAGCTAAGCGTTTCTTGATCTACGCTCTCATCTTTACGGCTATTTTTTCGATGGCGCGCTTTTCAATTCGGCTTACATAGCTTCTCGATATCCCCAAAAGATCAGCGCACTCGCGCTGAGTAAGAGGCGCACTGCCGCAAAGTCCATATCGCAAGACGATTATCTCACGCTCGCGGTCGTCAAGCTCGCTGTTAACAAGGCAATAAAGCTGTTCTGAATTTATTTTAAGATCGACCTCATCGTAAAGATCCCCCTCTGTTGCAATGATGTCGATAAGTGTTAGCTGATTTCCATCCTTGTCAACGTCGATAGGCTCGTCGAAGTGAACGTCGCCCGCTGTTTTCTTAAGCGCTCTGAAATGCATAAGTATCTCATTTTCAATGCACCTTGAACCGTATGCCGCAAAGCGATTTCCCTTTTCGCAGTCAAAGGTCGATACCGCCTTGATAAGCCCGATGGTGCCGATGGATATAAGCTCCTCCGGCTCCTCTGGCGAAGAATAATATTTTTTTACAATGTGCGCCACAAGCCGAAGGTTGTGCAAAATCAGCTTATCCTTTGCTTGCTTATCTCCTTTGGCGCAAAGTTTGAAAAGCTCGAGCTCTTTTGCAGGCGGCAAAGGCTTAGGATAGGCATTCTTATCCTCGATATGAAGTGCAAACCACAAAATGCGGCTGAATATTATCTCTAAAATCGTTGTAAACATTCTTTCCCCTCCTTAAGCCATTATATTTTTTCACTGCTTGACTTAATTCCGACAAGATAATATAATGGATAAAGAATCTTTTAAAGGGATGTTTTGAATGAACGAAAGAGGAAAATTTATTGTTATAGAGGGGCTTGACGGTTCAGGCAAGGGCACCCAGATAAGACTTTTGGAAGGCTATCTGCGAAACAAGGGCATAAATCTTCACTTAACTGCCGAGCCGACAGAGCACGCTACCGGCGGACTTATCCGTGATGCTTTGTGTGGCATGACCAAGCGCACCCCCTGCGAGCTTGCGGCACTTTTCATGGCTGACAGAGTTGCGCATTGCTCCAATCCCGTAAGCGGAATTAAAAAGCTTTTGGATGACGGCGTTACCGTTATCTGCGACAGATATTACTATTCATCATTTGCATATCAGGGCATGGACACCGATCTTAAATGGGTTATGGATCAAAACCTTAACTGCCCCGAAATTTTAAAGCCCGATCTTTGCATTTTCATGGACGTTCCCCCTGCAGAGTGCGACAAGCGCATCGAATCGGGCAGAGCACAGCGCGAGATCTATGAAGAAAGCGTTGACACAATAACCCGAATCAGAGATAAATATATAGAAGTGTTCCGCCTTTTAGAGGGGCACAACATTGCAATAATAAATGCTTCAAGAACGCCCGAAGAGGTTTCAAAGGACGTTATTAAAGCGGTGGATGAAGTTATAGGATAAAAAACAAAGCCAGCCCATAAAGGCTGGCTTTTTAATTTCATAAAGTCTATTCTTTTCCCTCGCCCAAATATGTAAATCTGCCCTCGTCCAAGAACATACTTGCGGGGCGCACCCAAGTTAACCCCTCGCCGTAAAGGGCTTTATATATGATCATATCCTCTAAAGTTTCCGAGTGCTTGGCATATCCGATGACTTCATATTCATTGCCCTTTTTGTGACGATATCTGCCCTTGGGCACCCAGCTTTCAAGCTCGATATTTCTTTTAACGTCTGACATTTTTCAACCCTCCAACCGTTTATGTCCAAATTATAGCACGCAACATTCTTGACCGCAAGGCTAAAACATAGTATTATATCAAATATAACATTTGAAAGGAACATTTTATGCTCGCTTGGCTCACTCAGACATATTTTGGCAAGCTTGTTGCCACTTTTATAATTTCGATGCTCCCCATTATTGAACTTCGAGGCGGCATCCCCTATGGCGTTGGCTTCGGATTAGACCCTTGGGTTGCATTTGCCGTTGCCGTTTTGGGAAATTTGCTTCCCGTTCCGTTTATTCTTCTGTTTATGGATGTCGTGTTCAGAATATTAAAGAAAATGGGCGGCATTTTTGAAAAATTCGCCCTTTGGCTTGAGAAAAAAGCATATCACAATCAGGAAAAGATTGAAAAGTATAAAGCATTCGGGCTTATGCTATTTGTTGCAATCCCCTTGCCGGGAACAGGCGCGTGGACAGGTGCTTTGGCTGCAAGCGTTTTGGGAATAAGCAAGAAAAAAGCTATCGTATCGATCCTTGCGGGAGTTATCGTCGCAGGATTTATCATGACCGCCGTTTCCTATGGCTTTAAGTCGATAATTTAACATGAGCAAGGTTTTGTGTTCAACGGGCTGCATAATAGGCAGACCAGTTAAGAGGGATTTCTATCTTTTAAAAAATTTCGCTCCAAAGATAAATTGCGACGGCTTCGAGCTTATGTTTTATACCGATTGGTATACAAAACCGGATGAGCTGACGGATTTTATTAATTCACTTGGAATAAAAGTTCCTTCATTCCACGTTGAAAAGCGCATTGGCGAGCTTATCGCAGAAGAAGCTCTTGATGAGGCTTTGTTAAATTTTAAAATCAACTGCAAATGTGCAAGTGCTATCGGCTCGAAGCTGCTTGTGATGCACCTTTGGAACGGCATCATTTCGGACAGCAATATCAAGGCAAACTATAAAGCGTTTGGCGCCCTTAATGATATAGCACGAGACTATGGACTTTGCCTGACTGTTGAAAACGTGGTTTGCAATCATCAGGATCCGCAAACGCACCTTTTAGAGCTTAAGAAAAGATATCCCGAAATTTGCTTCACCTTTGACACGAAAATGGCGGCGTTTCACTCGCAGGTCGAGGATGTTTTCGCTCCCGAAAACAATCATCTGTGGGAGAATATCTCGCACATTCACCTCAACGATTACCGAGGCGGTCACATGGATTGGGCAAATCTTAAAACGTTGCACGTTGGCACGGGAGGTATAAACTTCGATAACTTTTTCGAAAATCTTGCCAAGGTGGGATATAAGGGTGATTTCACGGTCGAAGCAACATCGTTTAACCAAAACGGAGAGATCGATTTTGAACTTTTAAATTCATCTCTTGATAAAGTAAGAGGCTATATCAAAAAATACGGTATATAAAGCAAACGCCCCCGCCGATATGGCGAGGGTGTGCTGAAACATGAACAACGAAGATCATTAGGACAGTTACTGACCTTTAAGTCTCTTCATAAAATAATACAACCGCGGGTGTGAAAATATTGCACTCGCGGTTAATTTTTTATTGTTTTGTGACAAGCTCCATAAAGCGCTTGTTTTTCTCAAGTGATTTAAAGATTATAACTCCAAGAATGCTTACGCAAACGAGCTCTCCGAAAGCTACTTGGAACGCGCTGAGCCAATAAGGAAGGTCATAGAAATAGTGAAGCTCAGCTCCGACAATGAAGGCGTTGGTTACAACAGGTGCCAAGGATGCGATATATATGTTCGGGGAAATATATATCAGCAAAACCGCCAAAGCTGTTGCAAGTGTTCCGAAGACCATATCGATGGCGAACATCGGGCTGAACATATTAGATATCAGACAACCGATAATAAGCGAGATGCCGTAATCCTTTTTATAAAAACATAAAAGCATCAGCGCCTCGGCAATTCTGAACTGGATCCCTCCATAAGACATGAACCCAAGACAAAGTGTCAATACCACGTATACCGATGCGACGATGGACAGTCTTGCAAGACGAATGAGTGAATACCTTTTCATAACAAATCTCTCCTGTTTTAGTTTATTTAGGGATGGTTAGCAGGTACACCCCTATATTCAATTAACAAAGGCAATGATACCACCGAAACGAGCGAATGTCAAGTGTCAGTCTTTTCACTTGATACGGTGTCTTTTATCATAATAACGGTAGCCAATAGCATGATGATCAAAGCGATATAGAACTTAAGAGTGGGTCTTTCGCCCAAGATAGCCATACTGAACCCAACACCCAAAAAGGGCGCAACCGAATAAAATGCGCTGGTTTTTGCAGCTCCCAAATGCTTCTGAGCCATTATGTAGAAGTTTATACTTAAGCCGTATGCCACAAAGCCCAAAAGCATAATGCAAAGGATCCATTTGATTTCGGGCAGGCTTTCATCCGTCAAGAATGCGACGGCAAGACTTCCCAAGCCCGAAAAGCACCCTTTAATTATAACTATCTCAGCCGAGCTTTTTGTGCTAATCATTTTTGTGCAGTTGTTTTCGAATCCCCAACAAACACACGCTCCGATGACAAAAACCGAACCAATGCTGAAAGAAAAGCTTCCCGCACCCTCGAACCCCAAAACGATGCTTGCAACCGTAACCAAAGCGATGGCAATGCCAAGACGCTTGGAAACGATCTCTTTAAATATAACAAGTGCAATAACCGTGGTGGCAACGATTTCAAAATTATTTAAAAGAGAAACGCTTGCCGAGCTTGAATATTTAATGCCGAGCATTAAAAGAATCGGTGCGGCGATATCCAAAGCTATCATTGCAAGTGTATAAGGAAGCTCTTTTTTGGTGAGCGGCTCTTTAATTGTGCTTTTGTTAAAAAGCTTGCCCAAAAGCGTCAACAAAAGCATGCCCACGCCTGCGCCCAAATACAAAAAAGCCGCAATAACAGTGGGCTGGGCGTGGTCAAGCAGCATCTTTGAAAACGGCACGTTTATAGCATATAACGCGGCGGCCGAAATTGCCAAAACCGCGGCTATATATTTCGATCTCATATTAAAAACCTCGAAAATTATGATAAGAAATTATAGCACATTGTTCTCAATAAGTGAATAGTAATTTTTGCACCGCGCTGAATAAACTTAATATTTATGAGAATACTTAACTTAGATTTCCCTGCCGGCACAGGAATCCCGCATTATAACATCTGCCGGAGAAAGCGAGTGCAATTATGAAAAAAGTTAAAAAAGCAAGGAACATTTTCGGCGGCAAAGGGCTTTATGTAATGCTCTGCGTGGGTGTGCTGGCTGTTTCGGCTGTTACGGCAGCAGGCTATAAGGCTGCCATGAATTCCATCACTGAGGGGCTTGTAAACGACGACCAGCAGACCGTTTTGCCCGATCTCGACACGAGTCAGGTAGATGCCATTCTTTCAGACATTGAAAAGGATCAGGAGGACGCGGCTGCCAATGAACAAGTGCCCGACATCACCTCTGATCTTGAAACGCTTTTCTATGAAAAAGCGGTCTATATGCCGATAAACGGCGAAATTATCAATGAATTTTCCGACGGCGAGCTTGTCAAATCTCCAAGCGGAATTTGGAGAACTCATGATGGCATTGATATCGCCGCCGAGATTGGAGCCGAGGTTAAGTCGATGACGTCGGGAACAGTTACAAACGTTTACGTCGACCCGTTGTGGGGCAACTGTGTTGAGATCGATCACGGCGATGCGATTACCGGATATTACTTCGGGCTTGACCCCGTGATCAACGTGACTGCAGGTGATGAAGTCTCTGCAGGTCAGATCATCGGAACCGTTGGAAACACTGCAGATATCGAATCTGACATGGAACCTCACATTCACTTCGCTTTAAAATATGGAAACGAATGGATCGACCCCGTGTCATATATCGAGCCTTATAAATAAGCTATAAAATAAATCCGCCTTGGAAGTTCCCAAGGCGGATATTTTTAAAACACCAAATCAATTATCAATCCTGCAGCGGCACTGATGGCATAAAGTCCGCCAACGATAGCAAGGTTTTGTCTTAGGTTTTTATTCACTCTGAACAGCACTACCAAGCCAAGTCCTGCACCGGTTGAAAGCCCTGCCACGATAGATCCGAATGACAAGCTTCCCGATACATACAAATTCGTCAGCACCACTGAGGGCGCACAGTTTGGAATAAGCCCTATAAGTGCCGCCAAGAGAGGCTGTGCCCACGAGCCCTGCATCAAAATTCTGCCCAAAAGCTCTTCGCCTGCAAGGTGCATAACCGCTTCAAGAACAAACGCAACAACAAACAAGAACAAGAATATCTGCAAGGTGTGCTTGATTGCAGAATATATAATCCCGTGCTCCTCGCATCCGCAATCCTCGCACAGGTCCACATAAGGCTCGTTTTCCTCGTTTGACTTTCTTTTTAAAAATCTTATCACAGAATCGACAAAAAGACCTGCTATAATAGCTATAATGATCTTAGCGACGATAAGCTTCCACACGTCTTTAACTCCGTTCGGGTTTGCCAAAAGTATCGGTATCGCTTCATCGCTTGTTGCGATATACACCGCCAAAAGAGTTCCAAGGCTTATCAGTCTTCCCGAATAAAGATTCGATGCTGCAACCGAAAATCCGCACTGCGGCAAGCACCCCAAGGCCGCTCCGCCGATTGGGCCAAAAGGTCCCATCTTGCGCAAAACGTCAGGAAGCTTGCTTGATGCCTTATGCTCCAAAAACTCTATCAATAAATATACACCAAACAAAAACGGCAGCATTTTTGCTGTGTCTGCAAGTGTATGTAAAAGTATCTCAAAAAAATGCTCCATCAGCTTTCCTCTTTTCAAAAAATCAATTAATTATAACCGTACAATTTATTTTTTGTCAAGTTGATTTTGCTTTTGCGTTATGCTATATTTTAATTATAGATTGAAAACGGAGGATTTGATCCATGAATCTTAATGACGTTAACGTTATCCTTGCCTCTAAATCTCCAAGAAGGCAGGAGCTTTTAAAATATATAACCGACGAGTTTGCAGTCATCCCCTCGCAGTGTGAAGAAAACGTGCCCGATGGGCTTGATGCCGACAACGTCCCCGAGTTTTTGGCTGTTCAAAAAGCTCTCGACGTTGCAAAAAGCCACCCCGATGACCTTGTTATCGGATGCGACACTGTCGTTATATGCGGCGGCATTATTTTGGGCAAGCCAAAAGATAAGCTTGACGCTTTCAGAATGCTTTGCACGCTTTCGGGAAGAACTCATAAGGTCGTAAGCGGTGTTTGCCTGTGCTTAAAGGGCAAAACAATGTCATTTTCTCAGACGACTGACGTCAGCTTTTACAGCTTGAAAGAAGAGGATATCATCAAATACATCGACACAGAAAACGTTTTGGACAAAGCAGGAAGCTATGGCATTCAGGATGGCGCCGCCCTTTTTGTCGAGGGCATCTCGGGTGACTATTACAACGTGGTCGGCTTCCCGATAGCAAAGCTCAGGCTCGAAATAGAGAAGTTTTTAAGTCTTTTTAACTGAGGTGACAAAAGTGGGACTCTTTAATTTCAAAAAGAAGAAAAAAGATAAATATGCTTTAAGCCGCAAGGAGCTTGAACGCTTTGACGGCAAGCCGATTCAATATGCTGTTGAGCGAGTTGACGGAGTTGAGCGTGTTTTGGGCAAAAACGGCGGAATTGCCGTTTTGGATGACGTCATCGTTGTTATGTGCGAGGCTAAGGAGGTCTTCCGCTGCCGTTTAGAGGGCGCGACCATTGCCGAGCTTTTAAGTGGAAACGGCGTTGAGATAAGCGGGCTTGACGACTACACCGAAGAAAAGAGATACGTTGTTGCGCACTATCTATATTACAGAAAGGTTTAAAAATGAACAAAAAGCTGTTGTTTGTATATAACCCCCACTCGGGAACACAATTAATTGCACGTAAGCTTTCGGACATTGTCGATCTGTTTACAAAAGCAGGATTTGACGTTACCTGCCATCCAACGCAGGCAAAAAACGACTGTATCGAAACTGTAAAAGAAAACTGCCAAGGTTATGACTTGACAGTTATTTCGGGCGGCGACGGAACCCTTAACGAAGCTATAAACGGATTTATGGCTGTGGGTTATAACAAGCCGTTTGGATATATCCCCGCAGGATCGACAAATGATTTTTCTCACTCGGTGGGAATCCCTTTGAAGGTTATGGATGCCGCAAAAAACGTTGTCGAGGGTGAGCCTTATACTTATGACATCGGCAAGCATAACGACAGATATTTTACATACGTTGCAGGCTTTGGCGCTTTTACAGAGGTTACCTATACCACCCCTCAGGACGTTAAAAACGTGCTTGGCTATTTAGCTTATGTATTAGAGGCGATTGCTTCGCTGCCGACTATCAAGGAATATAACATAAGCTATGAATGCGAGGGAAGAAAAGGCTCGGGAAGCTATCTTTTGGGACTTGTAACAAACACCTTGCACGTCGCAGGGCTGAAAAACCGCATGAGCGATGATATTGCACTTGATGACGGCTTGTTTGAGGTGATATTGGTTAAGACACCCAAAAAGCTGACCGATCTTCACAACTTAACTCAAGGCATTTTAAAGCGCGATTTTTCAAGCGGCGCTTTGGAATATTTCAAAACGGATAAGCTCACGATAAATTGCAATGACGGCCTTGCCTGGACGCTTGACGGCGAGAACGGCGGCGTTCACAAGTTAAACGAGATCGCTAACTATCACAAAGCACTTAGCGTTATAGTGAAGAAAAAATAGCATATAAAAACAAAGATCCCCTCGCCTTTCGGCAAGGGGATAATTTTTTAATTAAAGCACTTCAACAGCAACTTTTTCTGCCAAAAGCATCTTCTTATATCTTTCGATATAAGCATCAAAGCCTGCCATATCGGTTGCCGAGGGTTCTTCGGTGATAGCCTTCATTCCTGCAAACACCTTGTTGTCAAGATAATCTTCCAAAGTCTCGTTTTCAGCCTTAAGGCCCATATATCCTGCCAAAACAGCCATGCCCCAAGCGCCGCCTTCGCCTGCAGTTTCCATAACGGAAACAGGAGTCTTCATTGCAGCTGCCAAGATCTTCTGACCAACGCCTTCAGTCTTGAAGTATCCGCCGTGGCCCAAAACCTTGTCGATCTCGACGTTTTCAGCCAAAAGGATGTCAAGGCCGATCTTAAGAGTTGCCAAAGCCGAGAAGAGATTGTTTCTGATAAGGTTTGCAAGTGTGAACTTGGATTCAGGAGAACGAACGAGCATCGGTCTGCCCTCTTCAAAGTGAGTGATATGCTCGCCCGAGAAGTAGTTGCAAGCAACCAAGCCGCCGCAGTCGTCATCGCCTGTCATAGCAGCATTCAAAAGCATATCATAAAGTGCGGGCTTGGTGATCTCAGTTCCCGATAATTTTGCAAATTCCATGAATATCTTCATCCAAGCGTCAAGATCGGAAGAGCAGTTGTTGCAGTGAACCATTGCAACGGGCATACCTGCAGGTGTTGTAACCATATCGATCTCAGGATAAAGCTTGGAAAGAGCCTTTTCCAAAACGATCATTGCAAATACGGATGTACCTGCAGAAACGTTGCCAGTTCTTACTCTTACGCTGTTTGTTGCAACCATGCCTGTGCCTGCATCACCTTCGGGAGGGCACATTGGCACGCCTGCCTTAAGTGTTCCGGTGGGATCGATGAACAAAGCGCCCTCTTCAGTGAGGTAGCCTGCGTTCTCGCCGGCATACAAAACCTCGGGCAAAACGCTGTCCAAGGTCCAGCCAAAGCCGCGTGGTGCGATAAGCTCGTTAAATTTCTTAACCATTTCAGCGTCATATGTTCCGATAGTCGAATCGATGGGGAACATACCCGAAGCCTCTCCAACGCCCAAAACCTTCTTGCCCGAAAGCATGAAGTGAATGTATCCTGCAAGAGTCAATACATAGTCAATGTCGCCAACGTGTTCTTCGCCGTTAAGGATTGCCTGATAGAGATGAGCAATGCTCCAACGCTGGGGGATGTTAAATCCAAAGAGGGGTGAAAGCTCTGCCGAAGCCTTGGCGGTGATTGTGTTTCTCCAAGTTCTGAAGGGAACCAAAAGCTTGCCTTCCTTGTTAAATGCCATATATCCGTGCATCATTGCGCTGAAGCCCATACCGCCCAATGTGGTGATCTTTTCGCCATGGCTTGCTTCAAAATCAGCAGCAAGCTTAGCATAAGCGTCCTGAAGTCCCAAACGGATATCCTCAAGCGAATAGGTCCAGATGCCGTTTTCAAGGCGGTTTTCCCAATCGTGTGCGCCCGATGCAATAACTGCGTTGTTTTCATCAATTAAAATAGCCTTAATTCTGGTCGAGCCGAACTCGATACCAAGATAAGTTTTTTCCAAGCAAATACTCATAAAATGTCCTCGTCTTTCGAAAAAATGTGCAAAAATTGCTATAAGTTAATTATATAATCCGAAGAAGATGTTGTCAAGGAACTGTTAAACTTAAAAACCCATCCAAAACCTTAAAAATCCAAAAAATATTTTTATTTTGTAACAATATTGTAATTGTAATTTGTGCGCGAGTGTGATACAATAATAAAAATTACTTATGATAGAATAACATCAGTGTGCATATGCACTTTTAAGGAGTATAAATGGACAAGTTTGTAATCAACGGCGGAACACCTCTTCGCGGAGAAGTTACAATAAGTGGCGCCAAGAACGCGGCAGTTGCTATCGTTGCTGCCACCATTCTTTCGGACGAGCCCTGCATTTTGGAAAACGTCCCCGAAATAAGCGATATCAGCATCTGCATCAAGATCCTTTATGAGATGGGTGCAGGCATAAGAATCATAGATAAGAACACCATAAGAATCGACACGAGAGGGATATATGATCCCGTTGTTCCTTATGAGCTTGCTCGCTCGATGAGAGCATCAAGCTATTTCTTGGGAACTCTTTTGGGACGATTCCACAAGGCTGACGTTCCCATGCCCGGCGGATGCGACCTGGGCGACAGACCGATCGATCAGCACCTTAAAGCGTTCAACGCTTTGGGCGCAAGCCATTCGATCGACGGCGGCGTTGTAAGCCTTAAAGCAGATCATCTTTTGGGCAATCAGATCTACTTCGATTTCAACACAGTCGGCGGAACCATCAACGCTATCTTTGCCGCAGTTAAGGCTGACGGTTTGACAGTTATTGAAAATGCCGCAAAGGAACCTCATATCGTTGACCTTGCGAACTTCCTTAACTCGATGGGCGCAGATATCATGGGCGCCGGAACCGACGTTATCAAGATAAGAGGCGTCAAGAAGCTTAAGGGTGTGACCTATGCAATCATTCCCGATCAGATTGAAGCAGGAACATATATGGTTGCGGCTGCCGCAACAAAGGGTGACGTTTTGATCAAAAACGTAATCCCCAAGCACTTGGAATCCATCACCGCAAAGCTTAGAAAAGTTGGTGTTACCGTTGAAGAGTTTGACGAAAGCGTTCACGTTTTCGTTGAGGGGCCCCTTATGAAGACAACTCTTAAAACCCTTCCTCACCCCGGCTTCCCCACAGATATGCAGCCCCAGTTCTCGACTCTTTTGACTATCGCCAACGGCACAAGCATCGTGACCGACGATATCTTTGATAACCGCTTCAGATACGTCAGCGAGTTAAGACGAATGGGAGCAGAGATCACTGTTGACGGAACTACTGCCGTTATCTCGGGCGTTCCTTCGCTCACAGGTGCTGCTGTCAGAGCCTCTGACCTTAGAGCAGGTGCTGCACTTGTAATTGCAGGCATGGCAGCAACGGGAACAACAGTTATCGAAAACATCTATCACATCGAACGCGGATACGAAAATATCGACGACAAGCTTAAAGGCCTTGGAGCCGACATTAAGCGTGTTACAGATTATGAATCCGCAAAAATGGCGATTTAAGCAGCAAAAATTTATGCGCTTTGCGTTTTGGCGCGAAGCGCTTTATTTTGTCAAAAATTCTTTAAGGAGGTGCCGCAGATGGCAAGGATATATCCGCTTTTTTCATCAAGCTCGGGAAACTCGCACTTTGTGGGCACGCCGCAAACAGGAATTTTAATAGATACGGGCGTAAGTTGCAAAAGACTTTGCTCTGCCCTCTGCCAAAACGGCATACCAAAAGAAGCCGTTAAGGCGATATTTATAACTCACGACCACTCTGACCATATTTCAGGACTTAAGGTGTTCACAAAATGCCGTCCCGTTCCTGTTATCGCAACAGAAAAAACGCTTGAATTTTTAATCGAGCACGAGCATATCGACCCAAGGTGCAAGCTTATAGCGATCGAAGATAACGAGATAACGGGCTTTGGCTTTTCGGTTAAAGCGTTTAAAACCCCTCACGATGCAGTTTCAAGCGTGGGATATCGCATTAAGACTCCAGACAATAAGATCGTCTCCCTTTGTACCGACCTTGGACATATCACCCAGGAGATAGACAATAACCTTTTGGGAAGCGACTTGGTTCTTTTAGAGTCGAATTATGACGAGCATATGCTTAAAAACGGGCCATATCCTTTAATGCTTAAAAAGAGAATAGCTTCGTCTTACGGGCATCTTTCGAACACAGATTCCGCCCGCGAAGTGAGACATCTTTTAGAAAACGGCACAAAAAACATTATTCTTGCCCACTTAAGCCGAGAGAATAACACTCCCATCGTTGCCGAAAACGCTCTTATGCGCGAGCTTGGCGAAGACTTCATCAAGGGCAAGGACTTTTCTTTACATATCGCACCGATAGAAACCAAAGGATTGGCGGTGGAATTTTAATGATAGCTGTAAATATTGTTTGCGTCGGCAAGCTTAAAGAGGCTTATTGGCGTGATGCGATCGCCGAATATTCAAAGCGCATGGGCGCATATGCAAAATTCAAGATCGTTGAGCTTAACGAATCAAAGCTTTCGGATAATCCAAGTGAAAAGGAGATCGCTCAGGCTCTCGAGGCTGAGGGGAAAATGATGCTTCCCTACGCCGATATGAAGAATGCCTATAACATTGCAATGTGCATTGAAGGAAATCAGCTTTCGAGCGAGGGTTTGGCGCAAAAGATCTCGGGCGCTTCGGTTTCAGGCGCAAGCACGATAAATCTTTTCATCGGAAGCTCGTTCGGGCTTTGTGAGGATATTAAAAAGAAAGCTAACTTTAAGCTTTCCATTTCAAAGATGACACTTCCCCATCAGCTGGCAAGAGTTGTGACTCTTGAGCAGGTATACCGTGCGTTTGCTATAAACGCCGGCTCGAAGTATCATAAATAACAAAATCGGTACAGGTCTTTCTGTGCCGATTTTTAATTTTATCGGTTATTTGGCGGCATCTCTTGCAAAGCATGGTGTGCCGTGTTATAATCATTTAAGCACCTTAATAAAGGAAGTGTTTCTTTTGAAAAACAACGAGCTTTTCAGCGATACAATGGATAAGATCAACAGCCTTGCTAAAAGCCGTGGCTTTGTAAACGGAATAAACTGGGCAAGGACCGCTGCCGGAACAAAGCTTGTCAACGAGCTTGAGCTTTCCGCATATGAAAACATACATACCTTAAGAAACCTTATGGCTCACGGAAGCGCAAGAGATATAAGCATTTCAAACGAAACTCTTTCCGAGGTTCTTGGCTTTTTGTCAAAAATTATGAGCTCCACGCTCAGACCTGCGCCCGTAGCTTCAAAGGAACAGACTGTTGATTTTTCCAATCAATCATTCGTTCAGCCGGGTGATATCATATTCCTTCCCTTCTTCCAGGGATTTGTTGATTTTTCAAACGGCGGCAATAAGCCTACCGAAAAATATAGTGATGCTGCCATTCATTATCGTGGTGATTCAATACCCTACAGTCCTGAAAACCCGATACGCGAAATCGCCGGCATTTTCGGTCAGGTCGATAAGGATTCCGTTACGTTTTTCGTTAACAAGGATTTCAAATTTGTTAAATTACCTGGCTCCCTTAAAAACCTATATTATATCGTATTAAGGCCGAATGACGAGCTTAAGGCGATGATATTGAATAGAAAAGATAAGCTCTTTGTAACCGAGTACAAGCTGTCTGACGATAGATTTTCGTTTAAAGCGGCTACAGCAAGGGACGTAAACGGCAAATTTAAGCATTATGACCGATTCAAACGCGACTTTGTGTATCACAACATAACTTCATATGAGTTCGATTTTTCCAATTACAACTGTCGTGCATCCTGCGTTAAGGTAGGATTCACTCGCTTAAGCCGTACTGCTGTAAACAAAGACCACTTTAAGCTTAAAAGCGGCATGTTTCTTGCGTTTCCACCAAAAGGCAATCAGCCGTATGCCGACCAAATTGACCTAAGATATATTGATAAGTGCTATTTCGTCGATTCCTGGTCGTCAGACCCCCGTATCTTGCCTGAAACCGTCAGATATTACGGTGTGCCCCACTCGGATGATAACTTACCATTCTGATATAAAAAATCCCCGCTTTACTGCGGGGCTTTTTTTATCTTATAAAATTAGTTGCCTGCTTTCTTTCTCTTTCAGGCAAGCCAAACTGTTCCTTGCCCAAGGCAATGCTCTTCATCAAGAAGCTCATGTTACGAGCCAAGGTACGCATTGTCTGCAAGCCCTCGGCATCCTGCAATGCCTGACCAGGAGCCGCTCCGTGAACGCTGTTCCAATATTGGCTTGATGCAACGGGCATTCCCGAAATGGTGAAGAACTTATTAAGCTCATCAAATGTTGCCGAGCATCCGCCTCGTCTTGCAACAGCCACGCTTGCGCCAACCTTCATGGTCTTATCAAAATGGCTGGAATAGAAAAGTCTTTGCAAAGCTGCAACCAAGGTTGCATTTGCCGAAGCATAATATACAGGCGAGCCAACAACCAAGCCGTCGCTCTCTTCAAGCTTAAGGGCAATATCGTTCACAATGTCATCTATCGCACATTTGCCGGTTTCGTAACACTTAACGCAGGCAACACATCCTCTTATATTCTTGTTACCAACGTGAATAAGCTCGGTCTCGATACCCTCGGCGTTAAAGATCGCTTCCATTTCTTTAAGTGCAATGGCGGTGTTGCCGTTTGCCTTGGGACTTCCGTTTAAAAGTAAAACCTTCATGAATGTCACTACCTTTCTATGATCACACAGATCCTATCAATCGAATAATATTCAAAAAGCTCGACTGCTTTTTCATCTATGGCCTCGCCGCACACCAAGATCGGAATGGCGGGCGGACAGCTGACTGTTGCCGATGCCAGCACTCGTCCCAAGGCATTGCTTGCCGCAATCTCCTCGCTTGGCATAAAGATCGCCTCGTGCGCGGATAGCCTTTGCTGCGGCACTCCCAAAGCAGGCGGACAGTCGCTTATCCGATGTCTTTTTTCGATGTTTTCAAGAGCAAGACCAATGCACTGTAAATCACTATCCGAATTTTCAGGCGAGAGCATTAAAACCAAATAATCGGGATCGTAAAATTCGCAAACGATTCCGCTTTCAGAAAGGATATCCTTAAGCTCCTCGCCCAAATATCCATATTCCTTTGTCGAAAGGGTTATTTTAATAGGCTCATCTCCAACAAGATGATAGCCCTTTGCTTCAAGGCGGTTTTTAAGACTCTTGGCCTTGGTTATAAACTCATCAAGGCGCGCGCTATACCCCTCGCTTATATATTTGTTTGCAAGGTCAAGCGACTGCAAAATAAGATATGACGGGCTTGTCGAGGCAAAAAGCGAAAGTGCATTTTGAGCATTTTCGTAAAAGATCTCGGGAGCATTGTGCGAAACGTGAAGATATGCCCCTCCCGTTAAAACGGGGAGAGTTTTATGAGCTGAGTCGCAGCACATATCCGCACCCAATGCGATCGGGTGCTTTGAATCACTTAAGAAATTAAGATACGCTCCGTGGGCGTTATCAACCAAAAGCAGCACTTGGTGCTTGCGGCAAACCTTAGAGATTCCCTTTATATCTGCCACGTTACCCAAATAATCGGGGCTGGTTATGTAAACAGCAGTCGGCTTATCGGGCATTTTGGCAAGAATCTCATCAAGCTTTTGGGGGCTTATGCCGCACTGAACGATTCCGCTTTCGGGATAAATCCACTTGGTATCAACATCCAACAGTGCAAGCGAAGTAACAAACGTTTTGTGAGCATTTCTTGCCGCAAGGATAAGAGGCTTTTGCCCTTTAGACAAAGCATAAAGCTTTGTTAAATAAACCATAGCTCTGATGCAAAGCGAAGAACCCTCGGTCGAATACTTGGTTAAACGTGTTCCGAAAAGCGAAGCTGCGTTTTCTTCACTTTCGCGAATTATTCCGCTTGCCGAATATAAAACGTCGGCGCCGTCGATCTCGGTAACGTCAAGGTGTTCAATTCCCAAAAAACTTTTGCCCTTGTGCCCGGGCATATGAGCACGAACCTTGTCGCCCAGGGAATAGCTCTTAACAAAATCCTGAATGGGTGTTTTCATCATTCTTTTAAAGCCTTTGCGGCTTCGATCATTATCGCACATTCCATGCGCTTTTTGAATAGGTCGCATCCATATTTATATATGCCGGTAACCGAGCCGGTAGAATGATATGCGTTTGCAGCGCATCCGCCAGAGCAATAAAGCTTTGCCCAGCAATCACGGCATTCGGGGCGGGAATAAACGTTGCAAGCCATAAATTCATCCTGAATTTTAAAATTGTCAACGCCGGTGAATACGTTTCCAAGCTTGAACTTTTCATCGCCCACAAACTGATGGCAGGGATAAAGGTCTCCCCAAGGGGTGACAGCCATGTATTCCGTGCCCGAGCCGCAGCCCGAAACTCTCTTATAAATGCAGGGGCCGCCCTTAAGATCGATCATATAGTGATAGAACGTAAACGGCTTGCCCTCATCGATCTTTTCAAGCATAAGGTTTGCAAGCTCTTCATACTGTTGCATAACGATAGCCTTGTCATCTTCCGTAAGGGCAGAGGGATCATCAGGCGCGCAGACAACAGGCTCCATGCTAAGCTCGTTAAAACCAAGATCAAGCATAACCTTAATGTCGTTTAAGAAGTCGGGGTTTGCATGAGTGAACGTGCCGCGCATATAATAGTTTTTGCCCTCTCTGGCTTCAACCATGCGCTGGAACTTGGGAACGATCTTTTCCCAGCTTCCGTTTCCTGCATAGTCAACACGGTATCTGTCGTGAACTTCTTTTCTGCCGTCAAGGCTTAATACAACGTTAGAGCATTCGCGGTTTGCAAAATCGATAACGTCATCGTCGATAAGCACACCGTTGGTGGTAAGAGTGAATCTGAAGTTCTTGCCTGCTTCTTTTTCGCGTGTGCGCGCATATTCAACAAGCTTTTTAACAACGTCGAAGTTCATAAGCGGCTCACCGCCGAAGAAGTCAACCTCTAAGTTGCGGCGTGTTCCCGAATTTTCGATCAAAAAATCAAGTGCGCGCATGCCAACCTCAAGGCTCATTAAAGCTCTGTCGCCCGAATATTTGCCCTGAGATGCAAAACAATATGAGCAGTTAAGGTTGCAGGTGTGAGCCACGTGCAAGCAAAGCGCCTTTATAACTCCTGCTGTTTTTTGCTTTAAGGTGTCGGCGATAGGCTCGAAAGTGTCGGGAGTGAAGAGCTTACCCATAGCTTTAAGCTCTTCGATCTGTTCAAAGCATTCGTTAATTTCGCCTTCATTAACCTCGGGGTTGTCCTTATATTTCTCAAGAATGGTTTTTAAGATATCCTCGCGGCTTGCGTGCTCATACATTTCAATAATGTCGTATGCGGCATCGTCAACAACGTGAACCGAACCCGAGCAGATATCCAAAACGATATTAAGTCCACCGAGCTTATAGCAATGTACCATTTATATATTCCTCGTTTCAAATAAAATCACAAAAAATGCCGCCAAAAAAGGCGGCATTCAGGCTGCAAAGAAAATAAAATTACTTTTCTTCCTTCTTGTTTTCGCACTGCTGATTTGCAATGCCGCAGCTTGTCTTGCAAGCGGACTGGCAAGAGGTCTGGCATTCGCCGCAGCCGCCGTTCTTGCAGCTGTCGCAAAGGTTCTTGGTTTCTAAAGTCTTGATCTTCATATTAATAATCCTCCTGTGGATTTATAATTTTGTTCATTATATCACACCGAAATAAATAAGTCAATCACTTTTGCTCATTTGTGTCAAGCTCATCAAAGCAGTTCGACACAAATATCATATTTGATATTGAAGTGATAACGCATCTAAGCATATCTTTGATCGTTGAATTCGTTACGCCAATGCTTTCAACGGTGTCCTTAAGTCCGGCAATACAAAACAGCATATTCTCAAATTCGCTGCAAAAATAATTATAAGCCGTTTCGGTGTCGTAAATCTTTTTCTGATGTTCGAAGAGGCGGGCGATATCCTCCATCGACAAAACGCTTTTTCCCACGCTGATGAACAACAGATATGCGATCTGCTCGGCATAATATTGCTTTTTAACCGGAGCAGAGATAACCCCCTTTTTGACATAGTTGCTCACCATCGAAGGTGTCAGTTCGTTGCATCCCAGCACAGCGATTATTCCGTTTATATACTTTGTAACCTGTTCAAGATAAAGCCCCATATCAGGAAGCTCTTTATATCTGGGCAAACGGAAGCCCGTGATCTTTTTTGCGAACAGCTCGTTCATTTTCTTTTCCATATGATGATTTTATAATATTTTTATCACGCTGTCAACAACGCTTCACAAAACTTATTGACACAAAAGTTTTTGAGTGATATAATTCTATTAGTGACTCATCGGTTTTTCGAAAACCGATTGAAAGATTTTGAAAACTTTGTTGAATTTGGAGGACAGCTATGCGCTATAAAATTATTGCCGACTCTTCTGCGGACCTTATGGCTCTTGACAACTGCAGCTATGCAAGCGTTCCGCTTAAAATAATAACCGATCAAAAAGAATACGTTGACGATGAAAGCCTTAATGTCGAAGGCATGATCAAAGACCTTGCCGCATACAGCGGTAGATCGGGATCGAGCTGTCCCAACGTTGGAGACTGGAAGGAGTCTTTTGAAGATTATGACGGCGTTTTCTGCGTTACGATAACAAGCAACCTTTCGGGAAGCTATAACTCTGCAAGCTTGGCAGTTAACGAATATATAACCGAAAATCCTGAAAAGAAGGGATTTGTTATCGACACCCTCTCGGCAGGACCAGAGATCACCCTTATCGTCGAAAAGCTTCGCGACCTTGTCAGTCAGGATCCCGATTTTGATAAGATCAAGGAAAAGATAAACGAATATAAAAGCAGAACACACCTTATCTTCTCGCTCGAATCGCTTAGAAATCTTGCCAACAACGGCAGATGCAGCCAGGCAGCGGCAACTTTTGCAGGGCTTTTGGGCATTCGCGCTATCGGAAAAGCAAGCTTGCAAGGCACGTTAGAGCTTACCGACAAGGTGAGAGGATCAAAAAAGGCGATATCAACCGTGTTTAAGAATATGCTCCAAACGGGATATGATGGTGGACGCGTGAGAATCCACCACTGCTTAAATTCCGAAGCCGCTTTGACTTTAAAGGAAATGATATTAGAAAAGTTCCCGAATGCTTGCGTACTCGTTCAGAAAACACATGGCCTTTGCAGCTTCTATGCTGAATCGGGCGGACTTTTGATCGGATTTGAAGGGGACAAAAAGCCCTCTCTTGCATAAAAAATAATAAATCACCTCGTGCTGTTAAGAATAGTATCGAGGTGATTTTTGTGCGATATAATTCACTGCACGACTTGATCAGCGTCAGCCGGTCCAGTCGAGAATATTTCTTGTCGCTTCCCGTTGCAACACAGCTTGCCCTGCACTCGCAAAACGAATATATTCGTTCAGCGCAGGAGCTTCACCGGCAAGCAGATATGATGACAAAGTATGACAAAGCGATAAAAATAAGCGAAAGCTTGTTCTGAAAGAAAAAGCCGTCCCATTTTTTAAGGAACGGCTTTGCTTTTTAATCAATTTCAGGGCCTTTATATTCATCCTCGAACGGTTTGTCGGCACGGTTTTGTGTTCCGTCTTTTTTCATCTTAACGATCACAAAGACGACCACGAAAATAACCAAACCGATGAAAACCAGCAACAAGGGCGACACCTTTGGCATTGCCAAAGCTGCTTTTGGGAATACATCACCATAATCCTCAACGACGATGCAGATCGGGATTCCAGTTTCCTCGGTAAAAGCTTCAAGCGAGGTGTTAACGGTTTCCTCGGTCAAGGAAAGCTCGGTATAGTTGATAAGCTTTGAGCTTGCCGAGTGAGCCTCGTTACAGGTGAATGACGTTTCTAAGCCCAAGGCTTTGACGTTGTCAGTCATCATATCCACAGCACCCGCAAGGTTGCTGTCAAGAGAATACCAATAGCCTGCCATGTTAACGTTTGAATAAAGAGCGTGGCCAAGCTCGGTTTCGTTATTGCCGAACATATAGTTTATCTCTCGCTCGATATGGTCTCCCACCCAAGCTATGTAATAATAATCGTCAGCGTTCTCGTTTGTTAAAAACACGATGAGGATGTTGTCTTCATAGGCTGAAGAGCTTCCAAACGCCTTGTTATACTGCGAATCGGCATAAGCCTGGATGGTAGCCTCATCATAATTTGAAAACTCATCGTTAAAAGTGATGTTAACAGAACCCGTGGACATGCTGAACAGCATCATCGTAACAAAAAGAACAATGATAACGGGAGCAAAAATCGCTCCTAAGCACCCTCCGCCGCCGTGATTATAATATCTTCTCGGTCTGAATCCGCCGAAGTGAATATATGGCATATGATGGTGATGGTGCATCGGCGGTCTTGGATAAAATCCGCCTCTCGGTCCGCCAAAGCTTCCTCCGCGGGCACCTCCAAAACTGCCTCCTCGGCTTCCGCCGAAGCTACCTCCACGAGCACCGCCTCCGCGGCCTCCTCCACCCGGTCCGGGCATGGTCATTCCTCCTTAATAAATGTCAAAACTATCTTTCAAACGTGTCATTAGGCGGCACAAACATCGGCTGAGTGATTATTCTTGATGCAACGTCAGCCATTTCGTTTGCTGTTGCTTTAAACCCCTCGTGATGCCAATTGATAACAAGCGACATCAGCCCCGAAACAAAGAACACTAAGCCATGGTTGCGAAGTGCTTTTGAAAAAGTGGGGAAGAAGGATTTCGTCACAATGTCGTCCATTTCGGATATTGATATCGAGCGTTGGATGAGTATGCCGCTAAGCCCTGAACGTGCCAAAGCATCCAATAAAGGTTTATGGTCCTGCCAGAATGAGAAGAACTTTGCCATTGTATCATAAGTCTCGTGAACACCGCTTCCAACAAAGTTAGCTATAAAGTCCATAAGTGTATGGTCAATAAGCGCAAAAAGTGCGCCGTCCTTACTGCTAAAATAGCGATAGAACGACTTTCTTGGAACATTCATCACGTCGCAAAGCTCGCTTATGGTGATATCCTCATATTGATGGGTCTTCATTGCTTCAAGCAAGCCTGCCTCAAGCTCTCGCTGACGGCGAGCAGACTGCTCGGTTACACAGCGTTTATACATATAAACTTTCTCCCTTTAAACTGTTGTGTAAATTATAACATATATTTTAACCAAAATCAATCGGTTTGTGAATCTTGCTTAAAAAGCCTTTTCAACTTCGTGTGGGTGTGTCACAAAACAAAGCTTTTGGAACTACCTTGCAGATGTTGTTTTCAGCTATAATATAATGGTAACGTGGAGCATAGCGCGCTTCACAAAAAATGAAGGAGGTCATATTTGTTATGGCAAAAAACAATAATATTGATGCCAATGGCAAGCGCAAGTTTGGCATTCGCGACAGTATTGCTTACGCTGCCGGCGACTTGGGATGCAACATGAGCTTTGCTCTTAAGGGCACAATGGCACTTTTCTGGACCCAGGTTATGGGTATGAGTGCATGGTATTCTCTTCTTCTGATCATCGTTCAGGTTTGGGATGCCATTAACGACCCGCTTATCGGTTCTATGATCGACGCTGACAAGCGCAAATACAGAAGAAATAAATTCCTGCAGTACATTTGGGTAGGTTCTCTCGGACTTATCGTTGGCGGTGCTTGCTGCTTCTTGCCCTTCCCCGGTGCTCCCGTTTGGGCTAAGTTCATCATCTTCATCGCAGGTTACGTTGTTTGGGATGCTTTCTACACCATCGCAAACGTTCCTTACGGTTCGCTTCTCTCCTTGATCTCTAAGGATCCTGCAGACCGTGCTTCCCTCTCCGCTTGGAGATCTATCGGTTCCATGGTTGGTAACATGCTCCCCATGGTAATCCTTCCCTTCCTTATTTATAACGATGACGAATCCCTTAACGGCAAGATGGTATTCGTTGCCGCTCTCGTAATGGGCGTTTTGGGCTTCATCTGCTTCCAGTTCATGATCAAGAACACCGAGATCCGCGTTGACACCGACGTTGCTGTTAACGAAGATGCACCCAAGTTCAACGTTCTCGAAGCACTTAAGAACTTTGTACATAACCGTCCTGCAGTTGGTGCTACTATCGCTGCAATGGGTATGTTCATCGGCATGCAGGGTGCTACAACTGCTGTTTCCGTTACATTCCAGATCTACTTCAAGAACACCGAGATCTCCGGTATCGTTCAGCTCTTTGCAATGATCCCGATCCTTCTCTTCACTCCTTTGGCAAGAAAGATGGTTACCAAATACGGTAAGAAGGAGCTCTCTGTTGTCGGTGCTATCTGTTCCATCATCGGTGGTTTAGGGCTCTTCATCATCACTCCCAACAACGTCAATCTTGATCTTATGATCTACATCCTCTGCCAGCTCGTTTACAGCCTTGGCCTTGGTATCTACTCCACAGTTTCTTGGGCAATGATGGGCGACGCTATCGACTATAACGAATGGAAGACCGGCAAGCGCGAAGAAGGCGTTGTATATTCCTTGCACTCCTTCTTCAGAAAGCTCGCACAGGGCGTTGGCCCCGCAGTTGCTTTGCTTATCATGCAGGGCATGGGCTACGTCAACAACGCTGTTGACCCTGAAACCGGTGCTGAATTCATCGACGTTACCTTGCTCTCTTGGGACTTCGCAGTACAGCTCCGTTCACTCGTAGCTATCCTCTTCCTTGTTGCTGCAGTTATGCAGTTCATCGGTCTTGGACTTATCTACAATCTTGATAAGAAGACCATGGAAACAATGAACGCAGAGCTTGAAGCTCGTCATGCTGATCCTGCAGAGGAATTTGTTACCGTGTCAGCTGAATAATTAGGCAATATTTATCTCTTAAACAGTGGGAAGAATTATCTTCCCACTGTTTTTTTGCGCGCAAAAGGTTGATTTGGTTTTGATTTTGGCGTATAATGATTTTATAAATTGTTTTGCAAAGGACCTTTTATGAATAAAAGACACATAATTTTCTACAAGTTGCTTCGTCCGCTGGTCGTCCTCTTTTTAAAGATCACCTTCGGATATAAATATGAGCCTGCGAAAAATCTCCCCGAAAACTATGTCGTGCTGTCAAATCATGCAACCGATTTTGATATGCTTTTTGTTGGGGCAAGCTTCAAAAAACAGATGTATTTTGTGGGAAGCGAACACATTTTAAGATGGGGCTTCCTCTCGAAAATCATTGACTTTGTTTTTGCCCCCATATTAAGATATAAGGGAACGGTTGCTACATCGACAGTTAAAGAAATATTTTCGCGCACTCGAAACGGCGCAAATGTTTGTATGTTTGCCGAGGGGGTTAGAACGTGGGACGGTGTTTCCTCTCCGATCTTGCCATCGACCGCAAAGATGATCAAAAAGCTTGGCTGTGCCTTGGTTACATATAAGCTGACAGGCGGATATTTTGCAAGCCCAATGTGGAGCGGAGCAAGCATTCGCAAAGGCGAGGTTAAGGGTGCTCCTGTTAACATCTATTCAAGTGAACAGCTTAAATCGATGAGCGTTGACGAGATTTATGAAGCCATCGTTAACGATCTTTACGAGGATGCATATGCCACACAGCTTAAAGCTCCAAAGCGATATAAAAGCAAGCGCGGCGCCGAGCATATGGAAAACCTTTTGTTTGTCTGCCCCGATTGCGGAGCATATGACAGCATAACCTCATCCGGCGACACGTTTGGCTGCTCAAAATGCGGCATGAGCGTTAAATATGACGAGTTTGGAATGCTCGATCACCCCAGATTTAAAACTGTTAAAGAGCTTTCTGATTGGCAGTACCTGAAAGTTGGCGAGGATGTTGCAAACGGAATTTTATACTCTGCCGAAAACGGAACTCTTAAAACCGTGGACAATAACCATATCGAGCATTTCATTACAAGCGGCAAGATCGAAATGTCAGGCAACAAACTTATCTGCGGCGATAAAGAGTTTGATATGTCAGACATAAGCGTAATGGCAATGCACGGACAAAAAGCAATTGTTTTCACAGCAAGCGGCGAATATTACGAACTTATCCCAAGCAAGTGCCATAATTCGTGGAAATTCCACTTATATTATAACACTGTTAAAAAATTTGAAACAGAAAAGGCAAGGTGACATTAATGGATTTTTCATCGGCTAATACTTCACTGTGGAGCCCTATCATTCAGATAGGTATTATTGCAGGTCTTATCCTTCTTGCAAATGTTCTTCGAAGAAAGGTTAAGTTCATCCGTCAGAGCTTGATGCCCACTGCTGTTTTAGCAGGCTTCATTTTATTGCTGTTAAAGGCAACTAATCTCATTCCCATCAACACTGACTTTTTAGAGACGATCACATATCACACCATCGCTATCGGATTCATTGCTTTAAGTCTTCGCGTTCCCGAAAAGCAGTCTGAATCCGGCGCACTTATAGGCAGTAAGAGCGGTGCACTTATCGTTAGTACATATTTGGTGCAAGCGTTTGTCGGCCTTGTTATTTCTTTAGTTTTGGCATTTACCCTTATGCCTGATCTTTTTAAAGCAAGCGGCATTCTTCTTCCGATGGCTTATGGACAAGGTCCTGGTCAGGCAAATAATGTCGGCTCGACTTATGAGGCATTGGGCATGGCAGGCGGAAGAAGCTTCGGTCTTTCCCTTGCTGCAATGGGATATCTTTGTGCTTGCGTTGTTGGTGTTATTTATCTTAATGTTTTGCACCGCAAAAAGAAGATCGCACATTCTGAAGGCGATGGCGAACTTATTTCCGGCTCGGTAACAGTCGATACCTTCCAGGACGAAAACGAAGCTCCCATTTCCGAATCTGTCGACAGACTTAGCATCCAGGCTGCACTTTGTGCGCTTGTATATTTGCTTACTTATCTTCTTACATGGGGCATTGTTTCCTTGCTCGAGGCTGTCGCTCCCGGCGTTGCCGCAACCGTAAGCACACTTTTGTGGGGATTCAACTTTATTGTCGGATCGGCAATTGCAATGCTTTGCCGCGTTCTGTTCCAGGGGCTTCGAAAAGCCAAGGTTATGCACAGACAGTATCAAAACAACTATCTTTTAAGCAGAATTTCCGGTCTTGCTTTTGACATTATGATCATCGCAGGTATTGCAAGCATTGATATCAGCGATCTTCAGGGCTATTGGCTTCCCTTCATCTTAATGTCCGTTATAGGCGGAATCGCAACCTTCTGCTATTTGAAGTATATGTGCAAAAAGCTCTATCCTGATTATTGGTATGAAGGCTTCTTGTCGATGTTCGGAATGCTTACCGGAACGATCAGCTCGGGCGTTTTGCTTTTAAGAGAAGTCGATCCCGAACTTAAAACTCCTGCCTCGAACAATCTGGTAACAGGAAGCTCGTTCGGAATCATCTTCGGCGCACCTGTTTTGCTTCTTGTAAGCTTTGCCGCAAAGGATGACATTTCTGTTTTCATCGCTTTAGGGCTTGTAGTCGTATATCTTGCAGCACTTCTTTTATACATCTTCAATATTGGCAAGAAAAAGAATAAAGTTAACGAATAAAACGGTTAGCTCCCCTATCGGTTTAGATAGGGGAGCTTTTTTGTTTATTATCGTGCGAGAGGCGGGCACAGCAACGATCTTACAGGCATAAAATAATTATAACAACTTAACGAAAGGTGATTTCATGCCCTCTTGCATAAGCTTTAACGACATCAGTGCGGTGCTTTTACGCCGCCCAAATGCCTATGCCGAAATTAAAGGAGGCTCTGCTTTTAGCGACATAAACGGCAGAGTTAATTTTCATTGGACACGTCACGGAGTGATAGTCGCCGCAAAGGTTATCGGTTTGCCCTCGTTTGGAAACGAATGTGGCCCGCGGATATTTGCTTTTCACATTCACTCGGGAGATTCCTGCACAGGCAATCAAAGAGACCCATTTGCTGATGCTTTGACCCATTATAACCCCGACGGAAAGGATCATCCCTATCACGCAGGCGATCTCCCTCCCCTCTTTTCAAACTGCGGATTTGCGGTCTCGGTTTTTCTTACCAATCGCTTTCTTATTGAAGAGGTGATTGGCAAAACAGTCGTCATTCACGACGGTGTGGACGACTTCACCTCTCAACCGGCAGGAAATGCCGGAAACAAGATCGCCTGCGGGGTTATAACGAGATAAAAAGCAGTTCTTCGTTGCAATTGAGCAAAATGTATGATATAATTTTCTAAAACACAAATGTGTGGAGGGGAAACTATGTTTTGCAAGCATTGCGGCAAAGAGATCGGTGACAGTTATCGTTATTGTATCTATTGCGGAAATAAAGTCGAGGCTGAAGCTGTCTCCAATCAACCCAGCCTTGCAGTGGATACATTTTCAAACGACGTATACGCCAAACCTCGCAAAAAAGTCCCGGTTGCCGTTTGGATTCTTTTAGTGTTTATTATCGCCTGCATCGCTTTACTGTTAATTTTTGTTTTACCTTCATCAACTAATGCCGACGTTCAAAGAACACAGGATACCATAATCGTTTGGAACGGAAAAAGTGCCGCCGAAATCGCCGACGAGATCATTGTTTCAACAGACTTCGAGCATTCTTCATATAAGATCCAATACGATACTGGCTGGGTCAGAGTGATCGACTATTACCATTTGGATGATGTTGTTTACCGTATAGAAGAAACATGGTATGGCAACGTGAACGGCTGGAATCAGCAAAATATCGACTGGCAGATAGAAGAACTGCACTCTTGGGCTGATCCTTATGAGATATATGATTTCTTTGAATATCGTATTGAGCAGGATGGCGACGATCTTAGAGCCTATTACACCGTTAAGGACATGAATTTAAAAGAACATTCTGAAGATTTTAGAAGTGGATGGCTGTTCCCAAGAAAGAAAACAGACGGTCTTATTTCAATGGAGCTGTCCGAATCCACGCTTCTTAATGACGGATATAAAAAGCAATAAGGAGGGGAAAACATGTTTTGTACAAAATGCGGAACAACTATGCCCGAGGATGCAAGATTTTGCCCTAACTGTGGCAAAAACATCAACTCCCCTGTTACGGCTTATTCACAGCCCACGCCGCAATATAATGTTCCCGAAAGAAAAAAGTCAAGCAGCATTGGCGCTGTAATCGCCATTATCGCTGTGATTGCGGTTGGCCTTATAACAATAATTGTGATAGCTATAAACGAGCTTATGGGTTCCGGCACCACTGCCCCCACCGATTTGGCCTATTCGTCATACTTCTTGGACTATGGCGACGGCTCGGCAACTCTTTTAACGCTCGGCCACAAAGATGATGTTATCTATGAAATGACTAATGAATATTTAGTCAACGCGACCAATTGGACTCAGGACGGAATTGATGAATATATCGCCGAATGGGAAGCAGTGTTCGAGGCTGATGATGAAGCTTTGGACTGCATGGATTACAGCATAACCGTTGAAGGTAATCTAATCGTAGAGAAATGGGAATATCACGATCTTCATAAGTTAAGAACAATGTTCATGCTTGTAGCTTACGACTATTTTGACACATTTGAACTTGGAAGTATGACAGAATATGAAGAGTTTCTTTTAGATTACGGATATATAAAGCAGCCTTAAGGGGGACGCATGGAAAACACAAGAAATAAAAAATGCCCGCATTGTGGGCACGTATCTGATATAAATGCCGCTTCCTGCGCAGTCTGCGGAAGATCTTTTGAAAAAAACAAACAGCCTATCGAAAGTTCAAAGTCCGAACTTGAAATTTCAGACGCTCGAGAAAGCAACGTTACAAAAATTATAGTCATTGTTTTGGTGCTTGCGATTCTTGCACTGCTTATTATTGCTTTGGTGTCAACGCTTTCCTCTGAAACTCCAGAGGTTTTTGAAACAGCTACATATCGCAAAACTTTTGACGAGGGACTTACAAGTATTCAGGACTATACCTATAAAGACAGTGTTGTTTATTCGATGAGGGATACTGTCGTTATCAAGACCTCAAGCCTGAACGAAGATGACATTGCCGCATATATCGAAAGATTTGACGCACTTGCTCTTGAAGTCGAAGGGATCGAGTATATAACGTATATCAAGGAGATCACAGACTCGAAATTAACTCTTGGATTTGAATACACTGGTCTTGAAGACAAGGAAACCGTAAGAAAGTTAACTGCCGCAGGATATATCTCAACAGACTACGGAAATGTGATATCAATGTCAAAGACCGAAGAATTTCTTATCAATAACGGATATAGATTGACAACTGTGTCATAAAGATAAATGGCGGGATTTATTCCTGCCATTTTGTTTTCATATACTGCAAAATTAAGAAAAAATTAAGATTTTTTCGATTGATATGCTTGTCTTTCCGCGCTATAATTGTTTTATAAACAAAGGAGGTGGTGCCGTGAAGCTTAACAGATCAACCCTTATCAAAATATTTTTGCGCCTTGTGTGCATTGGCATTTGCATGGTGCTGATGCTTCTTGGCATTAACTGCTACGTTGTTTTTTCGGTTGACGAAAGAATAATAACCGAAGATCAGGCGTCCGAGCTTTCGGATATCGACTGTATTTTGGTTTTGGGTGCAGGTGTTCGCGAGAACGGCCCAAGCCCCATGCTTCAGGATAGGATCGATGGTGGTGTATCGCTATACTTCGCAGGTGCCTCGCCAAAAATTATTATGAGCGGTGACCACGGCAGAGTTGATTACGACGAGGTTAACGTGATGAAAGATGTTGCAATTGAAAGCGGCGTTCCCTCTGAAGACATATTTATGGATCACGCAGGATTTTCAACGTATGAAAGCCTATACCGCGCAAAAGAGATCTTTGGTGTTGATAAGATGATCATCGTAACTCAGGAATATCACCTTTTCCGCGCGCTTTATATTGCAAAGCAGCTTGGCATCGAAGCCTATGGTGTCCCGTCAGACCCAAGACGTTACAGAGGTGCCGTATACCGCGAGGTGCGTGAGGTTTTGGCACGCAACAAGGATTTTGCAATGTGCATATTTAAACCCGAACCTACATATCTTGGCGAGGCTATCCCCGTTTCGGGCGACGGCAACGTGACAAACGATAAATAAACAAAACAGCTCTTTGAGGTTTCAAAGAGCTGTTTTTATTAAATATATTACTTATTCAAAAGAACTTCTGCAGTTGCAAGCTTAACTGCAACGCAGAAAACTTCCATCGCAGCTGCAAGCTCCTCGCAAGAAGGATATGTGGGCGCAATTCGGATGTTTTTGTCGTCAGGGTCATTTCCATAAGGGAATGCGGCACCTGCCTTTGTTAAGACAACGCCAGCCTCTTGGCAAAGTGAAACGATGCGCTTTGCTGTGCCGTTTTCACCGTCGAAGGATACGAAATATCCGCCCTTGGGTTCGGTCCACTTGCCGATTCCAAGAGGCTTAATCTCCTGACGAAGCTGATTCAAAACGATCTCAAACTTGGGCTTGATGATATCGCGGTGCTTCTTCATGTGCTCCATAAGTCCGTCGAAATCCTTGAAGAATTTTGCGTGACGAAGCTGATTCAGCTTGTCATAACCAATTGTCTGATAAGACATCTGGTCCTTCATGAAGTTGATGTTTTCCTCGCTCGCGCCGATTGCGGCAATTCCTCCTCCGGGGAAGGATATCTTCGAGGTCGAGCCAAAGATGAACACCATGTCCTGCTTGCCGGTCTTCTTGCATTCCTCTAAGATATTCAATAGCTCATCGTGCTCGTCATATAAATCGTGAACGCAATAAGCATTGTCCCAGAAGATTCTGAAGTCGGGAGCCTTGGGGCAAAGGTTTGCAAATCTTCTAACCACTTCATCGGAATATGTTATGCCCGACGGGTTTGCATACTTGGGAACGCACCAAATGCCCTTGATATCCTCATCCTCGCTCACTAACTTTTCAACAACGTCCATATCGGGTCCGTCATCATTCATCGACACGGGGATCATTTCGATTCCAAGAGCCTCGCACATCGCAAAGTGTCTGTCATATCCGGGGGAAGGGCAAAGCCACTTAACACGCTCGCACTTGCACCACGGCTTAGGACTGCCCTTAACGCCCAAAAGCATCGCACGGGAGATGGTGTCATACATAAGCTGCAAGCTCGAGTTGCCGCCGATGATTATCTCATATCTGCCAATGCCAAGCATGGGCATAAGCAAGCGCTTGGCTTCGTATATGCCATCCAAAACGCCATAGTTTCTGCAGTCAACACCGCGCTCGGAAATATGGTCACCGTCCAAGCAGTGTGTAAGCATTTCGTTGGTTAAGTTAAGCTGCTCGGGTGCAGGCTTACCTCTTGACATATCAAGGCTTAAGCCCTTTGCCTTATATTCTTCAAACTTTTTAAGTTGTTCGTTATAAAACTCTGAAAGCGCAGGCTTTGAAAATTCAAAAATCGTCATGGGGATCCTCCGTGCTAAAATGTCGTTACGTACTATTATATTCTTCCTTTATCAAAAATGCAAGTCATTTTATCAAATCTTGCAAATTTCTTTTAAAATATACTATTTTTGCGTCGATTTTCGACCAAATATAACAAATCTGACATAGCCATTATGCAAAATCACAGAAAATTAAGCCTTATCGGAAAATCATGGTCCTTTACATATACGCCCCAATATGGTAAACTTAACAGAGTAACTGTGTCGATTTTTGGCGAAGAAAGGGCTATCTATGAACTCAACTGATATTAATTTGAAAACTGACGATTTTGAAACCGAATATGACGAAATTAAGGCTTTGGTGAGAAAGAGCGAAGCAGAGCGCGAACCCTCAAGGATATATGCTCCCATAATCATAATCCTTGGAATAGTCATTCTTGCGCTTGCTGCAGCCGTTGTGATTTTGGCTATGGGCTGGAACAACGAGCAAGGCACCGTCACGCCTTATGAGGTCGTTAAAGAAGTGATAAAAGAGGTTCACGTGACTGACTACATCGCCATCGACCCGAACGTTGAAAACGATCATAGCATAAGCGACGACAGCTATACGTTAAGTGACACTAACTACGGCCCTATATGGATGCCTGCACTTGAAGGCGTTGCAAAGAACGAATATTTAAACGAGAATTTCATCAAGGATGAGTTGACGGGCTATCTTACATATGATGACGGTGTGAACAAAGCGGTTGCGGGAATTGATATTTCGAAATATCAGGGCGATATCGACTGGGATGCCGTTAAAGAGGCTGGATTCGAGTTTGTGATGATAAGATGCGCTTATCGCGGATATGTAACGGGTGCTCTTAATGCCGACGAAAGCTTTGAAGATAACATCGAAGGTGCATTGAAAGCAGGACTTGACGTTGGTGTATACGTCTTTTCGCAGGCGATAGATGTTGACGAAGCTTTGGAAGAGGCAGAGTTTGTCTTAGAGCTTATCGATGATTATGATATCACCTACCCCGTTGTATACGATTGGGAAGTTGTTATCGACGAGGATGGGGATACTGCAAGGACAAAATACATCACCCCCGAGCAGTTGACAGCTAACCTTTTGGTATTCTCCGAGCGTGTTGCCATTGATGGATACACACCCATGGTTTATTGCAATAAAAAGACCGCAGTGTGGAAGTATGACCTTTCTATGATTGACGGAATTGATATGTGGTATGCCGAATATTCGGACACGCCAAGCTATTTCTATAATTTCGATATGTGGCAATATTCTTCTAAAGGGCAGGTTCCCGGAATCGAGGGGAACGTTGATTTAAACCTTTCATTTAAAAACTATGGAAAAGAAAGTGAATAATTTTTAAGAATTATTCCTAAAAACTATTGACAACCTCTATATATTGTGATATCATTGTAATCGAACCGCAATATATGAATCACTTAAGGAGGTTAAAAACATGAAAGTTAACGTTATAGGATGCACACTCGACCAAAAAGAGATCGACGCTTACGTTAAGCGCGCACACCAGATCTATCCCAACAAGCACATTGAAGAGATGACCCTTAAGCCTGACGGCGAGTTTATCGACATTGAATATAAATTCTCGCCCCAGAATTTTGACAGGATCAGACGCATTACAGGCTATTTGGTTGGAACCCTGGACCGCTTTAATAACGCCAAGCGCGCCGAGGTTGACGAAAGAGTGAAGCACACAGTTTGATAAAAAAATCCACCCTTGTGGGTGGATTTTTTCATATATCAAGCTTACGCCTTCAACTCATATTCGCCGTCGGCAGTTCTTATTATTGCCGTGCGATAGAACTCGGCGCAGGCACGCTCGAGGTACAAGGTGTCCATACTGCCTGCAGTCTCATAGCTTGAGTGCATTGCAAGCTGAGCAAGACCGATATCAACTGTATTGAGCGAAACCTTTGTTGTTGAAATGTTGCCTAGTGTCGAGCCGCCGGGAATGTCAGAGCGGTTTGCATATGTCTGTGTCGGCACGCCGATCGAAGCACAGATCTTTTTAAATATCGTTTCGGAAACGGCATCGGTCGCATAGCGCTGGTTGCCGTTAAATTTTATCACGATGCCGCCATTCATAAACGGGCGGTTTGTGGGATCGGCATACTCGGGGTGATTGGGGTGCACGGCATGTGCATTGTCCGCCGAGATCATAAAGGATGACGGCAGCATCTGCGCTTTAGATTTGCCCAAAGCCTCGCAAATTCGGGTTACGGTGGTGTTCAAGAAATCAGAATTTGCGCCCTGCTGGGTCGAGGATCCGACCTCTTCATTATCAAACACACAAAGTGTTGAAACTGTTTGAGCGTTGTCACCTGCCAAGAATCCCTGAAGTGATGCATATGCGCACTGAAGGTCATCAAGCTGAGGGGCAGAAACAAACTCGCCATCCCCTCCCCAAACGGTGCCTGCCATGCGGTTATATAAGAACAGGTCGGTGCCGACGATGTCGCTTTCTTTAACTCCTGCGCAGGAGGCAATAACACGCATAAGCTTGCCCTTTGCCTTCTCGTCACCAATAAGAGGGATCATGTCAGTCTGTGCGTTATATGAAAGGTTGTCGTTAGCATTGCGATTCATGTGGATCGCAACGTTCGGGATCATCAAAAGGTCCTCGTCAACGTTGACCAAAACGCTCTTAAGCTTGTTGCCCGAGGAAACTATCACTCTTCCTGCAACGGAAAGAGGTCTGTCAAGCCAGGTAGAGCAGAGCATTCCGCCATATTTCTCGGTGTTCAGGCGGATATAGTGTGCCAAGGTTTCCATCTCGGCATTTGGCTTTATCTTGAACGAAGGCGAATCGCTGTGAGATGCAACGATGTTGAAGCCTTTAACGTCCCCCTCGCCCACCTTGAATGCGATGATCGAGGAAAGGTTTCTTGTAACGTAATATTTTCCGCCTGGGGCAATATCCCACTCGTCAGCCTCTTTAAGCTCGGTAAAGCCCTCGTTATTCAGGCGCAGAGCAATGTTTGCAACAGCGTGGAATCTTGACGGGCTGGCAGCAATAAACGATATAAGCTTTTTTGCCGAGGATTTGTTGTCGATCATTTCGATAAGGTTTTCGCCTGCGCCCTCGCCCTCGCTTGCGCTGTCAGAGGAGTGACCCATTATGTCGGTCAAGCCCAAAATGTATTCGCTTGATACGTCATAAAGTCTGATAAGACGCTGAAGAGTTTCAGGATTGGGTGTAGTCTCTCCGTTTTCATAACGGGAGAGTGATTTATTGTTCAGTCCCAATGCTTTAAAAACATCAACCTGAGAAAGCCCCTTTCTTTTTCTCGCTTTTCTCAATCTTTCGCCAAAGCTAATCATGTGTTTATCCCACCTTTTAAGAATTTGCAGCAAATTTCTTGTTGCCTTATATTGATTATAGCACATATATCGGGATTTGTATAGTATACGCACAAATTTTCTCTATATCCGCCCAAAATAAATGCATATAAAAAGGCCCCCTCGATATGAGAGAGCCTTATTTTATAAGCTAAATATTATTCAGCGTTTGCCCAAACTGCAGGCTTAAGAGTGAAGATATCGGAATCATCGCCGTCAGCAACGATCTTGATCTCGTAAGTGCTGTCGATGTTAGCATCCTTGAAGGTGATTGTAAGAGAAGACTTTCTCTCATATCCACCCTTCCAAGAGGTTGTGCCAGCCTTGCGGTAGTAAACCTTGTATTCATCAACGTTCTTAGCCTTATCCCAAGTGAAGGTGATCTTGCCGTTTTCAGCGTCCAAAACTTCACCGTAAAGGTTGGTTTCGAAATCAGCGTCAGATTCGGGGTTAGCAGCCCAAGCAACAGTGCCCTGATCAGCATTAGGCTTGATTGTGAGAACTGTGGATTCTTCGTCACCTGCTACGATCTTGAATTCATATGTAGAAGTCTTAGAACCGAAGTCGATGGTGATGTTGGTCTTTGTTCTCTTGTGGCCGCCGCTCCACTTGGAAGCGCCAACCTTGCGGTAGTAAACCTTGTATTCGTCAGCATCTTCAACTGCATTCCAGGTAAGCTTAACGTGGCCGTCGCCCAAAGTTTCTGCCCAGAAGCCGGTTACTGTATCGAATTCTTCAACAACCTCAACGTCGGGAGTTGTTGTGCCGGGAGTGGTGGTTGCAGAGGAACCTGCAACGTGGTAAGCATAACCAACAGTCTTCTTGGTGCCGTCAGCCATGAATGCTGTAACGATTACCTGGAAGTTGATGTTCTTACCATAAGGTAAAGTAAGTTCAGCCTTGGTGGTAACTTCGCTTTCGCCTGCCTGAGCGCCCAAGAGAGCATGGTCGATCTGGTAGAACTGAGCACCGCTTATCTTATCCCAAGAAACAACAGTGTTCCAGCTACCGCTGTAGTTCAACTTGATGTTCTTGATCTCGGTCTTGTTAACTGTGGAAGTGCTGCCGGTAGCGGAAGCCTTAACATTTGCAGATGCACAAAGTGTGCCCGAGGACATGTTGTAAACGTATACAGTGAAGGAAGTGTTATAGCCAACAGGAATTGTTACAGTCTTGTTGGTTACGGTTGTGCTCTTAGCATCCTTGCCGGTTTCGGTGTAGATTACCAAGAATGTAGAACCTGTAGCGTTCCAATTGATAACAGAGCTGTTGTATGTGGAAATAACAGTGCAGTTAGAACCGTTGGTTGTAACTGTGCCGGTTGTTGTGCCGTTGCTGGTGGAGCCGGGAGTTACGGTTGCAGAACCAACAGAAACGAGAGCGCCATTAACGATAGCTCTTACTTCAACGATCCAGGAATCATTTGTTCCGTAAGGAAGGTTTACCTGAGTAGCTGTGGAGTAATTAGATTCAGTTACAGAAGCGCCAACCTTCTTGTGGTTAACGATATAAGCAGTAGCACCGTTTACAGCATTCCATCTTACGACAGATGCTGTCGAGCTCTTCACTACTGAAAGATTACCGCTGGTGATAATACCGTTTGAACCGGTGCCGGATGTAGAACCGGGATATACGGTTGCAGAACCGATGGTTACAAGGTTTCCGCCAACGATTGCCTTAACATTAACTGTCCATGTATCGTTAGTGCCGAAAGGAACAGTTGCAGAATTGGTAGTTACATAAGTAGAAGTAGCGGAAGTAGCAGTGCTCTTCTTGTATTCTACAATGTATCCTGTTGCACCGCTTACAGCAGTCCAAGAAACATTGGAAGAAGTTGCGCTCTTGCTGATAACAAGGTTGCCGCTTGTCTGAGTGCCGGAACCTGTACCAACGTTAGAACCGCCAGTTGTACCTGCGGGGATATTCTGAGTTCCATAGCTACCCAAAATTGCTGTTGCACTTGCAGCAGTAACTTCGATAGTGAAGGATTTAGAATACTCAGCAGGGATTTCGATAGAGGGAGCACCCTGAAGTACTGTTACCTTAGAACCGCCTTCGATAGTGTAGATAACACGATACTGTGCAACACCCTGAGTAGGAGTCCAGGATACGACTGCCTTATCGGTATACTTGCTTACAAGATAAGGACCGAAGTATGCAGAGTAGATAACACCTGTAGTGGGAGCTGACGGTGTAGATCCGATAGTGTAAGTCTTTGTTGCTAATTCAGAATCAGCAACAGGAGTCTTCTCTTCGCCGATAAGGGGACGAACCTTAACGGTGTATTCGCCTGTACTTGGAACACTTACAGAAGCGAAAGTAGAAGTAGCGGGTGTATTATCGCTAGACGCGAGGAAGTCGTTAGGACCTCTAACGCTCCAGTTATAAGCAGTAGCGCCTTCATATGCACTCCATGTAATATTCAAAACATAGCCTGAACCGCTTTCGTAATGAGAAACATTTACAGTAGGTGCTGCAGCAAAAACATTAACTGCAAACATAGACAAGCTCATTACAAGAGCAAGTACTATTGCAAAAATTCTTTTTGTCATTTAGTGACACTCCTTTTCTTAAAGTTGTATTTATTATACCATCTTTTTATCTGTTTGTAAATACGATTTACAAAATTAATTAATCTTAATAATTTCCAAATCGGTGTTGAAAAATGCGTGCAAAGGTGGTACACTTATAATACAACTAAGGTGTCAAGAAAATTGCACCGAAATGCAAAATTGTTTTAAATTTTTAAAAATACATGAAAGGAACAAGCAATCATGACAACCATCACAAAAAAGCCTTTCGGCAAGCTTTCAACCGGCGAAGAAGTCAGCCTCTTCGAGCTTAAGAACTCTTCCGGCGCATACGTTGAGATCATTGATTTCGGCGGTGCTATCAAGAGCATTTACGTTCCCGACAAGAACGGCGTTTTGGGCGACGTAGCACTTGGCTATGACGATATCGAGGGCTATGAAACTCAGGCTAAGTACATTGGCGCTCTTATCGGCCGCCACGGCAACAGAATCGAGGATGCGCAGTTCGAGCTTAACGGCAAGACCTATGTTTTAAACAAGAACGACGGCAGAAATAACCTTCACGGCGGCAACGTTGGCTTTGATAAGAAGCTTTGGGCTTCCTCTATCGAGGGCGAGGCTTTGGTGCTTAAATACACCTCTATCGACGGCGAAGAGGGCTATCCCGGCAATCTTGACGTTACAGTTCGTTACACCTTCGATGAAAACAGCGCACTTATGATCGATTACAGCGCTGTTACCGATGCTGACACTGTTTGCAACCTTACAAACCACTGCTACTTCAACCTTGACGGTGAGGGTTCGGGCTCTATCGAAAACCACTCCATCAAGCTTAATGCAACTCACTTCACCGTTGGCAACTCTGAATGCTTGCCCACAGGTTACGTTGCAAAGGTAGAGGGTACTCCTCTTGACTTCACCGAATTCCACGTAATCGGCGAAAGAATCGGATCAGATCACGAGCAGATCGTTTTTGCCGGCGGATATGACCACAACTGGTGCCCCGATGGCAAGGGATATCGCCACATGGCAACCCTTAAGGCTGCAAATTCGGGCAGAGTTATGGACGTTTATTCCGATCTCCCCGGCATTCAGTTCTATTCAGGTAACTTCCTTGACGGTACCAAGCCTTACGGTAAGGGTGGCAAGCCTGTTGAAAAGCGCGACGGCTTGTGCCTTGAAACTCAGGCTTACCCCAACTCGATGAGATTTGACAACTTCGAAAAGCCCATCTTAAGAGTTGGCGAAAGATATCATCACGTAACTGTTTACAGATTTACTGCTGAAAAGTAATGCATATTTAAAAGCCCGCGGGTTTCCGCGGGCTTTTATGTTTTTATACCGATATTGAGATCATTTTTAAATTGGCAAGTATTTTGTCAAATGCTCGATAGAATATAGCTCGCTCCTCGGGAGTGAGATCCTCGCTGCACTTTTCAACAGATTGCTCAATAGTTTTGATGATGCGGTTATATATATCATTTCCAGCATCGGTTATCTTGTATACAGCGCGGTATTTTTTTAATCTTCCTGCTGTCGATTCTACAAGCCCTCTCTTTTTAAGGCTGCTTAAGGTTTTGGATATTGCCGCTTTGTCCTCTTGGCACAGCTCGCAAAGCTCGCTCGCCTTTAATCCGTTGGGGTTCTTTCCCAAGAAGAACAGACACATAACGTGAGAACCCTTAAGCTCGAACTTTGACATATAGTCGGCCTTTATCTTCCCAATATATTTATACGCTTTTGATATCGACGCAGTGAATTTTTCAAACCTCTGAAGCATCTTTCGACCTCGTTTTAAAAAATATTTACTAAATTAATGATAGCTAAAATTTACGAGTTTGTCAATCAAGCTTAGCTCTAAAATTCATGAAAAATCAACAAGGCAACCGCACAAGCGATCGCCTTGTTTTTGTTGAGCAAAATTATCAGATTCCGTATGCTACCTCGATCAAGAGATCTCTCTTGTAGAACACAGCTTCCTCTTCTTCACAAGCCGACTCTACGGGATCCTTATCCGGTTCGTCGGGAGGAGTTATTTCCTCGATACCGTTATAGGTGTTTGTGAATGTCGCGATAAGATTTGTTTTCACATGCTCGCCATCCTTAGTAATATAGGTTGTTGCCATATTGATAGTAGGAATGTATGTTACCTGAACTTCAAACTCGTGGATGGTTTCGTCATATACCATACCGCTGATTTCGGTGTTAAGCTCGGTAAGAGTATATGTATACTTTTGGCCGATCTCGCCGTATCCGATATGTATGCCGAATGTTGCATAACCGCTTGCATTAGAGGTTGCGGTGTAAACATCGCCTGTGGTCTCGTTCTTCAATACGAATACGAAGCCGTCAAGGTCATAACCGTCGCCAGTGTTGTCAACGACATCCTTCTTAACGATAAGCTCCATATATGTTCCCTTGGGAGCGCTGTCGCCGTCATCATACTTGTTGTTGAATATGATGCCGCCTGCATAAGCTCCGTTAGAAGAAGCGATCACGGGAGCAGATGCTACCAAAACGCCATTGCCGGAATCAGTTACGGTGATGGTTACTGTGTAAACCTCGTTATCATAAGTGACGTTCTTGTCGCTTCCCTTAACCTCGCTGATAGTGTAAGTGTATACGCCTTCAGTAGTATAGGTGAATGTGCCGAAATCGATCGAACCGTCAGCCGAGTTGGTAACAGTCTTGTTCGTGCCGTCAGAGCCCACGATGGTGAAGCTGAACTCACCTGCTTCCAAGGTCTTGCCTGAAAGCACCTTTGTACCTCTGATAGATGCATAAGCATTTGTGTCGATATATTCATAAGAGTTCTCGAACAAGATGTCTGCTTCAGTGCCGTTAAGAGTTGTTACAACGCTGTAAGTAAAGTCGTCGTTAACTGTTACGGTTATTGTGTAAACTCTTTCGTCATAATCCATGCCAAGCTCGTTTTCAGAGCTATCCTCATGAATGGTATAAACGTAAGTGCCGGGAGCGTAATAGGTCTTGGTGAAGGTGATAACACCCTGAGCGTTGTTATAAACAGTCTCGGTGCTTCCTTCTTCATCGGTGATGATGAATCCGAATTCTTCAGACTTAAGCTCTCTGCCGTCAGCCTCAAGAGTCTTTGTGCCGGTTACTGTTACGATAACCTCTGGCTTGGTATAGACATTTTCGAATACGATTTCAGTCTGGCTTACGATCTCGCCGATCAGCTTGCCGTTGCCGTTATCGGTAACCTCAACGTCGATCACGAAGATGCTATCATCATAAGTGATGGTGTCGTCGTCACCATCAACTTCAGAGATGTAGAACTTAAAGTCACCTACTGCTGTAAGAGGAATTTCGAATGCGATAACGCCGTTTTCATCGTTAACTGCTGTGTCAACAACTGCGTCGTTTTCATCTCTTACTTCGAATGTGAAGACATCGTCTTCGGTCAATTCTGTTCTGTCACCGGTGATGGTCTTTACACCATCGAACGTAAGGGTTCCCTGTGTTGCGCCATAGCTGTTTGCAAATGCGATAGCGTCTGCGCCAACTGCTGTCACGATCAACTCGCCGTGTCCGCCGTCGGTTACGGTAACGGTTACGGTGTAAACAGTGTCATCGTAAACATAGCCTTCCTTGCCTTCGTCAACTTCGCTTACAGTATAGATAAAGGTCTCGCCAACATCTTCAAGAGTGTACTCGATAGCATCGAAGGTGATGTCTGTGCCAACATTGTTCTTGGTCTGCAATACGTTGCCTTCTTCATCCTTAAGCTCGAATGTGAAGGTCTCTTCTTCGATGTTCTTGCCGGTGATGGTCTTTGTCGCTTCAATTGTCAAGCTTCCTGTAGCATTATAGACGTTTTCAAATGCGATAGCGTCAGCGCCGACCGTCTCAACCTTAAGCGTGCCGTCACCGTTGTCAGAAACGGTAACCGTCACTTCATAAGTGGTGTCGTCACGGGCTATGCCCTTCTTATGGACCTCACCCTCGCTTACGATGTAAGTATGAGTGCCAACGTCCTCAAGAGTATATGTGATGGTGTCGAATGTGATGTTTGTTTTGTTGTTCAAGCCGTTTGCAACGACCTCGCCGTTTTCTGTAACAACGAAATCAAAGATGTCGCTTTCAACCCATCCTCTGCCTGTAAGGACCTTTGTGCCTGTAAGAGTGAGAGTTGCGGTTGCTTCATAAGTGTTGACGAATGCGATGCCTGCGCCGCCCTGAACAGTAGCAGTTGCGGTGCCGTCGCCGTTGTCGGTAACGGTTACGTTAACTCTATAAACAGCTGTCGAGTAGGTAACGCCGTTAACGTTTCCGTGAATTTCTCTTACAGTATAGGTTCCGCTTTCCTGAACGTCGAACTTAACTGTCATTGTAACTTCTTCGCCGTCAGCAGCAGCGGTATTGGTAACGGTTGCAACCTGAACGCCGTTAGGATCAACTACTTCGAATGTGAATTCACTGTCAGCCATGTCTCTGCCGTTCAAGGTCTTAGAGATCAAGATCTCAGTCTCAGCAGGAGCATGGTTATAGTAGTTTACAAATGATACAGCATCGCTGTCTGCAGTGATAACTGCACAGATCTGTCCCTTGCCGTCGTCGGTAACCAAAACCTTAACGGTCTTTACAGAATCGTCATAAACAACACCGCCAAGCTCGCCGATAACTTCGTTAACGGTATAGGTGAATGTCTTGCCTGCATCTTCAAGAGTGTATTCAATAGGATCGAAGGTGATAGTGCCGTTTTCAGCGTTGGATTTGGTCTGCAATACGTTGCCGTCCTCGTCCTTAAGTTCAAAGCTGAACTCTCCTGCGATCATATCTCTTCCGTCAAGGTGCTTAACGCCTGTGATGGTAACAAATGCACTCTCAGAGGAATAAGTATTTTCGAATGCGATATCGTGAGTGACTGTGCCGATGCTGCAAACGCCTTCGGTGTCATTAACGATCTCAACCTCGATCTCGAATGTGGTGCCTGCATAGCTTACACCGTTTTCAGAGGTGCCGCCCTTATACTCAACAACCAAGAACTTAAGTGTTCCGGGCTCGTTTGTGGAGATGGAGATGGGCGAGAATGTGATGAGCGCTTCTTCACCATCCTTGGCTGCTGCGTTTGTACCGGTTGCGACCTTGTTGGTCATATCGTATTCGCCTGCAGCTTCGTCATAAGGATAAACGTAGAACGAGAACTCGTCTGCGTTCATATCTCTGCCGTTAAGTGTCTTTGTTGCACCCTCGATAATAAGGGTGAGATCGGTGTCTTCCGGCTCATAAGTGTTGGTGAACTCGATAGCCTCGCTCTGAGCATTAACTATCTCTGCCTTCAAAACGCCAGAGCCGTCGTCGGTAACTTCAACAACAACAGTGATCTCGCTCTCGTCATAAGTAACGCCGGTTGCATTGTCCTTAACTTCGGTAATTGTGTATGTGTGAGTTCCAACGTCGTCAAGAGTATATTCGATAGCCTCGAATACGATGGGATCCTGCAAGGTAGTTTCGCCGGATTGAACAGTTCCCACGTTATAGCCTTCAGCTACGATCGTTCCGTTTTCGGAAACCTCGAATCTGAATGCGTGGTCGATAAGTCCAACGCCCTGAACTGTGGAATTGAAGAACTTAACGCCTTCAAGAACGATCTCGCCCTTGGGGTTATAAGTGTTTGTGAAGGAAACGCTGTAAGAAGCTTCTTCACCTTCGGTTCCTGTTTCGTGGATAACAGCGCCTACAGTGCCGTCAAGGTTGTCAACGATAGTTACAGAGAATGCATATTCTTCATCGGAATATACGATGCCGTCCTTGCCGGTGTCAACTTCCTTGACAATATAGTTATAGGTGTTGCCGATAGCGTCAGAGGTATAGGTTCTTTCATAAGTAACGGTGCCGTTTGCATCGGTGGTCATTTCCTCGCCGATAGCGTTGCCGTTAAGGTCATAAATCTGGAACTTATAGCCTTCAAGGGATACGTTTGTGCCGTTGCCGTTAATATCCTTAATAAGCTTTTGGATGTTAAGGGTTACGGATGCGCCGCCCTTTGCGGAATATGTGTTAATGAAAGGAGTTTCAACAGTGAACTCGCCTTCAACAGCGCGAGATGTGCCAACACTGACGATCTCAAGCTGACCGTTCATGTCTTCGTCGCCGACTGTTATAACGATGTTATATACAGCCTCGGAATATTCAACGCCGCCGATGTTGCCCTTAACCTCGGTGATTCTGTACTGATACGTGCCTGCTGTATCAAACACCTCGTTCTGAAGTGTTCCGTCAAAGCTGAACGATGCAAGTCCTGTTGCTGCATCAACGTCGGTGCTGTCAACGGTGATTCTGTCGATCTCACCGAAGTTGGTGCCGTCGAATCTTTCTAACACGAACGTGAACTTGTCAGTATCAAGCCAATCTCTGCCGTCAAGCTCCTTGGTGCCGACATTGGTCAAAACAGAAGCGTCAGCGGGATCGGGCTGATAGTCGTTGGTGATGATGGCGTAAGAGTTTTCGTCAGCCGAGATGGTGCCGTTTGCGCCTTCGATAGAAGGAACAAATCCTGCAACCTCGGTTTCGGCAACGGTATATTCGGTGTTTTCGGGAAGGCCGCTGATAAGCACAACGTCGCCGTCCTTAATGCTGAATGTGATAACGCCGTCTGCGCCGACTGTTACGTTTCCGTCATCAGCGACAGAACCGTTTGCATGGCGGATGATGGTGTCATAAATCTTGCCTGCCAAGTGAGATCCAACGTTAACCTTGATCTCGAAGGATACGTTTGCGGGGATAACGTAATCGTCGCCCAATTCGTGAGTTACTGTCTTGGCAACAACCAAGTGTCCTGCGCCAAGATATGCGTTAGCAAATGCTGCGTCAGAGATCACAAACTTTTCAACTGTGATAGTTGCCTTGCCGATCTCGGAGCTGCCGTTTACACTCTTAAGATAGAACTGTGCATTTTCGGGGATAACTTCCTCAACCTCGAAGGTCTCGCCTGTTACAAGCCCAACTATATACATGGTCTCGCCTGCTTCAAGGTTTACGGTTGCCTTACCGTTAACGAATGTGATCCTGCCTTCAGTCTCGGTTCCGTCAACAGCATAGTGAACGTATTCATAAGTGTCGCTGTCGGAAGTATCCGTTGTGTTTGTAACTGTGAATTCAAAGGTGTGCTCACCCTCGGGCAGAACGCCTTCAACAGTCTTAGTGATCTTTATGCCCTGTGTGGGAACGATCGTGAGCTTACCGTTGTTGCCCAAGAATCTTGTCGAGAAGTAGATATCCTCGCCTGTTGCGGGATCGGTATAGTGGTTTACTATGGGTTCTGCCGAGTAAGCATATGTGCCGGTCTCGTTGTTTACCTTTGTAAACTCGGACTGATAGTCATATCTGTGGATGGTTCCCATGGGGATTACCCACTGACGTGCTTCGTTTCTAACAGCCTTGTGAATGGTGCTGTTTTCAGGATCGGAATTATTTCTGTGGATCTCTTCATAAACGGTCTCGATTCCGTTTTCGTTCGAGAATATGTAATATGCTCTGTAATAGGTATTAGACGTTGAAGAGGGATTTGCATTTCCTGTATAGAGAGTTCCGTTTGTATCGGTATAGATAAGGGTGTCTTCGATATAGTAGTAACGCTCGTTTTCTTCAGCGGGGCTGAAGTAAGCAAGTGCGTTGATGTGATCATCGGGCAAGTGATTGCCTTCGATATGAACGTGATCATCCCAACGGTTGGTATAGAAGGTATAAGCACCTGTTTCAGCATTATAGCGGATGTAATCAGTGCCAACCTTGTCAGCAACGGTGATCTCGTTGATATCCGATCTTAAACCAACCTCGTAAACCAAGCGAACGGGATATGCTTCAGTCTTGGTAACTTCAGCAGTTCTCGAGGTCTCATAGCTGTCGCCGTCAAGCTGAACGTCATAAGAGATGATCGGGATGATAGCTGCAGGAACCTTAAAGATTACAGCAGTTGTTCCGGTTGCGATTCTTGTGTGAACCTGAACGGATGTATACATCATGTCAGATGCCATTGCGCCGCTTCCGGTTGTGCCGATATAGCCATAGGACTTGTTAGCGTAAACTGCATTGGGATAATTTGCGGGAGCTTCAATGCTTTCACCGTCCCAGAAGCCGACAAACTTGCCGTCCTTATCAGCATACCAGCCAATATAGTTGGAATATTCGCCGGTTCGGCTGTTATAGCTAAGCTGGCCTGCAAGCCAAGCCTCACGGATAAGAGTCTGAGCAGTTGCAGTGTCAACGCCGATTCTTTCCTTTACGGCGTGAACGAATTCGTCACCCAAAGCAGTGGGGTTGCTGGTTGTTCCCAAATCATTGTCGTTGATGGATTTTGCGACAGCTTCACCGGAATAAAGAACGTTGCCAACCAAGATGCCCTTGATATCCTTAACTTCCATGTAAAGACCAAGCTCATCCTTAAAGCTGATGTCACCAGTCAAATTAGCATCGCCCGATTCGATATCGGTGGGATAATATCTTGACTGAATGATGATCTGGCTTACGATATCGTTAAATGCAGAAACGATATCTGTTGTTGTATTTGCAGAGAAGGGCTTATCAACATAAACTCTGTCTGCTGCAGTAACAAGCGAATTCTTGGTGATAGTGTATTCTTGTTCGTTTCTGCCGCTGCCCTGAATGATGGACATGCTCTGTCTTGCAGAGTTATAGGTATTCCAATAGTCAACAACGTCGCTTGAAGAGTTTGCAGGGTTCAAAACACTTGTTGCAACACTGTCGCCAGAGGTTCCGATGCCCAAAGTATAGAAATAAGACTCGGTGTTGTAATGATCTTCAACACGATTCTTAAGATAAACTGATGTGAGCTGAGTTAAGAATGCAATAATGTCACTCGAGCTGCTGCCGTTTCCTATATTAGAATCTCCAACGTTTGCAAACGATGTGGTTGCATATGTAGGTGCGCCGTCAGTCATTAAAACGGTAATGGGAAGTCTTGTGGTGCCTGCCTGGAATTCGCCTGCAGAGATTTCTGTGTCGTTAACATCCAAAAATTCATCAAGTGCAGCCTGCAAGCCGGCCTGAATGTATGTACCACCGGTTACCTGCAAGGAATCCGAAACGCTTCTTCCGTTAGAGTTCTTAAGGTTTTCGCCTGTCTTGATATATGCGGAATAGTTTCGGTTTTGATTATTTCCACCGCCAGGGCCGGGGCGATTATTGTTGTTATTTTCCGGAGCTTTATATTCAAACACTAAATAGCTTCCGTCAGAAGCTTCATAGTGATCCAGGGGAAGCATAAAGCTGTCCACGCCACTCGAATAGAATATAACGCCAACACGGTTATGCCTGTTAAGCGCAAGAAGACTCTTGATAGCTTCGTTTGCAGCCTCAACCATCTTTGCGGCGCGGCTGTTACGAGCGGCGTTTGCGCTTGTGATGTTCTGGAACATCGAGCCCGAAATATCAAGCACCAAAATGGTGTCGGTCGGTCGGTAAGAATAGCCCTGGATCGACTTATTAGAAGCGATCGCAGAAAGCGAAACAAGGAAATTATCCTCGTCATCCAAGACTATCGTTTTGCCGTCGAAGTTTGCACTTGATGCAAAAACAGACTTGTCAGTCCAAACAGCACCTGCATTTTCGGTGGTGTTGCCAAAGAATGTCTTCCAGTTGTTAATGGTTGCCGAGTCAGCCAAATGCTCGGTGGGATCAATATCCACCGCCTTAACAAGCTCGAAGCTGGGAAGTGCAGAAAAGACCATCAGCAAAGCCACAAGCGCTGCAGTCAGTCTTTTAAAGATGCTTTTTCCTTTCATGTTGTTGTCCTCCAATCAAATTGCGAATTAGATTTTTAACTGTAATGTCCAAATTTCATCTATGCTTTATTGTGACAGAAAATTATCGAAGATATTCGGTCGATGTCCTCGTCGTCAGGATCTTTAAAGGCGCAATATTCGAGATCTATCGAATATGCCTTGATCGCCACGTCGTTTGAATCGGTAAGAAGTATCAGCTTTGCCCCTGCTTGACTGATGCTTTTTGCGTGTGCCAGATCATCAAGTCGATCAGCGCTCATTATTACCGTTCCTGTTTTTTCGTCTTTAAGATGCTTAAGCAGTTTGTGCGGACATTGAAACAGCTCAAGCTCGATGTAGCGTCCCTTTGGGGTGCACTTATTTATTATAAGCTCACCAACAGCAGATGCCCAAGCGATATCGGATGATAAAACCGCCGCGAACATAACCTCATCCTTTCTTGAATTTCCCAAATTATAATCCAATGTTTACTATGGTTAAATATATCACAATCTTTATTCGAAAACGAAAACATTGTTCGAATTGCATTTTTTGTGTTCGAAACGCAAAAACTTGTTTTTGCATTATTGAATTTTCAGAAATTAAGGCGTATAATCATTTTGGAGGCGACTGCGCCCGAATATATAATATAACGGTTTATGCTATATATTAAGGAGATGTTTGAAAGTGAAGATCGCAATTTGCGACGACATTGCCGAGCAAAGAAAAACACTTAAATCATATCTTCATCGCCTTGAGACTGAAGAAGGTGTCGAGATCGACGTTTGCGAGTTTTCAAGCGGAGAAGATTTGATAGACTATATAAAAAAAGGCAACACCCCGCCTGCCTTTTTGTTCCTTGACATCTATATGGGTGGGATCGACGGTATCTCCACCATGCGTGAGCTTCGCGCACTTGGGTTTGAGGGAAGCGTTGTATTTTGCACAACGTCGACCGATCACGCTGTTGAATCATATAAGCTTAAGGCTGACGGTTATTTGGTTAAGCCTTATAATTACGATGATTTCATCGAAGCCATTTGGCGATGCAGACGCCACTTCGAAAAAAGCCGCAATTGCTTAAGATTCGTTTCGGAACGCTTGGATTATGAGATACCCTATCAGGACGTTTTATATATCGAGACCGAGCTTAGATGCTGTGCCGTTCACACAAAAAAGGAAACCGTTAGGACCTATAAGAAGATCGGCGAATTCGAGGCTGACGTTGCAAACGAAAAACAGTTCATCAAGATCGGAAGAAGCTATCTTTTAAACATGAACTCGGTGTTAAACGTTGAAACCGACAAACTCGTTCTTGTCGGGGGAGATGAGATAATCCTTCCTATAAGAGACAAAAAGAAGCTTTTGCAAACCATCAACAACTATTTCTGGAGCGTTGCACGAGGTGAAGCAAATGATTAATATATTTATCGTTCTTCGTGCTCTGCTAGAAGCTGTTCCTTACATATACCTGCAGTTTTTGCCCTTTAAAGAAAAGACCAGAATTCCATTTGGCTTAAGCGTCATAATATCCTCTGCGCTGATGACCGTAATGTCGATAGTTATAACGATAGGACATGAAGCAGGGATTATCCCTCACGGAATGCTTGTTATATTAAGAGCCATACAGCTTATAGCATTGCTTACCTTGTCCGCTATATTCGTTAAAGGAGAGCGCTTTAAAATGCTCTTCACGTTCTTTGCGGTGTTCCCTTATATGTCCGCTATCTCTGCAATTTCAAGATTTATGGCACAATACGTCAGCACCGACATCGCGACCCAGCTTGGCGTGCTTGTCGCTGTTCAGACAGTCATCACCGCTGTTTTGTTCTATCCTGCACGGGTTCTTTGGATGCACACTGTGGTTTCGCCTCTCGGCTCTGAGAAAGAGGTTTTTTGGCACACTGCATTCGTAATTCCGTTAACGGTATTCTTGGCAAACCTTTTGTCGATGGAAAACGGCGGCGTCGCAATCGAAATGACGCTGCTAAAGATGCTCGAACGCGTGATCTTTTTGATATGCATTATCGCAGGATCCTATTCTGCCGTTCACATAAGAAGACAATTTTCGCGCCACGGCGAGCTTGTCGAGCAATCCAAGCGCGACCGCCTGCTTTTAGAAGTTCAAAAGCAGCAATATGATATGCTTGCGGAATATATCGAAAAATCCCGTGCTGCAAGACATGATTTCAAGCATCATGTAATCGTTTTAAAATCTCTTTGTGAGCAAAACGACATTCAAAAGGTCAAGGACTATCTTAGAGATGCGACATTGGATATCCCCACCGACCTTAGAGTTAACGTTTCCTCCAACCCCACCACAAACGCTATTTTTGATTATTATCTTAAAAAGGCCAAGGAAGCTGACATTACAATTAAATTGGATATGCGCATAGGCGAGGATTACGGTATTTCCGATTCCGACCTTTGCGTTATGCTTGGAAACGTTTTAGAAAACGCCATCGAGGGTTGCTTAACCGTTGAAAAGGATAAGAGATTCATTCGCATCGGCTCGAACGAGCGTGCGGGACGACTTTTCCTAACCTTTGATAACAGCTATGACGGTGTTTACAATCAGGGCAACACAGATAACGCACTCTCGCGAAAGCGTGATTATACACGCCCCGGTGTTGGAATTCGTTCGATAAGAGCAGTCGTTGAAAAATATGGCGGCATGATGCAGATCGAAGCAAAGGAAGACGTTTTCTGCCTTTCGCTTATGCTTATAAAACAAGAATAAATTAAAAAGACGGATAGCTTAGCTACCCGTCTTTATTTGTTTTATATTTCTTGTTTTGCTTTTTCAAGCGCTGCAATCACTCTGTCGCACCACTCGTCGAACTGTTTGTCTTCGTTCTGGCATTCGGGATGAGTTAAAACATAATCCAAGCATTTTCTAACGCCTTGATCGAATCTTACTGTCGCACAGTAATCGGGCACAGCACGCTTAAGCTTCGAGTTGTCAAACACAACGGTGTTTGCCTTGTCGCCCAAAAGCCCGCCCTTGAAATCATAATTGCTCACGCTGTGAAGGAAGTCGGAAGGAACGTAATAAGGCTTAAATTCAACGCCCAAAGCATCGGCAATGGTTTTGTATATCTGATTCCATGTCAAAGATTCGTCACTTGTGATGTGATAAGCTTCACCGATCGCGTGGATATTGCCCATAAGCCCGATAAAGCCCTTTGCAAAGTCCCAGTTAAAAGTAAGAGTCCAAAGGCTGGTGCCGTCACCGTGAATGATTACAGGCTTACCCTCAATCATTCTTTTAATCACCTGCCATCCTCCGCCGTGTCCGTGTGCACCAACAGGGATGCTTCTCTCGTCATATGTATGGCTGGGACGGATTATTGTTATCGGGAAACCGTTTTCGCGGTACATCTTCATCAGATATTCTTCGCAAGCGATCTTGTTTCTTGAATATTCCCAGCAAGGGTTTGCAAGCGGTGTGCTCTCGGTGATCTTATAGTCGCTTAAAGGCTTTTGATATGCAGAAGCCGAGCTGATATACATAAACTGCTTTGTTCTGCCGTTAAAGATGCGATAGTCACGCTCGAGCTGGCTGGGTACAAACCCGATAAAGTCGCACACACAGTCAAACTGCAGATCGCCGAGCTTTTCTAATACCAAAGCCTCGTTGTTGATATCAGCCTCGATAACCTTGACATTTTCGGGGACGTTTGCACTTCTGTTTCCTCGATTCAAAAGATAAAGCTCCCAATCAGGGTTAAGCGCAAGCTGTTTGGTTATTGCCATGCTTATAGTTCCTGTACCGCCGATAAATAATGCTTTCATATGTTCGTGCTCCTTTCGGGTTATAAGAGTAAAGTGTTCCTCTTGAAGCTATTATACCATATCATATATAAAAAACAAGAGCCGATTCCAAAGAATCAGCTCTTTAATATTTTCATAAATCAAATTCCATACATCAACCAGATGTAAATATATGAAGGAATGATAGCCGCCAAAGTGAAGGGGATGCCGATCTTGAAGAAGTCGCCGTTTTTGACTTCATAGCCTTCTTTGCGAAGAATGCCGATGCCGGTAATATTTGCGGATGCACCGATGGGAGTGCAGTTGCCGCCCAGAGTTGCACCGGAAAGCAGACCGAAATACAGAGGAGTGGGATCACATCCCATCTCAAGTGCAAGTCCGGCGATAACGGGTATCATGGTTGCAACATAGGGGATGTTGTCGATGAATGCGGAGATAATAACCGATGCCCATACGATGATGGTGTACATGAGGAATACGTTGCCGTTGCCGAGATTTGCGAGCAGCTTGGCAAGCTCATTAATGACACCCATATGGGAGATGCCGCCGATCATAATGAACAGTCCGACCAGCAGACCGAGAGTTTCGTAGTCGATGGCTTTGATGGGGGAGAGGAAAGATTCGGTTGTTTTCTTTTTGCTAAAGTTATACACAAGTCCGATCACGAGAAGCACGCAGCAGATAAGACCGTTGGTGATGGCGGGCTTGTTGGGGATGAAGGATGCACAGATAAGCAGAACAATGGTGCCGAGCAGCAGATAGGTCGGGACAAAATCCTTGACTTCGGTAAGCTGAGAAGTCTTGGGGATGGGGGATTTCTCCTTGCGGAAAATAAAGTAGAGTATGGCTGCGGATATTACGGCACCAAGCTCAACAGCAAAGAACATACCGGGCTTGCCGTTAAAGAAGAAGAAGTCCATAAAGCTCATGTCCAGAGCCGAGCCGAGCATGATAGCGGTGGTATCACCGACCAGAGTTGCAGCGCCCTGCAGATTGGAGGAAACAGCGATGCCGATGATAAAG
>JAZRDR010000007.1:0-55722 GCA_045660445.1 Candidatus Faeciplasma sp.
AATGACTGATGAAAACGGCTTGGTTTACATGAGAGCGAGATACTATTCGCCTACATTCAAGAGGTTCATAAATGCCGATGTAATCGCCGGTTCTATTACCAACGCTATTACTCTTAACCGTTATGCTTATGCTAATGGTAATCCTGTTTCCAATATTGATCCCTTTGGGTTGAGTGCGGAACGTGGAAATAATAGCCCTTGGTTAGATAAAAAGTCATATGTGCCGAATAATAGAATATCAATTAATACAATGCTAGATGAACTGCTTAAATACTATAAGTATAACTCTTATATGGATTCAGAAGCATTTGAAAAAGTAAAGGGACTTAAGCAATATATCTTGGATTATTCACGTGTATACGAAATAGACTCAAATGTAGTTGCAGGTGTTATTTTCGTTGAGCAGTATTATAATTATGATTGGGTTGATAAATATGGTGACTGGGTTGCTGCAACAGGGCTCATTGATATGTCTATTGGTGTTGGGCAAGTGCGCGAATCAACAGCTCAGTTTTTAGAAGAGCAGGGATATGTTGATGAGATTTCTGATACTCCGATGTATCCATTTCTTCATCCCGATTATGAAACTATTGAACGTGTAATGAGATTAATGGATGACCAATGGAATGTTCAATATGTTTCTGCATATCTTAAATATTTTATTGATGATTGGTCAAGTGAATATCCTGAAATCTCTAATGATCCAGCAATACTTGGTACATTATATAACTTAGGGCACAATAAAACGCCGCACAATTCGCCCGAATCAACGTGGTTTGGAGAGCAAGTTGAATACGTTTATAATCTGATGGAAGAGGTATTTTCGTAATGAAAGTAAAAATATTTGTGTTGATCTTAATTATAGTTTTGATTGCGCTATTTTCGCCTTATGCAAGAGTTGAATACCTCACATTGCGTTATGGTGAGAGTTTTGAAGGATTAGAGCAGCAAACACATATGCTGAATCCAGCGGATTTTCATAAAGTTATTGAGTATTCCGACACACATGCAGTAGTACTCTATGTATCGTCTACTTCAAAAAATGAAATAACTTTTATAAAAGATTCAAATGGACTTTGGAAGATTGAGGTTTGGAAGACCATTTGGTCGAAAACTGGTTCGGCAGATGAATTTTATTGGCCGTATTATAGATAACGAGAATTGATTCTTCGGTGTTTTATGACACTAGAACATCAGAAAGTGTTATGACAATGGTAACAGGCTCGAATATATGCGTGCTCGTTACTACAGTCCCACTCTTAAGAGATTTATCAACGCGGACGTTGTGGCGGGTTCGATTACCAACGCTATTACGCTTAACAGGTATGCTTATGCGAATGGTAACCCAGTTAGCAATGTAGATCCGTTTGGGTTGAGTGCGGATAGCAGAGGCTCGCAGGGCACACCGATTGGCTACGGTCAAACAAATCCGTTTGCTGGCTTGAGAACTGAAGAAGTAGTTATTGAAGAACCAATGCAGGGGTATGTTGAGAATGAAACTACAGATGTTGTCGAAAGCAATGATAAGTGGGGTTGGCTTAAGAAGGCTGGAGCCGTAGCCGCTGTAATTGGCATTACAGCAGTGTTTGTTGTAGCAACTGCTGCATCGGCTGGAGCAGTAGGTTTTGCAGTCGGATATGTTGCTGCAAGCTTTGGTGCTTCTAGTGCGGTGATTAGCACCGCTATGACCGTTGGAACAGTAGGAACATATGTTGTGGCTGGAGGAACTGGAGCATTCGGATTGAGTGATGCTGGTGAAATAATTACAGGTCATAATGTTATTCGTGATAACATTATGGGTGGAAACCAGGAAGCATACGATGCTACAAAAACATTACTTTCCTTTGCTTCTATGAGTGCTATAACAATTGGTGCTTCTAATCCTGGTATTGGGAACAATAATGGTCGAACAACGATTTACAGATCTGTCAGTAATAATGAAAAACAAGACATAAAGAAAACTGGTCAATTCAATTTGCCGCAAGGTGGTATGGAAGCTAAGCAGTTTGGATTTAGCAAATCAGAGACTATAGCGTTCGGTAAAACGATGAGACAAACTGGTCTAGTTTCTGCAAAAGTTCCGACAAATTCACTTAGTAATTATTATTTAGGTGGAGAAGGAGGTATCGATTCCAATATATTCCGTAGCGGAACATTGACCGTGTACGATGACCAGCTATTGACATTCAATAAATCTGTTGAAGGTACTATACGAATTTTGAGGTGATGTAATGAGAAAATTTATTCTTAGACGGCCTAAATCCATTTTAAGCCGAGGACCTGATGTGGAAGTGATATTTGAATTTAATGGTACCAGAAACACGCCTACTTATGATGGATATCGACCTCAGCACTTGGTTAAGGATAAATACTTAACAACGGGAATTCATCATTATTATGACACAAAAAGAGTTGCGCCAAATAGTATGGCAACAGGAACTATCACGTTTATAACTCCCGAATACTATCCTCACTGTTTATGGATCGGAAAGGTTATTAGCATTCAAGAAGGAGAGCGGATCGTTGGACACGCAACAATCACAAAAATAATGAATGACCTTTTAAAAGAATAAACAAAGTGTGAAGCTATCAGCACATATGTAAAGCTATAACAAAAGATTTAACTCAGCTATCAGTAATGATAGCTGAGTTTTTTGTTTAGACTTGATATTTCAATTTATTTAGGACAGCTTTAATCCTCGTTATCCGATAGAATAAAATCAGCCGTCGGAAAGGAGGAAATATATTTGGAAGAATCAACGGTTATTTTAGAACGTCACGAACAGCGAATTAAAACGCTCGAGCGTGATATGTCAGATATGAAGCAGGTGCAGGCAGAGATTCGTTCTATAAACGAAACACTTGTGACACTTGCAACGGAATTGAAACACACAAACGAGCATCTTGCCAGACACGAACGAAAGATAGACGAAATCGACGCCGCACCCAGGCATCGAATGCAGCAGATTGTTACAGCAATCGTTTCTGCTCTTGCTGGAGGTCTGATCTCGGCTATAATTGGCATGATACTTATATAAGAAAGGAACTAATATGAATTATCAGGATTATATTAAAGCTGAGCTTTTAATACTGATTCCGGTGCTTTATTTCATCGGAATCGCACTTAAAAAGAGCAATATTTCAGATAAATACATCCCTATGATTTTAGGAGGAGTGTCTATTATGCTGTCAACGGTTTGGGTTGTTTCAACAACACAAATATCTACTATAGGCGAGGTGTCCTCTGCTCTGTTTATTGCAATCACACAAGGTGTTTTGACAGCAGGTGCGAGTGTATATTCCAATCAGCTTTATGTTCAATCAAGAAAGGATAAATAGATATGAATATAATCAAAGCTCATGCGACCAATAATTTATGTTATAAAGCTGCACAGAAAATGAGACCGGAGGGTATTGTTGTTCACTCTACCGGAGCTAACAACCCTAATCTTTGGAGATATGTAAACGCTCCTGAACAAGTTGGAGAGAATAAGAGAGGTAACCACTGGGATATTCCAACGCCCGAAGGCAAAAGAATGTGCGTTCATGCGTTTATCGGACTTGATAAAAACGGCGAAGTGAGAATTGCAGAATTGCTTCCGCTTGACATCTGCTGTTGGGGTGTGGGTAGAGGAAAGAATGGTAGCTATAACGACACAATTCCGCATATCCAGTTTGAAATATGCGAAGATGGACTTGATGACAAAGAATACTATGATAGGGCTTTTAGCTTGGCTATGGAGTACTGCGCGCATCTTTGTCGAAGATACGGTATAGCACCCGATCGAATCGTAGGTCACTGTGAAGCTCACAAAAAAGGATATGGCAGTAACCACCGCGATCCTGAGCACTGGATGAAAAAATTTGATGATTCTATGGATGCATTCAGAATGAGAGTGGTCAGATATATTTTAAACGAGGAACATAATGAAAAATTAAAAATATGCCAAACAAATATACAAGCCGGAGATCTTGTTCGAATAAATAAAAATGCTACTTATTACAACGGTAAAACAATTCCTGACTGGGTTATGCTTCAGAGCTGGTATGTTCGAGACAATCCAGATGGTGATCGAGCTGTAATTGATAAAAATGAAAGCGGAACAAATTCTATTTGTAGTCCGATTAGTACAAAATACTTGACAAAGATCAAATAATGATACAAATCAGCAGTATTTTCACCCCCATAGCAGTGCTATTCATTACAATTCTAATGGGGATTTTTCTTGGAAAAATCCGATTATTTGGCATTTCATTGAATATATGTGCTATATTAATCACAGCAATACTAACAGGTTTTTTTATATCTAAATACTATTCAAGTATTGCTGATGAAAATTTCATGCTTGAAATTAATCAGTTTTCATCACTTGGTACTTCAATTTTTATTTCTGTGGTAGGTATCTCATCGGGTATTACGATGATTAATAACATCAACAAGAAAATTTATAAATCCATGATTATCGGATCAATTATGGTGTTATTTGGCTTTGTAATTACGAAAATCATATCATATCTCGATAACGGTGCTGAATATTCAACGTTGATTGGTGTATTCTGCGGAGCGATGACTAGCACTCCTGCTTTGTCAGCGGCTTGTGAAGCAGAAAATATAACAGCAGAAATGGTTACTATCGGATACAGTTATGCGTATCCAATTGGCGTATTGATAGCTGTGCTCACTTCACAAATTCTATGCCAAAGCTCTAAAAAAGAAGATAGCAATGAAACAAATTCTATTACCTCAACCACGTCAAAAGTAGATCTTCTGCCATTAATGTGCATATGCATTGTGGCAGGCAAAGTTATTGGTTGTATTTATATTCCGATTTTAGACTCTGGAATAGGAACTTCAGGCGGAACCCTTTTCGTATCAATTGTTGTGGGTTTGTTGATTGGCAGACAACATAACATCTCTGAATCTGCCAGTCTTAATATATATAGAACCTTTGGATTATCACTATTTTTGGCTGGCAACGGATTAACTTGCGGGATAAAGTTTACATCTTTCATCGATATAAAATTGATTATCTACAGTCTGGTAATCTCTTTAGCAACAGTATTTTTTGCATATATAACAAGCAGAATAATATGTGGAGCAAAAGATGATAAAATCGCATTTATTTTAGCCGGGGGCTTAACAAGTACGCCTGCAGTAGGAGAGCTAATTAGAAAAACCTCATCCAATAGTTTACCCGAATATAGTGCAGCGTATTTCGGCGCATTGGTAACGATAATTGCGCTGATGTCAATCGCATTGTAGTAACAAATCATAAAAAGTCCGTCTTTGAATCTAATGACGGACTTTTAAAATTAATATAAATATTATTTGTGCCTATTATCTGAATTATTAAGTATCTGAATTGCATCATAAAGGAATTTCCTTTTTCCCTTAGGCAAATTCTCTACAATATTTATCAAATCGCTAAGTGACATATCTGCTACAAATCTATCGTTCAAATCAGAGTATGTAATCCTACAAGAACAACGACCATAGAGATAGTCGATATTTACGCCAAAATGATCAGCAATCTTTAATAAGATGTTTGCATCCGGCAATGTTCTTCCCTGCTCATAATGGGCAATAGAACTTTCACTTAAATTGAAGATCTTTGAGAACTCTTTTTGAGTTAATCCTTCGTTTTTTCTCAAATCAGAAATTGTACTACCAATTATCTTCCCTATTTCATATTGCTGATTGCTCATGTACCAATCCTCGCTTTACTCATTTGAGACAATTATAATAGAAAATACAGTAAGCATAAGGATATTGTCATAAATTCTGATATTTTATCTATTTATATTTAATTTTGTATCACAGTAATACATATAACAATACCAACAATATTGTGTCATTCATCACATAAGCATATATGTCCAGTATATAAGTTGATTTTCTTCTTTCTAAGATGTATAATTTTATCAAATTATATTCGGAGGATTGAAATGATTAGAATCGGAATATGTGATGATAATTTTAATATGTTGAATAATCTGAATGCCATTATTTCAAATTCCTTTTCTGCTTATTCTGTGGAATTTGAAACAAATACTTTTACGAATGGGCAAGCATTATTGAATGCACATTTTGTTGAAAAATTTGATATTTTGTTTCTAGACATTGATATGCCGGGTATCAATGGTTTTGATATTTCAAAAAGCTTGCGTGATGATTATGTAAACTGCTTTATAATATTTGTAACATCTCATGCAGAACTCGTTTATGACAGCATGGATTTTCAGCCGTTTAATTTCATACGAAAGAATTGCTCAATCCCCCTTGAAGACAGTATAAAGCGAGTAACCGCAAAACTCATAAAACACATGCGTCAAAATGAAAAGCTTATATTAAAAAACGAAGTTGGCGGAAATCTAGATGTCTATGTAAAAGATATAATCTATATCGAAAACGATAAACATCATTTGAAATATTATACCACGAAAAGCGTGATGCCTTTCAGAGTGAGAGGGCTAATCTCCGAATCAGAAATCAAGTTATTTAATTGTGACTATGTTCGAATTCACAAAAGCTATATCGTTAATATGCGCTACATATCGAAAATTGACAGAACAAATAGCGAAGTATATATAAGAGTAAACGGTAAAAGACTACCAATGAGCAAAAAGATTAAGAAAGACGTATTTGAAAGATATATGGAATACTTGAGGTACAAATCATGAACGTGCTCTGGATATTATTTGAGGTAGCAGTAAACATATATCAGGCATTTGCCATTGTTTTATTTTTACATACCATCTCGGGCGATGCTAAATCTAGAAGGTTTTTAAATAGTCCCGCACCTATATACGCATCAATCATTGCTATAATGATAACTTTGGATAATTATGTTTCTGTTCTGATACCGAATGAAGGTAACATGATTATTTTCCAACACGCATTCACTTTAGTATATATGACAATTGCAATCGTATATGCCATCATATGTCTTAAGGGAACGTTAATAATTAAGGTTTTCTATGGCGTTTTATCGCTAATCGTGCCGATACTAGCGGCTGCATTGGGCTCGAATATTGCATCTGCTGTATCTGAATTTGACTTGCATGGTGTTATGATAATACCGAGTGGAGTACGATTAGTGTCTGTTATAGCTGTTCAGTTGATAATATTCTATCTTTATTTCCTCATAATTAAGATAATTAATTCTGCTAAAACTCATAATAAAAACCTCCAGAAAACTGAATGGACGATGATATTCTCAATACTATTTATTAGTATCATAGCGTGCATGTTATTAAATGTGATTTCATCATCACTAAATTCAGATATAAGCAAGATTTACGCTGCTGTTATTTTTATGATTTTGATTGCAATAAATATAGTGGTAAGCTATTTGCTTATCGCATTGAGTAAGAAGAATGAAATTGCAAGGGAAAATGAGGCGTTGAAATTATCACAGGAATACAATCAACAGTATATTGATAATGCGACAGCAGAATATGATGCTATCAAAAAGCTGCAACATGACTTCAAGAATAACTACTGTACAGTACATACTTTAATTAATAACGGAAATATTGATGCCGCACTTGAGCATATCAAGAGTAACATAGAGTTGTTAGAAACATTTGCAGTTTACGTAAAATCAGAAAATCCTATTGTAAATGCAGTAATTAATGCTAAATTTTCAGAAGCAAAACCTTTTGGAATAGATTGTTCTTGCATATGCGGAACTGATTTTCGACATATAGATAACCTGGATCTCTGTCGTCTATTATCCAACTTGCTTGAAAATGCAGTCACAGCATGCAAAAATTCCAATCTTCAACATGCTTTCATCGTTCTATCACTTTCAAATGACGAAAATTCGTATATTATTGACATTAAGAATACGATTAATTCATCTGTTTTGCAAACAAATCCTGGTTTATATACAACTAAGAACAACCGAATTGACCACGGATATGGTATTAATATCATAAAAAACATTGCTTCCAAATATGATGGATATTGTGATTTTTATGAAGAAAACGGAATGTTTTGCTGCAAAGTGATACTTAATAAATCATTTCACAAAGCTGATCATGAGTAATACATGATCAGCTTTGTCGTTTCATGCCAGAAAATTGCACCTTATGCCAAAATAGTTGATTATGATGAATAATTTGCTACAATAAAGTTGCGAACCATAAAAGAAGGTGCATTAATGATAGAACAACTTAGTAAGCATATTGTTTCATATTTAATTAATTCTGGCGTTATAGAAGATACTAGCAACGACAAAGAATATTATCAGTACGGTATAGAAATCGCTATTTCATCAATGCTTAATATACTTCTCATTATTTTAATAAGTCTTGCTACTAATTCATTTATAGAAGGATTGTTCTTTTTACCGTGCTTTATTATCATGAGAAACTTTACTGGGGGTTATCATGCAAATAGTTACTTTATGTGTAATTTCCTATTCTGTCTTGTATTTGCTGTTGAATTAATTATTTATAAAATCACATGTAACTATATCTCATTTTATAATGCCATCATAATATGCGTAGTATGTATTTCTACCATAATGATAATATGCCCTGTTGAAAATCGAAATAAACCCATTATTGAAAAACGAAAAAAACTAAAAATAATTTCAATTGTGATAACAATATTTCTTTCTATTTTAGGATTGTTATTAACTTCATTTGGTATCATTTATGGAGTTTTAATAATATACACTGTTTCGCTAGTTACTATATTAGCGATCATTGGATTAATTAAAGAAAGGAGGCATATTCATGTTTAAGAATAAGAAATCTGTTGTAGCAGTAATTATTAAGAATGTAGCTACAAAAACGGCTAACATTGCGTTCGGAAGCGCTTCTATTTGCGGAATGTATCAGCCTAAGGAACCCAAGATTAAGAAATAATAACAGAACAAAAGAGTCTGTAAATTATAGCAAATGCTATATTTACAGACTCCTTGCTTTATAGTAATAAAAAGCTTCCTTATTCATTCATGGCATAAAGCTATAATTAACATGCATAACTCCTTATCAATCTATGCTGCTTTTAGAATAATTGACCAGAATACGAAAATAGTGATAACACTATAATGAATGCTATCTATACGAACGAAAAACATAAAGAAAATATAGTAAATTTATTATAGATAAAATCAAAAATCAGATATTCAACTCGTCATGATAGTCTCAAACGGATCAGTTCATTCGTATTTTATCAAAAATTCATTCAGAACTTCTTCTCTGACTCTGATTGAGACAAGCTTGATGTGAAGCGAAAATCCACTACTGATAAACTTGCAAACGTATGACTTATTGATCGATGCAGCCAATAAAGATTGGGACACAAGGACGTTTCGGTAACGATGCAAGTATATCAGCATGTATCAGAAAAGATGAATCAAAGCGGAGATAGCATTATAGATGAGATGTTTGGATAATAAAAACAGGCAGAGCGATTAGCTCTGCCTGTGAGTGTTTTTATAGCCTTTTGCCGCTTGAATTTTGGGCGACAATTGGGCGACAATTTGTGATTTTTAGCTTTTTGATTGATCTATCATCAAAATGTTAAATCCACAAACCTCGTAAAATTATGCCTTAGAAGCTTCTTCGATAGCTACTGCGCATGCAACAGTCATACCAACCATGGGGTTGTTACCTGCGCCGATGAGACCCATCATTTCAACGTGAGCAGGAACGGAAGAAGAACCTGCGAACTGAGCGTCACCATGCATTCTGCCCATGGTGTCGGTCATGCCATAAGAAGCAGGGCCTGCAGCCATGTTATCGGGGTGGAGGGTTCTGCCTGTACCGCCGCCGGAAGCAACAGAGAAGTAGTTAACACCGTTTTCCTGGCACCACTTCTTATAAGTACCTGCAACAGGGTGCTGGAATCTGGTGGGGTTGGTGGAGTTACCGGTGATGGCATCACCAACGTTTTCGCGCTTCATGATTGCAACGCCTTCGGGAACGTTATCAGCGCCGTAGCACTTAACGTCAGTTCTGGGGCCGTTGGTATAAGCCTTTTCGTAAACAACTTCAACCTGTTCGGTGAAAGGATCGAACTTGGTTTCAACATAGGTGAAGCCGTTGATTCTGGAGATGATGAAAGCAGCATCCTTGCCCAAACCGTTAAGGATAACTCTTAAGGGCTTAACTCTTACCTTGTTAGCGTTAAGAGCGATCTTGATAGCGCCTTCAGCAGCAGCGAAGGATTCGTGACCTGCCAAGAAGCAGAAGCACTCGGTAGATTCGCTTAAAAGCATGGAAGCGAGGTTGCCGTGACCGAGACCAACCTTTCTGTTCTCAGCTACAGAGCCGGGAATGCAGAAGGACTGAAGTCCGATACCGATTGCAGCAGCTGCATCAGCAGCCTTGGTGCAACCCTTCTTGATTGCGATAGCACAACCAACAGTATATGCCCACTTAGCGTTTTCGAAGCAGATGGGCTGTGTTTCTTCAACGATCTTATAAGGGTCAATACCCTTAGCATCGCAGATTTCCTTACATTCATCGATAGAGGAAATGCCGTATTCTTTAAGACATGCGAGGATCTTAGCCTCACGTCTTTCATAACCTTCAAACTTAGCCATTATTAGTCCCTCCTCTATTATTCTTTACGGGGGTCGATATACTTAACCGCATCAGCAAAGCGGCCGTATGTGCCCTTAGACTTTTCGTATGCTTCGTTAGGTTCCATGCCCTTCTTGATGAAGTCGGTCATCTTGCCCAAAGATACGAATTCATAACCAATAACCTGATTGTCTTCGTCGAGAGCCATTCTTGTGCAGTAGCCTTCGGTCATTTCAAGGTAGCGAACGCCCTTAGCCTTTGTACCGTACATAGTACCAACCATGGATCTTTCGCCCTTGCCGAGGTCTTCCATACCTGCACCGATTACGAGGCCGTCTTCAGAGAAAGCAGACTGAGTTCTGCCGTAAACGATCTGCAAGAAGAGTTCACGCATTGCAGTGTTGATAGCGTCACAAACAAGGTCGGTGTTGAGAGCTTCAAGAAGAGTCTTGCCAGGCAAGATTTCAGCAGCCATAGCTGCAGAGTGAGTCATACCGGAGCAACCGATAGTCTCTACCAATGCTTCTTCAATGATACCGTCCTTAACGTTGAGGGAAAGCTTGCAAGCGCCCTGCTGAGGTGCGCACCATCCCACACCGTGAGTGTAACCGGAGATGTCAGAAATCTGCTTGGATTCTACCCATCTGCCTTCCTCAGGGATAGGAGCGGGACCGTGATGAGGGCCCTTAGCCACACAGCACATTTGTTCAACTTCATGTGAATAATTCATAATAGTATTTACTCCTTTCAGAATGATGGAAATTTGCGAACAAATACAAGTGTATTATACTACATAAACGCTAATAATACAAGTTATTTTTTTGACAAACATAAAATTTTTATTGATAAAATGTTAGCTAAATTGCAATATTTTATACTAATCAATTGTATTATAATTGAAAATGAACTTCGTGCTCTTTAAATTGATGACATAAGGAGTTTTATTATGAAAAAAACAATTTGTTTAATCTTAGCTATCTGTATGATCATCGGCATTAAATCTTACTGCTTTGCATTTGATACGACAGATCAATCCTTTAGTGCTACGGTTATAACATGCAGATATATTGAAGCAACTGATAAGTATTCATTCTGCGCTGTTGGCGATATTTATGGAAACGGCAGACGCGATCCGTTTACATTCGGAATCAGCCGTGAATATGTTATGACATCTCATCTGTTTTCCGAAACGCTTGTAGGCAATCTTGAAATGGGACAGATTATAACCGTTTATTTCAACGGCGAAGTTATGGAAAGTTATCCTATGCAGATAGTTGCTGACATGGTTTTCGTTGAAGATGAAATTGAAGAACTTACAGAAGACGAGAAGCTTGGCTATCTTTCGATGTTCTATTCTGAAGAGTGGCTTATTGAAAATGGATATATGGAAGTTCCCCCTACAGAGAGTGAGGCGGTTGCGCCTGAAATAGATTGCGACGAAGACACTACTCTCCCATCTGAGCCTGACGAAGAAGATATCGACACCGATGACGGCGGCGAGGTTCCTATAGAAAACTATGAAAAGGTAACGTCTTCTGACAAAGCTGATTGCGAAACCGAGGATTCAGAAAGCTCACACGAGACAGTTTTGTGGATAATCGGTTGCTCGGCGATAATTATTATATCAGTCACGGCGATAGCTGTAATCACAAAAAAGAAATAAGAAAAGCCCCGACGGTTGCATAGAATCGTCGGGGTAAAATTTTATTTTGATAAGTGATATGCAATTCTTGGTTCGCCGTTAAGGAGGGTTATGATTCCGCAGCGCTTGAAGCCGAGTTTTTCAAGGCTGTGTTGCATTATCTTGTTATCCTCGTGAGTGTCTATTCTGATCTCTCGAGTGAATTGCAGGCAATAATCTATGCAAAGCTTTAGCACTCCCCTGCTCTTTCCTGCGCTTGCAACGCGGTGAACGACACAGTATGGCTTATCGTTAAGCCACTTGCCATCGATTACATTATAAGTCGGATCGGGGCCCTGAATGAAAGCAAATACGGCTTCGATTCCGTTGTCACTCATAAGCATATATAGATTGCTGGTTTCAATATCCTCGACGATCATTTCACGGGTGGGATTTGTTGTTTTCCATTGGTTGGGGTTGCCGGTTTGGCGCATATATTCGCGGGCGCGTTCATATATCAACAAAATTTCATTAAGGTCTGATATAGTGGTTTTTATGATGGTCATATTAATCCTCTTAATAGTGAATTATAAAATAAAAAGCAATCCACGTGGATTGCTTTTTGGTGGAGCATACGGGATTCGAACCCGTGACCTCCACACTGCCAGTGTGGCGCGCTTCCAACTGCGCTAATACCCCGTTTGTGGTATAATACCATATCCACATGTTAATTTCAAGAGGTTTATAAAATATTTTGTTTCAATAAGCGTAGACGGCGCCGAGTGGCGAGCGTACCCCGAAGGGGCTGTGCGAGCCGTGGGCGCCGCGGGCGGTGGGCAGGCGCGGCGTGGCGCCAAAGGCGCAAGTGCCGCATCTGCGCGCGGAGCGCGCCACCTTTTTACAATATAAAAAGCCTTGCGATTGTAGCAAGGCTTTTAACTTTACAGAACTTTTGAGAGAAAATCTTTAAGTCTTGGGTTGTTGGGTGAGGTGAATATTTCTTCAGGAGTTCCCTGTTCTACGATCTTGCCCTCATCCATGAAAATTACGCGGTCAGCAACTTCTTTTGCAAAGCCCATTTCGTGCGTTACTACGACCATGGTCATTCCTTCATGAGCAAGCTGCTTGATCAGATCCAAAACTTCGCCAACCATTTCGGGATCGAGTGCGGATGTTGGCTCGTCAAAGAGCATAACCTCAGGTTCCATGCAAAGAGCACGCACAATTGCGATACGCTGTTTCTGTCCACCTGAAAGCTGACTGGGATAAGAATCGGCTCTGTCTGCAAGTCCAACACGCTCTAAAAGCTGCATAGCCTTTGCTTCGGCATCCTCTTTGGATTTGCCCAAAAGCTTGATTGGCGCAACAGTCATGTTTTTAAGAATAGTCATATGAGGGAAAAGGTTGAAGTGCTGGAACACCATGCCCATCTTTTGGCGGTGAATGTTGATGTTAACATTCTTTGCGGCGATATCTGTACCGTTGAAGAAGATCGAACCGCTTGAAGGAATCTCTAATAAGTTTAAAGAGCGAAGGAAGGTGGATTTTCCGCTTCCCGAAGGGCCAATGATAACAACAACCTCGCCCTTGTTAACACTTGCTGATACTCCGTTTAGAGCCTTGATCTTGTCACCTCTATAAAACTTCTTTAGATCAACAGTTTGAATTATTGTCTGGTTAGCGTTCACTTCTTCTCAACCTCCTCTCGAGAATGTTTACAAGCTGAGTTAAAACAACTACGACAACCAAATAAATGAGTGCAACGGCAACAAGAGGCATGAATGCTGAGAAGGTTCGTCCTCTGATAAGATCGCCGGCCTTGGTGAGATCCATAATTCCCACGTAACCTGCAACTGAGGTTTCTTTAAGCAAAACAATAAATTCGTTACAGAGCGTCGGCAAGGTATTCTTTATAACCTGAGGGATGACTATGTATATCATGGTTTGGAAGTAATTAAAACCTAAGGAACGACCAGCTTCGAACTGACCGTTATCGATGGAAAGGATTCCTCCACGGAAGATCTCGGCAACATATGCGCCCGAGTTGATACCGAAAGCAAGAATGGCTACCAAAACACTGTTTCTTACAGAAGCAAGAATAACGAAGTATATGATCAAAAGCTGAACAACTACGGGAGTGCCGCGAATAACAGTTAGATAGATATTACATATGAAATTAAGGATCCAAGAGAAGATAAATTTAACTCCGCCCTGTTTCTTAAGAGTCTCGTAGTTTTTGTCATATGTAGAGCGAACAGCGGCAATTACAACGCCGATAACAATACCGATAATTGTGGCAAAGAATGTTATTAAAAGAGTGTTTCCTAAGCCTTCAAAAAGCCATTTCCAACGATTACTGTCGATAAAATTAAGTATAAAATCGGCTTTAAGTTTATTTAAGATCTCAGCCATGTTGAGTTCCTTTCAAAAAGTTGTTAACACAAGAATAAGCAATGATCCAAAATGGGTCATTGCATATTCTTTGTTTAAGCGATGTAAAATTATTCAGCAGGGATATACTTATCGATGATCTTCTGAATATCGCCGGATTCAGTGAGTTCAGCCAATGCATTATTAACAGCAGCGAGAAGATCTTCATTTTCCTTAGCGATTGCGATAGCATAGTTTTCATATGCATATTCAGTATCAAGGATCTTGATGCCTTCGTTAGCAGCTACGAAGCTCTTAGCAGGCTCGTTGTCGATGATAACAACGTCGATATCGCCCTTGATAAGTGCAGCTACAGCGTCGGGACCGGTCTTGTAACGAACAACGTTGGATTCTCCGAAGCCCCAGCTCTCAACATCAGAGGAAGAATAGATATCACCAGTGGTGTTTTCCTGAACGCCGATCTTGATGTTTTCGATCTTTAAGGAAACGGGGTTGCCATCAGCATCGTAATTGAAGCAGTCGTCTATAGAGGTGATAGCGGAATCTTCCTTAACGATCATAACCTGAATACCGGTAGCGTAAGAAGTGGAGAAGTTAACCTGTGTCAAACGCTCATCGGTGATGGTCAAGCCTGCCATACCGATATCATATTTGCCGGTCTGAACGCCGGTTATGATAGAACCGAATTCAACGTCTTCGATAGCGAGTTCCATGCCAAGCTTTTCAGCAATAAGCTGAGCAATCTCGACGTCGATACCTGCATAGCTGTCGCCTTCTTTATATTCATAAGGAGGGAAAGCTGCGTTAGTTGCCATTACGAGCTTGTCGCTGGAAGCGTCGTTACCGCAAGCAACAAAAAGTGTGAGTGCCATAATCATAGCCAAAACAATTGATACAATCTTTTTCATAATATTATCTCCTTTATTTATATCCCCTATCAATTAACTTGAGGATTAGTATGGGCATATTATAGCATGCATAAATATACAATGTCAAGTGAATAATTATACTAATATTTATAAAATTCAAGCTTGTCTTATGTGCAATATTAACTAAAGATTGCAAAATTCATTACATTGGCATACTTCGTAGGGATTTATTTATGCATAATTTTTAATCATTATGCATAAACATAAAAATACGGCACCGAATTTTCGATGCCGTAAATTTGTAATTATCTATCCTCTCGGTAGTAGTTCACGCCGCAAGCAGAAGGTTCGTTGGGGTTCTTTTTCTTTCTAACAGAAGCCACGAACAAAACGATTGCTGTGATGATGAACGGCAAAGCCTTGAAGAGGTGCGGAGGCACCTTCGAAAGCCAACCAAGAGCATTCGGGAAAGCGTAAGCAAGGTCAGTATTATATACCTGCAAGGTGTTAAAGAAACCGAATACAAGTGTTCCCAAAATTGCAGAAACAGTATTCCAGCCTGCAAAGATTACAAGAGCGATTGCGATCCAACCATAGCCGTTGATCCAGCATGTGCTTCCTTCGAAGCTTCCGCCGAGGTTAAGACCCATATAAAGTCCGCCGATGCCCATTATCGCAGAACCGATCATTATGTGAATGTACTTATAAGCAATAACGTTAACGCCCAAAGAGTCAGCAGCGCCGGGATTCTCACCGATAGCGCGCATTTTAAGGCCCATTTTCGTATACTTCATATACAAGAATACGATAACTGCAATTGCAACTGCCAAGTATACAAATACATTATATGAAAAGAGTATCTTTCCGATTACGGGAATCTCGCTTAAGACAGGAATCTTAGATTCCCAAGCTGAGAAGATGGATGCATATTCAGTCATTACAGGCCATTTGCCTGCAGAAGCCAAACCGTTGCCTACAAAGAAGTATACGCCAAGGCCAAAGGTGGTCATTGTAAGACCGGTTACGTTTTGGTTAGCCTGAAGAGTAACAGTCAAGAATGAGAATACAAGACCGCAAAGTGCGCCAAAGATCATTGCAGCGAGAATTCCAACAAGAACCGAATTTGTGCGGCAACCGATTATATATCCTGCAACGCCGCCGATTGCCATCGTACCCTCGACACCGAGGTTCAAAGAGCCGGACTTTTCGGTGATTATCTCGCCAACCGTGCCATAGAGCAAAGGGATACTGTATACAACGATACTGAATATGAAGTTTATTAAAATTTCAAATGCTTCGCTATTCACTTGCTCTCCCCCTCTCCGTTTGCGGTTGTCAAAGCTTTTTTGTGCTTGATGTTAATAATAACTTTAAACCTTGTAAGGAAATCGCATGCTAAAACGCAGAAGAGGATTACGCCCTGCAAGAGGTCAGCGAAGTGAGCGTCAACAGAGGCGAATTCTGCAGCAGCCTGAGTACAACCATAGCGCAAAACGCTGATAAGTGCCGACGTTACAACGATTGCAAGAGTGTTAAGCTTTGAAAGCCATGCAACGATAACGCCTGTCCATCCAACGTCGTTGGTTACGGATGTGGACAAAGAGTGTGCAGTCGAAACATAGAACGCGCCTGCAAGACCGATAAGAAATGCAGAGATGAAAATGGTGCGAATGATTATTTTTCCGGTTTTCATGCCAGCGTATTTAGCGGTGGAAATACTATCACCAACTACTGAGATCTCGTAACCCTGCTTAGTTTTCTTGAGATATACATAAATCAAGGCTGTGATAACGAATGCGATAAGAAGCGAAATGTTAAGCGAGAAGTTTCCAAGCTTTATTGTTGGCATCCAAGCGTTTTCAAAGAAGGTTTTGAAAACAGGACGTGCAGATTCCTCGTTTAAAAGGATGTTCCATTCTGCCTTAGTCTCGCCAAAGAACATAATAAGATAGAGAGCTATATAGTTGAGCATCAAGGTCATAAGAGTTTCGTTGGTGCCGAATTTAACCTTTAAAACTGAAGCGATAGAACCGTAAAGTCCTGCAGCGATACCACCACCGATGCACATGCATATAAGGACAACTATCGCAGGAGCGCTCTCGCCAATCCATGCAGAAATAAGGCCTGCAAACAAGGCACCCACTGTGAACTGACCTTCGCCACCAACGTTCCAGAATTTCATCTTATAAGCTAAAGCGAGGGCAACTGAAACGATGAGCAAAGGGGTGAAAACTTTAATATAACCCTCAAAACATTTATAAGGGAAAGCGTTGCCAACAACACCGATGGTGAACATCTTTTGATAGAAGGAGAAGGGGTTAACGCCCAAAGATGCAAGAAGAATGCAGCCAATTAGCAAAGCAAGCAGGATAGCACCGATATAGATGAAAACGAGATGCTTGAATTTCAAGCCTGTGCGCTTGACTATTCTTATCATAGGCTCTTTAACAGCAGAGCTTGTGTTACTCATCGCTTTCACCTCCCGCATGTGTTTCTTCGTTTATCTGAGAGTCCTTGGCAATGCCAAAGGGCTTTTCTTCTTTATAGTCAAGGGCGCCGGTCATCATCAAGCCAAGCTCTTCTTTAGTTGTCTTGTGAGCATGAACGATTCCCATTACCTTGCCGTGGCACAAAACCATTATCTTATCGCACAAGGCAATTAAAACGTCAAGATCCTCGCCAACAAATAAGATACCCGTGCCCTTTTGCTTTTCGTTGTTTAAAATATCATAGATAGCATAGGACGAGTTGATATCAAGTCCTCTTACAGGGTAAGCTGTTACGATTACGTTGGGGCCTGCAGAGATCTCACGTCCCAACAAAACCTTTTGAACGTTACCGCCCGAAAGCAATCTGACGGGAGTGTTTGCAGAAGGAGTTACAACATTAAGCTCCTTGATAACGCGGTCAGCTTCCTGTCTTCCAAGTGCTCTGTCAACAAATATGCCCTTAGAGTCAGCATATTTCTTTAAAAGCATATTATCGGTGATTGAAAGCGAGGGGGCAAGGCCCATACCAAGACGATCTTCAGGGATAAAGCTCATGGAGATGCCCTTTTCAATGATCTGCTTGGGAGTTTTGCCAATGATGCTTTCACCCTCGTGAATAATGTTGCCGGATTCAATATCTCGAAGTCCTGCGATAGCTTCGCAAAGCTCTTTCTGGCCGCAACCTGCAATTCCTGCTACGCCCAAAATTTCGCCTCCACGAATATAGAAGTTAACGTGGTCGATAGCCACGGTGTTTTCATCGTTATTAACTGTAAGATCTCTTATTTCGAGGAGAGGAAGCTTCTTTTCAACCTCTATACGCTCGATATTAAGATCGATCTTTTTGCCTACCATAAGCTCGGTAAGCTGTTGCTGATTTGTGTCAGCAGTGTTGACGGTATCTACATACTCGCCCTTTCTTAAAACTGCCACACGGTCGGAAATATCCATAACCTCGTCAAGCTTGTGGGTGATGATGATTATGGAATGACCGTCCTCCTTCATTTTGCGAAGGACATTAAAGAGCTTTCTTATCTCCTGAACGGTCAAAACAGCGGTGGGTTCATCAAGAATGATGATATTTGCGCCGTAATAAAGAACTTTTAAAATTTCAAGTGTCTGCTTTTCGCTGACAGACATATTGGAAACAAGCTTTGAAGCGTCAAGCTCGAAGCCGAACTTTGCAGCCATTTCCTCGATCTTCTTATAGCGATTTTTCTTTAAGAATAAACCTGTATTTTCTGCGCCAAGCCAAATGTTATCAGCTGCAGAAAACTTATCAATAAGTTTGAAGTGCTGATGCACCATACCGATGCCAAGACGCTTCGAATCCTCAGGAGAGTTGATCGAAACCTCTTTTCCATCGACGAAAATTGAACCGCTGTCGGGCTTATAGATACCCGACAGCATGTTCATAAGTGTGGTTTTACCCGAGCCGTTTTCGCCAAGAAGAGCAAGTATCTCCCCTCGACGCAGGCCGATAGAGATGTTCTTGTTGGCGGCAACGCTGCCAAAGCTTTTATTTATATTTCTCAGTTCAATAGCAAATTCTGCCGCCATGATGTGAACATCCTTTCAAAAATATTTCTTTAAATTATTCAGCTACAACGCCTGCAACATAGTAATTCATGCTGCCCTTGATAACGCCGTCATCAACAGATGCGCCGCCTGCAGCAACAATTACTTCGCCAGCATTGGTAACAAGGTCAGCATCAGTCTTAACGATGGACCAGTTGCCTTCAGCATCCTGAGTGTAAGAAAGCTTAACACCAGAGAATACATCCCATTCGCCGCTTACGATGAGTTCCTTAACCAAGGAGATGAGCTCTTCAGTACCTTCGGAAGCAACAGCAGTGTTAACGGGAGATACGTCTACGAAGTTTTCCTTAAGACCGCCGTAGTAGATACCAACGGTGTTAACGAATTCAGAAGCAGGAGCATTAACAACTGCTTCGATAGCGCCGCCATAGTAAACATCCCAGTTCCAGATAGGAGCAGTGAGGTGACCGGTGGGAGCCTGAGTAGTCATATCGGAGTTGTATCCGCAGCCGAATACACCAGCGTTAGCAGCAACGAGCTGAGGCTGTGCAGAGTCACAGTGCTGAGCGATTACGCAAACGTTATAGGTGTTGATAAGGCTTTCAGCAGCCTGCTTTTCAAGGGATTCGTCAGCCCAAGTGTTGATGGACTTAACGTATACCTGAGCATTGGGGTTAACAGAAAGAACGCCCATTGCGAATGCGTTGATACCGGAGCAGGTTTCAGCGTATTCAGTGCCGTAAGCGGAAACGTAACCAACAGCATTGTTACCAAGTTCGAGGGTCTTAAGACCTGCAGCGATACCGGAAAGATATCTTGCCTGATAAATTCTGCCGAAGTAGTTGTTGTAGTTAGTCTCGTTAGAGAGGTAACCGGTTGCGTGGGAGAATGCGATGTTAGCGTATTCTTCCTTAGCAGCTGCTTCGTTCATAGCATTGAGGTAACCAAAGCTGATACCGAAGATGATGTTGCAGCCCTTGCCAGCGAGAGTATCGATAGCGTTAGCAACAGCGGTGTCGTCTTCAGGAACGTTGTCAACGATGTAAAGGTTTTCAGCAGGGATGCCGAGGTTTGCCATAGCGGTGGTGATACCGTTGTGGTGAGCAAACGTGTAACCTGCAGTGTCGTTCTGGCTGCCGATGTAGATAGCGCCAACCTTAACAGTCTGAAGGGTAAGCTCGCCTGTTGCAGCATTGTCGCCGCATGCAGAGAAAGCAACCATGCATGTGAGAAGCATTGCGAATGCCAAAAGCATTGAAAGAATCTTCTTCATTTTCTTTTTCCTCCTAATATTGCGGTCATTTGACCAATTTTATTTATGTAAAATTGCTTTTACATACAAATGTAAAAATCCGCCGAAGCTTTAGCCCTGACGGAAAGTTATGCCTCCGTCCTCGGTCATGGAATCAACAAGAGCAAGGGAATCAACACGGATACCCTTGTTTCTTAATTCGTCTCCTCCACCCTGGAAGCATTTTTCGATTTGTGTGCAAACGCCTGCAAGCTTGGCACCCGAAGCATCAACGATTTCGATAAGTCCGCGTGCAGCCGCACCGTTTGCCAAAAAGTCATCCAAAATAAGAACGCAATCATCCTTATTAAGATAATCCTTGGGAACGATGATCTCATAGTCGTTATTGTGAGTATAGGAATGGACATTGGCAGTATAGTTATCCTTGCCAATGTTTGAAGATGCGTGTTTTTTAGCGAAAACAAAAGGCACGTTCATTTCAAGTGCAGCAGCTGCTGCAAAAGCAATTCCTGAAGCCTCGATCGTTAAGATCTTTGTTACGCCTGCATCTTTATACATGCGTGCAACCTCCCTGCCCATTTCACGCAAAAGAGCAGTATCATACTGATGATTAAGGAAGTTGCCAACCTTGATGATGTTGCCGGGGTATATTTTTGCATCTGTAAGTATCTTTTCAATAAGTGCCTGCATTGCTATAACACTCCCAATAAAAAATAAACGGCTTGCTTATATTTACAGATAAGAAAGACCGTCAAACTCGAGATCGGAGTTTGACCAATATGCGCGAAATAATTCTATATCGATATTGGTAAACTATTAATATGATTCTATCAAAATAAAAAGTGATTGTCAACGAAAAAAAAGAAATCTGTAGATTTTAATACATTATATTGGATAAATTAAGGATTATTGGTGAAAAGATAAAAATAAAACGCCGAAGACATCTTCGACGTTTTACCAATAAGCTATTAATTCAAATTAGTGCTTCTTGGAAACTGCAACTGCAGCGCCAGCAAGAACCATAGGAATTACTGCCAAAGCAAGACCTGTAGCAGGAGCTTCTTCGGGAGTTTCATCAACAACGGGAGCGTTATCGGTTTCTTCTTCCTCAGTGCTGGGTTCAGCAAAAACAGCCATTGTAAGCATAGAAAGAGCCAAAACAAGAGCCAAAAGCATAGCGAGTAACTTTTTCATTTAAATTTCCTCCTTAAAATTAAGCGATATTCGCTTGGATGAATATATTATACATAACTTTTATCAGTTTTACTATTGCCAATTAACACAAAGTTTTTTTACAAAATTGGGCAAGGTGCAAAAGTACAAAAAATATTGCATTGATTTTGTGAAATTTCTGTTAATTTAAAGCAGTAAACCGAAATCATCAGTTCTTATATCCGTTGGGGTTCTTGCTCTGCCAATTCCAAGAATCGCGGCACATTTCATCGATATCAAACTGTGCGCTCCATCCAAGCTCGGATTTAGCCAAAGAAGGATCAGAGAAGTATTCATCGATGTCGCCGGGACGTCTTGGAGCAATTACATAAGGAATCGGTTTTCCGCAAGCTCTTTCATAGGCGTGCAAAACATCCATAACAGAGTATCCTCTGCCAGTTCCGAGGTTATAGATCTTAACGCCGCCGTTCATCTGATCGATCATATCCAAGGCACAGATGTGACCCAAAGCAAGATCTACAACGTGGATATAATCGCGAATGCCTGTACCATCAGGAGTGTTATAATCGTTGCCGTATACATTCAAATGCTCGCGTCTTCCAACAGCAACCTGTGCGATATAAGGAACAAGGTTGTTGGGGATCCCCTGAGGATCCTCGCCGATCTCGCCCGATTTGTGAGCGCCGATGGGATTGAAGTATCTGAGCAAAACAACGTTCCAATCAGGATCCGAGGTTTGAACATCCATTAAAATCTGCTCGATCATGCTCTTTGTCCAGCCATAGGGATTGGAGCACTGACCCTTGGGGAAAAGCTCGGTGATCTGAGGGGTTTCGGGAATTCCGTATACCGTTGCTGAGGAGCTGAAGATCATATTTTTACAACCGTGAGCCTTCATAGCTTCGATAAGAGTAAGGGTTCCGCAGATGTTGTTATAGTAATATTCAGTAGGCTTTGACACGGATTCACCAACAGCCTTAAGTCCTGCAAAGTGAATTACAGAAGTGATATCAGGATTTTCTTCGAAGATCTTATCCATTGCTGCACGGTCAAGCATATCAGCTTCGTAAAACTTCAAAGACTTTCCTGCAAGCTTTTGGACACGGACAAGAGATTCCTCGCACGAGTTGGACAAGTTGTCGAACACGACAACCTCGTGGCCTTTTTCCAAAAGTTCGAGTGCAGTGTGAGAGCCGATGTATCCGGCGCCACCCGTTACAAGAATAGACATAAATACACTCCTTTAAAATGAGATAACTTTGAGACATTATGATAACACAAAAATTGAAAAAATTCAATAGAATCGCTATAGGAAACTTGATAAAATATCTCAAGGGTGTTATAATCTTTGCAGAAAGGACTGATACGAATGAAACTTATCATCATCAGACACGGCGACCCCGACTATTCGATAGACTCGTTGACCGAAAAAGGATGGAGAGAAGCCGAGCTCTTAGCGGATAGAATATCAAAGCTTGATGTAAAGGCATTTTACTGTTCACCTCTTGGCAGAGCAAAGGACACAGCCTCGTTAACACTGAAGAAAATGGGCAGAGAGGCCACTATTTGCAACTGGCTTCAGGAGTTTGGAGCTTGTCAAGTGAAACTGCCTTACATGCCTGAGGGGCACACTCATCTGTCGTGGGACTTCTTGCCCTCGTTCTATACAAAGATTGATGGTCTTTATGATCCAGATGGATTTATGAACGTTGATTTTATGCGAGAAGGAAGAATGCCCGAGCTTTATAAAGAAATTACTGACGGATTGGACGAGCTTTTGGAGCGTCACGGATATAAACGAAACGGAAGATATTATGAGGCCATTAACCCGAACATGGACACTGTTGTTTTGTTCTGCCATTTTGGGCTTGAGTGTTATTTGCTTGGTCATTTACTTGGCATATCCCCCACTGTGCTGTTGCACGGAACGATGGCTGCACCGACCTCGGTGACGACACTTACCACAGAAGAGCGCGAGGAAGGAATTGCAATATTCAGATGTTCTTCGTTTGGTGATATTTCGCACTTGTATGCCGCTGACGAGCCGCCCGCATTTGCCGGACGCTTTTGCGAGATGTATACTAATTTCGATCAGAGACATTAATAAAAAAGCCGCACCCCGAAAGAGGTGCGGCATTATTTATGCTATTATTGCCGGCTTATATTTAAGCTTGATCTTATCAGCTATAAGTGCTATGAATTCAGAATTTGTCGGTTTTCCTTTGCCTGTATTTACAGTGAATCCAAAGAAGGCATTGAGCGTTTCTAAATCTCCCCTATCCCAAGCGATCTCGATAGCGTGGCGGATAGCACGTTCAACACGGGAGGGTGTTGTGTCGAATTCCTGAGCAACAGTGGGATATAAAAGCTTTGTTACACATTCAAGCATTTCGGCATCACGGATGCAATGCAGGATAGCGCTTCTTAAGTAGTGATATCCTTTTATATGTGCAGGCACGCCGAGCTGATGTATCATCTCGGTAACGACAACCTCTAAATCAGGCTGATGAGAAACAACGGGAATAGAAGGCTGTTCATCAAAAATGTCATATCCCATAAGGCTGTTGATCCTATCTCCAAGCATTTTATACTCGAACGGGCGGATGAGGAAATATGCTGCTCCGCTTTGCATTACCTGCATTTGAGCAAACTGATTGTCAACGAGTGACGTTACAATAAACACAGGCTTTTTAAAGCTTGAACGGTTGATCTTTTTTATTAGCTCGATGGCATCGATACCGGGCATAGAGAGATCGACGATCGCAACGTCGGGCGATTCGTCTTTTATTGCATCAAAGAGCACCATACCGTCTTTTGGACGGGAAATGCAGAAAAATCCCATTGTTCTTAAAACATCGGCACACGCTGCTCCGAAATCCTTTGTATCGTCGCCTATCAGCACTTTTAGCTTTTTTGTCATAAACTATTCCTCTTTCTTTGTCATATACTGTTTTTTCAATCAAGCACGACTTTAGTCGAGCCACTGAACAAAGTATACGACAAGTGTAAGGGCGAATTTTGTCGAAATTTGTTGAAGGAAAAATATCAATTTGATAATTTTTCCAATAAATAAATTACAAGGTTTTATGTCTGTCTAGCATCTTTTTAAGATACCTGCCTGTATAAGATGCAGGATTGAGAGAAACCTCTTCAGGTGTACCCTCGGCAACGATCATACCGCCACGGACACCGCCCTCGGGTCCAAGGTCGATAATATGGTCGGCACACTTGATAACGTCGAGGTTATGCTCTATTACGACGACTGTATTGCCGCTATCACAAAGTTTGTCAAGCATATAGATAAGTTTGCTGACGTCGTCGGAGTGCAGGCCTGTTGTGGGTTCATCCAAGACATAAATAGTTCTGCCGGTTGCACGCTTTGAAAGCTCTGTCGCAAGCTTTACACGCTGAGCCTCACCACCCGAAAGGGTTGTCGATGGCTGCCCGAGCTTTAGATATCCCAAGCCAACCTCTTGAAGAGTTTTTATCTTGCGATAGATCTTGGGAATATTCTCGAAGAATTGGCAAGCCTCTTCGATAGTCATATCCAGCACGTCTGCAATGCTCTTTCCTTTATATTTAACTTCAAGGGTTTCGCGGTTATAGCGAGCGCCCTTGCAGACTTCACACGGAACGTAAACATCGGGCAGGAAGTGCATTTCGATCTTTAAGATACCGTCACCCTCGCAGGCTTCGCATCTGCCCCCTCTGACGTTAAACGAGAATCTTCCTTGGCTGTATCCCCTTGCCTTGGCATCCTTAGTCATTGCAAAGAGCTCACGTATGTCGTTAAATACGCCGGTATAGGTTGCGGGGTTGGAACGGGGCGATCTGCCGATTGGAGACTGATCGATGTTGATGATCTTATCCAAATGCTCGAGGCCTTCGATAGTTTTGAACACACCGGGACGGATGCGGGCACGGTTTAGCTTGCAGGCAAGCTCTTTATAAAGGATCTCGTTGACAAGCGAAGATTTGCCTGAACCCGAAACACCTGTAATGCAGGTGAATTTTCCAAGAGGTATCTTAACGTCGATTCCTTTAAGGTTGTTTTCGCATGCACCCTTAATGTAAAGGTGTTCGCCATTACCGTTTCTTCTTTCCTTGGGAATGGGAATTACGCGCTTACCACTTAAATATGCACCCGTTATTGAGCGTTCGCAGGCCTTGATATCTTCAATTGATCCGTGACAGACGATCTCTCCTCCATGAATGCCTGCACCCGGGCCGATATCAACAATATAGTCGGCAGCGAGCATAGTGTCCTCGTCATGCTCGACGATGATAAGTGTGTTGCCAAGGTCGCGAAGGCGTTTAAGAGCGTCGATCAACTTGTCGTTATCACGCTGATGCAAACCGATCGAGGGTTCATCCAAGATATAGAGCACGCCCATAAGCGAGGAGCCGATCTGAGTTGCAAGGCGGATTCTCTGGCTTTCGCCGCCAGAAAGGGTTGCACTTGCACGTGAGAGAGTGAGATAATCAAGTCCGACATTTTTAAGGAACGTTAAGCGGGCTTTTATCTCTTTCAAAATCTGTTGACCAATCATTTTTTCACGATCGGAAAGATCAAGATTCTCCACGAAATCAAGAGCCTCGATTATCGACATATGAGTGAACTCTGCGATATTTTTGCCGCCAATGGTTACTGCCAAAATTTCTTTCTTAAGGCGGTCCCCTCCGCAGGTTTTACACTTAACCTCGGACATATATTCCTCAATCTTGGATTTTACAGTATCACTTTCAGTTGATTTATAGCGTCGTTCAAGGTTGTTTATAACACCCTCGAACGAGGTTATCCAATATCCTCCCCCGAATTCGGCAGGGCGGGCAAACTGAAGCTTCTGTCCACCTGTTCCGTAAAGGAAAATATCAAGCTCATCGCGGGAAAGATCTTTAACGGGAGTGTCGAGAGAGATTCCGTAATGCTCGCTGAGCTTGTTGTAATAGATCATTGTGAAGGAGTTGTCATCAAGGGTATTCCAGCCGTCGGCATGAATAGCTCCTTGACGGATGGTTAGCTCATCATTTGGAATGATAAGCTTTTCATCGACTCTCAGGAAAACACCTAATCCGGTACACTCAGGACAAGCACCAAAGGGATTGTTGAAGGAGAACATTCTTGGAGAAAGCTCCTCGACAGAAACGCCATGATCGGGGCAAGCATAGTTTTGAGAGAACAAAAGCTCTTCACCGCCAATGACATCAACGACGACAAGACCGCCTGAAAGGCCCAAAACGACCTCTAAGCTGTCGGTCAAGCGTGAACGAATATCTGGCTTGACGACAAGTCGGTCAACAACGACTTCGATCGTGTGTTTTTTGTTCTTATCAAGAGTTATCTTTTCGGAAAGATCATAGATCGAACCGTCAACTCGAACACGGACATAGCCCGATTTTTTAATGTTTTCAAGCTCTTTAACATATTCGCCTTTTCTTCCGCGAACGATGGGCGCAAGAAGCTGGATCTTTGACCCCCCGGGCAATTCTAAGACCTGATCGACTATCTGATCTACAGACTGGCGCTTGATCTCTTTGCCGCAGATTGGACAGTGAGGGATGCCTATTCGGGCATATAAAAGACGAAGATAGTCATAAATCTCGGTAACTGTTCCGACAGTTGAGCGAGGGTTGTTTGAAGTAGTCTTTTGGTCGATAGAGATTGCGGGAGAAAGGCCGTCGATAGAATCGACATCCGGCTTATCCATCTGTCCCAAAAACATTCTTGCATATGAAGAAAGGCTTTCAATATAGCGGCGCTGACCATCGGCAAAAATGGTATCGAACGCCAAAGACGACTTACCTGAGCCCGAAAGTCCCGTGAAGACGATCATTTTGTCACGAGGCAGGGTTATATCGACATTTTTAAGGTTGTGCTCGCGCGCTCCCTTAATTACAATTTCGTTGTTCATTAAAAATCACCGTTTCTTTGTGAGCTACATATCCCTTAGCTCTTTTATCTTATCACGCAGATATGCTGCCTGCTCGAATTCGAGCTGACGGGCTGCTTCCTTCATCTGCTTGGTCATCTTTTCGATAAGCTCTAAGCGTTCACGCTTGGTATATTGCTTAAGACCCTTCTTAGGTTCTTTCTTGGTTATCTCGATAACGTCACGAATACCTTTGATTATCGTTTGGGGAACGATTCCGTGAGCCTCGTTATATGCCATCTGAATTTCACGGCGACGCTCGGTCTCAGTTATAGCGCGTTCCATTGAACCTGTTACGCTGTCGGCATACATTATAACCTTGCCGTTAGCATTACGGGCAGCACGGCCGATAGTCTGGATAAGCGAGGACTCGCTTCTTAAGAACCCTTCTTTATCGGCATCGAGTATTGCAATAAGCGATACTTCGGGAAGGTCCAAACCCTCACGCAGGAGGTTTATTCCCACCAAAACATCGAACTCGCCAAGGCGAAGATCGCGGATTATCTCCATACGCTCCATGGTATCAATAGAATGGTGCATATATTTAACCTTTATGCCCATTGTTTGCAAATAGGTCGTCAAATCCTCTGCCATTTTAACGGTGAGGGTTGTGACAAGCGTGCGCTCTCCCTTTTCTGTGCGGGCATTTATTTCAAGAATAAGGTCGTCGATCTGACCTTGTGTGGGTTTTACTTCGATTATGGGATCTAAAAGTCCTGTCGGACGGATGATCTGCTCGACTATCGCTTCGGATTCCTGCTTTTCAAGATTTCCGGGAGTTGCGGAAACAAATATTGCCTGATCGACGTGAGAATAGAATTCATCGAAGGTCAAGGGGCGGTTATCAAGTGCTGATGGCAAACGGAAGCCGTATTCGACAAGGGTTTCTTTACGGGCACGGTCACCCGCATACATTCCCCTTACCTGTGGAAGCGCAACGTGGGATTCATCGACGACCAAAATAAAGTCATCAGGCAAGAAGTCCAAAAGCGTGAACGGCATGGCACCCGGTTCACGTCGTGCCAATACACGCGAATAATTCTCCACTCCCGAGCAGAAGCCGACTTCTTCAAGCATTTCCATATCGTATTTAACGCGCTGTTCGATTCGCTGAGCCTCGATAAGCTTATCGTTGGCTTTGAAATACTCAACGCGATCACACATTTCGGCTTCGATATCAGCGATGGCTGCCATTAACTTTTCACGACCTGTGATATAGTGAGATGCGGGGAAGATCGCAACGTGAGACATTGAGTGAATAACCTCACCGGTTACGACATTGATCTCGGTAATGCGGTCGATCTCGTCGCCGAAGAATTCGACGCGGATGGCGGTATCGTTATGAGAGGTTGGGAAGATCTCAACAACGTCTCCCCTCACTCTGAAGCGGTTACGCTGGAAATCGATATCATTGCGCTCATATTGAATGTTGACAAGTGCGGCGATCAATTCGTCACGGGATCTTTCCATTCCCTGACGGATGGAAACGATCATATCTTTATATTCATCGGGATCGCCCAATGAGTAGATGCACGAAACGGAAGCAACGATTATTACGTCACGTCTTTCGCTTATAGCGGCGGTGGCAGAGTGGCGCAAACGGTCGATCTCGTCGTTAACGGACGAGTCTTTTTCTATATAAACGTCAGTCGAGGGAATGTAAGCCTCAGGCTGATAATAGTCATAATAGGAAACAAAGAACTCGACTGCACTGTCGGGGAAAAACTCGCGGAATTCGGAGCATATCTGCGCGGCGAGAGTTTTGTTAGGCTCTAAAATAAGAACAGGGCGATTTACCTGTTCGATAACGTTGGCAATTGTGAAGGTTTTGCCCGAGCCGGTTACGCCGAGAAGGGTCTGTTTTTTCCTTCCCTCTTCAATTCCTTTTACAAGCTCAGCTATAGCCTCGGGCTGATCGCCTGTCGGCTTAAATTCGCTTTTTAATATGAACTTATCCATATGGCGACCTCCTTAAAAATAAACAAATGTTCTCTATCATAGAATAGCACTATTTGCGGTTCAAGTCAATGGGTTTACACTATATTTTGTGCAAAAAACAAGGGAAGCTATACGCTTCCCTGTTCTTTTAATAAGGTTTAATTTGAAATTAAAGAGCCTGCTTTAATGCCTGAGCGAGCTGGTCGGGGCAGGATGTGGACTTAGGTCCGCAGGTGGTGCCTTCGATCTTTGCAATTACATCCTCGACCTTCATGCCGGTAACGAGCTTGCAAATGCCCTTAAGGTTTCCGTTGCAGCCGCCGATGAATTCGCAAGAGGTTACGATTCCGTCTTCAACTTCGATGTTGATCTGTCTTGAGCAGGTGCCCTTTGTTGTGTAGTTAATAGTCATGATTTAATCTCCTTTATTTAAAGTATTCTTTTACAAACCATATATCTTTAATTTCAAAGCATTTGCCGTTAAGATAGTTTAAAATTCCGGCATCGGTTTTGAAATTGAAAGTGAGTTTATAGGCACAAAGTGCCTGAGTTTTAATGCCACGTTGGCGGTTTTCTTGATTTATGCCATATTTACCGTCTCCAAGAAGAGGGTGACCGATGTGTGCCATGTGTGCACGGATCTGATGGGTTCTGCCCGTGATAAGATCTATCTCGCAAAGGGACACACCGTTTTTAGATTCGAGAACGGTATATTTTGTGACGATGGTTTTGTTAGCGGGTGTTTTTTTATCAGAAACATAAACCGTGTTTGTCGATTCGTTCTTTTCAAGATATGCGGTCAAGGTCGCCTCTTTAGGAGAAGGAGTTCCCAAGGTTATGCAAAGATAGTTCTTTGTGATCTCGCGTTCTTTAACGATTCGATTTAAAAGGCGAAGGCTTTCGGCATTTTTGGCACAAATTACAATGCCTTCGGTGTTTCTGTCAAGTCGATTACAAAGTGCGGGAGCAAAGCTAGCCTCGCGCTGAGGATCATATTCGCCCTTATTATACAAATAATGAGTGATGCGGTTTATAAGAGTGTCAGCTGTTTTTTCATCATCCTCGTGGACGACCATTCCGCACTTTTTGTTCACCAAAAGAATATTTTCATCCTCGTAAACAATATTGATATCAGCAGGGACATTAAGAAATTCGTTTTCAGGCTTTGAGGCGCCGAAGAATTCATCGTTTATGTACATCTGCAAAACATCACCGACATTTAAGCGAGTGGAAATCTCGCACCGCTTGCCGTTAAGCTTGATCCTTTTTAAGCGAATGTATTTATACATTAAGCTTTGAGGAAGGTTTGGAACAGCTTTTGATATGAACTTGTCAAGTCGCTGACCTGCATCGTTTTTTTCTATAATAAATTCTTTCATTGATTAAACCTTGCTTAGCTTCATTAAAAGATTATGCGGCAAAAGCTTTGCCAAAACTCGATAAAACTTAAAGAAAGCGAGATGAGTGTAGACACATCTGCCTTTTCGGGATGCTTTAAGAGTTCCGCGAGCGACCTTTGCAGGATCGGAATAAGGCAAAGTATCAAACGTTTTTGAAGAGCCAGGGGCGATGTCCGCAACGGATAAGAATTTCGTTCTCATCGGGCCGGGGCAAACGCACATACAGTTGATACCATGGGGCTTAAGCTCCTCGCGAAGGCCTTTTGTGAAGCTTAAAACGTAAGCCTTTGTAGAGGAATATACAGTAAGTCTGGGATTGGGAACAAAAGATGCAATTGATGCGATATTGATGATCTCGCTCCCCTTTTGCATATACTTTAAACATGCTGTTGCAACAGCAGTTAAGCCCTTGCAATTAAGATCGACCATTGAGATTTGAGAAGAAACGGACATATCCTTGATGTTGCCCATTTTGCCAAAGCCTGCGTTGTTGACCAAAAGCTTAACTGTGCAGTTGCTTGATGCAAGCTTATCTTCAAGAACAGAATAGCTTTCATCTGAAGAGAGATCAAGAGCTATCGGTATACATTTGATCGACTTATATTCATTTGCTATTTCGTTAAGTCTGTCAAGTCGGCGAGCGACGAGCCATATCTCATCAATATCCTGACGGGTAGCAATAATTTCTTTTAAAAATTCAATTCCCAAGCCACTTGATGCGCCTGTTATTATTGCAATGTTCACTGTTATCCTCCTCTTGCCTTAAAAGAGCTTTTCAACACACATATATTATAATATATTGATGCAGTTTGTCAAATAAAATAAATAAAGATTTAACCAAATTGTAATGCTTAGGCTATTGAAATAGAGTTTGCATCGTGATAAAATATAATTGTAGAGCAAATCGTGTGTAAAGATGATTGACTTTACACAGTTTATATACATTGAGAGGATTGATAAAGTGATTTTTAAAAGGATTTCAGCTTTTGCTGTTACTTTAATATTAGCTGTTAATTTGCTTTGTTCTTGCGCTAACATCGACAATATTCCTTCGATTAGCGACGTTACCGATGAATCGCAGAGCACACCCGCTTCTTCCAGCGAGGAAGAGGTTACTTCGACTGAGGACCCTAACGTTCCGTCGTTTATTGTTACCACAACTCCCGAGCCGGATGTGACAACCGCTGCGCCTTCGACCGAGGACGAGCCTGATGTCATTCCTGAAAGCACCTCGGCGCCTTTGCCTGAAGACACTAAGCCGAGCGACACTACGGTATCGTCTAACGTTGAGCTTCCCGAAACAACACCCGCCTCGACAAACGAGCAGGGAGAGATCGTTGACGATTATAGATCAGATCTTGATATGAGTAAAACTGATCCCGAAGAGCTTTATGAAATGTTCGGGCTTGACCGTAATGAAAGAGCGAAGTATTATGACGAGATCTCCGAAAAGCATAACTTCCCTATCGTTCACATCTCAACAGAAAACGAAGAAAACATTGTATCACGTGAGGAATATCTTAACTGTTTGGTTGAGATATTTAACTGCGACGATAAATATATAATGGATGCAACCTCTGCAGGAGTTAGAGTAAGAGGCAATGCAAGCGCGCATTACGGAAACGTGAATCAGATACTTAAAGAAGGCGCACCTTACAGAATCAAATTCACAGAAAAGCAGTCTGTTTTGGGCTTGAACGATAATGCAAGATGCAAATCGTGGGTGCTTTTAAGAACCTTCTCGACAGGTATAAGAGACTATTTGGCATATGACATGGCAAGAGTTATTAATGAAGGCGACTATTTTGTCACTGATGCTCAGTTTGTTCAGGTTTATGTCAACGAAGACTATAAGGGAATTTACGTTTTGTGCGAGCAGACACAGGCAAATCCGAACAGAGTTGATTTGAACGAAGCCAAAGACGGTTATACCGGCACAGATATCGGATATTTGGTTGAGCTTGATAACTATGCAACAAGTGAAGACTGGTGGTTCTGGCTGACCTTTAACAAGGAAGAGATCACCGACGTTTACGGCGAGGAAAGAGTTCCGAGAAAGTATCATTATTCCGTTAAAAATGACCTTTACAGCGACGAACAGCTTAAATTTATCGAAAGATATATGGAAGTTTGCTGGGAAGTTGCGATGAGAGCGATCAGAGACAACGAATATTATAAGGTTGATGAAAGCTTTAACCTTGTTTTGGCGCAGGAAGAATTCTCGAGCGCTTATGAGTGCATAAGCCAGGTTATCGACATTAAGTCGGTTGTTGATATGTACATCTTGTTTGAGATCGCAAACGATCAGGACTTGGGCGGCGGAAGCTTCTTCTTCGCAGTTGACTTTGGCAAGCATTCGCGCTATCCTGTTTTGACCTGCGTTGCACCCTGGGACTTTGACTGGGGATATACAGACTATTACTCTGACGCTGACGGAGGACTTTATGCCGCAAGATTTAAAGACGACTATTTCGTTGAGAATTGGGGCGACAGATCTAACCCGTGGCTGATACTCTTCTATTCAGCAGATTGGTTCCAAGATCTTGTTAAGGAAACATGGCGCGAGCATCTTGGCGACATTGAAGCTGTTGTTGATGAATGCTATGAGCTGGTTCAGGACAACAAGAAGGACTTTAACTATGACGGCTCTAGCCGTTCGTCGCGTGCTCTTAAAAATCTCGATTGGGTTTATGACAGACTTGAGTATTTGAATGAGCTTTGGGGTTAATTTTAAATCAACAAGTTGATTTAAAATACAAAAGCTTTGACTGTATCAATATAGAATCACAAAATATTAACGGACACCGCAATGAGCGATGTCCGTTATTTTTATCAGTAGATTCTGTAATTACCGCTGAGAGCGAGGAGTGCGAAGAGATAGAGGCAGTTATCGTAATAACGGCGCTTGTCTTCACGAAGAGGAGTTTCCATGAACTTTTTAACCCAATATTTTGCGTTATTAACAGTTTCTTCGTCTGCATTGGGTGTCCAGGAAGCGAGGGAAGCTGCAGCATTTGTTGCGATCAAGCCGGTGGGATGCATAACCTCTTCATCGGTGAATTCGCCGTCGATTCTAGGAGCATATGCAAGACCCTGCTCATAGTTCTCGATAAAGAACTTTTGAAGCTTGGCGTTGTTTTCACACTGCCAAGTGTCGAGAGCGTTCCAAGACCAATCAAGGCCGATGTTTGCGGCAGTTCTGTAAGAGTCAGAGTAGAAGCGGTCGATTCTTCTTCCACCTCTTCCCCACGGAACGCCTGCAACGGGTGAGCCATCATAATGAGCATAGTCGGAGCAAAGACCAGTTTCAGGGTGACAAGCAGTGTGAAGATACTCGCGCGATGCTTTGGCGGCATCTGCCCAAAACTCACGGTCACATTCGTCAGCCCAAAGAGCAAAAAGATCATAGAAGTGCATGAGATGGTAAGAAGGATCGGAAAAATCAACGCCGGGAACAAAGCGGATGAGACGGTTGTCTAAATCCCACATTGTTCTGCCGATGTGTTCACCCTCGCCGCCGCGATGGAGACAATCGTGCAAGATCTGACGTGCCATTTTAGAATAATTGAAGATGCCTTCACCGTCACCCCATCTGTGAGATGCGAAGAAGAGAGCCATTGCAAAGAACTCTTCACCATCGGGTGCGGGGCCGTCGGCATTATGTTTGCCGTCGAGAGCGCAGGACCATGCGAAGTAGCCGCCATGCTCACCCTCGTGGGTGTACATATATGTATAGGACCATTTCCAGATGCGATCGAACTCTTCTTTCTTGTCGAGCTGAACGCACATCATCATTCCATAAGACATACCTTCGGTTCTGGCGTCTATATTGCCGGTATCGACCATATAGCCCATATCTGCGCCTGCTTCGTGATAGATCCTAATATCCTCATCGCCATGGAACATGGTGTTAAAAGTGTTGTCTATCCAAGTTTTGATCTCGGCGTCGGTCATGCCCATTTCAGCTAAAATATTTCTGTATTCCTTGTTCACAAAATCACTCGCCTTTCTTGCCCTCTTGTTCCTTGGTTCTTTCGTATTCGCTTAGCTTTGATTCCAAAAGTGCCCATTCCTCATCAGTTTCGATGGGATGAAGCTGTAAGGTCTTATCGTCAGGATCGAAGATTGCGGCATAAACCTCGGTATCGCCGTTTTCATCCTCAGTATTCTCAGTATAAACTATATAACATTTATTGGTTGCGGTGTTTTTGAAGGTGAACAAAACATCGCAGTCAATGATATCTCCGTTTTCGTTGATTGCTGTCATTATAGCTCTTTCTGCCATTGTGATCCTCCTTAAAGAGTGTTTATGACAGTTTAGCATATTTTACTGATTTGTGCAACCATAAAAAACATCTGCAAGCTATAAACCTGCAGATGTTTTGTTGAGATAAGAGTTATTATGAAGGCGGTTAGCCAGCGAAGCTCACGCGGCGAAGTTGCGTGAGTCGGTGACAAGTCGCCGGTCAATTATCTGTCGTCTTGAGGAGGCTGTTTGCCTTCGCCATGCATAGCACCGAATCCGCCGGGATTGCCGAATGTCTCGCCACCGCGGGAGCCACCGATTCCAATGCTACCATAAGCAGTAAGGTAATCTTCGATAGTAAACTTAGAAAGCTCGTTTCCGCCAGAATACTTGCCGCCTTCGCAGATTCCGTCGGTAACAGTTCCGCCGGAATATTCACCGCCATAGGAAACGGTATATTCTGTTCCCTGCTTAAGCATAGGAGAGCTGAAAACGATGTTTTGAACATCCTTGCTGACTGTGAATACGAAGCTTTCATCTCCACCCTCGATAGAAATGCATGTGCCTGCACCGATAGTCTGATCGAAGTTGAGAGCGATTGTATTCTGTGTGGGGTTATCAGGCGCCTGAGCCATCATTGCCGAGCCTGTTGCAACAAGAGTTCCGCCCTGGAAATAGAAGTCTCCTCCATAGTCGATTGCACCGTTGGCACCATTATCGGGACCGTTTACGATGAGAGTGCCGTCGGTCATATAGATACTTCCGTTGGAATCTACGCCATCGCCCTGAGCGTTGATAACGATATATCCGCCTGCAATGCTGACATAGTTATCGCTTGAAGCAGCTTCGGGGCCAAAACCCATACCGTCGAAGCCCTGCTCGTCGGTTCCACCTGCGGTGTTGATGCCGTCATCCAAGGATGTGATGTATACATTACCGCCTTTGATATCAGCAGCCATAGCCTCTAAGCCTTCGTTACAAGTGGTTATAACGATCATACCGTTATTAATACAAAGCTCAGAATCAGTATGAAGTGCATCATCAGCAGTTGCGATGTTGAATGTGCCGCCATTGATAGTTAAGTCACCTGCTACATTGAATGCATCGTCTGATGTATCAAAAATGAGGTTGCCGCTGTTAACAGCTGCATAACCTTGATTTACCTTGATACCCTTGCAGCTTGTTGTATCCAAAGGAGCTTGAGTGCTTCCATTACCGGTTTTGATTGAAACAGAGCAGTTGGTAATGCTTACTGCAGTTTCTGCCTGGATACCATCGCCATTAGCACTTAAGTAGATGTTGGAATCAAAGATATCTGCCCAACCAAGTGCGGGATCAATATCTTGAGTGGATCTTAAAGCATCACCGCCTGCGGCAATATTTATTGTCGAGTTCTGGATAGTCAAGCTGTCCTTGCCGTTGATACCGTTGTTAAGCGCAGTGACATTGATGTTAGTATTAATGATCTTCAAGACGTCCTTAGCAGTTATGCCGTTTTTGAAGTTGCCATTAACAGTGAGAGTGCCTGTTCCGCGAATGATAAGGTCATCCTTGCTATAGATGCAGGCATCGGGATCACCGTCGATCTCGGAGCAATAATCATAAGAATAATCATAGCTTGAGCCGTCTGTAAAGATATTTTCAGTGGTGCCGTTTAAGATAACTGTTGTAGTATTTGCATTATATACATACAAAGGTGCTGTATCGGAGCAAGTGATGTTGACGCCATTGAAGATGAGAACTACATCCTCGTCCTTGGCATTAACCAAGATTCTGCCATCGTTAAGAGTTCCCGAGAAGCTGAAGGTTCCTGCACGGTTGATAACGATGGTTTTGCCGTCAAGCACAGCTCCTCCACCCTCGATAGAAGCAGTATCTCCCGCAAGAGTGATGACAGTGTCACCAGTTTCATTTGTTTCAGCAACGGGGGTTGTAGCATCGGGAAGGTCTGATTCAGAGATCACCTGCATTGTGTAATTAAAGTCAGAGTTTTGGATTCCGTCACCAACCTTGTCTCCCTGAGTGTCGGGCTGAAGCAAAACAAACAAAATGATAACACCAAACAATGCAAGCACTGCCAAAACAGCAACAAAGGTCTTCATATTGTTGTTTTTACGTTTGATTTTTGCCATATATTTTACCTCCGTAAGTAAATTTTCTATTAAATTCATTATATCACCAAGATGGGATTAGTCAATCGAGATGAATGATATTTCATTTTGTTTTCACAAAAATTGCATCTATTTTATTAACTCACCTCTTACGGCGTTAATAATCTTTCTTGTAAGAGCGGTTGTTCCGCAATCGACACGCTGCATGCCGATAAGAATAGTCATCTTGCTCTTGGGATAGTTTGCAAAGAAGCATCCAAGCCAACCGTCCCAACCATATTCGCCCTCTTCACTTAAAACATATGCCTGACCGGGATCGACGAGGTTTCGCATTAAATTGCCATAGCTGTATCCTGACAAAGAACGCCATCCCTTCGAAAGTGATTCGACCTGCCAAGGCATTAAAGACGGAGACGTGAGATATTTAACTGCATTTTCGGAAAGGATGCGCTTGCCGCAATACTCACCGCCGTTTAAGAGCATGGTTGCAAATTTTGCATAGTCATCTAAAGTGGAATAAAGTCCTGCTCCGCCCGATTCAAAAGCGGGAGGAGTGTCTGTTATAGCAACTCCGAGATGTTCTGTAAAAACAGGTTCAACACACCACTTTTCATAATTGGTGCGATAAACGTTTGCAAGGCGGCGCTTGCTATCAGGCTTAACATAGAAGCCGGTGTCAGTCATACCAAGAGGTTCGAATATCTCCTTTTGCATAAATTCACCGAGAGTCATTCCGCTTACCCGCTCGACAAGTGCGCCCAAAATGTCGGCACTTGCGCCGTACATAAACATATCACCCGGATCGAAGCTTAAATCGCATTCGCCTATCCTGCGGGCAAATTCAGCAGTCGTCATGGGGTTATCTGAATGCAAACGCTCGTTAAGCTCCCAAAATACAGAGCCAACCTGCTGACCCGACGGAGTGTTTCCGGGATAAGGGATACCGGAAGTCATATTCAAAAGGTCTTTAACGGTTATCTGCTGAGTAGCTTTTATGCGGTTTCCGTCGATATTATAATAAGCTTCGCTGAAGCCGGGCATAGTCCAGCAAAGGCAAGCACCAAGATCAAGAAGTCCCCTATCTGCTAAAATCATAGCTGCAACAGCAGTTACGGGCTTTGACATTGAATAAAGGCGCATAACTGTATCGCGGGAGAAAGGTGTTTTATTTTCAAGATCGCGATAACCGTACTCTTCGTATAAAACCTCTTTGCCATCGACAAGAACAAGGACGTTAGCGCCGGAAGTGAATTTACTGTTTTCTATTTCATGCTGCAATATTTTCTTAATGTCCATAATATAAAAATCCTTTCAGATCGGCTTATGAATTAATTATATTTATTTATTCTTAATATGTCAAACAAATTTGTTGACAAACTCGATAATTAATAGTATAGTGGAGTTAGCGGAAGCTAACTGAATGTTTGAGAGAGGCGGCAAGCTCTTAGCCTGCGCCGCCGAAGGCGGCTGTGGCGAAGAGGTGCCGCTTAAGCAGTAAAAGGCAGAAAATGCAAAGAAACAAAATGAAAATATATGCATTTTGATAGTTGATTTAATTTTCAACATAAGTTATAATATTATGTTGAAATATGATAGCTTGAGGAAACGGATGAAAACAGTTTATATATACACAGACGGCGCTTGTTCTGGAAATCCCGGCCCCGGCGGATGGGGTGCAATTTTAAAGTATGGAAATGCTTACAAAGAGCTTTCGGGCGCAAATGAGCTTACAACTAACAATAAAATGGAGCTTACTGCTGTTATCATGGCTTTAAAGGCATTAAAAGAGCCGTGCAAGGTAATACTTACTACTGACTCGAAATATGTTGTTGACGGAATCGAAAAAGGTTGGGCAAAAAGTTGGAAGAGAAACGGATGGATCAAATCTGACAAAAAGCCTGCACTTAACAGCGATCTTTGGGATGAGCTTTTGAATTTATTGGACGTTCACCAAGTTAAGTTTAATTGGGTTAAAGGGCATGACGGTCATCCCGAAAACGAAAGATGTGACGAAATGGCCGTTTCGGAATATAAAGCACTTAGATAAATTTTATATAATGATATATAGCTTAGAAAGGATGTTGAATATATAATGGAAAAGCGATTTGTATATGCTGATAATGCTGCGACAACAAGGGTTTCAAAGTCTGCGCTTGATGCTGCTATGCCATATTTTACTGAAATTTATGGTAACGCTTCAAGCATTTACTCTTTGGGCATGAACTCTGCTCGTGCTGTTATGAAAGCAAGAGAACAGGTTGCGAAGGCAATCGGTGCAAAAACAAGTGAGATATATTTCACCAGTGGCGGATCAGAAGCTGACAACTGGGCAATAAAATCTGCAGCTACTGTTCAGGCAAAGAAGGGCAAGAAGCACATCATCACATCAGTGTTTGAGCATCATGCTGTTTTGCACACTGTTGATCATCTTGCAAAGAACGGATTTGAGGTAACATACATCCCCGTTGATGAAATGGGAATGGTAAACCCCGAGGACATTAGAAATGCAATCCGTGAGGATACCGCACTTGTAACTATTATGTTTGCGAATAACGAGATCGGTACCATCCAACCTATTAAGGAGATCGGCGCTATCTGCCGTGAGAAAAAGGTTTGGTTCCACACTGATGCTGTACAAGCTGTTGGCAACGTGGATATTGATGTTGCTGATATGAACATTGACATGCTTTCTTTGTCCGGACATAAGATACATGCTCCAAAGGGTGTTGGTGCTTTATATGTAAGAAACGGAATAAACTTGCCAAATCTTATTCACGGAGGCGCTCAGGAAAGAACCAAGCGTGCCGGAACAGAAAACGTTCCCTCTATCGTTGCTTTAGGTGTTGCTATTGAAGAAGCTTGCGCTGATATCCCTGCAAAGCAGGCGAAGGTTAGCGTTATGCGTGACAAGCTTATCGAAAACCTCTTAAAAATCAAAGAATCAAGACTTAACGGAGATGCCAAAAAGCGTCTTTGCGGAAACGTTAACATCTCGTTCAGAGGAATCGAGGGTGAAAGCTTGCTTTTGATGCTTGACCTTGAAGGAATAAGCGCATCAAGCGGATCGGCTTGCACATCTGGCTCCTTGGATCCTTCACACGTTTTGCTTGCTATCGGTCTTCCCCACGCAACTGCGCACGGTTCGTTAAGACTTAGCATCAACGAGGATACGACCAACGAGGACGTTGATTACATTATCGAAAAGGTTAATGCTGTTGTTGCAAAGCTTAGAGCAATGAGCCCCTTGTGGGAAAGAATTTGCAAGACTGAAGGCATTGAAGACTAAGTTTCTATACTGAAAAATCTCTTGAAAGGAAGTTATATAAATGATTTACAGCGAAAAGGTTATGGACCACTTCTCTAACCCCAGAAACGTTGGCGAAATTGAAAATGCTGACGGTATCGGCGAGATCGGCAATGAAAAGTGCGGCGACATTATGAAGATGTATCTTAAGATCGACGGCGGCGTTATCACCGACGTTAAGTTTAAGACATTCGGATGCGGTGCTGCTGTTGCAACAAGCTCGATGGCAACTGAGCTTATCAAGGGCGCAACCATTGACGATGCCCTTAAGCTTACCAACAAGGCTGTTGTTGAGGCTTTGGACGGTTTGCCGGCTGCAAAGCTTCACTGCTCAGTTTTGGCTGAACAGGCAATCAAGGCAGCTTTGTGGGATTATTATTCCCGTCAGGGCATTGACCCTTTGCCCATCGTAGGTGAGCTTCACGAGCACTGTGAGGAATGTTCTGTTGACTAAGAAGGTATTATTAGCACTCAGCGGCGGAGTTGACAGCTCTGTCGCTGTGCATTTATTAAAAGATAAGGGATTTGAAGTCGCAGGCGTTGTGATGAAGATGTCACCCTTGCACGACGATGTTGTTGAGGCGGCAAAAAAATCTGCTGAACATCTTGGAATCCCTCTATATGTTAGAGATTTGCAAGATGAGTTCAAAAAAGAAATTATCGACTTTTTTGCAAGCGAGTATTTAAGCGGAAGAACACCCTCGCCGTGTGTTAGATGCAATCCGAGAATTAAATTTAAATATCTTTTGCTAACAGCAGACGAAAACGGATTTGATTATATCGCCACAGGGCATTATGCAAAGATCGTTTTTGATGATGGTGTTTATAAGCTTACATTCTCGGAATCTGAAGCAAGGGACCAATCATATATGCTTGCAGGTCTTGGGCAGGATGTTTTGTCAAGGCTTTTGCTTCCCATCTCGGAGATGGAGAAGCCGAAGGTAAGAGAGATTGCGCGTGAGATCGGACTTGAATGTCATGATGCTCCCGACAGCGAGGAAAACTGCTTTATTTCGGATAATGATTATGCATCGTATATCGAAAAGAACTATCGCAAGAGCGATGAGGGAGATTTTATCTCGCCCGAGGGGAACGTCTGCGGAAAGCACAAAGGCATTTTGCACTATACTGTCGGTCAGCGAAAGGGTTTGGGAATCGCCTTGGGCAGACCTGCTTACGTAACCGAGATCGATGCTGACACAAATCAGGTTAAGCTGGGATATGAAAAGGCGACGGTAAGCGAGGTTTGGCTTGAGAGCTTGAGCATGGCTTATCCCGATGCTATATATGACGGAATGAGAGCGAAGTGCAAGCTGCGCTCGACGGGTAAACTTTTGGACTGCACGGTTAAGATGACTGAAAGCGGTGCTGTTTTAAGGCTTGACTCCCCCACTCCGCGTGTATCGAACGGGCAATCTGCCGCAATTTATGCTGATGGATTCGTTTTGGGAAACGGAACTATCTGCGGCGGAAAATAGGATAAAAAATAGAGCTGACACGGAAATATTCCATGTCAGCTTTTTTATTATGTGTGCTATTTAGCGCGACACGAGTGCCACATGAGTGCAGCGTGGTGCCGCGCGGTTTAAAGATTACAAAAACGGACTTATAAAGCTTTGATAATAGTGCGCCAAAGCAACGATCAGCACTGCTATCAGCGCGAGAATAGTAAGAAACAGCAGCGGTCTATTCATTTATAAGCGCTTCGTCGGAAAGCTTTGGGATGCTGATGTATACCTTGAACAAGTCACCATCGATATCAAGTGAAAGATTTGCGTTTTGCAAGTTGCAAAGGCTTTTTGCAATTGAAAGGCCAAGGCCGCTACCCTCAGTCGAACGGGAGGAATCACCTCTGACAAAGCGTTCCATAAGCTCATCGCCCGAAATGTTAAGCTCATATTTCGAGATGTTTTTAAATGATATTTCGATGTTGTCGTCTTTTTCAACGGCGGTGATGTATACACGGGTGCCGGGCTGTGTGTATTTGCAGATGTTGTTGAGCATATTATCAAATACTCGCCACATAAGCTTGCCATCGATAAGTGCGGTAAGTTTATTTTCGGGAAGCATGAGCTTGACTTTTAAATCTGCATTATTAAACTTCTCTTCATACTCGACGACAGATTGAGACAAAAGCATTCCAAGGTCGCTTCTTACAAGCTCGGTTTGGGTGGCGCCGGAGGAAGCCTTTGAAGCCTCGATAAGATCGTCGATAAGCTTTTTCATGCGCTGTGACTGTCTAACCAAAACCTCGACGTGTTCTTTTGCCTCTTGGGGCTGAATATCCTCTTTGCTTAAAATATCGATATAGTTAACGATTGAAGTGAGAGGAGTTTTAAGGTCGTGAGAAACATTTGTGATCAGCTCTGTCTTTAAGCGTTCGGATCTCATTCTTTCCTGAACAGCCTGCTCGATTCCGTGACCGATGTTATTTAAATAGTCGGCACATTCTTTATAGCTTCCAAAGACATATTCAGAACCAACTTTAGCATTAGAGTTGCCGTTTGCAAGCTCGTGTGCGCATTTTTTTATCTTTCCGAAAGCAATGGCGCTGAATATCACTAAAGTTACGATAATTCCGTTGCCGAAAAGCCAAATTGCCCAAAGTATAAAGTAATCGGCATTACTGGACGATATAATAAGAAGCATTATTATCTCGAATGCGATAACGGACGCCAAAACCAATGCGGTTTTTGCGGCGAAGTGCAGGTTTTGGAAGAAGTATGAAATTGCGGAGGAAAGCTTCTTGAAGGTGTTTTTAATGAATCTTGCTGCAAGCTTAAGTATCTTCCAAGCGAGGACGAGCACTTTCCAGATGACAGTGTTTGAGAAAACAGTTGAAAGCTTTGCACGGGTGGCAAGTGTCATGACGACGCCGATAAGCAAGAGCAGGAATATAGCGGATGCACAGATCCAAAAGATAAGACTCAGCAAATCGCTACCCCAGAAATTAATATAACAAGCTATAACTATTAACACAATTGAGACAATTATGGCAAGGTATAGATCAAACGGGATCTTGTCAACGAAGTTGGGTGTGATGCCCTCTACTCCTGCTTTGTGGCCTGCGGCACAGATAAGATAGATGAACAAAACGATCATCATTATAAGGCTTGCAATACCCGTGATGAAAGGCAGGTATCTGTATGTGATTGCGAAGTCAACGAGACCGATTATGAACGTTGAAATGTTTTCTTGCTCGTAAACCTTCGGAATATATACGGTTATTTGATGCTTGACTATGTTTGCAGGGATATAATCCGCCTCGAAATGAAAAGACTCGGACAATTCGGCATAGGCATCATAGGTTATCGAGCTGTTATAAATTCCGCCTGAAAGGTCATTTAAATAATCATTAAGTGCAGCGCGTGTTGCAAAATATTCAGATATATGCTCGGCTTTGCCCATAACAGTTCTGTTGAAGACAGAGGTTAGGGTGTCGGTATATTCGGAAGGAGCGAAATTCTGATATATGATCTCGCCCGATTCGGTATTTAACACCTCGACAGCATAATCGGTTTTTCCGATTCCAAAAGTGTCTTCCAAAGCTGATTTTACTAAATCTTTATCATAAATATCGTTTATTATCCGTTCGATCTCTTCTGTTGATTTTGAAGTGTAGCCTTCGGTCGTTTTAGTAAATCCTTCAACAACGTTGTCATATTCCCAAACGTCACCGCAATAGCTGTTGCCTTTGTGGATGTTTACATCCGACTCTGAAATGTAGTCGTTTTTAAAATCATAAAGAAATTCGTTTGCAGCCTCTCGAGTCGCAAGACTTTCAAGATGTTGACCTCCATCAAAATAAACCCCAAAATATGCAAGAACTGCTACTGATGCGATAGATGCCGCAAGTACAACTGTGAAAACAACAAACAGAATTATTGACGTTATTTTTAGCCAGAGCTTTGAATAAATGCTTTTCATAAAAACCTCCTTATGCTTCGAATTTATATCCACGGCCCCACACGACCTTTAGGTACCTTGGGTCAGCAGGATCGATCTCGATCTTTTCACGCAGGTGGCGGATATGTACGGCAATGGCATTATCGACACCGATGGGAACCTCACCCCAAACACGGCGATATATCTCGGCAGGCGAGAATACTGTTCCGAGATGAGTCATCAAGAATGAAAGAATATCATATTCCTTGGGAGTTAGTGCTACGGGATCGCCGTCAACATGAATGGTTTTGGTGTTATCAAAAAGTTCGATTCCGCCGATGCGAATCACCTCGAGCTGTTTGGAATAAGAACCAAGCATTGTGTAGCGGCGAAGATGGGATCTTACACGCGCAATAAGCTCTACGGGGTTAAATGGCTTGGTGACATAGTCATCGGCTCCGACTGTTAAGCCCAACACCTTGTCGGTATCCTCGCCTTTTGCAGTAAGGAAAATGACGGGAACATTTGAAAACTCTCGCAGAGAGTTAACCGCTGAAATACCGTCTATCTGAGGCATCATAATGTCCATCAAAACAAGGTGTATGTTTTCTTCTTTTAAGATCTTTAAAGCATCGGCGCCGTTATAAGCCTCGTAAAACGTGTAGCTCTCGTTGGAAAGATATATTTTTAACGCGGAAACGATATCCTTTTCATCGTCGCAAAGCAGGATGTTATACATATTATCACTCCATTTGTTTTTCTGACTTTATGATAGCAGAAAAAATATTAAGATACAACTTTGTATTTCTTAAGATATTATTAAGATTTATAAAGCTTTTCTTAATAGTTGATAAAAAAAGGAAAATCGCCTCAAATGAGGCGAATTTCCTTTGTAGTTGTAGAAAATTTGGTGTGAAACCTGTTTGCTACATGCCAATTATATCCAATTATCGCCTATTTGTCAAGCAAAAATTTCTAAATTTTTGAAATTTTAAGATTAGTAGTTAGTTAATTAATATGCATTTTTCACTTTACGTAAGGATATATTTCGGCAAGGTCAGCAGGATTTGCCTCTATGCTTATATAAGACGAGCGCGTGCATCGAATATATCATAAATGAAATTTTGTATAAAATTCACGAGTTAAAAAATATTTAAAAAACTTTTCAAAAAAGGCTTGCTTTTTTGAAATGAATCTGCTATAATATCAAACGTTGCAAAAAGCGACACGGAGAAGTCGCCTAGCCCGGTTTATGGCGCACGACTGGAACTCGTGTATGGGTTGATAGCTCATCGAGGGTTCGAATCCCTCCTTCTCCGCCAAGCGATAAACCCTCGTAAATGCGTACAAACATCGTATTTACGAGGGTTTTCTTGTATTTTCACATCTACTTCAACGAGCTTGTATCGATATCAAAAATCATTAAATTGTTGTCAAATTTGATGTCAAAATTAAATTGAACTCGACATTTTTCTAAGAACATTGACCGTGCTTGCAATAAATGTTATTATATTTTTGTAATAAAAGTAGAAGCATTTATGAAGGAGCTGACAAAATGAAAAAGCTGATTTGCATTTTAATGTGCATTTTGCTTTGCGGATGTGCTTTGAATGAACAAAGTGACGCTGTGGTTAGCGGGGATGTTATTGACGACGATAATATAATTGTTGAGGATATTGAAGAAAAAAGTTATAGTTTTGAACAAATTGAAATGCCCGATGGAATAAAGCTTGATTATTTTTGGTCGGACGGACTTTACCGAGATGCTGAAAACAACGATGAAGAAGGTAAAGCAATATTATATCTGCACAGAGACGGCTTGTTTGAAAAGCTTGAACGTATCAAATACGGAGGAGTCGATGAGTTCGGCAAATCTACTGATCAAAGTTTCATTTGGAGCACAGCCGACGGTGAGTTTGTTTGGTTTTTAGGTCTTGTTGGCGAGTATAGCGGGAAGTATTTATATAATAATGAATTTATATCTTCGATTTATTTACTTGATGAAAACGGTGCCGAAAATCTTTTGGATGAGACACATGGAATTGTTGAGATTGATTATCTTTCTGACAACTCGCAGATTTGCGGCAAGATGATAGTATATACCTCGGACTGCTATGTTGCTAACGGCGAAACATTTAATTGTAACAGCATTTGGGTATATAACCTTGAAACAAGAGAAGAATATCGCATTGACTTTGAAAATGAATATAATGATCCTTTAGATCCATCGTGCTGGCTTGATGAAGACACGCTTATTTTCAGAAAAGGAAATGAATTTTTTATTCACAAGTCGAGCATGGGCGCAGGATATGAGCCATTTTACACAGTTGACAGCGAAATGTATACTTTTAGAGTATCTGGAACGCATTTGTGGTTATTTGAAAAGAATGGTTTCGGCGTTAAAGTAATAGAGCTTGACAGCATGACAGAGCATTATTTTGATCTATCTGTGGAGATATCCGTTCAGGACAGCTATGATGAAACTAAGTATTTAGCGACCTCAGAGGATCAAAAAGAGGTTATTTTGATTGATCTTGAAACGGATACATTTGAGATGTTTGAATGGGACATGGATACATATATCGAGTATGCGTACTTCATTGAAAGCGGCGACGATATTGTAATTGAAGAATCTGATATGTTGCAAGATGCGACGAATGTTCTTGGAATTTATAAATTGTTAAGATAAATGAAATGCTTAATCCCCTCTTGAAAAAAGAGGGGATTTTTGCGTTTAATATTTCAATAATCATATAATTTGTTATTGAAAAAATCAATTTGTGATGGTATAATTAATTTGAATGCAAAGAGTGCGCTTTTTGACATATCACTTTACTGATTTGAAAGGACATTCGATTTATGAGCAACGTTAAAATTTTGAACGGCACTAATTTGCCCAATATTCCTTGGCAGGAAAGACCCGAAGGACATTCTCTTCCGATTTGGCGTTACACAGAAAACCCCATTATCGATCGCAACCCCATGCCCGGCATTGCAAGAATCTTTAACTCCTCTGTTATCCCTTACGGTGACAAGTTTGTTGGCGTATTCAGAGCAGAGGCTACTCACGGAATACCTTTCCTTTACCTCGGCTGGTCTGATGACGGTATTCATTGGGAATATGAAAAGGATATGATTCCCTTCATTAATGAAAAGGGCGAAAGCGCAATTCCTTACTATATGTATGACCCCAGACTTATCAAGATCGAGGATGCTTATTATATCATCTGGTGCCAGGACTTTTACGGCGCATCGCTTGGTATTGCAAAGACCACAGACTTTAAGACCTTTGTAAGACTTGAAAATCCTTTCATCCCCTTCAACAGAAACGGCGTACTCTTCCCCAGAAGAATCAACGGAATGTATAAGCTTTTGTCCCGTCCTTCTGACTCGGGCCACACACCGTTTGGCGATATCTTCATCTCTGAATCTCCTGATATGGTATATTGGGGCAAGCACCGTCACGTTATGGGCACCACAGGCAACTGGTGGGAAGGCATGAAGGTCGGCGGCGGCGCTAATCCCATCGAAACAAGCGAAGGCTGGCTTATTCTTTATCACGGTGTTGTTAATACCTGCAACGGATATGTTTATTCTATCGGCGGCGCTATTTTGGACATTAACGAGCCTTCTAAGGTTTTGTATCGCTCTAACAGATATCTCCTTACTCCTGAAACATGGTATGAAGAAAGAGGATTCGTTCCCAACGTTACATTCCCCTGCTCGACCTTGCAGGATGCTGAAACCGGCAGAATCGCACTTTATTATGGCTGCGCTGACAGCTATGTTGGACTTGCATTCACCGATGTTGACACCTTGGTTAATTACATCAAGGAAAATGACGGCGCAAGCTGGGAAGATCAGCACGAAGGCAGAAGATAATTTAGAACATAAGTTAAAGCCCATCGGGATTTTCGATGGGCTTTTTGTTTGTGGGTTATGATTAAAGCCGTCGCTTAATGGAGGCGAGCCGCGCCTTAGGCGCGTGCGAGCAGCATTAAGCGGTGGCGGCGGTTACTTAGCTGTGCGTTTAAGGATTTGAGCAAAAATTATCATTATTATCGGGAAGATAATCGCGGCTAGCAAACCTGCCTTCAGATTATCGTTAAATGCACCCGCAACAAAACCAACAAGTGTGGGACCGGATGAACAGCCGAGATCACCCGCAAGCGCCAAGAATGCGAACATTGTAGTCGCGCCTTTGGGACACTTTTCTGCAGCAATACTGAAAACGCCCGGCCAGAGAAGACCGACAGAAAAGCCGCAAATTCCACAACCGATAAGTGATAGTATCGGCAGCGGTGAAAATACAATAACAAGATATGCAAAAACGCACAAGCAGCAGCTTAAAGTTACAGCTTTTATAAGATCGAGCTTTTCGCCGAATTTGGCATACAACACTCGGCAAGTACCCATCAATACAGCGAAAAAGCAAGGGCCTGCTAAGTCACCGACTGCCTTTGATACTCCCAACGCACTTTCAGTGAAGGCTGATGCCCACTGTGTCATTGCAAGCTCGGAGGCACCGGCACACAGCATTAAAACCGCAAAGATCCAGAATATCTTTGTTTTGAAAAGTTCACGAATAGACATTGGCTGGGTTTCATCAGCAAGGCTGTTGATTGGAACGAAACAGAAAAATACCGTATTAAATATCGGCACTAATGCCCAGATTATTGCAAGAATTGCCCAGCTTTGCTTGCCGAACCCTCCCAAAAATAGAGTTGAAAGCAAGACGACGGCAACGCTTCCCCAACAATAGAAGGAATGAAGAAGGCTCATAGCGCTTGCTTTGTTATCAAAAGGACAAGCTTCTACAATGGGGCTGATGAGGACTTCGATGATACCCCCTCCGATTGCATAAAGGATAACGGAGATGACAAGGCCTGTGTAGTGTTGGATAAGCATGGGCAGAACTGCCATTCCGATAAGGCCGAAAGCACAGCAGACATGCGCGGTGATTATGCTTGTGCGATAACCTATCTTATCGACAAACTTGGCAGAAACAAAGTCTACAAATAGCTGGGTTACGAAATTAAGAGTTATTAAAAGCGTTATCTTTTCAAGAGGGATGTTAAAGCTGTCTTGGAAAGTGAGAAAAAGAAGCGGAGCAAAGTTGTTGATTATCGCTTGAGTTATATAGCCCAAATAGCAGGCATAAACCGTGTGGTTATAAGTAAGTTTCATGATGTCACCTTATAATTAAAATATCGCATTGCTTCTATAATACAAAAATCCCAAGCTATTAGCAAGGGATTTTATAAAAAAGCTATTTATAAATTTATTCTGTTTTTAGTTCCATCCGTCAAACGAAAATGCTATAGTATGAATATCATTTGTCACAATCTTTAAATACACTTCTAAAAATATATATGATTGAAGTAGACATATCAATGTAATTTATCTATAATACGCAAGGTTAGAATAATTATATATTTTTCGTTAAAAGTGCTTGACAATTATGAACCTTTGTGATAATATAATTTCTCGTGGAATGCGCTCGTAGCTCAGCTGGATAGAGTGACTGGCTACGAACCAGTAGGTCAGGGGTTCGAGTCCCTTCGGGCGCGCCAAAGAACGATCTTCGCAAGAAGATCGTTTTTTTATTGCCATAATCAGCGCAAATATTCTCCACACGTTTTCTATTGCAAAAGCCCTTAATGTTTGCTATAATGGTTTCTACCGACGATTGATTACAAACATTTATAATATATCGCAAAAACAAGGATGGTACATAGAATGGATATTATTGAAACAGGCAACAAAATGAATGAGTCTTTGACTTTGCCATGTGTTGCAACAAGAGATATAATCGTTCACCCGAAAATGGCGGTGAGATTTGACGTTTCGAGAGCGAGATCTTTGGCGTCTTTAAAAATGGCTCTTGATACGGACAGACTTGTATTTTTGACTGCACAAAAAGACGTTAACATTTCCGATCCCGGAATTAACGACGTTTACAAGATAGGTACGGTTTGCGAGATCAAGCAGATCGTTAAGGGAAATGACGGTATATCAAGAGTTAGGGTTGACGGACTTTATAGAGCTAAGCTCGTTTCCTTCTCGAAAGAAGGCATTGGCATTATAGCTACTGTTAAGCCGATGAAGAATTTCTCTCGCGATAAGGCGATGGTTGATGAGATCAACGCAATGACAAGGGTTATCAAAAATGCGTTTGAGGCATACTCGCAGGTCGTTCCAAGAATGCCCGAGGAACTTAAAAATGCGGTTATGAACGCAAAAAGCCCGTTGGAGCTTTATGAGGCTATTGCATTTAACGTTAATATGACTGCTGAGGACAAGCAGCAGGTTTTGGAAACCTCGACCCTTAGCGACAAGCTTGCTGTGCTTTTAGCAGTGCTTACAAAGGAAACTCACATTCTTTCTATCGAGAAGGACATTCATTCGAAGGTTAGCGAGGTTATCGAGCGCAGTCAGCGCGAGTATTACCTTAGAGAAGAAATGCGTGTGATTAAGCACGAATTGGGCGATGATGACGGCGACGACGAGGCTTATAAATATCTTGAAAAGATTGCAAAGCTGAATTTGGACGAGAAAATCGTTGAGAAGCTTGTTGAAGAAGCTAATAGACTTCAGAAGATGCCCTCGGGCTCGCAGGAAGCAGCAGTTGTAAGAGGATATTTGGACACCGTTTTGGCTTTGCCTTGGCACGAAAAGACTGTTGATAATACAAATATTGCGAAAGTTTCTGCTCAGCTTGACAAGGATCACTTTGGAATGCAGAAGGTTAAGGACCGCATTTTAGAGCTTTTGTCTGTAAGAGCGTTGACTCCCGACGTTAAGGGGCAGATAATCTGCTTGGTTGGCCCTCCCGGTGTTGGTAAAACCTCTATCGGACGCTCTATCGCCGAAGCTTTGGGCAGAAAATACGTAAGAGTTTCTTTGGGTGGCGTTAGAGATGAATCTGATATAAGAGGTCACAGAAAAACTTATATCGGATCGATGCCCGGCAGAATTATGAACGCTATGAAGCAGGCAGGCACAAAGAATCCTCTTATCCTTTTGGATGAAATCGATAAAATGTCGAACGACTTTAAGGGCGATCCTTCAAGCGCGATGCTTGAGGTTTTGGATAGCGAGCAGAACAAGGAATTCAGAGATCATTTCTTAGAGGTTCCTTTTGACCTTTCAGACGTTTTGTTTGTTACAACAGCTAATGATCTAAGCACTGTTTCCCCTCCCCTTTTGGACAGAATGGACGTTATTGAGCTTCCCAGCTATACAAGAGAGGAAAAGTTTGAGATCGCTAAGCGTCACTTAATTCCCAAGCAGTTAAAGAAAAACGGACTTAACGGAAATATGTTCAGAATTTCTGATGCAGGTCTTTATGAGATAATTGATCACTATACAAAGGAAGCCGGCGTTAGAACTTTGGAGAGAACTATCGCCTCGCTTTGCAGAAAGGCTGCGAAGGACATCGTATCAAAGAATGCATCAAGAGTTACGATCACCCCCGAAACCGCAGAAAAGTATTTGGGCGTTAGAAAGTTCACCGATGATCTGAAGTCTGATAAGCCTTGCGTTGGTGAGGTTAACGGACTTGCTTGGACATCGGTTGGCGGAACGCTTATGCCTTTGGAAGTTATATCGCTTGACGGTAAGGGTGCTATTGAACTGACAGGATCCTTGGGCGACGTTATGAAGGAAAGTGCAAAGATCGCAGTCAGCTATGCAAGAAGCGTTGCACAGAAATTCGGAATCGATACTGATTTCCACACAAAGAAGGATATTCACATTCATGCGCCCGAAGGTGCTGTTCCGAAGGACGGACCCTCGGCAGGTGTTACGATGGCAACAGCCATTATTTCTGAGCTTTCGGGAATTCCCGTGAGAGCAGACGTTGCTATGACCGGTGAGATCACTTTAAGAGGCAAGGTTTTGGCTATCGGCGGACTTAGAGAAAAGACGATGGCAGCTTATAAAGCGGGAATCAAAACAGTTATTATCCCTGCGGCAAACAAGCCTGATCTTGAAGAGGTTGACAAAAAGGTTAAGGACTCTATTGAGTTCGTGTTTGCCGAAACTATCGACGATGTTTTGAACGTGGCTCTTTTCAATGAAACAAAACCCTCGAAAAAGATACCGACAGAACTTATGAACAAATCGACAACAAAGATTGGAGCAAGATGTTAAATGAACTTCTCTAAGGCCGAATTTAAAGCGGCATATGGCAGCTTTTCGCAGATTCCAAAGCCTGAAAGACTTGAAATTGCGTTTGCAGGACGATCGAACGTGGGAAAATCCTCGCTTATAAATAAGCTTTTTAACAGAAAGAACTTGGCACGCGTGAGTTCGGTTCCCGGAAAGACTGCAACCATAAACTTTTACGGTTTGGAAAACATTTATTTTGTTGACCTGCCCGGTTATGGATATGCTAAAGTTGCAAAATCCGAGAAGGAGCGTTGGAGCGGACTTATCGGTGGATATTTGGGAGATACTGATAGAGATCTTGTACTTGTTCTGTCGCTTATTGATATGCGACACTCTCCGACAAAGGACGACTTGCAGATGATCGAATTTTTGGTTGCAAACGAATTGCCTTTTGTTGTTGTGCTTACAAAATCGGATAAGCTTAACAAGACCGAGCGCACAAACCGTTTGGAAGCTCTTAAGACCGAGCTCCCCTATTACGACGATATAACTATTATTCCTTTCTCGGCTGTTACAGGTGAAGGCGTTGAGGATATCAGAGAGATCATCGAAGACGTTGCAAGCGAAGAAGACATGTAAATGTTAAAAAACAGCAATGTTATTTGAGCATAATTCACAAAGCGTTAATGTATTAGGTCATTAACGCTTTACTTTTTTAAAGTATTGTGGTAAGATGTATTTTGTATAAAAACGCTATATTTATTTTGGAGGAACTTTTGATATGAACTCAAGAATTAAAGACAAGTATCTTGACGATTTATTTGAAGCAATTCTTCTTTTAGAGACTGAAGAGGAATGCTATAACTTTTTCGAGGACCTTTGCACTGTATTAGAGCTTAGATCGCTTTCACAGAGATATCAGGTTGCAAAGATGCTTAACGAACGCAACGTTTATAGCGATATCGTTGCTGAAACAGGAGCTTCGACTGCTACTATCAGCCGTGTTAACCGCTCTATCAACTATGGCTCGGACGGCTATGCAGTTGTTTTCGAAAGACTTAAGAAAAAGCACGAAAACGACTGATGAGTTACGGCATTTTTGCTTCATATTATGACCTGCTAACGGGTAATGTTGATTATTTGGCATATGCTAAGCGTATAGACGAGCTTGTCGCAAAACATAACGGTAAACGCGGCAAGCTTGTTGATTTGGCATGCGGAACTGCTTCTTTAAGCTTTGAGCTTGAGAAGCTGGGATACTCGGTTACAGGATGTGACCTTTCGTGCGATATGCTTTCATATGCAGCGCAGAAAAAGTATTCATCAGGGTCGAAAATAAATCTTATCCAGCAGGATATAGCAGACCTATCTTTACCCGGTAAGGCTGATGTTTTTGTGTGTTCGCTTGATGCTTTGAATCATTTGGAATGCCTTATATTTGTTGAAATGACTTTTGCACGCGTTGCGAAATATATGAAAAAAGACAGCTTGTTTATTTTTGATATGAACACTGTTTATAAGCACAAGCACGTTTTGGCAGACAATGCCTTTGTTTTTGACACCGACGAAGTGTTTGTTTGTTGGCAGAACGAATATAACGACATGGAAAGAAGTGTTTTGATCACGCTTGATTTCTTTGTTGTTGAAGATGACGGAAGCCACACAAGATATTCGGAAAGCTTTAAAGAAATGGCATATAGCGTGGATGAAATTAAAAAAGCGCTTGATAATGCCGGGTTGGAAATTAAAGAGATGTTTGATGATCTGTCAAACGACCTCCCCAAAGAAGAAACAGAGAGAATTTTGTTTGTTTGCGGATTAAAAGAGTAAGAAGGTTCATATAAATGGGTAGAATAGTTAGAACAATAAGCAAGGATGCGGCAGTTGTTTGCAGCGCAATCGACGGCACCGACATCGTTGCGGAAATTGAAAAAATTCACGGAACAAGCGCTGTTGTTACGGCAGCTTTGGGCAGACTTGCTCTTGGAACTTCCCTCATCGGATTCGGACTTAAGTCGAAGGATGATACGGTTACCGTCAGAATCAACGGCGGCGGACCTATTGGCAATTTGGTTGCGGTTTCTGACAGCTTTGGAAACGTGAAAGCATATTGCGACGAGGCTGTTGTTGAGATTCCTTTGAAGCCTAACGGAAAGCTTGACGTAAGCGGTGCCGTGGGCGTTAACGGAACAATAAGCGTTATTAAGGATTTGGGACTTAAAGAGCCTTATGTCGGTCAGACAGAGCTTGTAAGCGGTGAGATCGCGGAGGATATTACAAACTATTTAGCTATCAGCGAGCAAGTACCTACTGTTTGCGCATTGGGAGTTTTGGTAAACCCCGACTTAACAGTTAAGCAGGCAGGCGGATTTATTATCCAGCTTCTTCCCTTTGCAAGTGACGAGTGCATTGACGTTATCGAAAACAATATTTCATCGATGTCGAGCGTTACAAACCTCTTGGAAATGGGATACACAGCAGAGCAGATTGCAATGCGCGCTTTAGAAGGCTTGGAGCCGAACGTTTTAGACGATTTCGATGTTAAGTATAAGTGCGGTTGCAGCCGTGAGAAGACCGAAAAGATAATTATTTCTCTTGGCGAAAGAGACATCAGAGATCTTGCCGAGGATGACGTGACGGAGGTTAAGTGTCACTTCTGTGGCGAAGTTTACAAATTCACAAGCGAAGAAATTTTGAACTTGATCAAAAAGTAAAATTTCAAAAAAGGTATTGACAAATGCCTTACGATTGAGTATAATAATCAAAGTCGCCTGATAAAGGCGACATTGATGGGAGCATAGCTCAGCTGGGAGAGCACCTGCCTTACAAGCAGGGGGTCATAGGTTCGAGCCCTATTGTTCCCACCATTTTTGGCCCGGTAGTTCAGTTGGTTAGAACGCTAGCCTGTCACGCTAGAGGT
>JAZRDR010000008.1:0-72116 GCA_045660445.1 Candidatus Faeciplasma sp.
GTTTCCCAGTTACCAGCCTTGAAGAACATAAGATCTTCAGTGTAGATAACTTCTTCTGCTGCAACAGCAACTGTTAAGGACAATACCATAACAAGTGCCAATGCAATTGACAATAATTTTTTCATATTTTTCCTCCTAAAAGCTTTTAGCGGTTATTTATAACCAAGTTTATTATAAACTATATTCATCATTTTGTCAATATGTTGACCGAAATTGTTAATATTTTAATAAAGCATACAATAACTGGTTCATTTTAATATTCCATACGCCAAAAACAGCCCCGAGCTTATGCCCGAGGCTATTTTATTTTTACTTTTACTTAAGTGGCAAGGAAATGACTTCCCAATAAGCCGATTTAAGCTTATTTTCACGTGCAATGAGGAATGGATAGTTATCTTGATCGCCGTTAAGCCAAGAGTTTCCATCATTGATCCCCCAGAACACAACAGAATCCAAAAGTCCCATTTCAGAGTATTCCATCAATAAAGCAAAGAGATCTCTGTAAGTCTGGTTATACTTCTCAATGAATTCCTTGTCGTTGGGATTGCCGTCCCATCCGTTGCAGTTCATATCAAGCTCGGTAACCTCGATAATGAAATCAGGGTTGATTTCACGAAGCCTTACAAGCTTTTCAAGGTTGCTTCTTAAGGTATCGATATTGGTGTCATAACCGATGTGCATCTGAAGTCCTACGCCGTCGATCGGAACGCCATCCTCGAGCATTTTCTTAACAGCAAGATACATGCTGATAGTCTTCTGCTCGCTCCACTCCATGTTATAATCGTTAATGATGAGTCTTGCATCAGGGTCGGCAGCACGGGCAGAGATGAAAGCCTGTTCGATATAGTCATACTTATCGCCATCGCCGTCATAGTCCCCTACTATCTCGAGCCACTTGGAGAAACGAAGCCCTCCTCCGTCGTTAATAACCTCGTTAACAACATCCCAAGTGTCGATCTTGCCCTTGTAATGAGTTACGATAGTGGTGACGTGCTCTTCGATCCTCTTCATAAGCTGTTCGGCAGTTGCAGGCTCGCCGCTGTTGCCGGATTTATAGAAGAACCAATCGGGGCACTGAGAATGCCAAATAAGGGTGTGTCCGCGGAGGGTTACGTCATATTTTTCGCCAAATTCAACGAACTTGTCAACCTCGTTGAAGTTGTATGTACTCTCATTGGGACGCATAGCATCAGGCTTTGAAGCATTTTCAAGAACAAAGGTGTTAAACTGCTTCATTATAGATTTGAAATCATCGCTAGATTCATCATTATATAGCCAAGGATTGATAGCGGCACCAACTCTGAAATAATCCTCGAAAGCTTTATAAAGCGAGGGCGCATTGTCGTCATATGAATACTCGGCAAGCTTCATGGATTTAAGCTCATCCTTAGTATACTGATAATTTTCGGTAAGGATAGGTTCTGCACTACTGCATGCTGTTAGCAAAAGCATTACTGCCAGCGCAAGTGCAAAAGCTTTTAACAACTGTTTTTTCATAGTGATTCTCCGTTCCAAGTTAAATGTATATGTTATCACTCGAGAGCGAGCGAAATAACCTCCCAATAAGTGCTCTTAATTTGGTTGTCGCGAGCGATGAGGAAGGGATGGTTTGTTCTTCCGTCGCTGTTAAGCCAAGAGTTACCGTCATTGATACCCCAGAAGATAATAGTATCGATGAAGCCCTTTTCGGAATATTCCATGAAGAGCTTGAAAGCATCAACATATGTCTTGTTATACTGCTTCATGAAGCTATCTGTAAGATTGACAGTCTTAGCATTGTCGTTCCAAACGAAGCAGGACATATCCATTTCGGTGATTTCAATGGTGAAGTTGGGATTGTATTTTTTAAGTCCTTCAAGGATCTGAAGGTTTCTTCTTAACTGGTTAATATCGGTGTTATATGCAATGTGCATCTGAAGTCCGACACCGTCGACCTGAATGCCCTCTTGAAGCATCGACTTCACAAGGTTAAATACGCCCTGAGTTTTTGCAGTGCTCCATTCAAGGTTATAGTCGTTGATGATGAGGCGCGCGTTGGGATCGGCAGCAGATGCAGCCTTGAAAGCGGCTTCGATATAGTCATATTCATCACCGTCTTTATCATAGTCCCCTACTATCTCGAGCCACTTGGAATCACGCAATGTGCCGTCATCGTTGAACACTTCGTTGACAACGTCCCAAGTGTCGATCTTGCCCTTATATCGAGAAACGATGGTGGTTACGTGCTTGTCGATTCTGTCAAGAAGCTGTTTTGCAGTTGCAGCTTGGCCGCTTGTTCCCGACTTGTAGAAGAACCAATCAGGACACTGAGAGTGCCAAACAAGGGTGTGGCCGCGAAGCGTTACGCCATACTTTTCACCAAACTGAACAAATTTATCGACGTTTGTGAAGTTATACTGATTTTCGGAAGGATGCATAGCATCAGGCTTGGATTCGTTTTCGAGAGTGAAAGCATTAAACTGCTTCATCATCGATTTGAAATCGTTAGAATTGGTGTTGTTTAAATACCAAGTGTTGATGCAAGCGCCAACATTAAAGTAATCCTTAAAAGCTTCGTATAATGAAGGAGCCGCAGTTTCGTAAGATGTTTTTGCTTTCTTCATTGCACTAAGTTCAGACTTCTTGTATTCGTAATCGGTTCCGTAAAGCTGAGCTGCAAGACCTTCAGCCTTTGTGCCGTTATCCTTTTCAGGCGAAGTGTATGCCGGCTGATATTCGCCGCAGGTGATGGTTACGGTGTAATCAAACTTAACTGCGCCAACGCTTGAGCTAAAAGCATAAGGGTTAAGGATAATGGCATTTACTCCGTCGGGAATATCGCTGGAGATCTTGATAGTTTTAGTATCGAACTGAACGGTTGCTTCAGCACCGCCGTCACCTCGTGAATTGAAGTGAAGCTCGCAATGAGGCTTCTTGCCGTTCCAGCAAGGATCGATATTTGATGCCGTCAAAGTTATCTCGATGGAAGTTATGTATTCAAGCGGAACAGCAGATTCGATGACCGAGGTTATATCAGGAAAATGTGTTCCCCAGCAGCTCTCAACATTGCCTGTGACAGAATTTGGCTTGCAGGCTGTATCATAATCGTTATCTAAGAACTCGCTTGAGAAGCTTCCCGAGACAGTGTATGTTCCGTCCTTGGGTTTGGTTGTTTCTTCGGGTTTTTCGGTTTCTGCGGGCTTAGGTGCTTCGTTGGTAAGATAGCTTTCCGAAACGAAGTATTCTCCACCGTCAAATTTAATTCTATACCAGCCGTTTGCAGCCTTACCTGTAATCTGAACCTTTTCGCCTGCATTGAGGTGACCAACACGCTCGCTGTCAGCATCAGGCTTTGTACGAACGTTTACACTTGATTTAGCGTACATATAAACCTCACCCGAGATATCCTCGACAGCGATGGTAGCTTCAGTTGTGGTGACAGTTGTAGCCTCGGTAGTAGTCGTGGTGGCCTCGGTCGTGGTAGCTTCAGTTGTGGTTGTGGTAGCCTCTGTCGTGGTGGGTTCGGTAGTGGTGACCTCTGGTGTTGTGGTGGTCGCTTCGGTAGTCACTTCAGGTGTGGTAGACGTTGAAGGAGTTTCTACCTCTTCATTGGGTTTTTGAGGGGCACAAGCGGTCAATGAAAGAATTAAAACCGCAAGCGCCATGATGAGCGACAGTGTTCTCAGTAAATGATTCATAGTGATCCTCCGATCATGAAATTATGATTATATTTAAACATATATACTTAACACAAGTCAAGCTAAATCTTGCCTCCCGAGGCTTTGTAATCCATCAGCAATTCTACAACACGGTAATAGCTCATTATTCCGTCGGGAACATCGTTAAGCTTTAGAGTGGCATCGGTTAAAGCTTCAGATACAGCCTCGACCGTTTCAGTGGGGATGATCTCTTTTTCCTCATTGACTTCCCAATAATCAGCAGTAAAGGATGCGATATCGTTAGACCAAACTATCGACGGAACGATTGATATAATGCGGATATACTCCTCTTCATAATCTGTGCCGACGAGATTTTTTGCATCAGCATAAAGATAATAAAGTGCGTCTAAATATCCGCTGTATTTAACAGCATCGTCGTTTGATGAGAAGCATGCAAGCATTGAAATGAAGTTGGCCTCATCCTCTTGAATTATTCCCTTCAAATGTGCAAGCTCGTGACACAGGGTCGAGGGTTTTGCAATATCCTGTGTATCTTGGTTATATGTAGCTTCCATTGTGAATGGGATATATAAACCTATAACACCCTCTTGCGACATAAAGAATGAGTTATATATCGGCTTTGGAGTTGGATAATATCCTGAGAGCTGAGAATAGCTTGATGATATGTTTTTCATAGCACTAATGCACTCGTCGCGATAATCCCCCTCTAATTCGATATAGCCGTCAGCATTTCGGGGGAAATTGTCGCTTAAGTCGGCAACTTGGTTGGCAACATCCTCTAGCACGTCAAGCAAAAGCTCTTCAGTATGCTCGGTTTCTTTGAAATAGCGTGAGGAAAAAGTCGAACACTGATACATTATAAAGCAATTAAGGGTTTCGGTGACGAGGATGTATAAAAGCACCCACAGAACGAATTTCAAGGCGAACTTCCCTGCCCTTTTGCGTGCAGGTTTGTTCTTGCGTTTTTTTATCGCAAAGATTATAAGTGACGGGATTCCGAGTAAAACGATAGCTATTCCCAAAATTACAAGCCACTCACCCAAAGCGAACGGGAAGATTCCCGAAAGCCACATTAAAGGAAGCGAGATTATTGGGAAAATGTTTTGAACATAAAAATCGGAGAAAGGCTCGCTTATTCGGGCGATGATGTTTAAAAGTATCACCGCAGCGAAGCTGATTATTAAGATCAGATTAGATATTTTTAGCTTTTTAGTCATGATGATTCATATTTTTATCGACAGTGATGACAAAGAAATATTCGCCATCGCTTGGATAGTTTTCATATAGATTCCTTCGCAAGTCATCAAGATCGACGGGAGCTTCTGCCGACTCGACAATGTCGAAAAGGACGTTTGTATGAGTGGGGCCGTCAACGATTCTGAAATCGTGGAAGCTAAGCTCGCTGCTATACTCGCTTATAACTGATTTCGTTATTTCATAAAGCTGTTTACGGACGGGGTTGGAATAGTCGATAGGATCCATGTGGATAGTAAGTATAACGCCAAGTTCATGGTGAACCAAACGTTCAAGATTGTCGATCTCGTCGTGAACGGTTACTATATCCTTTGAAGCGTCAACCTCGACATGACAGGAAGCGAAGTTTGCGCCCACACCGTAGTTATGAATGATAAGGTCGTGGATTCCGTTAACATATTCGCCGGAACAAACAAGCTCGGTTATAGAATCGACAAGTTCTTTTGAAGGCGGGATGCCGAGCATGGGATCTATCGTTTCCTTGACCATTTTAAGTGATGAATAGACCAAGAAAAGGGATACCAAAAGGCCTACATATCCGTCGATATTGATCTTGAAGATGCCCATTACGATAACGCTGAGAAGGACGGACGAAGTTGAGATAACGTCGTTTCTTGAATCAAGCGCTGCGGCACGGATAGCCTCAGAATCAATGGCTTTGGCAAAGTCGAGATAGGTGAACATTTGAATGAGCTTTAAAAGGATGGCTGCTATAAGAGTTGCATAAGTCTTCCAATTAATTAGTAGCTCTTCGGGTGTGATTATTTTATCTATTGAGCTTTTTGCGAATAAAACACCAATTGCAAGCACTAAAAGAGCAACCAAAAGTGCGGTTATCTGCTCGAATCTTGCATGACCGTAAGGATGGTCTTTATCGGCAGGCTTGCTGGATATTTTAAAGCCGAGCATTGTTAAAACTGATGAGCCAACATCCATAAGGTTGTTAACGCCATCGGCAATTATGGTGATAGAATGCGAAACGAGCCCAATGATGAGCTTTATTAGAAACAGCACGACATTTGTGAAAATTCCGAAGATGCCGGAAACCGTGCCATAGCGCTCGCGGACTTTGGGATCAGTAACGTTTTGATAATCCTTAATTAAAAGCTTTTTTAGCATGGAAAAGTCTTCTTTCAATATAGTATAAATTAAGTATATCATACAGACAAAATATTTCAAGGTGCAGAATTTGCTAAATCACTTTTTGCAATAAAAAAGCTCCCAAACAAGGGAGCTTTTAGAGGTTACTGGGCTTTCTTCTTTTTCTTATCGATAATATGCCAAGGAAGGATCAAAAGTGCCATTAATCCGCCCAAAATTGCGGCACACGGGAAGATATACCACGGGTCACCCAAAACCTCCGGCAGGAATTCAAAGGGTGTATCTCGTGCACCGTTTAAGAATACAAAGTCGGTATCAAGAGCTTTGTTTAAGAAGTATATCGGCACACAATAGATAAGCACTGCGGCATATGACCACTTGAAGTATTTATATGTAGGACGATTTCCGTTGATAACAAGAAGGATCGGGAAAAGGATCAAACAGATATGCACAGTATAGGAGTGAAGGTGCATAGCATTCAAAAAAGGAAGCTTAGTCCACGTTGGAGTTAAAAGAGCCATTGAAGCTCCGGGTATGCCAAGAGCATAAAGGATCTGCGGAATGACTTTGTTTTTTGTAAAGAGGTAAACAAATGAAATGAGAAGATTTATTCCGCAGATGTGGAAAGGAAGATAATCAACTTCCCATTCGCCCACTGCTAAGCAAAAAACATCTTTAAAAAGCTCGTTAGCTAAAAGAGAGCATCCAACGATGCAGATCATTCGCCATCTGCCCTTTTCTCCAAGACGCTTGAAAAGAAGCGCCAATCCGACAATTATTAAAATTGCCGCTAAAATGGATGAAATGTGGAACAGTCCAAAAAGTTTAAATCCAACACCTTCGGGGATGCTATCTTTTGTATACCAAAAATATTCAAAATTCATTGATATGTACCTTCTTATAAATTATTACAATTCGTCAATCGTTAAGGAATATGCAGGGAGGAATTCATTTAAGAAAATTTCAACCTCGGGCAGTTGCATTTTTCTGATTGCATCAAGCGTTTGACGCTCGGCTATGATAAAGTCGCTGTTGCCTGTCTGGCGTTCCTCGATACACTTGATAAGTGCCGAAAGCTTGTCAGCAGCTTTAACTATTACTCTTATCTGCGGGTCGGAATCATCGAAGATCTCCCGATAGCTTTCACGAAGATCCCCAGGGATTCCAAGCAAAAGCTTTTCGGTTGCAGCTTTTTCAACATCCTTATAGGCTTCGCTTATTACAGGGCTGTAATATTTAATGGGAGTGGGAAGGTCACCTGTGATAATTTCGGGAACATCGTGATAGAGAGCGATCATTACAGCCTTGCCGGAATCGATATTCCCGCCAAGACGTTTATTTTTGATCTCGCAAAGAAGGTGTGCGATTATTGCAACCTCTAAAGAATGCTCTGCGATGTTTTCTTTTCTGGTGTTTCTCATCAAACCCCAACGGTTAATGTATTTCATTCGCGAGGTTAGGGCGAAAAAATTGTTGTTTTGAACACTCACAGCTCGTCAACCTCCTTGGGATCGGGCGTATATTCCTCGTTAGATACGGCAAAGTCAAGGATCTTTCCATAAAAATCAGAGGGGTTAAGCATTATCTTGTCAGCAAGCATATTGGCTTGTTCCTTGTCAGGAGCAAAAAGTTTGAGATCCATCAATACCATTCCCCCATCTGTGCAGAGGCAATTTACAGCATATCCGCGGTTTTGCTCGACGACTGAAACTTTAACGTCGCGATCGTTTTTAAGCTTAGCAAAGAACTTAAGCCCCGAAGACAGAATGCGTTCGCGGAAGGATCTGGGGACGATCTTCTTAAAGTCGTCAGCTCCCGCCTTCGCGATGGGAGACAAAACATAATACTCCTCGCCGTCGCGGACTTCGAGTGTTATCGTGCCCGACTCGAGCATTTGGTTCATTGCCTCCATAAAGACAAAGTAATTCAATACACCGTCATTAGTTGCAATCTCTGTGAGCTGATCGGGGGTGATGGGACGGTTGATCTGCCTTAGGAAATAGCAAATGAGTATCTTAACAGCGTAAGTGTCTGTAAGATTGAGCATATTCGGTGTAATGTATTTATCAAAATTGGCCATATAATAACAAATCCTTAATTAATAGTTACTGCTTGTGTAATCCGCAATGCCGCCGATGCGTCTGAAATCATCAAAGAATGTGGGATATTTTCTTGCAACACATTCAATGTTTTTGATGATAACGGTGTCCTGGCACATTGTGGACAAAATTGCCGCTGCCATCGCAACTCTGTAATCGGAATGAGTGTCGATCGTTCCTCCCTTAAGCTTTTTAACGCCTTCTATCTGGATGGCGTTTGTCAAGGCGGTTGCCTTGCCACCTACTGCGTTTATCATTTCACAAATTCGTGAAATGTATCCGCTGCAGTCGCTGTAATCAGTTTTTATGCCGGTTAGCAAGCTTGTTCCGTGAAGCGAGCAGGCATATACAGCAAGGATTGGAGCAAGGGTTATAATGTCATTGACGTCAATGTTAAAGCCTTTACAGTCACTTGCCTGTACATTTCTGATAATTTCGAAGATGACCTTCTCGGGCTGGGATGACATAGCGTCAAGCCCTGTTACTCGAATATTACTGGAGATAGCGTTTGCTACAACAAAGTTGGCTGCAAGCGAGAAGTCACCGCCAATCTCGGTATCTGCCAAGCTGTAACGCTGACCGCCACGAATGATGTAAACACCATTAGCGAAAGCCGTTGGGATTTTTGCCTCTTTTAAAATATCCGCGGTAAGTGCAGCGCCGGCACGTGAAGAATCCTTTGAAGAGATGATTATCATGCTGTCGGTATCGTTATGAGGGAGCGAGAGCAACAGACCCATAATGCAGGAATAATTATCGGCATAATGTTCACCGGATGGGAATTCTCCCTTTACCGAGAAAGGCATTTTACCATTATAATTAAACTCGATGTCCTTGATGGATAAGAGTTTTAAAAGGCTTTCGAAGTCCTCATCAAGAAGAGCCTCGCTTCCCGAAAATGTTACGTTTATCTTATCAAAGCAACACACAAACGGAAGCATGAGCATTAAAGTCTCGTGAGATTCACGGCAGTCGATAAACACCTCGCGTACCGGATCGAATGAGTAGAAGATAACGTTGTTTCTCACTATCTCGAAGTGTGCTCCGGCCGCTTTAAGAGCGTCAAGAGTAGCACATACATCATCGGAAAAGTTTACATTTCGAACAGTAGAGGTAGTACCTCTTTCAGAAGAAAGAGCCGCACAAATCAATTTTCTGTGAGCCTCGAATTTCGAGGGAACAGCCGTGACTGTACCCAAAAGTTTTCTGGGGATTATCCTTATATCCATGTGTTAACCTCCGTGAGTATATTAGATCTTTTTGATTTTTGCGAATGCGGCCATTATCTTTTTAGTGCCAACATTGTCGAATGCGACCTCCAGCATCGTGTCGCTGGACATTTTTATTGCTCTGACTACCGTACCCTCACCAAACACATTATGGGCAACTCTGTCACCGACATTAAAGGTTTGTGCAGGAGCTTTCGGTGCAGAGGGTGCAGAGCTTTGGCGGGAAAGGCCGCCAAATCCGTTTTTGATAGGAGTTGGAGCACTTTGAGGTCTTTGGCGGTTGGTGTCAACAGGTTTGTGTTCGTAACTAACCTCGACATAATCCTTGGGAAGCTCATCGACAAAGCGTGAGGGGCGATTGAAGCTTGTTGAGCCAAAGAGCATACGCTGAGAAGCACAGCTTAAGAAAAGATTCTTTCTGGCGCGAGTTATTGCAACATATGCTAAACGGCGTTCTTCTTCAAGATCTTCCTCTAAATCAATGCTTCGAGAGGATGGGAAGATGTTTTCTTCAAGTCCCACAACAAAGACGTTGTCAAATTCAAGGCCCTTTGCAGAGTGAACTGTCATTAAGGTTACGGCATCATCACTCGGATCCATGGAATCGACATCGGTATAAAGAGCAATTTCTTCTAAGAATCCTGAAAGAGAGGGCTCTTCGGCATTCATAGAATAGTTGACCATAGTGGATTTAAGTTCTTCAATGTTTTCAAGGCGTGTCATGCCTTCCTCGCCCTGAGATTTGAGCATATTCAAATATCCCGTCTTGTCCATGATCTCATCCAAAAGATCGGCAAGAGGCATGCTTTGAGAATAAAGCTTGAACTCATCAAACATAGCCGCCACGTCGCAAAGCTTGCTTGCGGCGCGGGAAAGCGCGGGGATATCACGGGCGGCACGCATGATGTTAAGCGCAGACTCGCCTAAGTCGGAAGATATCTGCTCAAGCATATCGACAGTTGCGTCACCGATTCCGCGCCTTGGCTCGTTTATAATTCGCTTTAAGCGGAGCATATCGGTTTCGTTATTAATGACACTTAAATATGCGATGATGTCTTTGACTTCCTTGCGGTCATAGAATTTAACGCCGCCGATAACACGGTATGTAATTCCGCTTGCAACAAGTGCACGCTCGATTGCATTGGACTGGGCGTTCATTCTGTATAAAACAGCGTTATCCGAATATTTACCGCCTTTTTTAACGAAATCAAATATCTTGTTTGCGACAAATCGGGCTTCGCCCTGCTCGGTCGATGCTTTGTATAGATTAACAAGGCTTCCCTCGCCCGAGCTTGTCCAAAGCTTTTTGCCTTTTCTGCCCTTGTTATTTTTTATAACCTCGTTCGCGCAGGTGAGAATATTCTGAGTCGAACGGTAGTTCTGTTCAAGTCTTATAACTTTGGCGTTATCGAACTGATGCTCGAAAGAAAGGATGTTTTCAATCGTTGCGCCGCGGAATTTATAGATACTTTGGTCGTCATCACCCACAACACAGAGGTTTTTACGCTTTTGAGAAAGCATTGAAACCAAACGGTATTGCACCATGTTGGTGTCCTGATACTCGTCAACAAGAATGTATTTATAAAGATTCTGATAGTGATCCAAAACATCAGGGAATTCTTCGAACAAACGAACTGTTAAAAGAATGATGTCATCGAAGTCGACGGCATTTGCGCTGACAAGGCGCTTCTGATATGCATCATATATTTTTGCATATTGCTGTTTTCTGTAATCGTTCGAGGCTTGAGCCATATACTCATCAGGAGTTATCATAGATTCCTTGGCATGAGATATCTCGCCCAAGCAGGATTTTGGCGGATACATTTTATCCGACATATTAAGGTCCTGCAAGCAGGATTTGATAACACGCTGAGAATCATCAGTATCGTAGATCGTGAAGCTCTTGTCATATCCGAGTTTTTCGATCTCGCGGCGAAGGATCCTTACACACGCAGAGTGGAATGTGGCAGCAGTAATTCCAGAAGCCTTATCGCCAAGCATTTGTGCCAAACGTTCTTTAAGCTCGCCTGCGGCTTTGTTGGTGAAGGTTATGGCAAGGATGTTCCACGGGTTAACGCAATCGACGGAAACGATGGATTTAAGTCTTTCACTGTCGGTTTCGATACCGTTTGCATAATCCTCTAAAAACTGTTCGTCAGCACGTGTGGTGCCTGCATATCTGACTTCGTCATAATAAGCGTTACCGAAATAGATCATGTTGGCAACGCGGTTTACCAAAACCGTTGTTTTGCCGCTTCCTGCGCCCGCTAAGATCAACACGGGACCGTTAACAGTAAAAACAGCTTCTCTTTGCATATCGTTAAGTCTTGAAAAATACTTGGCAAGAGCTTTTCTTTTTAAAGACAAAAATTCTTTATCAGTCACAATATATCCTCCGATAGAATCAAGTTTACATAATGATACTTAATAAGTATAGCACAAAATATCAGCAAATGAAATAGAATTCTACAAAAATATTTAATTAAAATTTCATTAAGATTTGATTTTGGTATAGCTTTTTTGATAACAATATTGTATAATAAATATGTATAGATAAATCAGGAAAGGATTGGTGCTTTTGAAGCTTTTCTCTGACAAAAAATATAACTTGATCTTGAGATACGTTATTATAGCGATAGTCATAACCGTTACGCTTATTTTCACAATATTCCAATGGCATGACTTGAAATCGGTATTTTCCGCCATTGTTAAGGTGTTTGAGCCTGTTATATGGAGTGCTGTTTTGGCATTCATGATGAATCCGATAGTGAAATCGGTGGAAAAGTTCTTCTCGCGATTCATATTCAGGAAGAAAGCAAGACCGAAGCTTACAAGAGTGTTCGGAATTATTGTGGCATCAATTGTTTTGATTGCTGTTATTGCGGCAATAATTTTGGCGATCATACCTGAAATCATTTCTAACATTCCCGGAATTTATGATGGATTGACAAACGACATCATTCCTGCGGTTACAAACTGGGTTAATAAGACACTTGAAGACAACCCAAGTCTTGCTTCAATTGTTGAAAGCGAATTAAACGATTTGTCACTTAGCTTGCAGTCACTTTTAAGTTCGCTTGTCCCTCAGCTTACAAATCTTTTGTCGAGCGTATTTGACTTTGCAAACTCGGTTAAGAACTTTATCTTTGGGTTTATTTTGGCGATCTATTTCCTTTTCAGCAAGAACCAGCTTTCAGCTCAGGCGAAAAAGCTTATTGTTGCTATATTTAAAGAAGATGTTTACACAAAGATCTTTGCTCTTTCCTCGAATACAAACAGCGCTCTTTTAAACTTTATTTACGGCAAGCTGATCGACTCGTTTATAATTGGTTGTATTTGCTGTATAGGTATGCTTGTATTGAGGATGCCTTATGTAATGCTCATCTCGATAATCATCGGTGTTACAAACATTATTCCCGTGTTTGGCCCGTTCATCGGTGGCATCCCCTGTGCTATACTTGTTTTGATTGCAGACCCCTCGAAAACGATTTGGTTTATTTTGTTCATTTTGATCTTGCAGCAGTTCGACGGCAACATTTTGGGTCCCAAGATCTTGGGCAACAAGATAGGTCTCAGCTCATTCTGGGTGCTGTTTGCTATCTTAGTATTCGGAAGCATGTTTGGAATTGTAGGTATGATCATCGGTGTGCCGATATTTGCGGTTATATTCGACGTTGTAAGTGCAATCGTCAACTCGAGACTTAGACAAAAGGATATGCCGACAGATCATTCATACTACACCATGCCGGGAATTGACATCGGCAAGGTTAAGGATGAAAGCGTTATATCCGAACCGCAGGAAACAGCTATTGAAAAAGCAGAAAAATAAATATTAAAAGATAATCCCCTCTTGAAAAAAGAGGGGATTTTTTATTGGGTATATGAATGAAGCGAGTATCAAAAGTTCACAAGAAATTAACTGTTGGGATTTTCACCCTTATAAACATGGTAATAGTCAAAATCAGCGTGGCCGCCTGCTTCAGCAGTTGAGTAATAGTATAAACCTGTGCGATAGCCGGTGAAAAGATCGAGATCATAACTCATTGTGAAGCCCTTGCCGAGCTTTATCCACTCAACACCGTCAAGAGAATAGTAAAAACGTGCCTGATCCTCGGTTGTGATCTTTGCGTTTTCATCAATATTAGAGAAACGATATTCTATCTTAAGATAGATCTCGTTCTGATCGATAACATCTTCGTTGATTATTTCCCCGCCGTTAACGCGATGGCGAGTTTCAAAGTATACTTTCTTTGTTCCGTCTTCGTCGACTTTTACACCGATAAGACCTGCCCAGGTCTGCAAGGCAGTAATACCTGCATGGTCACCAGGCTTGAGTGCTGAAGCATCGAGCTTGACTTCCGTTGTGCTGTAAGGGCCTTCTACACGCTGAGTAAGGGTGTTCTGTGCGTGGAACATATCTTTTTCAGTCTTTTCGGTTGTTATTCTGTAATAACCGGGGCGTTCTGTTACCGACCAATTATCTTCATCGGGATTATGGTTAAACTGCCAGCAAAGGCCGAGTTTGTTTTCGGTATAATCAAACTCGTCATCAGCCATGAAGGTGCTTTCCGTCCAGGATTTTTTATCGGACATAACTTCAACCTCAACAGCGGCATCGCCGTTTTCGCCCATCATGGGCCACCCGTCTTCCCAAGTTACGGGCTGCAAAACAGGGATTCTCCCCACAGCGCCGTGATCCTAGAACAAAAGAGCATACCAATCACCGTCAAGCGTTTGGACGATGCCTCCCTGAGCGACGCCGTTACCGTAATAACCCATAGAATCGCAGAGAACGACCTTGCCCTCCCAACCATCTAAGAGCTTTTTAGATCTGAATACAAGCTCGCAACGAGCGCAGTCGCCGTTTGTGGCATATGAGATCATCGTGATGTAATAATATTCACCGATTTTATAGATGTGCGCACCTTCGGCACCTCCTAAACCCTCGCAGATGCCCGTGTTAAAGAGGAGCTGATCGACACCGCCCTGTTTAACTTTTGAACAGTCAGGCTCAAGCTCGGTGATGTGGACGTTGCCCGCACCGTAGACTACGTATACTCTGCCGTCATCGTCAAATAAAAGGGTTGCATCATGGAACACACGGTTGAAGTCATATCTGATCCAATCGGGGTTTTCGATATCCTGAGTTTTAAAGATATAGGATTTACCTTGATCGAGGCAGGCAAACAAAACATAGAAATATCCGTCGTGATAGCGGATACAAGCCGCCCAGGAGCCCTGACCGTAACACTCGTTGTCGCCAACGAGATCGGTTGCAGGGGTGTTCTCTATGGTATCATAAACATATCCGACCATTTCCCAATGGGCAAGGTCAGTTGATTTCATTATCGGGACACCGGGTGTGTAATACATCGTGGTGCTTACCATATAGTATGTATCCCCTACTCTGATAATATCAGGGTCGGGGATATCCGACCAGATGAGAGGGTTATTTACCGTGATCTTGTTCGTATTGTTGTTTATGATATCTTCATCTATAATGTCATCCATTAATGGTGTTGTATTTTCACAGCCCGCAAAAAGTAACATAATAAGACTTAGGCATAAAGCAAGTGAACCAAATCTTTTAATAAAAGTAGTGTTCCAAGTTACTTTCATATTGATGTTCCTTTCAAATAAATGTTACTAATAATATACACGATTATTGGCAACGGATACAAGTATTTTCAGGAAAAAATAATTAGGGGTACGGAAAAAACCGTACCCCTTAATATTTTAATTAGAGCATGCTGTCTTCCCAGCAATCGGGAGCTTCAAGACCGAAGAGGGTTGCAACTGTGGGAGCCACGTTTGCAAGGCCATATTCGCCGTCCTTGATCACATATTCCTTAGAGTTATCATAGATGATGAAAGGAACCTTATTAAGAGAGTGAGCTGTTCTTACAGCAACCTCGCCCTTCTTGTTCTTTTCAAGCATTTCATCAGCATTGCCGTGGTCAGCGGTGATGAGAACTGTGTAACCAAGCTCGTCAGCAACCTTTAATACTCGTGCAAGACCGATATCAACGGACTCAACGCCGATGATGGTAGCGTCAAGGTTACCTGTGTGGCCAACCATGTCGCCGTTAGGATAGTTGCAGCGGATGAAGTCATAGTTGCCGCTTCTCATAGCAGCGATAACATCATCAGTAACCTCTGCGGATTTCATCCAGGGACGTTCATCGAAGGAAACCTTATCAGAAGGGATTTCGTTGAAGGTTTCAAGCTCTTCAGAGAACTTTTCAGACTTGTTACCGTTCCAGAAGTAAGTAACGTGGCCGTATTTCTGGGTTTCGGAAACAGCGTACTGACGCAAGCTGTTTGCAACCAAGAGTTCGGACAATGTATTCTTGATTTCGGGAGGATTTACGAGGAACTTTTCGGGAAGCTTAAGGTCGCCGTCATACTGAAGCATACCGGCATATACTACCTTGGGAGCGTTTCCTCTGTCAAATACAGTGAAATCAGCCTGATCGAATGCCATGGACATTTCGATAGCTCTGTCGCCGCGGAAGTTAAAGAGAACAACGCTGTCGTTATCTAAGATCTTTCCAACAGGCTCGCCGTTTTTAGCAATTACGAATTCAGGAAGATCCTGGTCGATAACGCCGAGTTCTTCACGATAGGTGTTGATAGCATCGGTTGCAGTTTCAAACTGTCTGCCCAAGCCGTGAACGTGAGTGTCCCATCCAAGCTTGACCATATCCCAGTTAGCTTCGTATCTATCCATTGTAACCTTCATTCTGCCGCCGCCGGAAGCGATGCAAGCATTGAAGGTGTCGTCGTTCAAGGAAGCCATGTGAGCTTCTAAAGCATCAACATAAGTAAGAGCCGAAGTTGCGGGAACGTCACGTCCGTCAAGCAAAACGTGGCACTTAACCGAGTTTACGCCCATTTCCTTAGCCTTGGTGATCATCTGCATAAGATGAGAGATATTCGAGTGAACGTTACCATCTGAAAGCAAACCGATGAAGTGAAGTGTGGAATTATTAGCCTTGCAATTGTCAACAAGTTCGTTCCAGGTTGAGGATGCAAACATCTTGCCCGATTCGATAGATTCGTTAACGAGCTTTGCACCCTGAGAATAGATCTGGCCACAGCCAAGAGCGTTATGTCCAACTTCAGAGTTGCCCATGTCATCATCAGAAGGAAGACCGACAGCGCTGCCGTGAGCCTTAAGCTTGGTGTTGGGGCATTCCTTTAAAAGCTTATCAAGTGTGGGAGTGTTCGCAAGAGTGACAGCATCGCCAAGGCCGGTTACGGAATAGCCAATACCGTCCATAACAATTAATACAATAGGTTTGATCATGTTTAAATATCCTTTCAGCTATTAACCGTTGGTTGCAGCGTTGATAATGGTTGCGAAATCGGGAGCCTTTAAGGAAGCACCGCCGATGAGGCCGCCGTCAACGTTGGTCTTGGAAAGAAGCTCTGCAGCGTTTGCAGCGTTCATAGATCCACCGTACTGAATTGTAACAGCTTCTGCAGTTTCGGTACCGTAAAGAGATGCAAGCACGTTTCTGATGAAGAGGCAAGCTTCTTCAGCCTGGTCAGCAGTTGCTGTCTTGCCAGTGCCGATTGCCCAAACGGGTTCGTAAGCGATGATGGTCTTCTTCAAATCTTCAGCGCTGATGCCTGCAAAGTCAAGCTTGATCTGCTTAGCCAAAACTTCTTCGGTGATGTTAGCTTCGCGTTCCCACAAAAGCTCACCAACACAAACGATGGGCTTAAGTCCTGCTTCAAGAGCAGCCTTAGTGCGAAGGTTAACGGTTTCGTCGGTTTCGCCGAAGTACTGTCTTCTTTCAGAGTGGCCGAGAACAACGTACTGAACACCGAGTTCTGCAAGCATATCAGCAGAAATTTCGCCGGTGTATGCACCGCTCTTTGCGAAATGGCAGTTCTGAGCGCCAACGCAAATGTTTGTGCCCTGAGTGAGTTCAAGAGCAGTTTCAAGGTTAGTGAAAGGTACGCAGATTACAACGCCACAGCCTGCATCTGCAGCCAAAGGCTTAAGTTCCTCGATAAGAGCCTTAGCTTCGGGGCGAGTCTTATTCATTTTCCAGTTGCCGGCGATTACTGCCTGACGGAGATTCTTGTTCATTATAAAACATCCTTTCGAGTTATAAAAAATGTCCGACTATTCAAAACGGAGCAAAATTAATGCTCCGTTTGAAAAAAGTCAATTATAAATTACTTGTCAGCGATTACATCGATACCGGGAAGAACCTTACCCTCGAGGTATTCAAGGGAAGCACCGCCGCCGGTGGAGATGTGAGTCATCTTGTCAGCAAAGCCGAGGTTGATAACTGCTGCAGCAGAGTCGCCGCCGCCGATAACAGTAGTAGCATCGGTTTCAGCCAAAGCAGCAGCAACAGCCAAAGTGCCCTTAGCCAAAACAGGGTTTTCAAATACGCCCATAGGGCCATTCCATACAACAGTCTTAGCAGACTTAACAGCTTCTGCAAAGAGTTCGCGAGTCTTTTCGCCGATGTCAACGCCTTCACGGTCAGCAGGGATGCTGTTAGAAGGAACAACAACAACTTCTACGGGAGCGTCGATAGGATTGGGGAATTCAGAAATAGTAACTGTATCGATAGGCAAAAGGATCTTCTTGCCCAAAGAATCAGCCTTTGCAAGCATTTCATTGCAGTAGTCGATCTTTTCATTGTCAACCAAAGACTTGCCTACTTCATAACCCTTAGCCTTAAGGAATGTGTAAGCCATACCGCCGCCGATGATAAGTGTGTCGCACTTTTCGAGAAGGTTGGAGATTACGTTAAGCTTATCAGCAACCTTAGCGCCGCCCAAGATAGCAACGAAAGGTCTGACAGGATCTTCAACAGCATTGCCAAGGTAAGCGATTTCCTTCTGCATAAGGTAACCAACAGCGGTTTCCTTTACGAACTTGGTAACGCCTGCAGTGGAAGCATGAGCACGGTGAGCAGAACCGAAAGCATCCATTACGAATACTTCGTTGTCAACGAGTTCGGAAAGTTCCTTAGCAAAATCTTCGCCGTTCTTGGTTTCTTCAGCACCGCGGAAACGGGTATTCTCCAAAACTACGATGTCGCCTTCAGCCATTTCAGCAACAGCCTTCTTTGCGTTTTCGCCAACAACGGTGTCATCCTTTGCAAAAGTTACCTTTGTGCTTACGAGTTCAGCAAGACGAGCTGCTGCGGGAGCCAAAGAGAACTTGTCTTCGGGACCGTTCTTGGGCTTGCCGAGGTGAGAGCAAAGAACTACCTTAGCGCCGTTTTCAACGAGCTTGTTGATGGTGGGCAAAGCTGCGGTGATTCTGTTGTCGTTGGTGATTTTGCCTTCCTTGAGGGGTACGTTAAAGTCAACGCGAACGAGGACCTTTTTGCCCTTAACGCTTAAATCTTCAACTGTTACCTTGTTTAATCCTGCCATAAATATATCTTCCTTTCAAAATTAAATACGTTTATGAGGTTGTTTATTTTTTAACAACCATAGTTATTATATAAAATATATGCGAAAATAGCAATAGTTTAGCGCGAAAAATTCAGAGAAATTTGCCCGTTTTTTATACTCGAAATTTGATATTTTGCTGAAAATCGGGCGGCTGTGTGAGGAGGAGCCGCTTGGGCGGCTTGAAAAGGCGGTCAAGCGGATCTCCGAGCGCGCCGCCGTGAATCTGTTACCAAGTGTATTGGGTCAATTTGCCCTCACGAGTAAGATCGGGATAATCCCACTGCCTAAGTATCTCATAGGTCGCAATTGCAACACTGTTTGAAAGATTTAAGCTTCTAAGCTCGGGACGCATCGGAAGGCGAACGCAAAACTCGGGGTTATCGTGGAGTAAAGATTCGGGCAAGCCCTTGTCCTCTCTGCCGAAAAGGATATAGCAATTATCTTCGTAATTCACATCACTGTGAACGTGCTTGCCCTTGGTGGTGAAGTAGTAATACTCCCCTCCCTTTGTTTTTTCAAAGAAATCTGCAAGGTTTTCATAATAAGTGATATCGAGCTTATCCCAATAATCGAGACCTGCACGCTTAAGGTTTTTATCTGTCACAACAAATCCCATAGGTTTAACAAGATGCAGTCTTGCGCCGGTTACAGCACAGGTGCGCGAGATGTTACCTGTGTTCTGAGGGATCTGAGGCTCTACGATAACGATATTTAAATTCATGTAAAAACCTCCTTAGATTGCGCTGTAATCAGTGAAGCTTCGATTATCCGTGAGCATGGGAAGACATTTTTCGAGCATAACACCCTCGCGAGGAGAAAGACCGTAACCATAAGTAGTTTTTATTGTATGCTCGCAAAAATCAGTTGCGCGGCTCATTGCGATGGGAAGGCTGTCACCCAAGATAAGCCCTCCTGTTAAAACACTTGCGAATATATCGCCCGTTCCGGGATAGTGCTTGGGGATCATATCATAGCAAACACGCCAATAAGCATTATTGCGGCTGTCATATCCGACGTTGCACATTTTACCATCGGCCATAGTAACACTTGTTATAACGACAGTTTTCGGACCCTTTCCCGAAAGGCGGGAAAGCATGCTTTTGATTTCATAAACCGTTAGCGGAGCCACGGGATAACTCTCGTTTAAAAGAATTGAGGCTTCGGTTAAATTTGGGGTTATAATATCTGCGGCAGAAACAAGTTCAGACATACGGCGGCAAAGTTCGTCGGTATATGTGCGATATCTTTTGCCGTTGTCACCCATAACGGGATCGACGACCTTAAGCGCATTAGGATATGCGTCGAAGAATTTAAGGCAATGGGAAACTTGCTCGCTTGAAGCCAAAAATCCAGAATAAATACAATCAAAACCGACATCAGCACGTTTATAGTGCTCAAGTGCCGAGGGGATAAACTCGGTCATATCTTTTAAAACGACATCACCAAAGCCGTTAGTGTGGCTTGAAAGAACGGCGGTTGGAACAGCACAGACCTGAATTCCCATGACTGACATTGTGGGAAGGATGACGGAAAGCGAGCATCTGCCCACGCCTGAGAGATCGTGTATAGCGGCAACGCGCTTATATTCTGTCATAAAAAAATCAATTCCTTTCGGGTGAGATGGTTGCTACGAGGGCGCGCAGTCGTGCGGTGGAGCCTTGCCGCCGCTGCAAGCGGCGAGCGAGGAGCAACGTGCGGCGCGAGCCGTTGATGAACGCAACAAACTTTGGTTTATATTTTACCACTTTTGATGCCATGAAGCAATTATTTCTATGATTATTTTTATACGATTCGTGCAAAATATCAGTACAAATACATCTTTGGGCGAAAAGTTGTCGAATTTGCCCATGAAAGGACTAATAAAATGATGAATGTATCCTCGCTTGCAAAGGGTTTGGCGGTTGGAATGGTAGTTGGAGCTGCAACTTATGCACTTACAAACGCATCCCGCTCACAGAAAAGGAGCTTCAAATCAAACACCATGAAGGCTGTGAAATCCGTTTCAAAAATGATCGACGGTTTTGGTTCGATGTTCTGATCAAAAAACAAGCCCGACAGATTACCGTCGGGCTACATAATATTATCTTATATGTTTCTTTTTCGAGGGCTTGGGAGCTTCCTGAGGAAATTCCGTCTCGGGAGTATCCACAAACACAGCCTCTTCCTCGTTATCGCGATATGCAAATTCGGGATTTTCCTCTCCCCTCTCGTCATAATAAGGCTGAATGACATATTTTCTGATTACGGGGAAGCAGTTGAATGCATACATAAGTCCCAAGAAGGACGGAATGATTATAAACAGAAAAGAAGTATAGGGCCAGAAGACCATTGTGGCAAGGACAACAAGAACGGAAACTATAAGATTGATAAAGCTGGTCTTAACGTCGATTGCAGTGAGCAAGAAGGAGTTCTTGATTATCTTCCAAAGGCCCAAATTTGTGGAAACGATGAGCAAATAGATATAGAAATGCATCATCAAGAAGATAACGGCACAGACAAGGCAGATGATAAACGGAATATAGAACATATTATTCTGCTCTGCCATCGTAAGATAAAGTGGGAAAGCAAAAGACACGGCAACAACAAACACAGCGTCGATAAGGCCCATGACTATTCCCTGCTTAAAGTTCTCCCTGAATGTTTTCCAATAATCATGCCAAAGAAAAACAGGGCGTTCGCTTGCTATATTTCTTAATATCTTCATAAATCCGCAAAGAGCAGGACCGATAAGCGAAGCCAAAACCACGAATGCGGCATAGAAAATGAAATTAAACGCAGTGTCACTTAGGTTAAGATACTCTACAAGAAAAACAAGGCAGAAAGGCAAAAGGGAGAGTATTAAAATAAAGTTAAGCATTATCAGCTTTGAGAAATGCGAGCCATAAAGCTCGAAGAATTTGAATATCGGCGCCTTAGCGTCGGGATTCTTTGAGACACCCGGTCCCACACTGTCATATCTCGAGAAAAGTCCCATAGATTTAAACATCCTTTCGGAAAGTGATTTATTAAAGCGCTTATATCAACCTTATTATAAAGCAGTCCAGCGCGCAAATAATTGCAAGAATTAAAGAAAGATAGATGAACTTTGCTGTATATTCAGCGGCTTCGTTTTTTATTCCGAGGCGATTTTCAGATGTCATGGAAAGTGCCAAATAGCATCCTGACAAATGCAAAGACTGTTTTGCCTGAACCAATATTATGGCGGTTGACAGAATTGCAAACGGCAAGAAGGCAGCAATGTTTATAAGCGGAGAGTCGCTTAAATATGCCCCTGTGACACATATGCCCAATCCGATTCCGCGAAGCGCACAAACAGCAATCGAAACGGGCTGAAACACCGCGCTGAATCCACACAGAAAGAGTGTGACGACAAAAACCTCAGCTCCGAAAAAGGAGGTTAAGCACGCACTTAGCCAATCGTCAGACTTAAAGCCAATGAGCTTGTTTGACATATCTCCTATCCGGACAAGGGATCCATCGGCAATTACAAAGCTTAAGGCAACACCCAAGGCAATTCCCAAAACAAGCATGGGAAAAACCAAAGAGCCTGCGCTAAACTGCCGTTTTGTTTTTAACGTTTCCATTTTCATCACTCCTTTTTCAAGGAAAGTATATGACAAATGGACAGGCGTTAGAACAATGAAGATTGTACCGGAGTGCAAAAGTTCAAGATATATTATACATTAGATTTTCGACAATAGCAAGTGTTAATTGCGCAAGTTAAGTGAAAAGACCGACTGTTTTGCAATCGGTCTTTAAAAAACTATTCTGCACTCTCTTCAGCAGGCTTATCAATGCCAAGCTGAGAATAAAGATAATCGATCTCTTCCTGCTGTTGCTCAACGACATCCTTAAGATCATCGTTTTTATCCTTAAGATACTGTCCTGCAAAGCCCAAAGCACAAACCAAAACAAGCATAAGACAAATTATCGTCATAAAAGCTCGGATGAAGTTTTGGTCGCTGAAAGCGAGATTTTCATCAACCGTTCGTTTACCTCTGAACGCTTTTTCATAGATATTAAGTATAAACGGAAGGAAAAGTGCGAGCAAGAATATATCAACGGGAAGCTGTGCCATATTTTTGATAGCACGGGTGGGCAACAAAGCGAAGAATCCGCTTCCGTAATAGCTTGCGCTGACGAGCGTTGTCAAGATAAGATTACAAATTATCACAACCGAGGTTTTGGCAACAACGATTCTTGGGAGCATCCACTTATCGCGCATGGCGTTATAAAGGAATAAACCGTAGATAAGGGCACCCAAAGCCTCTATTAATGTGTAGCGGATATCGAATGCGCCAGAGGGTTTGATAATAAAACCGAGAATGTCGGTCACAAATCCTGCAAGGCAAGCGACAGTGGGACCATAAAGCATACCTATTGCCGCAAGAGCGATGAATGCAAACGAAATCTTAAGATTTTGTGTAACATCGATCGACAGTGTAAATTTAAGTACGAGGTCGAGTGCGATGAGCATTGCGGTGACGGTCAAGCATCGAATGCTTTTAAGCTCTTTTGCGGAACGAACGAATAAATTAAAAAAGCTTTTCATAGTTATCCTCCTTTTCAAGACATGATAAGCCTTTTGCTTAAAATGCACAAATCCAAAAGGAAGCTATGAAAAGCCTATGCACGTTAAGCGGGATGCGAAAACCGAACCGCAGTACACAAACGGTCTTTTCGTTTGGACAGCAACTCCCTGTCTGTCCAACACTCTTTCACGCTCGGTTTTCTACTCTTAGTGTTGATGGTTGTGTGATTATGTATTAGATAGCAAGCTCGCCCAAAAGGGTGTGCAAACGTTCGTCATATCTCTTTTTCATATCAAGAGCTTCAACGATATCGTAATCTACAAGCTTACCGTTACGCATTGCAACAACGCGGTTTTCTGCACCGTTTGCCAAAAGCTCAACAGCATAATAGCCCATCTTGGTTGCAATAACTCTGTCCCAGCAAGTAGGAGCACCGCCACGCTGAACGTGACCCAAAATAGTTGCACGCGAGGTTACGCCGGTTGTCTCTTCGATCTGCTGTGCAATTGCTTCAGAATTTCCAACACCCTCAGCAACGATAACAAGGAAGTGCTGTTTGCCTGTTGCCTTTAAGTATGCGATTCTGCCGCAGATGGCATTGATGTCATGCTCTCTTTCGGGAGTGACAACTTCGATAGCACCTGTTGCAGCGCCGACATAAACAGCGATATGTCCTGCATGTCTGCCCATTACTTCAACAACAGAGCATCTGTTATGGGACATTTCAGTGTCCTTGATCTTGTCGATCATTTCGAGTGCGGTATTCATTGCAGTGTCATAACCGATGGTGTATTCGGTGCACTGGATATCGTTATCGATAGTAGCAGGAATTCCGACACACTTTACGCCAAGCTTGTAAAGATCAAGTGCTCCTCTGAATGTACCGTCGCCGCCGATGCAAACAAGATATTCGATACCTGCTTCATCTAAGCGCTTCTTGGCGAGCTTCTGACCTTCCTCGATTTCAAACTGCTTACTTCTTGCTGTAAACAATGCTGTTCCGCCCTTGTGCATGATATCGGAAACATCACGGGGGCCTATTTCGAACATATCTCCTTCGATAAGACCCTGATATCCTCTTCTGATACCTATGACCTTATATCCTTTTACCAAAGCAGATCTTGCGACAGAACGAATAGCAGCGTTCATGCCGGGAGCATCGCCGCCGCTTGTAAGAATACCTATTGTATGGGACATAAAAAATCCTCCTAAAATATTCAAAACAAAATTTAGATAAAATATTGCATAATTCTGATAATAACATAATAACACATCAGCTTGTTAAAGTCAATAAGAAAGACGTGCCAAAAATGGACACGTCTTTTCTGATACTTTAGTGTATTTTTACTCTATCCGACAATTTCGATATCGGAATATACAGAAACGTCAACAAACAAGGTGTTTCCTTCAGCTACGTTTATGGAGCCACCGACCTCTCCGGAGGTTTCGGGGCAAAATACGCCCAAAACATATCCCGAAGGAATATAAGGTGTCTCAGTGTATCTTATCTCATATTTGATATTAAGAACATCAAGCATAGCAATGTATTCGTCTCTGGTCATATTCATACCGAAATCGTTGATAAAGCTTGGGATGGTAACGGTTGCATAGCCCTTGCTTACGGTAAGAACTACCTTTTGAATGGGATATAAGTTAGTTCCTTCGGCAATATCCTGTTCGAAAATATAACCTGATTCATATTCATCTGTATAGCCATATATGATCTCGAACTCTATGCGTTCCTTCCATGTATCGTTGTTGACAACGGATTCAACCTTTTTGCCGATAAACTGAGGCATTACAAACATATTGCCCGTTTGAACGGTTGTGGGCTCAGTCGTGGTAACGATGGGAGGTTCGGTCGTGGTGCTTGTAGGCTGGGTCGTGGTGACGACGGGAGCATCACTAACAAATCCTGAATTGTGAGATTCATCGTCCGGTATTTCACTGTTTCCTGAATCGGGAAGGAGCATCGAGATAAGCATCATAAGTGCAATTCCGACAACGGCAATTAAAAGAATCGCGCCGATTATCGCACCCACATTAGATTTCTTGTTTGATTTATTCTTTGAAGAAGTACGCTTTGGCGATTGGATCGGAATCGTTTGAGTTTGAGTGTGCTTGCTTGCCATATATTGCGGCTGCTCGAAGAGCTTTGTTACAAAGTCGGTAACGTTAGCAACGCGGCGATCGCAATTAAGATTCATTGCTTGCATGATGACTTTCGACACGTTTGCAGGAACGTGAGGATTGATCTTTGCGGGTTCCAAAAGTGAATCGTTGCCGATACGAGCCATAGGCTCTGTGGGCATGCAGCCGCTTAAAAGTCTATACATAACAGCAGCGACAGCATAAACATCGGTCCATGTGCCTTCATACTGAGCACCCGAATATTGCTCTGGTGCGGAATATCCGGCATAAAGCTCGGGAGCCAAGTCGGTATTTACTGTTCTTATTCCGGGAATGGCAAATCCGGTTAGCTTAAGCTCCTGTCTGTCGGTGACAAGAATGTTATCAAGGCTGATTCCGCGATGTAAAATTCCTGCGTTATGTATACAGCCAAGAGTTGTGAGTAACGGAGGGAATAGCTTTTTAACCTGCTCCCAAGTAAGCTCACCCGCGTTATCAACAAGGTATTGCTTTAATGTAACAGCCTCGGTATATTGCAAAATAACGTATGCCGTGTTGTTCTGAGAGAACATATCAATGGGTGCCACGATGTGAGACATTGTACGCAGACGGGAAAGAGCCTTATTAAGCTCGATAAACTCGGACATATAGTTTTTATACTGAACGAGCGAGCCTGCATCGACAATTATCTCGGGGCTTTGCTTTGTTCGAGAACACAATGCATCGGGCATATATTCTTTAATGAAAACCTTTTCATTAGAGACGTTGTCAAATCCGATATATGTTGCTGATTCGCCGTTGAATCTTATAACTCTTCCGACGATATATCTGTCATCTAAAACTGTTTTTGGGGGCAGATATGAAGGATGATAGGAGTTGCTGTCGGCATATCCGCAATGAGGGCATGCACCCTCCTGCTCGAGGGGCTCCATACAGCCCATGCACAGCATTTTTCTTTCGCTCATCGAATCACACTTTCCTTTCAGAAAATAAACATAATAGTATCAAAACACAGTTGTGCTTTATAATCGAGTAAATGATAACAATAGTTTTTGATAATGTCAATAGAATCAGCCAAACTGTCACTTAGCTGTAACTAAGTTGTAACTTTTTCGGGCATAATTAAGTTGATATTAAGTTTTTATTGTTATATAATAAAAGTAGATAAATCGACAAAATATTGCACATTTAAAGGAGGAAAAATGAAAAAGCTTTCAAAGCTTCTGCAAAGCAGAATGTTTATTACAATACTTTTGTTGTTCATTCAGCTTGTTATATTAATAGTATTCCTAGGCGTTATGTTTGACAGATTTGCTGTTTACTATATCGTTTCCTCTATCGTCGCGCTTATTTCGATCGTAGACATTGCAAACTCGGATATGAACCCTTCGTATAAAATTGCGTGGCTGGTTTTGGTGCTTATCATCCCCTTCTGCGGAACTCCTTTATATTTGATATTCTCAAAATCGAAGCAGGATTATAGAATATCGAAGCGGTTAAGAAAGTATAAAACCCTTGAAAGACTGATGATAAACAACCTTGAAGACAACCTTCAAGAAATAGAAGACAACGATCCCGAAATCGCACGGCAGATGAGATATATAAGCAATACAGCGCTTGCGCCTGTTTACAAAAACACCGAAACGAGATATTTTGCATCGGGTGAAGATTATTTCGAGGCGCTCTTATTTGAGTTAAGGCGTGCTCAGAGATTTATATTCTTAGAGTATTTTATAATCGAAAAGGGCAAGATGTTTAACTCTGTTCTTGATATCCTTAAGGCAAAGGTGAATCAGGGAATCGAAGTAAGGATCATGTTTGACGATTTGGGAACGATATCGAAGCTTTCCAAAAACTATGACAAAGAGCTTGAGGCAATGGGACTTAGGGTATCGGTATTCAATAGAATAAGGCCCTCGCTTGATACGTTCCTCAATTATCGCGACCATCGAAAGATCGTCGTTATCGACGGAAACGTTGCTTTCACGGGAGGAATCAATTTAGCTGATGAATATATCAACGAGGTTGAGAAATTTGGGCACTGGAAGGACACGGGCATTATGCTTAAGGGCGATGCTGTAACAAAAATGACCGAGACTTTCCTGCAACTTTGGCACTTCTCGAAGGGCGAATCTAAGATCGACCTTAAAGATTATGAATGTAAAATTAGCAGTGAGAGTGACGGATATATTCAGCCGTTTGCAGATGGTCCCACTAATAACGACGAGATATGCGAAATGTGCTATATCGGACTTATAAGCAGTGCGAGAAAGAATATTAACATCACGACGCCTTACCTTATTTTAGACAACGAGATGCAAACGGCGTTATGTCACGCTGCAAAAAGCGGTGTGGACGTGAGGATAATCACCCCTCACATTCCCGACAAAAAGCTGGTTTTGGCCGTGACAAGATCATATTACAGAGCTTTACTTAAGGCAGGAGTTAAAATATATGAATACACTCCCGGATTTATTCATGCAAAGTCGCTTTCGGCTGACGGAAAGGTGTGCGTTGTAGGCACGGCGAACTTTGACTTCAGAAGCTTTTATATGCACTTTGAAAACTGTGTTTTGGCCTATAAATCGAGCTGTGTCAGTGACGTTGAAGCTGATTTTGAACAAACACTTGATCTTTGCGAGGAGATAACCTTGGAAGCTATAAACAAGAAGGGTACTCTTTATCGCCTTTTGCAGGCGGTGCTGAAGATATTTGCACCGCTGATGTAGCGAGGTGTGAAACGCCGCCTTGCAGAATGCAAGAGTGGAGTTTCGTACCGAGCGGTGAGATTGGATGCTGTATATAATTGTGCGCGTGGGCGAAGCCGAGTGCGCACGTAATAAGCGAAAAAATAAAGCACTTGCAGAATGATCTGCAGGTGCTTTTGTTTTAGAATTCGAACTCGCTCCAGGGATATTCGTTGTCAGGCGTTAATGAAAAGCTTAGATCCTCATTGGTTTTCGGATGCTTAAACTTAAGATAGCAAGAAAATAGAGCGATGTTTTTCGCGCTTTTGTCGCCACCATAACGTCTGTCTCCCAAAAGTGGAAGCTTGCGCGATGCAAACTGCACGCGAATTTGATGAGTTCTGCCGGTGTGGAGATGAACACGAATAAGCGAGATGTTCCCCTGCTCTGTGCTTACAGATGAAATAAGCTTATAGTCAAGCTTTGCATCCTTAACGCCCTTTCGCTGTCTGTCAACGACGAAGGTTTTTCCCAAACGTACATCACGGTAAAGAAGATCTGTAAGTGTATCCTCGCTTTTTTCAGGAACACCCGAAACAACGCAAAAATATTCTTTTATGAGAGTTTTATTTTGTATCTGCAAACTTAGATTTGCCGCGGCTTGTTTGGTTTTTGCAAACACCATAAGTCCGCCAACAGCTTTATCAAGGCGATGGACACAGAAGATCTCACAGCCAAGCTGCTCGGACAAAAGCGAGGGCATATTCTTCTCGGAATCGACACCCGTTGGCTTTTGACAAACGACAATGTGCTTGTCATTAAATATAATTTCTATCATAATCAATCTTTATTATATACTGCAGCATTCCACATATCGCGGTGCAAGCTCTCAATAAGCGTGAAGCCGCAATGCTTTACAGCCTCGATAACTTCGTCACGTCTATCATCGATAATGCCCGAAATCACAAGGATTCCGCCATGTTTTGTTATATCTGCGAAGGTTTCTTTCATCAGCATTAAAACATCAGCAACTATATTCGCAGCGACAAGGTCATAACCTTTACCGACATTTTCTTTCAATTCAGAGTCAGTTATGATATCGCCATGGTAAACAGTATACTTATCGTCTGCGATGCCATTCTTTAAAGCGTTTGCCTTTGCAATTTTTGCAGCATCTTCAGCGATGTCTGTGCCAACTGCGCTGTCAGCTCCCAATGCCATTGCAGCAATAGAGATGATTCCGCTGCCGCATCCAAGGTCGCAAACACGGTCGCCTTTTTGAACGTATTTTTCCAAAAGCTCTAAACAAAGCTGAGTGGTATAATGGCGTCCTGTGCCGAAGCTTGTTTCGGGATCAAGCTCGACAACAACACGGTTGCAATCCTCGGGCAATTCCTCCCACGAAGGCTTGATAACGATTCTTTCACCGATCTCGACGGGTTTGAAGAACTGCTTCCAAGTGTTTGCCCAATCCTCCTCGTTAATGCCGGAGGTTTCCATCTCCAGTCTTCCGAGCTCGTTATCTGCATCCGATTCTTTAAGGCGAGAGATTATCGACTTTATCTCGGCAAGCATTTCGGGAGCGGTTTCGTTCTTTTCGATATAGACGGTTATATAAGCCTCGCCGTTTTGACGGGCAAGCACTTCATCGTCGATATAGTCCCAAGCGGGGGTTTTATTTTCAACAAATTCGGTTATATCCTCAGGATCGTTGATGACAAGGCCTGTTATGCCTGCACCGATAAGCGCAGCGCTCAGTGCTTCGATTCCTTGATGTGTTGTGTATATGTTAAGTTCGAGCCATTCCATGATGATTCTCCGTTTCATTTTATTCACTTGATTTTAGCACAGATTTTCGGGTTAGTCAATCAGCGGCGATTTCGCCGCGCGCGGGGCGCCAGCCCGAGTGCGCGGCGGCGGAGCCGCGGTGGGGTTGCAGTTTTTTGAGAAAGCAAAAACGAGGGCGGCGTGGTTGCGTGAGCAACGAGTGCCGACCTCGTTTTGAGGAAAATCAGTTTTTGGGTGCTTTGAGCGCACGGAGCGCGTTTATAACAGCGAGAAGCATTACGCCTGTATCAGCAAAGACCGCAAGCCACATTCCCGAGATTCCACAGATAGTAAGGATCATAACGAGAACTTTTGCGCCAAGTGAGAAGAAGATGTTCTGCCAAGCAACATTTATAGTTTTTCTAGATATCTTCACCGCTTGTGCAAGCTTTGAAAGCTTGTCATCGAGCAAGACTACGTCTGCCGATTCGATGGCGGCATCTGATCCGAGAGCGCCCATTGCAACGCCCAAATCAGCGAGTGCCAAAACAGGCGAATCGTTAATTCCGTCGCCGACAAATGCAGTGGTGCTTTCCGTCTCTGAGATGATTTTTTCAAGATGGCTTACCTTATCCTCGGGCTTAAGAGAATAGTTCACCTCGGCGATTCCTACATCTGATGCGATTTCCTTTGCGGCATTCTCGCCGTCGCCCGTAAGCATTGAAATTCTTGAAACTCCAAGTGATTTAAGACTTGAAATCGCTTCCTTTGAATCAGGCTTTATTTTGTCGTTAAACGTTACACATCCCTTGTATTCTCCGTTTATGGCTATATGTATGCCGATTCCCGACACCGCGTTTAATTCAGATGTAACTCCGACTTCAAGCATAAGCTCGGCATTGCCGACGGCAACTTTATCCTCGCCTACCGTGCTAATAATGCCCTTGCCTGCGATCTCATGAGATTCTTTGATGATATCATCATTTATTGAATTGCCAAAATACTTAACCAATGCTTTTGCAATGGGATGAGTTGATCGACTTTCGGCATAGGCGGCAAGCTTAAGTGTATTTTCATCTACTGTTGAAGAATCAACGCTTAAAGTGCCATATGTAAGAGTTCCTGTTTTATCAAGTGCGACTGATTTAAGCTTAGACAGTTGTTCGATGCAATTGGTTCCCTTGATTAAAATGCCTTTCGTTGATGCACATCCAACGCCTGCAAAAAACGTTAAGGGTACGGAAATTACGAGTGCGCAGGGGCAGGATATTACAAGAAGGGTAAGCCCTCGATAGAGCCACGAGGAGAAAGTTTGTGCATATCCCGTGAACAGTGGGAAAACAAACGCAACGATTGCGGCGACCGCTACAACGATCAAAGTATACTTGCGTGCAAAGCGCGAAATGAAGCGTTCTGCCTTTGCCTTCTTCGACTGTGCATCCTTAACCATTTCAAGGATTCTTGAAGCAGATGAATCGTGATATTCCTTTTCAACAAGGACCTCTATCGTGCCTGAAGCGTTGATTCCTCCTCCATAAACAGTATCTCCGACCGAAACGGAAACAGGAAGAGATTCGCCGGTGAGAGCTGAATTATCCACCAAGGAATTGCCATTTATGACCTTGCCGTCAAGAGCGATGCGTTCGCCGGCAAGAACAACGACAGTATCACCTATCTTCACAGTTTCGGGAAGGACTTTAACAAGCTCGCCGTTTTGGCGGACGTTAACATGGTCAGGGTGAAGCTCTAACAGTGCTGTTATCGATTTACGGGAACGTTCACTTGCGACGCCTTCAAGAATCCCACCGATAGCGTAAAGAATCATTACTGCGGCGGCTTCGGAAACCTCACCGACAGCTATCGCACCGATAGATGCAATAGTCATCAGAAAGCATTCGTCGATACTGTGCTCGGTTATAAGATCTTTAAGGGCATCGTATATGGTTTCATAACCGACGATTAGGAAGGAAGAAACCAAAACAACGGTTTTGATTATCCCATCGGGCAAGAAAAAGGACGCGATAAACAGTACCGCAGCAACGATTATTTTGATTATATCAAATTTCAGCGAGCTATGCTCGTGTTCGTGTTCATGAGAGTGGCAGTCATCATGACAGCCGCAATTGCAATGTGACATATGTATCTCCTTGATAAGCTTTATGTGGTTTTGAGGAGGCGGGACGGAGACCGCCGCCGCGCTGAAAGCGCGAGTGGTGGGAGGGGCCCGCTGAGGTTGGGGGCAGATTTTATGTGATAGGAAGTGTGGCGCCGTGGCGAAGGCGTGGGCGCCCCCGGAGGGGCGGCGAGTGCCGAAGCCGTGGCGCGGTGGATTGCAAATTATTCAGAAATGTGTTCAAGGCCAGTTGCCAGGATGTCGGAAACGTGGTCATCGGCAATCGAATAATAGATCGTTTTGCCTTCGCGGCGATATTTCACAAGTCCCGCCTGCTTAAGCACGCGAAGCTGATGAGAAACAGCCGATTGCGAAACACCAACAAGCTCTGTGATATCGCAGACGCACATATCCCCTGCCAAAAGCGAGAATAAGATTCTTACTCTTGTCAAATCTGAGATGGCTTTAAAAAGCTCACTGACATAATAAGCTTCTTCCTCGGTGATCATTTTATTTTCAAACAGCTTTACTTTTTCGATATTCTTTCCGCCGCATTCAACGTGATAAGGACATTCGTGACAATTGCAGTTTTCGTGATCGTGCATAAAAGCACTCCTTTCAAATAACATATGAGTATGTGTTCATATGTTATTATACATATTTATCTCCCCTTGTCAATAGAACGCTTAAATATGTATGGGCGAAGATCATTCGCCCTTTCTTCCGTGTCTAATTCTAAGCGTTTCAACATTCTCATCAACTTGTTTTTTATGAAGCGGATACCAAAACCATAATATAAGCGCAAGAACAATAAATCCGATTGTTGGAACTATCGTTGAGACGCTGTATATACCCTCTAGCACATTAGGCTCGAAAGCGGTAGATTCATTGTATCCTATCAGCGACAGAAGCGCACCTGTAAGCCCTGCGGATGCTGCCTGTCCAAGCTTTCTTGAAAACGAATAAAGAGCATATACGGAGCCGTCCTCGCGCACACCGTTTCTAATTTCGGAATAGTCGATAACATCGGTTACAAATGCCCAAGATATCATTGAAAAGATTCCAAGACCTATCCAACAAACCGCATTTACTATAACGAACACCCAAACGTTCTGAGGTCGCCAAAGGAATAAGATGAAATAAACAGCTGCGGCGACAATATTTGCAACAACGCTGACCTCGGCTTTGCCGAAACGGTTTGCCAAAGGCTTGGAAATTGCGGCAGCTATAAACATTCCAAACATCATTACAAGAGTGGAAGCAGACTGGGCCTCGCTGCTGTTATAATAGTTGGGATAAAGATAAGGTGCCATTCCCTGCACGGTTAGCTGTGCAAGAAGCGTTACAACAGAAGCCACGATGAGAGAAATGAGAGCGCGGTTTTTTAGTGCGTTTAAAAGCATTCTTCCCACGTTGTTATTCTGCTTCACATGCTCGGCCTGTTCGGTTACTACTCTCTCGGTAGTCAAGAAATAACAAGCGATGTATGCAACAATCGAAAGAATTGATAATATTCCTGCGACCAAAGTAAAGCGTGGACCGTTAAGAACCTCGAATCCTGCTTCGTTTTTAGTGAATGCAAAGAGAGGGATACCTACACCAATGATAACTCCTGCAAAAACGCCACCCATAGTTCTGTAAGTTGAAAGAGATTGGCGGTCACCAGGTTCGGGCGAGATTGCCGAAGCCATTGAACCGTATGGAATATTTATCGAGGTGTAGAATATAGATCCCCAAAGAGTATACGTCACGAATAGATATATCACCTTTACCCAATAAGGCAGACCCGCAAGCGAGCTTTGATATATCAAGAACGAAGCTATCGCCACGGGAACACACATTCTAAGCAGCCAAGGCTTGAATTTGCCTCTTGGAGTTATGGGACTGCGGTCGCAGATTCTTCCCATAGTAACATCGGTAAAGCCATCGATAAAGCGAGTTATCATCATGACGATTCCCACCACATAAGCATCAAGTCCCATTACATCGGTATAAAACTTAAGCAAAAATGATGATGAGAGCAAAAAAGTAAAATCGTTTCCAAAATCTCCGAACAAATAGCCAAGCTTATCTCTGAAGCTAAACGGTCTTGGAACGTCTAATGTCTTTTTCACGTTAGTGTCCTCCTTATAAATTTAAAGAAGTATTATGTTTATATCATCTCACAAATTTGAAGGATTATGACGGAAAAATCGACGGCAGACGATATTTTTAGTTTTATACAAAAGGCATAATGTAAAATATAAACGGTTAATTCAAATTATATATATTGACTAATTGGTGAATAGGTTGTATAATATTAAAGATAATGTGCTCTTAAGAACACAAGTATTAAATTTTAAATTTTAAACTTTATAAGGAGCGAAAATAATGAGAAATGTAATTTGTTACAATTCGGGCTGGCTTTTCTCTAAAACAGCTAACGAACTCCCCTCGGTAATCCCTTGTGACTGGGAATCGGTTAATCTTCCCCACACTTGGAACGCAACCGACGGACAGGATGGCGGCAACGACTATCACAGAGGTACATGCTATTATGCAAAGACCTTGAAGCGTGAGGAATTGCCTGCGGATAAAAGATATTATTTGGAGATCAACGGCGCTAACTCCTCGGCTGACGTTTATTTGAACGGCGAGAATCTTAAGCACCACGATGGCGGATACTCTACCTGGAGAGTTGACCTTACTGACCACTTGAAGGACGAAAACCTTTTGGTTATTGCTGTTGACAACTCACCCAACGACAGAGTTTACCCTCAGGTTGCCGACTTTACGTTCTATGGCGGACTTTACAGAAATGTAAACATCATTTGTGTTAACGACACTCACTTTGACCTTGATTACTACGGAGGTCCCGGCATTAAGGTTACTCCCAAGGTATATGGAAGCACTGCAGATATTGAAATCGAAGTGTTCGTAACCAACAGCAAGGATAGCGTTAGCGTTAAGTATACCATTTGCGACAAGGAAGGAAACGAAGTTGCATGTGTTAACAGTGCAGAAACCAAGACTGTTATTCATATGGACAACGTTCACCTTTGGCACGGAAGAATAGATCCTTATCTTTATACTGCCAAGGCTGAGCTTTTGGACGGCGAAACCGTTATTGACAACGTGAGCGCAAGATTCGGCTGCAGAACCTTTGAGATCGACCCTGATGAAGGATTTGTTTTGAACAACGAGAATTATCCTTTGCGCGGCGTATCCCGCCACCAGGACAGATTGGGCGTTGGTAACGCTTTGTTGCCCGAGCATCATGATGAAGACATTGATCTTATTATGGAAGTTGGCGCAACAACCATCCGTTTGGCTCACTATCAGCACGACCAGTATTTCTATGATCTTTGCGACGAAAAGGGTCTTGTTATCTGGGCTGAAATCCCTTACATCTCGAACCATATGCCCACCGGACGTGAGAACACCATCTCTCAGATGAAGGAGCTTATCACTCAGAACTATAACCACCCCTCTATCGTTGTTTGGGGACTTTCAAATGAGATCACCATGAAGGGTGACACCGATCCTGACCTTTTGGAGAACCACCGCATTTTGAACGATTTGGTTCACGAAATGGACAAGACAAGACTTACAACTATTGCTGCGGTTTCCCCCTGCCCTATCAACAGCCCTTACATTCAGATTCCCGACGTTGTTTCTTATAACCACTATTTCGGCTGGTATGGCGGCGAGACTGACATGAACGGTCCTTGGTTTGATAAGTTCCATGAAACTCATCCCTATATCCCGATCGGATGCTCGGAATATGGCTGTGAGGCTTTGAACTGGCACACCTCTAACCCCACTCAGGGCGACTATACTGAAGAATATCAGGCATATTACCACGAAGAACTTATCAAGCAGCTCTTCACAAGAAAATACATGTGGGCAACACACGTTTGGAACATGTTTGACTTCGGTGCTGACGCAAGAAGCGAAGGCGGCGAGAACGGTCAGAACCACAAGGGTCTTGTTACCATGGACAGAAAGTATAAGAAGGACTCGTTCTATGCTTATAAGGCATGGCTTTCTGATGAAAAGTTCGTTCACCTCTGCGGAAAGAGATATGTTGACAGAGTTGAAGACGTGACAAAGGTTACTGTTTACTCTAATATGCCCGAGGTTGAGCTTTTTGCAAACGGTGAAAGCCTTGGCAAGAAGACCGCAGACGATCACTTCTTCTATTTCGACGTTCCCAACGTTGGCGAAACAAATCTTAAGGCTGTTGCCGGCGAATACACAGACGAAAGTGTAATCAAGAAGGTTGACGAGTTTAACGAGGAATATAGACTTGTTGAAAAGAATGCTATCATCAACTGGTTCGAAATCGACATGCCTGAAGGACGCTTCTCGATAAATGACAAGATGGGCGACATTTTGAAGACCCTTAGAGGAAAGCTTATCTTCGCAAATATTCTTACTAAGAAAATGAAGAATAACAAGAAGGATAAGAAGGAAGGCGGATTTGACATTAGCGGAATGAAGATGGAAGGCGCAATGATGGATATGCTTGGTGGATTTACCGTTTTGAGATTGACCGGCATGATGTCTATGGCTAACATCACATTTACAAAGGAAGAGCTTTTGGCTCTTAACAAGAAGCTTAACAAGATCAAGAAGCCTAAGAATTAATACAAAATAAAGCCCTGTTAAGGAGTTCCTTAGCAGGGCAATTTTTTGTTATTTTTTCATTAGCGTGCCGAAGATTGCAGCTCCGACAGCAATCAAAACAAAGATAAACGCAAAGATAAGCTTGGTTTGCCAATTAGATTTATTCTGGCGACGTTCATTAATTAGCGTTGCAAAATAGGTTGATGCAAGGGGCTTTTTAAGTCCGAAATAAAGAGGAACGGAAACTGCAACGGCGATAACTGCGTTAACCGATGAGGTTAAGAGGTTCGTGGCGGTTGCTGTGAGCGCAGTTTCGATAGTGTATCCCAAAATAAGCTGTGAAACAAAGGTTTTGGCAAGATACAAAACGATGTATGTGAGCTGGCCGAAGATTGCGGTGGTTATGATGTGTGAAGTCTCGTTCTTAAGGCGGTGAGAGGATTTTGTAAGCGTACCGCAGACAAAGCCCATCGCAAACTTAGATAAGAATGTGAAGGGTGCGGAAACGATGTATACAGGATCAAAGAGGTCATAAAGTGCGGCGCCGATGCCGGATGCAAGACCGCCGTTAACCCCTCCGAACAAAAGGCCTGCTAAAAGGCACATCGAGTTGCCAAAGTGGATTCGGGTTATTAAAACGCCGTTGGGGATTTTAATTTGAAGATAGTTGCCGACATAACACAGGGCAGCCATCAGGCCAACAGCGATTATTGATTGAAGCTTTTTGTTTTTCATGATTATCACGGGCTTTCTTAAGTGTTGGCTATATTTTATGCTTTGAACCAAGATATTGCAAGCTGAAACAATGTAAAGCAAATCGCTTTACATTTGTGAATGTTGCATTAATAATATGTAGTTTCAATCGTAAATATAGGGCAAATCAACCTATAAGCAAAGGCGAGATACTATCTGATTTGATAATGCAGATAAAGTTTAACAAATAATCAGAAAGAAAGACAAGGTTTGATTGTGGAAAATGCAGATATTTTTGTGAAGTAAAGTTTCACAAAAAGAAAAACCTTTGAAGAACAAATCTTCAAAGGCTTTTTATGTTTATTAGTCTTCTTCAGGCTCTTCGGGAGCATCCCAGTTGTGCCAAACCTGCTGAACGTCATCGTTCTCATCAAGGTTTTCTAAGAGAAGGTTCATATATTTAAGGTGAGTTTCATCGGTAAGGGTGGTATAGGTTGAAGGAACCATTGCATCCTCTGCGGATACGACCTTATAGCCCATTGCACCCAAAGCTTCTGCAACCTTGAAAACATCGTTAGGCTCGGCAGAGACTTCGATCACCTCATCCTCGATGTTGAAGTCTTCAGCGCCTGCTTCGAAGCAGTCCTCCATGATCTTGTCTTCATCCTGACCGTCGAACTCGAGAGCAATTACACCCTTGCGGGTAAACATAAAGGATACGCAACCGGTTGTACCCATGTTGCCGCCGAATTTATCGAAATAGTGTCTTACATCGCCTGCGGTGCGGTTCTTATTATCTGTCAAGCATTCAACGATTACTGCAACACCACCGGGACCGTAGCCTTCATATACCATGGTTTCATAGTTGTTCTTGTCGCCATCGCCAGAGGCTTTTTTGATAACACGGTCGATATTGTCGTTGGGAACGTTGTTAGCCTTTGCCTTCGAGATAAGATCGCGAAGCTTTGCGTTGCTTGCAGGATCGGGTCCGCCCTCTTTAACAGCAACGGTTATTTCTCTGCCGATTCGGGTGAAGATCTTTGCCTTTGCGCCGTCAGCAGCTTCTTTTTTACGCTTAATGTTGTTCCATTTTGAATGTCCTGACATATTGTGTGACCATTCCTTTCAATGCTTATAAAATCTTTATTGATTATAACTCTATTTATAGTCGATTTCAACCGTTTCCCAAATTTTTTCAAAGAGCTCGTTTATACGATCCGTCTCACCCATCAAATGAAGCCAGCCAAAAAGGCACTCGAGCGAGGTGGCTCTTCTGTATACAGAAACTACTGCGTGTCTGGGAGGGGTTATTCCGCTTGAGTTTCTGCCTCGGCGCATGATATCAAGCTCGTCCTCGTTTAAAAGAGGGGTGATGATCTCGACAGCATCAGACTGAAATTCACAGCAAACGAGCTTTACTGCTAAGCTGTGAAGCTTGCCTGCAGGCATATTTGCGTGCAGAACAAGGTGATGCCTAACAAGCTGTTCATATACCGAGTCGCCCAAAAAAGCAAGTGCCAAAGGGCTATACTGATTTGCTGTTCGTTTGTCAACGGGCTTTAACGTAAGCTCATCCCCTTTTGTTATCTGACATAGTCGAACTCGAAGTCGCAAACGGAAACGGTGTCACCGTCCTGAATGCCCATGTTTTCAAGCTCGTCGATAATTCCGCTTGATTTGAGTACAAGCTGGAAGTGCTGAAGCGACTCGTAGTCGTCCATATTTGCCATTCGCAAAACGCCTTCCATCCACTCAGCCTCTACAAAATAGATGCCATCTTCGTATGTGATCTTGAAGGGACGCTCAGTCTCAACCTCGATAGTGTCCCAAGTGGGAACAGGATCGGGTTCGAACACACGAAGAGGAGGAAGCTTTTTAAGCTCGTTCGAGGTGAAATTGACGAGTTCCTTGGTGCCCATGGTGGTTGCTGCTGAAATTTCAAAGCAGATCAGTCCCTTAGATTCGATATATTCCTTGAAACGAGCAACGTCTTCGGGGGTTGCCATATCAGATTTGTTTGCGGCAACGATCTGAGGAGCATTTGCCAAATCGTCAGAGAAATTGCGAAGTTCTTTATTGATTATCTCGAAATCTTCGATGGGATCTCTTCCCTCGCTTCCCGAAACGTCAACAACGTGAATTATCAAGCGGCAACGCTCGACATGGCGCAAAAACTCGTGACCGAGGCCTATACCATCGCTAGCACCCTCGATAAGTCCGGGGATATCAGCCATAACGAACGAGTTACGCTCGGATATTTTAACAACGCCCAAAACGGGGGTTAAGGTTGTGAAATGATAGTTTGCAATTTTAGGTTTTGCGGCAGAAACAACCGAGATAAGTGTCGATTTTCCGACATTGGGGAAGCCGACAAGGCCAACGTCTGCAAGAAGCTTAAGCTCTAACTTAAGCTCGAACTTTTGGCCCTTAAATCCGGGCTTTGCAAATCTGGGTATCTGACGGGTGGGGGTTGCGAAGTGGGCATTTCCCCTGCCGCCTTTTCCGCCCTTGGCGATTATTACAGGCTCGTCACCCGACATATCAGCAAGGAGTCTGCCTGTGTCCTTTTCGCGAACAACTGTGCCGCGAGGGACTTTTATGACAAGATCGGGCGCACCTTTGCCAAAGCTGTTTTTCGAGCCGCCGTCAGCACCTCTTGGTGCCGAGAACTTGCGCTTATAACGGAAATCGATAAGTGTTGAGCAGTTATCGTCAACCAAAAAGACGATATCTCCACCCTTGCCGCCGTCACCGCCGTCGGGTCCGCCTGCGGCCACATATTTTTCTCTGTGGAATGAAACGCATCCGTCTCCACCATCGCCAGCCTCGACCGTTATGAATACTTCATCGACAAACATGTTGCACCCTCCTTAATTTTCTTAATTCAATGGAAAACCCAAGCTTTTTGTGTCAAGCTTGGGTTTTAAGCCGTTTGTTATTCTGCGGGATATACGCTTACTTTCTTTCTGTCGCGGCCAAGTCTTTCAAATCTTACTACGCCGTCAACCTTTGCGTATAAAGTATCATCAGAACCGATACCTACGTTCACACCGGGGTGAATGTGTGTACCTCTCTGGCGGTAAAGAATGTTACCTGCCAAAACTGCCTGTCCGTCTGCTCTCTTAGCGCCGAGTCTCTTGGATTCAGAGTCACGACCGTTCTTAGTGGAACTTACACCCTTCTTATGAGCGAAGAACTGCATGCTGATTCTTAACATTTATTACACCTCCGAAATAGTTACTTTTATTGTGTTTGGATAATCCTCTGACAGAAGCTGCAAATGAAGCTTTAAGCCTTCGAGCAGTTTTTCTGCTTCATCGGATCCCTCTAAAAGTCCGCACCTAATCTCATTGTCAAGAGCTTTTACATCAGCTTTGACCTTTAAAATCTCGGTAACGGTGTTTGCAGTCATCATTACGCTTGACGAGACGCTTGCACAAACAATGTCTTTGCCAAACAATGCATATCCTGCGTGGCCTTTGATGGCAAAGCCTTTCAGCCTGCCGTTGGTTGTTAAAAACTGAGCGTCAATCATTATGCCTTGATAGCTTCAATTCTTACCTGTGTGTAGGGCTGTCTGTGACCCTGCTTCTTGTGAGAAGAACCCTTCTTGGGCTTGTAGGTAAATACAGTGATCTTCTTAGCCTTACCGTTCTTAAGAACTGTAGCTTCAACGGTAGCACCTGCAACATAGGGAGCACCTACGGTGGTGGATTCGCCGTTAGAAACAACGATGACCTTATCGAAGGTTACGTTTTCTTCAGCTTCAACGGGGAGCTTTTCAATGAAGAGGATATCACCCTCTTTAACCTGATACTGCTTTCCGCCTGTTTCAATTACTGCGTACATTATAAGTTGGCACCTGCCTTTACTATAAAACTCGCTACGGTTCGGCACGGTTTTTCACCGATTTTTAGGGCCGAGCATATGCGGCTTGAACATTGTACCATATTAAATATATGGGTGCAAGGATATTTCGAAAAATTCACAAAAAGTTTACAATTGGTTATTGGGTGATCAGGCGACGAGTCGCCTGTCACAGGTGAGCGCGCGCCCGAAGGGCGCGATGCGAGAATGTGGCCGGCGGTGAGGAGCAGCTGATTTGAAGCCGACGTCAATCGGCGGAGCTTTTGCGGCGCATGCTGCAAAAGTCGGCGATTGGTGGAGGCGATCAAACTCCTTCGACGATGAGTTTGCCATCAGCTGCAGTCACGTTTATCGTGCGAAGCTTGATCTCACCCGAGGTGATGATAAGGTTTGCGATCTTATCCTCAACTTCCTTGCGGATTACGCGGCGAATATCGCGCGCACCGTATCTAGCGTTAAACGCAATCGATGCAATAGCTTCTTCAGCGGCACGGTCAAACGTGAACATTATTAGCTTATCAGCCAAAGGTGCTTCCATTTCCTTAAGCATAAGGTGAGCGATGTCGGCGTAATTCTCTTCGGTAAGAGGGTTGAATACAACTATTTCATCAACACGGCTGATAAATTCAGGTCTTAGGAAATCACGCAGGCCTTTCATTGCTCTATCCTTAGAAATATCAGCTTGACTTCTTTCAAAGCCCATACCCGATTTATCGGTTGAACCGGCATTAGAGGTCATAATTATGACTGTATTTTCGAACGAAACGCTTCTGCCCTGAGCATCGTTAACTCTGCCCTCGTCCAAAATCTGCAAGAGGATATTCATAACGTCAGGATGAGCTTTTTCGATCTCGTCGAACAGTACGACAGAATAAGGCTTACGACGCACCTTTTCAGTCAACTGACCTGCTTCGTCATATCCGACATAGCCGGGAGGCGAGCCGATAAGACGGGAAACTGTGTGCTTTTCCATATATTCCGACATATCAATGCGGATAAGCGGTTCTGTTGCATCAAAAAGCTCTGCCGCGAGGGTTTTCGCAAGCTCGGTTTTACCGACACCTGTGGGTCCCACAAAGATAAAGGATGCAGGACGGCGACGGGAAGTAAGCTGAACGCGCGAACGGCGAACTGCCGAGCAAACAAGATCGATAGCGTCGGGCTGACCTATGATCTTTTTGCTTAAAGCCTCGTGAAGATTTCTTATTTTTGCATATTCAGATTCAACGATCTTATTAGCGGGAATGCCCGTCCAAAGCTCTATGACCTTGGAAAGGTCGACATCGGTTACGCAAACCTTATCAGCCTCGAGCTGTGCAACAGCATATTCGCCTTCAAGCTTGGTTATCTCGGCCTTGGTTTTAACGATATTTTCGTAATCAAGTTCTTCTGCAGATTCAAGCTCGGCAAGGGATGCATTTAACTCAGCGATCTGAGCTTCGAGAGTTGTTGCTTTTGCAATCTCGGGGCTTCTTATAGAAGCGCAAGCGCAGGATTCATCCAAAAGGTCGATAGCCTTGTCGGGAAGGAATCTATCGTTGATGTAGCGTTCTGATAAAACGGCGCACATTCTTACAGCGGCATCAGATATCTTAACGCGGTGATAGTTTTCATAGTACTTCTTGATTCCCAAGAGAACTTCAACGGTATCGTCAACAGTAGGCTCGGAAACAGTTATAGGCTGGAAGCGGCGCTCGAGCGCAGAATCCTTTTCGATATATTTGCGGTATTCTTTAAAGGTTGTGGCACCGATGACCTGAAGCTCCCCTCTTGAAAGGGCGGGCTTAAGAATGTTTGCAGCGTTCATTGTGCCTTCGCTGTCCCCTGTTCCGACAAGATTATGAACCTCGTCGATAAAGAGGATCACGTTGCCTTCGCGCTTAACTTCCTCGATAAGACCTTTGATGCGGCTTTCAAACTGCCCTCTGAACTGAGTGCCTGCAACAAGGGCTGTAAGGTCCAAAAGATAGAGCTGCTTATCTTTAAGGTTGAAAGGAACGTCACCTGCGACGATTTTTTGAGCAATACCCTCGGCAATGGCGGTTTTACCAACACCGGGCTCGCCTATAAAACAGGGATTATTCTTTTGACGACGGCTTAAAATCTGTATAGCTCTGCCGATCTCACGGTCGCGTCCGATGATATTATCAAGCTTGCCTTCGCGCGCTCTACCCGTAAGATTAGTGCAATATGTGGTTAAGAACTTAAGCTCTTGCTGTTCTTTGTTTGATTTTTTATCCTTTTTACCTTTGGATTTATCCTTTGCGGATCTCTCACCGTTTTCAGAAGGAGTAATAGAATTCTGATTGGAATTATTTCCGCCAAGCTGACCAAGAAGGTTAGTTAAGAAGTTAGGCATTGCGCCTGTTCCGCCCATTTCAAAGGAATCACCGTCAGCTTCCATGGTCATGCTTTCCATTAAAGCATCAAGATCCTCTTCAGAAATTCCCATCTGCTTCATATAATCATCGACCTGAGTTATGCCCATCTCGCGAGCACAAACAAAGCAAAGGCCTTCATTCTTTTTCTCGTTGCCGTTCATAGTTGTTATGAAAACGGCAGCAGGACGTTTTTTGCATCTTGAACAAATCATTTAGTATCTCCTGAAAAATTAGATAAGTGTGCTTATATCAAGGTTATAGAAAATCTTGAAAACGTTAGTCAATTCGATTGTTTGGTTATTTATGAACATCAGCGAGCCGTCGGTCAGATATACTGCCAGGCGAACTGCCAAAACAAGACCGTAGACAACTATTATGCCCTCGACAATGCCCAAAACCGCACCCAAAAGCGAATTTACCGGCCCTATAAGAGGGATCTTGTTGACAAGCTTGAACGAGTCAGACACAGGATTGATTATTAAGCGGAACAAAAGCATTAACAAAAGCCAAACAAGGATCTTAAGCAATCCCTTAACAACGGGAGCTATAAGGTTTTCCTCGGTCACCCTTGCGGTTTCTTGCTTGTCACCGCTGATGAATGCGCTTAATACGCTATCAACGCCTTCGGTCGTTCCCTCGATAGAAACGAGCATTTCATTCAAAAGATCGTTAGAGACTACTCCCCCCAAAAGCGAAGTGAGCATCTTTTCGATAACAGACTCTTCAACCTCAGTTCGGATCTCGTCAGTGTCGCTAACGGCGCCGTTGTTTTTCATCTCATTTGCGATATTATCGAAGAAATCACCAGCTGAGGAAAGAATGCTTCCCAGCTTTGAATCAGTAATCTCAACACCATAATCGCCTTCGGTGATAGCTTGCATCGTTATCTCGGAAGCGTCAGTGTCTTCAGAGGTCTTATCTAAAGAGGTAATGACAGCTTCTTTAATAAAATTATCATAGATAAGCGGTGATGCGATCTCAGCCCCTATCCAGCTTACAAGGATTGAAGCCACGACCAAAACAATAAGAACGACACTTCGTAAGAAGCCGCGCTTTGCGCCGATATATAAGCAAACAAGCATTATGCCGATTATTAAAGCGTCATAAAACCAATAGAGCTGCGATGCCATATTGCAAGTCCCCTTTTTTACATGAGATTAGATCGATTTAATGAACGAAATCGATTCTTTGAATGTTACGATAGCCCATTAAATATACACTGTCATCCAAAACCGCGAAAGCACGGTAGACATCGTCAAGTTGAGCCGTGGCAAGGGATTCACCTTTACTGCTCACGGCATAGAGGGTTGAATCGGTATTATAATATACTGTGCTGTCGCTGACTGAAATATGATTAACATTATCCTCGAGCGTGAGCTGAGTTATATCGGAAGAATCGTGAGTGAATATTGAAATGTTGGTGTGATTTACTCCCACGCTTTCGAATACAAGGGCACATGTGCTGTCACTTAAGCTATATGATACGAGGTCGAAGTCGAATTTTGAGGTGAAATCGACATCCCCCTCCCTCGAGAAGCGATAGAGCGCATCATCGGCAATGAGCCAGAAGCCATCGTGAGAATATCCGAGTGCAAAGGTAAGTGCCTTTACGGGAGAAGTTTTAAATTGAATTTCTGTAGAGGAGAAATCGAGTGCGGTGACACACGAATTGAACTCTCCTCCAAGAGCGTATGAGCTTGAGACCAAGCAGCCCCTGCCCGAATCGTCGATCGCGATTGCGGTAATCATATTACCGTCGGCCCAATGGAAGATTTCAGAGCCATTGCGATCATAGACTGTTAAATAGGATGAGTATTTATCGGTCGAGGTGACGATTGCAACGCTGCCATCAGCTCCGACTGCGCCAAGAAGTATCTGATTGGTCAGCTTTTTTGAAAAGATCTGTTTTTTGGAATTGCAGACCATAAAGTTATATCCGCCCAAATCATAAATAAGTGTTCGCTTTTCAGCAGAAGTTATTATCGGATTTGCATAGGTTGCCTGAACTGAGAAGGAAATATCGCCCGAATGATCATATACATAAAACTCGGTATCGGCAAAAAGTGTCCATCCGTTGCCAAGAGTGCCGATGGCTGTATTGGTTTTTTTGCTTATGTCGATGGGATAGTTCCCCTCGGCGATAGAGGCTTCGCCAAACTCAGCGTTTACCTCGGCACGTTCAAGAATACCGTCAAGATAAACGATCCAACGGTCCTGAGTGACGTATATAATTCCAACGACCAAGACAACTGCAAACACGAACAAAAGGTTTTTGAATGTTCGCTTTGCTTTACGCTTGCGTCTAAGCTTTCGCATATCGGTTTCGAAAGAATTTATGCTTGACACTTAGCCTTCCTCCTTCTTTATGAAAATCAGTAGTATACTTTGTTTAAATACAGTCCCTGAGGGGGGACGGTTTTGCCTGCCTTGGTTCTGTCAAGCGAGGCAATTATAGACGGAATCGAATCTAAAGGAAGCTTATCATCGTTGATGAACAAAAGCGTTCCCACCATGATGCGCACCATGTTGTATAAAAATCCGTCACCCGAAACGGTGAACTTAACGGTATCCCCTTCACGCTCGACCTTGAAATCAAAGATCGTGCGGACGGTTATTTCCTTGTCGCAAGCTGTGGCGCAAAAAGATTTGAAATCGTGTGTGCCGATAAAGTCCTTGCAGGCACGATTTAGCTTTTCAGCATCGATCGGGAACCAGCTTCTGTATGCGGTGTCAGCCAAAAATGGCGACTTTATCTCGCTGTTGTGAATTATATAGACATATTCCTTGCCCTTGCAATCGAATCTTGCGTGGAAGCTATCTTGAGCCTCTTCGCATTCAAGGATGGATATATCGTGCGGCAAAACGCCGTTAAGTCCAAAGATGACACCGCGCGGAGTTATATCAGTCTCAAGTGCAACGCTGAACACAAAGTTGTTAGCGTGAACACCGGCATCTGTTCGCGAGCAGCCGTTTATGGTGACACGCTCGCCCAAGAGCTTGAATATCGCATCCTCGACCGTTCCCTGAACAGTTTTGAGATCCGGTTGGCGTTGGAATCCGTGATAGTTAGTGCCCTTAAAGGACATTGTTACTTTATAGTTTGTCATATCGGCAACAATCCGTTCAAAACAAAAATTCCTGCGATGAAAATAAGTGTTAATAATACCGAGAGCCAATCACGAGCCGTTGTTTTAAGCTGGCGCATTCTGGTTCTGCCGTCCCCTCCGTGATAGCAGCGGCACTCCATAGCAAGAGCCAGATCCTCAGCTCTGCGGAAAGCGGAAACGAACAAAGGGATAAGTATCGGAATGAGAGCCTTTGCTCGCTGAATGACCGAGCCGGTTTCTAAATCAGCACCTCTTGCTTTTTGGGCAGCCATTATCTTATCAGTTTCCTCGATAAGAGTGGGAATGAAGCGCAAAGCTATGGTCATCATCATTGCGATCTCATGCGCGGGGAATTTTATCGCTTTTAAGGGAGATAACACGCGCTCAATAGCGTCGGTTAAAGTTATCGGAGAAGTGGTATAGGTTAAAAGTGAGGTTCCGCAAATCAAGAATATGATTCTTACAGCCATGAATATCATGGTGCGAACACCCTCTAAGGTGATTGTGAATATCCACCATGAGACGAGGACATTTTCACCCTCTACAAAAAAGAGGTTTAATATGCCTGTGAAGATGATGATGGGAAGTATTGGTTTAATGCTTTTAAGCATCATTTTTATCGGGATCCCCGAGATGAGAAACGCCATTATCATATAAACGATTCCCACACCCAAGCCCAAAAAGCCTGATGCTGAAAAGAGCATAACTATATATAAAGCGGTCAAAAGTAGCTTAATTCTAGGGTCTAATCGGTGAATTAAGGATTTTCCGGGGAAATATTGACCGATGGTTATATCCTTTATCAAGATGATTATCCTTTCTTTTGCTCCAAAAGTTTGAGTATAAGGTCTTTAGCGTAATTCACAGAGTAAACCTCGTCGCTAAAGTCGATGCCCATTTCTTTGAGCTTGACAAAAACTCGTGTTATCTGAGGGACGGTAAGGCCCATGTCGGTAAGTTCCTTAGCTTTTGCAAAAACCTTCTCTGGAGTGTCGTACATAATAACATTCGATTCGCCCATTACGAGAATTTTAGAAACGGTTTTTGCCACATCCTCCATCGAGTGAGAAACGAGCATTACTGTGTTGCCTTTTTCCTTGTGATAATCCTTTATAAGTCCCAAAATGCGGTCGCGGCCGTGAGGGTCGAGTCCTGCGGTGGGTTCGTCAAGGATCAAAACCTTCGGTTCCATTGCCATAACACCCGCGATTGCAACACGGCGTTTTTGTCCGCCCGAAAGCTCGAAGGGGGATTTATTCAAAACCTCGGGCTTTAAGCCGACAAGGCGTGCGGTTTCTTTAACTCGGCGGTCGATCTCGTCATCACTCAAGCCCATATTTTTTGGGCCAAAGGAGATGTCTTTATAAACCGTTTCCTCGAACAGCTGATATTCGGGATATTGGAATACAAGTCCAACCTTAAAGCGAATATCGCGCAAGCGGTGTTTATCAGCGAAAAGCTCTTCGCCATCAACGTAAACCTTGCCCGAGGTGGGCTTTAAAAGGCCATTGAAGTGCTGAATGAGGGTTGACTTGCCCGAGCCTGTGTGGCCGATGATGCCGACCATTTCCCCCTCTTCGATATCGAGGTTTATGTTGTCTAATGCTACCTTGCGAAAAGGTGTCCCCTCGCCGTAAACATATGTTAAATTTTCAGTTTTTAATATTCCCAACTTAGTTTCAGCCTTTCTTTAAAAGCTTATAGAGTGCCTGAACACACTCTTCCTCTGAGATGATGTCGTTTGCAATAGGGAGTCCGCAATCGATGAGTGCGTGTGTAAGCTTGGTGACCTGTGGGACATCGAGTCCAACGGATTTTAATAGCTTAAGCTGTGAAAAGACCTTTTTAGGCTCGTCATCCAAAATGATCTTGCCGCTATCCATAACAACAACTCGTCCTGCTTGCGCAGCCTCCTCCATATAGTGAGTGATGAGGATTATCGTTACACCCATGGAGTTGAGCTGTTTAATAGTTTTCATTATTTCCCGTCTGCCGATCGGGTCGAGCATTGCTGTGGGCTCGTCCATAACGATACACTCGGGGCTTAAAGCCAAAACGCCTGCAATGTCGATTCGCTGTTTTTGTCCGCCCGAGAGCTTGTGCGGAGCATGCTCGCGGTATTTATACATTCCGACTGTGTTAAGGGCTTCGTCGACCTTACGTCTTATCTCGCTCGGCTCGACACCGACGTTTTCAAGAGCGAAGGCAACGTCCTCCTCGACGATAGTGGCAACTATCTGATTATCGGGATTTTGAAAGACCATTCCAACGGTTTTTCTTATGTCGAAAAGGTTATTTTCGTCCTTGGTGTTCATACCGTTGATGAAAATGTCGCCCGATTCGGGGAGATTTATTGCGTTGAACATTTTGGCAAGGGTGGATTTTCCCGAGCCGTTGTGACCCAAGATCGCAACAAACTCTCCTCGCTTTATGTCTAAGGATAGGTCGGATATGACTGTATTTTTAACAGGAGGCTCTTCATAATCGTTCATATATGAAAAGCTGACGTTTTTAACTTCGATAAAATTACTCATTTTAAGTTCCTGAAATATTATTTCTGCCAGATTGCAGTGCTTCCTGCGGGAAGGGGCATATTCGATTCCTCGACGGGAAGTCCGATCTCATCAGCTGTAACACGTCCGCCGAACTGCTTGGTTAAAACATTATCGAGCATATATGCCATTACAGAGGGCGAAAGACCGGTCGTGTAACTATTGAGGACGAAGAATAAGGGATCATCACTTAAAACGCCCTTGCAGAGCTTGATAAGATCGTATATGCAATCTTCAAGCTTCCAAACCTCGCCCGAGGGTCCTCTTCCATAGCTTGGGGGATCCATGATGATAGCATCATAACGCTTGCCGCGACGAATCTCTCGCTCGACAAACTTTTCGCAGTCATCAACTATCCAGCGGATTGGCTTTTCGGTCAAGTTAGAGGCAGCGGCATTTTCACGCGCCCACTGAACCATACCCTTTGAAGCGTCAACGTGGCACACGCTTGCGCCCGCATTGGCACAGGCAAGTGTTGCTCCGCCTGTATAGGCAAAGAGGTTTAATACGTTTATCGGTCTGCCTGCATCTTTAATTAGCTGGGACATATAATCCCAGTTGACAGCCTGCTCGGGGAAAAGTCCTGTGTGCTTAAAGCCCGTGGGACGAATGATGAAGTTAAGATCACCGTATGAAATCGTCCAGCTTTCAGGGAGCTTGCGGCGATATTCCCACTCTCCCCCGCCCTTGTTTGAGCGGTGATATATAGCATCAGCATTTTTCCACAAGGGATTGCGGCGATCTGTCCTCCAGATTATCTGAGGGTCGGGTCTGACAAGGGTTTTGCCCTTCCAGGATTCGAGCTTTTCGCCATCAGAGGTGTCAATAATTTTATAATCAATCCAGTTTGAAGCTATTCTCAATTTAAATCTCCTTCTCCTAAATGGTCTTTAACCACTTTTGCGATCGCATGGGCATATTGATATGTAATATCACTGTCCTTAGCCTCAACCATCACACGAACCAAAGGCTCGGTTCCCGATTCGCGGACGAAAACTCTGCCGTCGGATCCGAGTTTTTCTTGGCAGAAAGCAATGATCTCGTTTATCTCATCAACCTTATTCCATGTGCCCTTGCATTCGGAACGGAGTCTGACGTTGAGCAAAATCTGAGGGTAAGGTGTGAAGACGTTGGCAAGATCACTTAGCTTTTTGCCGGAGCGTGCAAGGATCTCGAGGACCTTGGCGCCTGAAAGCTCGCCGTCACCGGTGGTTCCGCAATCGGTTAAGATGATGTGGCCTGACTGCTCGCCGCCAAGATTGTAGCCGCCCAAAAGCATGCGTTCAAGAACGTATCTGTCGCCAATTTTCGATGAGGTTGAAACAACGATTCCGTTTTCCTTTGCCCAGCGGAAGAAACCAAGGTTTGTCATCTGGGTGACAACGCAGGTGTTGGCGTTCAAGCACTCGCGATTTTTCATATCAAGCGCCAGAAGTGCGATCATTTTGTCGCCATCAACGATCTCGCCCTTTTCATCTATTATAAGGCAACGGTCAGCGTCACCATCGAAGGCAAGGCCTGCAACACAGCGGTTTTCGATAACTGTTTTCTTGAGCATTTCAAGATGAGTCGAGCCGCAACCTTCGTTTATATTAATTCCGTTGGGAGTGTTGTTGATGAAAATAGCATTAGCGCCGATTCCCTTGAAGAACTTTTCGGCACAAGAATATGCAGCACCGTTTGCGCAATCGATAGCGACTTTCATTCTGTTAAGGTCGGTGTCGATCTTTTTGATGAGATGTCTTACATAATCCCACTCGGCATTCTTTTCATATATTACTCTGCCGATATTATCATTCCCCTCGCCCGTAAGCTTTTCGGGAGTGTCAAGTACCAAAGCTTCGATCTCGGCCTCGACATCATCGGGGAGCTTATAGCCCGTTGATGCAAAGAGCTTTATTCCATTGAATTCATAAGAATTGTGGGATGCGGAGATGACGATACCTGCATCGGCACCATATTTTGTTGTTAAGTATGCAACGGCAGGAGTTGGAATAACGCCCAAAATGTGAACGTCTGCTCCGACAGAGCAGATGCCTGCAACAAGTGCAGCTTCTAAAACATCGCCTGAAATGCGGGTGTCCTTGCCGATAAGTATTTTAGCTTTGTGATGATTTTTTGCAGAAAGAGTGAGTGCTGCTGCCTTGCCGATAAGCATAGCAGTTTCGGTGGTAAGCTCGGTTATTGCGACGCCTCTTGCGCCGTCAGTTCCAAAAAGTCTTCCCATTATATAAACAGTTCCCTTCTTGTGATATGATTACAAAGTCGTCTGACCGTCTTTTAAAATTCCAAGGTGTTTATATGCAAGCTCTGTTGCACAGCGCCCTCTTGGAGTTCTGGCGATAAAGCCGAGCTGCATTAAATATGGCTCGCAGACGTCTTCAAGAGTTACAGCTTCTTCGCCGATGGCAGAAGCGAGAGTTTCAAGTCCGACAGGGCCGCCGTTGTAGCCTGTTATTATCATATTAAGCATGCGCTTATCGAGTGAATCAAGACCCAACGGGTCGACTTCCATTCTGTCAAGAGCGATGCGTGCGATTTCGGCAGTGATTCTGCCGTCAGCCATAACGTCGGCATAGTCTCTTACGCGCTTTAAGAAGCGGTTAGCTATACGGGGGGTTCCACGGGAGCGAGAAGCAAGCTCGTATGCGCCGTCTCTATCAATAGCAACACCCAAGATCACTGCAGAGCGCATGATGATCTCGGCAAGATCCTCTTTAGAATAGAGCTCTAAGCGTTGGATAACACCGAAACGGTCACGCAAGGGGGTGGTTAGCTGACCTGCACGGGTGGTGGCACCGATGAGGGTGAAGTGAGGAAGGTCGATTCTAATAGATCTTGCGGCAGGGCCTTTTCCGATGATGATGTCGATCGCAAAATCCTCAAGTGCGGGGTATAAAACCTCTTCGATGGCACGTGAAAGGCGGTGGATCTCGTCGATAAATAAGACGTCACCCTCTTGCAAGTTGGTTAAAAGTGCAGCAAGATCGCCCGGCTTTTCAATTGCGGGGCCTGATGTTATGCGGATGTTAACGCCCATTTCATGAGCGATGATTGCAGAAAGTGTTGTTTTTCCGAGACCGGGAGGGCCATAGAGAAGGACGTGATCAAGCGCTTCCCCTCTCTTCTTTGCGGCTTCGATATAGATAGAAAGGTTTTCTTTTACTTTATCCTGGCCGATATATTCACTTAAGGTTTTGGGGCGGAGAGAAACATCAGCCTCGTCACGCTCGTTAGTTATTAAATTAGGAGCAACTATGCGATTTTCAAAATCAAATTCGCCTGTTTCAATCATATGCATTCTCCTTTTCTAAAATATCAAAGCTTGCGCGATGCCAAAAGTCTTAGTGCTTGCTTTATAAGCTCGTCGGCAGGGAGGGTTGAATCTAAGCGAGAGACTGCAGATGCAGCCTCAGACTGAGAATAGCCCAAAACCACCAAGGCGGCAACAGCTTCGTTTGCGGGAGTGTTTGCCTTGGTTGCAGGTGTGAAATCGACACCCGAGTTTGATCCCATAAGCGAGGGTGATGCGGATATCTTATCCTTAAGCTCCATAACGATTCGCTGAGCGATCTTGTTGCCTACACCTTTTATTTTGGTAAACGCCTTTGAATCCTCGGCGGCGATGGCAAGAGCAACCTGATCGGGTGTTAAGCTTGAAAGAATTGCAAGAGCATATTTCGAGCCGACACCGCTGACGGAAGTGAGAAGTCTGAAGCAATCAAGCTCCTCTGTGGTGGCAAAGCCAAATAGGTCGATTGCATCCTCACGGACAGCGAGATGTGTATATAAAGTGGTGGAGTCAAGATTCTGAATCTGCTCGAGAGTGCAAAGAGTGGTTCGGCAAGCGTATCCCACGCCTGCGCATTCAATGACGCAAAGATCAGGTTCGGTGTGAAGAATTGTACCTGTTAAGCAATAGATCATGATAAAAAACCTCTGTAACGAATTATTGATTGAGATAAGCAGTGTATGCGACAGAACTTGAATAGTGTCCGTGAGCAATGGCAAGTGCCAAAGCATCGGCAGTATCGTCGGGCTTGGGAACCTCTTTAAGATGAAGGATGGAGCGTGTCATCTCCTGAACCTGGTGCTTTTCAGCCCTGCCATAGCCTGCGATAGAGCTTTTGACTTGAAGAGGAGTATACTCGTTTATCGAGACGCCCTTTTGCGCCGCTGACAAGAGGATGACACCACGAGCCTGAGCAACATCAATAGCTGTTGTGTGGTTGGTGTTGAAGAAGAGCTTTTCGAGCGACATGGCATCGGGTTTGTATTGCTCTAAAAGCTGAGTCATGTCGTAATATATCATTTCAAGGCGTTTGTCGAAAGGCATTCCTGCGGGGGTGGTTATTGCGCCAAAATTAACGACCGAAAAGTCGCGTCCGTTATAATCAAGAACTCCGAAGCCGATGATGGCATAGCCGGGGTCGATACCGATTATTCGCATTAAACCGCCTCCTTGCAAGTGAACATAAATAATCAGTTTATTATATCATAAATAGCAAAAAGAATCAAGGCGTGAGGGCAAAAAAAGACCACCCTTGTGGGTGGTCTTTGATTTAATTAGCTGTTTTTTACTGAGGTTTGGCTTTTTGTTTCGTATTCTTCGCTGCACCCTGAAGCTCGGGCACCGGCGAAACATCGTTTTTAGGCTTGTGCTTGGTTATCTCGGGGCGTTTCATTCCCTGTTTTGCCATAATATCAACTCCTTTAAGAGTAGTATTCCTATATGTACGTAATAAATACATTAAATTTATATTAACGTGGAATTTAAGCGACGTCGGTGAGCGTGGGCGAGCCGCCGCGATGAATGCGCGGCGTGCGAGAGACGCTCGGCGGTGGAGCGAGGGGCGAGCAGGTGCTGAAAATCAACGTAAACAAAACCTCCGATCTGTAATCAGATCGGAGGTTTAAGTTAAAGTGTAAACTGATCGGGATCTTCAAGGTCCTTTGCGAAAGGGCCTGCCGCAGGGAGTGTTTTTGTGCGGTATTTTGAAAGCTCCTTAGCCTTTTCGGGGCTTATAATGTGTGCAGATTCGACATCGGACTTTGCTTTAAGTGTCATCACCTGAACGCCCTGAGTGTTTCTTGTTGGCTTAGGCAATATCATACCGGTGTTGAAGATGATCGCTCTTCCGTTGGTAGAGCGCATCATAACATCGCAACCCTCACCCACTGCCAAAAGCTCGATAAGCGGACTCTTATCGGAATATGCACCCGAAAGCATCTTGCGGTTGGTCTTGGTTTCATAAGATGAAAGCGGAACCTTTGCAGCCTTACCGTTTTTATAAACAAACAGCACGCATCCGCTGTAATCAAGGGTTACGACCATTCCGACAACGTTTTCGCCCTCTTCGAACTTAAGTGTTGCAGGGATGTAATCACCCAAGAGGCTTGCCTTTGAATCGGCAAACTGAGATGCTTTGGCTTTATAGACATTTGCTTTATCGGTGAAGAACAAAAGCTCGGCACGGTTATTCGAGTCAAGCTCATAAACCATAACGTCGTTTTCTTTAAGCTTCTGTTCGCCAGACATTCTAAGCGACTGTGGAGTTATCTTTTTAAAGTAACCCTCGCGTGTTAAGAACAAGCGGCAAGGATAATCGGGAACTTCCGCTTCGACCTTAACATCGGGTTCTTCGTCGATATAGATAACCTCGGTCTTTCTGGGCTGACCATATTTCTCAGATACCTTTTTAAGCTCGTCGATGATTATAAGCTTAACTTTTCGTTCGCTTCCCAAAATATCTCTAAGCTCTTCGATATCCTTTTCAAGCTGGGCAATATCCTTAATTCTGTTAAGGATAAACTCGCGGTTAAGGTGACGAAGCTTGATTTCGGCAACATATTCTGCCTGAATCTCGTCGATCGAGAAGCCGATCATAAGGTTTGGTACAACCTCGGATTCTTCATCAGTCTCGCGAACGATCTTTATAGCCTTGTCGATATCAAGAAGGATCTTTTCAAGACCTTTCAAAAGGTGAAGGCGCTCTTCCTTCTTTTTAAGATCGAAGCTTACACGGCGCTTGACGCAACCGATTCTGAACTTTATCCATTCCTTTAAGATGTTAGTAACGCCCAAAACCTTGGGATATCCGTTGACAAGGATGTTGAAGTTAGCTGAGAAGCTATCCTGCAAAGGAGTGAGCTTGTAGAGCTTTTTCATCAATGCATCGGGATCAACTCCGCGCTTTAAGTCGATAGCAATTTTTAAACCGTCAAGGTCGGTCTCGTCGCGGATATAGGCAACCTCTTTCATGCCACCCTTGGCAAGCTCGATGATCTTTTCGATGATTGCTTCGACTGTTGTTGTGGGCGGGATCTCAGTAACCTCGATACAGTTAGCCTCTTTATCGTAATTATACTTAGAGCGAACCTTAGCAGCTCCCCTGCCGGTGGAATATATCTGTCCAAGCTTTTCTTCATCGTAAACAAGATATCCGCCGCCGGGGAAATCGGGGCCCTTTATTGACTGAGAAACATCATAATCAGGGTCACGGATGATGGCGATCGTAGCCTCGCAAAGCTCTTTAAGGTTAAAGGGGCAGATAGCACTTGCCATTGAAACACCGATACCGATGTTGGAGTTGACCAAAATCGACGGGAAGGAAACGGGCAAAAGCTCGGGCTCTTGCATGGTGTTATCATAGTTAGGAACGAAGTTTACGGTGTCCTTATCAATATCGCCAAAAAGCTCTGAGCATAAAGGATCGAGCTTGGCTTCGGTATAACGAGAAGCGGCATATGCCATTCCCGACGAATATGCCTTGCCGAAGTTACCCTTAGAATCGATATAAGGGTGCAAAAGTGCTTCGTTACCACGGGTTAGACGAACCATCGTTTCGTAAATCGCCTGATCACCGTGAGGGTTGAGCTTCATAGTCTGTCCCACGATGTTTGCAGACTTTGTTCTTCCGCCCGACAAAAGACCCATTTTATACATTGTATATAAAAGCTTGCGGTGAGAGGGCTTGAATCCGTCGATCTCGGGGAAAGCACGGGAAACGATAACACTCATGGCATAGGGCATATAGTTCTTTTCGAGAGTTATTGTTATAGGCTCTTCGACGACTGTTCCTGCGCCGTTTATATAGGCATCAGCCTGTCGCTTTGAAAGCTTTAGCGGCTTATCCTCGGTTTTTTTCTTTTTTGCCATATCTATTTTCCTTTATATCAGAATTTTAGCTGATGTCAGCCATTTCGAGATAATCGTGGCCGTTGATGTTGATAAACTCCTTACGGGCACTTAAATTGTCGCCCAAGAGCATATCAAACATGAACTTTGTATGCTCGGCTTCATCGGGAGTTACTCTGATAAGACGTCTTGTATCGGGATTCATTGTGGTGAGGGACATCATATCAGGTTCGTTTTCACCAAGACCCTTTGAGCGCTGAATGGTGAACTTTTGGTTGCCTATCATGGATAAAATCTCGTTACGCTCGTTTTCATCATATGCAAAATAGGTTCTGTCCTTGGTGTTGATTTCAAATAGCGGTGATTCTGCGATGAAAACATAACCTTCTTCTATAAGAGTTGGCGTGAGAGTGTAGAGCATCGTTAATATAAGAGTTCTGATCTGGAAGCCGTCATAGTCAGCATCGGTACAAATGACTATCTTGTTCCAGCGAAGAGCGTTGATATTAAAGCTTGAGATGTCCTTGTTCTTAGAGGTCTTAACCTCGACTCCGCAACCGAGCACCTTCATAAGATCTGTAATGATCTCGCTGTCAAATATCTTTGAATAGCTTGCTTTTAGACAGTTAAGGATCTTACCCCTGACAGGGATGACCGCCTGGAATTCGGCGTTTCGGGCAAGCTTTACAGAGCCCAAAGCCGAGTCGCCTTCCACGATGTAAAGCTCGCGGCGTGAGGTATCCTTAGTTCGGCAATCGACGAACTTTTTAACCATGTTTGCCATATCAAGCTTTTCGGCATACATCTTTTTGGTGTTGATCCTTGTTTTTTCAGCACTCTCGCGGGAGCGTTTATTGACAAGCACCTGATCGCAGATTTTCGAAGCCTCTTCGGGCTTTTCGATGAAATAAACCTCTAACTGATGCTTTAAGAACTCTACTGCGGCATCATAAATAAACTTGTTTGTGATCGCCTTTTTAGTCTGGTTTTCATAAGAGGTTTGGGTTGAGAATGAGCTTGATACCATTACCAAGCAATCCTCGACGTCGACAAACTGGATCTTTGCCTCGTTTTTAAGATATTTATTGTTTGCCTTCATGTAGCTATCAAGATAAGACGTGAAGGCTTGTCTTACTGCCTTTTCGGTGGAGCCGCCATGCTCGAGGAAGCTGGAGTTATGGAAATATTCGCAAGTATGGACAGTTTTGGAGAATGCGAACGCAAAGTTATATTTAACCTTATATTCCGCCATATCCTCTCTGTCCTTACCTTTGCGGTCTGCAGTCCAAAGCTGTGGAGGAGTTAAATAGTTCTCGCCCACGAGTTCATTTACATAGTCAAGGATTCCGTTTTCATATAAATAGCTTGACTGATCAAACGAGCCATCCTCGTTCTGATAACGGAAAATGAATTCTGTTCCGGGATTAACGATGGACTGACGCTTTAAAACATCCTCGAAATATTCTTTTTCGATCTCTATCGCGGTAAACACCTCGAGGTCAGGACGCCAACGGGTTTTTGTACCTGTCTGACGGCGCTTGGATTCTTCCTTTTTAAGTCCGCCGACATTCTCGCCTTTTTCAAAGTGAAGATTATATTTAAATCCATCACGGTGAACTTCAACGTCCATATATTCACTGGAATACTGTGTTGCGCACGCACCAAGGCCGTTCAAGCCAAGAGAATATTCATAATTCTCGCCGGAGACGTTGTCATACTTACCGCCGGCATAAAGCTCGCAATAAACAAGCTCCCAGTTATATCTGCCTTCAGACTTATTATAGTCTACCGGGCAGCCGCGGGCAAAATCCTCAACCTCGATAGAATTGTCGTTATAGCGGGTAATTATGATCTTTGTGCCATAGCCTTCACGTGCTTCGTCGATAGAGTTCGAGATTATCTCGAAGACCGAGTGCTTGCAACCCTCTAACCCATCGGATCCGAAAATTACCGCGGGGCGTTTTCTTACACGATCTGCACCTTTAAGTAAACGTATCGCTTCGTTATCGTATTCTTGCTTAGTATTTTTAGCCATATCTATTTCCTTTCAGAAAAGTTATATACCATATATAGTTATAATAGCACATTTGTTTGCAAGTTGCAAGGGGGAGTTTTTTTGAGGCGAGGCAGTTGATAGGAGAAGCCGAGCCGCCGAACGAAGAGAGGCGTGCGAGGATCGGCAATCAGCGCCGAGCCGTGAGCGAAATAACGAAAATGCATTAGAATTTTTTATATAAAGTTGTACTTTGTTGCGACCAAGCTGAATATAGATGTTATAGCAAAATAGTGTTTGTACATTTATGAATTTAGGAGGACGCCATGGACTATAAACTTATCAGGGAGAGCTTTTGCGTTAAGGAAACTCTTTTAGACGCAAGCTATAATCAGGCTGTTGAGCTTGACTATATTTTGCCCGACTACTATCCCGAAATATTTAAAATTTTAAGCCTTTGCATTAAGCCGAGCATCGTTAAGCAAAGTGTTAACCAATCAAAACTTAGTTATGAACTTTTGGCACAGATCAAAATGATCTATCTTTCAGAGGATGGAACTGTTTCCGCCTTATCTCAGGATCTGACATATAACAAAAGTGTGGATCTGCCTTACAGTGTGAAATCACCTTGCATCAGCATTTACCCATATACAGAGAGTGAAACTGTAAGAGTTGTGAACAAGCGCAGAGTTGATATCAGGGGTATTGTCGGAATCGACGTTAACGTTAGTGTATCCGAGCAAAAGCAAGCGATCAGTGATGCTTTTGGCGGCGGTTTGGAGCTTAAAAAAGATCTTATTACATATCCCTCGAAAAGGCTTTGCATTACAAAAAGGATCACCGTCGTTGATGAGGTTACAATTCCAAACGAAAGTGAGACGATGAAAACGCTTTTGCGTGCACAGGCGTGCGTTATAAGCTGTGACAAAAAGGTTCTTTCGGGAAAGCTTTTGGTTAAGGGAGAGGCTGAGGTATCTGCTATTTACACCACAGAGAACTCGAGCGAGCCAAAGAGCGTGAAATTCAGCTTGCCGTTTTCGCAGATATGTGATATTGAAGGGTTGGATGACAGATATGATGTGTTTGTTAACGCATGTGTTTCGGGATGTGATATAAGGCCGCTATCTAAAGCTGATTCATCAAGTGCGGAATGCGAGCTTGCTATCGCGATAAACTGTATTGCAATGAAGTTCGAGAGTGCCCAGCTTGCCACTGATGCTTTCTCGACAGAATTTGAAACTGCAGTTGAGCTTAACAGAACGAAAATTGAATGCATGCCGCAAGCAGTTGACGAATCTCACAAAGTGAAGGCGATGCTTGCATATTCCGAAGGTGGGATAAAATCCGTAATCAGTTCAGGTGCCGAAGTTGGAAAGATAAATATTTCGCATTTAAACGGAAACCGCGAAGCTATTGTTTCGGGAAGCGTTAAGGTTTATGCGTTTGCAAAGAATGATTCGGATAAACTGATCTATTTAGAGACTTCCCTGCCCTTTGAACACCGAATCACACTTGATTGCAATGGCTTCTGCGGAGCACAGATATGTGCGTGCTCAGGTCAATCGAGCTATAATATCAACTCATCGAATGCGATGGACGTTATAAGCGACATTAAGCTGACGGGATATATATTTGAAGCAAACGAATGTGAATATATCGGCAACATAACTGTTGATGACGCAAACCGCATCACCAAGGATGACGACTGTGCCATCAAGCTTTATTTCGCGCAGGCCGGAGAAAGTGTTTGGGACATTGCAAAAAGATGCCACGCATCGACCAAGGCGATATCGGATGAAAACGACATTGACAGCGAAACCGTTGATGCTGACGGCATGATTTTAATTCCCATTTGCTAAGATTTTTGGAGGAAACTATATGAACAGACCGAGCATATATAAAAGCATTTCAGAGCGCACGGGCGGCGACATATACATTGGTGTTGTTGGGCCTGTGAGAAGCGGAAAATCAACATTTATTCGCAGGTTTATGGAGGAGCTTGTAATCCCAAACATTGCACAAAGCTATATGCGTGAGAGAACAGTTGATGAGCTTCCGCAAGCTTCGGCAGGGCGCACCATTATGACGACTGAGCCGAAATTTATCCCCGAAGAAGCCGTGACCGTTACTCTTGATGACACTGCTGCAGTTAACATTCGAATGATAGACTGTGTTGGATATATCATTCCCTCTGCGGTGGGATATATTGAAAACAGCGAACCGAGAATGGTTAGAACTCCGTGGTTTGACAGTGAGATCCCATTTAACATGGCGGCAGAGATCGGCACACAGAAGGTTATTACAGAACACTCGACAGTTGGCGTTGTTGTGACAACTGACGGAACTGTTACAGGCATTGACAGAGAAGAATATGCCGAGTGCGAGGAAAGAGTTATTTCAGAGCTTTTGGGACTTAATAAGCCTTTTGTCGTTTTGATTAACTCTTTGCATCACGAGAGTGAAGAAACAAAGAAGCTTTGCAAAGAGCTTGAGGAGAAATACTTTGTCCCCTGCATTGCAGTTAACTGCCTTGAGATGACAAAAGACGACATTCAAAAGATCTTGGCTAATCTTTTGTTTGCATTTCCTGTTAAAGAAATTAACATTGCGATGCCCAAGTGGCTTAACTCGCTTGAAAAGGGACACAAGCTTAAAACGGAGATCTTTGACTATATCAAAACGGCGTGTGAGGAAGTTAAGCTTTTGCGAGACGTGGGAGATTTTTGCGAGGCTCTTGCAAACTGTGACAAGGTTAAAGGAACAGAGCTTACAAATATCGACCCCGGAAGCGGTGTTTGCAAGATATCGCTTGATCTTGACCCGACTTTATTCTATAAGGTTTTAAGCGAGGAATCGGGCATTGATATCGCAAGTGAAAACGAGCTTATGCCAACGATCTTAGAGCTTGTGAAATTTAAGAAACAGTTTGAGAAATTCTCTCGTGCTCTTGAAGAGGTGGAGCAAACGGGATATGGAATCGTTATGCCCGAGCAGGAAGAACTGACGCTTGACGAGCCGGAAATCATCCGTCAGGGCGGAAAGTATGGAGTTAGATTAAAGGCAAATGCGCCATCTATTCATCTAATTCGTGCGGATATTGGGGCAGAGGTTGCACCCATTGTCGGTTCGGAGAAGCAGTCGGAAGAATTGGTGACGTATCTTTTGAATGATTTCGAGGATGATCCTGCGCGCATTTGGGACACAAACATTTTTGGAAAGTCGCTTTCAGAGCTTGTTTCGGAAGGATTGCACCAAAAGCTTAACCGCTTGCCCGATGATGCAAGAGAAAAGCTTAGAGAAGCGGTGGAAAGAATAATCAATGAGGGATGCTCGGGGCTTATTTGCTTGATAGTATAGAAATAAAAAAACACCTACCTAAAAAGTAGGTGTTTTTGTTTTAGTAAGATAGCTTTACAGCGAGGCGAAGTCGAGCACGCGCGAGCGTTAGCTCGCTGTGTGCGAGGTGCGCCGAGCGGTGACAGAAGATCAATTATTGTAATAAACTGCAATATTCTCACGAGAATATCCCATTTCGACAAGAGCATCGATCAAAACAGGATCTAAAGTGTCAACATCAATAACGGGAACTATGACAATGTCAGTTCCGCTGAGCGTTTCGCTTACAAGCTTGAAAACAGTTTTTATCTTGTGATAATCGCTAAGTCCCGCGAAGGAAACTGCTGTGCCGTCATCGCGCACTATCTTATCACCTATATCTGCAGAATCAAAGCGAACATAAACAATTTTCGAGTTAAGAAGCTCAGGGTTGATTAAAACCTCGCAGTCGCCTGCGATTATATCCTTGGCGCTTACAGAGATTGCAAAGTCCTTTGCATATCCAAGTGCTTCGTTCATGGAATTTGCGAATTCGCAAAGTGCTGTGTATCTGTTGCGATCCTTAACTATGTCACCGATATATCCAAGGTCGGTTGATCTGAACGGCGGGAAGATAATGTCGTTTGCGATGATTCCTGCAAAGCCGGCATCTGAAATTTCGGTGACAAACGAGCCGATGTAATCCCTTGCGCTCTGAGAAAATGCACTTATCCAAGGCTTGCCGCCTTTAGATGCAGAGTTATCAAGCCATTTGCTCGAACTGTCGGCAAATAAATAGCAAATGCTTCTGTCAAGCCATGATACAATGTGATCTGTAAGTGCCGAGATCTCGGCATAAGGTACAAGACCAGCAGATGAGATCTTGGTGTATATTTCCTCGATAGAAAGCGCATTTATCGCAACCGCCTCTGCGCTTAAGGCAAGCTCGTTAGCTGTGGAGTAATATATCATACCGCCGTTAGCAACAAGCTCGACACAAACGGCAGTATAGTTATTTTCTTTGGCATATGCAATCGCTTCGTCGAGAGTTTTTGAACAATCTTCACTTCCGACAAATGAAACACGAAGTGTACCATTGTGTATAACCTCAGGCTCGGGCGGGACGGTAGTCGTAACATCCTGCTCGGTGGTTGTTGGAGTTGTGGTTACTTCGGATTCGCTTATATCTGTAGGATCGGTGACGGACGGAATGTCGTTATTTGCAGGAGTGCCCTGCTCGAATAGACCAAGCAAAGGCTCGCCAAGCAAAAATCCGACAAAGACAAGCGCTATTATTAAAATTATGAGAAGCAGAGTTTTAAGCGCAGGGCTTATCTGATTCTTTTTACGAAAAAGCGGCTTTGATCGGCCATTTTTGCGAGTTGACATTTTGATACTCCTTGTGATTAGATCTTTGAAACATAAGTAATCATCGCGATGATTCCTATATACAAAACGCTTACGGGGAAACCGCGGAAGGCGGCAGGAACCTCGCTTGAGGTGAGCTTTTTATAGTTGATCGACAAAAGATAAGTTGCAAGCATAAAGCCGACACCGATGGAAAGTGCAAACAAAATTCTGTCAAGAAGCGTGCCTGCGTTAAGGGAATTCATGAATATGCATCCCAAGGTTGCACAGTTAAATGCAGAAAGGTGAACATATCTCTTTAAGGAATTAAACCACTTTCTTGCAGCGAACCATATCACCAAGAGTGAGAAAATGTATACTATACCGATTGCAAGCACTGAAAAGATCGGCATTACATTCTCGCCCCAAGGGGTGTTCTTCACCCAAAGCTCGACAACATAGATAAGCATGCTTGACAAAACCGAAAACTCAGTTATGAAAAATCCGAATGATAAAAGCTGTTTAGGCTTTTTGGCACATTCAAGCAAGGTGCTGGTTCCGACAGCGTATGTAAAAATAACGTTATCAAGGGTGACTGATGCGAGTGCTGCCATCAATATCTCAAGAAATGCTATCATCACGAGTCCCCTTTCTTATAGCGAATGAAACAACGCCGCGATATAGCGCGCTGACGAGTGCAAGCAGGATGAAGCCGCCATAGAGTGTTGTGAAGGTTGGGAAGGTCACGGGAAGGATCTTAAAGCCCAAGAAGGTTCCGTTTACCAAAATACTGCGCAAGGTTCCGAACATGATGATCGAAACGGCATATCCCAAAACATAGAATCCTGCAAGAACGAGCATATATGAACGCTTGCGGCGATAGAACTTGGTTTCGGTTTTGGATGTGATAAGCGAGTTTGTTATAAGCAAGGGGGCATAGATACCCAACCCCTCGAACGGAATGGGCATAAGTCTTAGCATCAGCATTTTAACAAGTACATACACGACGGATGCCACGAGGGTATATAATATAATACGAACGGTATATACGATTTTTGATGGCACAAACGAGCAAAGCACGACAGTTACGTAGGTCACAAGGCAAAAAACGATGGAAAGAGCCAGTGCCGACATAAAGTCGGTTGCAGCGGCAACTGCCGGTGCTATTATTATACCACTGGACAGCAGGGCGTTTCCTGTCAAAAAACCCTCCTTCTGTGCTGTGGAAATTCGAAGGGTCTTATCACTCATTGGCTTCACCCTCCTTAGTGTCGTTATTCTGTGCAGATTCCGCAGCAACAGCAAGGCGCTTTTGCTTATAGCTTTCGTGAGCCAATGAAATTCTTTCGTTGAGCTTGTTGAAAAGCTTATTAAGATATTCGCTTAAACGGTCAAACTCACAAGAGAAGATGCAGGCAATTATCAGCGAGAATATAGCACCGTTTTCGATTACTGTGAATCTTCGGAAGACAAATGCCATGACAGCTATAACTAAACCGTAAAGGAAACGGGCAAACTCCTGCTTGGGGGCGATGCGATGGTCGCACGCCATGAAAACAAGCGTGAACATATATGAACCCGTGACAAACGAATAGCAAACAGCTTGAACTCCGCTTGCGTGCTGTGGGAAAATTACAAAGAGCAAAACGTTTGCGGCAATACCCGTGAAGAAAACAGTTTTAGAGATATCACCGAAGAAATAAAGCGAGATAGCGCAAATTAAGATAATGAGGATGCTTGAAGTTCCCATAGGTCCCGCAAGCTTGCCCCAAAGCATATCAAGGATAGAGAAGGTGCCTGCTGCACCGTTATCAAAATTATATGTAAATGAATGAGTTAATGTATCGCTGACATTTGAAGCAAGCGAAACCTCGCCAAAAGGAACGGGAGTGGGATAGCGCATTAGAGCATTTTGCCAGTTGAAGGAGCAAAAAGCGTATGCGATAATAACGGGATGGAATATAAGGTTTTTGTTTCCGCCGAAAGCATATTTGCCCACAACAGTCATAAATATTGCACAGATTATCATTATAGGATAAGGCACGGATGCAGGCATTAAAAGAGCAAGCAAAAGTCCGTCCATAACCGGAGATTGATCTGACCAATCGAAGCGGCGCTTCATAACAGAACAACAAACATAATCTGTTATAAGCGAAACTGCAACAGAAATGGCGGTAACGATGAAAACTCGCAGACCGTAATAATAATATGCCATAAAGTCAATAGTAAGCAGGAACGCGGCGATTCGTGCAAAGCTGAACTTTTCGGATTTTTCAATTACATTTGAAGAGTTAATTGCAATTACCGTCCTTTAAATAAATAGCTGAGAGGTGTGTATGAAAAAAGCGTTGGAAGCAGGATGTGAAAAAAAGCGAATTATAAGGGCTTATCCTGCAAGAGTTACGCTTTTGTGTGCGCAGTCAAGGATAGCCGATTCAAAACGGCTGGCGGCTTCGCTTTTAAGGCACCACCGCGAGGGGATCATATCGAGCAAGCTGATAGAAAACAGCAAGTATTATCTTAGCCTTTTGGTTAAAACCTCGCTCGCTGTGAATATGCTTCCCGATATTTGCGAAAACAGCGACAAGGTTTATATTGGAAACGACTATGATGCCGTATTCTCAGAGCATGGAAGGGTGATCATACCATCATCCGCTCTTGAGGTGTTATGCCAAAAGTAAGGCAAGAGCATCTCCAAAATCCTTGGCATTGAAGAGGTATGATCCGGAAACCAAAACGTTTGCGCCCGCATTCTTTACGAGAGGTGCTGTTTTACCGTCGATACCGCCGTCAACCTCGATATCAAGATCAAGAGAAAGCTCGTTTGCTTTTGCACGGATCTTTGCGATCTTGTCAAGCATATCGCTCATAAAGCTCTGTCCGCCGAAGCCGGGCTCGACCGTCATTACGAGAACCATATCGATATCGCCAAGATAGGGATAAACATCCTCGGCGGGGGTGGCGGGCTTTAAGGAAATGCCAACCTTGCAACCGCACTCGCGGATCTTTTTGATAGTTGCCGAAACGTCGCTATCAGCTTCAAAGTGGAAGGTGATGATATCTGCACCGGCATCAGCGAAATCCTTAATATATCTAAGAGGATCAGATATCATTAAATGAACGTCATAAGGCTTGTCCGTGCATTTTTTAAGCGATTTTAAAACAGGCACACCATAGCTTATATTGGGAACGAAGTGACCGTCCATAACGTCGAAGTGGATCATATCACAGCCGTGAGAAACAGCTCTGTCGATCTCGCTGCCCAGGCAAGCGAAATCCGCACTTAAAATGGAAGCACTGATAAGAGTCTTCATATATAAAACCTCCAAAGAGAAAAATGTGCAAACTGATACACAATAAGTATACTACTACTTTGGGGCAATGTCAAACTGCGGTATTAACAAAATAGAATGAAAATTCAAAGGAAAATCCTTTATTTTAGCCAAAACGCCGCCAAAGTATTCCCCGGCGGCGTGTATATATTAAAGCGGATCTCGTCTTGCCGCTCTCCCCCAAAGCGCAAGCAGGAGTTTGTACCGCCTAAGATATACTATGTTTTATTTCTTTCACTTGCTACAAACAAAGAAAAGGAGCGGCACAAAGACCGCTCCGTATTATTTATACCGAATTATCGGGGGGCTGAACTGTTCTTTGGACTCACCCTTTCGTTTTGTCTTAAAGAATTTCGATCTTGTACAGTTTCAATGAAACCATCCCCTATTTTTATAGAAAAACGTCAAATTGGTTGGCGTTTGTTAATCTATCTTAATGCCCATTAATGGCAACTCGAGAACTTTTTGGGACTCACACCTTTCAACGCGATTTTAAATATCAGGTCTTATTACCTTCAAGAGAATCATCTCCTATATGTTATCCGTTTGATGTTTGTCTTATAATAAAATTTTCTTGAGTTTAAAACTTAAGCAATTGCGGGACTCACCTCTTTCGGTTTATTTTGAATGTCCTGTTCCGCTGCGTGCAAGTTTCATGATAACCAGCTCCAATTAAATTAGTTTTATTTGCCGTTTTGAATGAAGCTATTAGTCGTTAGGCTTTTAACCTATCCGCCTTTCAGTTTCTCATCGGAACCCTCTCCTTTAGATTTGGTTTCTTACTTTCTTTTCATCTCTTTTCTGTGATTTCAATATAGCATAATTTTTGTGCATTGTCAACAGTTTTTTTCAACTTTTTCTGAATTATTTATTTAATAATATGTTTACACTTTAGTGGTTGACTTTAAGATTAAGATATTATATAATGAAACTGTTGGCGGCATCAAAGGACATGCCGCTTTATAGATTGGAGAATTAACTATGGACGAATATAACTACATTCCTGAGCTTTACACTCTTTGTGACGAAGAGGGTAAGGAACAGACCTTTGAAATGCTCGACTCGCTTGTTATTGACGACGAAAAGTATTTCGCAATGGTCCCCTATTATGAGAACCCTGAAGATCTTATCAACGACAGCGGCGAGCTTGTTATTTTGAAGTCTGATTACGTTGACGGCGAAGAGCTTTTGGTTACCATTGACGATGACGATGAATTCGAGCGCATCGGCACCATTTTCCTTAAGCGTTTGGAAGAAATGTTTGAAGGCGAAGAAGACGAATGCGACTGTGATGACGACGGTTGCGATTGCTGCCATCACTCATAAAAAGAAAAAAACAGCATAGAATAGCAATAAGATTCTGCCTTGTGCGACCAAGCATGGATTTATAATCCAACACATATTAAAAGGGATTCGTGCTCCGAGTGTGGATTGCAGACCTCCCGCTTTTATAGCGGACGAAGGGAGCGTGAAAGACTTGGGACGTTTTACCCATCCTGCCTTAGTGCGGGTTTTATGTTCCATGCGACGGCAAGGCGGAGTTTTTGTTTTTTTATGAGGCGCTGTAAGGCGAGCAGTTGGGCGATGGAGCTGAGCCGCCGCAACGAAGTTGCGGCATGCGAGGAGCATCGCGCGGCGCGAGCAGTTTAATTAAGCAAGTATTAAGTAAAAAACCCGACACATAAGTGTCGGGCATTTTTTATATAAGTCCTTTTTTCTTGCGATATTGCATATAGGTTTCCAAAATTAAAGTGGCGGCAACGGTGTCGATGACCTCTTTGCGCTTTTTCCCTCTCACATTGGTTTCGTTTAATATGTTTATCGCTTGCATTGTGGTGACACGTTCGTCCCACAAAACAGTTTCGATGCCTGTTAAGACATGAAGCTTGTCAGCAAAATCGCGGCATTTTTGCGCTCTTTCGCCCTGAGAGCCGTTCATATTGACTGGCAATCCAACAACGATAAGCTCGCTTCCAAGCTCTTTTGCTTTATCGGCAACTTTTGCAAGGCATTTATCCGTGTTCCATTCAAAAATCGTGCCGACGGGTGAAGCGATCGATTCGTATTTATCGCAATGAGCAAGGCCTGTTCTGGCATCGCCGTAATCAACGCATAAGATTTTCATAAAAAACTCCTTAATCGTTGTTTTGTGAACAGTTCATCATATCGATGGTTATAACTGTCATAAGAGCATCAAGCTCGTCTGCAGGGTCGTCAATATCGATCTCATATGTATCGCCAAAGTTTAATAGCTGTTTTGAGATTGAGGCAACGGCTCCTCTATTTCCCATCACGCTATAATTCCAGCCCATAAAATCGCCCTCGATATGCCAACCGTTATAATCTATGGAGTACTTTGGGATAAAGAAGGTGAATTCCTTGCGAATCGTTCCAAGAAGTCTACCTCCAACATATATTTGTGCAGCAGGTAAAAATGTAAATATCTTTTCTTTTATAAAACCGACCTCTTCGTTTATATCATGTCGATAGATATGCAGGGTGTGGCCGAAGGAGAAGAATTCGGCTTTAACGAAGTACTTCGGCTCGCCCATACTGTCATAAACATCGTAGGTGTCAGTCCACGAAAAGACACGCTGTTTTATAAGAAGTTTCATGTTATTTCTGAAGTCCCAAGAATGCAGCACCGATGATACCTGCATCGTTGCCCAAAGAAGCGATTACGATCTCGGTATTATCGCCCGATGAACGGGTGTATATTTCCTTGGAAATAAGCTCTTTAAGAGGAACGAGTAAAGCGTCGCCTTCGTTGCAAACACCGCCGCCGATACACAAAACCTCGGGCTGGAAGATGTTGATTGCGTTTGCAATGCCTGAAGCAAGGTATTTGATATACTTATCTACAACAGCCTTTGCAGAGCTATCGCCTGCACGCATAGCGTCAAATGCGAGTCTTCCGGAAACATGATCGCCCATCATTTCATGCATTTTAGAAGCGGGATCTGCATCCATAGCTTCCTTAGTCATTCTGATCAAGCCGGTTGCAGAAGAATAAGCCTCGAAGCAGCCCTTTCTTCCGCAGGAACACTGAGCACCGTCAACCTCGATAACTGTGTGACCAAGTTCAGCACCTGCATAGTTGAAACCGGAATAGATCTTGCCGCCAATGATTATTCCGCTGCCAACGCCTGTTCCAAGGGTGATGCAAATAGCATCCTTTGTTCCCTTGGCAGAGCCTGCAACGAATTCGCCATAAGCCGCAGCATTAGCATCGTTTTCAACATAAACGGGAAGATCGATATCCTTGCGGATATAATCTGCAACGGGTGCATCATAAAATTCGAGATTATTCGAATAGCTGATGACGCCTGTGTCTGAATTGACAGAGCCGGGTGCACCAACACCAATAGCCTCGATATCAGAAACCTTAAGTCCTGCCTTTTCGACAGCTTCAAGCGCCATTTTAGCCATATCCTTACAGATTTCTTCTGCCGAACGGGGGCGGTTTGTGGGAGTCTTAGCTGTTGCAATGATTTCATAATTTTCGTTAACGACACCTGCAACGATGTTTGTGCCGCCCAAATCTATACCGATATAATATTTCATAGCCATTTTTCCTTTCTTAAATAGGAAGATTTTATTAGGATTTTTTGTTTAAAATCCTTATATATTTTATCATCTATAAAATGGATTGTCAACGGGGGGCGCCTATATACACGCAAAAACACCCCTCACAAAAGCGAAGGGTGTTTAAGATTTAATTACTCAGCCAAAAGCTCATCCATTTCGTCGATAAGTTCGCCAAAGAGCTTAAGTGCGTTTGCAACAGGCTCGGGAGAGTTCATATCAACGCCTGCGATCTTAAGAAGTGAGATAGGATCGGTGTGGCTGCCGCCAGAAAGGAACTTAAGATAGTCCTTAACTGCACTTTCACCCTCGGACAAAATCTTCTGAGAGAGTGCGATAGCGGCAGAGAAGCCGGTAGCATACTGGAATACGTAGAAGTTATAGTAGAAGTGAGGGATTCTTTCCCACTCGAAGTCGATCTCGCGGTCGATCACAACATCTTCACCGTAATATTCAGCGTTAAGCTTGTGATAAAGAGCACACAAAGCGTCAGCAGTAAGGCTCTCACCTCTTTCAGCCATTTCGTTGGTGAGCATTTCAAACTCAGCAAACATTGTCTGACGGTAAAGAGTGGTTCTGAACTGCTCGAGGAAGTAGTTGATAAGATATGCTCTTTGCTTCTTGTCAGAGGTTTTATCCAAGAGGTACTGCATAAGAAGAGCTTCGTTGCAGGTGGATGCAACCTCGGCTACGAAGATTACATAATCGCTGTATACGGTGGGCTGATATTTCTGAGAGAGATAAGAATGGAGCGAGTGTCCCATTTCGTGAGCGAGGGTGAATTCGCTGTCCAAGGTGTCCTTATAGTTCATCAAAACGTAAGGATGAGGTTTTGCGCCTGCAGAGTATGCACCCGAGCGCTTGCCTGCATTCTCATAAACGTCTACCCAGCGATTTGCAAAGCCTTCTTTAAGGATAGAGGTATATTCCTCGCCCAAAACGGAAGTTGCAGCAATTGTGTTTGCAACAGCTTCATCGTAAGGAACCTTAACGTCAGCTTCGGGAACGATAGAGGTATAGATATCGTACATATGAAGCTCGTCAACGCCCATGAGCTTCTTTCTGAGCTTCATATACTTATGCATATAGTGCATGTTGTCGTGAACAGCATCGATAAGATTCTTATAAACGGATACGGGAACTTCGTTTCCGTTGAGCGCAGCCTCTAATGTAGAGGGGTATTTTCTCATTGTAGCTGTAAAGATTCTTCCCTTTACTTCTGCGTCATAGAGTGCTGCAAGCGTGTTCTTGAACTGCTCGAAAGTGTGATATAAGTTATTAAATGCGGATTTGCGGAGTTCTCTATCCTCGGACTGAACGAGAGAAATATAGCTTCCGTTTGTCAAGGGATATTCCTTGCCAGTTGAATCGACAGCATTGGGGAATTTGATATCTGCATTTTCAAACATTCCATAGATATTGTCAGGAGCGTTCTTTAACTGACCTGCAGCAGCCATGATAGCCTCTTCCTTTTCGGAGAGGATGTGGTCCTTGTCGCGGCGGATACGAGTTAAAGCAAGCTCATAAAGCTTAAGCTCAGGTTCTTCTTCATAGAACTTTGCAAGAGTTTCATCATCCATAGCGATAAGCTCAGGGGTAGCGTATGCAAAGAGAGAGTTAAGCGAAACGAAGAAGTTCATAAGACGGCCAACGAAGTCCTGATATTTCGCAACAGTGGAGTCCTGATCGGACTTACGCATTGCATAGTTAGCAAGGCGGGAAATGCGAAGCGAAAGCTCATCCTGGCTCTTGAAATAGTCGAGTAAAACTGCGGCACTTGTGCCAAGCTGACCTCTGTACTTAGGAGCAGCTTCGTTTACGAGCTTTTGAAGTTCGGCAAGATCCTCTACCCAAGCGTCGTCATTTGCATAAAGATCCTCGAGTTTCCAAGTAAACTCTTCCGGCACTTCGTCACGAGTCCAAATCTTTTCTGACATGATATCAAATCCTTTCAAATTTTAATATTTGTTTTATTGTAGCACACTATGAAGATATTATCAAGTAAATTGCATAAAAAACCCTCCCGAACGGGAGGGTTTAACGTTTTAAGAAATGATTACTTCTTTGTGATAACTGCAACAGCAGCAGCGATCATCATGGGAACGAGAGCGAGAGCCAAACCAGTCTTGGGGTTCTCTTCAGGTTCTTCATCGGGTACTACTTCAACAGTTTCGTCTTCTTCCTCTTCAGTAGAA
>JAZRDR010000009.1:0-72444 GCA_045660445.1 Candidatus Faeciplasma sp.
TTGCGCCGAATGCAAATACTGTCATAACAGAGCAAAGCATTGCGATTGCAGTTAAAATGCAAAATAATTTTTTCATTAAATTTGCCTCCTTATATAATATGCTTATATTATAAATGCATAGCGTTATATTTTCTATTCGCACATTGAACAAATATAATTTTTTGAAATTGTACAATTTGAATTGAATCTTTTAAAATATTAAACTATGTATATCGAATCGATATCCAAAAGTTAATTTCGATGTTCCCGTAAATTCCGTTATGAGAATATGAAAACAAAGATCCCCGATATTAAATCGGAGATCTTTTCACTTTTATTAATACATTCCGCCCATGCCTGCGCCGCCTGCGGGAGCAGGAGGATTATCTTCCTTCTTGTTTCCTACAAGGCTTTCGGTTGTAAGAACCATTGCAGCTGCGGATGCCGCGTTCTGCAAAGCGCTTCTTGTAACCTTGGTGGGATCGACAATTCCCTTGTCGAGCATGTCAACGTAAACCTCGTTATAAGCATCGAAGCCATAACCAACCTTGCGAGCGCGACGGATCTTGTCGATGATAACGCTTCCGTCAAGGCCTGCGTTGGTTGCGATCTGACGAACGGGTTCTTCCAAAGCCTTCAAAACGATCTTAGCGCCAGTTTTTTCATCACCGTCAAGAGTGGGAACAAGCTTTTCAACAGCGGGAATAGCGTTGATAAGTGCGGTTCCACCGCCTGCAACAATGCCTTCCTCGACTGCTGCCTTGGTTGCCGCCAAAGCATCCTCAACTCTAAGCTTCTTTTCCTTCATTTCAGCTTCGGTAGCGGCACCTACGCGCAAAACAGCGACGCCGCCTGCAAGCTTAGCAAGTCTTTCCTGAAGCTTTTCTCTATCATAATCAGAGGTGGTGTTTTCGATCTCTACACGAATCTGTGCAACACGTGCGGCGATCTCTTCAGCATCGCCCATGCCGCCAACGATAATGGTGTTCTCCTTCTGAACAACAACCTGTCTTGCACGGCCAAGGTCGTTTATGGTGGTGTCCTTAAGTTCAAAGCCAAGCTCTTCAGAAATAACGTCAGTACCTGTAAGGGTTGCGATATCTCTAAGCATTTCTTTTCTTCTGTCGCCAAATCCGGGAGCCTTAACCGCAACGCAGGTGAAGGTGCCACGGAGCTTGTTGATAAGGATGGTGGAAAGAGCTTCACCCTCGAGATCCTCGGCGATGATCAAAAGCTTTCTGCCTGTTTTAACGATATCCTCGAGAAGAGGAAGGATCTCCTGAATGTTAGAGATCTTCTTGTCTGTAACAAGAATGTAAGCGTCATCTAAAACTGCTTCCATCTTGTCAGTATCGGTTACCATGTAGGGGGTGATATAGCCGCGATCAAACTGCATACCTTCAACAACTTCGCTGTAAGTTTCGGCAGTCTTGGATTCTTCGATGGTGATAACACCGTCGGAAGTTACCTTTTCCATAGCTTCGGCAATAAGATTGCCGATTGCTTCATCGCCAGAGGAAACGGTTGCGACACGTGCAATGTCTTCGCTTCCCTTGATAACCTGAGAGTTAGCCTTAACAGCTTCAACTGCAACGTCAACAGCCTTCTGGATACCCTTTCGGAGTACTACGGGGTTTGCTCCTGCGGCAAGGTTCTTCATACCCTCACGGATAAGAGCCTGAGCCAAAAGGGTTGCGGTGGTGGTACCGTCGCCTGCGGCATCGTTGGTCTTGGTTGCAACCTCGCGGATAAGCTGTGCGCCCATGTTTTCAAATGTGTCTTCAAGCTCGATTTCCTTCGCGATGGTAACACCGTCGTTAGTGATGAGGGGAAGACCGAAGGTGCGATCGAGTACTACGTTTCTGCCCTTGGGGCCGAGTGTTATTTTAACTGTGTTGGCAAGCTTGTCGATACCTGCCTGCAAGGCTTTTCTGGCATCTTCGCCATAAAGAATTTCTTTTGCCATAAGTATTCTCCTTTATATGATATGGTGTTTGGTTTTTGGAAGAAGGAGCCGTCTGCGAAGAGCGCGCCCGAAGGGCGCTGTTCGAGCAGGTGGCGGGGTTATTCAGCAACTGCCAAAATATCGCCCATGTTTACGATGATGTATTCTTCGCCGTCGAGCTTAACTTCGGTGCCTGCATATTTGCTTAAGAGCACCTTGTCGCCAACGTTAACCTTCATAGCTGTTGTTTTGCCTTCTCTTGCGTCGCCGTCACCAACTGCAACGACCAAAGCAAGCTGTGGCTTTTCCTTTGCGGAGCCTGTTAAAATGATTCCGCTTTTTGTAGTTTCCTCTGCTTCGACCATTTTAACAACAACACGGTCGAAAAGCGGCTTAAGTGTCATAATAAAATACCTCCTGAAATATAGATCGTTTAAATAAATTCAGATAGAATGTATTATACCAAACTTTTTTCTCGCTTGCAAGATGCAAGTGAAGATTATGTTATATATTATTCCTTATTATGTCCAAATAATTAACATAATTCATCAACTTAACACTTTATTAACCATTTTGCAATATAAAATGCGAAAACCTATTGCAAACATATAGGTTTTACTATATAATTATATTGTCATAATATATTCTGTTTGTAAAGGATGTGACTTTTATGCTGACAGGAAAGGTTTTGATCATTGATCAGGACAAAAACATGTGCGAGCTTTTAAGATTAAACCTTGAAAAAGAGGGATACAGCGTTTTAGTATCCAATGACGGCGAAGAGGGTTTGGTTAAATTCAATGCTCTTAAGCCTGATATGGTTCTTTTGGACGTTGTTTTGCCCGGTATCGACGGCTGGCAGATCTGCAGAGAGATAAGAAAGAAATCTAACATTCCTATCATATATATAACATGGAAGGCTGAAGTATTCGACAAGGTTTTGGGGCTTGAGCTTGGAGCCGACGACTATATCGTTAAACCCTTTGATGTGAAGGAAGTTTTGGCAAGAATGAAGGCAGTTATGCGCCGTGTAAGTCTTGTGAAATCAGATAATGACCTTAAAGAAGTTCACTATGACAAGCTTGACATCAACATGACAAGATATGAGCTTAAGGTTGACGGCAAGATCTTGGACACTCCCCCAAAGGAGCTTGAGCTTTTGTTCCATCTTGCATCACATCCAAACACTGTTTTCAACCGCGACAAGCTTTTAGACGAGGTTTGGGGCTTTGAGTATTACGGCGGATCGAGAACGATCGACGTGCATATTAAAAGACTTAGAGAAAAACTTGACGGTGTATCTCCAAAGTGGACATTAAGAACTGTTTGGAGCGTTGGGTATAAATTTGAGATATTAGAGCCTTAAGATACATATTAAGAAAGGAAAAGCAAAATGAAAGACTTTTTTGATGAAGATTTCCCTTTAAGCAAAAAGCAAGAGGAAGAGCTTAATAAGCTTGCCCAGACTCCTATGACTTTGGAAGAACCTCCCGTCTTGGAAGAAGATCCTGGCGATGAGCCTTGCTATGATATCATAGATGCAGAAGAACCCGATCCAATTTCGGAAGATATCATGCCCAAAGAGAATGAAAGCTATGATGCTTTTGATGACGAGCCTATCGACGAAGCGTTTTCATATACTCCCGTGGAAGAAGAGATAAAGGAAGAAGATGCTCCTGAAACATTGGCGTTTGATTTCTTTGACGAGCCTTTGGAAGAGGTTGCCGAAGAGGAAGAGGTAATAGAAGAAGTGACCGAGGAAAAGATTCCTGCGGTTTCTCATGATGAATATTTGGCAAGACTTAGACAGATGGCTGATATCGAGGAACAGCTTAACCGCGAAATCAAAAGCCTTGGCGAGCAGATAGACAGCGTTGAGCAAAAGATGGACAGTTTGCCAGAAGAGCCTGTTATGGCGGACGAATACGAACCTGAAGATTTCAGCTATGAATATGACGAAAGATATTTCGCTGAAGAGGAGACCCCTGCTTATAAGCATCCCGAGCTTTATAAGAAGCCTGCTCACGCAAATCCGACCTCTAACAAAAAGAAAGCTGCAAAGAGCGACGAGCTTACGGTTAACGTTAAGACTTTGCTTAAAGTTGGTGCTGCAGTTGCCGCAACCGTTGCCGCTGTCAAGCTTTTAAGTGACAAGGATAAGAAATAAGCACACACTCACCCATTGAAAGGAAGGCAAGGTATATCAATGGAATTTTTAGATAATGAAAAGAAAATCACCGAAGGCGAAGAAGCCCTTGAAGCTAAGACTGCTTCTGCATTAGAGGACGATAAGTCTTTGAAGACAAAGGAAGCGCTTTTGGCAGAGATCGAGGCTTTGAACGCAAAGATCGAAGCTTTAACAACGAAAAAAACCGAAGATGAGATAACCCAAGAAGACAGATCTGCCGCTATTGACGAGATAAGATCTCTTGCGGCCGCCCAGGCATATACTTATGACTATCTGCCCAAGCCTGTTGGAACACTTAAGCAAAGGGATCACCTCTTTGTAAAGATGTTCACCTTAATGCTTATTGTGTTTGTTGCACTCTTCTTTGGAACTGCACGCTTCATCTTCGGCAAGGGTTGGATATCCAATATGATTCACGGCGACACGCCCGGAATCAACTTCACTCTGCCGATAGCAGAGCTTCCCGTACTTGAGGATCAATATTATCAGGCTGACGGAAGATATACTACCGAGGGTGTTGCAAAGGCAGTTTCTCCCTCTATCGTAACTGTTGAAGCATATATCGAGGGCTCGGCATTTGCTCCTTTGGGCCAAGGCTCGGGAATCATAATGTCTGAGGATGGATATATCATCACCAATGCACACGTTATCGACGGTGCGACCTTGGGCGTTAAAGTAAGACTTCATGACGGTCTTGAATATGATGCCGAGGTTATCGGAAGTGACAAGAAAAGCGACATTGCCGTTTTGAAGATCAATGCAAAGGTTGCGCTTGTGCCTGCACAGTTTGGAGATTCGGATGCACTTGTTTTGGGCGAGCAGGTTGTAACCATCGGCACGCCCGCAGGACTTGAGCAGACCGTGACATCGGGCTGTGTATCAGGCCTTGACAGAATGATCAAGGTTGATGCAGACAACATCAACATGTCCTGCATTCAGATCGATGCGGCTATCAACCCCGGAAACTCGGGCGGCGCGCTTGTAAATATGTGGGGTCAGGTCGTGGGAATAACATCTTCAAAGCTTGACTCACTTGAGTATGACAACATCGGTTTTGCTATTGAAATGTCGGCGGCAAAGCCCATCATCGAACAGCTTATCGAATTCGGATATATTCCCGACAGACCGAAGATAGGCATCAGCTTCTATCAAATTGACGAGGCATCTGCTGAATATTACGGCACGATCCCCGGACTTCATATCGCCGAGATCGAACCCGATTGCGATATCGCCAATACCGACCTTCAGATCGATGATATCATCACACACATGAACGGAGTAGAGGTTATGAGTGCTGATGACGTTTATGACATTATCTTAAAGCTTAAGCCGGGCGATACCGTTAAGGCAACCGTTTGCAGAATTTTGTTGAACGGAACTTACGAGACCTTTGAGATCGAATTTAAGCTGATGGCTGACGATTCGTCATTTGTTGAGGTTGAGGAAGAAGCTGTGGAATAAACGAAGCGCGGACACCTTTGAATAAACAAAAAACTACCCTACCGTTTAACTGTTAACGGTAGGGTAACTTTAATTAAAGGAGTCGGATCTTCTTTTTAACGGTTGCCTTTTCAGCTAAAACTGCAAGGCTCTTGTCGATATCTGTTTCGATTATATCGGGAGTGATGAACGCAAGCTCATCTTGTGAACGAAGCTTTCTCGGTATGAAATCGACATATCCAAACAGGCTTGTGATATAGTTTTTAAGCTCGTCGGCATTGGGATATTGCACACGGACATACACCTTAACTTTATCCTGCTTATAGTGCTTGATGAAGCTTCTATCCTCGCTTGAAGCCCAAGTGAGCGAGCAGATATCAGCGTTTTGGTGTTTAACTGCATCAACTATATCGCCCACAACCGCCGAAGCCGTCGGGAACTTTCCTGCGCCCTTGCCGATGAACAAAGCATCGTCCAAAGCATCGCAGGTGACCATTATGGCGTTGTTAACGTCATTAACACTTGCCAAAGGATTACTTACGGGAACAAGGCGAGGGCAAACTGTGGCAACCAAGCCGTCACCCGTATCCTCAATCATGCCGATGAGCTTGATGTTATAGCCGGCATCGCTGGCATATTCAACGTCATCAAGCGAGATAGTTCTTATGCCTGAGCAATGAATATATTCGGGATAGATGTGCTTTCCGAATGCAAGCGAGCCCAAAATGCAAAGCTTTCTGCAAGGGTCGAATCCGTCAACGTCTGCAGAGGGGTCACGCTCGGCATATCCAAGCTCCTGCGCCATTTTAAGTGCATCGTCAAAGGACATCTGATCGTAGATCATCTTTGTTAAGATGAAGTTGGTGGTGCCATTTAAGATACCTGCGATCTTTTCGATCTTGTTTCCTGCAAGGCACTGATGAAGCGGGCGGATTATCGGAATGCCGCCACCAACAGAAGCCTCGAAGAAATAGTTGCAGCCGTTAGCCTTGGCCGTGGCGATAAGCTCGTCGCCATAATACGCTACAAGCTCCTTGTTCGAGGTTACAACGCTCTTTCCCTTTTCAAGAAGGCGCTTTGTATAATCATAGGCAAAGGTTTTGCCGCCCATAAGCTCGCAGACGACCTTAACCTCGTCATCGTTTAAGATATCCTCGAAGTTTTTGGTGAGCTTGTCAGAATAAGGGCTGTCGGGGAAATCTCTCAGATCGAGAATATATTTGATATCCATTTCGTGACCGCATCGCTTCTCTATGAGGTCTTTGTTTTTATAGAAAAGTTCAACCGTTCCCGAGCCGACAACGCCGAAGCCCATAACGGCAATTTTGGTTAATGACATGATAATATGCTCCGTTCTTAGTATATCTTAGTCTGCAGAGCTATTGTCCGCAGTGGTTAAAATTCTCACCTTTGCAACGCCCTCGGTCTTTTCCAGCACTTCTCTTACAGCCTCGGGATCGACACCGACATCATCAAATCTTACGGTTATCGTGACTGTTGCCGCTGAATCTATAGGCATGTTTTGATTGATGGTTAAAACGTTTGCATTGTTTTTATAAAGAGAAGCCAAAACCTCGCTTAAAACTCCTGCCTGATCCAAAAGGACAAAGTGATAAGTCACAACACGGCGAGAGATCTTTTCGGAATGAAGATATACGCTGTCCTTATATTTATAATAAGCCGAGCGAGAGACATCAGCCATTTTGCAGGCTTCTGTTGAGGTGCGGCAAACGCCCTGAGCGATAAGCCTTTTAGCTTCGAGCACTTTAAGGATAACTTCGGGAAGCACCTCGGTGCTTACAACAACGAATTTCGAGTCGTTCATATACTTCTCCGTTTCAATATCAATGGGAATTAAACCGTGAGTTTTGCGAAATTGTTTTCATTAAAATACAAATGTATTTTGCATGAATACAATTATACGCTTTAAAGCGATATTTGTCAACAAAAACAAAATAAAAAAGTGCCGAACAATCTGTCGGCACTTTTGTGAAAATGTCACATATTTTCGCTATTAAGCGTTATAACCACAAGCTCGGGTCGGTTGTTGACTCTTATCGGGCAAAGACTGTTGCCAAGTCCTCGGCTTATGACCATCATAGTGTTGTCAAATGTATGAACACCCTCTGACAGCTTGGGGAAAAAGCCCTGATCGGGAGCCAAAACACCGCCGATGAAGGGAATCCTCACCTGCCCGCCGTGAGCGTGTCCCGAAAAGACAAGGTCGGCTCCCAAGGCATTATAAGCTTCGAGGTTTTGGGGTCTGTGAGCGATCAAAAGCTTTAGCTTCTCCGTATCCGAGTATATATTCTCCAGCATTTCAAGCGTGCCGTCCTTTAAGCCGAACAAGACGAAGCTTTCATCGTTTTTATAAACTGTCACCAATTCGTTCTCTAAAACGGTTGCGCCTATCTCTTCAAGGCTTGAGAGCAAATATGCATAAGATTCTTTATCCAAGCGTTCCTCGTGATTGCCCGTCGAATAGTAAACGGGTGCGATATCCTTAGCCATTGAAACAAATTCAAGTGCCGATTCAATATCAGTGTGTCTTGAATCGACAAGATCGCCCGAAATTATGATAAGATCGGGGCTTTCGCTTGAGATAAGCGATATAAGGCGGGAATTGTTTTTTCCGAATTCTTTGTTGTGAAGGTCGGAGATGTGAACGATTTTCAAGCCGTCAAGCTCGCCCGTTATCTTATTTGATGTATATGTGTAACGGCTGATGCCGATATCTTCATTCTGCCAGATGCAATAGCCTGTTGCCAGCACCGCAACGGCTGTGCCTGCTATAAGCCACTTTAAACCTTTTTTCACAGTCGGCCTCCTTAAATATGTATTAGTTATATTTTATCACAAAATAATACGTCTTTCAAGGCGATATTTTTTCCAAGAAACAAAAATATTGTTGCATTTAGCCCCAAACAGTGATAAAATGTAATCAGCATAAAATTATACTACTATATATTTTAAGGAGAAGCATTATGGCTAACGTTACTATTTTCGATCACCCTTTGATCAAGCACAAGATCTCTCTTTTAAGATCCAAGGACACCGGCACCCGTGACTTCAGAGTTCTCATTGAAGAAATCGCAACCCTTATGGGTTATGAAGCTTTGCGTGATCTGCCCACCGAGCTTGTAGAGGTTGAGACTCCTCTTATGAAGGCTATGGTTCCGATGATCACCGGCAAAAAGCTTGCCATCATCCCCATTTTGCGTGCAGGTCTTGGCATGGTTAACGGCATTTTGGCTCTTGATCCTACTGCTAAGGTCGGTCACATCGGTATGTACAGAGATGAGGAAACTCACATCCCTCATGAATATTACTGCAAGCTTCCCGACAGCTTGGAGGAAAGAACTATCGTTGTTTTAGACCCCATGCTTGCAACAGGCGGCTCGGCTGTTGACGCTATCAACCTTATCAAGCAAAAGGGCGGAAAGACAATTAAGTTTATGTCTATCATTGCTGCTCCCGAAGGACTTAAGGCTTTGACTGAAGCTCATCCCGACGTTGAGGTTTATTGCGGCAACCTTGATGAAAAGCTTAACGAAAACTGCTATATTCTCCCCGGCTTGGGCGATGCAGGCGACAGAATCTTCGGTACAAAGTAAAAATTATCAAAAGACTCGCTTTGGCGGGTCTTTTTGTTTTTCAGGAGGATGGGGCGCGAGTGCCAGAGCGCGTCCCGAAGGGACGGTGCGAGGGCGTGGCGCCCACCCTCTTGCATTTTTAACACATCTGTGCTATACTCCATATAATGTTGTATAAATAAAAGCAATGATCGGAAAGAGTAGCAGATTTGTCGCCCTTTAAAGAGAGTGTCGCCTTGGCTGGAAGCGATGCAGGGAAGAATTTGCGAAGTGCGTCCGTTAGCTCGGTGTGGGGAAACAAAGTATCCCGCCGCGTTTGCCGCGTTAAGGCATTCAAGTTATAAATCGGAGTGGAACCGCAGCTTATGCCGCCTCCTTGCACATTGATGCGAGGGTGCGGTTTTTTTTATTTCCCCGAAGGGAGAGTTTTTATGGACATATACGCTATTAAGAAAAAAATATTGGAAGAAGTTGAATCAGTTAAAAAACGCGACCCTGCTGCCAGAAGCACATTTGAGATCCTTTTAACATATTCGGGATTGCACGCTGTACTGATCTATCGTGTGGCACACAAACTGCATGAAGAGAAGTTTTATACCTTGGCAAGAGCATTATCTCAGCTTGGCAAGTTTTTGACGGGAATTGAGATACACCCCGGTGCTAAGATCGGCAAAGGTCTGTTTATCGACCACGGAACAGGTGTCGTTATCGGCGAGACTGCCGAGATCGGTGATAACTGTATCTTATATCAGGGCGTAACCCTGGGCGGAACGGGCAAAGGCAAAGGCAAGCGCCATCCAACCTTGGGAAACAACGTTATGGTTGGATGCGGTGCAAAGGTTTTGGGGCCGTTTAAGATCGGTGACAATGTTAAGATCGCTGCAAATGCCGTTGTGCTCGAAGAGATACCGGTCAACTCGACAGCTGTGGGTGCGCCTGCACGAGTTGTAAGAAGAAACGGAGTTAAGGTCACGCAGGACCTCGACCAGATACACATCCCCGACCCTGTCTCGCAGGAGCTTTGCCGCCAGCGAATTAAGATCGAGGAGCTTGAAAAGGAAATTAAAGAACTTAAAAATAAATAACAGGAGATTTAAAAATGAAGCTTTATAACACTTTAACAAGAACAAAAGACGAATTCATCACTCACGAGCCGGGAAAGGTTGAAATGTATACCTGCGGGCCTACTGTTTATCACTTTGCCCACATCGGAAACCTTAGAAGCTATATCATGGAGGATATTTTGGAAAAGTATCTTTCATATTCCGGCTATAAGGTAAACAGAGTTATGAACATCACCGACGTTGGACACCTTACCTCTGACGGCGACGACGGTGACGACAAGATGCTTAAGGGCGCAAAGCGCGAGCATAAGACCGTTATGGAGATTGCAAAGTTTTATTCTGATGCATTCTTTGCAGACTGCAATAAGCTTAATATAAAGGTTCCCGAAATCGTTGTCCCTGCAACAAGCTATATCGATGAATTTATCAAGGTTGTCAAAGCACTTATCGAAAAGGGTTATGCTTATGAAGCAGGCGGAAACATTTATTTCGATACCTCGAAGCTTGATAAGTATTACGTCTTTAACGACTTTAACGAGGAAGACTTAGAGGTTGGTGTGCGCGAAGGCGTTGAGGCTGACGGCAACAAGAAGAACAAGACCGACTTTGTTTTGTGGTTCACAAAATCGAAGTTCGATTCGCAAGAGCTTAAATGGGAAAGCCCTTGGGGCGTGGGATATCCCGGCTGGCACATTGAATGCTCCTGCATTTCGATGAAAAACAACGGCGAGTATTTGGATCTTCACTGCGGCGGTATCGACAATGCATTCCCTCACCACACAAATGAGATCGCACAGAGCGAAGCATACTTGGGCCACGAATGGTGCAAAAACTGGTTCCACGTTCACCATCTTAATACAGAAGGTGGAAAGATGAGCAAATCAAAGGGCGAATTTTTGACAGTTTCCCTTTTGGAATCAAAGGGTTATGACCCGATAGTTTACCGTTTCTTCTGCTTGCACTCGCATTACAGAAAGAGCTTGGTATTCTCTTATCCTAACCTTGATAACGCTGTTGTTGCATATAACAAGCTTATCGCAAGAATCGTTCCCCTTCTGAGTGGCGAGGGCGAATTGGACGAAACGGCATTTGCAAACCTTAAGAAAAACTTCACCGACGCCATGGATAACGACCTTAACACATCTCTTGGCATCACCGCTTTGTATGACGTTTTAAAGGCTGACGTGAGCGCAAAGACAAAGCTTGCACTTATCGAAGATTTTGACAAGGTGTTGAGCATTAACCTTATTGAAAACGCAAAGAAGCAGACCACAAGCAATTCGGGCGATGAGTTGCCCGAGGAGATCAAAGAGCTTGCCGAACAGAGAAAGGCAGCTCGCAAGGATAAAAACTTTGCACTTGCCGACGAGTTGAGAGACAAGATCGTTTCTTTGGGATATTCCGTTGAAGAGACCCGCCAGGGAACTGTTATTAAAAAGCTTTAAGCTTTGGGAGACGTTAAATGAAGCTGACCTATAAAGGTAAATATTCGGGCGAGGAAGAGTCCCTCCCCGTGAAAGAGCATCCCGAGGGATATGAAAAATTCAAAGAGCCTGAATCGAAGAAGTTCATGCTTTTGGCGAACAGCCTGGCACTTATGATCACGGTTTTGTTCTTGGCGATAGGCGCGATATTTATCTTTGACAAGATGAAAGAGGATTTTGCAAACGGATTTCCGTGGCTGTTCTTCTTGGCGTGCTTGCTGCCGATGGTTACCATCGTTCCGCACGAGATAATGCACGCATTGTGCTTTAAAGACGAGGTTTATATGTATGCCTATCCCCAAGCGGGCGCTATGTTTGTTTTGGGACTTGAGGATATGTCTAAAGCAAGATTCGTTTTTATGAGCTTGCTTCCAAACATCGTTTTGGGCGTTATCCCCTTTGTTTTGGGAATCATCTTCCCTCACGCTTATTGGCTGGTGATTTTCGGTGCGCTTAACATCGGCTCGGGTGCGGGAGATTATTTGAACGTGTTCAACGCACTCACTCAGGTGCCGAAGGGCGCAAAGATATATGCAAGCGGCTTCCATTCATATTGGTATATGCCCGCATGACGCAGAAAGGACTTTGAAATGAGCGATAATTATCAGAATCCGAATAAATTCAAAACTCTTGCACAAAACAAGGGCTTTGCACGATATTTCGGTGTTTCGTTAGTGGCAATATTTGTTTTGCTTGCATTTTTGCTTTTCATTTGGCTTGCAGGTGCCAAGCAGGCAGGAATCCCTGATGAGATATATTTCTTGCAGCTTGAAACTCCTGAGGATGATGCCCCCGTTGTCGTATTTGAAACGAATTTGGGCACTATGAAGGCAGTTCTCTATCCCAATGAAACCCCTGTTTATTATGAATATTTCACAGGGCTTGTAGAATCGGGATATTATGACGGAACCTATATTTGTGCAGTCGTTGACGGGGCTTATGCTTTGGGCGGAACAAAATCGCCAGACCCGAACAATGCCGAAGCTGAAGGCTCGGACATGACACAGATCCAGGCAGAGATATCAAATAATCTTTGGCCTATCAAGGGCTCGCTTATATCCTATATCGGAACAAGCGGTGTTTGGCCCTTTGATAAGAACTATGCCGGCTCGTCGATGATAATGGTAAATGAGATCGACGATGCTTATATGGATCTTGAAGCACTTCAGCGCGCTTATGGCGATGAATTGGGCGCTGTTTATGATGAATATGGCGGAATCCCCAACTTCTCAAGAAAATATACCATCTTCGGACAAGTTTATGAAGGAATGGATATTTGGGACGCTATCATGGCAGCCGAGGTTTTGGAAACCTCTCAGCCTGCAAGCGATATCATCATCGAAAGAGCGTATATTTCAACCTATGGCATGGAAAATTCAGCACAGTAACACTTAAATATCACAAAAGGGTATGGACTTTTTTTCAATAATGTTGTATACTGCTATGGTATGCTGATTTTCAGCGATAAGATTAGGAATGGAGTTTTTAAAATGTCTATTATAAAAAGAATTGCAGCTATTTTGTTGGTGGCAGTTATGGCGCTTTCACTTGCCGGCTGCAGCGACACATCTTGGATCATGAAGGCTGACGATTTGGTGGTCAACAGCGGTCTTTATATTTACTATCAGACTCAGGGATATGTTGATGCTATTTACACCCTTGCAGCCGAAGACATGAACTATTATTACTATTATATGTATGGCTACTCTTTGGTTGATGAGATGTTCGACGACACACAGACTATCGGCGATTACATGAACACCTATGCTATGGATATGTGCAAGCAGTATATCGTTGTTGAGCATTTGTTTAACGAGCTTGGGCTTGAACTGAGTCAGGATAACAAGAACCTTATCAAAGCTCAGACAAACAGCACTTGGGCTAACTCGAGCACTGACCTTGAAAACATCGGTATTTCCAAGTCCACTTTGGAAATGGCTATAACCTCCTCTCTCAAGGAAGAGCTTGTATTTAATGCTTATTACGAGGTTGGCGGGCTTGCCGGCACCACCGAAGAGACCATTAAGGCTCATTTCGAGGAAGAATATGCAAGAATCAAGTATATGACATTCAACTTTGTTGAAAGTATTGACGATGCTATCGACGAAACCGTTAAGAACGAACAGCTTGCACTCGCTCAGTCTTATTTGGACAGAGCAAACGCAGGCGAGGATTTCGATGCTTTGATCGAAGAATATGACGCATATCTTGAAAGCATTGCTCCTGCTGACGAAGAAACCGAAGAGACATCTGACGAGGCTGCTGATGCAACCGAAGAAACAACCGACGAAGATGTTGTCGAGGCTGAATCCGATGAATACGAAAACGAAAGCATTATAAGCGTTGATTCTAAATTGCCCACTGAAAAGTTTGTCGGATACGTATTCAACAACTGCAAGGTTAACGAATATTCTCTTATCCAGGACGACACCAACTTCTATCTCGTTCACAGACTTGACATTTTGGAAAGAGACGATATTTACAGTGAGAACCGCTTGTATCTCCTTTCCGAGATATATGATGGCGATTACACCTCGCTTATTAATAAAACCCTTTCAAGCTACGATATCGTTACCAACGAAAAGTCGGCTAAGAGATATACTCCCCAAAATGCTATCGAAGGCAGAGAATAATAACTGCATAATAAAACTCCCGAAGCTAGGCTTCGGGAGTTTTTTTGTTATCTTATCTTTTTGCCATCAAGAACGGCTTCTTTAAGCTCGTCGCCATAATACGTCAGCTTAAGAGCAAAGAAGGGGCAAGGGGTTTCAATAAGCTTTAAAAAGATTTTGTCACCCTCCCACATCGGAAGGTCAAGCATTTTCGATTTCGGTACCCATTCAAGAACGCCTTCGTCACATTCTTTAAGAGTTCCGTTAAAGCTTTCGCAGGTAAAAACGTGCATCTGCTCGGTTTCATAGATGTTAGAAACGAATGTCACAAGTCCGCGATAGCTTGGATCTTCAAGTGTAAGCCCCGTTTCTTCCTGCGCTTCGCGAAGGATGCAGTCAAGCGGTGACTCGCCCTCTTCAATTCCGCCGCCAACGCCTATCCATTTGTCGCGATTGCAGTCGTTTTCTTTTTTAATTCGGTGGAGCATGAGGTAATTCCCGTCATGCTCGATATAACAAAGCGTCGAGTTTTTCATATTTCCTCTTTAAAGATTGTAAATAAACTTGCTGAACTTGGCCTTGCCGCCCATTTCCTTGGTGGAATAGTTAAAGAGTCCAAATCTGCAGCCTGTGAAGTGTCTTAAATCAAATCTGACATACTGTCTTATGCCGAGCTGCTTCCACTCGCCGTCGCAAAGATAGAAGAATTCACAAAACTCCTTGCCCTTGCCGAATTCGCAGACAGCCTTAAGGGTTGCTGTGCCGCTTTCAATCGGGATGGATTCATACTCGTGCTCGATCTCTTTGTATTCGCCTTCAGCAACGCGTGAGCGCATTACAAGCTTGTATTCGCCGTTTTCCTTTGCAACGCCGATAAGTCCATAGTGATATTGCATCACGCTAAGTCCTGCACAGTCACCGTCGTTAATAGCCGATGCGTCAACGGTCACCACAGCCTCGCTCTTGGGGAAGGCTGTGCGCTGAGTGAGAGTGTTTCTTGCAAGATCGAGCGTGGGTGCGATCTTTTCAGTTTCGATGATGAATTCGCCGTTTTCAACAGTCCAATGGGTGTTAACGGGATTGTGGTTGAATTCCCAAGCCTCGTTAAGCTTGATATTGCCATTTTCATCGGGAGTGTAATTAAAATCATCGCTGACAAAAATGGGAGCATATTCATATCCCGGGCGGGTGGAATAGTTTTCAACCTCTTCCGAGGGGATATCGAAAACGGGGAAGCCGCTTCTTTCATCAAAGTGCATGGGAACAAAGTTGGGGAATCTTCCTGCAGCGCCAATATCACTGAAGATCATTCCTGCCCACTTGCCGTTGGGCATATCAACGATACCGCCCTGTGCAACACCTGATGTTCCAAGGTTTCCAACGTCGCTTTCGATAACGTCGCCGCCTGCCCAAACACCGTCAAGAGTCTCGCACATATAGCAAGCTTCGATTCTGAACCATCTCTTCCAGCTGGAATGGATGAAGAAGATATAATATTTTCCGTTGATCTTATAGATATGCGCGCCTTCAAGTCCCAAAGGGGATCTGGGATGGTCGCGGATGATGATCTTGTCAAGTCCGCCCTGCTTAGGTTTGGAAAGATCAGGCTCAAGCTCGACTATTCTGATAGTTCTGTTGCCCGAAACGATATATACTCTGCCGTCGTCATCAAACAAAACGGAAGCATCATGATAGAAGCCTTCGATGGTGTTCATCGTCCAAGGGCCCATGATATCCGTTGCAGTGAAGTTATACGTAGTTCTTGTGTCGTTTGCAACAAAGATAACGTGGAATACACCGTTGTGATATCTTATGCAGGGAGCCCACATTCCGTTGCCGTAAGCGTTCTTATCGCCCTCTAAGTTTTCGCGATCTGTATCGGCAAGCTTATCATAAACATGGCAGCAATATTCCCAATTTATAAGGTCATATGATCTTAAAATGACAGCACCGGGCATGAAATACATTGTGGTGGAAACCATGTAATAGGTATCATCGACACGAATGACGTCAACGTCAGGAAAATCGCCCATGATAACAGGGTTTCTGCCCTTAACGATATTGTCCATAGTATTACCTCTTTTCGTAAAGATTAGTGCTTTGCAAGTTAATTATAACTTATTATCTAAGCAATTTTATTGCGATTGAACATAAATTTATTGCATTATGGAAAAAGCTCTGCGACAGCGTGTGCCGCCGCAGAGCATTTTTAATATTAGAGCTTAATTTCAAGTGCGACACACTTTTTGCCTGTAAGCTTTTCAGAAAGCTCGTCGGGCTGGGAAGTGCCGAAGTAAAGGGTTGTTTTTGCATCCTTGTCAAGATATCTTACACCGTCGTCGTTAACAACTGTAAGGTTCTTTGTGGGGATGTTGATGAACAAAACTGTCGATTCGTTTTCGCCAAGAGTGACTCTTCTGAAGTCGCAAAGAGCGTGGTTTCTGACAGCGTCCTTAGATTCGGACTTGAAGTATACCTGCAAAACGTCGGTAACAGCGGCGCCATAGTTTCTAAGGGTTACGATAGCCTGAACGTTGTCATCGGTAACTCCGCCTGCAACGCTTTCAACTCTAATGTCGCCATAGTTAAGGCCAAAGCCGAAGGGATACAAAACGTTACCCTTAGTGTTGTCGTTGTAGCGATATGTACGCTCACGCATGCAGTAATCGGTGAATTCCGGCATACCCTCGATATCGGTATAGAAGGTTACGGGAAGCTTGCCGGAAGGAGAAACCTTGCCGAAGAGGATGTCTGCAACAGCCTTGCCACCCTCGGATCCGGGATAGAATGCCTGCAAGAGTGCGTTGGGCTTGTCGGTTTCGATATTAAGTGCCGAGCCGGAAGCCAAAACAACGATAGTGGGCTTGCCAACCTCAAGTACAGCATCCAAAAGCTTACGCTGAGACTTGGGAAGCTTAAGGTCGCCCTTGTCACCGGAAGCGTATGCGTTACCGGTGTCACCCTCTTCGCCTTCCATGGATTCGTCAAGGCCGAGGCACAAAATAACAACGTCAGAATGTTCTGCAACGATCACTGCTTCAGAAATTCTGTCATAAGGAAGTCCCAAGCCTTCGGTCTTTTCAGCGAACTTGTGGCAACCTTCAGAGAAGAGAACTCTGCCATCGAAAGCATCCTGAATGCCCATCAAAAGGGTTTCATAACGGGATGCTGTTCCGTGATAGTTGCCGTTAAGTGCGCCAATGTTCTGTGCATTGGGGCCGATAACACCGATGGTGTTAAGCTTTGTTGCATCCAAAGGCAAGATGCCGTCGTTCTTCAAGAGGACGCAAGCACTTTCAGCTGCCTTGCGGCTGAGAGCGAGGTTTTCCTTGGTCTCAACGTCCATATAGTTAAGATGATCATATTCAGTTTCATCAAACATTCCAAGGCGGAAGCGGGTTCTGAAAAGATGCTCGCAAGCTGCGGTGATCTCATCCTCGGTAACAAGGCCCTCTTCATAAGCCTTATAGAGGTGGATATATGTAGAGCCACAGTTAACGTCACAGCCGTTCTTTAATGCAAGTGCAACGGATTCGGTTGCGGTGGTGGTTACGTGGTGACGGGTGTGGAAGTCGGCAATTGCCCAGCAGTCAGATACGAAGTAACCGTCGAACTCCCATTCTTTAAGCTTGCCGTAAAGATATTCGCTGCCACAGCAAGGTTCGCCGTTGGTGCGGTTATATGCGCCCATAACGGATTCGACCTTAGCCTCCTTCACGAGGGCTTCAAAAGCAGGCAAATAGGTTTCTTCAAGGTCCTTCTTGTCAGCGATAGCGTCAAACTCGTGGCGCAAAGCTTCAGGACCCGAGTGAACTGCAAAGTGCTTAGCACAAGCGGCAGCTCTTAAATATTCGCCGTTGCCCTGCAACCCTCTTACAAAGGCACAGCCAAGGCGGGTGGTGAGATAGGGATCTTCACCGTAAGTCTCGTGTCCGCGGCCCCAACGGGGATCACGGAAGATGTTGATGTTGGGAGACCAAAGTGTGAGGCCCTTATAAATATCCCTGTCACCGTGTGCAGAGTATTCGTTATACTTAGCTCTTGCTTCGATGGAGATAACGTCAGCAACGTCCTTAAGCATATCGGTATCAAAGGATGCGGCAAGACCGATTGCCTGAGGGAACATTGTTGCAACGCCTGCACGAGCAACACCGTGCAAGCCTTCGTTCCACCAGTTATATGCAGGAACACCCAAACGCTCGATAGCGGGCGCACCATATTTAAGCTGTTCGCAGCGTTCCATTAAAGTCATCTTCGAAACAATATCTTTCGCTCTTGCTTCGGGAGACTGAGTTTTGTCCTTATAGAGTTCCATAGTGTCAATTTCCTTTCGTGGTTAATTACAATTACATTGTACCAAAAACCGATGATAAAAGCAACAATAAAAGCAAAAATATTTGCTAATTTCGCAAAAGTGCTTTATTTGCGAAGAGGAATGTGATAAGATTAAAACAAGAGTTATTTTGATTGCGTGGGCAAGGCGCCCCGCGCCCTGCGGCGAAGCCGCAGGCAGCCGCCGGAGGCGGCGGGCCCGCCCTTTCGGTCGGGTAGCGGGGCGCCCCACGCGCAGGAAGGACGGCGTTTTATGGAAAACAGAAAGATCGCATTTTTGGGTGCAGGCAATATGGGCAGAGCGATTGCTTTGGGAATGCTCGCAAGTGGAAAATTTGAAGCAAAAAACATTGTTGCAGCTGACAAAGCCGAGGTTTGCAGAAGCATCCTTGCCGAAAAGGGCGTTTTAACATATGAATCCGCTTCGGATGCTGTGAAAGGCGCTGATATAATCATTTTGGCAGTAAAGCCAAACGGACTTGAAGCACTATCCTTAGAGATCAACGGGCTTATTAAAGACGGTGCCATCTTGGTTTCGATCTGTGCAGGAAAGACGATCGCAACGCTTGAAAAGCTTTTTGGAAGTGACAAGAAGATCGTGCGTGTGATGCCAAATACTCCCGCAACTGTTGGAGAGGGCATGAGTGCTTTGTGCCAAAACGAAAACGTAACCGCGGATGAACTTGATGAGATCAAGGATATTTTCTCCTCATTCGGATATGCCGAGGTCGTTTCAGAGGAGATGATACACACTGTCATCGGCGTTAGCGGTTCGGGACCTGCATATGCATTCATGTTTATCGATGCTATGGCAAAAGCAGGTGTTAAGCACGGAATGAGCGAGGAACAAGCAAAGAAATTTGCCGCTCAGACAGTTTTGGGTGCCGCAAAAATGGTTCTTGAAAGCGATATAAGCCCCGAACAGCTTAAGATAAACGTGTGCTCGCCGGGTGGAACGACGATCGAAGCAGTCAAGGTGTTCGATGAGCGTGACCTTGTTGGCATTGTTGAAGAAGCAATGACAGCCTGCATTGATAAGTCAAAGAAAATGAGCGCAGAATAACACGCATGCGCAAACCAAAAACAAAAACTCCCCTACTTTTCAGTAGAGGAGTTTTTTATATTATCCCTCAAACTTAAAGGTATCCATATACCTAAGCTTAAAAAGGTTAATGTTGTGAAGTCTGTCGATGCGTGCTTTTGTTTCGGGATCAGGTTCGATTCCCTCGCGGATGTATTTATCAAGGGTCTCATACTTAAAGCCAAGGTTATCCTCGTCAGTTTTTCCGCAAAGACCGTCAAGCGGCGGCTTTTCAACGAACTTTTCGGGCAACCCAAGCTCACGGCCGATCGCCTTAACCTCTGCCACAGTGAAGTGAGATATCGCTCCGAAATCGCCTGCGGCATCACCGTATCTGGTGGAGTAACCAACCCAATCCTCGCTTAAATTGCAGGTGTTGGCGACTCTTCCGTTAAAGCTTTGCGAAACAGCGTATAAAACAGCCATTCTAACGCGGGGAGGGATGTTTGTAACAGTCTGAACCGAAGCCTCGAATCCCAGGGATTCTTTAAGAGCCTCGATCGTCTTGCCGACGTTTACGGTGTGAGTCTTGATACCCAAAAGCTCGCAAAGTTCTATTGAGTAGTCGATATCAAACTGCTCGCCCTGCGGCATCATAACGCCAATAACTCTGTCTCTTCCCAATGCTTTAACACAAAGTGCGGCAACGACCGAACTGTCCTTTCCGCCGGAAATTCCGATTACGGCATTACAGCCCTTTCCATTGATCTCAAACCAATCCTGAATCCACTTAATTGTAGCTTCAGTTGCTTTTTTTGCATCGAATTTATACATTCAAATCACCTTAATTTTGCTTTCTCACGATCTTATATTCATCATAAAGCTGATAATAGGGGCATTCAAAGTTTGCACCCGATAAAAACCGATACATCTCATCCTCGTCTAAATTGACAAGGCAAATATAGCAGTCATACTCGTCATCATAGACGTAATTCGTGCAAGTCTCGCAATTGGTGGCTTTGACTTTTTTCTTGTCAGCTGCCATCATATCACCCCAAGATATACAAGCAGTCCTGCATGGATAGCAATTCCGATAACGTTAACTGCCCAGAAATACCAATGCTTTGTCTTGTGTCTGAAAGTCTTCATTGCGGCAAATCCGCCGATAGCTCCGCCCAAAAGAGAAAGACCCAAAAGAGTTTTTTCCTTGGTACGCCATGTTCCGTCAATAGCTTTTTTCTTATCGATTCCATAGGCAAAGAATGTGATAACGCTCATTATTGCCAAGAACGCAAGATATGCCAAAACGGGCATATCCGAAATGCTTTCAAGACTAAGCTCTAAAGTCAGCAAAACTGTGTTTAACATAATTAGCCGTTGATAACTGCCAAAGTATCTCTTGCGATAAGGAGTTCTTCGTTAGTAGGAACTACCCAGATCTCAACCTTTGATTCAGGGGTAGAGATCTTGCAGAGCTTACCTTGGATGGTTCTGTTAAGTTCCTTATCAAGTTCAATTCCGAAGAAGGACAAGTTTTCACAAACCAATTCTCTTACTTCAACGGAGTTTTCACCGATACCACCGGTGAAGATAACAGCATCAAGGCCGTTCATTGCAGCAGTATAGGATCCAATATACTTCTTGATCTGATACTGCAAAATATCAAGAGTGAGCTTAGCTCTTTCGTTACCTTCCTTAATAGCAGCACAAACGTCACGGTTGTCAGAGCTTACACCGGAAAGACCCAAGAAGCCGGACTTCTTGTTCATATATTCGCTCATTTCGTGAGGAGTGAAGCCGTGCTTGCCCATTACGTAAGTAACAGCAGAGGGATCAACAGCGCCCGAACGTGTGCCCATGATGATACCGTCAAGGGGAGTGAAGCCCATGGAAGTGTCAACCGACTTACCTCCGTTTACAGCAGTAATGGAAGAGCCGTTGCCCAAGTGGCAGGAAACGATCTTAAGATCCTTGATATCCTTGCCCATTGCGGTTGCCAAAGCACCGGAAACAAATCTGTGAGAGGTGCCGTGGAAGCCATACTTACGAACGTGATAGTTAAGATAATCTTCATAAGGAAGACCGAAAAGATAAGCCTTGGCGGGCATTGTCTGATGGAAAGCAGTGTCGAATACAACTACCTGGGGAGTTTCCTTGGGCAATACCTTGGAGCAAGCCCAAAGTGCCAATGCGTGAGGGTGGTTGTGAACGGGAGCAAGCTCTCTCAAATCATCGATCTGCTGGATAACTTCTTCGGTTACAAGGCAAGCCTTGTCAAAAATCTCAGCGCCCTGCACGATTCTGTGACCAACTGCAGAGATATCGCTCATAGAGTCGATAACCTTGTTTTCACCTGTTGTCAAAACCTCAACAAGCTTTTCGAAAGCTTCGGTGTGGGTGGGGAAATTGCAATCCTCATCATAAGAATAACCGGTTGCGGGAACCTTATGAGAAACGTGACCGCCGATACCGATTCTGTCGCAGTTGCCCTTTGCAATAACAGACTCATCCTCCATGTTAAGGAGCTGATACTTCAAAGAAGAACTGCCTGCGTTTACTACCAATACCAAATTCATATTAAACATCCTTTCAAGATTGATAAAAAATTTACCGATAGATTATACTATATATTTTAAAGAAAATCAAGTGATTTACTTCAATTAACGGGTAATTTCAAACTTACGGGAAAATTCGCTGACATACTCCCCTTTTTCGTTGAGCGCAAGGTGCAAAAGCCGCGAGGAGAGCTCATCCAGCTGCGCCAAACGCTTGGCATCGTCACTTGTTTGCGAAAGTGATGCAAGCGATGCTGATATCGCAATTTGCAACGTTTGCTTGCATTTCGCCAATATCTCGGCACCGCGTTCATTCATAGCCAAAACTCGGGCATATGGCACAAGTGACATATCCTCTTTTTTAACGCCGAGGGCGGCAAGCATCACAGCACGGCGAACACGCGCATGAGTGATGTTTTTGGTTTTAACACGCTCGTAAAGCTCGTTAAGAGAGGTGCAGTTACGTGAAGCCTCATACAATCTCGCTTCCATGCCCTCACTATAAGGAACCGATGCAAAATCCTCTTTCGTCATCATCGCAAGGCGATAAAGAATTGCGGATTCGATGTTTTTCATATCGGTCACATCGGCTTTTGAAAGTGAAAGAGGAGTGAAACGGCTTGCATCCCCCGCCCCTCTTATAATTTCTCGGATATGAGAAGCTGAGGCGAAGTGAGAACTGAATTCATCTGAATCGTGAGGGGCTGTGCGCTTAACGGTGAAGGGAGTTATTCCCCTGCCCTTTATCGCGCGGAGATATTCGATCGCAAGAGTGTTGTTTGCGCCCGAAAGAAGCTTTGACGCATCCTCACCCAAAAGCGAGGCTATCGCCTGAGGATAAGTTAAGCCATTTGACATTTTTGATTTTATATCATCGTCGTTTAGTGAATCTATCTCGTTAGTGAGGTTTATAAGCTCTCTTTCATCGCCCAATTCGGAGCCGAAGGACAAAACGTCAACACAGCCCAAGCGCGAAATGATTTCGGCACCGGCTTTGGCAAAATCGGGGGCTGTGCCCAAACAAAACGGCACGGGAAGCTCTATAACAAGGTCAGCTCCGCCCATTATTGCCGCTTTGGCACGGGTGTGCTTATCGATGAGCGCTATCTCCCCACGCTGAACGCAGTTTCCGCTCATAACGCAAACAATGTGCGAAGCACCGTGTTCTCGTGTTTTGAAGATTTGGTACGCGTGTCCGTTGTGGAAGGGATTATATTCAGCGATTATGCCTGCTACTGTCATTTTGTTGCTCCTTTCTATTGAAGTTCTATCCGTCGCTCGCGGAAGGCGAGCGGGCGCGGAAGGCGCCCTGCGAGAAGCCGCGGGCGGTGGCGGGGTTGGTTATTCCAAATTACGGATATAGTTAAAAATATAAAGCTGTGCAATCCCCTGCGAGCCCAGGGCACACTCGGGCAAGCCCAAGGGATAATAGCTTTCCATTGCGCGCTTGATCCATACGTCAACAGGGAAAGCATCGATCTTATACATTCCGTAAAGCATAACGCAGTCGGCAACCTTTGGGCCAACACCGTTGATCTTCATAAGCTCTTTCCTTGCTTCGTCAAGAGGGAGAATGCGGCATCTTTCAAGATTGACCTCGCCGCTTGCAACCTTCTGTGCGGCATCGACTATATATTTTGCTCTGAAGCCGGAGCGCAAGAACGAAAGAGTATCCGGGGTTTCCTTGGCAAGCGTTTCTGCGTTTGGAAAACCGCCGTAATGCTCAACAAGGCGTTTAATTATCCCCTTTATGCGGGGGATGTTGTTATTTGAAGAGAAGATGTATGATATAAGAGCCTCCCATGCATCCTGCTTAAGAAGTCTTATGCCTTTGGAATAGTCACAAGCTTTTGAAAGAGTTTCATCGCAAGAATACACACGCTTATAGTCGGAATAGTCTGTATTAAGATCAAAATAATCTACCCATACGTTAAGGAAGGTTTCCTCGGACGTGTCTTTGAAAATAAACTCGCCGTTTTTGCCGCTGACTGTAAGCGGAGTATCAAGATAATAACCCGAATATGTATTTTCGCCAACAAGCTCCCAGCGGAAAGCCTGACCGCAATCAAGCGTTTCGCTTAAAACCAAATCAGGCTGATATAAGACAATATCATTGCCCAAAACCTTATAATTCATAAAATCCTCCGAAATTCTACTTGTAAAAACAGCATAAATCAATTATACTTATATTATAACAATTTTGCAATATAAAAACGGAGGGATTATTTTGAGAGAAAGCATTTTGACCATTCCGATAAGTGAGATCTTCGAGCCTAAGTGCGGATGCCCTATATGCACGATGAGAAACACCCTTGAGGATCACACCACAGAATATATCATGGGTGCTGCTATGATGGAGCCTGACGTTAGAATCGAGACGAACAGACTCGGCTTCTGCAAGACCCATTACGATCAGCTTTTAAAGCAGAAAAACCGTCTTTCGCTTGCCTTGATGCTTCAGACAAGACTTGAAACCGTAAAGCGCGAGGTATTCTCGAAAAAGGGGCTTTTAGAGCCGAGAGGCAAAAAGCTTAAAGCTCTTTCGGGTCACAATTCGACCTGCTTTGTCTGCTCGAAGGTTGACTGGGCAATGGAACGCCTTATGGTTACAGTCTTCGATATGTACGAAAACTCCGAGGAGTTCAGACGTTTGTTTGCCGAGCAGGAGTATATCTGCATGCCTCACTGCGAGATGCTGACAGAGATTGCAAAGACAAGACTCAGCAAAAAGTATATCCCCATGTTCACCGACGTTTGCACCGAGCTTGCTGGAAAACAGATCGCACTTTTATATGACGATGTGTCTCACTTCTGCTCGATGTTCGATTACAGAAACAATTCGCCCGATGCCGATTGGGGTAACTCTCGCGATTCGATCGAACGTGCCATTAAATTCCTTACATCGAGAGAATAAGATTTATGCACGCTGTGCATAAGCGTCCGCAAAAACGGACAGTTCATTTTTAAAACTTCGCTGTTGTGCCGTTTGGCAGTCGAAAGCCTCGATTGTCAGGCGGCATTTTCATTTTTTCACATCTCGAAAAACAACGGTTTTGCGAGGTTTGCGCTTTGTGATTTTTAGGCAAAACCAAGGATTTTGTCGATTTTTGTGAATATAAGGTTTATACTGTCGGTAAACATGGGATTTCGTGTGCGGTTAAAAGACAAATGCTGAAAAATAGCGGTTTTGTTAACTTATCAACCGAGTTTTCAACATTTTCAACTTCAAAATCAAATCATTTTCAACGCTTTCAACAGTGTTTTCAACATTCGTGTTGAAAATCAGCATTACAGCTTGTATATTTTTTGCCTTCAAAACCAATAATTCAGTATGATTATTTGAAAATATTAAGCTGAAAAGAGGAAAGATCAATATGCTTAAAGGTGTTACAAAAAGAACGATCGAGGTTAAGAGCCCCGATAACAAATATTTCGAGGGGGCTTTGCTGTTTATTCGCCCAAATGCCGCAAAAAGCGGAGCGTTTGCCAAGCAGGAAGCAACCAAATTTTTAGATGGCTTTGGCGGCTTTGATAACAAAAAAGTTAAGAGCATGAGAGCCTTAATAACCATTTTGCTGATCGCCTTGGGGCTGTGTATTGCCGCGCTTATCGTTTTGTTGATTCTTTACACAAAAACAGTGCTGTGATTTTGTCAATAATTCGAGAAAAAAAGTCTTTTCAAAAAGCACAATATGTGGTATACTATTAACTGTATAAGTATAATATTTGACACTGAAGGACTTTAATCATGGAAAAACGACCTTACAAAAAGTTTAACAATACAAAACCCGACGATATGAAAAAGAAGATCGAGCCGGAACGCACCGAAATCGAGGAAAACCAAAACCTTATAATCGGCAGAAATCCGGTTATCGAGGCTCTTAAGGCAGACAAGCTTATCGACACGATCTTTGTCAACCGCGAGGGTGGCGGTTCGCTTTCGCTCATCATCAAGATGGCGAAGGAAAAAGAGATCGTCGTTAAAGAAGTTAGCGAGCAAAAGCTTTCTAACATGACCTCGGGCGCTCATCAGGGCGTTATCGCAATGGGTGCTTGCGCCGAATACGTCGAGATCGAGGATATTTTCGCTCTTGCCAAGGAAAGAAACGAGGACCCGTTTATTATAATCTGCGATGAGATCGAAGACCCTCACAATTTGGGTGCGATCATCAGAACCGCAGAAAGTGCAGGCGCACACGGAATTATCATTCCCAAAAGAAGAAGCGCATCGCTTAATCACACCGTCTTTAAAACCTCGGCAGGTGCGGCAAGCTGGCTTCCCGTAGCACGTGTTCCAAACCTCGTAGCTGCCATTGAAGAGCTTAAGCAAAACGGTGTTTGGATATACGGTACCGATGCCTCTGGTGAGGATTATAACAAAGCAAACCTTACGGGACCCATCGGATTGGTCATCGGATCGGAAGGCTTTGGAATGGGCAAACTTATCGCAAGCAAATGCGATTTCATGCTTAAGCTTCCGATGAAAGGAAAGATAACCTCGCTTAACGCTTCAGTTGCCGCAGGAATCTTCATGTATGAGATAGTAAGACAGCGCGACTTAAAGAAATAAGCAGCACACAACTCTTAACATAAAAGTTACGGAAGGTAAATGAAAAATGGCTGATAAGAATTTATCTATTGAAGACATTTTGAACGAATACTCTAACAAAGCTCCAACAACCAATGATGACACCATCGATCTTGACGGGCTTATAATGTCCGTTTCGGGAGGAGGGGCTGCCTCGCAGAAAACCGAGATGATCGAGGATGTTTTGGAGATTGGTGACAACAGCTTTGTTTTCGACCCGGGCGAGCTTGAAGAATCCAAGAATGAGCCTGAAAAAGAAGTTAAGCTTGCGTTTTCCACCAAAGAGGAGCCGGTGCAGGAATCCCCTGTCGAAGTTGAAGTGAAGGCTTCGAAGGATGTTCCAGGGCTGAGACAGGGCAAATCAACAACTCACGGAACTCAAGCTATCGACAAGGTGCTCTCTGAAAAAGCAGAGCCGAAAACCATGCATATCGAGGTTCCGAAAGAAGAGAAAAAGGCAGAACCAAAGCCTGCAGAGCAGGAATCGGAAAAGCCGCTTGACAGCGCACGCATCAAGCCGATGAGCGAAAGCTCCTCGAACACTGCGATGCTTGAAGGTCTTAAGAAGCTTAAGCAGGAGCGCGGAACGCCACGAGTTACCGCAAAGATCCCGCCCGTTAACCGAGCTTCAATTGATGACGTTGACCTTGATATCGGTCAGAAGGTTATCCCCAACACCGAGATCGGTATTGACGAAAACGCAACCGAAGAAGAGCGTTTGGCATTCTTAAACGCAAAGCGCCGCGAAAGAGTGAAGCAGTTTGTAATAAACTCGGAAGAAGAGGAAGTCATCGACAAGGATGCTGTTGCAGACTTTAACTCGTTTGAGCAGGCAAGTGAAATGGCAAAGAGCATTGCCTCTTTAAAGGGAAGCTTGGTTGTGAGAGCCTGCGTTTTGTTTATAACCGCACTTATCAGCGGATATATAACCCTTGCAAACGATCTTAAGCTGCCGCTTGTTGCATTCCTCTCGCGTGCCGAAAATTCGGGAACTGCATATTTGTTTGTAAACGTTGTTTTGGGCCTTGCCGCCTGCTTCGTTTCCTATACTGTTATAACCGTGGGGCTTAAAAAGCTCTTCACCTTAAAGGCTGACAGTGACAGCTTGGCAACCGTTTCCGTTTTATTCTCGATGATTACGGGAATCGTGCTTTTAACTAACTCCGAGCCTGTTCAGCTTCAGCAGGTGCAGTTATACATAAGCGTTTCCATTTTGGGCCTTTTGATAAACACCATCGGCAAGCTTCTTATCGTAACAAGAACCGAACGCAATTTCAGATATATTTCGGGCGGATATTCAAAATATGCCGCTATGCACATTGACGATGAAGAGGTCGCAGGAAAGTTTACAAAGGGTGCTTTAAGTGACTTCCCCTCACTCTCCACCGCAAGAAAGACCGAATTTGTAAGTGACTTCATCAAAAACAGCTATTCTGCCGACTTGACAGACAGCTTCTGCAAATATTACGTTCCCGTGATCACCGTTATCTCGGTTATCGTGGGAGTTATTGCGGCATTCGTTCACCCTGAGGCTATCGCGACAGCTCAGCTTAAGCTTTTCTACGCAATGAGCTGTGCTGCCGGAACGCTTGCAATGTGCTCCTCTGTGGGAATGATGCTTGTAACAAACATTCCTTTGGCAAAGGCCTCGAAGAAATATTTGCAGTCTAGTGCCGTGATGCTTGGATACTCAGCAGTTGATAAATTCTCGGACACCAACTCCGTTCTTGTTGATGCTGTTGACCTCTTCCCCGACGGAATGGTTGAGATCGTTAACATCAAGCCGGCAAAGAAGGTTCCGATTGAAGAAGGCATTTTGTACGCTGCATCGCTTTGCTGTCAGACAGAAAGCATTGTAAGATCCGCATTCTATAAAATGATCAAGGGAAAGACAGAGATGCTCTATCCCGTTGAAAGCTATATTTACGAGGATGGCTTGGGACTTTCCGGCTGGATCCAGAACAAACGTGTTCTCTTTGGCAACCGTGCTTTGATGGAAAGTCATTCGATCGAGGGACTTCCCTCCCTTGAAAAAGAAGAACAGTATAAGAAGGAAGCCTCAAACCTTTTGTATCTGTCCATTGGCGGAAGCATCGCAATGCTCTTCATCGTTCAGATAAGAGCCTCGATGTCGGTCAAGCGCGCTCTTAACGACTTGGAAAAACAGGGCATCACCGTGATCTTAAGATCGGTTGACTCGGTATTAAGCATCACCCGACTTGCCGAAATGTTCGAGGTCAGCCCCAATATGTTCAAGCTTTTGCCTTTCAGATTCCACGCTGATTACGATGCTCAGACCTCTTATATTTCAAAGATGTCCTCGCCCATGATCTATTCGGGACATTTTGCTTCGCTTGCAATGCTCCTTTCGGGAACGAAGAGACTTCTGAAATCGGCAACCGTGGGTGTTGCTGTGCAAACGCTCTCAGCACTTTTGGGCGTTGTTTTGGCAGTTGTTATGACACTTGTCGGAAACTTCTCTGGTATGCTGACAGGAACAGTCGTGCTGCTTTATAACATTTTGTTTGCACTTATTACAGCTGTTGTTCAGTCGATATCAAAAACTTAAATGATCGTTAAAGCGGCAGAGAATGAATCTGCCGCTTTTTGTTTTTCTTGACACAAAATAAGCGTGTATATTATAATTGAATTGTAAGATATATCCGTTATTTAGAAAGGAGAACCGTATGAAAAGGCTTATCTGCTTGTTGGCTGTTTTTGCAACTGTGCTTTCGCTTTGCGGATGTCACAAGATGCCAGAAGTCGTTGATGAGGATTACTATCCGTACAATATCTTTAATTGCGGGGTTGTTCCTGCAAAGCTCGACGGCAAGTGGGGATATATAAACGAAAAAGGCGAAACAGTTGTCGATTTTCAGTTTGAATATGCAAGCATCTTCTCCGAATTTGGAGTAGCAGCTGTCAAAATTGACGAAAAATACGGCTATATAGACCTTGACGGTGAATGGATCGTTGAGCCGAAGTTCGACAGAGTCTATGGTTTTACTTCAATTGGAATATGCAGAATTAATGTTGACGGGAAGTATGGATACATCGACCTTAACGGCAAATACATCTGTGAGCCGACTTATAGTTTCGCAAGAGATTTTCAAGACGTAGGTGTAGCAGCTGTTAGATTTGGTACTCAGGACGGATTCATAAATACAAAAGGCAAAATAGTCGTTGAACCGGTATGGGGACTTCTTGACAATAAATTTGACTCAACCGGCCACATAACAGTACATGATGAGGATGGCATTGCATATCGCATAGATACCAAAGGAAGAAAAACCAAATACGACGGAGATATCATAATTTATGATGATATGGAGTTTGTAAACGGCTTGTCTGTGTATCGAAGCGATGATAAGTGCGGATATGTCAATGAATGTGGTAAAATAGTCATTGAGCCGATATATGATTGGGCAGACAATTTTGAGGAAGACGGCACAGCGTGGGTCAAGCTTAATGGAAAAATCGGAAAAATAGACATGAATGGAGAATTTGTTATCGAACCGATTTTTGATAAATTAATATATGGCGAGGATATCAATTTTCAAGTTGTCGAAATTAATGGAAAATATGGATATATAAACAAGCAATGTGAAGTAATCATCGATCCAACTTTCGATTACGCGTATGAATTTCATTCGGGCTTAGCACTTGTGAAAGTAGATGAAGAATACAGGTATATAAATGAAAGCGGAGAGTTTGCATTTGATAAGGCATTCGAGGACGCATGGTTTTTCGCTAATAACGGACTTGCTCCCGTTAAGATAGACGGCTTGTGGGGATATATCAACACAAGCGGAGAAGTTGTTATTGAACCTCAATTTGAATTTGCAAGTAATTTTTTGGGATCTGTTGCTTCAATTGAAAAAGGAGAAAAAATGGGCTTCATAAATGAAAACGGAGAAGTTATCATTGAGCCTATTCTTGATTACATCTACTATTATCATCTATATAACGAAGAGTGCAGTGGATATTTTACCTTCAGTGTGGGCGAATATGGAGATAAAAACAGAAAAAACGGATTCATCACCACAAACGGCAATTTTTTAGATCCAAAATTTGATGAATATTTCGATTTCAGAGACGATGGATACTGCGTTATGCCGTTTAACAGCAAATATGGAATTATGAATCTTGATGGCGAATGGACAGTTGAGCCGATTTATGAAGACATTATGTTTAATTGGTATTGGCGTCATTAGAAAAAGCACCCTTTTTGTGGAGTGCTTTTTTCGACAAATGCTTACATTGACAACCCTCTTGAAAAATAGTATAATTTACTCTACACCACGCGAAAGGAGTGACCGGCTTGGCAGATAAAAATAAAAACGCAAACAGAATAATTTCGGAAAACCGCCAGGCAAGGCACGACTATTTCGTTTTGGAAGCCTTGGAAACAGGAATCGAGCTTGTGGGAACCGAGGTTAAGTCGATGCGTGTTAACGGTGCTAACCTTAAGGACAGCTGGTGCGAAATTTCAGAAGGCGAGCTGTTTGTTAACGGAATGCATGTTTCGCCATATGAAAAGGGCAACATCTTCAACCGCGACTCGCGCCGTGTAAGAAGGCTTTTGGCTCACAAGTCCGAGATTCGCAGGCTTTATGATAAAGTAAGGCAAGAGGGGCTTACGCTTATCCCTTTAAAGCTTTATTTTAAAGGATCTAGAGTTAAGGTCGAGGTTGGACTTTGCAAGGGTAAAAAGCTTTATGACAAGCGTGACGACATGGCAAAGCGCCAGTCTCAACGAGATATTGAAAGAGCATTAAAAGAGAGGAATCAGTAATGGAATTTAAGGACTTGGTTTTTGCAAGACGAAGCATAAGGCAGTATACCGACAGAGCTGTGACCTCTGACGAGCTTTCTTATATAATGAACGCAGCGATCAATGCACCAAGTGCATGTAATTTCCAGTCGTGGCATTTTTATATCGTTTCTGATCCCGCAGTTAAAGAGGGCTTTAAGGAATTCTGTGCCGACTGGATAAGCACAGCGCCGATTGTTGTTGTGATCTGCACCTCCGGCAAAGAAATGACTGATCGCTGGCCCGCAAAGGCTGAAAAGTTTATAACCCAGGACACAGCACTTGCAATGCAGAATATGCTTTTGGCTGCTGCTGATATTGGCTTGGGCGGATGCATAATCGGTGCATATGACGACGATAAGTGCCGCGCGCTTTTGAATATTCCTGCCTGCCACTCTCCTGTTGCGCTGATGCCTATCGGTGAGCCTGCAGTTATCCCTCCCGCAAGAAGCAGAAAGCCTCTTAGCGAAGTGGTGACGTATGTGGGTGAGGTTAAAGCGCACGAATAACGTCATAATATAAAATAACAACGTGCTTCTTTTAACCCTCTGAAAAAGGGCGACTAAGCACGAGAAAATGGGGGCGTAAAGGTTTCGACGGGGATCTTAAGGACGAATAAGCGAGTAGAGGAAGGCGTCAATCTCTTTAAACGGCGCAACTTTAAATTTTAAACGACAACAATAGTTTAGAATTGGCTGCTGCTTAATAGCGGCCCGTCCTGCCGATGAGGACCACGGCATCGGTTAGGGCGTCGACTAGTGGTGAACGTTGTGTACCGACGCCCGTAGGTATGCAATGTATTACGGGATACCAAGCTTGCAAGTCTGCTTGTCGACGTGCAGGCAAGGGAATGCAAAAGATAAGCTACACTCGTAGAAAGTTTTTCTAAGGGGTTTTCGGACACGGGTTCGATTCCCGTCGCCTCCACCATACGTGGGATACGAAAAAGATATATCCCGTTAAAAGCCCGATTTATCGGGCTTTTTTCATTGTCCAAATGTAAAACTAAAATGTTCATTTCCGTAGATATATTTACTTTCTGACCGGAAACGAACCAGTGAAAAGTAGCCCCCCTCTCCCCTATCATCCATTATCTAAAGTTATCACCTTCGCATACCTATACTTGCTCCACTTAAGTGCTTGGCCACATCTGTCGCAATAGTTCTGATATTCTCTTTCTAACGAAACCTTGCATCTCGGGCATACTGCAAATGAATACTCTTGATGGACAACCATTTCGCAGACAATCATTGGAGTTTTGTATGACTCGGCATCTATCGTATATGTATCATGCCGCATTGTCATCACGCTCCGCTTCGCAAATAAGTTCAACCAATTTCTCAATCAGCCCTATTATATCTTCTGCCCGCATCTGGTCAAACAGCAAAAGCAGAGTAACCGTAGATAAACAACTAACACCACGTTCAAGGTCACTGTATGAACGTGGTGTTAGTTTTAATCTCTTGGACATTACCTCTTGAGAAATGTTCAATTCTTTGCGAAAGGCTTTTAAGAAATCTCTTAAGTATTCCTTTACAGCATTTTTGTATGTTCGCATTATTTAAGACCTCCATATTTCGACAAGTAATACAGAGATCTTACATTCTGAATCCGTATATAACCACGAGGTGTACCTCGCAAATGTTAATCATTTTGACAGTCAGTGCAATGATTCTGTATGCACCGCCTATATTATTCTTTTGATACGGCAGATAACGTGATATGTTGATGTGTTCTGCATTGGAATTCACTACCACAACTTATTCTGTCAAATTTTCTATTTGGAATCAATTATATTTGCACGAAGTGTTAGTTTTTTGACATGAAAGTCTATCAATGAAAAACAATTATTCGCATCAGCAAAATAACATCAAGATATCATCTACAAGAAACATGAAATTACCATTTTTCGTCATGAAATGCACTATGTTTTATAATACAAATTTCTTTTTAAATGATATAATGAGAGTATGAATTTTGTCGAAAATCCGTATAGAAGGTAATGTTCATATGATGACGATAAAAGCCAAATCGAGAAAGTCGCATTATAAAATTGAAAACACCGATCAGCTTATTTCGTTGATGAATGGGTATATGGGCGATATAAATCAACGCGACAGCTTGTTCTGGAAACAGATATTTACATACTTTTTGTAATAGTATTATTTGAACTTACAACGATAGTTGATGTTCATTAGATGCTTCCAAGTATATAGTCTAGATTAATCGGAATGGGACTAGCATAGTTTTTTACCAAAATATGATATAGTTTATAGTGGGAGTATATGGCACAATTCTCTATTTTGAAAGGAGCAACCTATGAAAAAAGCACTCTTATTCATAATAGTCTTCGTCATCATCGGTATACTTTCCTGCGCCGGTGTGATATCACAAAACCCAGCATTAGCTTGTATCGGCGTCATTGCTTCCGCTATTTTGGGCTCACTTATTTCAATTGTTTTCACATCTATTGATAAGCACGGTCAAGGTTGGCGACTTTGGTTTCAACATATTAGATACCGGAAGAAAGATGTTAGACTTTCCTTCTCTTATTTATTTAAGATTGAAGTCGATGGCAAGTACCTTCTCGTAAAAGGCAACAGATTAAAAAAACAATATCAACCGGTAGGAGGCGTTTATAAATACTACGATGAAGCTAAGCTAACATTAGAAAGTTTTAAGTTTCGACCCGATGTTAAAATGGGTAACACCTCAGAGACCGATGATCTCCGCATTTTCATAGAAGGAAGGTATCTACTTCTTTTCATGAATTGGTTTAAAAGCATGCGAGATAGAGAATATGACCCTACACGAGAATTCAAGGAAGAATTGATAGCATCCAAATTACTACCCGAGAGTGCTTTTTCAAAATTTGAATACCGTAAAATTTACACTCATGATAAGGGCGTAGAATATTCAACATTCATGCAATGTGATGAGATCGTATATGCGGATATATTCGAAATTAAATTATCCGATTCACAAAAAGCAGCAATTAGACAAGCCGTTGAAGAACATCCCGATATGCTTTGCCTTGCTACCGCTGATGAATTAAAATGTGAATGCTACAATGGCATAGAGAAAAACTTAGGAAACAATGCTAAATGGCTGTTAGGAGAATAAAAATGAAACATTATATTGAATCCATCTTGTTCGGAATATGTGAAAAATTACAATTGCCACCTTCATTGTATGATATTGCCACCGAAAGATACGAAACCATCATCAAGATTTTAAGAAAAGATCCTGTATTTAAAAATGTTGAATTAAGCATTTATCCTCACGGTTCTTTCAGATTAAAGACCACAGTCAAACCCCTTACCGGCGAAGAGTTTGATCTGGATTTTGTCGCGGAACTTCCTATAGATTCAGAGATGACACCTAAAGAATTGTATACCCACATCGTAAGAATACTCCGCAACGATAAAGATCACAAGGATAAAATAGAGCCTAAGACCCGTTGCGTTCGAGTTAATTATGCTAATGATTTTCATATGGATATCATGCCTGGAAAGCTCATTGACATCGAAACCAACGAAATCATCGTTCCCGATCGCGATTTGAAATCTTGGTATCACCATAGCAATCCCAAGGGGTTTGCAGAGTGGTTCGAAAAGCAAGCTCGAACTCATATTCTTAACGAGATGCTCGAATCAAGGCATACTCAATTTGAAATCGAAAAAATTTCTGATCAAGAAGTTACCGCGCAATTGGAACCGCTTCGAAGAGCTGTTCAATTGGTCAAGAGATACAGGAATATATATTGTGACAGGACCAAGAAAGAACCAGTAAGAAGCATTGTAATCTGCGCATTGATGGGTGAGATCACAAGCTTTACTGGCGATACAGCTCAAATTATTGCTTCCTTTTGTAATCATGTTAACGAGTTGATAAAAAAGCACAACAAAAAACCTTTCGATGTAAAAAATCCTGTAGTTGACGAAAACCTCACGGAAAAATGGCATGAAGGAACAAACTATCAAGATTTTGTGGATATGATGAAAGCTTTAACTGCTGACATTACGTCGATACAGAAATGTTCGAGCAATTTCGAAGTAAACAGCTTGACGAAAAAAATGTTTGGCGAGGAAGTAACTAATTCCGCTATAGTGAGACATGCACGCATTTTAAACGAATCTCGCCAAGCTGGAAAATTGTCGGTTGATCAATCTGGAACCTTGAACACGAAAAGTTCGGGAGTGCCAGTCAAGAAAAACACTTTTTACGGAAATGAATAGTTTGCGATGAGTTACAAAAGATTTTTCGCCACTAAACACTATACCTATCCCGAATTACTCAAACAGGTGACCGAAACAAAAAAGCATTATCCACAAGCGATTGGACAATGTAAGAGAGGTAAGGTAGAGATTACACTAAAACTCAAACCTACTTTGGCCTCAATAGAATATACTGTTAAGTTGTTCGCTAAACAAGATACCAAGGTTGTTAACATTTTTGTTGTTAACCCTAAAATTACATTGTTTGAAAACGGGAAAAAGGTTCCTCATCTATATTCTGATGGTTCTCTTTGCTTATTTTATCCCAAATATAACGAATTGAGCTATACGGACTTATGGGCAGAAACCCTTATCCCTTGGACATCTCTTTGGCTTTTTTACTATGAAATATGGAAAGAAACTGGAGAGTGGTTAGGCGGTGGAATCCATGGAAAAAAGAACATTTCTCCAACTGGGTTGTAACGCTATCTTTGCAGCTCAGATTCGTTATTAGAATCTGCACCATTTTCTTTGCTTACATCGTCCTAAATCCTGACATATCTTATCCTCGGTTCCTCTTTCATCTACTCAACCAATATCTTAAGTTTCTCTTCACATTCCTGCTCGGCGGGATATAGATATTTCTGGATATCCGTTTTTCGTTTATCTTCGGCAAATAATTGATTTGTTCGTTTTTACCTCCAAACATTTTTTGAGAATAAAAAAATTACCCTCTACTTATAAAGGGTAATTTCAAGGAGGTTTAACAACCGAATCGATAAAATTTCATCAAATTTTCATTTAAGGAAATCCCCGAGAGTTTTAGACACTCGGGGATTTTCTTTGATTAATGCGAAGTAAATAAATGAGGTACAGGTGTTTACTTACACCACTTCCTCCTTGCCGCAATCAAGGCCAAAGCGCCGAATGTGACTATAATCACCCATGCAACTATTGGCATAAGGCTATCGTCCGTCAAACTCCACATAATCTCGGCAGAGGAAACAGGAATGAGCGGTGAGATATATTTCAAAACGTCTGCGCCTAAAATTACAAGTATTGCCGGAACGCCTAAAACAGCAAGGTTTACAATATACGAGGTGTTTATTCTTGCGCAACAATGGCTTATTAACAAAGCTATGAAAGATGTTAAGATAAGCATTACAAGGCGGGTCACATACAGCATTGCAAGGTAGCCTGCAAAAGACGTTTTAAAAGGGAACTGGCTAAGCGCCGAAATGTTCTGAACAGGTGCCGAAAGGGTTTCGGTGCCGTTATCTGCAATAAACGTGAGGAATTCTCTTAAATATACAGCGCACCACACAACAACCGCCATAAGCGAAGCGACAATTGTTTTTCCGGCAAAAAGCGATGATCTTCCTCTTTTTGTCGAGCGTACCATCTTTTCAACGCCCGACTGTCTTTCAAATGCTGCAATGCCTGCACAGCTAAATGCCAGAAGGCATATTGCTATTGCAGCATTAAGCCTCTGACGGTCACGGCTTTCGTTGCCGTAAACCGATGCATATGTTTTATAGTCAACAAGCCAAGGGGCATATCCGCCTTCTTCGGCTCTTTCTTTTATCTCTTTGACTTCTCGTTCAATCCTGTCAAGAGCACTTGTAAGCTCGAATTCATTCATCGATGAGTTGATATTTTCTTTAGCTCGAGCCAGATACTCTTCAAAGCTGTTGTCGATAGAACCTTTGGCATCCTCAAGATATGCCTGGTACCAGTAATCTCTTTCTTCGATATATACCGAATAGCTTAAGGAATTGGTTACTATAAGTATTCCTGCAATTATAAATATTCCGAACTGGAACGCAAGTACTTTATATACTTCCCATCCGCCAAGGCTTAAGCGTGTACGGAATATATCCAAAGCTCTGTTGATCAGATAAGAAATCTTTGAAAGAATATCTTTGTTTCCCTCAGGGTAGCGCTTGATCTGAATAAGCATTGCCCACATTGAAAGAGCTATAATCGCTATAGGTAAAACTGTCAGCATAAGAGGTCTTATGCCAACGGCATTACCTAAAAGATTTATGTTAAGATAGTTTGTGTATAGTCTTGACGCATGAACAAAAGAAAAGATATTGAAATATTTAAAAACGTTCAAGAAGCTTTGAACGGGAAGATATTCAAAAAGGATATATTCGCCGACAAGGGTAACCCCCAAAACAGAAAGCGAGAACTGAACGTTTGCAAGCGAACCTAAGATACACCACAAAAGCAGACCCAACAAAAGGCCCGATGCAACCTTAACAACAAAATACTGCGCGAGCCACTGAGATATTGTAATTCTTAACGTGCAGGTCTTAAAGCTTTCAAGAGATTGAAGTGAACGGCCTAAGCCGTCAAACCCGCCGTTCGTGGCAAGAGATATTATAAGAGGAATACCGTAGATCAAAACCGTACCGAGCAAAGAAGCAGACAGCAAAACGCCTATCCTCTCTAAGCCAAGTCTGGCTCTGCCGTTTTTGGCACATCTGACTACGCTCCACAGTCCTTTCTTTCGTTCCTCTAAAAACGACAGGACAACGACGACCATTATTGCCAAGAATAAATAGTCGGCAAGATTGAATTTAAGCCAGCTTTCAATACCCAAATTGTTGCCGAATGCAACCGTAACCCCGTCGAGTTCTTTAAAACCCTCAGCGGTCTTTTGCAGGTTCTTGCTTGAAAAACTGCCTGATTGATTGAATATGCTTACCTGTGACTGGGTCTTTGCCTGCTCTTGAACTTTATTCAAATAATCATTATAGCTGTTTATATGTTCTATCTGCGATCTGATAGCACCCAGACGGCTAAAAAAGATATTATATGTTCTTGCCAATTCTTCAGCATCTTCTGACTGAGATATGTAATAGGGAATGTGTGAAACAGAAGCAGCCGCTTCATCGTCATTGTTAAACACAGGCTCAATAAAGTCAAAGTCCTGCACATAATAATAGTAATCTGACAAACGAGACTGTTCGGTTTTAACAGCTTCAATCAGCTCGGGCGTATCTAAGTCTTTCCATTCAGAATATAGATATTTTACATATTTGTTGGCTTCTAAGGTATCTTTAAATATATTCGGTTGAATAGTGCCTAAAACTGAGGTCAAAAAAAGCGCAAGACAAAAAACAGTTATCAGCAAAACGATAACTATTCTTTGTCTATCGCAAAAAACTCTTTTCCATTCGCTCATATCAGTCACCCAAATAGTATAAATACACATCTTCGAGGCTTAGGTTATATGCAACAGGCTTCCACGAATCGGGGATAGATTCAATAAGAGCCTGCGGTGTATCCATCTTTAAAAGCTGACCTTTTTTCATCAGCAAAACCTTATCGGCAATAGATTCTATATCGCTGACGATATGTGTTGCAAGTAAGACTATCCTATCCTTGGCGAGGTCTTTGATAAAGCTTCTTATTCTCACTCGCTCCTTAGGGTCAAGCCCTGCGGTGGGTTCGTCCAAGATAAGAACTTTAGGGTCGCCAAGCAACGCCTGAGCCAGCAAAACTCGCTGCTTCATACCGCCTGAAAACTGACCTACTGCCTTATGGCGGACTGAATCGAGGTTAGTGAGCTTTAACACCTCATCGACCTGCGAATGCATGGCTTTACTCTTTAAGCCCTTAAGTCTTGCCATATAGCACAAAAAGCTTTCGGCTGTCATGCGGTCATAAATTCCTTGCTGCTGCGGCATATATCCCAAAACTGCACGGAAGTCGTCGCCAAGCTCCAATATCTCTTTCCCGTCAAAGGTAATAGAGCCGCCGTCACGCTTTATGTTGTCGGTGATAAGGTTCATCATGGTCGATTTTCCTGCACCGTTGGCACCCAAGATTCCGTATATGCCTGCTTCAAAGGTTATTGAAAAGCTATTAAGCGCTACGGTGTTTCCGTAACGTTTGGTGAGGGTGTTAAGTTGTAATTGCATTGTGGTCTCCTCGGACTATATTAAGTAAGAATCAATACTCTGCTGACCAAAGGGTTTCTATACTTCCGTCATCAAGCGAAACTGCAAAGATGTATTCGGCTGGATTTTCGTTAGACCAGACTTTGGATTCGACGTATATATTTTTGTTATCTGATCCGAGAATAAAAGAATACACGGGAGCGTTTTCATCAATGCCGTTAATGCTCATATCCGTTTTTAAAGTTATGTTTCCTCTTTCATTTTTTATGCAAAGCTTAAACTTATTTCCTTCTGGATATCCGCCTATGACATTACCGTTAGAGAATCCGTATAAATAATATGAAATATCAGATCCTTCATTGAAATTATACAAAAGTGTAAACTCATTTGTATCAGTGTCAAGTATATACACATCTGCCTTTTCAGAACGATCTGCAATGAGTATTTTCTCATTGTCTACCCACATAAGAGGAGAAAATATCGGCATACTGACGCGGCATACAACTTCACTTTCCTGAGTAGACAAATCATACCTGCAGATTTCTATCTCTTCTGTGCTGTATGCAAGTATGTAAAGGAAATCCTCATATGCCTGAACAGTTACTTTTGTCAGTACGGAATTCTCATATATGATTTTCCCATCATTCTGTGATTCTAAATCATATACAATGACCTCAGATATATCTTTAGCTGCACCAAGTTCGACTTTATGATGTGTTCCGCTCATAATGTAACAGCCTCTATGAGATAATGCCGAGAAATCTCCAACTCCAGACATGAAATCGGTAATCAAATCATTTTCGAATGTTTTTACTTTTTTCCTACCCGTTCCATCGACGAAAATATCGACAATTTCGAATGTACCGTCGCCACAAGAACGGAAACAAAACAGCCCGCCGTCATAAAGACTAAGTGAATGGATTATTGAGCAATAAGCATTACAGGTTGCTGAGCCGTGTGAACATTCTGGCTTGGAACATAAAGGCACACATATATTGTTTGCCAAATCTGCGCAGTATAGCATTTCACTCTCAACAGTAAAAAACAAAACATCTTCAGATGAGGCGCCATGGTTCAAAGACGGTGTTGTAAAGTTTTGGTCGCTGTCAAATGAAACCTTAACCTCGAAGCGGGGCGTTGATGAGTTACACGAAGTAAGGAAAAGTGCCGAAACAATTAAGATAAATATTCTTTTCATATATTTCTCCTAAGTAATCATTGGTCAGTATAAAGAACGGTGATTTCTGCAGTTTCGATATCTATTGCCACAATTTGAGTATTCAGAGTTTTATATGATTTACCACCTATATTGATTATTGGTTCGGTATATTCGAAATTGTAGTAAATATATTTACCATCGCAAGCAATATGCATGAGCGATTCTGGGAATATACCCGCATCGTTATACATCATCAAATTTCCGAGCTCCCCGATATATATGTCAAAAACAGTATTTCCACTACTATCTTTAGCAACCAACTGATATCCTTCGTTACCGTCAGGATACGACTTGACAGCGTACTCTGAAGCAAAGCCGAAATAATTATAGTCACCATTGTCATACAGCTCGTCTTCTGCGTTAAAATCCAACGTAGCTGATTCATATTGGTTTTCTATAGTTGTCAGCTCTTTCGTTTCAGGGGTATATGAATAGGTCACCGAGCTGAACACCTCTTGATCTTGATTGTTATAAGTATCAACAGTAAAGCTCATTACACCGCCGGAATAATCGAAGCTGTAATAAAAGCCGACTTCATCATTGGTGTTTTCCGCAACAATTTCTATTGTTTTTTCGCTGTTAAGATCAGAAGCAAATATACCTCCGTTAGCGAAATAATAAGCGTAGCCATCATAATAATAAAACGTTGTGCCAGAAGAGATATTTTCAAATTCTTTTATTTTCGCCCTTTGTGTACCATCGAGATTTTGACAATAAAGTGTAAGAAGGTTAAGATAATCGCTTCCAGACAAATAGGTTGTCTGCTCTATCCAGTATATTCTGTTTTGCCATACAGTAAAGCCCTTTACATAATCTCCACCAAGAGCTGCACTGCAGGTAATGTCTATGTGTGAACAACTTTCTTTATTGCAAAGAGGCTTAAAGGATCCGCTTGATTCGTCGCAGTACATTATCATATTCTGCTCATTGACCCAAATGTCAGTATATAAAACGCCGTCATAAAGACACATATTCAACGAGCCTGATATTTTAAATTCGTCGGGTGTATATCCCAAAAGGCAATCAGTCGGGGCGTCGACGTAAATTGCTTCAGATGGGTTCTTATCATTTTCGACATGGGGATTTTCAATACTAGTATCAACTGTATTCAGGTCACAAGAGGATAAAAGCATTGATACCGAAAGCAGAATGATTAATAGTGTTTTTTTCATGGCATATCCTTTCTTTTCAAGGATGTGTTAATATAATACTTTCTAACTAAAAGGAATTTGCGGCGTAAAAAAATACGCCGCATAGACCAATTGTTCGTTTGCGAAAATCATCCACCATAAAGTGCTGCAACTCTTGTGCCGTTAATATAAAACTGCCCTAATGACGATACTACAAGCTTTTCGTATGTATAGGAATTGCCAATAGAACCGTAGCCGCTAATACTTTCATTTATGGGAGTATTAGGGCTTATAACTCCTGTAATTTTAATTTCCGAATAAGATGAAGGAGCCGATGAATTTGTCTTAGTAACTGACATGGAAGCATTTACCGTATAAGACGAGTTGCTAATGGAACAAGAATAATTATAATACCCAAGAGTTCCGGATGATGACGCGGCATATATACTCAATGTCATGCTCAGAGTAATAACGATTGCAACTATAATCGAAAAAATCTTTTTGTTCATAATGTAATTCCTTTCTTTAATTATACAATTCCGTAATTTCATTGTCAATAAAAGGTAGATAACCTTAAGAAAATCTTATGAATTGAACATCGGACTCACTCCCTTTGTTATTCTGATTTTATACTGACAATAAAATCTTACGCAGTCAATGTGTTATACACGACTGGTCAAAAAATCGACATGAATGATATCGAACTTAGCGTTTTTTCGATTTTAGGGTGTTAAATTGAAATACCTATAACCTATAGTATATGTTTTATGAATGGAGCAAATCTATCTTTTTTATGGCGGTGAAATTATTAGCTGGTGATGTGCTTGACTTTCACCACCTTGGAGTTATCATTCAAGGCAAACACTCCCAACACAATTACGACATATTTTGGGATGAGTTTTTGACCTCATATTTGACCAAATTCACGCTTGGAACACATGAGAACAATAATAAACAATGAAATCGTAAATTAACATATTGTGATATATGGAAACAAAACTAATTAATAAACGCTATATAATGTATACCTTCTCTGCTTTATGAAAGGAGCAACTATGTTAACAGTAAAAATCCAATCAAATAGCAAAGAAACTCTGATACACTTCCCGTGTACCAAACGAGCGCTTGCAAGCAAGCTTTCTCGCATCGGAATTCAAACACCGGCAAACAAACTCCCATGCGAGGCCAAGCCCGAAAGCGAGGCGAAAATAGCAATATCTGCGGATGAGCCACACTTGCAAGAACTTGCTTTGTTGGCGAGCAAGGCATCATCACTGGAGTCTGTCAATTCAGTTTGCGCCATGTTCGCAGAAATGCCGCTTAATGCACAAACCGAGCTTCTTGAAAGAATTGAAGGAGGTGAAATCGAAAGCTTTTCAGAGTTTGCACAGATTGTATATATGTATAAACCCATAACAGTGAGCGAGAAGTATTATTGTCCGCTCGCTGTTCTTGTTTATGACGATTATGACGGCTATTACAGCGACCATGAAGGCGACTTTGCAAGCAAGTATGAATCAGTAATAAGAGAAAAGCTAGACGTAGAAAACGATATGGATGCAAATATGGCAGAATACTTTAATGGAAGCAATGCTGCTGTTTCAAAACTCAGGTCTGTTGTGTGGGGCGTTGAAGATATCAGGGGCGTTCTGTACGGTTGCATAACCGCTGAACTAACAGCACATTTGACAGAAAGCGAGAAAGAAGAACTTAAGGATTGGATTTGCGGTCAGAACTCCGACGGCTTCGGCGAGGGCTTTGAACAACGTCCGATCAGAATAAGCGAAGGCGAGATGTACGTGTCATTTTGGAACAGCTCGGATGAGTATTTCATCTACGACGAAAAGGAGATGCAGAGCTATCTTGAAGAACAAAATCAAAGTTTTGGAATGGAGGGATTAATGTGAGTATATGGCAGAAGATTAAAGCACAGGCGGAAATCAACAAAAGAATGTACCCAAAAGGAACAAGAATAAGGCTAATAAATATGAATGACAGCCAGCCTATTCCAAGCGGTACTATGGGAACTGTTGAGCATGTTGACGATTTGGGTCAGATACATATGAAGTGGGATAACGGCAGGACTCTCGCTCTCGTTACCGGCGAAGATGAGTTCGAAGTGATAGAACAGGCAAAGGAGATGAATGAAGAAAAGGAAGATATCGAGATGAGTTTCGGAGGAATGTGACTTGATTAAATACTTAGATATGTTCGCCGGCATTGGTGGGTTCCGTACAGGACTTGCAAATGTCGGCTGTTTTTATTGAACAATGGTAAGGAGGACTTGAATGCCCAATCATGTTAAAAACATCGTCAGCTTTGACTGCGGCGAGAATAAACTCAAAGAAATATGGGACAAGATCGGATATGACAACCCCGAACATGAAGATATTTCAGGCATAGGAACAATAGATTTCAATAAAATCATTCCTATGCCTGAATCTTTGGATATTGAATGTTCGAGCAGAACCACTAAGGGCTTGGAGCTGTACGAAGGATTTGTATATGTATATACTCTCTGCGGAACTGTGAAGAGAGAACTTCTGAATATCCCGAAAGAAATCGAAGAAGTGTTCCTGACTGCAAGAAAAGATATTGACCGAGATACCTGGAATGTGGGCAGAACTGCATTTCAGAATAAGCTCAAGTATGGCGCCTCAACATGGTATGACTGGTGCGTAAATAACTGGGGCACCAAGTGGAACTCTTACGGATACTCTGAAGACCGAGATATACACAGCTCCGTTTTTGATACCGCCTGGTCAGCCCCTAAGCCTGTAATGCTAAAGCTCTCCGAAATTATTCCGGACGTTAGAATTACACTCCAATGGGCAGACGAAGATTTAGGATATAACTGCGGAAGTGCTGAGTATTACAACGGCGAATTAGTGTGTGAAAATCTTTTTGAGAATACGAAGGAAGCCTTTGAACACGCACTTGATGTATGGGATTATGATGCAAAAGAGTGCGGATATCTTCTGAATTCCACCGAAACCGATTACGTTTACGCTGACGGAGAAAAACTTGATGCCATCGAGCTTCTGGGAAACGTTGCACTCATTACAAATGAAAGGCTTAATGAATCAGACATACCCAAAGGAATGTATCTATACCACATAAGAGGATGCGACGATGACCCTATGAAGTTCGGAACTCTTAAAAAAAGCGTCAAAGTCAATCATATGTCTTCGGTTGTTGTAAACGAGCCGATAGATTTAGGCGATAATGGATATATCGAGTTTAACGATGACAACTCACCCAGCTACCTCGGAACATCTATGACGCTTATGGAGTACGCAGATACAACCTATGAAATAAGCCAAGATATGACAATGGATATGTGTTAGATGAAAGGAGGAAAATATTGAACAGCTTTATGAGCTGGATCGGCGGAAAGAAAGCTCTTCGTGATGAGATTTTAGCAAGATTCCCTCTCGGGTATTCAAGATATATTGAGGTATTCGGCGGAGGCGGATGGGTGTTGTTTCATAAACCAAAAGGAAACGATTTTGAAGTCTATAACGACTTCAACTCAAACCTTGTGAACCTGTATAGATGCGTAAGAGAAAGACCTGACGAACTAATTGACGAGCTTACATATGTTCTGAATTCAAGAAAGGATTTCGAATATATCCGCTCGGTTATGAAATCCGGTGCTGTGCTTCCCGACATAAAACGTGCGGCATATTTTTATGAGCTGATAAGATATAGCTATGCATCGGGTCTCGACAGTTTCGGCGGTCAGCCACATTCAATGTGGGCAAACTTTCCTCTTATTCACAAAGCGTGTGAAAGACTTCAAAAGGTTGTTATTGAAAACAAGGACTTCGAAAAGCTAATTGCTCAATACGATAGACCCGATTCATTTTTCTATTGTGATCCGCCATACTACAACACAGAAGACTACTATGAAGACGTGGGCTTTACTAAAAAAGACCACTACCGCTTGGCAGACGCCCTTTGCAATATGCAGGGGCGTTTTTTATTGTCATATAACGACTGTGAAGAAATTCGAGAGCTGTATTCAAGATCCGGAGTCTTTATAGAAGGCACAACAAGACTCAGTAATATTGCGCAAAGATATGAAGGCGGAAAGCAATATGCTGAACTGCTCATTTCAAATTATGACACAACACAAAGGCTCACTTCTTATGCTCAGCTATCGCTTTTCGACAAAGACAACAGCCGCCAGATATTAAACGAAAGGAAAATTATATGGACTACAAAATAAGCATCACAGTTAATCTCTCACCCGGTCTTATCGAGCTTCTTGACATATCTAAAGATACAGTGTTCGAAGCATATTATGATGACGGTCAGATTGTAGTTAATTCTCTTACAGAAAAAGAACTCGAAGAGTGTATAACCGACTGTAACAAACATTCACAAGACACGAGCAAGGAGGAATACAAATGAAGATATTAAGAGTTTTAGGCAAAAGAGGGCGCATCACAATCCCGTTTGAAATCAGAATGAGAAAAGGCTTTTCATATAACGATGTGGTATCTTTTGAAGAATCGGATAACGGAACTGTAAGCCTGCGACGTGAAAAGATTTGCAATAACTGCAAAGGCAACGGCACTGTTTCGCTGAACAAACCTACAGATGCCGTCACGCTTATGGACTTTCTAGATGAACTCTCCCCGGAAGAACAGCGTGCGGCACTTGTTCATCTAAGCTGTAAGTATTCGGCTATTTAAAAGGAGGGATATAAGTGATAGTAACTGTTGAAAGAAACGGTATAGAATGTCTGATTGCTCTACCATCATCGGATGCAGAGATATTTAATCAGCAAAGAAAAATCGGCATCCTTGATCCCAAGGACACCGTTATGTTAGTAAAAAATATAGATTCGGATATTTGTGAGCTTTCCTGCATTGAGGGGGAACTTATAGACATCGATCATCTCAATCTCCTTGCAAGATATATTGACGGAATGACATATGAGGAAATGACCGAGTTCAGTGCCGCACTTTGCTATACAGGATACAAAGACATTAAAGGTATTATCAATCTGACACAGAATTTAAGCAACTATACTCTCATTCCGAATAACAAAACTTTGGAGTATGCAGGAAAACGGCATTATATGAATGTTCACGGATGCCTTTGTGCAGAGGATGAAGAAAGTATAGATTTTGCGCAGCTATCAAAGGAAATCATTCGCCGAGCAGATTCTGTTTCTACTCCTTACGGTGTCGTTTGTGAAAACGGTTTGGAAGAGGTATCGGTCTTTGACGGACAAACTATGCCAACTTATTTTGACAGAAGATATGTCATTGCCTGTGAGATTATCTACGGCGAAAAAAGCGAGATGCTTTTTTTGCCTTGTGACGATATATCACTTGAAAAGGCAGCAGCAAGACTCGGAGCATCAGATATAAACGACGTGGGCATTCGTATTGATGAAAGCTACATAGAATGCAAAGCCTTCAACGATATGCTTCGCAAGGTAGACACCGCCACACTTGAAGAGCTAAACAGACTTGCCCAAGCCACATTCGATCTGGATATTGATGACTTTGATAAGCTGAACGCTGTTGCCGAATATGCCGATAACAGAGTAGGCTCAATAAGCGAATACATCCTTCTTGCCGAGCATATTGACGATTTTATCTATATTCCGAATGTAGACGATGAATATGAGCTCGGCGAGTATCTTATCAGAGAGTCAGGAGAATACCTATATGATGCTTCTCTTGACGATTACTATGGATATATGACTTTCGGTAAGGATATGAAGCGAATTCAGAACGGCGAGTTTATTAACCGTTCTTATGTAGGGCTTAATGAAAACTTATCACTTGATGAAATCCTCGGGCAGGATAGGATTTGCATGCAAATGGGAGGTATGTAATGAAGATTAAGATTTATCAGATTGATCGGGAACGCTGTAATGATGACCGTCTGTTTGAAAATTATGATTCTGTGATGAACCGATACAACGAAATTGACCCTAGCATATACAAAACCGTATATGACGGAGAAAGCTATATGTCTGATCTTGAAGGCGTATACGCTCAGTTCAATACTGAAAGACCGCTTGTATTCAGAGGTCACAGCATGAGCGTATCCGATGTTGTTGAGATTTGCGATAACACAGCCAGAGACTCTAAGGGCATATACTTCTGTGACAGAATCGGGTTTAAAAAACTAAAGGATTTTGACACAAGCAAAATTGCTCCATTGTATGGAAAGCGTATGCTTGTAGTTGAACCTCACAGGCCACCGTATGAAGCTATTGTTCCTGATGAGCTTGAATCACTGCAACACGCAGTGGACGGATACATTGAAGTTACATATCCGTTTGAAGACAACACCGTCATCATTTCAAACGAAGAAGGCAAAATCATTGGAATGGAGGGAAACAGACGAATCGGCGAAGATATCTATGCCGGGCAGTTTCTTATTTCAGCAGATGACGGAAACGGAGGTTTTTGTGATTTAACGGATGAACAAGTGAGTACATATAAGCAAAGATTCTCGCAAGATGAGATTTTCACTCCTGAAGAGGTTGAAGAAAGTGCAGGAATGTACTTCGTAGGATTCTAAGATAAAAGGCCGCAGTTTAGCGGCTTTTTATATATTCAAAATCTAGCAAGGAGGTGAAAATCTATGGAATTAAAAGCAAAGGTCGTAAAAGTTTTTGATTCAAGCAATATCAAGGCGATTTGCGAACTGACCCTGGATGATATGTTTGTTATTCATCACATAAGAGTCATCGAAGGAAAGAACGGTTTGTTTGCCGCAATGCCTGACGAAACCAAGAAAGACAGGGATGGCAATATTTATCATTATGATATTGTCCATCCAATCAGTGCTGATGTAAGAGCAAAGCTCAACAGCATCGTAATCAACGCATATGAAAACCACATCAAATCTAACTGCGAAACAAAGGAGTAAAAAACAATGAAGAACATTATTAGAACAATCAAGAATAAGGCGTACGTTATGACATCAAATGTGAAGAAGACCATCGGAAACATTCGTGCAGAAGGCTATGTCGACTCAGGCGTTAAGATTCTTATCGCTGTAGTAATCGGTGCGCTGTTGCTCGCAGGACTTTACACGCTCTTCAACACAACAATTATGCCTACCGTAACCAACAAGATTACAGAGTTGTTCAGCTATGCAGGGTAATAAGATCAATAGCGCTTTGGGAGCGTTCATTTATAAAGTGAATGCTCTTTCTGTCAGTGCTAAAAATGCACTGTGCAACCGCAAGGCCGAGGGCTACGTCGATTCGGGTATTAAGATACTCATTTCGGTAGTCATCGGCACTTTGCTTTTGTCGGGACTGTACTCATTATTCAATGATACCATTATGCCGACAGTAACAAAAAGAGTAGAAGAAATGTTTAACTATGCAGGATAAAAGAAAGGGGTAAATTTATGAGAATTGCTGTTAGAAACTTTAAGATCAGAATGAGAAGAATTGCAACCGATATCAAGAATTCAATTGCAAATTGCAGAGCGGAAGGCTATGTAGACTCGGGTGTAAAGATTCTTATCGCCGTGGTAATCGGCGCACTCTTGCTCACGGGTCTTTATACACTTTTCAATACAACCATTATGCCTAACGTCACACAGAAGATTACAGAACTGTTCAGCTATAAGGCATAAAAACAAAATAAGCGGCGGTGCTTTTGCATCGCCACAAAGATAAGGAGGCATAAAGTTGGATACGGTTTTGTTTTTACTTATTTACTTGGTCGCGTTGACTGTTGTGATGTATACCCTTAGAAACGAATTAACACAAACGCTATGGCGAATTGTGTTTTCACTGCTCTTAGTAGCAGGAATAATTGTCGTCCTGAAATTTGGTATAACCGCATTTGCCGTTAAAGCTTTAACATTGTTTTTAATTCTATTCTATGCAAGTACAGAAGATATCCTTCACCGGGAGGTGCCGGATTTTGTTTCGGTTATGATTCTTATATTAGCAACATCGGATATATCGGTTACATCGCTTGGGGATATGGTTTTAGGATTTTTAGCTGTGTTTGTACCTCAAATAGCAATCGCTATGCTCTTCCCTAAGAAAGCAATCGGTGGCGCAGATATTAAGATTAGTTCCTGCTCGGCATTCTTGTTGGGTGCCGAGAAAGGCGTTTTGGCATTAATCATCGGTCTTGCTATTGCCGTTATCGTAATGTCAGTTATGAGTAAACTTAAACATCAGGATAAAAACAAATCGTTTCCTCTTGTGCCTTTTCTGGCAGTTGGAATACTGTCGGCGTATCTTATCTGAAAGGAGAACACAAAATGAAAAACAGAACGGTTTTAGGCCTTGTTTGTATCCTCATTGCTTTGGTTATTACGTTTGCAGTCGCACCGTTAGTCAATAGGGTTTCAGATAAACGTGTAGATATTGTTCGACTGAAAAATGACGTGTCACAGGGCTACAAAATATCCGAAGAAAATATTGAAACGGTATCTGTCGGAGCATATAATCTGCCCGTAGATATTATCACACAAGCGAGAGATGTCATAGGAAAATATGCGTCCTGCGATTTAATGAGCGGAGATTGGCTAACACCGAGCAAACTAAGCGAAACATCAGAAAGTGCCGAGGATATTTTTAGAACACTTGACGGAACAAAACAGGCTATAAGTATAACCATCAGTTCCTTTGCAGGAGGCTTATCCGGAAAGCTTGAAAATGGAGATATTATAAGCCTTATAGTTTATGACAAGTCATTAGAAGAAGCACTCATCCCTCCGGAGCTGACTTATGTGCGGGTAATTACAACGACCACTGCAGACGGCTTTGATAAAGATGAACTGAGTGCAAACGATGACGGTACATACGATTTGCCGACAACAGTTACGCTTTTAGTTAACAGTGAACAAGCGAAGCTTTTAACGATGTATGAAAACACTGCGAAGATTCATGCGGATTTAGTATACAGAGGTGATGATGAAACTGCAATGAAGTTTTTGGACGCACAGGACGATTATTTCGCACGTGTTTCGCCAAGCGATACTTCTTCGGGAAATGAATCGACTATTGATGAAAACGCAACTGAAGGCGATCTCGCACCCGATTCAGGAGAAGATGATACTGATAAAAAGGAAGGTGATGCCTGATGGCAAAGTACATTGCCGTTTGGGGATCTCCCGCCTCGGGGAAGACTACTTTTTCAACCAAACTGGCGCAGACTATATACGATGAATACCAGTCAACAGTTATCGTTGTATACTGCAACTGTGAGACCCCAGTTCTTCCGGTAATCTTCCCAAATCACCGGGCTGAAGATTTGCTATCTTTAGGAACTGTACTTGCAAAGGCTGATATAACCCAGGAGTCTGTAATCAGTCAGATTGTTACGCTTAAAAACAGAGTCAATTTCGGGTTCTTAGGATTTAAGGACGGTGACAATAAATATACATACCCAAGCTTTGGAGAAGACAAGGCTAAGCTCTTTTACGAAGTCCTGGGCACTCTTGCGGATTACATTATAATCGACTGCACATCTGATTTATCCGATCCGTTATCGCTGGTGGCAATTAAGGATGCGGATGAAGTTATACGTTTAGCTTCCCCGGATCTAAAGTCAATTACATTCTTTTCTTCTCAACTCCCACTATATTCTGATCCTGTATATCGATTTGGTGAACATATTCAAGGGATAAATGTCCCCGACGAAGATTTATTTATGCCGATCGAAGAAGTAAAATCGGGTATGCCTGATACAAGATTTGTAATACCTTACTCACGGGAAGTAAAGGAGCAACTTCTCGACGGAAGGCTGTTCAGAGCAGTACGGGATAAAAAATACCGCCAAAGGATTTTGGCGATAACCGAGAAGGTGATCTGATATGGCAAAGCAAATTGATTTTTGGAATTTACTCCGATTAACCCAGGAATATATATCCCGAAATTACGCATCCGTTCTTACAGACAAAGAAAAGCTCTCTCAGCTCAAAGCATATATAGACAAGTTTTTAAGAGATAACGATTACAGTATTCAGGGAATGACAACAAAAGAACTCATTGATAAGCTTTTCTGCGAAATGGCTGAATACAGCATCTTAACCCCCTACTTGGGTTCAAGCGAACTTGAAGAGATAAACATCAACAGTTGGGACGATATCGCCATAACCTATGTAGGTGGCAGAATCGAAAAGCTTTCCGAACGTTTTCATTCGCCATCTCACGCCGCGGACATAATCAAAAGGCTTTTGCATCATTCGGGAATGATAATTGACAACGCATCACCTATGTCGCAGGGACATTTACCTAACAATACCCGAATAACTGCTTTAAAGGAGCCAATTGTTGATGAGGAAAGAGGCATATCTGTATCCATAAGACTCTTGCATCCGCAAAGAATAACAATAGAAAACCTCATTGAAACGAGCTTTGCCACATCCGAAATGCTTTCGTTTTTGTGTTTGTGTGCAAGATACGGAGTTCCGTTTGTTATTGCAGGAGCAACCTCGTCGGGCAAAACAACGCTGCTGAACGCTATCTTATCTTCAATTCCAAATAACAAACGTATATTTACTATTGAGTCGGGTTCAAGAGAGCTATCTTTAGTAAGATACGAAGATGATAAGATAGTAAACAACGTTGTTCACACACTCTCTCGTCCTTCTGAAAACCCTATATACGATATATCTCAGGAAGATTTGGTCGTTGCTTCCTTGCGATTCAATCCCGACATTGTATGTGTTGGTGAGATGCGAGATGTTGAATGCTACTCGGCTGTTGAAGCATCTTTGACAGGACATACAGTAGTGTCTACTGTTCACGCAGGTCCTGCAGGAGCATCGCACACAAGAATAGCTTTACTTTGTCAAAAGAGATTTCCTATCGACTTTAAGACTTCGCTTATGCAAGCCGGTCAGGCATTCCCCATTGTTGCGTATGCTCATAAGTTTGAAAACAACGACCGCAAGCTGATGGATATATCCGAATGCATTATTAACTCCTCGGGCGAAAGAGAATACAGATGCCTATATAGATATACAATTTCAAAGAATACGGTCGGTCCGGATAACAAGCCAATTATTGAAGGGAGCTTTTCAAAGCCAAATATTTTGTCTGACAGCCTGAAGCAAAGACTGATACAATACGGCATACCGCAGGATAAACTTAATGCTTTAATGAAGGAGGATATGTTATGACGTTACTATATATTCTCTCGTTTCTTATTATGACAATCGGCATAGTGGTTCTTCTTGAGATAACGCCAGAAAGTGTCACTGACGATGTTATGCGCATTGTGAGTCCGAAACAAACACTGAAGGACAAGGCTTTAATTGCACGAGGCAAGAAAAAAACAAGACGAATAACAAAAGAAATCCTTCACATTAAAGATGCCTTGGAAGCTACCGACAAAAGCAAGACATTTTCCATTGCATGTGTTACTTCTCTTATGATGGTTGTTGTGGGTTGCATCGCAGCAATAGTGCTTGATAACTACTTCCTGATCCCCATATTTGCTGTTGCCTTTGCTACTGTACCTTTCTTGTATATTAAGAACACGCTTTCAGCATATGACAAGCACATAAAAGAAGAAATGGAAACAGCGATATCCATTATAACCACTTCATACATCCGCTCCGACGATATCCTGAACGCTGTAAATGAGAATATATCCTATCTCAAGCCGCCGCTCAAAGACATCTTCCAAGGTTTCATGGGTGATGCTATTATGGTTTCATCTGACACAAAGAAAGCGATTAAAAACCTTAAAGGTAAAATAGATAACGATATATTTGCCGAGTGGTGTGATGCGCTTATTGCCTGTCAGGATGACAGAACACTCAAGGATACACTCTTGCCCATCGTTGAAAAACTGACCGATGTGAGAATTGTAAACAACGAGCTTAAAACGATGCTTTCAGAAGTGAAGAAAGAGTATTGGGCGATGGTCGCTCTTGTTATAGGAAATATCCCTCTTTTGTATATGCTCAATGTTGATTGGTACCGAGCGCTTATGTATTCGTTGCCGGGGAAAATAGTTCTTGCGATTTGTGCGACTGTGATACTTGTTACTGCGGTGCTTATGATGAAATATACACGGCCGCTGGAGTATAAGAGATAGTATATTGTATCAAACAAAATATAAATGTAAAAAGCTTCTTGACATTTACCTATGGTTCTGCATATAATATTATTGCAAGCAAATGCTTTGCGTAATTATTATCTTGACATATTGTAATATATCTGTTACAATGTAAATGTAAGATGTGGTGCGAGGGTAGCACCTTAAAGAAATCCCGAACGAAGATGTGGTGCGAGGGTAGCACTTTAAAGAAATCCCGAACGAAGATTGGCCCTCGTGGATAACGAGGGCTTTGTTTTTTTACGAGGTTGTAAAATGGGAAAGTCGAAAATCAGATATTTGTCAAGTACGTTCTATAATGAGTATGATTCTATCAATTATCCTGAGATTGAGCATAAGGAATCTCGGCCATACTTGGTTTATGTGGTTAGAGTGAATGACGTTACATTTGCTATTCCGTTCAGAACAAACATCAGACATAATAGTTGTTACAAGTTTAAAAATACTACTCGTCAGACCGACAGCTCTACAGGATTAGACTTTTCGAAGGCAGTTGTAATTAACGACGAAAAGTATCTTTCAACACCTGCAACTATTGATAACAAAGAGTACATAGAGCTTGAAGATAGGTTTTACTTCATAATCAGTAGGTTTGAGCAGTACTTAGAAGGATATAAAAAATATGTTAATGGAAGTTTAGATCAATACGCCGCAAAAAAATATGCCTACACAACTTTAAAATACTTCCACAAAGAATTGAATATTAATGAGTAAATCGCCTCATCACAAACCCGAACTAACAGTATAATGTTTTTAACCCCCTTGCCGAAAGCCAGGGGTATTTTTATGTAAGGAGGGATGGATATAATACGAACTCTCATCGCCATATCTTTTTCGCTCGGCCTGTTTCTTATCCTTGCAGACCGATTCAGAGTACCGTATCTTGTTACATCTAAAGCCGTAAACAATCTCAACAAAAAGCACAAAAAGAAAACGGGCACCGTAGAAATATGGCTTGGCAGTCTTGCAATGTGGCTATCTAAGCACATACGCATAAATGAATACAAAAGAATGCAGTTGTTAACCGATTTAAAGTCTGCGGGAATTTCTCTTTCTCCCGAAATGCATATAGCAAACAGTATAGTCAAATCGCTCGTAGTAGGCATATTCGCAATACCGACTTTCTTCATTTTCCCACTGCTCACGCCCGTTATTATCGCCATCGCTGTGCTGATGTATTTCAAAGCATCCAAAAGCGTTGCGGACAAAATTAAGGAAAAACGAAAAGCCATTGAATATGAACTACCAAGATTTGTTTCCAGTATAGATAAGACACTTAAGCACAACCGAGATGTCCTGTATATCATCGATAGCTATAAGGAAACTGCAGGAAGAGAGCTTAAAAGTGAGCTTGAAATAACGGCTGCAGATATGCGTTCAGGTAACTATGAAGCGGCACTTACCAGACTTGAATCACGAGTCGGTTCAACTATGCTCTCCGATGTCACAAGAGGTCTTATAGGAGTTTTGCGAGGTGACGAAACGGCGGCGTATTGGTCAAGCCTCGGTGTAAAGTTTTCAGATTATCAAAGACAGCTACTAAAACAGCAAGCTCAGAAAATCCCTTCAAAAGTGAAGCGACTTTCAATGTGCTTGCTGTTTTGCTTTATGCTTATCTATATCGTGGTAATCGGTATGGAAATTGTAAACTCCATCGGTATTCTGTTCGGATAGGAGGGTTTATGAAAAACATATTTAACTGCCGTGGCGAAAGCTATATTGAAACTGTTGTCTGCGTTGTTGCTGCAATGATGGTTATTGTACTCGCCCTTAACGCCTTCAGCTTTCTGTCGCTAAAACAGGAACTTGACTACTTTGCAAAAGAGATGATAGATGTCGCCGCCACATACGGAAGAACCAATTCTGAAACCGCAATAAGATATACAGAGCTGAGCGAAGAAACAGGTCTTAATCCCGAATATAACTTTGATGGAACGCATTACTTCAATTCTTCAAACGGCAAAGTTCAATATGGGGATACCATAGTGCTAACAGTCAAAATGGAGACCTATGTGAAGGGGCTCGGCGTATTCAAACTGCCCGTTACATTACAGGCGAAGCATTCAGGACTCAGCCAGAAATACTGGAAATCTTAGCAGGAGGATAAATGAAAATACTCAATAAACGGGGCGATAGCTATGTGTTCACTTGCGTCATTGTGCTTATTATAGCTATGGTGTTTTCACTTGTACTGTTTTATGCAAATACAATGTCGATTATCGAGGCAACAAAAGCGAACACCGAGCGAGTGCTGGACAGCTTCATAATGAAAAACTCGGTAAATATATACCAATCAATTAAACAAGGACACGATATCACCGAGTGGTTCGATGAAAAATTTTACCTTTCGCAAATAAGTTCGGAATTATCGCTGGACTTGTCGGGCGGATTGTTATATAGTTACGGTACCGACGGTAGTGTCATATATAAAATGACAACCCCGAAAGTGTCGTTCAATCAAAATGAGCGTCTAAAACTCAGTGCGGAATACAGTATCATACTCCCTGTATACTTTGCAGGAAACAGACTCACCGATCTTGTTCTTCCGCTTAAAGTCACAAGTAACTTAACCCTCAAGTACTGAAAGGAGAAAACTATGAACAAAAAGTATTTAGCAATTATAGGTGTTCTTACGGCGATTGCTCTTATCTTGGGAGCAATCGTTTCTTTTTTGCCCGACGAAAAAGAAAATGAGAATAAACACTCGGAAAGCATTCCGATTGAAGAAGATGTAAACGCCGTTGTTCCGAGTATCAGCGAAATCGTAACTATTTCACTCGAAGGGGAAGAAATGCCCGAAAGCAGTTCCGAAACGTCTGAAAACGGTGAGCCACACGGCGAAGCACCACTACCCGAAGTAAATGAATCCTCGTACGAACAGGAATCGAAGGAACCTGAAAACAAGGAAACTCCGGTTGCCGAAAAAGTAGAGACAAAAACCGAAAAGAACGAACTCCCCGAACAGGTTTCTCCTGAAGAAGGAGAAAAGAATCCCTCTAAGGTAGTGGAATCAACTACCAAAAAGGATGAAATCCGAGAATCCGAAGGAGATGACGCTCCTAAATATTTCGATCCTTCACATTCGGGCGAGAACCCGTTTGAAGGATCAAACGCATCAGAAATTACCAATGTCTCATCTGATGAGCTGATTGATGAAGGTGCTGACCGACCGGGAGAGGGTATTCACTTTTAATGTTTTATAGGAGTTTAATCCGTGAAACGAATATATAAGTTTATTCTATCAGTCTTGCTGACGGCAGTTTTGCTGTCAGCTTTTTCTTTGCCCTTGTTTGCAGACGATAACGCTACTGCAGGTGACGGTAATACCGAGTCCGCCAAAGACGGATACGGCTATTACAGAGAATCCGAGTATTTGTGGAAAGTAACTCTTTTTGTCAGCAAGAGCGATACGGCCACTAAATACTCGAACCTTCGAAGCGACTACTATCAATTGGGAACAGTTATCATGAAAAGATCAGGGTGGACTGTGTCAAGCTCTACACAGTTCGGCTCGCATATGAAAACCGACTACTACAGTGGAACTAATCTCAGCGTTAACACTTCGCCATACATTATTTCCGACTCAGGTTGTCCTGCTGTTCCTATCGCTTGTGGAGGCAATATCTATACCGTCCGTTCATATTTCGGCTCAACCGGAACGCTTACAACTGTTTTAAATGGCATTGCTTCGCAGAACGGAACAAGTGCGGAAAGCTTGCTGACATCAAAGTCATTTACAATCGGTGGGACAGCCAAGAGCGGTTGGCCCTCAAGTTATCTTATGCCAAATGGAGCATCAAACCGAGTTCCTTGGCTTATTGTATATGAACCGATGGTTGTTATGCACTTAAAAGACGGTTCAACCAAACTTGCATTTACTGCTACCGAGTTTGCCATCGCTCAGAAAAACGGTTGGTATGACTGGCATTACAGCGGAGGTTCAGGCCAGGCTGTAGACAAGCTAACACATAAGCATCTTCCCACATCCGTTCAGCTCGAAGAAGCATGGTTTGGATATCCTGTATATAACGTTACAAACGATAATCAGGCGTGGAGTGATACAGATATTATCCGAGGCGGCGGCTGGGGTATGCGATGGTTGGGTGCGGCAGTCACTGAAACGCCGGAGGATGATTCGTCCGAGGAAATCTATGATCCCGTTATTCCTCCCGTTTCAGGCGAAGCAGATTATGCTTGCTATATACTCTCAACCGATCAGCCTATCGCAGGGAGTTACGGAAATATACTCGTAGAATGGAAGAACTGGACTTCGAACTGCGGTGTAGCACTTTGCGAAATATATCTCGGTTCAAATCTTGTTTATTCATCGTATAAGTACTTTGAAGATTACGGAGAAATATATGAAACTATAAGCATCTATTACCCTGATTCATCAACATATCTCATTATGGCGCAGATTAACTATGCAAACCGTTACAGTGAAAATGATCCTGATGACAACGCCGCCTTCTCAATGGTTACGCCGACTGTGAACAGCATATATGAATTCTCTGTTTCTGCGCTTACAGTTGATCCGGTGGTGATGTATCAGGGTTCAGTTTGCATACTGACATTTACCTCAAGTAATTGGGATATGTACAGCAATTACTATGATATCCCCATAGAGATTTTCGTTAACGGAAATCTCGTTTACACTGAATACGTCTTTTACCATGCCTACGGAACCAACTATCATACATTTAACATATACGTCGACAGTCTCGGTGCCGTGGATATCTCGGTTCGGGTAAACGGATATATGATGTACTACGAGTCAAATCCGTATAATAACACTTCTTCGGCGGTTGTATATATGCAACCCTACTATGAGTTTTCTGTATCCGACTTAACTGTTTTTCCAAGCGAGGTATATGAAGAACAGGAAATCACACTGTCGTTCAGAAGCGATAATTGGGATCAATTCAATTACTATGCTTCAGTACCTGTTGAAGTGGTTTTCAATAACGTTGTTATATATACCGAGTATATAGACTATTATCCTTACGGCTCGGTTTGGCACAACATTGTGGTAAATGTAGGCGGCACAGTTGGCGATGTCCCGGTTTATGTACGTATAAATTGGAACAATCACGATTACGAAATTAATCCGTACAATAATGAAACGAGCGCATTATTCGTGAAAGTAAAGCCTAAAATTGATCTTTCGGTAGAAGTAATAATTCCCAACAGTGATTACCGGGAAGGCGTTACGGTTATAACTTCTTACAAGATTTACAACAACAGCCGTGAAGACATCACGCCCGAATATAACAATTCAATTTCATTTGAAGTTTACTACTATGAAAATGACAGCAAGGTAACTATTGCTACCGATATGTGGAATTGCGCTGTTATCCCCGGATGGGACTATAATCTTGTGTACTTCAAATGGACTGTGCCGATAGGAACATCGGGAAAAACAGTTTATTGCAAGGCAACTGTTAATTCGGATAGCTCCATATTTGAGCCTGACAGAACGAACAATGAAATAATCCTAATAAAAGCAATCTCAAAACTTGAACACTCGCAAACTCCCGATACCAAGTTTGAAAAAGCCAAGCCAAATGGATTTGCCTTGTCATCCACACCCGATGAAAAGAACAGCTATGCCACCTGGACGATGTGGGAATGTTTAAACGGCGAGTTTGTCCAAAAAAGCTACGGATTATCTCTGACAGGTGAAGTGGTGATAACACCTGATGGTGACAGCCCGTCAAGTATTAACGACGGAGGTATATGGACGATGCGCTCGGGATACGGTATTACGCTTGAATACATTCCTAAGATTGAGTCATATTCAGGTTACACATTGCCTGACAGCTCGGCATATACCTTGGTTCAGTATACGAGCTCCTATGTCCCTGAATACTGCTATTCAGATGAATCGGGAAAGTACAGAACACTGGATAACGTTGGCGGCAACTGGACGTTCTACGAAAATGAGAATGCAGATAACAATGACCGTCTTCACTTTATCCCCATATGGTATCCTGATGGAGATTATGCTGTAAGCGTATGTGCAAGTGAAGTATGGACTCCGTCAGGAATGATTAAGTCGACGCACAGAAGTAACAGCATCATTATTAAGGATTCGGCCTATGATGACTGGTACATAGGAAGACAGTAAAAGGAGGAAAATATGAAAACAAAAAAGATTATTATAAGCATTATTACGGTGTTGCTTTTATCTGCCCTGATGTGTACAGTAGTATATGCAACTAACGCATCAGGCGACGTTGCTGGTGCAATAGAGTCAACGTGGAATGCTGCAAAAGGCCAGATCAAGCAAGTTGTAAACAATGTCGTATTCCCGATAATCGATCTTATTCTGGCGGTATGCTTCTTCGCCAAAGTCGCAATGGCGTATATGGACTATCGAAAGCACGGTCAGTTTGAGTTTACAGCACCTGCAATCTTGTTTGCCTGTCTTGTATTTTCGTTGACAGCACCTTTATACATATGGTCAATTATAGGAATGTAACGCCATTGGGAGGTGAAGAATTTGCTTGACTGGGTATCAAGTCTTGTCAGCGGTATCGGTGAAGCGATAAGTTCTGCGTTTACTGAACTTTGGGACAAGATATCCTCATCCATATGGACACTTTTGCTTGAATGGGTCTATAACGCTATATACGGCGGAATTGCAGATTTCTTCACTGTAATGGGAAATATGGGCACTGAGCTTTTCGACTTGCCTTGGGTTCAGGCGGTAATAAAACTGTTCAATTTGTTCGGCTGGGCATTATTTGTCACAGGGCTTATTGTTGCCGTCTTTGATACAGCTATTGAGTATCAATCGATGGGGCGGTTCAATATTAAGCGTCAGGTTCTTCCGATGATATACGGATTTCTGGCTGTCAATCTTTTTACGGTAGTTCCGATTAAGTTATATGTATTATGCGTTAACCTTCAGAATATCCTATCTCACGACCTGGCAGGAATCTTCTCATCGTTTATGTCACAAAATACATCGCTTGCAGAAGCGGCGATGTATGCCTTGGGTGTTCTAAATGGTTTACCAAGCATATATAATCTTTTCTTCTTGATTGCACTTGGTTACTGCGTTATTAAAATCTTCTTCGCAAACATAAAGCGTGGAGGAATCTTATTAACGCAAATCGCTGTCGGAAGTTTGTATATGTTCTCTATTCCCAAAGGATATACAGACGGGTTTATTCAGTGGTGCAAGCAGATAGCAGCTCTGTGCGTAACTGCATTTATGCAGATGACACTTTTATATATCGGACTTATGACTTGGCAAACAAATATGCTTTTAGGTCTTGGTGTTATGCTTTCCGCCAACGAGGTTCCGAGAATTGCTCAGACTTTCGGTCTGGATACATCAGTAAAAGTAAATATGATGAGCGCAGTTCATACAACGACATCTGCAATTAGTCTTACCAAGGCAATCGCCAAAAGATAAGGAGAGATCAAATGAATCAGACGTATATCTATCCTCAGAACCTAAAATCCCAGGCTAAACTGTGGTTGTGGAATTTAAAAGATATATTAATACTCGGAACATCCCTGATAATCTCTGTTTTAGCGATAGCTAAGATCGGGTTTGCAGTTCCTTTGGTAATAACTTTGGCGTATGGATTTCTCACAATCCGATTTGATGACAATTCCGTATTGGATTTTATATTACGTGGGATAAGGTATTTTATATCCACACAGCAATACTTCGAGTGGAAAGAAGAAAGCATAGGAACGCATATTAAAAAGGACGGTGATGCAAAATGAAAAAGAAAAAGGAAATATCTACACAAGAGCTCTTAGGTGTAAAGTCTTTTTCGAGAAACGGAATACAAACCAACGGACACGGTGAGATTGTATATTTTTCTGTAAGCCCAACTAATATATCTGTCTTATCAAGGCCAAGCATTTCGCAAAAGATAAATCATCTGATGCAACTATTGTGTGCTCAGCCTGACATTGAAATCCTTTGCACCGACGGCACAGAAAACTTTGATAACAACAAGCTGTATCTTGAAAAAAGGATACAGTCAGAACAAAATCTCAAAGTCCGCTCGCTTCTTGAGCAAGATAAGAAATTCTTAGACGATATACAGCTTGAGATGTCTACCGCACGAGAGTTTATGTTTTTAATAAGGCTTAGAAATGAATCGGACGAGCAGTCATTTGCAAATCTCAACAGAATAGAAAAACTCATTAACGAGCAAGGTTTTGATTGCAGACGTGCAGAAAAGGATGATGTAAAACGTGTATTATCCAGATACTTCAATATTGTAACAGCACAGTCTCAAATAGATGATATTGACGGCGAGAGTGCTGTGGCAAAATGGATTATACCCGACTGACAGGAGCGACTATGAAAAGAAAAAAGAAAATACCGATAAGAACAGGGAAACTCGAATCTCAAATCAAAGATTTCTTCGATATGATATCTCCCTCAACGATCAAGTTCAATGTTGATCATTACATATGCTCCGACTCATACCGATCTGTTTGGGCAATAAGGGAATACCCTCCTCAAACAAATGAACAGGCAATACTCAGTCGATTTGCAGACAAGGAATCTGTAACGCTCCACATATACTCAAGATATGTAGATTCAGCAGATCAGCGAAAGATAATCTCTGGTGCCACAAGAAAAAACAGAATGCTCGGAGCATCCGAGGATGTGCAGGAATCTGTAACAGGTGAAGGAAATATGGAAGACGTTGTTACACTTCTTTCCGAGATGCGTAAGAACAAAGAACCTCTTTTGCACTGTGCCGTATTCATAGAGCTACACGCTCCGTCGCTTGAAAAACTCCGTGAACTTCAGTCGGAAGTTTCGATGGAGCTGACCCGCGAAAAGATAACAGTTGACCGTCTGACATTACGTCAAAAAGAGGGCTTCTTATCTGTTATGCCTTGCGGATACAACAGCTTTTCCGCTCAGTTTGAAAGAGTTTTGCCTGCATCATCCGTTGCAAATTTATATCCGTTCAACTACTCAGGCAAAACTGATCCCAACGGTTTCTACATCGGAAAGGATAAATACGGAACAAACATCCTCGTCGACTTTGATCAGCGAGCTGATGACAAAACAAACTCAAACATTCTGATTCTCGGAAACTCAGGACAAGGTAAGTCATATCTTATGAAGCTACTTATAACCAACCTCCGAGAGTCAGGAAAATCTATAATCTCTCTTGATGCCGAACAAGAATATGAGGAACTTACAAACAATCTAGGTGGATGTTACATTGATCTTATGAGCGGAGAATATATTATTAACCCGCTGGAGCCTAAAGCGTGGTCGGATAATATATTGGTTTCAGTTGAGAGCTCTCCGGAAGCGTTCCGAAAAACAACAAGGTTATCTCAGCATATCTCATACTTAAAAGACTTCTTCCGCTCATACAAAGAATTCTCTGATGCACACATAGATGTTATTGAAATATTGCTGTCAAAGCTTTATGAGAACTTCAGCATAACCGATCACACTGACTATTCTAATCTTACCTCAAACGACTACCCGATTATGTCCGATTTATATAAACTAGTAGAGAGTGAGTACAAAAAGCATAAAAAGAGCAGCAAGTCTTTGTTTACCGAAGAATTGCTGCGAGAAATATGTTTGGGTCTGAATTCAATGTGCAAAGGAGCGGAATCCAAGTTTTTTAACGGTCACACCAACATAACGGATGACAAATTCATCTGCTTCGGCGTTAAAGGTCTTATGGATTCAAACAAGAAGTTAAAGGACGCTATGCTCTTTAATATTCTGTCATATATGAACCACAAGCTTCTGACTGAAGGAAACACCGTCGCAACCATTGATGAATTGTATTTATTTCTCTCCAACCTCACAGCGATTGAATACATAAGAAACGCTATGAAGCGAGTAAGAAAAAAGGATTCATCAATAGTCTTGGCTTCTCAGAACATTGAAGACTTTCTCATTTCAGGTATACGAGAATATACAAAACCGCTGTTTTCAATACCGACACATCAGTTTTTGTTCAATGCAGGAAACATCAATCCGAAAGAATATATAGACGCACTGCAAGTTGAAGAATCCGAGTTTGACCTTATTAGATATCCAGAGCGTGGAGTGTGCCTTTTCAAATGCGGAAACGAGAGATACTTGCTCCAAGTAATTGCTCCCGACTATAAGGCAAATCTGTTCGGAACATCCGGTGGCAGATAAAAAACTAATTGAAAGAAGGTGGTCATCGCAGTAACGATATCTGCAATTGCAAAAAAGGTAGTTGAACTTCTTGCGACGAATGAAAAGGGGCAAAAGTTTTTGGGATATGTGTTAGGAATCGCCGTGTTCTTGCTCATTCTGCCGATGGTTGTAATCCTCGGTATGTTCGGATGGATGCAAGGAGATGGGAGTACCGCACTCAGCAATGAAATTCTATCCGGTTTGCCTGAAGAAACTGTGCAGGAATTATCTCAGCTCAACGATGTATGCGAAACCATAGCTGTAACCTTTTACAGCTATGGTTTGAGTGACGATGATATAAAGAAAGCGCAAGAGATATATCTTGAGTATTTGGTGGGGTATGAGGTGATGCCTGACTTTCATGATGCGTTGGCGGGATGTTTTGTTGAAACGAGTGAGACAGTTTCTTTGTATGATAAGATATCCATTTGTTTTGGGGTGGATATATCACAAATATGATAATTCTATAAGTCCATCCCCCACATCACTTCCCTATTTCCGCTTAACGGGAGCGAGATATACTGCGCAATATCAGCACCTGCGATATAAACGATTACCGGTAGAACAAACACTGCAAGGCAGATAATTATTGATGTCGTCTGGCTCTTGCATTTCGAGGCTATAAGCAGAACAAGCTGGCTGAGAATTACGAGAATCAGCGTTCTGTAAACCAAAAGGATTGCCATATATCCAAGGTTTGAGATGTTTATGAAGTTTGCATACTCTGCTATCGCTCTTATACTGTCGTTTAAGCCTTGCACGCCGTAAGCATAAAGCAATTGGAGGCAATAAGGAATATATGTTGCAAACGATGTTGCAATTGCAAAGAGCGCCGATGATACTTGTGTGTGCTTAAGATATGCTCTCTTACCCGATTTGGTAGTGTAAAGAAGGTATCCTATTCTCACACGGTTGTCGTAAGCGATTATGGGGGCAACCGCAAAGCAGATCGCAAGGGTTGCAATCAGCCCTAAAACATAGTCATGGATATAACCGTTTAGCGAAACACCAAACATATCTTTGAACCCTGTCTGGTAATACATGAGGCTTGAAAGCTCGCCGGGCTTTGCAATCTCTCTTGCGGCCTCATACTGGGCGACGATTATGTCAAAGCCGTCTTTAGCTCTTAACTCGTCACCGACATTTGCGCCTTGCATCAAAGCGTTGTTAAGTGCTTCAAAACGTTCAATCTCGCTTTGAATATATTCGTGCACTTCTTCATCTGTTTCAAGACTGTAAATCGTGTTACAGTAGCCAAGATAATAGTTATCTGCCGGGTTGTATGGCTTAGAGTAGTCGTAAGCTGTATATATCTGAACAGCCAGAATCGCTGCCAGAATCAATGCGCCCTTGTGCATTACCAAAAGCTTATAGGCACAGTAGTGCCACAGCTTTTTGGACACACTTATGTGCTTAAAGAAGCCTGCGGATTTCTTTATCTCGCTTATGCTTATTGAAGTGTAAAGCTTAACCGTTAAGAGGATAAACGCAATAATTAAAGCAATAGATGCTACAATTGTTGCACCGATTAAATTAATTGGGTAACCAAATAAATTGATGTTAGTGTATGTAACAAACAGCCTTGATGAATTGACAAACGCCGCAAGGTTAATTTGCTTTAATACCGATAATGCCGAGGTTTCGCTTATGAGAAGATATAAAGCAACCTCGATCGCTGTTATACCTATTGCGCTTAAGTATGCTGTTGTGTTCTTAAGCCTTATGAACAGTGTACCTGCAATCAGCGCACAGATGTACAGCGCCAAAAGCTTGAACAAGAATGTGAGTGCTAAAAATTCAGCAACAGATATGGGCAGATTACAGCCAAGGTAACCCTCTAACGACTGGATAGGTCGGAACAAATCACCCAAGCCATATCGGTAACTGCCGACAGCAAGGTTAGAGCCGAAGATTAATCCCTCTGCCAGCAGGCAAACCAAAAAGACAACAAATACTTTGTTTAATGCAAGCCTAGCTCTGCCATATTTTAATGGCTTGATGAGTGCGGTAACCCCGCTTTCACGGTCTTTATAGAATACGACTGTTATTGCTGTTAGAATAATAAACAGCATAAGTAGATCGCTTGGGGTGTTATTTACTGTTAAGAGTATTCCGAAAGATGTATCGAAAGTCGGTCTAACGCTTCTTACAGGGTCATAAGCAGGCGGAGTCTTGACAATGTTACGGTAGCTGAAACTATCCTTTTTTGCAAAAATGGAAACAGACGTCATCGTTTGGGCGGTGGCATCGATGTTTTCTAAATATTCATAATACTTCGATACAGCCTCTAACTGAGTCAGCTGTTCTGAGTACATTGACCTAAGCATCCATTTATTGAAGTCAAAGCTTTCGGTGTCCAAAGAAAACGCAAGGTCGTCAATTTTGCTTTGAGTATATGTATGTGCTTCTTCGAGCGTAAGGTCTTTTACTTCCTCGTAATACTCTTTATAGTCAGTGCTGGAGTATTGCTTGTTAAAATCCTCGCTGAGTAAGATATACAAATTCAAAAGCAATGCACAGCCAAGAACAAGAATGAACACTCGGCTATGAATTAGCTTGTATATTTCATTCTTTATTATCATTATTCTTCTCCGTAATATTGCATGTAAAGATTTTCGAGGGTCTTGTCGCCCTCAACTACCTTAGAGGTCAGTTCGCTTACAGAACCGTGGTCGATTAAAACACCCGACTTAACCAGTAAAATCTCATCTGCAATGGTTTCGATATCCGAAACTATGTGGGTCGAGATAATAACGATCTTATCTTTAGCAAGGCTTGAAATTAAGTTTCGTGTAATAACACGCTGTTTCGGGTCGAGTCCTGCGGTGGGCTCGTCGAGGATCAAAAGCTTCGGGTCGCCGAGCAGCGACTGCGCAATAAGTATGCGCTGTTTCATGCCGCCCGAAAAACCGCCGAGCTTGTGTGAGGCTTTATCGGAAAGCTCGACAAGATTTAAAACTCGCATGACTTCTTGCTTTATTTTGTCCGAGGGTATACCCTTAAGTGCAGCGATATACCCCAAAAAACGCGCGGCGGAAAAGCTTGGATATAATTCCTGCTGCTGGGGCATAAAGCCGATAACCGAGCGGTAATCTGCGTTAAGCTTATTAATATCCTCGCCATTCCACAAAATCTCGCTGCCCGCATCGGCTGGGATGTTTTGCGTGATAATGTTCATCATTGTTGACTTGCCGGCACCGTTTGGCCCAAGCAATCCGTAGATGCCGGCGTGAAATTCAAAGGTGAAGTCCTTCAGGGCGTGGTTTGTTGAGTAGTGTTTGTTGACTTGGTTTAGGGTGAGGGCAGACATCAGTTATCCTCCCAATCAATAGTGAACGGCTCACCCAAAAATTCACTGATGTTTTGGGTAAAAGCATTTCTTTGTTCTTCAAGTATATATCCGGATAAAAGCGCAAGGTTTTTGTATAAGGGCAAACGTTCTCTTACAGCTTCTCGGGTTATGCCGACACGCTCATATTCGCTCACATCGTTTAGCGCAAGCCAGAATGGTGCATATGCCTTATCTCCGACAACAATTGCATATTCGTTTGCAAATTCCTTAGTTATCTCCTCAATGCTTGCGTTCAAGACGAGGTCGATATCCTCTTGTGAGATAGTCGTTTCATCGCCGTATTTTAAGTACACATCGAACTTTTCAAGCGATGTGCCGAGGATTTTGATACAGCTGTAAAGGTTGTTGCAGGTTGCAATGCTGTCGCATAAGCCGTTTTCTCCGCTTGCTCTTAAGGCATTTTGCTGCTCGGTAGTGGCGAGCGAGGTTATTATCTCGTTAAGCTGATACTTTATTTTACAAGGATTAGAATAGCAATTAAGAACTTCAAGACTGCTATTTCTATTTAACGAGGAAAGATATTCATCTATATCACTTTTTGAGCTTCCGCCTCCTACGTGCTCGCCGATGATCTCGCACCCTGTCTCGTATTCCGAAATAAACCAGCCCGCAGGCACATAATAAACTGCTGTTACGCTTCCAACGCCTTCCTCTATAACGGAGAACTCCTCGGCTTCAAGCGTTTCGATATTTGTTATCACACCTTTAATGTAGGCAGATGACGCCTCCTCCAGATTGGTCTGCAAGGTAATAATAAACGACGAATCAATATCTACGTCATACAGATGAGCGACATAGTATTCATCTGTCTGTGTTCCGCCACCGCCAAGTCCTCCAGCGTTGCCGAATGCAGAATTTGTCACATATCCAAGGCTCCTCAGATAAGCCTTGATAGTTTCGTTGTATTCTGTGTAGCTGAGGTTATCAAAAAAATCATACTTCTTGCCCGTGATGCGCTCGTATTCTTCATCAATATTAAGCGGTCTCCAATTTTCTCCGTAATAAAACTCCAATGCTTCATTCAAATCGGAAAATCCCTTTTCTTCAGGCTCGGATGTCAATTCTTCAACGGGCATTTCAATTTCGCTACCGATTAGTTCGCCTGCACTTACTTTTGTATAGATATATCCGCCTTTATCATCGTCAATACTTCTTAGGATATAGTAACCGTCGATATAGTATACTATTTCAGTCATTATATCATCTGTTTTAAGAGATAACAGCTTGCCAGTTTCTATTTCGTAGGTAGTTTTGCTCATACGGTCAAAGATATATCCGTTTACGATACTTGCATCCTGAAGCTTAGGAATCGCCGTTTCGCTTCCGTCGGGAGCGTGAAGTGTCATATTCCCATCAACATCTGATGTGATAAGGTATCCCGACATTATATAATCAACCGTATAATCAAGCTTGGATATACTACCGTCCGATATGTTGTACTTCACATAGTATTTAGTGAAAACCGACTCAGCGTATTCAAGGTCTTCGAGAAGCTTGTAGTCATATTCCTCTTCGGCATAGTTTATATGGAAGTATATTTCGTCGTTGTATATGCCAAACAGCCACGCACCGGCGCCATAGCCCTCGGAAAGCTTATCAATCTTGGTGAATTCGTTATCTTTAAAATTATAAGAATAAAGGTACGAGGCGTTGTGACTGGTAGTGTTGCCATATTCGTCGAATTCTACGCTGTCCGGGCAGAAGTAGAAGGTGTCGCCGATAAGCAAAAGCTTCGTATAGGACATGACCTGCAAGCCTCTAAGCTCGTTTATTTTTGTGCGATTGGTACCATCAATGTTTGCTTTATAGAAATATGTATTCCAGACGTAGCCGTCTTCCTCGTGCGAGACTCCGAAGGTAAAGTAGTATAGATTATCTCCGTAAATCGTCGGACAGATGCTCATGCCAAATGATGGACAGGTCGCTTCATCCTCGTGAGCGCAGTTGGGATAAGGACAGATGAATGCAGAGTTCATTGTTGTGAAATCAGCAAAGTGCAGGCGGGAATGATAGTCTGTATACAACTCGCCGTTGTTGCAAAGATTGGTGTAGTTTGTGATTATTCTTGCTTCGTCAGAAGTCGTATTCGAGGCGCAAGATGTAAATAAAATTACTGCAGCCAAACTTAAAGCAATCATCACAGATATAAATTTATTCTTCATAAAACCACTCCTTTAACAGTTACACATCATCAGTCAAATTATATACTGTAAGCATCGTATCTGTCAATATAAGGCAGATAATCTTAAGATATCAACTCGCCCACCCTTTATATTGTAAATTGATCTGATCGATGATTTCTTCCATTCTGTCATCCAAAAGTGTTGTTCTGTATCGCAAAACAAGTGTGTTAAAATCATTGCCGTTTTCTTTTGCGGCTTCTGCAAATTCGCGCATAAGGTCGCTGTATTCAAAAAGATCAGCATAAAAATCGCTCACGTCTATCTGGAAAGTTAACGCTTCGTCGTATTCGGCACCTTCAATTGCTTTTTGAATTATCTCGGCTTTGTTTGCAGGCTCATAAAAAACAGGATAATTTATAAGGCTATTACTAAAATATATTGTTCTCCAACTGCTTTTGTCAGACTTGCCTTCGACAAGACTATAGTCCACTCCTTTTACGCCGTATGACAACAAGTTGTTAAGATAGGCATCTGTATACACTGTAGCAAGCAGATCAAACGCCTGATCTTTATACTCAGAGATAGATGCAACACCGTTTGCAAACCAAAGGTTTTTAATCCGCACACTATCGCCCACGATCTTAACGTAGCATTCGATCTTATTCGATTTATCAACGCTTATCTCGGTCTTTTCGCCGTTATTCACAATCGCATAAGCATCGACAGCAGAAGCATACACAAAGAAGCTGTCTTTATAATAGCCGTAATCAATATAATCAGTCAGTCCCAATTGGTTAAGATATGCAGGAGTGTATACAGCGTTTAAATAGTCGTAATTATCGAAAACGCACATCTCCTCTTTAAGTTCATCATCCCAATAAAGCGGATATTCAAGATTTCTTGCGCCCGAATAAGGAACGCTGTAATACATTTGCGAATTGCAGCAATAAATACCCGTCTCGGCTTCTTGCGCGCTTATCTGATTAAGGATATCTATCTGTTCAAGAGGAGAATTATTTATATCGTAGCCGTATTTATCAACCAGCTCGGCGTTATAATAATAGCAATAAGCCGTGGATAGCACGTTTGCAGGGTCGCCGATCCCGTATATCTCATCTTTAAACGAGCAGGCAAGCCAGTATTCTCTCGGCATCATGTCATAAAGCTTTCTGCCGATATCCGTTTGCTCGAGATAATCGCTTATGGGAGCATAAAGGTCGTAGCTTTTCATTATGGAATTACCCATGCCGAAGGCAATATCGAAATATGCACCCTGCTTTACCATATCCGAAATTATTATAGGGTCGCAAAGCCCCGCGGTATTGTCGAACGTTTCGAAAACAACTGCATAGTTTTTATCCAGTGAATCGAGATATTCGTTAACTTCTTTAACGGGAATAAGAGAATAAGCACCCATGCTTGGGGGGAGTAGCCAACGCAAAACCGTTTTATTCGGATACATTTTTTGAACTTGCTCGTATGTAAGATATGGGTCTTCGCTGCCGTTGCTATTTGATGCAGAATTGCTTTCAGCCTGCGGAAAAGCGCAGGCTGAAAGAATAACGGAAAGCAACAGCAAAACAGACAATAGTTTTTTCATATCGTTTCCTTTCTTTAATTGCTGGTTGCATCTGTTAGTTTTACTTTATTAAGGAGTCAAATTTCCATTGCCGCTAACGCCATTATAGGTAGCCCGATGGGACGAATATAGATTTTGCCAATAACCATATACGCCAGGATAGATGGTTGCTGAACACGCATTTTGCCCACCGTTGCCATTACCATAATTCGACGCAACGTTTGTATTGGCATCAAGAAATGTACCGGATATAGACACAGAAACGCTGCAAAGTTGCGCTCTATTTATAGACGTTGTGGCCGTTGCACTTCCGGAACTCGATCCCGTAAAGTTATCACTCCAATTTAACGAAATTGTTGCAGTTGCACCGTTTACTGAAAATGTATCTGATTTAGGTGGTGCACTCGCAAAGATCACCATTGTTAATGATATGATAGACAAAACCACTGCAAGTATCTTTGAAAATCTCAATTTGTGTTTTCTTGACATAATTCTACTTCCTTTCATTATTCATTACTTATATTCTCATAGATAAACAAGAAGCAAAGAGCATTCACATGGTTTTAACATTGAACATTGGACTCACCTCTTTCGCTGTATTAACCTAATGTTAACGATTCAAGTATTTACAGTCAAGAAAGATTGCACGAAACACCCCAAACACGACATGAATGTATTATCAAAATAAAAATACCATAAAATATGAGATGATCAAACATTAACGAGCAAGCAGGAGAAAGAGTCTGGGCCGGTTTCGACTCAGGCTCTTTTCACATCGCACGGCAGTGCCGAGCGTTACGAGGTTTATGGAAGATTAGGCGATATTCAAAACTGTGGGTCGGTTTTTAGAGCTGTGGGTTAGGATGTGGGTCAGACATCTGTTAAGTGGCGATAGTTCGGCGTTTGCTTGGGCGTTGTGAGTGTGGGTTGCATATATCAAGGAGGAATAATGCAAAATAATCAAAGTAAAAAAGAAGCGAAAAGGAAGTTCGCTTTATGGGTAAAAGATTCAGTTATTGACCTTGCTAAAGAACAATAC
>JAZRDR010000010.1:0-306517 GCA_045660445.1 Candidatus Faeciplasma sp.
CAGCGGAGCATATACCAACTATACCTATGATATGCTCGGCAGACTTATCTCAGAGGTAGGAAATAGCGGCTCACGCTATTATTCTTACGATATTTCAGGAAACCGCACGCAGGCAATTATTGACACCGCAACTATAATAAGCTATACTTATGATAACGGTGGAAAGCTGATTTCGGGGGTTTCAAACAACGGCACAACTTCCGAAGCGACACTTTATGAATATGACCTTAACGGCAATCTGACAAAGAAGACCAAAGGCATCTCGGCAACATCGTATACCTACGACGTTTGGGGCAACATGGCTTCGGGCGGGGAAGCTACATATAGCTACAACCCGCAAGGCTTGCGCATTTCAAAGACCGTAAACAACCAGACTGACAACTCTGTCTTAGTCGTAGGAAACGTTTGGTCGGACAGTGAGCACAACTACACCCGTGGCATTGAGCTCATAGCGAATGACACGAATTTGTACTTGTACAATATTCGTGGAGATGTAATTCAGCTTGTTGATTACTCGGGTAACGTAACCAAAACCTACGACTACGATGCCTACGGTAATGAGTACCAACGCGACCTGAGCGATAGCAACCCATTCCGCTACTGTGGCGAATACTACGATACTGAAACAGGATTTATCTATCTTAGGGCAAGGTATTATGACCCAATGGTCGGCCGCTTTGTTGCAATGGATACGCATTGGAATCCGTCGAATGCCATTTATGGTGATAACCCCGTAAAGACCTCGAATGCTGAAGATTGCAAGAGCTTATACCCAGATAATAATGCGATAAAGCAGAGATCGAATCAGTATGTTTATTGTGTTAATAATCCGATTATTTACAAGGACACTAATGGCAAATGGATTCATTTAGTTGTTGGTGCTGCGGTTGGAGGAATAATCAATGGTGCATTGAATGCTGCATACCAATTTGCTGTTTACGGCGAAGTTGATGGATGGTCCGTGGCAATAAATGCCATGGGTGGAGCAATTGGTGGCGCGCTTACTGCTGCGGGCTTTGGCGCAATATCGGCAGGCATAGTTTCAGGATTGACAGAATTAGCAGACCAAGGATACCGAAATGACTGGGACTTTTCTAAAATTGATGTTGTCTCAATTGTTGTTAGCGCTGGGCTTGGTATGCTTGGCGCGAAACTTGGTGGGCAAGCTGGTAATACCGGACATCTAAAATCAATGGGCAAGAATTTAACTAAGCAGGTTAATCAAGCTATAAAAGGAATTAACAATCCTATAGAAAAGTTGCTTGTTGGTTTTTTGTCTTTCTTTGATAATTTGTCATATTATTTATCCCAGACCTCAACAGATATCGGGCGTGAAATAATTTCGATACTCAAATCAATTATTCCATCATCGATAGACAAGATGAGATTAATTATTAATGAGCATATTTCGGAGGTGAATGATTGGTGAGCATGCCCTCTCGCGTTATTTTCATATTTCTGTTGTGCTTTGTGACAAGTATATCCTTGTGGCCGATACATATAGCATTGTATTACTTGATAAGACGAAGTCACAGCCGAAGTTACTATAGAAAAATCAGAAGTAATGCCCATGTTCTTAACAGAATTACTCACATCTGTTTTTGGAACATATCTAGTGATAGTGTCGCTTTGATTCGCTTTTTAATTATTTTAAAGAATTATGTTGTTTTATCAACTACTATTGTAATTCCTGCAGTATTAATAATCCTGAATTTTACTTGCGACATCTTGATAGTACGGAAAGTAGGTGAATTTATCTATTGGTGTAGTGCGGTTATTAATTGTGGAGTTACAATATATGCACTGCGATTAAGGAATGCATTCTTGACTAGAAATGAAAAGTAATCCTGCACCACAATCAGCTACACTTATAACAGCGATGGCTCGCTGGCAAGCGAGACTTCAACCGTCGGCACGGTTTCCGAGGTCACAACCTACACCTATGACGCCTACGGTAATGAGTACTCAAGAGATTTAGCAGACGAAAATCCATTCCGCTATTGCGGAGAATATTACGATACTGAAACAGGATTTATCTATCTTAGGGCAAGGTATTACGACCCTGCAGTTGGCAGATTTACAAGCGTTGACCCGATCAAGAGCGGTCTTAACTGGTACAATTACTGTGGAAACACCTTGAACATCGCACCTGTTGTCAGGCAGAGTTTAACCGCTCTGCCTGTTTTTTATTTACAAATTGTTATTGGTGTGATATAATTAAAATGGCAATAAATAAATACGAGGTGAATTTAGTGATTAGGAGAAGAGAACCAATTAAAAAATCTGTAAAAATTTTAATTTGCGTTGCAGTTTTGGTGCTGTTTATAGCAGGTAACATATATTTCAGAGGCTATACAGTTTATACTTTTTCTCCGCAATCATGCGAATATTATTTTGGGAACCCTCCTGATGTTGTCGCTGTTGCTATCGACGGATCTGATACAAGGTTTACACTTGATGACGACAACAATTTAGCTATACAGCTTACTAATTTAGAAAGAACATTAATGAAAATCATATATAAATATTACTTATTGGATGCAAGAATTTATGGTATACATGTAGCACATGATTATTCTTCAATAGATTTTGAATATGAAGAGTGGACTGATGAGGAATTAACCAAATTTAGTAATGCCACTATTGCTTGCACTTGGTTGCGGCTTTTGGATTATGAAGAATGTATCGATTTTGATACGACACTCACAAATAAATTAACGGGTGAAATAAAAACTCGAAACAAAATGGACTATGGATATACATACGAAAAGTACAATGTTTTTGCAGATTAGATAGCGACTAAAAAATCCCCACCCTCAATAAGGGTGGGGATTTCTTTATCCGCAATATTTCTTTCCGTCAATATAAACCGATACCAAATTCAGATCTTTATCCAGAATTAGCAGGTCAGCACAGTTTCCAATTTTGATCTCACCAATTCTATCAATTCGCGCTGCACTTGCAGGAGCAGTGGATGCCGCATATACAGCCGATTCAAGAGGAACACCAAACCTCACGGCATTTTTAAGTGCATCAAAAACGGTTATAGTCGATCCGGCCAGAGTATCAGTTCCCTTAACAACAGCCTTGCCGTTTTTAAGCTCGATTTCCTGTCCACCAAGCTCATATTCTCCTTCTGCCATTCCTGTGCATCTAAGAGAATCTGAAATAAGACAAAGTCTATCTCCAAAAATCTTAAAAGCGTTTCTGATCACTGAGGGATGTATATGCAAGCCATCGCATATTATTTCTGCGCTTTCACAAAAGTCAGCAGCGGCGCCGATAACTCCCGGCTCGCGGTGCAAATAAGGTGTCATTGCGTTATACAGATGTGTTATATGAGAAGCTCCTTCGTTATATGCTCTTTTTGCTGTTTCATAATCCGAATTAGTATGTCCCAAGGATACAACGCATTTATTAGATATCTCTTTAATAAATTCTAAAGCTCCATCAAGCTCACACGCAAGAGTGATTATCTTTATCAAACCGTCACCTTCGGTATATAGCTTATTAAATACATCTGGGTTTGGCGATATTATGTTCTGGCGATTTTGTGCTCCGCATTTTGATGGATTTATAAACGGCCCCTCTAAATGTATTCCTGCACATTTCGCCCCATCATTGCAAGAATGATTTTTCACTGCCTCAATTGCGTTGATCAAATCTTCTTCACTTATTGTCATCGTAGTTGCCAGATATGAGGTCACACCGTTTTGTGCATAGAATTTTTCGATAGCTTGAAGTGAGCATTCATCACCGTCGGAAAAATCATGGCCAACTGCTCCATGTGTGTGTACATCCACAAGACCGGGGATAACATACATTCCTTCTGCATCAAAGTCAGCTTCTTCTAAAATATTTCCTAAAGCTGTGATTTCGCTATTAAACTCAATATCAGTTTTAACGAATTTTTTCCCAACAAAAACATTCGCATTTTTGATCAGCATAAACGTCGACCTCCATAATCTGAATAAATACCATATATATTTTACCACAACTGTTGCAATAGAGCAATAAATAAGATATAATTTATTTAATATAAGTTTGGAGGGATCAGTATGACACTGAAAGAACAAATTGGCCAGCGACTTATTGTCGGTTTTCATGGAACAGAAGTAAGTGAAGAACTTCGTGCTGTTGTTAGAGAATATAAAATTGGAAACATCATATTGTTTTCAAGAAATATTGTAGATGCTAATCAGCTGAAGATTCTTTGTAATGATATTCAACAGCTTGTGCGAACCGAAACAGGTCATAGTGCTTTAATCGCTATCGACCAGGAGGGTGGAATCGTTACAAGACTTAGTAAGGATTGTGTAAACGTCCCCGGCACAATGGCTCTTGCATCAACAGGTGATGTTAATAATGCATATAAAGCCGGTGTGATAACGGGTAAACAGTTAAAAAGTCTTGGCATAAATATTAACTTTGCTCCCTGCGTTGATGTTAACTCAAATCCCAAGAATCCCGTTATTGGAGTCAGAAGCTTTGGCGATGATCCTGTAAAGGTTGGAGAGTATGCCTCGGCTATGGTAAAAGGATTTGAAGAGGGTGGGGTAATGGCTTGCATAAAGCATTTCCCCGGTCACGGAGATACCGATATGGATTCTCACATAAGCCTTCCTTGCGTTGACAAATCAAAATGCGAGCTTGAAAAATGTGAACTTGTGCCCTTTAAATCAGCAATCGAAGCAGGAGCTCCTGCAGTTATGACTGCGCATATTATGTTCCCGCAGCTTGAACCTAATAAAGTTCCTGCAACAATGTCAAGACGGATTATTACTGACCTTTTAAGAAATGAAATAGGATTTGAAGGCGTTGTAATAAGCGACTGTATGCAGATGAACGCAATAAAAGAACATTTTGGAACTGTCAACGGAATTATATCTGCATTGTCTGCCGGTGTTGATATGGTACTTGTTTGCCACGATCTTAAGGTTTCCTGCGAAGCTGTGATAGAAGTCGAAAAGGCTGTACTTGACGGAAGAATTAATGCCGATGAAATGCTTGAAAGTGCTGATCGTATACTTGCCTATAAGAAGAAATGGGCAGATTTAGACTCTGAATCAGATTTTGACATTGTACAAGCACAGAAGGAAAATTCAGTTTTGATCCAAAAAACAATAACCGCTGTAGGAAACAGCGAAATTATGCCGATTGGCGACAAACCGCTTTGCATTGGATGTGCTATATATCGAACAAATTATGCACAAGAAGATGCTTCCGGATCAGGCTTGTTTGAAAGAGTTATGTCTTGCGAACTAAACGGTGAAGCATTAACGGTTTCTGTTAACCCAAGCGACGATGAGATCAACTCTGCTATTGAAGCTTCAAAGAATCATACAAGTGCCATCGTGGGAACTTATAACGGTCATATGAATCAGGGACAGTTAAAACTTGTGAGATCTCTTAGTGAATCTGGCATTCCTACATTCTGCGTTGCAATGCAAAATCCTTATGATTTAGCTGATCTTCCTGAAAGCGTTATAAAGCTCGCTGCATTTGAATGCAGCAATCGCGCTATAACCGCTGCAGCAAAAGTACTTAAAGGCGAAGAAGTTCCTTCAAACAGCATTTCCGTTAAAATATAGATGGATGTTAAGCACGACAACTTCTGAAATTAAAGGTGATAACAATATGAAAACAAAATGGAAAGACATCCCGATAATCCGCAGGGTTGCAGTTGTGTGTTCAATTATTATCAGCCTTGCCGTTATAGTTTTGGCGACACTTCAAATGTTTAGCATATGGCAGCAGGCAGTCAATTTGTGCGTGCCTTTAATGGGCGTCGAGATGCTGTTGCAAACATACTTGCAATGGAATACAAGCCGTAAGGTTGCCTATTTCAACCTTGGCACTGCTGTGTTCATATTTATTTGTGCTATAGTCGTGTTCTTTGTTAATTAACAACCCGATATATTGATATTCTTAAAATGATGGAGTGATTTTATGAACAACAACGGATTTATTCTTGATAAAAATGTCGGTTATTTTAAAAACCGCGGTGTGGATGTAATGGCTTTTAGCGACTTTTATCCTGTGGGACACCAGTCAGGCGTAACCATAATCATGCATGGCAATCGTGTGGCATCCTGCGGTGATATTCGATTCGAGCAAACACCCGGACAGTGGCAGCCTACTCCCAAGCAGATTGACAGAAAGCTTGATGAAGAGTCAAACACCATTGTCACGACCTTGCACTATCCCGATCTTGAAACACATTTGCAGAGCTTTAATCCCATGATCTACCCCGATTTTGAGTTCACATATGATGTGTCTGTTAAAGGCGATGGTGATTCGATCGTTGTAACCGTAGATTTCGATAGACCGATTCCTGAAAAATACGCGGGGAAAATATGCTTTAATTTAGAGCTGTTCCCGGGTGCGCTTTTTGGCAAGCCGTGGATAATGGATTCCAAAAACGGAATTTTCCCAAGACAGCCAAACGGTCCCACGCTTTCCATGCCTACGAATTATGATAATATAGGACATTTCGAGGGCGAAGTCGCCAAGGCCGACATTAATCACCTTTCTGGTGGTAATAAAGGATATAATCCAATTATTGCTGATGATATTATCGCCATGCCTTATGCTGTGGGCAAACGCTTTACAGTAAGACCGGATGACGATTTTAATCGTTTCACTGTTGAATCTTTGATCACAGATCTTAAATTATATGATGGAAGAATGAATCATAATAACGGCTGGTTTGTTTTAAGCAGCGAGATCCCTGTCGGTGAGACAAGAGTGGTACATTGGGTTATCACACCCAATGTTGTCGCAGACTGGTTGTATAAACCCGTGGTTCAAACCTCGCAGATTGGATATCATCCTAACCAACCAAAGGTTGCCGTTATAGAGCTTGACAAGCGTGATGAAAAATTGCAGGAAGCATCACTTTATAAAATAACCGAGTCAGGTGAAAAGCTTGTTCTTCAAGCTAAGACATTACCTTGGGGTAGCTTTTTAAGATATAATTATGTAAAATTTGACTTTTCTGATATTAAGGATGAAGGTCTGTATCAAGTTAGATACGGTGATTCTACATCGTCAATCTTCAGAATTGCAAAAGACATTTATGACCGTGGAGTTTGGCAGCCTGTTTTAGAATACTTCTTGCCGGTTCAGATGTGCCATATGCGTGTCCAGGAAAAATATCGTGTTTGGCATGGACTTTGTCACCATGATGATGCAACAATGGCTCCGCTTAATTGCAATCATTTTGACGGCTATTATCAGGGCGGATCGACACTCACAAAATATAAGCCGCTTGAGCAGGTTCCGGGTTTAAATGTCGGTGGCTGGCATGATGCGGGTGACTTTGACCTTAGAGTGGAATCGCAGTCTGGCGAGTTTTATAATCTTGCTCTTGCTTTTGAAGAGTTTGGCGTCGATTACGATGTAACTACGATAGATCAAACTGCAAAGATAACAGAAATTCACCAACCTGACGGAAAAAACGATATTTTGCAGCAGATCGAGCATGGCGTTTTGTCAGTCGTAGCAGGATATAATGCATTGGGACGACTTTATCGAGGAATCATCTGTAATAATTTGCGTCAATATGTGCTTATGGGCGACGCTTCTACAATGACAGATGGCATTCCGGGTAATAGTGATGACCGTTGGGTATTTACCGAAAACAACCCATGGCGAGAAATGTCAACGTGTGCACATCTTGCCGCTGCTTCGAGAGCGCTTAAAGGCTTTAATGACGAGCTTAGCGAGCAGGCTCTTAATATCGCAATTAATCTATATAACGCTTCGAATTCTGTGAGAATCCATCCTGCGCTTGAGCTTTATCTTGCAACCGGTGAGGAAAAATATAAGGATTATCTCTTGTCGCAGAAGGATAAAATTGTTTCAGAAATTCACCGTATGGGATCGCTTGCTTGCAGAATTGAAAAGGCATTAAATGATCCCGACTTCACAAGTTCGATACGCGATGCTTTGGTGTCTGTTAAAGAACATTACGAAAATGCTGAAACACCGTATGGAATTCCTTATCGTCCGCATATTTGGGGTGCTGGCTGGGAAATTCAACGAATGGGAGCGAACTATTACTTCTTAAATAAATCTTTCCCTGATATGTTTGCACCTGATGTTCTGTTTAATGCATTACATTTCATTTTGGGTTGTCATCCGGGATCTAACACAGCATCGTTTGCATCCGGTATAGGAGCTAAATCTGCCACAACGGCTTATTGTGCATATCGTGCCGACTGGTCTTATATACCTGGCGGAGTCGCTTCCGGTACAGCTTTGATTCGTCCTGATTTCCCCGAACTTCTTGATTTCCCGTTCCTGTGGCAGCAAATGGAGTATGTCATGGGTGGCGGCTCATCAAACTATATGTTTGTAGTTTTGGCTGCAAAACAACTTCTTGATGATATGAAATAGATAAATGGCAATATGCCTTCAAAGCAAAAACACAGTTTCTAACAAAAAATGCCTGTTCATAATCGAACAGGCATTTTAATTTATATGGAACAGTATTTTACTGGTTCATCGCTCACGGTAATTCTATCAAGATTAAGTGCCCACAGCACTGCGGCTGTTAATTTAACTGTGTTTTCACTCTCATTAAGCTTCTCTTTGATCTTATACATTTCAGGCGAATCATAACTTGTATCGGCAAGGCCCTTTACTTCATACTTCTCATCATTTTCGGAATATAATATATCAATTAAATGCAAAACGAAAAGAGCAGGCATAAAACCTGCTCTTTATTTTTAATTATTTGCCGTGTATTCCTCATAAACTTGTTTTAAAACATTAGGATAGTCGCTCATAATGCCGTCGGCTCCGATATCAATAAGGTGCTGCATATCTTCGGGGTCGTTTATAGTCCAATAATGAACTGCCAAGTTATGCTTATGTGCCGATTTCACAAATCCTTTTGTTGCAAGATCAAATCCATACTGCTCCATTGGAAGCTGGAATACACACATTTGGTCATCGAAAAAGAGGTCGAGCCCTAAAAGCTGCAAGATATAAAACTTTGTTGCTCCGCCATAAGCAGGGGAGCACATGAATATTTCAGGAACCTCTGACTCTTCCTGCAAACGCTGGAATTCATTATAAATCTCTTCATGGAAGCTTGCAAGAACAACTCTGTCGAAAGCATCATATTCCTCAAGCAATCTTAAGATCTCGTTAAGCGCTTTAATTCCAAGCTCGCCCTTTTGCTTGATCTCAACGTTTATTTTGTTATTAGGAAAAGCTACAAGCAACTCTTCAAGAGTTGTTGCCAAAAAAACTTCCTCGTCTCTTGGCTCAACACCTTCGGGATATGTAACGTCTGTCGGCTTCTTTTCGTTGCCATATCCGTCAGTATACTTTTGTCTCTCTCCGTTAAGATTTTTCTTAGAGTCTACAGGATTGCTGTATCCAAAATCAACCTTCTGCTCTATCAGGTCCGAATAATTCCAATCCGATATATTGCCCGTAACGTTTGTTTTTCTATCAAGGGTTGTATCGTGCGAGAGGATTATAACTCCGTCCTTTGTAATACTTACATCAGTTTCCATCATAACTCTTTCATCAACGCTGTATGCATTATAAAATGCCTCAAGAGTGTTATCGGGAAACTCCATGTTTCCGCCACCGTGAGCTATCAATATCGGAAGCTCACTTTCCGAGATCATGTTGTTATGCTGCTTATAGTTGTCGGTTCTTGGAATGATAACAAGAATCAAATATACGGCCAAAATTGCACCAATAACAATAGCAGTTATCTTAAGTCCTTTTCTGTTCTTTGCTTTTGCCTTTGCCTTCATAATGTCATATCCTTTCATGAATTGAAACATGACTAAGTATATCACTACTTTATGTGTCTGTCAAATTATTGATAATAGCGATAAATCCTTTTGTGTTACAAACATATAGCCTCTGTTTTTTTTCTTAAATCTTGCGAATTATCGCATCGAATATGTCTGCAAATTGCGCGAGGGATAGACTTTTTAATATTTCAAAATATAGTGTGGAAATGAATCTTTAAATATGATATACTATCCTTGCCGCATTGTGATTAGTATGCGGATAATCTCAACATTAAAGCGAGGAATACTATATGAGTAAATTTTATATAGCATCCAAAGACAGTGTTTGTCCCATTTTAGTCGAAACATCTGCTTATGAAGGCGTTAAAAGAATTGCAAACGTTGTATCAAATGATATTTTGCTTGCATCCAGCAAAAAGCCAGAGCTTATAAGCGATCTTTGCGACGTTAACACAGATTCAGTTATTATAGCTGCAACTCTTGGAAAGAGTGAAATTGTTGATGCTTTGATCAAGGCTGGTATTATTGACGTATCTCCTTTAAAAGACAAAAGGGAAGTATATTTGATTCAACACATTGAATCTCATTTTGCACAGTATCCCGAAATCAAGAACGTTTTGCTTGTTTTGGGTGTTGATAAGCGTGCTACTATTTACGGCTTATTTAATATATCCGAGGATTGCGGTGTCTCGCCCTTAATTTATTGGGGAGATATCAATCCCAAGCCCAAGGAAGAAATATTTATTGATTACACCGTTCCTTTCGTTTCCAAGCAGCCCTCAGTTAAGTATCGAGGCTTCTTTATCAACGACGAATGGCCCGCATTCGGCGGCTGGTCCCGTGATCGATTCGGAGGCTTCAACACCAACGCTTACGAGCCTGTTTTCCAGCTTCTTTTGCGCTTAAAGGGTAACTATATGTGGCCCGCGATGTGGTCTAGCGCTTTTTCAGAAGAAGGCCCCGGAATCGCAAATGCCGAGCTTGCCAATACATACGGCGTTATTATGGGCGCATCCCATCACGAGCCTATGTGCCGTGCAGGCGTTGAATGGCAGAATATTTATAAAAACTATGGCAATGACAATACATGGAGCTTCATTTCCAACAGCGAGGCTATTACAGAGTTCTGGCGCGACGGCTTAAAGCGAAATAAAGACTTCGAGAATGTTATAACTGTCGGTATGCGTGGCGAGAATGACTCTTTGCTCTTAAGTGCTGATGCAACTCTTGAAGATAACATCAATGTTTTAAAGAACGTAATCAAAACCCAAAACCAACTTATGAAAGAGATCGTCAATTCCGATCTTGACGAGATCCCCAGAATGCTCGCACTTTATAACGAGGTTGAAGATTTCTATTACGCTCCCGGAAACATCGGTCTTAAAGGCTGGAGCGAGCTTGATAACGTTATTTTAATGCTTTGTGACGATAACTTTGCAAATCTTCGCTATCTTCCCACTGATGATGACCGCGACCACAAGGGTGGCTTCGGAATGTACTATCACTATGATTATCATGGTGCTTCCATTTCATATGAATGGCTTAACTCGAACCGTTTGACCAAGACATGGGAACAGATGTCAATGGCTTATGATTTCGGTATTCGCGACCTTTGGATAGTAAACCTTGGTGATATTAAGGGACTTGAATATCCCATCTGCTACTTCTTGGATCTTGCTTATAACTTTGAAAAATACGGATCCGAGTCTCCAAATACTGTTGAAGCTTATGTGTATGAGTGGATAGATAAACAGTATGGTGAATGGCTTACAGAAGAACAGAAAAAAGACGTTTTCACAATCCTCAACGGATACACCAAGTATAACAACGCACGCACTCCCGAATCGATGAATCAAAACATCTATTCGCCCATCAATTTCCGCGAGGGCGAACGTGTTTGGAACGAATGCCAGCAGCTTATCGACCTTGTTACCAAGCTATACAACGAAGTCCCCGAGGAATGTCGTGCATCTATCTACACCATGCTTTATTATCCCACAGTTGCTTCCTTAAACTTCGTTCAGATGAGTATTGAAGCAGGCTGGAATCAGTTCTATGTTTCAAAGGGCAGCCTTGCTGCAAATAAATATCTTAACTGCGTTAAGGAACGTGTAGCTCTTGATACCAAACTTCGTGAGGAGTTTAATGCTGTTCTTGGCGGCAAGTGGATCCACATGATGGATTCAGCTCACCATGGCTTCAGAACGTGGAACGATGACGATTGGCGCTATCCTACCGTTACCGAAGTCGTACCCGTTCACACAGGAAAGTCGATGGTATCATTTGCAGGCAGTGAAAGATATTCCTTGGGCAAGTTCTGGTCGATGTCAGGTCCTCTTTTCAACCGTGAGTTTATGCGCCCTGATACCGAATACATCACAATTAACATCGAAACCGGCTCTTCGATAGACCTTAATTATAAGATCACCTGCGACAAACCTTGGCTTGCTTTTGAGAATACCGAAGGCACAGTTACTCCCGCTGATGGCATCGCTTCAATCAAGGTTAAGTGCAACAGATCGTTATTAAGCGGCGAAGAAACCGCCGAGGTAATCGTTATCTCACGTTTCGAGGGTTCTGACAGAACAAGATCTCGTTTGTATGTAACAGCTTGCCCCGGTAACTACGCTGCAGATCCCATGACATTCATCGACACTGAAGGATACGTATCTATCGATGCTCACCACTATTCTTCAATTCATGATGCATCTGATTCAAAGTGGGTTGCGATCGACCACCTTTCCAAGTGCGATACCCCTGCACTTAAGGTTTTGCCCTCGACAAGTGCCTTCCTTAAAAACGAGAACGAGTATAATACTGACGATGTTCCTTATGCCGAATATAGCTTTATGACCGAAAACGGCGGTGATTGGGAACTTGCAATAACTCTTTCTTGCCGTAACCCCGTTGCAATCGATGCTAAGCTTCGTTTGGGCGTTGCAATTAACGACGGTGACATTAACATCGTTTCCACCATTCCTGAACATTATAAAGCTCGTAACTGCCGTGAATGGAATGAACAGATCCTTGCAACTGTTCGTGTCTGCAAGGCTGATATTGTAACTGTTAACGGTATCAACAAGCTTAAGATCTATGGCGGCGATCCAAATATCATCGTTGAAAAGCTGGTTATGTATCCAAAGGGCAAGGCTCCTGCAAGAACTTACATGGGCACTCCCGAAAGCTATTATGTAAAATAAAATCATTAAGTATAAACAGCCTCGATAAATTCGGGGCTGTTTTTGTTAAAGAGATATTAAAATCTTACTAAATGGTTGATTTTTTATCGTTTTGCATCTATTATATAAAGAGTAACATTTTCAAGAGGTGATAATGTGGATCACTCACAAAAGGCATATGATCTTTTCATGCAGGGATATAACTGCTCACAATCTGTTTTTGCTGCATTTTGCGATATAACAGGAATGGAATTCGATTTAGCTTTAAAGCTTTCTTCCTCTTTCGGAGGGGGAGTGGGCAGACTTCGCGAGCTTTGCGGTGCTGTCAGCGGAATGCTTATGGCGGCAGGTATCATTTATGGATATAGCGTTCCAAAAGATCATACAGTTAAAAGTGAACACTATAAGCGTGTGCAAGAGCTTGCCTTTAAATTTGCCGAGGAAAACGGTTCTTACATCTGTCGCGATCTTTTGGGCCTTTCCGGAGTATCTGATCCCAATTCGCCCGAGCGTACAAAAGAGTTTTACGAAAAACGCCCTTGTCCCGAGCTTTGCCGTCGTGCCGCAAAGCTGTTGGACGATTACATAAACGAACATGGCATCTCTTGATCTAACACGTCTTAATGAGCTCTTGGCATTGCCTATAGAAGAACTTCACTTCAGCGCAGGTGTTGGAACACTAAGTGAAAAGTATCTTCACGCCCTTTTAAAGAACTATTACGAGCCCGACCGCGATTATCACGAAGTGAAGATTGAAAGATACACCGCCGACATATGTAGAGACAATAACATAATCGAGATTCAGACACGTCAGCTAAATCGCCTTCGCGAGAAGCTTGAGTTTTATATGACATCAGGTTACAACGTGAAGGTTATATATCCCATTCCCAGAAACCGCTGGCTTTTGTGGGTTAATGGCGAAACCGGAGAAACCACAAAGCGTCGCAAGTCGCCAAAGGTGGGAAGCTTCTTTTCCTCACTTTTTGAACTGTATAAAATAAAGTATTTCCTTGATTGGGACAAGCTTACTGTCGAGCTTTTGCTTTTCGATGCCGAAGAGTATAGAAATCTTGACGGTTATGGCAAAGACAAGAAATATCGCTCAACACGACTTGAAATGATGCCTCTTGAATTTGTAGATGCATATACGCTATCCACACCAAGCGATTATATGATCTTCCTGCCCGAAGATTTGCCTGAATATTTCAAATCCCGCGACTATGCAAAAGCTATGAAAACAGATATCAGTCATGCCAATACCGCTTTGAATATCTTGACATATCTTGGTGTAACCCAAAAGTGCGGCAAGGATGGAAGAAGCATTATATATAAAATAAATGAATATTTTCACAAGAATAGGGGAGACTTATGAAAATTAAAGTTAAAGAAAAAGACTATTCTGAGGTTTTAGCGATAAAACCTAAGAAAAACATAAAACCGCTGAAAACAATGATGTTATTCAGAGTGTTGCTTGTTATCCTTTGCTTCTTCGAGCTGTTGGTCACTCGATTCAAGCTTAAAAAGATCAATATGGACAAGCTCGGCAAAAAAGAGCCTTGCTTGTATCTTATGAATCACTCTGCGTTCATTGATGCAAAGATAGCAAGCTGCATTCTTTTCCCGAAAGCTTTTAATATCATAGCTTCAACTGATGCTTTTGTTGGAAAAAGTCTTATTATGCGCCTTATCGGCTGTGTTCCTGCAAAGAAATATATTGCAGATACACGGCTTGTTAAAGATATGTTATATTGCATAAGAAAGCTTAAGTCGTCAATTCTCATGTTCCCTGAAGCAGGATATAGCTTCGACGGAACTGCAACAACCTTGCCTGAAAGCTTGGGCAAATTTATAAAGCTTTTGAATGTACCTGTTGTAATGATAAGAACATACGGTGCTTTTGCCAGAGATCCTTTATATAACGGCTTGCAGTTAAGAAAGGTTAAAGTCAGCGCCGAGATGGAATATATCCTTTCGCCAGAGGATATCGCAAAAATGAACGTCGATGACATCAATAAGCTTGTTTTTGCTCAGTTTGAAAAGATCGACAACTTCCGCTGGCAGCAAGAAAACGGCATTATAATTGATGAGAAATTCAGAGCCGATGGCTTAAACCGTGTGCTATACAAATGCCCCAACTGCCACACAGAAGGCGAAATGATAGGCAAGGGAACCACTCTTAAGTGTAATCACTGCGGGAAGGAATACGAGCTTACCGAAAACGGCTTTATAAAAGCTATAAACGGAGAAACTGAATTTTCTCACATTCCCGATTGGTACAAATGGGAACGTGAATGCGTTAAGCAAGAGCTTATCGACGGCACATACAAGCTTGACACCGAGGTGGATATCTGCACGATCGTTGATACCAAGTGCGTATACAAGATCGGAAGCGGAAGACTCATTCACGATAACAGCGGTTTTAACCTTACGGGTTGCGACGGCAGACTTGATTATCACCAAAAGCCCTTGTCAACCTATTGCATCAACTCGGATTACCTTTGGTATGAAATCGGCGATATGATATCTGTTGGCGACACTAAAGCGTTTTATTATTGCTTCCCCAAAAATCGCAAAGACGTTGTCACAAAAACTCGTCTTGCTGCAGAAGAACTATATAAGCTTGCAAAGAATTCAATCTGAAACGGCTAATAATAATCTTAAATCCGTCCTTTTTTGGGCGGATTTTTTTGTTTATAATATTGTCTTTTTTAATATATTGTGATACTATAAAATCGATATCAATTTGTTCTTAGAAGGTGAATGACATGAGTAAGACAAAGAACAAGAAAAAGAAGGTCGGAAAACCTTCAAGAATAGTGTATGCAATTGCATATTTGGTTGCAAAAGCGATGTTTGCATTAAAAGGCATAAAGCTTGAGTTGGATACAGCCGCTCTTTGCGATTTGAAAGGCCCTGCCGTTATCATTGCACCTCACACTTCAGCAATAGACCCAATAATTCTTGGCATCGCTTGCTATCCCAAGCGTTTAACTTTTGTAGTCAGCGAGCATTTCGTAACCAAACCTCTCACACGCTTTGCTTTCACCAAGCTTGCCCACGTGATTACAAAGAAAATGTTCTGTCCAGATGCAAGTACGATAATGAATATAATGCGCGCGAAAAATGAAGGCAACATCGTTGCGCTTTTCCCTGAAGGCAGACTGAATTCTGCGCCTCATTCCCATCCGGTAACCGCAGGAACTGCTGAACTTATAAAAAAACTCGGCGTTGACGTATACTGTATAACCGCAAACGGCGCTTCTCTTGTCTATCCCAAATGGTCAAAAACTTATAGAAAGGGAAAGATAAGAGTATCTGCCGAAAAACTGTTTGAGGGCAGCTCACTTAAGCTTACCGATATCAATTATATCTCTGATGTGATTAATGGTGCGATACTTCACGATGATGAGAAAGCAATGCGCGATGAAGAATATATTTGTTCCGACACAACAAAAGGTCTCGACAAGCTTTTATATAAATGCCCGCGTTGCTTCTCTGAGTTTAAAACATATTCCGATAATTCTCATATTGAATGTAAAGAATGCGGATTTGTAACAAAACACAACATACAAAATTATTTCGAGGATTGTCGTTTCGATACGATAAACGAATGGTATCTGTGGCAATATGATGAGCTTGATATAGAATCCAAATTCGAGTTTGATGCTGATATAGGAACTGTAAACGAAAAAGGGAACATGGATCTTCATGCAGGAAAAGCTCAAATCTTTCTTGATAAAAACTCGTTTGAGTTCAATGGAACAGTATATGGGCAACCTTTAAGCTTCACTCTTTCAACTCCTAAAATTGGTGGAACACCATATACTCCTGATCGCGAATTTGATATTTACTTTGACAAAAGGTTATATTATATAATGCCAAATGACAGAAGAACTGTTGTTAAATATGCAATGTTTATAGATAAAGTATGTCAACAAACTCAAACAGGAAAGGAATTTGAATAATGAGAATAGTATTTGTAAGACACGGCCACCCAGACTATGTAAAAGATTGTTTGACAGAGCTTGGTCGTGAACAAGCCAAAGCTTGTGCCGAGAAAATGATTAAAGAAAATGTAAGCACGATATATGCTTCAACTTGTGGACGAGCTTTCGAGACAGCACAGTTCACGGCTGATCGTGTTGGTCTTGATGTTATTCCTCTCGAATTCATGCGAGAGATTCGCTGGGGTGGAAAGGATGAAAATGCCGAGCTTTTCGATAATGGCCATCCTTGGAATACTGCAGAGCAGCTTTCACAGCACGAGGGTTTTGATCTTCTTCGCGATGATTGGCGTGCGAACAAATATTTCTTGGGAAATATCGTTGTTGACAGTGTTCGAAAGGTGGAAGAAGGCTTCGCAAATTGGATACAGCAGTTCGGCTATAGATTTATGGACAATGGTAAAATCTATTGCGAGAAAGAATGTAACGATATAGTTGCTATTTATTCACACGGTGGTTCTGGTGCTGCTGTTCTTGCAAAGATTTTCGATCTGCCTTTCTCCTATGTTTCTCTGATCTTTGCCATGAACTTTACTTCCATTACGGTTGTTGATATCCCATCTTCAGCAGGAACAGTTGTCACACCTCGACTAATAAGACTTAATGATGACAGTCATGTAACAACACGAAAAATTACCTTCCAAATGTAAAGGATATTTTGCTATGAAGAGCATTTTTAAAAAAATATTCGAGTATTTAACTATAGTTGGACTTGCAGTAATAAGTGCACTTTCATATGTAATGTTCGTTTTCCCTAACGATTTTGCTCCTGCAGGATTTAACGGCATTGCAACTATAATTCAGTATGTTTTCGATATCAATGCTGGTTATCTTGCGTTTCTGATGAATGTTCCTTTTATCATCTTGGTGTTTATATTTGTGGATAAAGAGTTTGCAGCTAAAACTCTTGTATATATCATCTGCTTCTCGGTTGGCTTGGTTTTATTCCAAAGCATTGATATGTCTATTCTGATTTACCAAACAGAAAACGGAACTAGCACGATTTTGGGTCCTGTAGTTGCGGGTATAATCAGTGGAGCTACTGTTGGAACTGCTTTCCTTTTGAATAGCTGTTCGGGAGGGACGGAGCTTGTATCTGCTCTGATCCACAAATTCCGTCCGGATCTTAATTTTGTTTGGATCGCTTTTGCCCTGAACGTTGTTGTTGCTGTTTTGTCTTATTTCGTATATGGCTATAAACTCGAACCTGTAATTCTTTGTGTGTTAAACTCCTTCTTTACAAGCACAATAAGCGACAAAATGCTGAAAGGTAATCGTGAAGCAGTTAAGTTCGAGGTTATTACAAATCAGCCTGATGAGCTTGGAAAAGCTATTATTGAACGTTTGGGTCACTCTGCCACTGTTTTCAAAGGGGAAGGCTGTTATACTAAAACTGAAAAAAATATGCTCTTCTGCATTATCAATAAGTATGAGATCGTTCAGTTTAAGGAGATATTAAGCGAATATCCCGATACCTTCGCTGTTGTTTCAAACGTAAACGACACAATCGGTAAATTCGTCAATCCTCGTCAAAAGAAATCAACAGTTGCATAATAAAAAACCTCGGACATTGTCCGAGGTTTTTTTATTATTCGTTTTCAGCTTTGTTCATCGCATATCCAAGCCTTAAAAGTGAATCTCCGATATGTACATTCTCAACATACACGCCATCATATAGCCCTAACAAATCGTAGTGACTGAAGTTCCAAAAGCCCTTGATTCCAAGACTTGCTAGTTTATCAGCAATCGCTCTGGCACTGTCTTTAGGAACACACAATACAGCAACCTTTGGTTCACGCTCTATGCAGAACTTTTCAATTTCACCATAGCTTCTTATAGCCATATCTCCAACCATAATGCCTGTAAGCTCGGGGTTGGAATCAAAAAGACCTATAAGCTCGCATCCTCTTTCTTCAAAGTCGATATGTAAAGCCAAAGCTCTTCCTAAGTTGCCCATGCCAATGATGACAGCAGGTTGTTTCTTGTTTACGCCCAAGATCTCGCCGATCTCGTGTCTTAATGAATCAACGTTATAGCCATAGCCTTGCTGTCCAAATCCTCCGAAGCAGTTAAGGTCTTGTCTTATTTGTGATGCAGTAGAACGCAAGAAACTTGCAAGCTCCTTCGAGGAGATTTTAACAACACCTTTTTTAGAAAGCTCTCCAAGCAAACGATAGTAGCGGGGGAGTCGCTTAATTACAGAAGCTGATATTTCAGTACGCAAAATACTTACTTCCTTTCAAAATTAATTATAGCTCTTTGCTAAATTGTCAACAATTGCCTTAAGGAATGTTTCGCTGTCAACAGTCTGTTTGCCTTCAATTGTCGAGAGCGAATATAAGTCACCGGTCATAATTCCCGATTCAATGGTCTTAATAGTTGCAGCTTCAAGCTTGTCGGCATAATCACAAAGCTCGGGTATATTATCAAGCTCGCCACGCTTTCTGAAAGCACCGGACCAAGCAAATATTGTAGCAACGGGGTTTGTCGAGGTCTTTTCGCCCTTAAGCCACTTATAATAATGGCGCTGAACAGTTCCGTGTGCAGCTTCATATTCATAAACTCCGTCAGGAGATACCAAAACCGAAGTCATAAGTCCCAAGCTGCCATAAGCTGTTGCAACCATATCTGACATTACGTCACCGTCATAGTTCTTGCAAGCCCAAATAACACCGCCGTTAGATCTGACGATTCTTGCAACAACGTCATCGATCAAAGTGTAGAAGTATTCAATGCCTGCTTCTTCAAACTTTACTTTATATTCTGCTTCATATATTTCTGCAAATATATCCTTAAATCTGTGGTCATATGTCTTAGAAATAGTATCCTTAGAAGCGAACCAAATGTCCATCTTTGTATCCAAAGCATAATTAAAGCAAGAACGCGCAAAGCTTGCGATCGATTTATCAATATTGTGAACACCCTGAATGATACCGTCGGAATCAGTGAACTGATGGATGAGTGTTTTTGTCTCATTACCATTTTCATCAGTGACAAGGAGTTCAGCTTTACATCCCGCAGGAACCTTAAGCTCAGCATTCTTATAGATATCGCCATATGCATGACGTGCGATGGTTATAGGCTTTGTCCAAGTAGGAATGAACGGATTTATACCCTTAATGACGATAGGAGCACGGAAAACAGTGCCATCGAGTATTGCTCTGATAGTTCCGTTAGGAGACTTCCACATTTCCTTAAGATTATATTCGGTCATTCTTGCTGCATTAGGTGTAATGGTAGCGCACTTTACAGCTACTCCGTACTTTTTAGTAGCCTCAGCCGAGTCAATAGTTACTTGATCGTTAGTTTCGTTTCGATATTCAAGTCCTAAATCATAATATTCAGATTTAAGATCAACGTAAGGAAGGATAAGCTCATCCTTAATCATCTTCCAAATAACTCTTGTCATCTCATCGCCGTCCATCTCAACAAGCGGTGTGATCATTCTAATCTTTTCCATTGTATATATCCTCCCTTAAATTTTGCTTTTGGTATAGTTAAGCAATCCGCCCGACAAAATGATTTCCTTGTTTCTGTCGGTAAGCTCGCATTTGCAAACGATTTCCTTGCCGTTTGTTTTGTTAATGATCTTAACTTCACCGCCGTTTGCAACAGTTTCTCTCAATCCTTCAACAGAAAGCTCATCGCCAAGCGAAATGAAATCATAGTCTGCAGGATCAACAAATTCAAGAGGCAAAATACCTGCATTAACAAGGTTTGCTCTGTGGATTCGTGCAAAGCTCTTAACCAAAACTGCCTTAACTCCCAAGTAAAGAGGAGCAAGTGCTGCGTGCTCTCTTGAAGATCCCTGACCATAGTTCTCGCCGCCGACGATAATGCTTGCTCCCATTGTCTTAGCTCTTTCGGGGAACTTATCGTCACAAACAGTAAAGCAATACTTTGAAATTTCGGGAATGTTCGATCTTAATGGCAAGATCTTCGAGCCTGCAGGCATGATGTGGTCAGTTGTGATATTATCGCCGACCTTTAACGAGCAGGGAACTAAGAGGTTATCGTCAAGCTCGCTAGTTTCGGGGAAAGGCTTGATGTTAGGTCCACGCAAAACCTCAACCTCGTTCATTTTTTCAGCTTCAACGGGAGCAGCCACCATATTGTCGTTAATTGTGAATATCTCAGGGAGATCAAATTCGGGCATTTCGCCAAGACTTCTGGGATCGGTCAAAACACCTGTGATTGCAGAGGCTGCAGCAGTTTCAGGGGAGAGAAGATATATCTTGCCGTCCTTTGTGCCTGATCTTCCTTCAAAGTTTCGGTTAAATGTTCTAAGTGATACGCCTGCAGAGTTGGGAGCCTGACCCATACCGATACAAGGTCCACAAGCAGATTCCAAAATTCTTGCACCTGCATCGATCATATCGGACAAAGCGCCACAGTCTGCGATCATATTCAAAACCTGCTTCGATCCTGGAGCGATCGAAAGGGAAACATCAGGGTTAACTGTCTTGCCCTTCAAGATATATGCAACCTTAAGCATATCAAGAAGCGAAGAGTTTGTGCAGGAGCCAATGCATACCTGATCGATCTTCATGCCTTCAAGCTCTTTAACAGTTTTAACGTTGTCAGGAGAGTGAGGGCAGGCAACCAAAGGTTCAAGCTCGCTTAAATTAATAACAAGCTCTTCGTCGTAAACAGCATCTTCATCGGCACAAAGAGGAACCCAAACATCCTCGCGGCACTGAGCTTTTAAGAAAGCAAGTGTATTCTCGTCAGAAGGGAAGATACTTGTCGTAGCGCCAAGTTCAGCACCCATGTTTGTTATAGTTGCTCTTTCGGGAACAGACAAGGTCTTAACGCCTTCACCTGTGTATTCAATGATCTTGCCAACGCCGCCCTTAACGCTCAAACGGCGCAAAACTTCCAAAATAACGTCCTTTGCGGCAACCCAAGGAGAAAGCTTGCCAATAAGCTCAACCTTAACGATCTTGGGATATGTAATATAATAAGTTCCGCCGCCCATTGCAACAGCAACGTCAAGTCCGCCTGCGCCGATTGCTATCATGCCCAATCCTCCGCCTGTGGGAGTGTGCGAGTCGGAACCGATAAGTGTTTTACCGGGAATACCGAATCTTTCAAGATGAACCTGATGGCAAATGCCGTTACCGGGACGTGAGAAGTAAATACCGTGCTTTTTAGTTACGGAACCGATAAAGCGGTGGTCATCTGCATTTTCAAAGCCTGACTGAAGCGTGTTGTGGTCGATATAAGCGACGCTCTTTTCGGTTCTAACACGCGGCACACCCATAGCTTCATATTCAAGATATGCCATTGTGCCGGTAGCGTCCTGAGTGAGAGTCTGATCTATTTTAATCCCAATTTCTTTGCCCTTAACGAACTCGCCGTCAACGCAATGATTTTTAAGGATCTTTTCTGCTAAAGTAAGTCCCATGATCAAAATACCTCCGTATGAAAAATATATAACAATCATAGTATATATCATCTGTGTTGTCAAGGCTTTAACAATCACTTTTGCGATATAATGTGCTAAAATATTTCAACGCTTCATGAAAGAAATCTTGCAAAATGCATTATCATGTTCTTGACTTAGCACACTATATATATTATAATCAATGTGTATATCTACGTACATATATGATTTTGAAACTTCAGGATCGTTTTCCTTCATTTTTCCTCTAATGAATATCTCACTGCTTTTGGCGGATACTATCCAAAACGTAATAGATTTTGGAGGGTTATATGAGCGAAGAGATTCAGATTACAGAGGAGCAGATAGCTCAGTCCGAAAAGTTCAGAGATATCGAAATAAAGGGTGCAAAACATAATATTCATTGCTTAAGCATTATCGGGCAGATTGAAGGGCATTATATTCTGCCCCCTCAAAACAAGACTACTAAATACGAGCATATTATGCCGGCACTTGTTGCTATCGAACAAGATGAGTCAATAGAAGGACTTATAATCATTCTTAACACAGTCGGCGGAGATGTTGAAGCCGGACTTGCAATTGCCGAGCTTATATCCTCGATGAAAACCCCAACAGTTTCGATCGTGGTGGGAGGGGGACACTCCATTGGCGTACCGCTTGCCGTAAGCGCAAAGCAATCGTTCATTGTCAGAAGTGCGACAATGACTATTCACCCTGTAAGAATGACAGGCCTTGTATTGGGTGTTCCGCAAACTTTATCATATTTTGAAAAGATGCAGGAGCGTATCGTTCGCTTTGTTTGCGATAATTCAAATATCTCCTCTGAGCGTTTTACAGAGCTTATGATGAAGACAGGCGAGCTTGTGATGGACGTGGGTACCGTTCTTTCGGGCGAAGAGGCTGTAAATGAAGGTCTTATCGATCACGAAGGCGGCTTGCGTGAAGCAATAGATTGTCTTTACCAAATGATAGAGGAGGGTTTACCTTGCTCTACACAATAATCAGTCAACACGATATTTTTGCGAGTCAGTTCGCTCCTGCCTCATATTCTGACATTAAAGGCGGCAGGATTGAATATACAGTTAAGGGTAACAATAAGATCATAACATCACTATTTTCAACCGACCCCAAAATGTATCTCGATAAGCGATACTCTCCGGGTCAGATTCTTGACGGATAAAGGAGACATCATGTCGATTCTTTCAGCAATTCTACAAGCTATAATTCAAGGACTTACCGAATTTTTGCCTGTATCTTCATCAGGGCACCTAAGCGTTTTTCAGCATTTAACAGGCGCAAGCGGCGAAGGCGCACTGATGTTCTCGGCAGTTTTGCATTTGGGAACATTAGTCGCGGTGTTCGTCTGCTTTTGGAATCAGATATTCGCACTTGTTGTCGAGTTCTTTGCAATGGTAAAAGATATCTTCAAGGGCAAATTCAGTTTTAAGAACATGGAGCCTGCACGCCGTGTTATCTTTATGTTCATAATCTCAACAGCCGTGTTAATTCCTTTCTATCTCTGCAAAGGCTTCTTCGAAAGCTTTTCTGAGGATGCAAGTATTTTTGCCGAGGGTATATGTTTCTTGTATACCGCTGCAATTCTATTCATGGCTGACAGAACAGAAAAAGGCAATAAGGATATTACAGATGTCACCACACGTGATGCTGTAACCATCGGCTTCTTCCAAGCAGTTGCGTTGCTTCCCGGTGTTTCACGCTCAGGCTCTACAATAACAGCAGGAATCTTCTCTGGACTTAAAAGAGAAGAAGCTGTAAGCTATTCCTTTATTCTTGGCATTCCTGCAATTTTGGGCGGATGCTTGGTCGAAGTGAAGGACGGTTTGTCTTCTGAAACTTCAACAAGCTTTATTAACTGCCTGATTGGATTTGTTATTGCCGCAATCGTCGGACTCTTGGCTATCAAGCTCGTTCAATGGCTTATGAAGTCTGATAAATTCAAAATATTCTACATATACACAGCAATCTTGGGTGTTGCCGTTTTGGTAATATCGGTTGTCGAAATGATAATCGGTCATCCCATATCACTTATAGTTTAACACACATCACATCTGAAAGGACGTATACATAATGGCTGCGAAGAAAACAAAATCTTCAACAAAAAAAGCAACTTCGGCAAAGTCTGATACAAATAAACAAACGCGTGAGCAGTCCGAAGCTGTAAGAATTGCGAAAACAAGAATGTGGTCGACAATTATTTTCATAATCGGCGTGTTCATTGCTTTTCTTACATATATTCAAGGTCAAGCATTGTGGAGCGGTATGCATAACGTTTTGTGGGGTCTCTTCGGAGTCTCTGCCGTTTTGCTTGCACCGATAATTATTTACGTTGCCGTTATGATGGCTCTTGACAGATCAAAGAGCGCTGTAATTTTCAAGATCATTCAGGGTACTGTTTTGATCTTGCTTATTGGTCCTGCATTCGAGATAATATATTCGTTCATTATTTCTGCACAACCATATAGCGGCGAAAACTTTAACGAAACCATCACAGCTCTTTATAACAACGGTGTAAATATGAAGGGCGGCGGAGCGCTCAGCATCTTTGTTGGCGGAACTCTCACATCGCTTTGCGGTGCAGTTTGCGCTCTCATAATCATAATTTTGCTCATTTTGCTCTTTGTGATGCTCTTGACAAACATAACTCTTGTCGACGTTTGGAACTTCTTTGTCAAAGTTATCAAACGTATTAAGAATGCTGTTGATGACAGCCGCGAAGAGCGTGCTAAAGAAGCTTCTGATCAGTCTGCAAATGTAATTCATGAAAAGAAGGATGAAAAGCGCATTGACATTGCAAAATTCATTCCTGAGGAAGAACCTGCGGATACTGAATTACCTACTCATCCTGTGATCTCTTTGATTGAAGAAAAAACCGAGGAAAAGGCTGATAAGCCCAAAAAAGTAAAAGTTAAAAAGGAAAAGAGATCCTCGATGCCCGGCGATTTCATTCCAGTCGAGGAATCTGAAGAACCTTCTGTTATAGAATCGGATACCGTTAATCCAATATACGTTGACGAGGACGGTCAGACAACTCTTTTGGAGAACGAGGCTGTCACCAAGTCGTCTTACAGCTATCCGTCAATTGATCTTCTTAATCTTCCAAGACACTCCGTAAGCGTCGAGGATACCCGCGCAGAGATCGCTCACAATTCCGAAACTTTGGTTGACACCTTGAAGAGCTTTGGTGTTTCAACACGTATTGTTGAAATTCATAGAGGACCTTCTATAACTCGTTACGAGCTTCAGCCTGCTGCAGGTGTTAAGGTCAGCAAGATCACAAACCTTGTTGACGATATTGCACTTAATCTAGCAGCAAGCGGCGTAAGAATCGAAGCTCCCATTCCTGGCAAGGCAGCAGTTGGTATCGAGCTTGCTAACAAGATAAGAGATACTGTTTTCATCCGTGAGCTTATCGACAGCGATGAATTCCGTTCTTTAAAGAGCAAGGTTGCGTTTGCAGTAGGTAAGGATATCGAGGGTAAGATAATCGTTGCAGATATCGCAAAAATGCCTCACTTGCTTATTGCAGGTACTACCGGTTCTGGTAAATCTGTTCTTACAAATTCCATCATCATGAGCATTCTTTATAATGCTTCTCCCGAAGAGGTGAAGCTTGTTCTTATCGACCCTAAGCAGGTTGAATTCCCCGTATATAACGGAATCCCTCATCTTCTTATCCCCGTTGTGACCGAAGCTAAAAAGGCTGCAGGCGCATTGGGCTGGGCTGTTACAGAGATGATGAAGCGTTACAATATGTTTGCGAACAGCGGTGTACGTGAGCTGAAGGAATATAACGAATATGCGAAGAATAACGATCTTCCCACACTTCCTCAGATAGTTATTGTTGTGGACGAGCTTGCTGACCTTATGATGGCAGCTCCCAAGGAAGTTGAAGATTCTATCTGCCGCTTGGCACAGCTTGCCCGTGCAGCGGGTATGCATCTCGTAATCGCAACACAGTCTCCTCGTGTAAGCGTTATTACAGGTCTTATCAAAGCTAATATCGACTCTCGTATTGCACTTCGTGTTTCCAGCCAGATTGATTCCGGTGTTATTCTTAACGAGGGCGGAGCTGAAAAGCTTCTTAATCACGGTGACCTTTTGTTGCGCGTTGCAGGTGCTGAAAAGCCGATGCGTATCCAGGGTGGCCTTGTAACAACCGAAGAGATCCGCCGTGTTGTTGACTTCTTAAAGGCTCAGGAAACCTCGAAGTATGATGAAGAGATCGCTTCTGAAATTGAAAAACACATTCCCGTTGCTAAGGGCGAAAAGTCTGCAACCGGTGAAGAGACAGCAGAAGATCCCAACTCTGAAGAATCTATGATCGATAAGGCAATAAAGGTCATTATTGAGAATCAGACAGCATCAACTTCATTCCTTCAGCGAAAGCTTCGTCTTGGCTATGCCCGTGCCGCAAGAATCATTGACGAAATCGAGGAAATGGGTATCATCGGTCCTGCTGACGGCGCAAAACCACGCGAAATCAGAATGACTCAAGCTCAGTGGCTTGAAAGAAGCGCAACCTTGGGCGGCATTTCAAATATCGACATCAGCAATGATATAACTGACGAAGAGTAATTATATTTGTAGGTGATTTTTAATGAACGGCTTTATGCCTGTCTCCCGTGCCGATATGATCGAGCGCGGAATCGAACAATTTGATTTTATATACATTCTTGGTGACGCTTATGTCGATCATCCCAGCTTCGGCGCGGCTATAATCTCACGCGTACTTGAGCATAACGGTTACACTGTTGGTATCATCGCTCAGCCGGATTGGCACCGCGATAGCGAGTTCTTGCGTCTTGGCACACCAAAGCTCGGCTTCTTGGTGTCAGCAGGAAATATCGACTCGATGGTTGCTCATTACAGTGTTGCAAAACGCCGCCGTGACTTCGATGCATATTCAGCAGGCAATGTCGCAGGAAAGCGACCTGACCGTGCTGTAACTGTATACTCAAATATTTTGCGCCGCCTTTGTCCCGACACGCCGATTCTCATCGGCGGATTAGAGGCTTCGCTTCGTCGCTTCGCGCATTATGATTATTGGGACGATTCTGTTCGCCCCTCTGTTCTTTTGGAATCGAAGGCTGATATATTAATGTTCGGTATGAGCGAAAACTGTATTGTCGAGCTTGCAAACCGCTTACGCGATGGTGAAAATGTCAAGGATATCCGTGATGTAAGGGGAACCTGCTATCTTTGCCCAACAGTTGAAACTCCTTTTGGCGCAGTTGAATGTCCATCGTTTGAAATGGTCAGTAAAAATAAAGAAATGTATGCCAAAGCCTGCAGAATTCAATACGATCAGCAGGACGAGGTTTATGGTAAAACAGTAATTCAGCGCCACGGCAAGCTTATGCTTGTTCAAAATCCGCCGCCTTATGCTTTGACAACTGAAGAGCTCGATGCAACATTTGATCTCCCATACATGAGAACTTATCATCCTATGTATGAAAAGGAGGGTGGCGTTCCTTCAATCGAAGAAGTTCAGTTCTCTATAACTCACAATCGCGGATGCTTTGGCTTCTGTAACTTCTGCTCTATCGCTTTGCATCAAGGCAGAAAGATCTCCGTTCGAAGTGAGGAATCGATTCTCCGTGAGGCTGAACTTTTAACTAAAATGCCAAACTTCAAGGGATATATCCACGACGTTGGTGGCCCAACTGCAAACTTCAGACACGTTTCCTGTCAGAAACAGCTTAAGCTTGGACTTTGCAAGGGCAAAAAATGCTTGGCACCCACTCCTTGTCCTAATTTAGAGGTTGATCACACCGAGTATATCGATATCTTGCGCAAGCTTCGTGCCGTTAAAGGCGTTAAAAAGGTGTTCATCCGTTCGGGAATAAGATATGACTATCTTATTGAAGACAAGGATGATGAATTTATCAACGAGCTTATAAAATATCATGTCAGCGGTCAGTTAAAGGTCGCTCCAGAGCATTGCTCGGCGGCTGTTTTGGATAAAATGGGCAAGCCTCATATCGAAGCTTATAAGCGCTTCCAAAAGAAGTTCTATGAGATAACTGGTAAGATTGGCAAGGAGCAGTATCTTGTTCCTTATCTTATGTCATCTCACCCCGGAAGCACGATAAAGGACGCTATCGATCTTGCGTGCTTCTTGAAAGAAAACAGCATCCGTCCCGAGCAGGTGCAGGATTTCTATCCCACTCCCGGAACTATATCAACCTGTATGTTCTACACCGGTCTTGATCCATATACAATGCAACCTGTTTATGTCGCAAAGACGAGTGAAGAAAAATCAGCTCAGCGCGCACTTTTGCAATATTTCATGCCGAAAAATCAGCGCAGAATAATCGAAATCCTTGAAAAAGCAGGGCGACGTGATCTTATCGGAAATACCAAGGAGTGCTTGGTTGCGCCCGATAAGGAATATTTGCAAAAGCAGCAAAGATATATTGCGCAAAATGCGCCCAAAAAGCGCGTGACAAATAAAAATTCATCGACTCGTGCAGGAGGACAGAATGGCAAGAAAACGCAAAGGAAAAAAAGATAAGTTTTCATCAATGATTACTCTTATAGCTGTCGTGATCGCAATTCTTATCGGTATGCACGAGGCTGGATATATAACAATTCCATTTTTGTCAACCAACAATCAAAAAGTTGAATTCGAAGCCGACGGTAATGCTTATGTTCACTTCATCGATGTTGGACAGGGTGACTGTCAGCTCATAATCTCTGATGACGGCTCGACAATGCTTATCGACGCAGGCGAGGTTGAATACGGTTCTGTTGTTGTCAACTATCTTAACAGCATTGGAATAGATCATCTTGATTATGTTATCGGTTCGCATCCTCATTCCGATCATATAGGTGGGCTTATTGACGTTATCTCGTCAAACATAACAGTTGATGCAGTAATCATGCCAAAGGTAGCTGATGAACACACACCGACGACCCGGACTTACGAAAATCTTCTGCTAGCAATCGCAGACGAAGGCTGCGGTCTTTATGTCGCCAAAAACGACGAAATCCCTCTTGGAAGTGGAACTGTATATAACTATATGACTGATTATGATGGCGATAACATGAATAATTATTCTGTTGCCACGAAGTTTGTTTTCGGGAACTCTTCCTTCCTTTTCATTGGTGATGCTGAATCTGAAATTGAGCGCAAGCTTATATTGGCTGGTTATGATCTTGATGTTGATGTATATAAAGTAGCTCATCACGGATCAAGCACATCATCCAACCGCGATTTTGTTAACGTTGTTTCTCCGGATTATTGTGTTATAGGTGTTGGAGAGGGTAATAGTTACGGTCACCCTCACACAGAGATCATTCAACTTCTAAAGAGCTATACAGACACGATCCTTCGCACTGACCTTAACGGAAATATTGTCTTCACAACTGATGGCAACACGTTAAGTTATTCGTGCGATAGGTAACGGAGGGCAAAATGGAGCTTATAATAGATAGAATCGAATCTGAATATGCAGTTTGCGAAAACATTGACAGAACTCACGTAAATATTCCGCTTATTCTTCTGCCAGAAGGTGTTAAGGAAGGCGACGTTATAATAAAAGATGAAAACGGCAACTATGTTATCGATGCTGATAAGACTGTTGAAAGACGTAATCGTATCAAAAAGCTTTTAAATTCTCTCTGGAAATAATATAATCATCGGAAGGACTTTGACATCATGAACAACGACCTTTTTGCGTTAATAAATGAATGGATGCCCAAAATTTCAAAGGGTCACAAAAAAATAGCTCAGTATATACTTGTTCACTATGATAAGGCGGCTTTTATGACTGCTGCAAGGCTTGGTGAAACAGTTGGCGTTAGCGAATCCACAGTTGTGCGATTTGCGACCGAGCTTGGATTTGATGGATATCCCGGACTTCAAAAAGCTTTGCAGGATGCGATGAGAAACAAGCTCACTGCAGTTCAGCGAATAGAGGTATCTCTTGATCAGCTTAAGGACGGAGAGGTTTTTCGAAGTGTTTTGATGCATGATATCGATCATATCCGTCACACTCTTGAAGAAACAGCAATGGCTGATTTTGACCGTGCCGTTGAAAATATAATCAACGCAGAGCATGTTTATGTCATGGGAATTCGAAGCTCATCAGCGCTTGCGTCGTTCCTTGCTTATTATTTCAAGCTTATGCTTCCTAATGTTACGCTCGTTCAGACAGGCAGCCGAAGCGAGCTTTACGAACAGCTAATGCGTGTTAGTGATAAGGATGTTCTTATTGGTATTTCTTTCCCCAGATATTCAAAGCAGACTGTTCACGCAATTGCTTATGCTCACAAAAGAGGTGCGAAATCGATTGCAATAACTGATAGTATCGAGTCTCCGATTGCTGCCGATGCCGACAATGTATTGGTTGCGCGAAGTGACATGGTCTCGTTTGTTGACTCTCTTGTTGCGCCGTTAAGCCTTATTAATGCGCTCATTGTTGCAGTATCAATTAAGAATAGGGAAGTTGTTGCTAAAAACTTTGCCATGCTCGAGGAAATTTGGGATGAATATGATGTATATCAGAAAAACGGAGATAAATCGAGATGAGAGCTGATACCGTTATAATCGGTGGGGGAGCGGCAGGTCTTTTTGCGGCGTGCGAATTGTCGCGCTGTCATAAGGATGTAATCGTTCTTGAACCCAACCAAAAGCTTGGACGAAAGCTCCGCATAACCGGCAAGGGAAGATGTAATGTCACTAATAACTGTGATATTGACACTGTTTTAAAAAACATCCCCCGAAATCCAAGGTTTTTATATAGCGCACTCAACAAGCTCTCTCCAAGTGATGTTATCGCTTGGTTTGAATCATGCGGTGTCCCTCTTAAAACTGAACGTGGAAATCGAGTTTTCCCTGTTTCTGATAAAGCTGACGACATTGCTGATGCTTTGGTTAAGGAATGCAAAAAATATCACGTTAAGTTTGTTAAGGATAAAGCTGCCGAACTGATTATGGACGACGGCGTTCTTGTCGGTGTTAAAGGACAGCACGATGAATATTTCGCGCAGAATGTGATAATCGCAACGGGCGGAATGTCTTATCCAAAAACAGGCTCGACCGGTGATGGTTATCGTTTAGCTGAAAGTGTCGGACACTCTGTAACTGAAATTAAACCCTCACTTGTTCCAATCGTAACCGAAGAGCGATTTGTGTGCGAGCTTACAGGACTAACACTTAAAAATGTCACGCTTTCTTTGTTTGACAGCAAAAAGAAATCTCCGATATTCACAGAGCTTGGCGAATTATCCTTCATGCCTTACGGTATTGCAGGACCTCTTTCGCTTTCAGCATCCTGCCTTATAAAGACTGATGCATTGGCTGAAAAAAGATATTCTTTATCTATAGATTTAAAGCCGGGACTTACAGCAGATCAGCTTGATGCAAGAATATTAAGAGATTTTTCTTCCGATCCCTCGGCAAGATATATGGATTCTTTGGGAAAACTTTTGCCCAAGGCTATTATAGATGTTGTCGTTGACAGATCGAAGATTACACCCTTAAAGCCTGTAAATCAGATCACTCGAGAGGAACGAGCACAGCTTGTTAATCTTTTAAAGAATTTCACTTTAACACCGTGCGATCTCCGTCCGATCGATGAAGCTATAATCACAAGCGGTGGCATAAGTATTAAAGAGATAAATCCTGCAACGATGGAATCGAAACTGGTTGAAGGTCTTTATTTCGCTGGTGAGATTATTGACTGCGACGGTTTTACAGGCGGATTCAATTTGCAGATTGCTTTTTCAACAGCATATTGTGCGGCTTGCGCTATATGCGAAGGATATTGACATAACTGAAAGGATGTTTACAAATGGGAATTAATTGTGCTCTTGACGGACCGAGCGGTGCCGGCAAATCAACAGTTGCCAAATTGGTTGCTAAGTCGTTGGGATTTATATATGTTGATACAGGAGCTTTATACCGTGCTATCGGACTTTACGCAACAAGAAAAGGTGCCTTAACCACCTCTGCTGAAGAAGTAGTTCCTTTGCTTAATGATATAAACGTAGAATTGAAATATGATAATGGGACACAGCTTGTTTTGCTTAACGGCGAAGATGTTTCTTCTGCCATTCGCCAAAACGAGATTTCGATGGCTGCATCGAATGTATCGGCTATTCCCGAGGTTCGCGCTTTCCTCCTTGATCTTCAGCGTGATATTGCTGCAAAAAATGATATTATAATGGATGGACGTGACATCGGAACTGTCATTCTTCCCAATGCTGAAGTAAAGATATTCATGACTGCAACTGCTGAAGAACGAGCTAACAGACGTTATAAAGAGCTTATTGAGAAAGGACAAAACGTTGTATACGAGGATATCCTTAATGATATCAATCAGCGTGATTATAACGATTCACACCGTGCAACAGCTCCGCTTAAAAAAGCTGATGATGCAATCGAGCTCGATACATCAAATATGAGCATTGACGAGGTCGTTACTGAAATCTCAAATATCATAAAAAAAAAGACTTCAGATCAGATAACTCCCGTTGAACTTAAAAAATTCAAATGGTCTATCGGCACTCTTTTATATGCCATCCTCAGATTTATCGTAGCAATCGTGATTTATGCCTGCTTCAACGTGAGGGTTGAAGGAAAAGAGAATATCCCTCACGGGGGAGGGACTGTGGTTGCTTCTAATCACCGTACCTGGCTTGATCCTATAATGATAGCCATGTTTATCAGAAAGCCAAATGCCTATCTTTGCAAAGAAGAGTTGTTTAAAAACTACTTCTTAAAGATCCTTTTGACAATATTACAAGGAATCCCCGTTCATCGCGGAAGCTCGGACAGAGCACCTTTAAACCGCGCTGTTGATTACGTTAATCGTGGTTACAACCTTATGCTCTTCCCCGAGGGTACACGATCGAAAGACGGCACTCTTGGAAAACCCAAAAGCGGCGTTGCATATATAGCTTCGATATCCGGTGCACCCGTGTGTCCCGTCGGGATTTCGTTTGATGGAAAGCTTAGATTCAGATCGAAAATAACCATTCGCTTTGGAACCCCCATTTCTCCTGATGAAATTAGGATCGAGAAAATGACTCCCGGAGAGATGCACAAGGTTCGTGATGTCATTTATAATGCAATCAAGGAGCTGGTTGAATGAACAAAACCATTCGAATAGCTGATTCTGCCGGATTTTGCTTTGGTGTTGATAGAGCCGTTAAGCTTGCATACGACAATTCAAGTTCGGATTCAAACGTATACACGTTCGGACCGCTTATTCACAATCCCGATGTTGTAAAAGATCTTGAATCGCATGGAATATATGTTATAAATGATTTTGACTGTGTAAATGCAAATGATGTTGTTATAATCCGTTCTCACGGAGTTGGACAATCGGTTTATGATACACTTAGCGAAAAGGGTGCAAAGATCATCGATGCAACTTGCCCATTCGTCGCAAAGATACATTCGATCGTTAAAGAACGCTCGGAAGCAGGGGACATGATCCTGATTGCAGGTGATAAAACTCATCCGGAGGTTGAGGGGATATGCGGTCACTGCAAAAATGAGCACCATGTTTTCGCTGATTCGGAAGAGTTTGTGGAACTTATGAGAAAAAATTATGAAAATTGCAAAAAAGGTGTTGCAATTCTTTCACAAACGACTTATAATATAAAAATGTGGGAAAAGTGCATTCAAGCGGCGAAGATGTTCCCAAATGCAAAAGTGTACAACACTGTTTGCTACGCAACTTCTAAGCGACAGACAGAAACACTCGAACTGTCAAAAGAATGTGATGTTATGATAATTGTTGGCGGGCGGTCAAGCTCGAATACAAAAAAGCTTTATGACATCTGTTCAAAAAACACTCGGTGCATTCTTGTTGAAAACGCCGCCGAACTTTCTGACTATGACTTTTCCTGCGCGAGATCCGTTGGGATCTCTGCCGGCGCATCAACTCCGGCGTATATCATTAAGGAGGTACAGAAAACCATGACTGAAATTCTGACAAATGAAGAGGAGTTCAACTTTGAAGAAGCGCTTGAACAGACCTTCAAAAAAATATATACCGGAAAGAGAGTAAGCGGCATAGTAACTGCTGTTAACAGCACTGAAGTTATCGTTGATATCGGCACTAAGCACACCGGATATATTCCTTCATCAGAGCTTTCCAACGACCCCACAGCTAAGGCTAATGAGGTTGTAAGCGTCGGCGATGAGATCGACGTAATCGTAACCAAGATCAACGACGTAGAGGGTATCGTAACTCTCTCCAAGAAGCAGGTCGATGCTCAGAAGGGCTATGACGACGTTAAGAAGGCTGCTGAAGACGGCTCCGTACTTACCGGCGTTGTAACCAACGTTATCAAGGGCGGCGTTATCGTTGTTTGCAACGGTATGCGTGTATTCGTTCCCGCTTCCCAGACAGGCGTTAAGGTTGACGGCAATCTCGAAACTCTTCTCAAGCAGACTGTTAGCTTCAAGGTAATCGAAGTTAACGAGCAGAGAAAGAGAGCTGTTGGTTCCATCAGAAAGGTAGCTCAGGAAGAAAGAGCTGCTAAGAGAGCTCAGTTCTTCGGAACTTGTGAAGTTGGCCAGACTGTTACAGGCGAAGTTAAGTCCATCACTGATTACGGCGTATTCGTTGACATCGGCGGAGTTGACGGCCTTGTAAGAAAGCTTGATCTCACTTGGGCAAGAATTAAGCACCCCAGCGAAGTAGTTTCTGTTGGCGACAAGATCGAAGTTACCATCAAGGATATCGACAAGGAAACCGGCAAGGTAAGCCTTACTTACAAGAACCAGGCTGAAAATCCTTGGGAAATCTTCAAGAACAACTACGAGCTTGGCCAGACTGTTGAAGCTAAGATCGTTTCTATCACCAGCTTTGGTGCATTCGCTCAGATCATTCCCGGCATCGATGGTCTTATCCACATTTCTCAGATCGCTGATCAGAGAGTTAACAATGTTGCTGACTTCTTGACTGTTGGTCAGGTAGTTGAAGCTAAGATCACTGAATGCGACCTTGACAAGAAGCGCGTAAGCCTTTCTATGAGAGCTTTGCTTCCTGTTTCTGAGGAAGTAGTTGAAGAAGCTACCGAAGAAGTTGCTGAATAATTCATTTTTAGCAATAAACGGCACGGATATTATTCTGTGCCGTTTTTTTTATTAAAGTTTGATTACAGATTTAACTTTCCTCTTAACAAATGAGAATTTATGTGATATAATACTAGTTAACATATGCTCAAACACTGTCATCTGATCCTTGAAAGGAGTGTATAGCTTGAACAACTTTAAAGAAAAGTTTAGAAAGTTTAAGAGAATCGTTAAGACGATATTTAAACCCATAAAGAAGCTTGCTGGAACCGTGGCCATCGCTGCGATATGTATTCTTATGGTGTGCGTAATATCTGTTACGGTAATTGGTTCAGCATTAACTGTATATATTGTAAATCTTATGAGTGAAACTTCAGAGGTTAAGCTTGATGATATCTCCTCGAGCTACACCACATATGTCTACGCTAAGAGTGGCAACGACTGGATAACATATGATCTCATATCTAACGAAGGTGAAAAGAGAATCTGGGCAAACCTTGAACAGATTCCTCAGCACGTTCGAGATGCATTTATATACTCCGAGGATGAACGCTTTAACAGTCACGACGGTGTTGACTTTTACGGTACCTTTGTTGCTGTAATCGAAACTCTTATGGGCGATACCAGAGGTGGCTCAACTATCACTCAGCAGACTGTTAAAAACCTCACGGGAGATAAAGCCGACTCTTTGGACTCCGAAGGTATCGGTAGAAAGATCAGAGAGATCTATCGTGCCGTACAGCTTGAAAAAGACTATTCAAAGGACGATATTTTAGAGGCTTATCTTAATCTTGTTCCTTTAAACAATAATATCTACGGCGTTCAGGCTGCAGCAAACTACTATTTTAATAAAGATGTCAATCAGCTTTCAATTGCTGAGGCTGCCTGCATCGCTGCAATCACCAAAAGCCCTGTTGCGAACGACCCTATTGATTACCCTGAAAAGAATTTAGAGCGAAGAACTTATATTTTAAGCAAAATGCTTGAATTTGGCGCTATTTCTACAGAGGAGCATGATGCTGCATTAGCTGAAGAACTTAAGCTTATAGGAAGCATGGTATATACAAAACTTGATGACAACACCATGATCGATTCAAGTGCAGTTTCTGCTTATGATAACTTCGATTCTGTTTCCTCTTACTATGTCGATGCCGCTTTGTATCAGGCTATTAATATATTTATGGAATATTACGGCCTTAGCTGGGACGATGCGTATACAAAGCTTCGAAGCGGCGGTTACGAGATCTATACCTGTGTGGACCTTGATATTCAAAAAGAGTTGGAAGCAAAATATCTTGACTTGTACACCTTCTCCGAAACCGGTAGTGAGGAAATACCTCAAAGTGCATTTATCTGCATGGACTATAATGGCAGAGTTTTAGGTGTTGTTGGGGGTGTTGGTGAGAAAACGAGCCCTCTTTGTCTTAACCGAGCAACAATGTCAACTCGTCAGCCGGGTTCTTGTATCAAGCCCTTGGCATCATATGCTTTGGCTGTTGACAGAGACATGATAACATGGTCTACTCAGTTCTTGGACGTTCCTCTCCTTATCGAGGATTCATCCTCCGAAAACGGATATCTTGTTTGGCCCAGAAACTATTCTACAAGCGGTGCATATACAACTTCTTGGTCGAAGGAGTATAACTTCTCGTTCCAGTGCTTGCAGCGCTCACTTAATACAACTTCCGCTCAACTTGTTGAAATGATCTCTCCCAGTGAATGTTTCGAATTTTTGTATTATAGATTGCATTTAAACGGCTTGACTTTATACCAAAACGGAAGAACGGACATTGCTCGTTCTCCGATGTCTGTTGGCGCTTTAACAAACGGCACCACATTGCAGGATGTTACAGCCGCATATCAGATGTTTGGCAACGGCGGAAAATACTATGAATCAACATTTATTTCAAAGATTTTGGATAACACGGGCGAAACAGTTTATCAGCACACCTTCCTTGGCGATCAGGTTCTTGACGAAAGCTCTGCTTACGTTATGAACAGAATGCTTGAGACTGTTGTCACTTCTTCACGAGGCACCGGTAGAAACGCCCGCCTTGAAAATGTTGAGCTTATAGCTAAAACCGGTACAACTCAGGATTGGAACGACCTTTGGTTTGTAGGATGTACTCCTGAATATGTAACAGGTCTTTGGATCGGCCATGACATACCCAAGGAGATAGATACTACTTCGTGTTATGGCTCGTCTGATATGTGGAAAAATATCTTTGGCGATATTGCTGATTCTTCCGAAATCACAGAGTTTACATCAACTATAACAGTTGTAAAGCGCGATTATTGCGAGGATACAGGACTTATCGCGGGAAGTAACTGTAAAAATACCGGAACCGGTTATTACAAGCGCACAAATATTCCCGCAACCTGTGCTGGCGAGCATATAGCTGAAGAACTAGACACTGAAAACACGATCGTTATCGTAACCGAGGGTGTTGATACATTACATTACGAAGAGCTCACCGGAAATAAATATGCTTATGTAATGGATCTTATAAGAAAACTTAATTAAAGGAACTGATATTGTATATGAGCGAAATTATACGCTTGTGCTGTCCTTGTCATTTCGGTCTTGAGAGCGTTTTAAGCTTCGAGATCAAAAAGATAGGCGGCGAAAACCTGACTGTGTCCGACGGAAGAATATCTTTTGACGGCGATTTTTCAATGATTGCAAAAGCAAATATTTGTTTAGCTACTGCCGAGCGCGTATTGATCGAGCTTGGTTCATTCACTGCTAAAACATTCGAGGATCTTTTTCAAGGCGTTAAGGCTTTACCGCTTGAGCGATATATCGGTAAATACGACGCTTTTCCCGTTAAGGGACACTCATTAAAATCTGCACTTCACAGCATTCCTGACTGTCAGTCGATAATTAAAAAAGCTGCTGTCGAACGCCTGAAAAGTGTTTACGGAATCAATTATTTTGATGAGACAGGCGCGCTTTGTCAGATACAATTTAATATTTTGAAGGATGTATGTACGGTATATTTGGATACTACAGGCGCAGGCTTACACAAGAGGGGATATCGCAAGAACTCTAATGAAGCTCCGATTAAAGAGACTCTTGCTGCGGGAATTATCGATCTTGCCCATGTAAGAACAGATTCTATTGTAATAGATCCAATGTGCGGAAGCGGCACTTTTATAATCGAATCTGCATATAAGTCGATGAGAGTAGCACCCGGCCTTCGCCGCAGATTTGTAGCTCAATCTTGGAGCTGTATCCCCGAGAATGTCTGGAACGATGCTAGAAGCGAAGCCCTTGATTCGATAAACAAAGAATCACAGTTTAAAGCATTCGGAAGCGATATCGACTTTAAGGCCGTTGAACTGTCAAAGTCTAACGCTAAAATGGCAGGAGTAGCTCCAAGGATCACTGTTTCACACGCCGATATAAGCGATTATAAGCCGATCGACGGAGCAATAACTGTTTGCAACCCTCCATACGGCGAGCGTATGCTTGAAATCAAGGAAGCTGAAGAACTGTATAAAAAGATGGGCCAAGTTTTCTGTCCGTCAAGGAATAATCCCTGTTATATAATCTCGCCTCACGAGAATTTTGAAACTCTGTTTGGCAAGAAAGCTGATAAAAAGCGCAAACTGTATAACGGGATGCTTAAATGCCAACTTTATATGTATTTTAATTAATAAAAAGCCGAGAGGTTCATCCCTCTCGGCTTAAATTATTTCACAATATCACCGTATACAAATCCATTTCCGATATTTGTAACAAGAACACGGGCATTCTTTCGCCACATTGTATCTGTAAAGCGTTCAACCTTAACAAGCACATAGTTTGCGGTGTGCCCCTGATGATAGCTGTTGTTTCTTTCTCTTTCAAATAAAACGTCAAATTCCTTGCCGACCATGTTGGCGAGAAATTCCTGTTCACTTTGTTTAACGGCTTGTGTCATAAGCTTTGCGCGTTCTTCCTTTATTTTGTTTGGAATTTGATCCTCCCGTTTAGCGGCAATGGTTCCATCACGCCTTGAATATGGAAAAACATGTGCTTGTGCAAAACCGATGGACTTAACAAACTCTAATGATTCGTTGAAGTCCTCATCAGTCTCACCCGGAAAACCAACCATGATGTCAGTAGTGATAGAACAATCTTTGAAATGAGACCTTAGAATCGAAACGAGTGTAAAGTATTCTTCCTTGTCATACATTCTCCTCATTTCTTTTAACGTTTTATCACAACCGCTTTGCAGCGAAAGGTGAAAATGAGGGCAAAGTGTATCACACTTAGCAAGTCTTGAAATAATATCCTCTGTTAAAAGCTCGGGTTCGATCGAACCAAGTCTCACTCTTTTAGCTCCGCTTGTTAAGCAGACTCTTTCAACCGCATCAGCAATGTTTATGTCACCTAAATCCTGACCATAGCAACTCAGATTGATTCCAACCAATACTAATTCAGAATGAGTTCTTGCCAAAACCTTTGCTTCCGTTTCAATATCATCAAGAGATTTCGAGCGTATCCTTCCTCTTGCGTAGGGAATGATGCAATAAGAACAGAATCTGTCGCATCCGTCTTGGATTTTGATTATTGCGCGCGTCTTGCCGGCGTTGCCGTGGTTAGACATTCTTTCAAAAACTTCGCCCTTCTTGTGCTTGCCTACTTGATAAGTCTTTTCTTTGTTTATCAGATATTCATTTATAATTTCTGCAATCTTCGTTTTTCCGCTTGTGCCGATGATTATATCTGCCTCGGGAAGTATTTCCTTTGGATTTTTAAGAACCTGTGTATAGCAACCGCATACAACAATGATACCGTTTTTATTTTCCCTCCTGATTTTATGAACAAGCTGTCTAAGCTTGAGATCAGCTTGGGAGGTAACGGTACAAGAATTGATTATGTAAATGTCCGCCTGAGTGATATCATTTACAGTTTTAAAACTGCGTACTTCCAAAGTCTCGCGGATATTTTCAGTCTCATATTGGTTCACTTTACAGCCAAACGTATGGTAATATACAAACATTTTCTATCTTCCTTTCACATCAATTTTAGCACATATCTATAAACTTGTAAATTACTATTGACAGCTTATTTTTTAATTGCTATATTAAAGCTGACATAAGTGTCAATAAAGATTTGGAGGTTTTTATAAATGAAAAAGGTAACTATCAAGCTTGGCACAATTAACGACGTTAAGGATTTTGTGAACGTTGTTGCTCTTTGCGATTATGATGTAGATCTCGTTTCCGGCAGATACGCTATCGATGCTAAATCCATTATGGGTATCTTCAGCCTTGACCTTTCTAAGCCTGTTGAACTCCATGCACATGTTGATGACTGCGATGAATTCTTGGAAAAGATCGAAAAGTTCATTATCGACTAATTCGTCAATCGATGACCGACCTAAAAAGTCGGTCTTTTTTATTTTTACAAGCATAAACTCCTATATGATCAAAAAGGAGTTATGCCATGAAAAAGTTTTTATCTATATTTTTAGCGATTTTGCTGTTAATGATACCAACGGTTATACATGCTGACGACACCATTCCGTATTCTTATGTACTAATGGAGGGCTCGACCTCAACACTTCTATATTCCGACAACGGAAATGCTTTCTACAGACCTTTTCACAGTGCAAAGCTGATGACGCTTTTGCTTACAGTTGAAGCTATTTATCGTGGCGAATTATCTTATGATTCAATAGTAACAGTATCTGCAAATGCTAATTCACAACAAGGTGCACAGATATGGCTTTCTGTTGGCGAGGAAATATCAGTTCACGAGCTTATTCTTGCTATAACCGTTGGCAATGCAAACGATGCGTCAATTGCACTTGCCGAGGCCGTTTGCAAGTCAGAGGATGACTTTTTGCGCCTTATGAACAAAAGAGCCAAAGAACTTGGGATGATAAACACAAAATATGCTGATGTTACAGGGCTTTCTTATAACGGGACGACAACAGCCTGCGATATCGCAATTTTAGCAAGTGAGCTTACTAAATACGATGAGCTATCAGAGTATTTCAACACATGGCTAACATATGTGCGCAACGGCCAAACTCAGCTTGTAAATACAAACCGGCTTATAAAGTCGTACATTCCTCTGACCGGTATGAAGGCATATTACGGTGACGATTGCTTAAACTGTCTGATTGCAACAGCACAAAAAGACGGACTTACGATGGTGTGTGTTATTGTGGGAGAACCTGATGAATACGAGCGCTTCTCAACGGCAAGAGATAAGCTCAACGCAGGATTTTCGTCATACTCTCTTTATAAACTCAAGCGAGATAAATTTATTTGCGAGGATGTAGCGATATCAAAGGGCGTTGATAATTCTGTCAAAACGCGGCTTGGCGATATCTCATCATTTGTTATCAGAAAGAGCAGGGAAGAGGATATCGAAATTTCTGCTGAATACTATGATGATCTGGTAGCTCCTATATATGAGGGTTCAGAGGTAGGAAGATTTATATTTACGATAGATGATGAAGAGATTTTTTCACTTCCTATAGTTGCATCACACGATGTTAAAAAGCGCAGTTTTTTCAGCTCGTTTGCTAAGCTTCTGCGCGAGATATTCTCAATGTAAAGAAAAATCAAATTTTGTCACTTAATTTTTATCAAAATTCCTTGCAATATTGTCCGATTCATGCTAAAATACTATTACAAATAATAAGAGAGGATATGACGTGTATGTCAATTAAACTTATTACTAAGTATACAGATAAGTTTGTTAATTCTCACGAGTATGATGCATGCCGTGATCAGATAACGACTGCTCACAACATTTTAATGAACCGCACAGGTCAGGGTAATGACTTCTTGGGTTGGCTCGATCTTCCCGTTGACTATGACAAGGAAGAATTTGAAAGAATTAAGCTAGCCGCTAAGAAGATCAAAGAAAAAGCTGACATCTTGATAGTTATCGGTATCGGCGGTTCCTATTTGGGTGCAAGAGCTGCTATCGAATTGTTAAGAAGCCCCTTCTATAACAATCTTAAAAAAGATACTCCCGACATTTATTTCGTCGGTAACAACATCAGCCCTACATATCTTAACGAGATCCTTTCCATCTGCGAAGGCAAGGACGTTTGTGTTAACGTGATTTCTAAATCCGGTACAACAACTGAACCCGCACTTGCTTTCAGAATCTTCAAAAAGCTTTTAGAAGATAAATACGGCAAGGAAGAAGCAAAGGAAAGAATTTTCGCTACAACCGACAAGGCAAGAGGAACTCTTAAAGAGCTTTCTGACACAGAAGGATACGAAACCTTCGTAATTGCTGATGACGTCGGCGGAAGATTCTCTGTTTTAACAGCAGTTGGTCTTTTGCCTATCGCTGTTGCAGGTTGCGATATCGACGCTATCATGGCAGGCGCACAGTCCGCACGTGATGCATATATGAACGACGACATGAACGACTGTTATAAGTATGCTGCTCTTCGCAACATTCTTTACCGTAAGGGTAAATCCGTTGAAATGCTCGTATCTTACGATCCTGCATTTGCTATGATGGCAGAATGGTTCAAGCAGCTCTTCGGCGAAAGCGAAGGCAAGGATCAGAAGGGTATTTATCCTTCAAGTGCAACCTTCTCAACAGACCTTCATTCTCTTGGTCAGTTCGTTCAGGACGGCTCGAGAATCATGTTCGAAACCGTTGTTGATATCAAGAACGCAAAGCAAGATCTTTTCTTGGAAGACGATAAGGACAACCTTGACGGTCTTAACTTCTTGACAAATCAGAACATGTCTGTTGTAAACCGCAAGGCAATGGAAGGAACTATCCTTGCTCATACTGAAGGCGGAGTTCCCAATATCGTCATCGAAGTAGACAAGCTTGACGAATTTAACTTCGGCGAAATGGTTTACTTCTTCGAAAAGGCTTGCGCAATTTCTGGATATATGCTTGGAGTTAACCCCTTCAATCAGCCCGGCGTTGAAAGCTACAAAAAGAATATGTTTGCGCTTTTGGGCAAACCGGGATATGAATCCCAGAAGGCAGAGCTTGAAGAAAAGCTCGGCTACTAATCAATCGGCTTAAAGATAAAAGCCTTGGCTTCTATCTTAAAATAAACAAATAGCCCGCAAGGGCGGAAACGGAGCGTTATTATGATTAAGTTAATAACAGGTAAAAGAGGATCGGGCAAGACCAAGATTCTTGTTGACAACATCAAGGAAGCATTGTCTAACACAAAGGGCAACGTAGTTTGCATTGAAAAGTCTATGCAGCTTACTTACGATATTCCTTCCAGCGTTCGCTTGGTTGACGTTGACGGATATAAGATTGACAGCTATGATAAGTTCTATGGTTTCATTTCCGGTATCATTGCAGGAAACTATGATATTACCGATATTTTTGTTGACGGTATTCTTAAGATCGGCGGCAGAAACTATGAAGAACTCGGCGCACTTTTGGCTTCCGTTGAAGCTATCTCCAACGATATCAACGTTGAATTCACTGTATCCGAAGATGCAGAAGCTCTTCCTGAAGCTGTAACTAAGTATCTTAACAGATAATTTAACTAAAAATCATCCTGAAATGTCAATATATCAAGTCTTGTTTAACACAAAATTTGAAAAAGTATTGACATTTTAGTTTGATGGAAGTATAATACTATGTGATATTCTGAGGTGTAATGTGTTATTGCAATTAAGACAACTCTTCGACAGAGTCGGAGATAAAAAAGATATCGATCTCGAAATCTCCTTAGAGGAATTAGGGGACTACAAGATAATTGGAACATTTATTACGCCGATTTCGCTAAACGGTCAGGTAATGAATCGCGCGGGAGTAGTTACACTCGACTATACCATGCGTTTCACCATCCGGCATCTTTGCGACAGATGTCTTAACGAATTTGATCGTGAATACAGCTATGATATTTCGCACATTCTCGTCAAGAGCGTAAGCTCGGATAACGACGAGTTCGAATATGTGATCTGTCCCAGCGGTTCACTCGATCTTAATGAGTTGGCAATTTCCGATTTGCTGTTGCAGCTACCCACCAAGGTATTGTGCAAGGAAGACTGCAAGGGTCTGTGCCTTATTTGTGGCAACGATCTAAACGACGGTGATTGCGGATGCTGCGGATAAAGCGGCAGCAGTAAATTAACGAATAAAATCTCAAAGAGGAGGTGCCGAAAATGGCAGTACCGAAGAGAAAAGTCTCCAAGGCAAGACGCGACAAGAGACGTTCAAGCGTTTGGAAGCTTGATGCACCCGCACTTAGCAGATGCTCTAACTGTGGTTCTCTCACATCCCCCCACAAGGTTTGCAGCAATTGCGGTTTCTACAAGGGCGTAGAGGTTATCAAGAAGGAAGCTTAAGCTTCTTCAAAATTTAGAGGAGGAGCAATCCTTCTCTATTTTTTTACAATAATAATGTTTTAATATATAAAGTAATATGTGAAGTAAAGGGGGCTGCATTATGGCATTACCGGTTGTTGCAGTTGTCGGACGTCCGAATGTCGGAAAGTCCACTCTTTTTAATAAGTTAATTGGTCAGCGTCTTTCCATTGTTGAGGACACGCCCGGTGTTACTCGTGACAGAATCTATTCCAAATGCGAATGGACAGGCAGAGAGTTTATGCTTGTTGATACCGGCGGTATCGAGCCTGCTAGCGATGATAAGATCTTGATTCAGATGCGCAGACAGGCAGAGGTTGCTATTGCAAAGGCAGACGTAATTATTTTGGTTACCGATGTTCGTTGCGGGGTTACAGCTAACGACTATGAAGTTGCTGCAATGCTTTTGAAATCTGGAAAACCTATAGTTTTGTGTGTCAACAAGTGCGACAGACTCGGCGATCCCGATCCCGAGTTTTACGAGTTTTATAATCTCGGTCTTGGCGATCCGATCGAGGTTTCTTCTGTTCACGGATATGGCACAGGGGATCTTTTGGATGAAGTTATCAAGTATTTCCCCGAAGAATCTGATGGCAGTGAAGATGACGATCATATCAAGGTTGCAGTTATCGGCAAACCTAACGTTGGAAAATCCTCGATCATAAACTGCATTGCAGGCGAGGAACGAGTTATAGTTTCTGATATCGCAGGTACCACCCGTGACGCTACCGACACAGTTATCGAAAATGAATTTGGTAAATATGTCTTTATCGATACTGCAGGTATCCGCAAAAAGTCAAAGGTTCTTGAAAGTATTGAGCATTACAGTGTTTTGCGTTCATATATGGCTGTTGACCGTGCTGACGTTGCAGTTATTGTTATTGACGCGGCTGTCGGCTTTACAGAGCAGGATTCTAAGGTTGCAGGATATGCTCACGAGCAAGGCAAAGCTTGCATCGTAGCTATCAATAAATGGGACGCTATCGAGAAAGAAACCAACACAATGAAGGAATTTACCGAGGATTTGAAGACTAATCTCGGCTTTATGGACTACGTTCCTTTCATCTTTGTCTCTGCAAAAACAGGCCAAAGAATCAACAAAATGTTCGAGCTTATCAACTTTGTGTTTGCTAATAACTCAATGCGCATTTCAACAGGCAAGCTTAACGACATTTTGGCATATGCTACAAGCCGCGTTCAGCCGCCTTCTGATAAGGGCAGACGTCTTAAGATCTACTATATGACTCAGCCTTCTACCAATCCTCCGACGTTCGTAACCTTCGTTAACTCAATGGATCTTTTCCACTTCTCTTATAGAAGATATTTGGAAAACCAGGTACGTGAAGTGTTCGGCGGACTTGAAGGCACCCCGATAAGATTCATTGTTCGTGAACGAGATAATACAGACACTAAGTAGCGAAAGGAAGTATTTTTACGTTTTATATCGCACTTGCAGTTATAATCGTTTTTTCTTATATAGTTGGAAGTCTTAACTCTGCTATAATTGCTACGTTCTTTATTTCAGGCAAAGATATCAGAGATTTCGGCAGTAAAAATGCAGGGCTTACAAATGTATATCGCTGTTTTGGTAAAACTGCCGCCGCATTGACTTTGGGCTTGGATTTTCTTAAAGGAATATTGGTTGTCATCGCATCGCGCTTGCCGTTTATGATAGACATATTGTCTGAAACAGAATATGATAAGCTCACCGTTTCGATGATTGCTATGCTCTTTGCTGTTATTGGACATTCATTTCCGATCTTTTACGGCTTTAAGGGTGGAAAGGGCATCCTTATTGCCGCTGTCTGTATACTGTTGATCGATCCTGCTGTGTTTTTACTAGAAGCTATCGTGTTCTTCACAACTGTTGGAATATCAAGATATATTTCTTTGGGTTCGATAGCTTGCTGTGTGGGATATCCAATATTTACATTGATATGGCAAGCACTTTCTATTAGAATGTTCGATTCTGACTATCGGAATATAGTTGTTCACACAGTGCTCGCACTGCTTATAGGGATTTTGTGCTTCTTGCGCCATTTACCGAATGTAAAACGCCTTATAAATCACGAAGAAAACAAGTTTTCTATAAGAAAAGACTGATTTGCATAATTCTTTGTCCTTAAGAAAGGATGTGTTATCTTGCTTAAAATTGCAATCCTTGGCTCTGGCGGATTTGGCTTAGCACTTGCTGCATCATGCGACAGATTGGGCCACGATGTTACAGTTTGGAGCGCGTTTTCTGATGAAATTGCCGCTCTTAAGCGAACCCGTGAGTTAAGAGCAAAGCTTCCCGGAATAAGAATACCAGAAACCGTCAAGTTATCAACTGATATATCCTGCGTTAAGGATAAGGATATTGTTTTGATTGGCATTCCAACTAAATTTGTCCGTGAGGTTTGCCAAAATGCAAAACTGCATATCGATGCGAATACCATTATAGTGAGCACCTCTAAGGGTCTTGAAGATGGCACTCTAAAACGCATGACCGAAGTTATATCCGAAGTTTTGCCTAAGAACAAGGTTGTTGCACTTACGGGGCCCTCACATGCTGAAGAACTTGGAAAGGGAATTCCCACAGCAGTTGCTGTCGCTTGTGACGATAGGGGAATCTCTGCTTTAATTCAAAAAGCATTTTCCGATACCGCTTTGCGTTTATACATTAATAGTGATGTTATCGGCAGCGAAATTGGCGGGGCTGTTAAGAACGTCATCGCTCTTTGCTGCGGCGTTGCCGAAGGTTTAGGACTTGGCGATAACACCAAAGCCGCCATTATGACAAGAGGACTTAACGAAATAATGCGCCTTGGCGTTGCAATGGGTGGAAAACCTGATACGTTTTACGGTCTTGCAGGAATGGGCGACTTGGTGGTAACCTGCACGAGTATGCATTCTCGAAATATGAGAGCAGGAATTTTGATAGGACAGGGGATTTCTCCCGAAGAAGCAGTTCATCAAATCGGCACAGTTGAAGGTTATGCATGCGCAAATGCGACATTAGAGCTTGCTAAAAAGTATAATATAGATATGCCGATAACTCTTAAAATTAATGAGATCTTGTTTGAAGGTAAAATCCCAAAGGAAGCTATAAGCGAGCTTATGCTTCGTCCATACGGAACTGAATAATATCAAGCCCCGAAATTCGGGGCTTATTTTTTTCTTAAAAATTCTTTATTTGTATTTACTTTTTAAGTGATTTATTGTATTATATTATTGGTATAATATGAATAGATATTTCGGAGGTACAAATATGAATCCTGTTTATAAACGTGTACTTTTAAAGCTCAGCGGCGAAGCACTTGCCGGTGATAAAAAGACCGGGCTTAATTATGAAGAGATCACAAGAATCTGCGAAAGCATTAAAAAATGCTATGACGCAGGTGTTGAGCTTGCAATAGTTGTCGGCGGCGGTAACTTCTGGAGAGGCCGTTCAAGCGGCGCTATGGACAGAACAAGGGCCGATCATATCGGTATGCTTGCAACTGCAATGAACGCGTTGGCTGTTGCCGATGTTTTAGAGTCCTTGGGCGTTGAAGTAAGAGTTCAGACTGCTATTTCTATGCAGCAGATCGCAGAACCTTACATAAGAAATCGCGCTGTAAGACATCTTGAAAAGGGAAGAGTCGTCATCTTTGGATGTGGAACGGGCAACCCATTCTTCTCAACAGATACCGCTTCCTCTTTAAGAGCTGCTGAGATCGAAGCGGATGTTATGCTTAAGGCAACAATGGTTGACGGTGTATACGACAAGGATCCTCACAAATATCCTGATGCTGTTAAATATGAAACCCTCGACCTTGACGAGGTATTGGTTAAGCATTTGGCTGTTATGGACAGCACCTCTGCTGCAATGTGCAAGGATAACAACATCCCGATAATTGTTTTCAGCCTTGCAAGACCTGACAACATCTATGATGCTGTTATGGGCAAAAATGTCGGAACTTTAGTTAAGTAATCTATTTTTTGAAAGGATGTATCTATAATGAAAGAAGTATTGAACGTTGCAAAGGAAAAAATGGAGAAGACCCTTAAGGTTTTGGGAAATGACTATGCTGCGATCCGCGCAGGCAGAGCTAATCCTGCAGTTTTGGACAGAATCACCGTTGACTATTACGGAACAATGACTCCCATTCAGCAGATGGCTGCAATTTCTGTTTCCGATGCAAGAATTCTTGTAATTCAGCCTTGGGATAAGACAACACTTAAGTCCATCGAAAAGGCAATTCAGGCAAGCGATTTGGGCATTAACCCCGCTAATGACGGCACCGTTATCCGTCTTACTTTTCCTCAGCTTACAGAAGAAAGACGTAAAGAGCTTTCCAAGGACATTAAGAAGCTTGGTGAAGATGCTAAGGTTGCAGTTCGCGCTATCAGACGTGACGCTAACGATAAGATCAAGGCAATGAAGAAAAACTCCGAAATTACCGAAGATGATGTTAAGAACTTCGATAAGGACGTTCAGAAGCTCACAGATAAGTATGTAGGATTTATCGATGATGCTGTTTCCGCAAAGGAAAAGGAGATCATGTCCATCTAAGACATATCAAAATAATTAATCTGAGCTCTGTCGTTGTCTTAAAGTGCTCCAACGCATAGAGCTCAATTATTTATAATCCCGTGAGGTAATTGATTTGAAGCAAATTGTTCACAATGAAAATTTGGTTATTCCTCGTCATATCGCATTTATAATGGACGGTAACGGACGCTGGGCGCAAAAGCGTGGCCTGAAGCGTACAGAGGGTCACAAAAAAGGCTCTAGGACATTAAAAGAGCTTATAAGTGATATAAATGACCTTGGGATAGAATATGCCACCTTCTATGCTTTTTCTACTGAAAATTGGAAGCGACCGGAGGAAGAGGTTTCTACACTTATGAGCTTATTCGAAGAATATATCGACGAGCTTATGAATAGCGCTGACAAAACCCAAAACTCTCGTATACGCTTTATTGGCGATCGCACACGCTTATCCGAAAGCCTTCAAGAAAAAATGACGGAGTGTGAAAAAGCGAGCGAGAATAATCAAGGTCTGTGTGTTTTGATCGCTGTTAATTATGGCGGAAAAGATGAGCTTACGCACGCAGCAAGAGAAATATCTCGCTTGACAAGCGAAGGCTATGTCTCATCAAACGATGTCACACAAGGTCTTATAGATTCTTTGTTATACACCCGTGACATTCCCGAAGTTGATCTTTTGATAAGAACGGGTGGAGAGATGCGCTTGTCCAATTTCCTCATTTGGCAATCAGCTTACGCTGAATTGTATTTTTGTGATACGCTTTGGCCTGATTTTAAGAAAAAGAACTTAATGCTCGCCATTGACGAGTTTTCTAACAGAAACAGAAGATTTGGTGGTCTATAATTTATGAAAACACGAATAATTTCTGCTGTTGTTGCAATCGTTTTGCTTGCTGCAGTTTTATATCTACATTCAACTATTGTTTTAAATATCGCACTTTCTTTGATTGGAACTTTGATGGCTTACGAGGTTATCCGTGCAACTGGCTTGAAGAACAACATTTTGCTGTTGTTGCCTTCATTACTCGTCACTCTTTCGGTTCCGATTATTGCTAATTTTTATAACGGATACATAGCATATATAGCAATTGCATTTATATATATTGTCATATGCATGTCTGTGACGTTTAAATATCATACTGAAGTCGATCTAGAAACGATCTATCTTGTTATGATAGAGACTGTAATGATAGGTGCGGCAATGCTGTCTCTTGCTATAATTGAAAACAAATGCGGAAGCGCTTCATGGAAGCATCTTTTGCTCACTTTATGCGGAGCGTGGCTTGCTGATACCGGTGCATATTTTGTCGGAACTTTGTTTGGTAAACATAAGCTTTGTCCCGAAATCTCTCCTAAAAAGACTATCGAGGGAATGCTTGGCGGATTCGCCTCGAACGCACTTTTGTTCGTTCTCTTCGGATATCTCTTCTTAACTGATGGTGGCAATGTTCCTAATTACATGCTTCTTGCACTAATGGGCGCTGTCTGTGCTTTTTTGGGCATGGTTGGTGACTTAAGTGCATCGCTGATTAAACGTAAATATGGAATTAAAGACTATGGCAGCATAATGCCCGGCCACGGCGGAGCAATGGACAGATTCGACAGCGTTGTATACGTTGCGCCTTTTATGGCTTTTTGCCTGACACAGCTTGCTATCGTTGCATAAACAAGAATATTCCTGCAAATCGGGGTAACATCAGTTATCCCTTTTCTGCTTTTAGATAATTTAATTGAAAGAGAAAATCATATGAAAAAAATAGTTATTCTCGGCTCGACAGGCTCGATCGGCACACAAGCTCTCGAGGTTGCGAAAATGCACGGCTTAAAGGTTATCGGCCTTGCTGCAAAGTCAAATGTCGATAAGCTTATTGAGCAAATTGATCAGTTTTCACCCTCTTATGTCTGCATATTTGATGATGAAAAGGCGGTATACTTAAAAGAGAAGCTTGTCGGAAGAGAGATTACCGTATTATCAGGCATGGATGGAATGTGCGAGCTTGCATCGCTTGAAGATGCCGATATCATATTGAACAGTGTTGTAGGAATGGTTGGCTTAAAACCAACTCTTGCTGCTATAGAAGCAGGGAAGGACATCGCCCTTGCAAATAAGGAAACTCTTGTCGCCGGCGGTAAGCTTGTAATGGAAGCGGCACGTCAAAAAGGCGTAAATATCTATCCGGTTGACAGCGAGCATTCTGCTATATTCCAATCGCTTCAAGGCTCGAAGCGTTCTCAGCTTTCTAAGATTATCCTCACCGCTTCGGGTGGTCCCTTCTTTGGAAAAACAAAAGATGACTTATCCGATGTAACACTTTCACAGGCTCTTTCTCATCCAAACTGGTCAATGGGAAATAAAATTACTATCGACTCGGCTACGCTTATGAACAAAGGTCTTGAATTTATCGAGGCTATGTGGCTTTTCGATGCTGACCCCGATATGATAGAAATCGTTGTTCACCGTGAGAGCGTAATTCACTCTGCCGTTGAATTTGACGACGGCGCAGTTATCGCTGAGCTTGGTGTCCCCGATATGAAGATACCGATACAGTATGCTCTTTTATATCCGGAAAGGCTTGAATGCCCAACAAAACATTTATCTTTAACTGATTACGGAAAGCTAAGCTTCTATAAACCCGATTTTGAAACATTTGATTGTCTTAGTGCATGCATCAAAGCAGCCAGAATCGGAGGAACAGCTCCCGCAATCGTCAACGGAGCTAACGAGGAAGCAGTTTCAGCTTTCATTTCTGGAAAAATCAAGTTCTTGGATATAGGAAATCTTGTTTGCGGAGCTCTTGAAGCTGTTGAGCATAAAGAAATCAGCACGCTTGATGATATACTTGACGCTGATATCAAAGCCCGCGAGTATGTTAAAAATCATATCGAATCACTTTAATTTTGTGGAGGTTTAACCTTGACTATTGTTTATATTCTTATAGCTATTCTAATTTTCGGAATTATTATCTTGATACACGAGCTTGGTCACTTTTTGGTTGCAAAGGCATGCAAAATCAAGGTTAATGAATTTGCAATCGGTATGGGACCCAAAATCGTAAGCTGGGGCAAAGGCGAAACAACTTATGCACTTCGTCTTCTTCCTATTGGCGGTTTTGTCTCGATGGAGGGTGAGGATGCTGACAGCCCCGATCCCAGAGCATTTAATCGCAAAAAGGTTTGGCAGCGACTTTTGGTCGTTCTTGCAGGTGCTGCAATGAATCTTATCCTTGGTTTTGTTATTTTGATAATAGTAACCTCTTGCAGTGACGCTATCATAACTACCGAGATTGCAAAGTTTGAATCTGAAGATGCAATTTCACACCAAACAGGCCTTAACGTTGGAGACAAGATCATCAAAGTAAATGGTATGAGCGTTTTCTGCGATACCGATATATCCTATCAATTTCAGTCTGATGAGGATATGACCTTTGAAATGACTGTTTTACGTGATGGTGAGAAGGTTGTCTTGCCAGCAGTTGAGTTTGATGGAACTGTTTTGGAGGATGGAACTAAATCCCTGCACATAGATTTCTTTGTTGTTGGTGACAAGGTAAATCCCTTGTCAGTGCTTGATTATTCAGGAAAGAAATTTGTTTCAGTTGCAAGAATGATCTGGCTCTCACTCGGCGATCTTGTAAAGGGCAAATATGGAATTAACGATCTTTCCGGCCCTGTTGGAATTGTTGGCGCAATTGGCGACGTCGTGGGATCTACTTCAACCGGAATTAATTTTGGAACAATGCTTGCTAACTTAGCATCGCTTGTTGTATTTATAACGATAAACGTCGGCATATTCAATCTTTTGCCGATTCCCGCACTTGATGGAGCAAGAGCAATCTTCTTGATTATAGAGGGTATCCGTCGCAAGCCTATAAAGCCCGAGCATGAGGGTATCGTTCATCTGATAGGAATGATTCTTTTGTTTGGATTGGCTATTATTGTAACTGTATTCGATGTTTTGAAACTTATTTAAGTGAGTGTTTTTAATGAGAAAAATTAAACGTGTAAAGGTTAGTAACCTTACGCTTGATGGCAAGCATATATATGTCCAGTCCATGCTTAATGTCATATCCAACGACATTAAGGGGAATGTTCTTCAAGCTAAGCAGCTTGAAAACGCGGGCTGCGAAATAATACGTGTCTCTATTCCCGATAATGATGCACTTGATCTTATCCCTGCAATTAAGTCAGAGGTTTCTGTGCCGCTTGTCGCTGACATTCATTTTGATTACCGCCTTGCTTTGGGTGCTGCAGAACGCGGCATTGACAAGATCAGAATAAACCCCGGAAACATTGGCTCTCTTGAAAGAGTTAAGGCTGTTGCTGACATTTGCCGTCAAAAATCTATTCCGATCAGAATTGGCGTTAATTCAGGCTCTTTGGAAAAAGATATATTGGCTAAATACGGTTCTCCAACGCCCGAGGCTTTGTGTGAAAGTGCCATGGGCCACGTCAAACTTCTTGAACGCTTTGATTTTGATGATATAGTTATATCTTTAAAATCATCTAACGTTCAGAAAATGATTTCTGCTTACAGACTCATTTCTCAAATGACGGATTATCCCTTGCATCTCGGTGTGACCGAGGCAGGAACGTATAATATGGGTCTCATAAAGTCTTCAATAGGAATTGGCTCGCTCTTGTGCGACGGTATCGGAGAAACTATTCGTGTTTCTTTAACGGACGATCCGATCAAAGAGGTTGCTGCAGGCTTTGATATCTTAAAAGCTATTGGAAAAAGTGGGGGAGTTAAGATAGTTTCCTGTCCAACCTGTGGAAGAACGAAAATCGATTTAATTTCCTTGGCCAATAAGGTCGAGGATGCAACAAAGTCTATCGACAAGGATATCACCGTTGCTGTAATGGGCTGTGTTGTTAATGGTCCGGGTGAAGCCAAAGAAGCTGATATCGGTCTTGCTGGTGGAGATGGCTGTGTCGTACTCTTCAAGAAAGACAAGATTCTTGGCAAATTCCCCGAAAACGAAGCACTTAATGTTTTGATGAACGAGATAAATAAACTTTAACACGGATGTGATTAAATGAGCTATAAGACAGTGTCCGAATTCTTCGGCGCTTATGACAATATAATTCCCGAAAGCATAGCCGACGGCGTTATTCTTCGAATGGGCTTTTCGCAGGATAAAACCTCGATGGCGGTGGAAATTCAGTTTTCGCGCATTGTATCGAGCGAGGATCTTAAGCTGTTTGCAAACAATCTTAAACCCGCTTTGGGACTTAGAGATATTTACATAAAACCCAAATATTCGTCAGATCTGTTCAGCATTGAAGCTATGCCTGCTATCATTGGTGAGCTTAAACGCAGAATTCCTGTTAACGGTTTTTTGGATAATGCAGAATTCGCTCTTAACGGAAATGAGCTTAGAATAATCCTTAAAAATGGCGGTGAATCTCTTTTAAAGAGCGCAGGTATTGAGGATGTTCTTCCAAAGATAATCAATTCTCAGTTTGGTGTACATGTGGTTATCAAGCTCGATGGCATTTTAACAGTCGATCGCGATGCTCATGATAGTGTTCAGCAGGAGCTTTTAAAGAATATAACTCCAAAGGTAGTTCCTGCAAAAACAGCAGTGCAATCAAGCGATGCTATTCCTTCTACTACATATACTATCGACGTTCCGAATGCTCCGATCCTTTCCGAAGCAACTGTTGTTATGGGCAAGGAAATTAAAGGTACCGTTGAGCTTGTAAAGCTTTCTGACCTTACAGAGACAAGCGGCAAAGTAACTGTTTTTGGCGATATATTCGAGGTTAACTCAAAGCTTACTAAAGATGAAAAGCGAATGATAATTTCCATTGCCATAACTGACTATGCAGGTTCTGTCACTGTTAAGATCATAGAGCTTGCTAAAAAAGGCGAAGCTTTGCTTGAAGCTTTAAAGAAAGGCAAGTCTATAGTTGTCAGCGGTGATATTACATATGACACTTTTGACAATGAGATAAATGTTAAGCCTCGTGATATAAGCTTGGTAAAGAAGATCAAAAAGGTTGATGATGCTCCCGTTAAACGTGTAGAGCTTCATTGCCATACCAATATGTCTGTAATGGACGGCATCACCCCTTCAAAAGACATTGTCAAGTGTGCATATGACTGGGGCATGAAAGCAATTGCAATTACTGACCACGGTGTTTGCCAGGGCTTCCCTGATGCCATGTATCAGGTTGATGATATTCGTTCATCAGGCAGTGATTTCAAGCTTATTTACGGAATTGAAGCTTACCAGGTCAACGACGAGACAAATATCGTTATCGGTTCTGATAAGCGCTCTTTGTGCGATGAATTTATTGTTTTCGATATCGAAACAACGGGCTTAAGCGCTGCAACAGAACGCATCATAGAAATTGGTGCTGTGAAAGTCAGAAATCTCGATGTCGTCGAAACCTTTAATATCTTTGTTGATCCAGAAAGACCGATTCCTGCAAGAATAATCGAGCTTACCGGAATAACCGATGCAATGGTTGCAGGTGCTCCAAAAGAACTTGAAGCTCTTGAAAAATTTATGGCATTTTGCGGTGATAACCCCGTTTTGGTTGCGCATAATGCACCCTTTGATACATCATTTATTAGAGCTGCGGTAAAACGTCATGACAAGTCGTTTGACTTTACATACATCGATACTGTTCCGTATTCAAGAAATATGCTTCCTTCACTTGCAAAGCACACTCTTGACAGTGTTGCAAAAGCTCTTAATCTTGGCAACTTCAATCATCACCGTGCAAGTGATGATGCAACTGTAAATGCAAACATTTTTATCGTTCTTTCTCGTAGGCTTTTGGACGAGCACGAGAATGTAACAATAGATAAGCTTAACTCCATCTTAAGTAACACCGACATTAATAAGCTTCCAAGCTATCATCAAATTATTTTGGCAAAGGATCTTGTCGGCTTAAAAAATCTTTACAAGCTTGTTTCATATTCTAATCTTAAATACTATCACCGTCATCCGCGAATTCCGAAATCCGAACTCATCAAGCACCGCGAAGGTCTTATAATAGGCAGCGCGTGCGAGGCTGGCGAGCTATTCCGTGCAGTATTCCAGGGCAAATCTTGGGAGGACCTTTTGGAGATCGCAAGGTTCTATGACTATCTTGAGATTCAGCCCACGGGCAACAATGAATTCATGCTCCGTGATGGAAGTGTTGCAAGTGTCGAGGATCTTCAGAACTTTAACAGAACGATCGTAAAGCTTGGCGAGGAGCTTGGTAAGCCCGTTGTCGCAACAGGTGACGTTCACTTCCTTCATAAAGAGGATTCGATATTCAGAAGCATTTTAACCTCGGTCGCTTATGATGATGCCGATCTTCAGGCACCATTATATCTTAAGACCACGAACGAAATGCTCGAGGATTTTGCTTATCTCGGCGAAGAAAAAGCATATGAAGTTGTTGTCACAAATTCGAATCTCATTGCTGATATGATCGATCCCGAAGTTCGTGCTTTCCCAAAAGGTACTTTCACACCTCATATCGAGGGTGCTGATGAAGAACTCAGTGAGATCTGCTGGCGCCGTGCCAGAGAGATTTATGGTGATCCTATTCCCGAAATCGTCAGCACGCGCCTTGATAGAGAGCTTACGTCGATCATTAAGCACGGCTTTGCTGTTTTATACGTTATCGCAAAACGCCTTGTTGCAAACTCGGTAGAGCATGGCTATCAGGTTGGCTCTCGTGGATCTGTTGGTTCATCTTTTGTTGCTTCAATGTCGGGTATCTCAGAGGTTAACCCGCTTATTCCTCACTATGTTTGCCCGAACTGCAAGTATTCTGAATTCTTCACCAAGGGTGAATATGGTTCGGGATTTGATCTTCCTCCTAAGGCTTGTCCTAATTGCGGAGCTGACATGAACCGTGACGGACATGACATTCCGTTTGAAACCTTCCTTGGCTTTAACGGCGATAAGTCTCCTGATATCGACCTTAACTTCTCTGGTGACTATCAGGCAAGTGCTCATAAATATACCGAAGAGCTTTTCGGTGCTGATAACGTATTTAAGGCAGGTACTATATCGGCTGTAGCAGATAAAACCGCTTATGGTTATGTTATGAAATATCTCGAGGAGAGGGGAATTTCCGTTCACCCTGCCGAGGTTACACGTCTTAAAATCGGTTGCACTGGCATAAAGAGAACAACGGGACAGCACCCCGGTGGCATGGTCGTAATACCAAGCGATAGGGAAGTATATGACTTCACACCTGTTCAGCATCCTGCCGATAAAGTTGATTCTGATATTGTAACAACTCACTTCGACTTCAATTCGCTTCACGATACTATTCTGAAGCTTGATGAACTTGGACACGATGTGCCCACTCTTTATAAATATCTCGAGGATATGACAGGAACGGATATCACCAAAACGCCAATGAGTGATCCTGCTGTATATTCGCTGTTCACCTCTACTGAGGCTTTGGGTGTCACTCCCGAAGATATCGACAGTAAAACCGGCACACTTGGCATCCCTGAAATGGGCACACCTTTTGTAAGAGGAATGCTTATGGATGCTCAGCCAAAAACATTCTCCGACCTTTTGCAGATATCCGGTCTCTCTCACGGAACTGACGTTTGGCTCGGAAATGCAGCTGAGCTTATTAAAAACGGAACCTGTACCATCGACCAGGTTATAGGTACTCGTGACAGTATCATGACTTATCTTATATATCACGGTGTCGATCCTAGCTTGTCGTTTAAGATCATGGAAATCGTACGTAAGGGCAAAGCTCCCAAGCTTTTGACTGATGAAATGAAGCAAACAATGCGTGATCACGATGTTCCCGAGTGGTACATTGAAAGCTGTATGAAGATCAAGTACATGTTCCCAAAAGCTCACGCTGCGGCATATGTAACTGCTGCGATCCGTCTTGCTTGGTATAAGGTACACAAACCTCTTGAATTCTATGCAGCTCTGTTCACAGTTCGCGGAGATGACTTCGACGCAGAAGCTGCTTCTCGCGGAAAGCTTGCGACAAGATATAAGCTTGATGAATATAAGCAAAAGGGTAATGACCGCTCTGATAAAGAGGACGGCGTTTACGAAATGCTTATGATCATTAATGAGATGCTCTCTCGTGGATATGAATTCCTGCCGATAGATATTCACAAATCTCATGCAACGATCTATAAGATTGAGGATGGCAAGCTTCGTTTGCCATTCGTTTCAATGAGTGGTGTTGGTGAAAATGCCGCAAAATCGCTATATAAAGCTGCACAAAGCGGAGATTTCATATCTATCGAAGAGTTCCAAAACGCTGCAGGCGTGTCGAAAACAGTAATTGAACAGCTCCAAAATCTTGGTGCTTTCGGAGACATGCCCGTAACATCTCAAATGACTCTGTTTTAAGTTTAATCAGTCACTAAACCAACCGATTCTGAATAATATGTAGAGAAGTTTTAAACTTTAATATTTATTAGGAGGATCAATATGGCTGAATTCGGTACAAATCCTTATGGCTTTAAAGAAGCTGTAACCATCGAGGCTGAACGAATTTTTGATAGCTGTTCAGACAGAGACTGTTTAGAAGATCTTGATATATCTTTCGATGACGCTGTGTCGCGAGAGCTTGTCAACGATGCGACATATGTTAAAGCAAGATGCGCTGAGATCACCAGTGTTTATTTTCAAGTAGAACCCATTCCTTTTAACTGCGGATTTTTCGCCGTCGACCTTACTTATACATTTAATGTGACTGTCGACATAAGTGACGGAGTTACTTCTCCTGCACAATCCGTAACAGGAACGGCATGCTTCACAAAGAAGGTTATCCTGTTCGGATCTGACGGTGGAACGAAGTTCTTCTCATCCGAGGATAACGGAATTGTAACTGCAAACGGCTGCCAGACTTCAAGTCTTCCCAAAGCAACTGTTTCTGTGGCAGATCCTATCGTTTTGGGACTTAAGCTCGTCACTGTTCCTGCATACAGCTGTTGTACTGATGCAAGCTGCGAACAGGTTGTAACGATTCCTGAAAGAAAGCATTTGACAGTTACATTGGGAATTTTCTCGATTATTTCTCTTTCAAGAAAAGTTCCCATAATGGTTCCTGTTTTTAATCTTGAGCTTCCCAAGGACTGCTCTTGCTCGCAGAATTCTTCAGCAAGTCAAACACCGTGTGAACTGTTTGAAAAGATCACATTCCCAACAAGTGAATTCTTCCCCAAGAGCCTTGAGGATGTAACAGGTTGTTCATGTGGATGTTAAACTAATTGTTAGGCAATAATATTAAGTTCGCCTCGGTCATATTATTGACCGAGGTGAGTTTATGAATTATACATTATCAGAGCTTAAGCAAAAGGAAGTAATAGACCTTAGAACCGGGACAATGCTTGGCAGAGTAGATGATATTGAAATTTGTGAGGATTCAAGTGTAAGATCAGTCATCGTATATGGCAGACCAAGATTCTTTGGTCTTGGCAGCCGCGATCAAGATATAATTATCAAATTCTCTGATATTGACCTGATAGGGAAGGATACTATACTTGTTTCTAACGATTTCTTGTATGACCGCACAATTGAGACACCAAATACGAGCAAATTTTTGTCAAAATAATCACTGAAAAACACTTGCATTATTTATTCAATGGTGATATAATATTACCGCAATTCGCACGTTTGAGTTTTGCTGTTGGTCCCAACACTCGTTGGGTGAAGGCAAGTTAACTTAAACGGAGGGTTAGTAAAATTTAAAACCAATAGGAGGTTACTACAATGGCTGTAGTATCAATGAAGCAGCTTCTTGAAGCTGGTGTACATTTTGGTCACCAGACAAGAAGATGGAACCCGAAGATGGCTCAGTACATCTTCACAGAAAGAAACGGAATTTACATCATCGACCTTCAGAAGACCGTTAAGAAGCTCGACGAAGCTTATGCTTTCGTTAAGGAAGTTTCTGCTAACGGCGGTGAAGTACTTTTCGTAGGTACAAAGAAGCAGGCTGGCGATTCCATTAAGGAAGAAGCACTCAGAGCTAATGCACACTATGTAAACGCAAGATGGCTTGGCGGTATGATGACCAACTACAAGACCATCCGCACCAGAATCGCTCGTCTTGAACAGCTCCACAAGATGGCTGAAGACGGCACTTTCGAACTCCTTCCCAAGAAGGAAGTAGCTCAGCTTTCTCTCGAAATCGAAAAGCTTGAAAAGTATCTCGGCGGTATCAAGAACATGGGCAAGCTTCCCGCTGCTTTGTTCATCGTTGACCCCAAGAGAGAAAAGATTGCAGTTGCAGAAGCTAAGAAGCTTGGTATCCCCGTAGTTGCTATCGTTGACACTAACTGTGATCCTGACGAAGTTGACTATGTAATTCCCGGCAACGACGATGCTATCAGAGCAGTTAAGCTCATCTCCGGTGCTATCGCTGACGCTATCATCGAAGGCAGACAGGGCGAAACTGTTGCTGAAGAAACTACTGAAGAAGCTCCTGTAGAAGAATAATTCAGATTTTATCGGGCAGGCGCTTTTAAATAAACACCTGCCCTAATTCTAAAATATCTTAATATTGAAAGGAATGTTCATATTATGGCTAATATCACAGCTAAGGACGTATCCGCTCTCCGTGAGAGAACCGGCGTAGGTATGATGGATTGCAAAAAGGCACTCGTAGAAGCTAACGGCGACTTCGAAGCTGCTATCGTTTTGCTTCGTGAAAAGGGACTTGCTACCCAGGCTAAGAAGGCTGGCCGTGTTGCTGCTGAAGGCTTGGTTGTTGCAATGGTAGAAGGCAATGTTGGTTGTGTTGTTGAAGTTAACTCTGAAACCGACTTCGTTGCTAACACTGATCAGTTCAAGGGCTTGGTTGATACAATCGCTAAGACTGTTATCGCTTGCAACCCTGCTGATGTTGACGCTTTGAAGGCTTGCAAGTCTGTTAACTCTGAAAGAACTATCGAAGAAGAAGTTCAGGAAGTATTCTTGCAGATCAGAGAAAACATCCAGATCAGAAGATTCGCTCGTATGGAAGGAACTTTGGTTTCTTACGTACACGGTGGCGGCAGAATCGGCGTTTTGGTTAAGCTCGACACTGAACTCGGCGAAAATTCTCTCGCTTGCGGTAAGGACGTAGCTCTTCAGATCGCTGCTATGAACCCTGCTTACCTTGACAGAACTCATGTTCCTGCTGACGTTCTCGAAGGCGAAAAGAACATCATGATCGCTCAGATGAAGGAAGATCCTAAGATGGCTAACAAGCCTGAAGCTGTTTTGGCTAAGATCGTTGAAGGCAAGGTTGGCAAGTACTACTCTGAAAACTGCCTCGTAGACATGGAATTCGTTAAGGACAACCAGTTCACAGTTGGCAAGTATGTTGACCACTGCGCTAAGGAACTTGGCGGCTCCATCAAGGTTGCTGAATACGTTCGTTTCGAAAGAGGCGAAGGTATTGCTAAGAGAGAAGACAACTTCGCTGATGAAGTTGCTTCCATGATGGGCAAGTAATCTATCTAACAATAATTCAAGGGCATCTGATATTTCAGGTGCCCTATATTTTTTCGGAGGTTAAAATGCTTTTTAATAACGATCTTCGCTTTAAAAATGATAGCAAAATGTTTTCATACCGTGTCGGAGCAATAATTGTTGAAAATAATCACGTTTTGCTAGCTGGAAATAATGTCTCGACCTATTACTATTCTGTTGGTGGTGCAGTTAAGCACGGCGAAACCGCTGAACAAGCTATCAAAAGAGAAGTGCTTGAGGAGACGGGTGTAAACTATGAGATTGAAAAGCTTGCCGTCATACACGAAAACTTCTTTATTGGCGATGGTTCTATCGACGGCTTTAAGTGCCATGAAATAAGTTTATATTTTCTAATGAAACCCCGTGGCACCATGGAGATAAACTGCCACAGTTTTTGCGCAGAAGGCGCTGAGTATATGCACTGGTTGCCGATAGAAGAACTTAAAAACGTCGCAGCATATCCTTCATTCTTGTTGAAATATCTTCATGATAGACCTCAAGAAATAATCCATATTATTACCGATGATATAAATCAATAGCAAACATAATTGACTTCAAACTTCACACTTGCTATAATCAATATATCAAATTCTTTGGAGACTATTATGGACAATCTTTCAAATATAGGCGTAATTAAAGATATACTTTCTCAGCATGGATTTACCTTCTCAAAAAAGCTGGGTCAAAACTTTCTTATAAATCCATCCGTTTGTCCGCGAATAGCTGAAATGGGCAATGCGAAAAAGGGATTTGGAGTGATAGAAATAGGTCCCGGAATCGGTGTTTTAACGAACGAGCTTTGCAAGCGTGCGGATAAGGTGGTTGCAATTGAAATTGATGACCGTCTAATTCCGATATTGCAAAAAACCCTTGCCGAGCATAATAACGTTAAAGTCATCAATGATGACGTTATGAATGTCGATCTTAAAAAACTTATCGAGGATGAATTCGATGGCTTAGAGGTTGCAGTGTGCGCAAATTTGCCTTATTACATCACTTCGCCGATCATAATGATGCTTCTTGAATCTCGGCTTCCCATCAGAACCATCACTACAATGGTTCAAAAAGAGGCGGGACAGCGTCTTTGTGCGCCCGTCGGCACTCGTGATATGGGTGCGGTTACTGTTGCGGTGAATTATTTCTCAAAAGCTAAGATACTCTTTAACGTTTCACGCGGAAGCTTCATGCCTGTCCCAAACGTTGATAGTTGTGTGATTCAGTTCGAGCTTACTGATGACACTCCGAAAGCGAACGATGAAAAATACTTTTTTAAAGTTGTTAGGGGGATGTTCACACAGCGCCGCAAAACGATCCTTAACTGTGTCAGCGGATCTCTTGGCATTTCCAAGGAAATCGTTGCCGAAGCAATTGAAAAGACCGGTCTTAAGCCTTCTGTTCGACCCGAAGAGCTTTCGATGGATGAGCTTATCAGATTTGCTGAAAATCTTAAAGAGATTCAAGCGAAATGATAGATTAATCGCAATTGTTGTAAAGTAATTACGGAGGAATATCATGAAAGCACTTAAGAGCAATTTATTATGCGTCGTAATTATTCTTGTAATATTGGTTGTAACATCTAAAAGTTTTATTGTCGAAATGCTTATCTCGCCCTTTTTATTAGGATTGCTCTATGTTCTGATACTTAATAAAAACAAAACCGTTTTTTCTAAACCGTTGTTTAATCCCGATGAGAAGCTTTTAAAAAGGTTTTGTGTTGGTAGGGTGCTTTTGTTCGTTGCAGTTGTCTTAACGTTTACGGTTGTAAAGTCGTTGCTTGATGCTGCGTTTGATGAAAAAAGTGGATTATTTGTTGCTTTTGCGGTGTTGATAGAATGCTTTATTACATATCTTATTTTTGCGAATAAGAATACCATCATATTTAAAAACGCAAAAAGCGTTCTGATAACGCTAGCAATTTCTGTTGTAGTCACGGTGATTTCAGGGATCTTATTCAGTAAATGTATGACCACATTTTATGAAGTCCTCAGTTCACATAAAGACGGGTCTGGAAACATGATGGGCATCATGGGAATGATAGCGGCATCTGATGCTGCTGAGAAATACCGTATTGCTGCGTATTATGTTTGTATGATTCAAAAATGGATAATCATGAGTATTTTGATAATGTTTCACTCCAAACAAATCAACGTTAATAATTCAAATTACTGATAATGTGTTATTTGTTAACTGATTAAAAGATTCATAGTAAAATCCCCACCTTTGATGAAGGTGGGGATTCTTTATTCTTTCATAAATATCGATACAGCAACCTCGCACGATAAAACAACGCTTATCATTACAGCCACAAGGCTGAAATATGCAACACCATACATTAATGGCATCAGCGAAGTGATAACAGCAATGATCGAGGTAATTAAAATCGTTCTATTAAGCTTTAGATTTGGCTTAAACAAGCTAATTGCGGCAATCACCAGCAATATCAGTGTTAAAATTGCAGTTAAGAGAGGGCCGAAGTTCGCATATCCAAACGGAACCAAATCAAAGTATGAATAAGTCTGAATATCAACGCGCTCAGCATCAGAGGCGAATCTTAAAACAGCACCATAAGGGAGCGTTTCAAAAGCTATCGCTATAATGGGGAGCATTGTTAAAATAACGCGTTTCTTCATGTCATTCTCCTTTCTTGTCATAAAACTCGGGGATATAAGCACTATTTGCTGAATCGCGCTCCTGCGAAAAGCCCTTAAATCCAAGCTCATCTGCCAAATCCAACACAAAGTTATACTCAAATGTTGAAATACGCCTTGAAAGCTCTTTAAAATCAAAGCTTTTGTGCATCGGCACGTATTGGCTCATTATGCTGAGCAAAATCTGATCGCTTTCAAAGTTTTTAGCAATAGTTTTAATCACGTTCGCAGAATCTTTTCTTAATGATGGCAACACCAAATGCCTGATAATAACGCCTTTCTTAATGATTCCATCATTATCGAACGACGGCTTACCAACCTGACTAACCATTTCTTTGATTGCTAAAACAGCAGTCTCAAGGTAGTTATCACATTTTGAATACTTTTTGCAATACTCATCACTGAAGTACTTAAAATCAGGAAGATAGATATCAACGTAACCATCAAGCATTTTAATAGTATCAATGCTTTCATAACCTGAGCAGTTATATACAACTGGTATTGTCAGTTTGTCTTTAATAATATCCAAAGCTTCGATTATCTTCGGAACGTGAGGAGTAGGGCTTACGAGATTGATATTGTGTGCACCGTTATTTTGAAGTTCAATAAAGATATCAGCAAGTTCATTAACCGTGATATCATAGCCTTTGTTTTCTTGAGATATCTCATGATTCTGGCAAAAACAGCATCTTAATGTACATCCGCTGAAGAAAACCGTGCCCGAACCATTCGTTCCGCTTATACAGGGCTCCTCCCAAACGTGAAGATCAGCTCTCGCAATCCTTAATTTATCGCTTTGTCCGCAAAAGCCTGTTGAGCTATGTCTATTAATTCCGCATTCTCTTGGACAAAGCTTGCATTTATTATATATACTCATATTGTTTTTTCAACGCTAACAAAAGGAAATTCATTCTTAATGACTTGAAAAGCTGTATAGGCCATAAACTTGTCGGTAAATATTCCATATACACAAGATCCGCTTCCGGTCATCAAGGTGCCGTTTGCACCAAGTCTTGTAAGTGTATTTTTTATCTTATAAATTTCAGCGTTATCAACAGCACATTCCAAATCGTTAGAAAGAAATTTTGTAATGTCATTTCCGCTGGAGATCGCATCAACCAAATCTTTTGTCGACGATGATGACATAAGATTTTTATCGTCAAAAGCTTTATATGCTAAAGGAGTTGATATTCCAAAATTCGGCTTAATAAGCAGAAGATAATGCTCTTTAAGCTTTGGCAGGGGAGTTACAGCTTCGCCCAACCCCTTGCATAAAGCTGTTCCTGAAACGATACAGAAGGGAACGTCAGCCCCAACTTGAGCACCGATCGCAATCATATCATCAGTTGAAAGCTTTGTATTAAACATCTCGTCAAGCAGTTTTATAACAACAGCAGCGTCACTCGATCCACCGCCCAATCCAGCTTCAGAGGGGATGTTCTTTTCAACAACAATCTTAACACCACAGTTTGTAATGCCAGTAAAGTCAAAAAACTTAACACATGCCTTATATACTGTATTTCTCTTATCACAGGGAACATTCGGGTCGGAGCACTCAATCACTATATCTTTTGTATCAGTCATATAAAGTGTCACACTATCATAGAGTGATATCGACTGCATAACCGATTCGATATAATGGTATCCGTCATCTCTTTTTCCAACAACGTCAAGAGTAAGATTGATTTTCGCATATGCTTTGCCGAAAAGTTTATCTGTCATTTCGCTCAGCCTCAAGCTCTATAATGAATTCCTTAATTCTTCCGATCGCTTCTTTTAAGTGCTTTTGCGAATATGCATAGGAAACTCTTATATATCCTTCTCCGCAGTCACCGAATGCTGTTCCGGGAACTACTGCTACTCGCTTAGAATACAAAAGTTTTTCGCAAAATTCATCGCTTGAAAGTCCGGTTGACTTGATGCAAGGGAATACGTAGAACGCACCCTCAGGCATAAAGCAACTAAGTCCAAGCTTATTAAAAGCATCGACTAAGTATCTTCTTCTCGTGTCATATTCATCAACCATCTGTTTAACGTCATTTTCACAGCTTGTCAATGCTTCGATAGCTGCATATTGGCTCACAGTAGGAGAGGACATGATACCAAACTGATGTATTTTAAGCGCTTGCTTGATTATTGGTGCGGGACCGCACATATATCCAAGTCTCCAGCCGGTCATCGCAAATGCTTTAGAGAATCCGTTAACGTATATCGTTCTCTCTTTCATACCTTCAAGCGATATGATGGAAAAATGCTCACGTCCATATGTAAGCTCTGAGTATATCTCATCAGTAAGAACCATTATATCGGTATCACGCAAAATTTCTGCAATCGGTTCAAGATCCTCGCGTGTCATAATAGCACCGGTTGGATTATTGGGGAAGGGAAGTATTACAAGCTTTGTTTTATCAGTGATCTTTTCTTTAAGCTGATCTGCCCTGAGCTTGAAATTATCTTCTTCATTTGTCTCGATGATAACAGGAACACCGCCTGTTAATGTGACGATCGGTTTATAGCAAACAAACGATGGTTCTATAATGATAACTTCATCGCCCGGCTCTATGATCGTTCTGATCGTAAGATCAATAGCCTCGCTTCCACCAACAGTAACGATTATCTCTTTTTCAGGATCATATTCGATACCTGTGTGCTTATTTGTATATTCATAAATGGCATTCCTAAGCTTGATAAGTCCTGAGTTAGCAGTGTAAAAGGTTTTGCCGCGTTCAAGAGCAACAATAGCTGCACGTCTTATTGGCCAAGGAGTGTAAAAGTCAGGCTCGCCAACGCCTAAAGAAATTACGTTGTCAAGCGTTGCGGCAATATCAAAATATTTTCTTATACCGCTTGGCTTTATATCGCTTATAGTTTTACCTATAATTTTGCTGTAATCTATCATCAGTAGTATAACCTTTCAGTTGCGGATTAGTTAAAGCTGCGTTCATCAGGTGCTTCTTCAACAAGCATAATTCCATTCTCTTTATATTTCTGCAGGAAGAAATGAGTAGAGGTTGACACAACACCGCTGATAGTTGCAAGTCTTTGAGCTACATATGAAGAAACTTCCTTAATGTTCTGACATTTGATTGTAACAGCAAGGTCATATCCGCCGGACATAAGAGATACACTCTCAACCTCTGGATAAGATGCGATATGTCTTGCAATGTCGTCATATCCAACCTGAGCCTGAGGAGTTACCTTAAGCTCTATGTATGCAACAACTGCGTCTTTAGAAACGATGTCTTCATTAAATATAGTGCTGTATCCTTTGATCGTTCCGTTAGCTTCAAGAGAGGCGATCATGCTTGAAACCTCTTCCTCGGTCTTGTTCAGCATAACAGCCAATTCAGCATTTGTAAGTCGTGCATTTGTTTTAAGCAAGCTTATAAGTCTGTCCATAATAGTGTCCTTTCTACAACAAACATTAGTTTTAGTTAATATATTATATCATTTTAATGCGATAAAGTCAATCTTATCAAAATGCCTGAAAACATAAAAATATTAAACTGAAAATTGTAGTAAAAAAATAAGAAAATCTATTGACATATCTTTCTTTCCGTCATATAATACAGTTGTTCTTGGAGGCAGAACGGGAACTAATAAATTATGAAAGGTGAGTATAATGCTTAAGGCTGCAGTATTTAATAATTATATATCTAATTTGCGAGTCGGCGGCATTAATGCGCCATTTCATATCTAATTGTATGTTATGCCTCTGACCATACGTCGGAGGCTTTTTTGTTAGCTTTGAAGAGGGGCGAAGCAAAAATGCATTTTATTAAATTAGTAAACGAATGTCCGCAGAAACGGAGGGATATTTATGAAATACTTTGATGTGCTGCCCGAGCTTGTTAAGGATGAGCTGTATAAGCGCGGAGTTCCAACCGATAAGCTTTTATATTGTGTAAAGGCTGATCTGGATGGAGAGGGAAGTTATATAGATGTGTATATAACGTTCACTGAATCTACTTTATACATTATAAAGGGCTATGAAGAATATAGACAGCTTAATGCCAAGGAACGCTTCAACGAAAAAGCACATAATATTCCGATTTTAAAGAGCTTTGTTTCAGGCCTTGTAATTCCTGAAATGATAAGCTATAAGACTGTTGACTATGATGAATATGATATTGGAAAAATAAAGCGTATTTACGTTGACCGTCATCATAACTCAGCAAGACTTATTCTTACTCTTTTAAACGACGGAGAAATCGAAAATCTTGAAGAGAATTATTCCCGTGACGACAGATTCGACAGTGAACATAAAAATGTTCCGATTGCAAGATTCTCCTTGGGATTTGCCGAAAAATTCGAAAAATTCTGTGACAGAGTAAATCATACTCATCGTCACGAAGAACTCGATGATACGCTTCTTGATAGTGTTAAAACACACTGTCCTATATGTCATCAGCCTTATCCTGATCCTAACCGCCCTGTTTGTCCCAGATGTGTAGACAGACGTTCAGTAACAAAGCGTTTGGCAGGAATGTTTAAAGACTTTAAAGGCGCGATCTTATTGATCTTTATGACGATTCTTCTTTCAAATGCATTGGCAGTAATTTCGCCTTGGTTTGGTTCCAAGCTTTTATACGACGATGTTTTGACTGAAGGCGGAAAATATTACGGCCAGGTTTTGTTTGTAATAATGCTGATGTTCTTAACCGATATTTTGGGTAAGCTTACAGGTATTATCTCTGGTGTTGTAACGGCAAAGGTCGTTCCTAAGGTAACTCATCAGTTAAGAAGTAAAATATTCTCATCTATGCAGAAGCTTTCGCTTCAATTCTTCACAAGCAAGCAGACGGGTTCTTTGATGTCTCGCGTTGACAGAGACTCGAATAACGTTTATAACTTCTTTGTTGATATCGTGCCTTATGGTGTCGCAAACATTGTTAAGCTTGTCGGCGTTGCAGCCATCATGTTTATGCTTAGCCCTGTGCTCGCGTTGCTCATAATCCTGATTGTTTTCGTTGTTTTGGCTGTTGATAACTATCTTTACAGATCCCAGCGTAAGCTTTATCGCAAGCTCGATGTTGCAATGCGCAGCCTTAACTCTGTTTTGTCCGACGTTATGAACGGTCAGCGAGTTGTTAAGAGCTTTGCTAAGGAGCAAAAGGAAATTCGACGCTATAACCGCAAGAACAAAGATGCTTATGAAGTTAACAGCAGAATCAATCACCGTATAGAAAACACCATTCCATTTGTTTGGAGCTTCTATAGACTTATTAGTACAGGTCTATTCTGTTTTGGCTGCTTCCTTGTTATTAGAGGATATTTTAAATACGGTACGCTTACTGCTTTGCTTTCATACACCAACATGATCTACGAGCCTATTGACTTCTTCATGTGGATAGGTGACAGATATGCAAGATGTATGGATGCTGCATCCCGCATGTTCGAAATTTTGGACGCTAAGCCTACTGTTGCTGAATCAAATGAAGCTGTAAGATTCGATTCCTTTAAGGGCGATATCGAATTTAAAAACGTTTCGTTTGAATACGAAGCCGGCCGTCAGATCCTTAAAAACCTTTCGTTCAAGGTTGAGGGTGGACAGATGTTCGGTATCGTTGGTAAAACAGGTGCAGGTAAGTCAACTATTATCAACCTCATGGCGCGTTTATATGACGTATCCGGTGGCGAGATAACGATAGATGGTGTTCCGATCAAAAAGATCGCAACTGAAGATCTTCGTAGAAATATCGGTATCGTTTCGCAGGAAACTTATCTCTTTATTGGCACTGTTGCCGACAACATTCGATATGCAAAGCCTGATGCTACCATTGAAGAGGTTATCGAAGCTGCGAAGAGCGCTAATGCACACGAATTCATAACCAAGCTTCCCGATGGATATAACACAAAGATCGGTTCAGGCGGTGTATCGCTTTCGGGCGGTGAACGTCAAAGAATCTCTATTGCCCGTGCTATAATTCAGAACCCAAGCATTCTCATTCTCGACGAAGCAACTGCTTCGATGGATACTCGTACCGAACGCAAGATACAAGTTGCTATCGATGCTCTTAAGGAAGGTAGAACGATCATATCAATCGCTCACAGACTTTCCACACTTCGTGATGCCGATATGCTTTGCGTTATTGAACACGGTGAACTTAAAGAACTTGGCACACACGATGCACTTATTCGTCAGAAGGGCAAATATTTCGAGCTTTACAGGCTTCAGTCTGATGCCTTAAAGTTTATTGAAATGGGCTGACGCTTTTGAAAAGGAGGACTGCCTAATATGGATAATTCAGCTAAGAAAGAATTGGAACTAGAAAAGTTTGAAATTGACAGACTTATCATTTTAGATCCAAAAGCTTTAAAGTTTTATAAGGATGAGAGCGATTTTATTTCCTTGGAGTTCGGCGGTGAAAAATATTTCAATGTCCGTCTCACACGCTTGATCCCGTTCTATTCTAAGACTACATATATAAGTGTTGCTTATGAAAACGACGAACGCGAATTTAAAGAGATCGGCGTTATCAAGGATATGAAAGAACTTGATGACGAGCAGTTTACAATGCTTGATGAGTATTTAGAATATAAATACTATATGCCCGAGATAACAAAGGTTCACTCGATAAAGGATAACTCACGCGGATTTATCTTTGTTGATGTTGACACAACATCGGGAAGAAAAACTCTTTGCATAAGAGACTGGTACTCTAATTTTAGACTTTTGAGCGAAAAATTCTTATACGCTTCAGACGTTGACGGAAATAAGTATTTCTGCGACGATATTGCAAAGCTTGATAAAAAGAGCTTGGCAATTCTTGAAATTTACATTTAATATATTTCCCTTACGGAAGGGGTGATTATCAGTATGAATTTAAAACTTTCAGCGCCTGAAGGCATTGATATAGAATCGTTAGTATTCTCGCTGCCATTTAACCTTAATATCTCCGAAAGAAAGGTTGACGGACATTTGTGCGTTACCCGCGAAGAGATTATGGTATATATTAACGGTAAGCTTAAAGAGACCATCGAATTTAATGCTTTCGAAGAATATGCCTGCGAACAGCTTATCGGTTGCTCAATGATGGTTGGCAGAGTCAACGATAAGGACGTTAAATGTATTTGTGCATTTACTCAGGATCATTTCGTTGCATTCGCAGAACTGTGCAAGCTTTTAAACCACTATTTAACGACGGGTAATTTTATCACCGAAAGCGATATCGACGAGCCCAAGTGTCCAAAATGTCACTTGCCGCTCGATGGATATTCAGAATGCCCGTATTGTCAGTCAAAAATTAAGGTGTTCTCTAAACTTTTAAAGAGAGTTGGCCCTTATAAAAAGCCGTTTGCGATCGCTATTTTGTGTACGATAATCGCACAGCTTTTAAGCGTTATCGAGCCTTATGTAAACAGAATCCTCGTTGATGAATATGTTCAGCCTATGAACACTTCGAATTGGACAGGATTTGGTTTACTTTGCGGTTCAATGTTTGCTATAGTTATTATCAACACGATCTTAGACTATATCAACATGAAGGCCAGCCACTATGTTGCCCTTAATTTGAGCCAGGATTTAAGACAGGACGTTTTTAACAAAACTCTTGATCTTTCAATGTCCTCGATCTCAAAGAAGACAGCCGGCGAGCTTATCAACCGTGTATCTAACGACGCTAATAAGCTTCAGAGCTTTATAACAGATAACGGTAAGAACGCAATCGTAAGAATCATGTCGTTGATCATCATCTCGATAATCCTTTTCGTGATGAACTGGAAGCTTGCGTTGATGGCAATTTTGCCGATTCCTTTGGCTGTATTGATCGTTAAGAAGCTCTTCAACGTTATACACATGCATTTCGGCAGATCTTGGAGATTTAATAACCTTCATTCGCGCCTTTTGCATGATATTTTGAATGGTATCAGAGTTGTTAAGACCAATGGTACTGAAGAATATGAGATCCATCGTTATGAAGAGGCATCCGGCAAATGGGCAAGCGCCGCTTCAAGAGCTGAGGTTGTTTGGTCACTTATCTGGCCTCTTATCAACTTCGTAATGACAATAGGTCATTTCTTCGTTCTTTACTTTGGCGCAATGATGATTTTGAATCGAATTCCTGCGTTTGGAACAATGACACTAGGTCAGCTTATTCAGTTCACATCATATGTTTCGATGCTCTATAACCCGCTTCGCTGGTTAATGCAGTTGCCAAGAACTTTGGCTGACGTTTCTATCAGTGCTTCTAAGGTGTTTGAAATTTTAGAAGAGCAGACTGACGTTAGAGATGACAAAGACAGCGTTGATCTTGATATCAACGGCGACATCGAGTTTAATCACGTATTCTTCGGATATAAGGTTTATAACCCTGTATTGAAGGATATCCACTGCAAGCTTGAACAAGGCAAAATGTATGGTATCGTGGGCCACTCAGGCGTAGGTAAGTCTACAATGATAAACCTTATTTTGAGACTTTATGATGCAACTCAGGGCTCTCTCAAGATCGATGGCGTTGACATTAAGAAGATATCTCAGCAAAGCTTGCGTTCGCAGGTTGGTGTTGTATTGCAGGAGACTTACCTATTTGAAGGAAGCATCCTTGACAATATTTCCTATGCTAAGCCCGATGCAACATTCGAGGAAATTATCGATGCTGCAAAGGTCGCACATGCGCACGAGTTTATTACAAAGCTTCCCGATGGTTACAACACTCGCGTTGGTAACAAGGGCCACACTCTTTCTGGTGGTGAGCGTCAGAGAATCGCTATCGCACGTGCAATCTTGCATAACCCTAAGATCATCATTTTGGACGAAGCGACCGCTTCTTTGGACACCGAAACCGAGCGTCAGATCCAGGAAGGTCTTGGCGAGCTTTGCAAGGGCAGAACAACAATCGCTATCGCTCACAGACTCTCTACACTTTCTAATGCTGACAGCCTAATCGTTTTGGACAAGGGCCGTCTTGCAGAAATGGGCTCGCACGATGAGCTTATGCGCAGCAAGGGCGTATATTACAATCTTGTAATGGCACAGCGCCAGACCACTAAGATGAAAAAAGCAGAAACTCCTGCTCCTGCAAAAGCATAAAAAAACAAACCACTCGCGTTTTGCGGGTGGTTTTTTGCATATTAAAATAGCTCATCAAGCAAACGATAGAATTCCATTTTCTCTTGATTTGGTTCAATTCCAAGCTTTTCGAACAAAAGGTCAGGTGAAAAGTTTTCATAAACTTTGCCGCCAAAAGTACCGTCAAAATTATGCTTAAGACTGCGATAACATATTGCTATATCTCGCCATTTGTCACCAACACCGGTATCGCCAAGATCGATGAAGCCGCTTATTTCGCCATTATTGATGAAAATATTGGGTAGGCAATAATCGCCATGAGATAAAACAGGTTCACATTCCGGCTTATTTTCCACAAGCCAGATATACAAATCTTCGGGTGATTTGAAAAGCCCATTCTCGCCGAACGTGTCAGGTTCTACGTTGTCAAGATCATAAAGCTTTAAATCAACCTGACGTTTTGCAGCCTTAAGTTCATCATCTATATCGCGAATAACAGGACAGTCGGAGATATCAACGCTCCAAAGCATTTTAAGTCCGTTTGCTAAGTGCTCGCAAAGCTCATCGGGATGTTCAAGATAATATTCCTCGCAAGACATTTGTCCTTTAATACGTGACATTAGAAGATAGCACAGTCCATTTTCTTTTACAACGCATAACACCTTTGGCGAGGGGATTTTGCCCTCAAGCCAGCGCATAACGCTAACCATATCATCAAAGCGATAGCTTTCTTTCTCTATCTTTAACGCCATATCTTCAAATGCCAAAACTGTTGAGCCTGACATTCCAATACCGTCAATAGAATAGGGGAGGTCTTTTATGATTTTCTGTATTTCATCTGGAATGTATATGTTTTTGATGTCATCCATTTACTTGTCATCCTAAATAAGCATTATCCAAAATAAACTCCATACCAAACCAAGAAAGTATAAACTGTCCAGATCTTTCTTGAATAGTCATACTTGCCGTCTCGGTGATCCTTTAACAATGCAACAAGCTTCTCGCTGTTAAAGAATTTCTTGGTATTTTCACTTTCAAAAGCAGTTTTAACTTTGTTAAAGTATTCATCCTCTTTCAGCCAAACCCTGATAGGAACAGGGAAGCCAAGCTTCTTTTTGTTTGCGGTTAAAGGAGGGCACGCCCTTAAAGCTGCTTTTCTCATAGCAAACTTAGTATTTTCCTTTGTAACACGGTATCTCTTGGGGATACGCTCAGCAAGCGCCATAACCTCTTTATCAAGGAAGGGAACACGAAGCTCAAGTGAGTTTGCCATACTCATTTTGTCAGCTTTTAAAAGGATGTCACCGGTCATCCAAAGATTAAGATCTAAATACTGCATCTTTGTAACGTTATCCTTGCCTTTAACCTTATCGTAGAACGGCTTTGTTATTTCCATTGCCCTTGGAGCATCAGTCTTTATCGAAAGTATATCCTTTCTTTCACTTTCAGAGAAGATATATGCGTTACCGATAAATCTTTCTTCTAAGTCCTTGCTTCGTCTTATAAGGAAGTTAACACCGCGCTTTGCAGGAAGCTTTGATGCGATCGCGCCGATACCTTTTCTTATAGGCTTGGGAATGGTATTATAGAATGCCATATCGTCGGGCTCTTTATAGATGTTGTAACCACCGAAGATCTCATCAGCACCTTCACCACTTAAAACAACCTTAACTCTTTCGCTTGCAAGCTTGCAAACAAAGAAGAGCGCTACTGCTGCAGGGTCAGCCAAAGGCTCATCCATGTGATACTGGATCTTTGCAAAATTGCCCCAATATTCTTCAGGTGTGATAACTTTAGAGATGTTTTCTTTTCCGATGAACTTCGAGAATTCCTTGGCATATCCTATCTCGTTGTATTTTTCATCCTCGCCAAAACCAACTGTAAAGGTTTTGTCAACGTTAGCAACTGCCGCAACATAGCTCGAGTCGACACCGCTTGATAAGAAACTGCCAACCTCGACGTCAGCGATCTTGTGAGCCTCGACAGAGTTTTTGAATGCGTCGGAGATCATATCGACCCATTCATCTAATTCAGGTTTTTCATCAGCATTAAAGTTAATATCCCAATATCTTTCAGTTGTCAGCTTTCCATCTTTATATGTAAAGCAATGAGCTGGCAAAAGCTTATAAACTCCTTTAAAGAAAGTCTCAACACAAGGTGAGTATTGGAATGTCAAATAATTTTCAAGAGCTGTTTCATTAAGTTCTTTATTAAAATTAGGGTGATGCAAAAAACTCTTGATTTCAGAGCCAAATATGAATGTATCATTCATAGTAGCATAGTACATCGGCTTAATTCCAAAGAAATCACGTGCTCCAAAAAGCTCTTTGGTGTTTTTGTTCCAGATCACAAAGGCAAACATTCCACGAAGCTTGTTAAGCATTTTTTTGCCCCATTGTTCATATCCGTGAATGAGTACTTCCGAGTCGGTGTTTGTTGCAAACTTATGTCCGCATTCTATAAGCTCCTCGCGAAGGATCTGATAATTATATATTTCGCCGTTGAAGACAAGCACAATGCTCTTATCCTCGTTAAATAAGGGCTGATGACCTTGTGAAAGATCTATAATAGACAATCGTCTGAATCCTAATGCCACATTTTCATCTAAATATTTACCCTCAGAGTCGGGCCCGCGATGAATGATAGAGTCCATCATATTTTGCAAAACAGGAGTAGCATCCTTAAGATTATTTGTAAAACCAACAAAACCGCACATAAGATATCCTCGCTTTATCTCAATTGAATATGTTCAAAATATATTTCTAACCTATACATTATAACTAATATCTATGATTATTTCAAGTCAATTATAAAAGATATAGTTACACTTAAGTTACAATTTTCGCAATTGTCTTGAAACTTAGAATGTTTTTATATATAATAGACATGATGTTAAATTTAATTGATGTGGAGGACCACTATGGGCGATTACAATAAAAAACCACGCCGAGTAAGATATCATTTCAGTCTTGTATTTTTTGCAGCTGTATTTATATTCGGCTTTATGTTTTATAAATACATGACAGAAACGACTCTTGAGGATGTTTTAGCAAACGGAACAGATTCCGATACTATTGGCGTTTTGGATGATGTTGATGATGCTCCCGTTCAAGGCGATATCGATCAACCGAATGATGATCAGCAGGGAAGCGAAGAGGGAATTATCAACCCCGTTCCCGAAAGCGAAGCTAAATCTGCTGATTACCTGAATTCGTGTATTTTTGTTGGCGATTCTATAACATACGGCTTAGCGTCATATAATGTCGTTCCGCCGGCTAACGTATATGCAAGTATGTCTATGAGCATTTCAAAGGTTGAAACCGGAAAGATCGATACTCAATACGGCGAGATGACCATAGCTGAAGCCTTGCAGCTTAAACAGCCTGAGAATATATATGTAATGCTTGGGTCAAACGGCGCCGCCTTCATGAGCGTTAATGATATGTATCAGTCGTTCTCTTCATTTATGAAGATCGTTTCAGAGATCTGTCCTGAATCGAATATATACATCTTAAGTGTTCCACCTGTAACTGCCGAAAAAGAATCCTCTACAGAGACTCCGATTTCTAATGCTGACCTTGATGAGTTCAATACTAAGATCTTAGAATATGCAAACAGAAACGAGATGTATTATGTTGACATTTCTGCGGCTCTTAAAGATGAGTCCGGAAAGCTGCCCGAAAATGATGCTGAAAATGACGGATTGCATTTAAAATATTCTGCATATGAGAAGCTTGTTAATTATGTTTTAACTCATACTGTTGGATAAAACGCTTTTAAATGCGCGGTTTAACCTGCTATAAAGCGAAAACACTTTACACGTAAGCGCTGTCACGAAATCGTGGCGGCGCTTTTGTCAAGCTGTTTTGCATTACATATTTTAAACAAAATCACTTGTGCATAATAGCCAAAATGAAGCTTTCATTTCTATATGAATTACTCCTTGACACGAAGGAATAAATACGATATATTTGTCTTGATGATTTTACAACCGCAATATATTGTGGTGCTTATTTGGCACAATATAGCATATTTGCAAAAGCGGTATAATCTATACACAATACAGGAGGATGTTATATATGATTACAAGAATTCAAAAGCGTGACGGAAGAGTAGTTACATTCAACGTCGAAAAGATTGCTCAGGCTATTTATAAAGCAGCTGAAGCTGTTGGCGGTACTGATTATGACGAAGCATTAGAAATCGCAGGCAGAGTTTGCGATTATATCGAGGCTCAGGGTAAAAAGGTTCCTACCGTAGAAGAGATTCAGGACGCTGTAGAAAAGATCCTTATTGAGGAAGGACACGCAGCAACTGCAAAGGCGTATATCCTTTACCGTTCTAACAGAACCCGTGTTCGTGAAATGAACACAAAGATCATGAAGATCTATGAAGACCTTACCTTCAGCTCTGCTAAGGACAGTGATATTAAGCGTGAGAATGCTAATATCGATGGTGATACCGCAATGGGTACCATGCTTAAATATGGTTCCTGCGGTGCTAAGGAATTCTATGAGATGTATGTTTTAGATCCCAAGTTTGCAAAAGCTCATTCCGAGGGTGACATTCACATTCACGACTTAGACTTCTACACTCTCACCACCACTTGCACCCAGATCGACCTTACCAAGCTCTTCAGCAAGGGCTTCTCAACCGGTCACGGCCATTTAAGAACTCCTAACGAGATTTCAAGCTATGCAGCTCTTGCTTGTATTGCAATTCAGTCTAACCAGAACGATCAGCACGGCGGTCAGAGTATCCCCAAGTTTGATTATGATATGGCAGAAGGTGTCAAGAAGACCTTCAAGCACAGATACCGTGACAATGTGATCCGTTCGCTTGCACTTATCGCAGGTATTGACGGTGCCGATGATTTCGTTAAGAACTATCTTGGCGAACTCGAGTTAAAAGGATTAGTTCCTGCTCTTGATGAAAATTCAGATTTCACTTCTTCGGAAGCTGAATATCTTGCACAGTACTGCGACGCTGACACTATTGCAAAAATTCAGAAGTTCAGCCACGAGCGCTCTGTAAAGGAAACCGATAAGGCTACATATCAGGCAATGGAAGCTCTTATCCATAACCTTAACACGATGAACTCCCGTGCAGGCGCACAGACACCATTTAGCTCCATTAACTACGGTACAGATATCTCTACTGAAGGCAGAATGGTAATCAAGAACATCCTCTTGGCTGAAGAGGCAGGCCTTGGCAACGGTGAAACTCCTATCTTCCCGATCCATATCTTCAAGGTTAAGGAAGGCGTTAACTATAACGAAGAAGATCCTAACTATGATCTCTTCAAGCTCGCTTGCCGTGTTTCTGCAAAGAGATTGTTCCCGAACTTCTCCTTTATCGACGCACCCTTCAACATTCCTTATTACAAGCCTGGTAATCCTGACACTGAAATCGCTTATATGGGCTGCAGAACCCGTGTTATCGGTAACGCATACGATCCCGAACGCGAGATCGTTACAGGAAGAGGAAACCTTTCCTTCACATCGATTAACCTTCCCAGACTTGCTATTGAAGCAAAGGGCAATATAGACAAGTTCTACGAGAGCTTAGATAACATCATGGATCTTGTTGTTGATCAGCTTCTCGCACGTTTCAGAGTGCAGGCGCAGAAGAAAGTCAAGAACTATCCTTTCCTTATGGGTCAGGGCGTATGGCTTGATTCCGAAAAGCTCGCTCCCGAAGATACTGTTGAAGAAGTTCTTAAGCACGGCACACTTTCCATGGGCTTTATCGGTCTTGCAGAATGCTTGAAGTCCTTAACCGGCAAGCATCACGGCGAAAGCGAAGAAGCAAGAGCTTTGGGTCTTGAGATCATCTCGAAGATGAGAGCAAGAATGGAAGAAGAGACCAAGAAGCGCGGTCTTAACTTCTCGCTCTTGGCAACTCCTGCTGAAGGCCTTTCCGGAAGATTCTTAAGAATTGATAAGAAGAAATACGGTGAGATCGCAGGCGTTACTGATAGAGATTATTATACTAACTCCTTCCATGTTCCCGTATACTATCACACAAGTGCATTCAGCAAGATCAAGATCGAGGCACCTTATCATGCTCTCACAAACGCAGGCCACATCAGCTACGTTGAGCTTGACGGAGATCCTTGCCAGAACCTTCCCGCATTCGAAAAGATCATTCGCGCAATGAAGGAAGCAGGAATCGGTTATGGTTCGATCAACCACCCCGTTGACAGAGATCCTTGCTGTGGCTTCACAGGTATCATTGGCGATACTTGTCCCAAGTGTGGACGTAAAGAGGCAGAGGGTGACTACGGATTTGAAAGAATTCGCAGAATCACAGGCTATCTCGTTGGTACTCTTGATAGATTTAACAACGCTAAGCGCTCCGAAGTTAACGACAGAGTTAAGCACGGCACTATTGATGAATAATTCAACCTTTTCATATCACGATATCAGGGCAGGTTTTATAGCTTGCCCTTATCGTCATCTATGGGCAAAATTTCATTCATAACACCTATAATTTAGTTTTAAGGAGAATAACTATGAGGCTCCGTATTGCAGGAAAAACACCGGAATCGATCGTTGATGGGCCCGGACTTAGATATACTATATATGTTCAGGGTTGTCCCCATCATTGCGAGGGCTGTCACAACCCTCAAACGCATGATTTTTCAGGTGGACACGACGTAGATACAGATGATATACTTAATGAAATCTTGGAAAACCCGCTTTTAGACGGAGTTACTTTCAGCGGAGGCGAACCGTTTTGTCAAGCCAAAGCTCTTTCAGAGCTTGGAAATAAGATCAAGCAGCATGGTCTTGGATTGATGGCATATACGGGATATACTATAGAATATTTATTGTCGAACTCAAACGATGAAAATGCTTATCTTCCGCTTCTTAAAGAGATTGACTATTTAGTCGACGGAAAATTCGTTTTAAGTCTAAAGAGCTATGAAGCGAAGTTCAGAGGAAGCACTAACCAAAGAATTATCGATGTAAGAAAATCACTTGATACAAACGAGGTTGTTATTGCCGATATATAAATGAAAGGAGCGAGTATAATGCAAAGATTATTGAGATTAATTTTTGTTTCTTTGCTTTTATGCTCACTTGTTTTATTTTCGTCATGCTCACTCTTTGAAAATGAAGGATCCGGTCACACGTTCAAGGTTTCGCTTAGCTCCAATCCTGAAAACCTCGACCCACAGATTGCTACAGATCAGTCTTCAATTGCTGTGGCAAAGAATATGTTTATAGGACTTATGCGTATGGTTGACGGGAGACTTGAAACCGGAGTTGCAAAGGACTATATGATTTCTAATGACGGGTTGAAATATACTTTCTATCTTGATGAAAGGTATAAGTGGAAAACTGTCGGTGATTTCAATGGATCAGTAACGGCCCATGACTTTGTTTTTGCATTTAAGCGATTGTTTGATCCTAAAACTGAATCTTTACATGCTAAAGATTATTATTGCATTGGCGGAGCAGAGGCTGTGAACAAAGGATTGTCACCGGTTGATTCTCTTGGTGTTAATGCTATTGATGATTATACTATTGAATTTAATTTGCAATATCAAAATGCTGATTTTCTTTATCTGCTTGCTCAGCTTCCTGCATCACCCTGTAACGAGGAGTTCTTTAATTCTTGCAAAGGAAAATACGGTCTTGAAACAGAAAACATTGCTTCTAACGGCGCTTTTTACGTCAGATATTGGCTTTATGACAAATACAACAAATCAAACTATATAAAGCTAACCCGTAACAGCTATTATTCCGATATAAGAAGAGTATACCCATCAGGCGTAACTTTCCTTATCGACGGCACATTTTCTGAAAAGCTAAATAACTTTACAAGCGAGCAAACTGATATTTTAATAGACGCTGATAATTATTCTCAGCTTTCAAAGCTTGAATATAAATATACTATGGATTTCACCTCGACTTTTGGCATAGTTTTCAATCTGGATAATGCTGTATTCTCTAAAAAAGAAGTTCGAGAACTGTTTTCGCTTGCTATCGATCGGTCTAAGTTAGATTCGAACTTGTCGGATAATCTATCCATTGCATATGGAGCATTTCCTCCAAATACAATCATTTCCGGTTCAAAATACGAAAAAGGCTTTGACGAATCTCTTTTAAGCTATAACAAGATAACCGCTGAATATAGATGGGGATTTATCCTTAGCGAAGAAGAAAAAAGCTCGCTTTATAACATGAATCTTCTGGTTAGCGATAGCTTTGCTGATTATAATGATCTTAAAACGATCACAGACTCGTGGTATGATGCCTTTGGAATCCATTTTGGGTTAGAGGTTGTGAACCAAGCTGATTATGACAAAAGAATTGCTTCAGGCAGTTATGACATTGCTTTTGTATCTCTCTCGTATGATAACTCTGATGTTTTTGGTTATCTAAGCCCGTTTGGAAGTGATCACGAATTTGGTTTTTCAGTTGAAGAGGTTATTGGAATTGAGGAAACTGCCGACAAGTATATAACCTTGACGGCAAAGCTTCGCGATTATATCAATGCTGAAGCTAAGATAATCGAGGATTATCTGTTTTTGCCTATATGCCATAAATCGGTATATTGCTATTACGGTGAAGATATTGCTGATTTTGATTTTGATCCTATAACAAATACCATATTTTTCGAAAACGCTAAATGTTACTAAGGAGGATAACATGGATATTAAAGAAATTTTATCCAAAGTAGATCACACTTTGCTCTCTCAAACAGCAACATGGGATGAAATAAAGTCAATCTGCGATGACGGACTTAAGTATCAGACAGCTTCCGTTTGCATCCCTGCATGCTATGTTAAGCAAGCTAAAGATTATGTTGGAGATAACCTTGCTATCTGCACTGTAATCGGTTTTCCGAACGGATATTCTACGACTGCAACAAAAGTTTTTGAAACTGCAGATGCTGTTTCAAACGGTGCTGATGAGATAGATATGGTCATCAACATCGGAATGCTTAAAGACAAACGTTATGATGATGTTTTAGCAGAGATCAAAGCTATTAAGGAAGCTTGCAACGGAAAGCTTTTAAAGGTAATAATCGAAACATGTCTATTAACCGATGATGAAAAGATCAAAATGTGCGAAATCGTTTCCAAATCAGGCGCAGATTATATCAAAACCTCGACCGGCTTCTCCACTGCAGGTGCAACCAAAGATGACGTAGCTTTGTTTGCACAGCACGTTGAATCTCATTTGAAGATAAAGGCCGCCGGCGGTATTTCAAGCATTAAAGACGCTGAAGATTTTATAAACCTTGGCGCATCCCGCTTGGGAACAAGCAGAATCGTGAAAATTGTAAAGCAGGAGGAATCGGGAAGTGGCTACTAATTATCCAACCCCTCATATAAATGCAGCGCCTGAGGACTTTGCTAAAACTGTTTTAATGCCGGGCGATCCTTTGCGTTCTAAGTTTATTGCAGAAAACTTTTTGACCGACGCTAAGCTTGTAAATAACGTTCGTGGAATTCACGGCTATACTGGTCTGTATAAGGGCGAAAGAGTATCAGTCATGGCAAGTGGAATGGGTATGCCTTCGATCGGCATTTATTCCTATGAGCTTTATAATTTCTTTGGCGTTGAAAACATAATCCGTATCGGCTCCGCAGGCGGAATGCAGAATAACGTTAAAATTCGCGACATCGTTTTCGGACAGGGAGCTTGCACAGATTCAAATTATGTTAACCAGTTCGGTTTAGCAGGACCGTTTGCTCCTATCTGCAACTATAATTTATTATCAGTTGCTGTTGAAGAAGCCAAGAAAGCGGGAGCAACATATCATGTTGGCAACCTGCTCTCAAGCGATTGCTTCTATGGAGATAACCCTAATGCAAGTTCCAATTGGATCAAGATGGGAGTTTTAGCAGTTGAGATGGAAGCTGCTGCATTGTATATGAATGCGGCTCGTTGCGGCAAAAATGCGCTCGCAATGTGCACTGTTTCCGATCATTTGCTTACTCACGAGGCTACTACTGCCGAAGAACGCCAGAATTCCTTCACTCAGATGATGGAAATTGCGCTTAATACAGCTATAAGATTGTAATATGAAAAGAGTATTTTTGATTGTTTTGGACAGCTGCGGATGCGGTGAGCTTCCTGATGCCGACAAATTCGGTGATAAGGGAGCGCACACTCTTAGAAGCTGTTATAACACAGGAATTCTTAACATTCCAAATATGCTTAAAATGGGTCTTGGAAATATAGAAGGCTTGTCATTTTTGGGCGGTGTTGATAATCAGACTGCCGCATGTGCTAGAATCCAAGAGCGTTCGATGGGCAAGGACACAACTATCGGACATTGGGAGATTGCAGGAATCATTTCCGAAAAACCATTGCCGACATATCCTAATGGTTTCCCAAAAGATATTTTAGAAGGATTTTCGAAACAAACGGGACGAGGAGTGCTATGTAACAAGCCTTATTCGGGAACAGATGTAATTCGTGATTATGGCGATGAGCACGTTAAAACAGGCGATTTAATAGTTTATACCTCTGCAGATAGCGTGTTACAAATCGCTGCACACGAAGATATTGTTCCTATTGAACAGCTTTATGATTATTGCCGTATAGCAAGAAATATTCTTCGCGGTGAACACGCCGTTGGTCGCGTTATTGCGCGTCCGTTTATAGGCAAAAACGGAAACTATACGAGAACCGCTAACCGTCACGACTTTTCTTTAGAGCCTTATGGTGAAACAATGCTTGATGCTGTAAAAGCGCAAGGAAAAGATGTTATTGCTGTCGGTAAGATAACTGATATTTTTGCGGGCAGGGGAGTTACCGAAACGATTTTTACTCACGGTAACACAGAAGGAATGGCAGTATCTCTAAACTGTTCTGACCGTGATTTTAACGGCCTTTGTTTCATTAACCTTGTCGATTTCGATATGCTTTACGGCCATAGAAATGATGCTGTTGCCTATGCTGAGGCTCTTAACGAATTCGATAACTGGCTTGTAAGCTTTATAAATAAACTTAATGATGACGACATCTTGATGATAACTGCCGACCACGGATGCGATCCGGGAGATTTCAGTACTGATCATACGAGAGAATATGTACCTCTTTTGGTATACGGAACAAGTGTTAAGCCATGCAATATGGGTACATTATCAACCTTCGCCGATATATGCGCAACTGTTTGTGACCTTTTGAATGTCGAATTTCAAACCGAAGGAACTAGCTTTAAAGATACGATTTTATAGAAAATAGGTGACGATATGAACCAAATCGAATCATTATGCCAGCAAGCTATTCAAGCTATGAATTTAGCATACGCTCCTTATTCAGGATATAAAGTTGGCGCTGCTTTATTGTGTGCAGACGGAACTGTATACACCGGATGTAATATCGAAAATGCAGGATATTCTGCAACCAATTGCGCAGAAAGAACAGCTATCTTCAAGGCTGTAAGCGAAGGAAAGATTGAATTCACAGATTTAGCAGTTTGCGGAGGAGAGAATGGTGTACTTAATGATTCGCCTTTCCCGCCTTGCGGAATTTGCAGACAGGTAATGCGAGAATTTTGCCGTGATGACTTTAAAATTCATATGATCACGTCTGACAAGATAAACACCTTTACACTTTCCGAGCTTTTGCCGATGAGCTTCGGACCTGAATTTTTAAAATAACGGTGATATACTTATGAGAATGTACGACATTATTGCAAAGAAGAAAAGGGGAATCGAACTTTCTGATGAAGAGATACGATTCTTTGTAAACGGTTTTACAAACGGCGAGATTCCTGATTATCAAGCATCTGCTTTTGCAATGGCTGTGTGCTTTAATTCTATGACTGAACACGAAACCGCAACTCTCACTGATGCAATGGCTCACTCCGGTGATACAGTTGATTTAAGTGAATTCGGAGAGCTTTCTGTTGATAAACATTCAACAGGAGGTGTTGGAGATAAAACATCGCTTATTGTTGCTCCCATCGTTGCAGCTTGCGGCGCAAAGATAGCAAAAATGTCAGGCAGGGGACTTGGACACACCGGCGGAACTGTTGATAAGTTAGAATCTATCGAGGGCTTCAAAACCGACCTTACGATTGACGAATTCTTTGAGCAGACAAGAAGCATAGGCATTAGCGTTATCGGTCAGACCGGCAACATGACTCCTGCAGATAAAAAGCTTTATGCTCTTCGAGATGTAACCGCAACCGTTGATTCTATCCCACTTATAGTATCAAGCATAATGAGCAAAAAGCTTGCTGCTGGTGCAAAGTCTATTGTTTTAGATGTTAAGTGTGGAAGCGGTGCTTTCATGCAGGATATTGAATCAGCGACAGAGCTTGCGCAGAAGATGGTCGATATCGGTAAACGATGTGGCAGAAATATGGCAGCACTCATAACGAACATGGATTTACCGTTAGGCAAAGCTGTTGGTAATTCGCTTGAAGTTATAGAGGCTATATCCGTACTTAAATGCGAAACTGATGGTGATTTAAAAGAGATATGCTTGGCTCTTGCTGCAAATATCCTTAGCCTTTGTTTTAAAATTTCTTATGATGAGGCATATTCAAAAGCTCTTAATGCTCTTGAAAGCGGTTTAGCATATGCAAAATTCAAAGAATGGATATTATATCAAGGTGGTAATCCTGCTTGGATCGATAACACCGATCTCTTCCCAAAAGCTGAATTTGTTTATGAAATCAAGTCTGATCGTGACGGTTGGATATCAAAAATGGATACAGCAGCTATCGGAAACGTATCTTCAGTATTAGGAGCCGGAAGGATCACCAAGGACGATGTAATTGATTTCTCAGCAGGAATTATTATCAATAAGAAAACTGGCGATCCTGTTAAATCCGGTGAGACTCTTTGCACCTTATTTACCAACAATGAATCTGTAATTGATAACGCAAAGAAATTATACTTAGACGCTGTTTCGATAAGTGATGAGCCGGTAGATACTCCCAAACTTATTTTTGATAGAATCATATAATAAAAAATCCCTCGACATATGTCGGGGGATCATGTTTTTCAGAAATAAAAAAATGCGGCTGTTGCCGCACTCTTTTAATCTTTTGGAATTATATTATGCTCTGGTAACCTTACCGGATCTGAGGCATCTGGAGCATACATAAATATGACAGGGAGTACCGTTCTTCAAGACCTTAACTCTCTTGACGTTGGGCTTCCAAGTTCTATTGGTTCTTCTGTGGGAGTGAGATACCTTAATTCCGAAAGTAACACCCTTTCCGCAAACTTCACATTTTGCCACGAGGTTGCACCTCCTTCTTTACATCTTCAGAATTTAACAAGATATAATATACCAAATATCTCGCTCAATTGCAAGTCTTTTTTTAAAAAAAGTTTATATTTTTAAATTTTATCTATTTTGTATCATATTCAACGGATTTTTCATATAATTTTCAGTCGTTAAAGTATTAACCTTCATAATTATCACTTGAAATTTTTCTTGTTTTATAGTAAAATAAATTGAATAATTGTTTGCGAAAGGAGACTATAGCTTTGTCTATATTTGCAGCTTCAAGTCCTCAGGAATTACTTATAAATATTTGTATCAAGCTTTTGATAATTTGCTGCGTGCTTCCCATTCACGAATATGCACACGGTTATGCCGCAAAGAAGATGGGCGACAATACTGCACAAATGCATGGAAGACTCACCCTTAACCCGCTTGCACATATCGATCCTATCGGTGCTTTAATGATGATCTTTGTTGGATTTGGTTGGGCTAAGCCTGTTCCTGTAAACACAAGAAACTTCACAAATTATAAAAAAGGCGTTGCTTTAACTGCGTTTGCCGGCCCTCTTTCTAATTTGATCTGCGCATTCGTTGGCACGTTTGTCTATAAGATCACTCTTAATGTTTTCTATTTTACTCCCTCTAATATCACGTATTATGTGTTGCTTGCTGTAACATACTTCATTCAGATCAATTTGTCTTTGGCTGTGTTCAATTTGATTCCTATTCCTCCGCTTGACGGTTCGAAGATACTTAGCTGTTTCGCAAATTATAAAATTAACAGATTCTTCAGCCAGAATCAACAGGTGTTATATTTCGGACTTATATTACTTATAGCAACTGGTTTTTTAAGCGGACCTTTAGGCTGGTTTGTAAATATGCTGTTCAATTTGTTCGAGTATATTTTCTTCTGGGTCGATCCTTTGTTTAGACTATTCATTTGATAGGCGGACTTAATAATGATTTCAATTTCATATAGGCTTGAAAGCTTTGAGGGGCCGTTGGATCTTTTGCTCTTTCTTATATCAAAGCACAAGCTTAACATTAACGACATTCAAATATCTCTTCTATTAGAGCAATATTTGGAATATATAGACGGTATCTCCGAGCAGGATTTTGAATATGCCGGCGAATTCCTTGAAATGGCGGCAAGACTAATTCTTATCAAAACCTTGTCCCTGCTTCCCAAGCACGAGGAAGCTCTTGAAATGAAGCGTGAGCTTGAAGGCAGACTTATCGAGTATTCTCTTTGCAAGATTGCTGCAAAGCGCTTAACAGAGCAATTTGTTGGCGATAAGATATTCGTAAGAGGTCCTGAAAAACTAGAAGAGATCAAGACATATACCCAAACCCACGAGCCGGGTGATCTTTTGGCTGCATATTTCGGTATATCTGACAAAAAGATCAAATCTCGTCCAGTTGAAGCTTCTGTCTTTAAGCCGATAGTTTCAAAAAGAATTGTTGCTGTTTCCACTAAAATTATATATGTTTTGCGCAGGCTCTATAAAACAGGAAGCTGCTCGATGGAAGGACTTTACGACGGCGTTACAGATAAATCCGAAAAAGTCGCCACATTCCTTGCTATTTTAGAGCTTACTAAATCAGGTAGAATAATGCTTAACGATGACAACACAATGATAACATTTGATAGGAAGAGAAAAATAAATGCAACTTGATGAAAAAATTTCCGTAATCGAGGCAATACTTTTTGCAAGCGGTGAGTGTATTGAGTTTGAGAGACTTGCGCAAGCTGCTGATATAGAGCTTTCCACGCTTCATAAGCTTGTCTCGCTTTTAAATTCTAACTATTCCGAGCGCAATTCGGCTCTCGAAGTCTTAAGACTTGAAGATAGCTATCAACTTGCCACTAAAAAACAGTATGCCCCCTTTATTCGTACAGCAATGGAAACAAGAAAGAGCGCAACTCTTTCTCCCGCAGCTATGGAAACACTTACGATAATTGCCTATAATCAGCCTGTAACTCGCAGCTTTATAGATGACATAAGAGGTGTTGATTCGGCAGGCGTTGTATCTAATCTTATAGAGAAAGAGCTTATTGAAGAAGCAGGGCGATTAGACGTTCCCGGAAAGCCAATACTCTTTAAAACAACAAATAACTTTTTGCGTTGCTTTAAGCTTGCTTCGATTGCTGATCTGCCACCGCTTCCAACGGATAATTCGCAGGTAACGTTTGATGATGTTGTAAACCCAGAGGAGTAATTTTCTCAATAATACGAAAGGAATGGTGATATGACGGCACTTTATATTACACTTGGCATAATTGCCGGCATTATCTTGATCGTATACATCCTTCTTCGTATATCTGTAAGAGCTCATGTTGACGCTTCAAGTGATAGTATAAGCATAAGCGTAAAGTATTTATGGTTTAAGCTTTATAATCTTGAGAAGAAGTTCAAAAACGATGAGGCCAACCCCGCTTTATCATTCATTGGCCTTGATGAACAATCGTCTGACAGCTCATCGAATACTGAGACAAGCACAAGTAAAACGGTAACAAAAACAAAGCACAAACAAAAGAACGAAGCACAAGAAGATACTTCTGATGACGAACTTATGGGTGAAGTTGCTGGAGAATCCCCGAAAAAGGGCGTCAAACAGATCATGGATGAATACATGCCATATCTGCCTGTTGCAAAAAAAGCTTTCAGAAAGCTTTTAAAGCTTATAAGATTTTACGATTTTGACTTTAAGCTTACGGTTGGTGACGAAGATGCCTATGAAGCTGCTTTAAAATTTGGAAAGTATAATGCTCTTGTATACTCTTCTATAGCACTTTTATGCTGTGTATTCAGTATTAAAATCAAACATACTGAGATCAATTGCAGCTTTGATTCATCAAAGATTCAATCATCTCTTAGCACCGTTGTAAAAGTAAGACCGAGTGCTGTTTTGGCTCTTGCTATATATTTAGGTATAAATTACTTAAAACTAAGACATAATCAAAAGAAAAAGGAAAAACTTTTAAATAAAGAAAAGGAGAATTCAAATGTCCGAGAAGAACAATAACTTAGAGGGTTTGGTTAAAACCGCGATTGAAAAAATTAAAGAAATGGTTGATGTTGAGACGGTTATAGGCAATCCCATTACCGCGCCTAACGGAACTGTAATCATTCCAGTTTCAAAGGTATCTGTAGGATTTGCTTCCGGTGGATCCGATCTTCCCAGCAAAAATGCTAAGGATCTTTTCGGCGGAGGAACAGGCGGCGGACTTACAATTCAGCCTTTGGCATTCATCACAATTTTGCCCGATGGCAACGTTAAGCTTTTGCAGATGACCATTAACGCGCCCAAGGAAAACGCTGCTCTTGCAATGATTCCCGATATCATCGACAAGGTTACAGATTTCTTGGACAAGAATAAGTCTGAATCTGCTGAGGAAGTTAGCGAATAAACGAATGATTTAGCTGTTTGTCCATAAACTATATCGAAGAAATATTTCGGAGGTAGTTTATGAATAACGGTTATATAAATAAACTGATCGCATGCTTTATATGCTTGATGGTTGCGGCATCCTATCTTTGCATATACGCAAGGGCCGAAAGCATTGAAATTTCGGCCAATTGTGCAATTCTCATCGAGCCTGAAAGCGGCAAGGTATTATACGCTAAAAATGCTGATAAGTGCGTTCAGATGGCGAGTACGACAAAGATAATGTCAACTATTTTAACGCTTGAATCGCAAGATTTGGATAGCGAATTTCAAGTTGACACAAACGCCATTATGGTCGAAGGCTCATCGATGGGGCTTCGACCGGGCGACGTTGTAACAAAACGAATGCTGTGCTATGGAATGATGCTTCCAAGCGGTAATGATGCCGCTAACGCTTCGGCTGTTGCTGTTGCAGGAAGCATTGAAAGCTTCGTTGAACTTATGAATGCTAAAGCCAAGGAACTTAATCTTGATAGCACGCATTTTGTAACGCCATCCGGATTGGATGACGATACGAGTGAGCATTACTCTACAGCTTATGATATGGCTCGTTTAGCGGCATATGCCATGCAAAACGAAGATTTTCGTGAGATCTGCTCAACAAAAGAGATAAGTTTTGATGTTGGTGAGGAACGCAAAGTTTGGTTATCTAATTCTAACAAGCTTTTAAATATGTGCGAAGGCTGTATCGGCATCAAAACGGGATTCACCGATAAAGCAGGTAGATGCCTTATATCTGCTGTTGAGCGTGATGGCGTGACGCTAATTTGTGTAACCTTAAACGCGCCCAATGACTGGCAGGATCATCAAAATATTTATAATTACGGCTTTAACGAAATATCAACTTATAAGCTCGGCGGAATATATGTGAATGTTCCTGCTGTTGGCGGCGATAGTGATGCTGTCACTATATATGCCGAGGAAGACATTCTCGTTCTGCCGAAATCTGATAATATAACAATCATAAAGAAAATCATCGTTCCAAGATTTATTTACGCTCCTGCTGATGTGGGCGCGGTTGTTGGAAGGATCGATTATTATATCGACGGAAGACTTGTTTTTTCGTCGGCTCTGACTCTTGCTGAGGATCTCATTATCAAGAGTTAGGACATCAATTGAAAGGACATAACTAATGGAAGTAAGAGTTCAAAAAATCATCGCCGAAAGCGGTTATTGCTCTCGCAGAAAGGCAGAGGAGCTTATTCTTGAAAAAAGAGTTAAGATCAACGGAAGACCTTGTAATTTAGGAGATAAGGCTGATAAGGTTAAGGATATAATCAGCATCGACGGTGAAAATTTATACGTTGAGAAAAAGCGTAATCTTGTTTATATAATGCTTAATAAGCCCAGAGGATACGTAACAACAATGAGCGATGAAATGGGCAGAAGATGTGTTACAGACCTTTTAGAGGGTGTTGAGGAACGCGTTTTCCCGATCGGAAGACTTGATAGAAATTCCGAAGGTTTATTACTCTTCACAAATGATGGTGATCTTGCAAACAAGATAATGCACCCAAGCTGTCACGTTTCAAAGACTTACCGTGTAACAGTGCACTCTGATGTTAACGAGGATCAGGTTCTTGATCTCACAAACGGTGTTATAATTGACGACCGCAAAACATTGCCTGCATCTGTTTCTGTATTGACGAAGGAGCCGGAAAGAACAGTTTTGCAGATCACTATTAAAGAGGGCAGAAACCGTCAGGTAAGAAAGATGTGTGAAGCCGTTGGACTTGAGGTTGCACGCCTTAAAAGAACATCAGTCGGTCCGTTAAAGCTTGGTATGCTTAAACCCGGTACATGGCGCGAACTTACCTCTCAGGAGCTTACTGCTTTGCGCAATTCTATCGCGAAAGGAACCGAGACAAATGCTTCAGATCGTAAAAAGAGAAGATAAATGCGGATATGAAGATATCTTGGCTGAATTGGGGATATCCAATTTATCAAATATTAAAATTTCCGAAGCTGTATCGGGTAACAGCGTTGACGGATACGTTATTTATGTGATAGATGATGATTCTGTGACCTTATTTGACGTTAATGCAAACGGCGATCTGATGCTTCTTGACGGCCTTGTAAGAAGCGCACTGTTTTTGGCAGCAATGCAAGGCATTGAAAAGGCAATCATTAATTTAATGGATAGATCCGATCTTATTAAGCTTAGATTTATAACTGATGACAGCAATGTGTTAGAGCCAATAAGTGAAAAACTTTCGGGTTGCGAGCATTGCAAGCATAAATAATTACAAACAAGCGGAGGACGTAATAATGAACAATGTAAACTATACGATGCTTTGTGACTTTTATGAACTCACAATGGGTAACGGCTATTTTGAACAAGGATATAAGGACAAGATATGCTATTTCGATGTTTTCTACCGTCGAGTGCCTGATGGCGGCGGATTTGCTATTGCTTGCGGACTCGAGCAGATAATTGATTATATCAATGATCTGCATTTCAGCGAAGAGGACATTGCTTATCTCCGCAAAAAGAATATTTTTTCTGATGATTTTTTGGAATATCTTAAAGATTTTAAGTTTACCGGCGATATTTGGGCCGTTCCCGAAGGCACAGTTGTTTTCCCGAACGAGCCGATAATGACTGTTCGCGCTCCTGCAATCCAGGCGCAGCTTATAGAAACTTTTGTTTTACTCACGATAAACCATCAATCGCTTATTGCTACAAAGGCTAACAGAATAGTCCGAGCAGCAAACGGACGTGCTATCTCTGAATTTGGTTCGCGTCGCGCACATGGCCCCGATGCTGCAGTTTTGGGCGCTCGTGCCGCATATATTGGTGGCTGTGTTGCAACTGCTTGTACGTTGACCGACGAGGAATTCGGCGTTCCTGCAACGGGCACGATGGCTCACGCATGGGTACAGATGTTCGATTCTGAATATGAAGCATTTAAAGCATATTGTGAGATTTATCCTAATTCCGCAACTTTGCTTGTTGATACTTATAATGTTCTGAAGAGCGGTGTCCCTAACGCAATAAAAGTTTTTGATGAGGTATTAAAGCCCAAGGGATGCAGACCTGTTGGAATCCGTCTTGACTCGGGCGATATTACATATCTCTCGAACAGAGCAAGACAGATGCTTGATGATGCAGGATACCCAGATTGTAAGATCGTTGCTTCAAACTCACTAGATGAATATCTTATTCGTGATATGCTTATGCAGGGCGCAAAAGTGGATCTGTTTGGATGTGGCGAGCGTTTGATCACTTCAAAGTCATCTGCTGTTTTCGATGGCGTATATAAGCTTGTTGCAGTAGAGAATGACGACGGCTCTATCACTCCCAAGATCAAGATTTCTGAGAACGTTCAGAAGATCACCAATCCTCACTTTAAGAAAGTATACAGATTCTATGACAATAACAACAATAAAGCAATCGCTGACTTGTTGTGCGTTAACGATGAGATAATCGACGACACAAAGCCTATTGAAATCTTCGATCCTGATTATGTTTGGAAGCGTCAGGTCCTTGAAAATTATACTGCGCGTGAACTTTTGGTTCCCATTTTTAAAGATGGAAAGTGTGTATATAACAAGCCTGATCTTAAGGAAATAAGAGATCACTGTGCCAGAGAGGTTGCAACAATGTGGGAGGAAGTTACTCGTTTTGAAAACCCGCACGCTTATTACGTTGACCTTTCTCCAAAGCTTTGGAATATCAAACACGCTCTTCTTTCAAATAGTTCTAAATAATTATGAAAAAGCTAAGCTTTAATGTTTCATTGGGAGGGATAGTATCAGCACTTTGCATTATAATGATGTTTTGTGTTGGGATATTTCCTGTTTTCGTATATTTGTTCCCAATGATATGCGGATTGCTAATAAGCATTGTGAATTTTGAATGCGGTGTTAAAACTTCTATAGCTTCATATGTTTCGGTCGCGTTGCTGTCACTTATGATCTCACCTGATAAAGAATCTGCGCTTCTGTTTACAACGTTTTTTGGATGTTATCCAATTATAAAGATCTATATTGACAGGCTAAGTTCTAAGTTGATTAAAATTCTAATCAAGCTTGCTGTTTTCAATGCTTCGGTAATCTCATCTTATTACATTTTAATCAGCATTTTTGGCGTCGTAGATATGTCTGAAATGGGCGGAGACTTTGGAAAATACGGAGTGATCGTTCTCTTATTGATTGGCAATTTCACATTTGGATTTTATGACATTGCTGTTAAACGTCTTAGCTATAAATATTTGATAAGCTGGCGCAAGCATCTATTTAAAGGAAGCAAAAAATAGGGAGGAACAATGAAACATAAAAATCAGAAAATGATTAAAATCGTTTCCTTTGTAATCTTTGCGGTTATTATTGTATTCTTAACGGTAATTTGCATTCCTCTTGCGAAAATGCTTATTAGTGAAGAGGGCAGGGCACAGCTTGAAGAATTCATCTCAAGAGATTTCGCTCTGGGCATTGTAATATATCTTATTCTGCAGATATTGCAGGTTATTGTTGCAATCGTTCCCGGAGGAGTTATACAGATACTTGGCGGAGTTTTGTTTGGCGGAATTTGGGGAACAATTTTGTGCATTTGCGGAATCCTTCTTGGGTCAGTCATCGTGTTTATGCTGGTTAAGAAATTCGGTAAACCCCTTGTTGAGGCTTTCTTCGATGACAAGATCGTATTGAAGTTCAACTTTTTACAAGACTCTAAAAAGCTGGAACTTGTAATTTTTGTTCTTTTTCTGATTCCTGGAATACCGAAGGATCTTTTAACCTATATTGCTCCTTTGACAAAGATTAAAATAAGTAGTTTTCTTACCCTGTCAACCCTTGCAAGAATTCCTGCGATTATTATGTCCACAGTATTTGGTTCAACCTTAAGTAATGGGAATATTGCTGCAGCGATCGTTATTTTTACGATTGTAGCTGCGATGGGTATTATAGGCATTTTGTATAAAGATATGTGGTTAAATTCACTAAGAAATTTAAAAAGAAAATAGCAATTTGCTCTTGACATTGCGCTTAAGCGATGATATAATAACATTCGTTGCTTAAGCGTATTTGAATGCGGGTGTAGTTCAATGGTAGAATTCCAGCCTTCCAAGCTGGTCGCGTGGGTTCGATTCCCATCACCCGCTCCAATGCGTCTCTAGCTCAGTTGGATAGAGCAACTGCCTTCTAAGCAGTAGGCCACAGGTTCGAATCCTGTGAGACGCGCCAAATAAAGCAGAATACCACAATGGTGTTCTGCTTTATTTTTCTTTTATCGACATTCTTTGTTGACAAGCTTATCATAACAGTTTATAATCATATGTGACATTTAATTTTAGGGAGAATAATATGAACGTATTACACGCAATAGTTGAAACCGGTTTGCCTTATGTTATATCCATCCTCGAAATACTTGGAATTTTCGTTGTTACATGGACAGGCATCAAATCATTTTGGGAATATATACAGAATACTTTTTTTAAAAAGAATCTCGATTTACAATTTAACCTGGCACATGGTTTAGCAACAGGACTTGAATTCAAAATGGCAGCAGAGATTCTTAAGACCGTTTTGGTTAGAGATATGGAAGAACTTTATATTTTAGGTGCCGTAATTTTGCTTCGTGCACTTTTAAGCGTGCTCATTCATTTTGAAATGAAAAAATCAGATAAGGCTTAATAATTTTTGCGGATGTGCATTTTGCTCATCCGCTTATTTTTTTATTAAAACGTACTCAAAATTTTCTTTCAAATATTGCAATTAAATAATATAAATGATATGATATAGATACAATAAATCCGCAAAAGGAGATATTAAATATGATTAAATGGCAGAGATTAAAATATTTGCATGGTTTACCTCTTGGTGAGGACGGCAGACGTATAACCGGCTCTCAGAAGCATATTGACCTTTCTCGCAAAGCTGCGTGTGAAGGAATGGTGCTTCTTAAAAACGATAATTCACTCTTACCTCTTAAAAAAGGCTCACGTGTTGCGCTTTTCGGAAAGGCAAGTGCTGACTATGTAAAAGGCGGCGGCGGAAGTGGTGACGTTACCGTTGCATACACTCGCAACCTTTGCGACGCTATGGATATAAAAGAAAAGGAAAATAAGCTAAGAGTGTTTACTGATCTTAGCGATTACTATCGCAAAGAGGTTAAAAAGCAATACGCTTCCGGTGCTAATCCCGGCGGTACTCACGAAACCGAAGTTCCTGAAGAGCTTGTCACCAAAGCAAAGTCTTTTGCTGACGTTGCTATAATCAGCATTTGCAGATTCTCTTGGGAGGGCGGCGACAGAAAAGGCATTAAAGGCGACGGCGATTTCTATTTGACTGAAGCTGAAGAAAAGATGGTCAAGACGGTTACCGATAATTTTGATCATGTCGTAGTCGTTCTCAACGTTGGCGGAATGGTTGATACTTCGTGGTTTAAGGATAATGACAAGATAGAGGCTGTTTTGCTTGCTTGGCAGGCAGGCATGGAAGGTGGACTTGCTGAAGCTGATATTCTTTGCGGCGATGCTAATCCTTCCGGTAAGCTTACTGACACATTTGCATCTTGTTTTGATGATTATCCTTCTTCGTATAATTTCAACGAATCTGTTGATTACGCTGAATATACCGAAGATATTTACGTTGGATACAGATATTTTGAAACGATTCCCGGTGCTCAGAAATCTGTTAACTATCCTTTCGGTTTCGGTTTGTCTTATACGACGTTTGATGTATCTTGTGACTCCGCAGCCGTATGCAGCGGCGTTATAACTGTCAATGCCAAGGTGGTAAACACCGGCTTGGTTGCAGGCAGGGAAGTCGTTCAGGTTTATTACAGTGCACCTCAAGGCTTGCTAGGAAAACCGAAATATCAGCTCTGTGCTTTTGCAAAGACTGATTTGCTCGCTCCGGGTGAGGGAAGAGTTCTTTCGCTCAGCTTCAACGTCAACGATATGGCATCATTTGATGATAAGGGTCTCATTTGCAAATCTGCACGAGTTCTTGAAAAAGGCGATTATGAGATTTTTGTCGGAAATTCAGTTGAAAACCTTGTAAAGGCATATACATTCACACTTGATGACAACGTAATTACAGAGCAGCTTAACTCATATTGCGCACCGAAGAAGCTTACTAAGCGTCTTTTAGCTGATGGTACATATGAAGAATGTGTAACAGGCGAATATGAGAAGATCGATGTTAACACAGACGGTTGGTCGCAATATAGCTCTTGGGCATTTGCTAACCCTCAGGCAGATAGACGAAATGTTGCCTCTCCTAAAGACAGAATATACTTAGAGCATGTTGCTAACGGAAAGAACACCTTGGACGAATTTATGGCACAGCTTTCTGATGATGATCTTATAGACCTCTGCGGAGGAAGACCCAATGTGGGACTTAGCAATACATATTGCTGGGGTGATCTTGCTAACTTTGGTGTTCCTTCATGCGCTACTGCCGACGGCCCTGCTGGCTTGAGAGTTGATTGGTACACAGGCGTAACAACAACTGCTTGGCCTTGCGCTACAATGCTTGCTTGCACATGGAATACCGATCTTGTTGAACAGGTTGGTGCTGCCGGTGCTCTCGAGCTTAGAGAAAACAATTTTGCAATCTGGCTTACACCTGCAATGAATATTCATAGAAGCCCTCTTTGCGGTAGAAACTTTGAATATTATTCTGAGGATCCTTATGTAACCGGTAAGATGGCAGCTGCAATGACAAGAGGTATTCAGTCTCAGCATATTGCTGCTTCTGCAAAGCACTTTGCTTGCAACAATAAGGAAACTAACCGCAAGCAGAGCGACTCGATCGTTTCCGAAAGAGCATTGCGCGAGATTTACCTTCGCGGTTTTGAAATTGCTGTTAAGGAAGCTCAGCCTTGGTCGATCATGACATCTTATAACATCGTAAATGGCGTTTTAGCTGTTGAAAACAAGGATCTTATCACCGGTATCCTTCGTGGCGAATGGGGCTTCGAGGGCGCAGTAACCTCTGACTGGGATACTTGTGGCGAGCACTATCGTGAGGCTTTGGCTGGCAACGATATTAAAATGCCTGTTGGTTCAAGCGGAAGACTTAAAGATGCTCTTAATGCAGGATATATTACCCGTGAGGATATTTATGCCTGCGCTAAGAGAGTATTGGAACTTGTTCTAAAGTTTGACTAATGTTTCAATAATTATAAAATCGGCACATATTTGTGCCGATTTTTATTTTTGCAACACAATCTGACATTTTACACTGAATTGTTTTTGTATTCTTTGATTACAGAGAATGGAGGTGCAAATATGCCGGCAAAATATAATATTATATCACAATATAAATTGATAGACGGACAACAATTTACGGTTTATGGTATCGAGACAATAGAGGATTCAAAAACAGAAATTCATGATATTACAACGGATAGGAAACAGCTTTTAGAACTGATAGAAAAATGCAACGAACAGTCTCTTTCAGAGTTACATATTTATGACATTTGTGAAGATTTTTTAATTTCAAATTATTGACCATGACAAAATTTAGGGTTATAATCTTTTTATCAATATAAAAGGAGACGCACAATGGAAGTTTTGAATATAACCTTAAATGAAGAAAGAAATGTCAAGCTCAATGCATATATTCAGCCGGTTAGCGGTGAATATTGGGGAATGACAAGGCGCCCTGCAATAATAATCCTTCCCGGTGGAGGATATCAGTACTGTTCTGCACGTGAAGCCGATCCCGTTGCTTTTCCTTATCTTCAAGCAGGATATCAGGTGTTTATCTTATACTATTCAGTTAAGGAACATTCTTTATGGCCGAATCCATTGAATGATTATGACCAAGCATTCGAGCTTCTAAAATCCAATGCCGATGAATGGCATATTGATATCGACCGTGTTGCGGTTATCGGATTCTCTGCAGGTGGTCATTTGGCAGCTTGTGCTGCAACAGCTTCAAAAAACCGTCCCAGTGCTTGTATTTTGGGTTATCCTGTTATAGATGAAGAAACAACTCATACATATAACAAAAATGCGCCCGATGCTTCTACTCTTGTTGATTCAAAAACCTGCCCATGCTTTGTTTTTGCTTCAACTAACGATGGTTTAGTGAAAATAGGGAACTCGATCAAATTTATCGATGCGCTTGCAAAGAATAACATTCCGTTTGAATCTCATTTTTATGCTTTTGCAAATCACGGCTTTTCCACATGCGATTCGCAGATACAGAATCGCACCTGGATCTGCACACGAACTCCAAACTGGGTTAAAGACAGTGTTGAATGGTTAAAGGACGTTGTCGGCGATTTTAAGGACGGTGCTTTGACAGATAGATATTGGTGGTAAAACAAATTTCAACTTTTTTTGATTTTGCTATTGATTTTTATTTTCATGTGTGCTATAATAGCATTCGCGGCTGGAAAAGCCGCACATATGGTGGGTATAGCGTAGTTGGTTAACGCGTTAGATTGTGGTTCTAAAGATCGTCGGTTCGAGTCCGACTATCCACCCCAGAAAGACTGCACTTTGTGCAGTCTTTTTTATTTTTATATCATGGAATAAATTACCGCTAAATATCTTCTTAAAATTCATTAATATCCCTTGTATTGTAGCTGCTAAAATGGTATAATACTATATATGTTTATTCAATTGATTGGGAGGTTGGCGCAATGAGAATTTTCGCAAAACTTATATCTATCCTTATTGCTTTATTGATTCTTTGCTCCTGTACCATATCAACCTCCAAAGATAACATTGAGCCACCAAGCATAACCATTGAAACCTACGGCTCTTTTTCTACATCAGTAACTACGACCGAACCCTCGACAGCTACAACTGAGCCTTCGGTTACAACTGTTCCAACTACTACTGATGAGGTAACTACCACAACTCCTATATCTGAACCTGAAATTACGACTGAAGTTACGTCGGGTGATGAACTTAGCATAGATGATTATGAGATTGCTGACTATGAATGCATTATGTATGCTATTGCAAGCCTTAACATTCGCGAGTTGCCGAATGCCGACAGCAATAGAGTTGGCCGCTTTAATGAAGGCGACGAGGTTATGGTTACCGGTCTTGTTACAAACGGTTGGTGTCGCGTTAAGTATAAAGACGGTGAATACTTTGTAAGCGGAAGATATTTAAGCGATTCATACGAATTTGAAGTCACAACCGAAGCAACTACTACGGTTATTACTACAACGCAGACTAAACCTACTTCTGTTACTACCACAGAACCCGAAGTTGAAATTGATGATGAGCCGAATATAATAATTGGTTCAAATTCTTATAATGCGCTTAACTATAATACTCAAAAGGCGGTTTGGTTTGCATATTTAGATATCGATTCGATGCTGTTAAATGCAACTGAATCCGAATTCAGAAGCGATATCAAAGAAGCAATGACAAATGTTTCGCTAATGGGTTGCAACACTGTGTACGTCCACGTAAGAGCTTTTGGAGATGCATATTATTACTCGAATTACTATGCTTTCACTGCTTCGTATAGTGGAACAATGGGTAAGCGACCAAGCTTTGACCCTCTTAAAATTATGATAGAAGAAGCTCATAAACAGGGTCTTTCCTTCCATGCATGGATAAATCCAATGCGAACAACAACGGACAAGCGTTATAAAGAGATGAGCACTGATTATGCTCTTAAAAAGTGGTATAACTCGTCTTCAACAAACGGAACTTATCTTGTTTATGATTCAAGCACTAAATATTATTGGTTAAGCCCTGCATATCCCGCCGTTCGCGAGCTTATCTGCAATGGTATTGCCGAGCTTGTGACAAATTATGATATCGATGCCATTCACATTGATGATTATTTCTATCCGACAACGTCCTCAAGCTTTGACAGCGCAGCATTCAAGGCATCCGGCGCAAAGGATCTTGCTTCCTGGAGAAAAAGCGTTGTAAGTCAACTTGTTAAAGAAATGTATGCAACCGTAAAATCCTGCAATGATAGCGTTTTGTTTGGCATTTCTCCTGCAGGTAATATTTCAAACAACTTAAACCATTATTATGCCGACGTTATCACTTGGTGCTCTGAAAAGGGATATATGGACTATATAGTCCCTCAGATATATTATAACTACGATGACAAGCTTCCGTTTGACGATACGGTTTTAGAGTGGTTTAGTATCGTGACCGAGGATTCTATTGACCTTATTTGCGGAATCGCAGCATACAAGGTCGGTCTTAATGATTCGTGGAGCGAAGGAAACGTGTTGAAGCGAATGACAGATGATGTTAATTCCGTTAACCGTTACAGCGGTTGTGCATACTATCGCTATGGTTCTATTTTCCTTGCAGATTCTGATGTTAAAAATCTTATGGATGAGGAAATTTCAAAGCTTATTATATCTATTGCAGCACTTGATTAAGGAGATTTTGATGAAGCGCATACTTTCGTTTATAATTGCATTGATTTTAATAACAGGCTCATTTTTCGAAATGAGTCCGCTTTCGCTTGATATTTTTGCTGATGAGACAGAGGTTGGGGAATCCATAGAAGCCGAACCGAATGTTGCAACTGAATATTACTACGCTTTCCCGGACAGCATGAAAGCTTCTATAATCACTATCGGATATGATTTCTTCACAGATATAAATCAGTCAGCCGATGTTACACAGTCTGAAATCGATGAGATTTTATCAAACTTTGATAAATACGGTTTGAACACTATAATCATCAATACGAGCTATGACGGTGTTATCTATTATGAAGTTGATTCACAGGTATTCCGAAATGGATCGCCTTTAACAATGCTGATTGAATCAGCACGTGCACACAATCTGTTTGTATACATTTCCTTTGATTTTGACACAGCTCTTAAGGCAAATAACATAGATGAGCTTAATGGAAAGATAGATCATCTATCCAGATGTGCTCACAGAATCACAAGCAAATATCTCATCGACGGAATTATATTAGACGGATATTATGTTTCTGAAACTGAATCTGCATATTCTGATTATTCCAATTACGGTGTTGGAATGGGCTTTGAAAACTGGCTAATCGAAAATAATGCATATGTTTTCAGTCTTGTAAGTCAAGCTATTCGCGCAACAAACAATACTGTCGCTGTTGGTATCAACATTAATAATGCATGGCTTAATGACGGCACGGATCCAAATGGCTCTGACACTAAGGACGATTTCGAAGCTTTGGATGATGGTTTTGCTGATACAAAACAATACATTTTAGATGGTTATGCAGACTTTATGATAGTTAACTGCTATGGCGGTCTTGAAAGTGTTGAGCTTAATTTTGAAAGCATCGTTTCATGGTGGGATGAGGTTGCTGATTCGGCAGGGATCCCGATGTATATCAAGCATGCCAATGAACGCATAAATATGTCCGACTCTAGATGGAGTGTCGACCAGATCTTAAAGCAGATTGAAGAATGTATTAAATATTCTTCTTATTCAGGAAGTGTGTTTAATTCATATAACTCATTAACCAAAAATGTTGGAAAGAGTACAGACGCATTAGTTAAATATTATGATGGATTAATAGACACTGATTCTCTATATAAAGAGCTTTCGATGGTTTTGCCAACGAAGTATACTTTTACCACTTACGAACCTACTGTTAAATTCCAAGGTTCATTTGATGCGAACTTTGACATCTATTTCAATGGCGAAATAATCAAGCTTAATGAAGCAGGTAACTTCTATTTTGAAGAAGATCTCGAGGTTGGTGTTAACACCTTCACATTCCAAAACAAATCTAAGACGATTACATATAAGATCACTCGAAAGGTTAAGGTTTTGCAATCTGTCGAACCTGAAGAGGGAACCGAAACAAGAGTTAACGGTACAACAAAGATTTCGGTAAGCGTTTTGGCATATAAAGGATCGGAAGTTACTGCAACATTAAACGGAAAGACTATTACTTTAACCGAGGATGACACTCAGTCCGATGATCTCGACTCGAATACCAACTATACTTACTTCTTGGGTTATTTCACAGCACCCGAAGGTGTAGTAGGTGAGGAGCAGGATCTTGGCAATATCATCATCAACGGATCTTATAACGACTTCGTTTTTGAAACAATGACCGGTTCACACGTAATCGTTAATGAGATTTCTCCTTTGGCTGTAGCCTCACAGCTTATTCGAATTAAAAACGATAATACGCTTACATATGACTACTATACAACTGACAACATTGCAATCCCCACTTCTCCAAGACTTCCGGCAGGAACTCTTGACGTTGTCGAGAATGCTGTTTCCTATAGCGTATCGTCAGATGGTGTGTCGCAGACTGTTGATTACTATTTGACAGCCTCCGGCTTGCGTATAAGAGCTTCTGACTGCGAAATAGTTGACGGATACTCGATCGTAGAAAATGTAATCTCATCATACGGCGCCTATACGAATAATTACGACACTGTATTAATGTTAAAGCTCGATTACCAAATTCCGTTTACGGTTTCCTATTCACCGATTTCATATGATTCCCCCAGCAAGAATTCGTATCTTGTAAATAATTTCGATCCTGATTATGTTCTTATTACGTTTGATTATGTATCGAATTACGGTGATGCTCCCACATTCTCAAGCGATTGTATATTCTCATCGGGCGAATGGCAATATGCGTCGGTGAACGGCGAGCAAAAGCTTCAGCTTAAGCTGAAATTGCGCAATTCGGGAGTTTTCGGCGGCTATAAGGCAAGCTATGATGGATCGGGTCTCTTGTCGATATCCTTTAACGGAACAAGCAAAAACCTTTATGGATCAGTTATCGTAATTGATCCCGGACATGGATATAACAAGAGCGCCTCAACGTTCGATCCTGGTGCTGTTGGACATGTTGTTGAACAGAAGATCAACATGGCAATTTCCAATGTTTTAGCTAGCTCTTTACGTATGCATGGCGCTACTGTACACGTTTTACCTACGGGAACAGATTATATCAATCTATATGATAGATCTGAATATGCAGCCAGATATAATCCCGATCTTTTCATTTCCATACACTGTAACAGCACAACAAAGGGCTCGGGCGTTCGCGGAGTCGAGGCATATTACTTCACACCTTTCTCTCAGCCGCTCGCTGAAACGGTTGCAGAAAATATGGGTGATTACTATCAAGATTATGTTTACGGTAACAATAAAAATTATAATAGAGGTGCAAAGTATAACTACTTTACAGTAACTCTAGAACAGCAATTCCCATCAATTCTTATCGAATGTGGATTTGTTACCGATGAAAAGGAAGCTATGGCACTTAACAATCCTACACACCAGCAGGGATTTGCTAATGCCATTACAGAAGCTGTAATAAAATATATTGCAGGCAATTATTGATAGTTAGATTTTTCACTTGAAATTCGAGAAATAGTGATATATAATCAAATATAGTTTTTTCATTCGAGGCGATTATTCTTGTATAAGATAATTAAAAAGCGTGAGCTTAACGACCAAGTAACACTAATGGTTATTGATGCTCCATTAATAGCAAAGAAAGCGAAAGCTGGTCAGTTTATTATATTTCGAACTGATGAGCTTGGCGAACGCGTGCCTTTAACCATTGCTGATTATGACGCAAACGAAGGCACAATAACGATCATCTTCCAAAAAGTCGGCAGATCAACTATGCAGCTTGGTCTTATGGATGAGGGCGACTTCATTCTCGACGTTGTCGGTCCATTAGGTGTTGCAACTCATTTTGAAAAGGGGATTAAGCGAGTTGCTGTTATCGGCGGCGGTGTCGGTTGTGCGATTGCATATCCTCAGGCGAATGCTCTGTTTAATGCAGGCGTACAAGTCGATTTAATTGCAGGCTTCAGAAGCCGTGATATTGTAATCCTTGAAGATGAAATGAAGGCAGTATCGACAAATTTGTATATTACAACTGATGATGGATCATATGGTACAAAAGGTTTTGTAACGACAAAGCTTCAAGAACTTATTGATAGTGGTGTCAAATATGACTGCGTCATTGCGATCGGTCCCGTTCCAATGATGAAGTTTGTTTGCGCTGTCACGAAGCCATATGGTATCAAGACCATCGTTTCGTTAAATCCTATCATGATAGACGGAACAGGTATGTGCGGTGGATGCCGTGTCACTGTTGGCGGAAAGATCAAATACGCCTGCGTTGATGGCCCTGATTTTGACGGACATGAAGTTGATTTCGACGAGCTTATGAGACGAAACTCTGCATATAAAGAATCCGAGGATCGAGCAAAAGCTCATATTTGCAGATTAACGGGAGGTGTCAGACATAATGGCTAATATGCAAGCTAACAAGACACCTATCACCGAGCAAGACGCAATCGTTAGGGCTCACAATTTTAAAGAGGTTTCATTGGGATATACTGCTGAGGAAGCGTTAAATGAAGCTAAGCGTTGCCTTAATTGTAAGAATAAGCCTTGTGTTAATGGCTGCCCCGTCGGCGTAAGGATTCCTGAGTTTATTGAGAAAATTGTCGATGGCGATATATCTTCAGCATATGATATTATCAAATCAACTAACGGTTTGCCCGCTGTTTGCGGTCGAGTTTGTCCGCAAGAGCATCAGTGTGAAGGCAAATGCGTTCGTGGCATAAAAGGCGAGCCTGTAGCAATCGGCAGACTCGAGCGTTTTTGTGCTGATTATATGCTTGATAAAGAAACAGGAATAGTAAAATCCGTTCCTAATGGACACAAGGTCGCCATAATCGGATCAGGCCCCTCGGGTCTTACCTGTGCCGCTGATCTTGCAAAGCTTGGATATGAAGTAACGATTTTTGAAGCTTTCCACACCGCCGGCGGTGTTTTGATGTATGGAATTCCAGAGTTCAGACTTCCTAAAGCTATTGTTCAGCACGAAATTGAAGGACTCAAGAAGATTGGCGTTGAAATTAATACTGATATGGTCATTGGCAAGATACTTTCTGTTGATGAATTGTTCGAAATGGGCTATGAATCCGTTTTCATTGGCTCGGGTGCGGGATTGCCAAACTTTATGAGAATCCCAGGCGAAGGCCTGGTTGGAGTTTTCTCTGCAAATGAATATTTAACACGAACCAACCTTATGAAGGCGTATCTCGATGATTACGATACACCAATCATAGAGTCCAAAGCTGTTGCGGTCGTGGGCGGTGGAAACGTTGCGATGGATGCGGCGCGCTGCGCAATACGTTTGGGTGCTGAAAAGGTATACGTTATTTATCGTCGATCCGAAAACGAGATGCCTGCTCGAAAGGAAGAAGTGCACCATGCGAAAGAAGAGGGGATTGAATTTGTATTCTTAACCAACCCCGTTGAAATTATCGGTGATAATAATGGTCGAGTGTGCGGAATTAAATGCAAAAAAATGCAACTTGGTGAGCCTGATTCTCGTGGACGAGCTTCTGTTTCAGAAATACCCGATTCTGATTACATAATTCCTATCGACACAGCAATTATTTCCATCGGCACTTCTCCCAACCCCCTTATTCGTTCGACAACACCTGGCCTTGATACCAATTATCGAGGATGCTTGATCGTTGATGAAAATATGCTCACGACTAAAGAGGGCGTATACGCAGGTGGCGACGCTGTAACGGGTGCTGCAACAGTTATTTTGGCTATGGGTGCGGGAAAAACTGCTGCGAAAGCAATTGATGAATATATAAAGAATAAATAGCTATTGAAAAATATCATTCAATCTGCTATAATTATTAAAATAATTAAATTTTGGAGGCTAAAATGCTTAATTGGTTTACTGTTTTGGCAGCAGCTACTTCTGATGCTACTGCTAATCCTTTATCCGGTATGACAATGCTCATTCCTACTATACTCATTTTTGTTGTAATGTGGTTCTTGCTTATTGCTCCTCAGCGCAAGAAAGAGAAGAAAGATGCTGAGATGAGAAAGAACGTTCAGGTTGGCGATACTATCGTTTCTGCCGGCGGAATTGTTGGTTTTATCGTAAAGATCGAGGCTGATACCGTTGTTATCGAAACTGCCGGTGACAAGTCTAAGATCAGAATCCGTCGTTGGGCAATTTCTGAGAATCTTACTGCTAAGGAAGAATCCGAAAAGACTTCTGCTCCCGCTCCTAAGAAATTAAAGAGCAAGGAAGAGGAAGTTGGAGTAGAAAAATAATCAATATTGCTTCTAAAAACTCACCCCTTTGAATATCGTTTATAAACGGTGTTCAAAGGGGATTTTTTTATGTCTCAATTCATGCTTGCAATTCTAAAGGGTTTTGCAAAGGCATCGATCATAATGTTTGCTGTCTGTTCATTAATAAGTATTTCCATGCTTTTCTTTGATATATCGGATTCTGTTTTAAGATATATTTCATTCCTGCTATTAGGATCATATTGCTATCTTTGTGCATACATCTCCACTCAGATAAACAGAAACAGAGGAATGCTTCAAGGAGCTGCTAGCGGTGGATTAATTATGACATTAGCTTTGTTGCTGAGCTTGATATTTAATAATTTTGCATTCTCAATCCTGCTCATTATAAAGCTGTTGATATGTTTATTCGGTGGCATAGCAGGTGGAATAAAAGGCATTAACACCAAACATACAAAGGCGACATAAATTAAATGCATCTTTCATATATTGATTTAGGACAAGGAGATCAAAGTGAAGACGGGTATTTTTGAAGCTATTGAGCTTCTGCCAAATAATATATCAAATATAGTTCGCTCATGTTTAAAATTAAATGATATTGATGAAATTCGCTTAAGACTCAATAAGCCGATTTCAATATCTGCATATGGGAAAAACATCTTTCTTCATAATGATGGCGCGATTGGTGAACTTGATTCAGATGTATTATATGCGTCGGATTCTGATATTGAACATACATTTAAGTCTGCTTTTTCATACTCTCTGCACAGTTATTCAAAAGAGCTTGCATCAGGATATGTAACATCTAAAGGAGGAAACCGTATAGGTGTTTGCGGGACTGCGGTTCTGAACTCTAATGATGTTAACTCAGTTGATACATTGAAGTATATATCTTCTGTAAATATAAGAATATCACGTGAGATTACCGGCTGTGCTCAAAAAGTCGTCGATATATGCGGGTTATCGAGCAGTGTTTTGATTATCGGTCCACCTTCAAGCGGAAAAACAACACTTTTGCGCGATTTATCTAGACTAATTGGTAGTGCATATAAAGTATCACTTATAGATGAGCTAAACGAAATATCTGCAACCTATAAAAACGAGGCCTTCTGTGATATTGGCTTATTAACTGACGTTTTTGTGGGTTATCCCAAACACATAGGAATAACAACTGCCATAAAAGTTATGTCGCCATCTGTTCTTATCGTTGACGAGATTGGTACAAACGAAGATATTAAGGCATTGAATTACGCTATCAATTCAGGAGTTCGACTTGTAACCGCAATACATTCTGATTCACTTGAGAATACAAAACAAAAGCCGGAAATAGCCAAACTTATATCTATCGGTGCATTTGATTATGCAGTTGTACTGAAGCCATACAGCAGTTTTAACCATGATTATAAGGTGATTAAACTTGATTAAATTAATGATAGCAATAGCAATAGTTTTGTGTGCATATTTATCCGGATATGAGCTTTATAAAACAGAGTTAGCAAAAGCAAGGACAGTCAAAGAACTTAGCAAGATAATCGAAGATATTATAATTTGCGTTGATTATCTTTCATTGGATGTTTTTGAAATCTGCAATAAAGTATTCAAAGAACGTAAATATATAAGTTGTTCTGAATTTATTGATATATCATCAGGGGATTTTCCTGCATTATGGAGAAACGCCTGTGAAAAGTGTCTTTATAATCTTCCAGAAAACATATTAGAGGACTTTTCAGAGCTTGGTGAAATTATAGGTTCGTGCGACAAAGATTCTCAACTTAAAAAGCTTGAAAGAATCAAACAAACATTAAACAAAAGCTATGATGAGCTATCTATAAACACAAACGAGAGGAAAAAGGTATATTCAACAGTCAGCTTATGTGTGAGTATGCTGCTTATATTGATCGTTATATAATTTTGAAACGGTGATAATTATGGAAGTTGATTTGATTTTTAAAATAGCCGGTCTTGGAATAATCGTAGCTGTGTTAAGCCAGCTTCTGAAACGTGCCGAACGAGATGATCAAGCTTTGATGATAACGATTGCTGGACTTATTGTTGTAATGCTAATGCTCGTTAACGAGATATCAAGACTTTTTGACACGGTTAAGTCGGTGTTCGGATTCTGATGGAGATAATCAATATTGCTGTAATATGCATTATTTGTGCAATTCTATCACGAGTTATAGTACAAACAAATCAAGAGCTTTCAATGCTTATATCTGTTGCAGCTGTTATAGTTGTCTCATTCAGCATTCTTATATCAGTTACTGATATTTTGTCAAAGCTACAAAGAATTATAAGCACAGTTGGAATCGAACCTGAAAGTGTAGGTATTGCTTTTAAAGCATTGGGAATCTGCTATGTCTGTGAACTATCTTCTGCAAGCTGCAGGGATAGCGGAGAGTCAGCATTATCTAGCGTTATAGACATATCCGGTAAGGTTGCAATAGCGATAATATGTATGCCTCTGCTCGACAGCCTTATGGAAGTAGTCAAAAATATATTGGAGATGTGAAAATGAAGTATGTAGTTTGCTTTTTGCTTACTATATTGGCAGTAATGTATATAACAATACCTATACTTGCAGATGAATCTGATGAATATAGGGACAAGGTATATTCAGAATTTAAGAATATTGAAATCCCAAGCGAAGCTAACAAAATTGGAATCGATATTAACGATCCTGAATCTATAACTCAAATTGATAGTAATACAATATTCAATTACATATTTTCGATCATCAAATCAAGTATTTCAGCGCCAGCAGGAATATTGGTTGCAGTTTGTGCGCTTTCGCTTATATCGCAGATCATCACATCACTTTCAAATAATACGCATAATTATGATACAGTAATAACAATAGCTTGTTTTGTATGTATTTGCGGTCCTGTGATCAGTTCTTTTATAAGCGCTATAAGTGTAATGTCATCCATACAGACATTTATGGTATCATACGTGCCTATATATGCTTCAATATGTGTAGCATCAGGTAATATTTCAGGAGCACTAAGCTATAACGCGATCCTTTTATATACCTGCGAAGCCGTGACGATCTTTGCAACTTTTATTTTAAAGCCGATTTTAATATGTGCAACAGTACTGTCTGTTACTCAATCGATAAACACTGAGATACCCGATTTCGTTAGTTCTTTAAGACGTGCATTTCTAACCTTGTTCGGTCTTTTACTAACTATATTTTCGGGTGTTATAGGTTTGCAGGCAACTGCAGGAAGGGCAGCAGATAGTTTAAGTCTTAGAGCAGGGAAGTATCTTGTTTCAAGCTTTGTACCAATTTTGGGATATACGATAACAGAATCATATAGAACTATACAAGCAAGCCTTGGTTCAATACGTTCGACAATCGGTGTATTTGGAATTGTTATTATAGCATTGATTCTTTCAATCCCATTGATAAGCTTAACTGTATATCGCTGTTTCTTTGCATTCAGCGAGTGGATCGCAAGCCTATGTCAAAGTAAAAGTATTGCTTCGCTGATGAAGGGACTTAATAACGTATACTCTCTTTTATCAACTGTATTGCTATTGTATTTCTTAATGCTGATCATTTCAACGGGAATGCTTATTTCATTGGGAGGCAATGCTTAATGACATGGCTTAAGAATATAACCATTTGTATATGCGCTTTTTCACTGCTTCACACTGTGATAAAAATGCTCGCGCCAAACAAGTATTACCCACAGATGAAAACAGTGATATCACTTCTTTCGGTGATCATGATTGGCTCAATGTTTATTAAGTTTGATATATCAGAAATAAGCCAAGAATTCGAGTCTATCAATCAACCACAATATTTGTCTCAAGAAAGCAGGCTTGTAATAAAAGAAATAGAAACAAGACTTTCTGAGTATCTTATGAATGCATTAGAGAGGCGCGGGATAGGCGTAAAAAAAGTTCAGATTGTAACAAATATTGATGAAGAATACTGCATATCTATTAGTGAGGCTTGGATAATTGTCAGCTCATCAGACGAAGCAAAAAAAGAAACTATCAAAAAGATAGTTAACGAAGAGATTGGAGATATTGATGTTATTATAGAAGTCTCGGAGGAATAGATGGATATTTCGAAAATCAAGGAAAAGCTGAAAACGTCGCCAAAACTCGTCACGTATATTTTAATAGCAGCTGTCTGTGTTGTATTATTGCTGATTATGAACACGTCTAATGAAGATTCATCCTCAATAGAAAAAAACACGTTATCTGCAGGTGATACAGAGTTCAAGTCAAGTCTTGAAAAAGATCTTGAGAATATAATCTCCAAGATTGAGGGAGCAGGAAAGGTAACTGTAATGCTTACAGTTGATAGTACATATAGCTATGAATACATCAAGGATTATTCGAATGATGAGATCGAAACTGTAATTGTTGGAAATAAGGAAGCATTGATATCGAAAATAACAAATCCAACTGTCAGCGGTGTATTAGTAGTTTGTAGTGGAGGTGACAATGTCAGTGTTAAAGAAAAGATCATAAACGCGGTTGCAACCGTCTTGGATATACCACTCAGCCGAGTTTATGTGGCAAAATATAATAATTAGTTTGGAGGACGAATTTATGAAAAGAGCAAAGCTTAACTTTAAGATCACAAAAAAACAGATAATCATTACATGTCTTACATTGTTTTTGGGTATAGCTGTATATGCAAACTACCTTATCGCTCAAGGAACACCTTTAAAACCAACAGAAGTGATCGAAGGAGTTAATCTAGAGGATGATTATGGCGAAGTTCTATATGTAAACGGAACGGAATATTATTCATATTCATCAGATGATTACTTTGCACAGGCAAGACTTGATAAAGCAACTTCTCGTGAGGAAGCTGTTGAAACATTGCAGATGGTTCTGTCCGGTCAGGATGTGACCGAAGAGGAGATCGCTGTATACACAGAGGAGGCTATCTCACTAACAGCGACGATACAAAGTGAAAATGTGATTGAAAGCTTAATCAAAGCAGCCGGATATGAAGATTGTGTTGTATATCTTGACAATGAAGGTGCAAGCATAGTTGTAAAGACAGATGGCTTAACGTCTTCAGATGCTGCAGAGATCAAGGATATTCTGCTGTCAGAAGTATATGTTTTAAATGAAAATATTCGAATTTTTGAAGTAAAATAGTTGTGCAAAATTAAATTTCGTGTTATACTGTATGTGTATAATTGCGTATAGAATTTGCATATTTAAAAATCCGTCATAAACTTGATTTTTGAAGACGTATAAAATAAGGAGGCTCCTTTTATGGAACAGTCAACAAGAACACGTAAGGGAACGCTTAAGGTTTCCGAAAATGTTATAGTAACCATTGCAAAAAACGCAACCGAAGAGGTTTCCGGCGTTGCTTCGATCGCTATAAAGCCCTTTAGCGTTAGCAGTTTAATTCGCGCAAAGCTTGATTCCAGTGACATAAGTGTAACAATGCTTGACGGTGTTGCAAAGATATCTATGTCCATCATCGTTAAGAATGGATATAACATTGTTAACACCTGCGAACAGATTCAGGAGCGAGTTAAGGCTGCTGTTCAAACAATGACGGGCGTTACTGTTTCAAAGGTTAATGTTTCTGTAGTTGATGTTGATTTTACCTCACAACAGGATGCGTAATATCAGATATGCCAAGTGGGTCAGCCTGCTTGGCATATCGTGCTGAATAAAATTAATATAAGGTGGACGTTTAAAATGAGTGTAACAAGACATGATATCCGTGAATCGGAGTTTATTATTATTTTCGAGAAGCTTTTCAGAGATGAAAGTATTTCCGAGCTTTTAGAGCTTTCTTTAGATAACGAATCAGTTACTGTTAACGATGAAGTTAAAGAAACAGCTGAGGGTGTATTTGAAAAAGCTGATGAGCTTGATGAGATCATCTCGAAATTCAGTGAAAAGCGCAATATTTCAAGAATGCCAAAGATCAACCTTGCGATTTTGCGTCTTGCTGTATATGAGATATTATATAAGTCCGATATGGCTCCCGTTAATGTAATTATCAACGAAGCTGTTGGTCTTGCAAAGAAATATGCTCAGCCAAGTGACATTTCTTTTGTAAACGGCATTTTGGGTGCATATTCACGCTCTTTGGGTGAAAACAATGCCTGATTATTTGGGTATTGACACCAGCAATTACACTACATCAACCGCATTATTTTCGACCGAAAGCAATACTTGCATACAATCAAAAAAGCTTTTACCCGTAAAAGACGGCGAGCTTGGTTTGCGGCAGTCTGATGCTGTTTTTCATCACGTTAATCAGATCGGTGCTCTTATCAATGACTTACCCAAACGTGTCATTTCATCAGTTGGAGTTTCCACAAGGCCGAGATGTATTGACGGCTCGTATATGCCTTGCTTTTTGGTTGGAGAGACTGTTGCAAAAAGCATATGTGCTGTTAGTGATATTCCTTGTCATCAAACCTCTCATCAGGTTGGCCACGTTTTGGCTGCTCTCTTTTCCTGCAATATGCTTCATCTTATTTTTGGTTGTGATCCATTTATTGCATTTCACGTCAGCGGCGGAACCACTGACTGTCTTTTGGTCACTCCCGATGAAAATGAAGTTTTAAAGATCGAACAGATATCATCTTCTCTTGATTTAAAAGCTGGACAAGCTGTTGACAGAGTTGGTTTGATGCTTGGACTTAAATTTCCATGTGGAAAAGAGCTTGAAAAGCTTGCTTTGCAGTCAACTGCGAAATTTAAAATCAAGCCTACAATAAAAGACGGCAACTGTTGCTTATCAGGTGTTGAAAATAAGTGCCGAGAAATGCTTGTAAAAGGCGAATCATCATGTGATATAGCTCTTTATTGTCTCAGATATATCGAGGCTACTATTCTTGAAATGACAAAACATGTTATTTCTTTATATGGAAATTTGCCTGTTATATATGCCGGTGGTGTTATGTCAAATATGATAATCAGAAAATCGTTGAGCAGGGAATTTGATGCTTACTTTGCAAGCCCTGAATTCTCTTGTGATAATGCCTGCGGTGTCGCTATATATGCCGCAATTAAGGACGGTTATAAGTTGTGAGCTCTATTTTAACGGTTTCACAAATAAATACATATATCTCGCTCAAGATCAAAAACGATCCAAAGCTAAAAGGCGTTGCAATCAAAGGCGAAATTTCAAATCTTTCTGTTAATCAGAAATCGGGACATATATACTTCACGCTTAAAGATACTTCATCGTCAATTAAAGCCGTGATGTTCTATTCCAATGTTTCAAGACTTAAGTTTATGCCAATGCCCGGTCAGGGTGTTGTTGCATTTGGAAATATCGATGTTTATGAGCGTGACGGTGTTTATCAGATCATTGTAAATGATCTTTTACCTGTTGGTGAGGGCGCACAGCTTTTAGCATCAAATCAGCTTAAACAAGAGCTTGAAAAAATGGGTATCTTTTCAGCTCCCAAAAAAGAAATTTGCAAGTTCCCGAAAAAGATAGCTGTTGTAACGTCTTCCAGCGGTGCTGCTTTACAAGATATCATTAACATTATCTCTCGCAGATATCCGCTTGTTAAGATAAGCGTATTTTCGACGCTTGTTCAAGGAATATATGCGCCTAAATCAATATCTGACACGCTTAAATCTGCTGATTTATCCGGTGCTGACACGTTAATTCTTGCCCGCGGCGGTGGATCAAGTGAAGATCTTGCTGCATTTAACACGCGTGAGGTTGCACTTGCTGTATATGATTGCAAAACGCCCGTTATCTGCGCTGTTGGACATGAAACCGACTGGTCACTTGCCGATCTTGCGGCAGATCTGAGAGCGCCCACGCCTTCAGGAGCTGCCGAGCTTGCAGTTCCGGATATATCCGAAATATCTAATGAAATTACTTTGTTACAGAAACAATTGCAATCTTATGTATCTGCACGCATCAAATTTGACGAACGCATTTTAATTGGATATATAGATATGCTTAAAATGCTCTCGCCAAAAAACAAGATTTCTTCGCAGATAAGTGAAGTTGAATCATTAAAGAAAACAATTGAGCAATATACAAAATCAAAGGTTTTGGTGTCTAGTCTAACTCTTGATTCAGTTAATGATATGCTTGAAAGCTTAAATCCCATGAACATCATAAATCGCGGATATGCCGCCGTTACAATCAACGGAAGGATGGTTTCCACTATTGATGATGTTAATATCGGAAGCGAAGCCGATATTATAACAAAAGGCGGAAGCTTTAAGGCGACAGTAACCGAAATTATAAAGGATGATAATAAATGAATTTTGAACAGTCTATAAAACGCTTGCGAGAGATTTGTGACAAGCTTAAAGACGAAAATATATCATTAGAAGAAACAATGTCTTTGTATAAAGAGGGGATGAGCCTCTCGGAAGAGTGCACAAAACTTTTGCAGTCGATAAAATCCGAGCTTGATATTACTTATGAGCAGGTCAACTGATATGAATTCGAATTTTGCAGAAACACTTAAAATATATGCTGACACTATCAATGAAACGCTTTATTCGTTGGACAAGCTTATAACATTCGGCAGTATTGAAGAAAAAGTTATAGAAGCACAGAACTATGCACTTTCTGCAGGCGGTAAAAGAATTCGTGCGATTTTGTGCTTAGAATTCTATAAGCTTTTCGGTGGAACTGATGACATCCGTGAAATTGCTTGTTGCTTAGAGCTTATGCACACTTTTTCACTGATACATGACGATATGCCGGAGATGGATAACGACGATTTCCGACGCGGGAAACCTTCTACACATAAAGTTTACGGTGAAGACGTTGCTCTTTTAGCGGGCGACGGCCTTGCAATTTTACCGTTTGAGATAATTTCTGATTCAGCTATTAAAGGGAAAATTTCGTTTAATAAAGCAGTTGAATTAACGCAACTATTGTCTTCATCAGCGGGCAATAGAGGAATGATTGCAGGACAAATGCTTGATTTGTTTTCAGAAAACAGAGTCGTTGATAAAGATTATCTATATAAGATGTCCACCCTTAAAACCGGTGAACTTTTGAAAACTTCATGCTTATTTGGAGCTGTTTTGGCCGATGCTGATGAATCGCAGATCGCTGATGTTAAAACATATGCTGAAAATATCGGTCTTGCATTTCAGATGATAGATGATATTTTGGACGTTACAGGAAACCAGGAAATTTTAGGCAAGCCTGTTGGAAGTGACATCAAGCGCGAAAAGAATACATTTGTTGATATATATGGTATAGATGGAACTTTTAAAAAGTCTTGTGAACTTACCGATCAAGCAATTAATGCCATAAAAAAATATATCGGAAGTGAATTTTTGATTTCTCTTGCAAAATATTTGACAGAAAGAAACTCTTAAACACGAAAGGTTTGAGTTTAAATGGATTATAAACTGCTTTCATCGCTTGATCTTCCAAAAGATATAAAGCAGATAAACAATAATGATAAGATCTCTCTTTGTGCTGAGATTCGCTCAAAGATAATTGAAACAGTTTCTAAAAACGGCGGTCATTTAGCGTCTAATTTGGGTGCTGTTGAGCTAACACTCGCTTTGCACAGCGTTTTTGATTCTCCAAATGACAAGATAGTTTTCGACGTGGGCCATCAGTCATATGCGCATAAGCTTTTAACAGGAAGATTTGAAAAATTTGATACATTAAGGCAAAAAGGTGGAATTTCAGGATTCACACGCCCGTCTGAATCTGAACATGATCCTGCTGTCAGCGGTCACAGCTCTAATTCCATATCCGTTGCATTGGGACTTGCTCAGGCAATGAAGCTTAAAGGCGATGATCATCATGCTATTGCTGTTATTGGCGACGGCGCGCTTACAGGCGGACTTGCATATGAAGGCCTTAACAACGCAGGCAGAAGCGATGCGAACATCATTGTGGTTCTTAATTATAATGAAATGTCAATATCAAAAAATGTTGGTGGCATTGCTAAGTATCTTTCAGAGCTTCGCACTACAGATTCATACAAAAAGACAAAGACCACTACAAAGCGCATAATAGAAAAAATTCCTCTTATCGGCAGAGTTATTAAAAACACTATCAGCGCATCTAAGGATAGTTTAAAAGAAAAGCTTTTGCATTGCACGATTTTCGAGGATCTTGGGTTTGAATTTATCGGCCCTGTTGACGGCCATAATGTTGAAAAGCTTGAAGCTGCGTTTTCTGCAGCAAGAAAAATTGGCGGTCCTGTTCTTGTGCAAGTTAACACAATTAAGGGATATGGATATGCGCCTGCTCAGGAAAAGCCGGGTGAATATCACGGTGTGTCTTCGTTTGACATTGAAACAGGCGATAAGCCGGCAAAAAAAGAAACATATGCAGATCATTTCGGTAAATCTCTTGCCGTGATGGCCCGAAATGACGAAAGAATTTGCGCTATAACAGCTGCTATGAAGTATGGAAGCGGTCTAAATCATTTTGACGGTGAATTAAAATCAAGATTATTCGACGTTGGAATTGCTGAAGAGCACGCAGTTTGCTTTGCCGCAGGAATGGCAAAAGAGGGGATGATCCCTGTATTCTCTGTTTACTCTTCATTCTTGCAAAGATGCTATGACGAGCTTATCCACGATGTTGCAATTGCAGGTCTTCACGTTGTTATTGCAATCGGAAATGCAGGAATCGTCGGAGAAGACGGAGAAACTCATCAAGGCCTTTTCGATATACCTTTCTTGAACACAATTCCTAACGTGACTATATACTCTCCTTCATCGTTTAATGAGCTCGAAAACTGCCTTTATAAAGCAATATATGATGATAAAGGTCTTGTTTGTGTAAGATTCCCCAAAGGTGAGGATATCGGTAATATATGCGACACAAACAACGACTATGTTCATATTAATAACGGCAGTGAGACGCTTTTGATAACATATGGTCGAGAGATTGCAGATGTTAAGAAAGCATGTGATACTCTTGATACAGATTGTCTCAAACTTGTAAAAATAAGCCCGATTTGCCAGGATGTTTATAAGATCATCCGTGATTATAAGAACGTATTCGTATTTGAAGAGTCGCTATCAAGCGGTTCTGTCGGAGAAAAATTGAAATTATATCGAAGCGATATTAAAGCTTTCGGAGTTGACGGCTTTGTACCCTCTATGAAATCACGTGAAGCTAAAGAGCTTTACAGACTTAGCGAATCTGAAATTATCAATGAAGTTAGGAAAACGATATGAGCTTAAATCGAGTTGATGCTGAAATGGTTAATCGTGGGATTGCCCAAAGCCGAGAGCGTGCCAAAGAATATATACAAAAGGGATATGTCTTTGTTAATGGCATTGCTGTCGTTAAACCTTCAGCTTCCGTTTCCGATGCAGATGAGATCAGCATTATCGGCGAAACATTAAAATACGTTGGCAGAGGCGGGCTTAAAGTGGAAGCTGCTATTCGAGAATTTTCTCTCGATATAAATGGCTTTGTCTGCGTTGACCTAGGTGCTTCAACCGGTGGATTTACCGACTGTATGCTTCAAAACGGTGCAAAAAAGGTTTATGCGATCGATGTGGGACATAATCAGCTTGCTGATAAGCTTGTTAGCGACACACGCGTTGTAAATTTAGAAGGGCTTAATGTAAAAGATGTTGACAGCAATACAGTAAGCGAGGGTATTGATCTTGTTTGCGCAGATCTATCTTTTATATCATGTCGGTATGCAATCGATGCAGCGAAAGAGCTTCTATCCGAAAACGGAATTGCTGTTATTTTAATCAAACCACAATTCGAAGCAGGGAAGGCTAACATTTCAAAAGGTGGAATCGTTAAGGATAAAAAAGCGCATACGTCTGTACTAAGCGAGATACATGAGTATATATCAAATGCCGGATTCAAACTGGTTGATCTTATTCCTTCACCCATTAAAGGTGGTGACGGTAATATAGAGTATCTCGCACATATTGTAAAGCGCAATGACTTTACAACTAATTTTATAGATTATAAAGCTATTATAGATAATGCTTTTTCAAAATAAGACCGGAGGTGATGGATATGACGGTATATGTTTATCCTAATCTTGAGAAGAATAACGCTCTTGAATGTACAATTGAAGCGTGCGAAGTGCTACGTGCTAACGGAGCACGGATTTTGATGAATAATGGATATTCTGATTTGCTTCATCTCGATTACGTTGAATATATTTCGAACGATTGTGATTTAAGCTGCTGTGATGTTATCGTTTGTATCGGCGGTGACGGTACTATTCTTCGTGCTGCAGCATTAGCTGTTGAATTCAACTGTGCGATTTTAGGAATTAATTGTGGCAGACTTGGCTTTATGTCGTCTTTGGAAAGATCGGATATCGTAAAGCTTGCAAACTTGTACAACGGTGGCTATTCAATCGAATCAAGAATGATGCTTGATGTCATCATTACACAATCCGATGGCGAAAATATAACATGCCGTGCTTTAAATGATGCTGTTATTTCTCATGGTGTAACCAGCAGGATTCAGGATTTTACCGTTATTGCTGACGGTGTTACAGTTTCATCTCTTCGTGCTGATGGATTGATTTTTTCAACTTCAACCGGATCGTCTGCTTATTCGTTATCTGCTGGCGGACCGCTTATCGAACCAACGATCGATTGTATTGAATTCACTCAGATATGTCCTCATTCTTTATTCTCACGTACAATGTTGATTTCGCCGGATAGGGTAATCGAGGTCAAATACAACGCCGATGAAGGCTCGAAAATTGCTGTAAGTGTTGATGGAAGGACGCCAATCGTTCTAAATCCGCTTGACAGATTGTTTGTTAAAAAATCTGAATATAGAGTTAACTTTATAGATATGAATGTAAATAATTACTTCAATTCTATTGGCAAAAAGCTTATGCAGCCCACTAAAGAAGCATAACGAGAGGTATATAAAATGAAAAACGAAAGAAAGAATGCGATACTTGATATAGTCAGCAAATATGAAGTTGATACTCAAGAGACATTGCAGGCACTCTTGCTTGACCGTGGATTTAATGTAACACAGGCCACAGTGTCTAGAGATATCAAGCAGCTTTCGCTTGTAAAAACAATGAGCGAAAACGGGAATTATAAATATTCCTTGCCAATAAAACCATATGAAAAGAGCTCTCGTTCCGCTCTTTCTGTATTCTTTTCAGAAGCTGTTTCTTCTGTTGACAGAGGTATGAACACTGTAGTAATTAAATGCCATACTGGTATGGCAAACGCTGTTTGCTCGAAGCTTGACGCTGCAGGTTATAGCAATATCGTTGGAACACTTGCAGGTGATGATACTATTTTTATTTTAATGCGAACCGAAAACGATGCTATTTCAATGGTAGAGGAGCTTTCGAAGCTATTCTGATAACATATAAAGGGGTATGATTCAATGCTAAGAGAACTTCATATAGAGAATCTTGCGGTTATTGAAAATGCAGCTATTTTACTTGGTGACAAGCTTAATGTTTTTACAGGTGAAACAGGCGCGGGAAAGTCTATATTGATTGGCGGAATCAATGCGATTCTTGGCCAACGTATCTCAAAGGATATCGTAAGAACGGGAACGCAAAAAGCATTTGTCAGTGCTGTTTTTTCAGATATTCCTAATTCTGTGTCTGATAAGCTTATCGAGCTTGGACATGACGAAGCTGACGAGCTTATCATTTCCAGGGAAATATCTGTTGACGGTAAAAACACTGCAAGAATCAACTCTCGTCCCGTTAGCGTATCGGTTATCAAAGAGATAGGGGAGCTTCTTGTAAACATTCATGGTCAGCACGATAATCAGGTGCTCTTAAACCCTGATAAACATCTTGGTGTATTAGATAATTTCGCTGAATCTTATGAACTTTTGTCTGATTATCAGCACGATTTTAAAGAGCTTCAAAATGTAGCTCGTGAGATGAAACGTGTGAGCATGGACGAACAGCAAAAAGCACAGAGAATTGCTTATCTAGAAGCTATCGTTAACGATATTGGCAGTCTGGAGATCGAAAAAGACGAAGATATTGCTGTTGATGAGAAGTTCAGACTTGCAGATAATGCTGTTGCGATATCCGATGCTGTAAAAGCTGCAATCAACTGTATTTCCGGCGATGATGGATCGGGTGCAGGCGATCTTATAGCAAGAGCATATACCGAGCTTGGCATTAAGGATGATATTCTTCCTGCTTTAAAACCAATTAATGAAAGACTTTCAAACCTTGGTATCGAGCTTGGAGACATTTCGAACGAGCTTTCTAAGCTTTTGTCCACTCTTGATATCGATGAGGAAGAATATGCTAAACTCTCATCGAGAAAAGTTGTTTTAACGAGAATTAAAAAGAGATACGGTCCCACCTTAGATGATGTTTTAAAGGTTTATGAAGATTCTCTTGAGGAACTGAATCAGCTTTCAAGCTCTCACGAAGTTTTAGAGCAGCTATCTAAAAAACGCAGTGATCTTCTTTTAGAGGTTACGAAAAAAGCTCAAAATCTCTCTAAATTCAGGCAGGAAGCAGCCAAAAGATTTGAAAACGCTGTTATAAGTGAATTATCTTTTTTGAACATGCCTGATGTCAAGATTGAAGTTTCCATAACTTCAGGAAAGCTCACATCGACAGGCATGGACAACGTCGAGTTTTTGATCTCTGCCAATGCAGGCGAAACACCAAAGCCTCTTGCAAAAATCGCTTCAGGAGGCGAGCTTTCGCGAATCATGCTCGCTCTTAAGACTGTTCTTGCCGATAGGGACGATATCCCAACCTTAATATTCGATGAGATAGATACAGGTGTCAGCGGAAGAGCTGCACAGAAAATCGGCATAAAGCTTCGTGAGATCTCTCGCAAGAGACAGGTTATCTGTGTAACTCACTTAGCACAGATAGCTATCGTGGGTGATGACCATATACTTATCGAAAAGAACAATATCGGCGGAAGAACCGTTACGGATATAAAAACACTTGAATTTAATGAACGAAAGCTTGAAGTTGCCAGAATCTTGGGCGGAGATAATATAACGGATACTGTCTTGAAAGATGCCGAAGAACAGCTTTTGTCGGTTAAGGATTAATTTGGAGGTAACACATGGTTGTTTGTTTTTTAGCCAACGGATTTGAGGAGATTGAAGCTTTAACACCTATTGATTGCTTGCGAAGATGCGGAATTGAAGTGCTTACTGTTGGTGTTAACTCATCTATTATAAACGGATCACATCACATTCCTGTTGTTTGTGATACCGATACTGATTCATACACTATTCCCGATGATTTACAGATGCTTATTCTTCCTGGCGGAATGCCTGGAACCATCAATCTTGAGAAATCGTCTGTAGTTCAGGAGACTATTGATCATTGTATCAATAACAATATTCCCGTTGCTGCAATTTGCGCAGCGCCCTCTATATTAGGTCACAAAGGAATTTTGGATGGTAAAAAGGCAACCTGCTATCCCGGCTTTGAAAAAGATCTTCTTGGATCAGACGTAAAAAACGCTAACGTAGTTATAGACGGCAATATAATCACCGCTTGCGGAATGGGAGCTGCTCTTGAATTTTCGCTCTCTCTAGTTGAGAGGCTTATTTCCAAGGAAAGAGCTGATGAACTTTTAAGATCGTTAAAAAGAATCTAACATAAATCATTTGAAAGGATGTGCGACGTATGACCTCAAAAAAGAATAACGATAACTTTGATGAGATCCTTTCATCGATATTAAATTCATCTGCTGAAAAGAATAAGCAGGAAAACCGTGATGGCGTTATCGCTGATGTTCCAAGCTATAAGGATGAGCTTGAAAAATATTCTCTATCTTCAGATAGTGATAACTTAAATCAAAATCTTGTAGAATCTGAAGATCAAGAGTCTTTATTAGACGAAGATATAAAAGATTTTGCAGAAAAAACCATCAATATGCCCGGAAACACAAGTGTATTTGCTTTCAATAGTGAGAAAAAGCCCATTCAACAACAAAAGCATATTGAAAGAATTGTTGAAAAACCTAAAAAGAAAAAGCGAAGAAGATATAACTATTCTGCATATGGCGGTGTTGTTTTGGCAACTCTCGTTATTTGCTGCGCACTTATAATTTCACTTTTCGGAATTGTAGTTGGACGAGATGTTTTAGGAATAGATACAGGCGAGTATGAACGTTTCACTATTTACATTCCTGAGGGATCAACTACTTCGGATATCGCTGATATTTTATATAACGAAGGTATCATTTACTATACTGATGTTTTCGAAGTCATATCTAAGCTTAAAAATGCTGACGGCTCGATGTATCCCGGTGACCTTGAGGTTGTTGTGAACATGAGCTATATCGACCTTATCGATAGTCTGATGATAATGCGCGAAGCTAAGGATACTGTTACTGTAACATTCCCTGAAGGCATAACAGTATATGCTGCCGCTCAAAAATTAGAGGAAGCAGGAATTTGCAGCGCAGAAGAGTTTATCTTTGAATTTAACTCAAGTGCTTTTGGGTATGAGTTTGAGAAGTATGTAAGCTCTGCAAATATGAAATTCTATAAGTATGAGGGTTATCTGTTCCCAGACACTTACCAATTTTATACTGACGACTCTACTTATAATATTGTAAGAAGAATTAAGCAAAGAACGAATGAAATGCTGACAGCTGAAGTTATAGCCAGATGCAACGAACTTAGTTACACACTTGATGAAATGATAACCTTGGCATCGTTGGTTCAGCTTGAATCATGGAACTTCGAGGATATGGCAAGCATCGCTTCTGTATTCCATAACAGACTTAACAACCCCGAGGTTTATCCCAAGCTCCAGTCTGATACGACATATTCATATATTGACGACGTTATAAAAGCTAACACATCAATTGAGTCACAACAGATGTATGATGCTTATGATACATACACTTGCAATGGTTTACCCGTCGGTGCTATCTGTAACCCTGGTATGGATGCCATAAACGCTGTGTTGTATCCCGCTGATACTGAATATTACTATTTCTGTGCCGACATCACAACAGGAGAGACGTTCTTCGCAACAACATATGAAGAACATCTTGCAAACCTTGAGCTCGCAGGGATAGAAGCATAAATTTGGAGGAAATGTTTTGATAGATATAAACAGACTTGAAGTTTTGGCTCCGGCAGGCGACATGGAGCGTTTTGATGCCGCACTTATGTATGGTGCAGACGCCATATATCTTGGAGGACAAAGCTTTGGAATGCGCTCGTCTCCTGCTAATTTCTCTTTCGAGGAATTGGAAGCTGCCTGCAAAAAGGCACACGAGAAAGGCGTTAAAGTATACTTAACCTGCAATACTCTCCCCAAAAACTCTGAAATTGCAGGATTTGAAGGCTTTATTAAAGAAGCTCAGGCTGCAGGAGTTGACGCTGTTATTGCAAGCGACATCGGCGTATTTTCGCTTATCAAGAAATTTGCGCCTGATATGGAGATACACGTTTCCACACAAGCAGGAATCGTTAACTATGTAACAGCTAACGAATTTTATAATATGGGAGCAAAGCGAGTTGTCTTGGCTCGCGAATTGCCGCTTGATGAAATTGCTGAGATAAGAGCAAAAACTCCAAATGATCTTGATATCGAGTGCTTTGTACACGGCGCTATGTGTGTTTCGTTCTCAGGCAGATGTTTGCTCTCACAATATTTAGTTAACCGTGATGCAAACCGTGGCGAGTGCGCTCAGCCTTGCAGATGGAACTACTATCTTATGGAAGAAAAGCGCCCCAACGAGTTTTATCCTATCGGTGAGGATGAAAATGGTGCCTACATTCTCAACGCAAAAGACCTTTGTATGATAGAACATCTTGATAAGCTCGCACAAGCGGGCGTAACAAGCTTTAAAATTGAGGGCAGAGCTAAATCGGCTTACTATGTATCTGTTGTTACAAACGCTTACAGAGCCGCTGTAGACATCTTAAAATCGAATCCTAATAACTATAAGTTACATGAATGGATCAAAGAAGAAGTATTCAAGGTTTCTCACAGAAAATATTGCACCGGTTTTTATTTTGGTCATCCCAAGGACTGCCAATATTACGAAACCAGCGGATATGTTAGAAACTATGATGTTGTTGCAGTTATTGACGACTACCATGACGGCAAACTTTTCTGCACTCAGCGCAACAGATTCTTCAAAGGCGATGAGCTCGAGGTTTTAAGTCCATCAAAAGAACCGGTTATTATCAGAGCTGATGAGATAATCAACGAATTCGGTGAAAGCGTTGAAGCTGCAAACAAAGCAACAATGAAGTTTTCAATGCCTTGTGGCATTGATTTTGTCAAAGGCTCGATTATAAGAAAGGCGAATGTATAATTATGTATCCTTTAATTTTGAAAGCGCCCTTAAAAGACTATATTTGGGGCGGAACAAGACTTAAAAATGAATACGGTTTTGCATCGGACAAGGATAAAGTTGCCGAGGCTTGGGTTCTATCCTGCCACAAAGACGGAACAAATACTGTTTTGAATGGCAAATATGCTGGCAAGACTTTAACCGAAGTTCTTGATATTTGGGGCAAGGGGGCTCTTGGAAAAGAAGCCGAAAAATTCGAGTATTTTCCTATACTTATAAAGCTTATCGATGCTTGTGATAAGCTTTCCGTTCAAGTTCACCCTGATGATGAATATGCACTTAGAGTTGAGGGTGAATACGGTAAAACCGAAATGTGGTATATCGTTGACTGCAATCCCGGCGCAAAGCTTTTGTATGGATTTAAAAACGAAATAAGTAAAGAAGAATTTGCCGAGCGTATTAAAAACAACACCCTAGATGACGTTGTAAACTATGTTAACGTCAACAAGGGCGATGTGTTCTTTATTTCGGCAGGAACCCTTCACGCTATAGGTGAGGGAATCCTTATTGCAGAGGTTCAGCAGAATTCTAACACTACATACCGTGTATCTGATTATGGCAGACTTGGCGCTGATGGCAAACCCAGAGAGCTTCATGTTGAGAAGGCAAAGGATGTGACTCTTACAGTTCCGCCAACTCATCCCTATGGAAATATAGGAATCAGCAGGGGAGAGGGGAGTTCACAGATCCGTGAGCTTTCAACCTGTGATAAATTCACTGCCGAGCATATTTCTCTTTGTGGAGAAATTGATATCAAGCGCGACGACAGCTTTGTTTCTTTAGTTGTTTTGAATGGAAGTGCAACGCTTAAGTGGGATGATGAATCTACAGAGCTTTTAAAAGGCGCAAGCGTGTTTGTTCCTGCAGGACTTGAAGTTACACTTTGTGGTGAGGCAAGTGTTCTTTGCAGTAAAGTATAAAATAAAAAGACGGACAGCATTATGCTATCCGTCTTTTTATTATTCTTCATTATCAGAGTCATCTTTTTTAGTTTTGCTTGTTAAATTTTTAACGTGTGCAAGAGGGGAGTTTTCAGCAGCTCTGCGCCTATCTTTATCCGAAAGGTGAGTGTATATCTGCGTAGTCGCCACGCTCACGTGACCCAAAACATCACGCAAAACCATCGGATCAACCTCACCATATTCATACATAAGCGTTGCTGCAGTGTGACGCAGCTTATGTGTCGAAATACCTAAATTGCCAAGACCGGCACGCTTAAGCTGATCTTCAACAATGCGCTGAACACGGCGCCTCGAAAGTCTAGTCAAGTGATTTGAATAACTAGAAAGAAAAAGCGCATTAGGTTCGATATTTGACTTGGGACGCACTTTCAAATAGGCATTTATTGCTGAAATGCAGGCATCGTTTATGTAGATTATACGTTCTTTTTGACCTTTTCCAAACACACGTAGCGTTCTTACAGTTTCGCTGTAATCAGAAATATTCAATCCAACAAGCTCACTCAAACGCATTCCACAGTTAAGGAATAAAGTAATAATACAATAGTCACGAACACGGTTTTCACTATCTATTTCTTTAAGCAAAGACAGACTTTGATCAAGTTCGAGATATTTAGGTAGAGAGCTCGATTGTTTCGGACGCTCGAGGTCTTCGATTAGGTTATCCTTAATTATACCAGCTTTTTTGTGAAGGTAATTATAGAATCCTTTAAGAGCAGTAGTTCGTCTTGCACGAGAAGATGAAGAATTTTTGCGCTTAGTTGTTAAATAACTTAGGTACTCATAGGCGTCAATTGTTGAGAACGATTCTATTAAAGAAATAGGAACATCTGCAATTATAATTTCTTCAAATGGAATTTCACTATCTACTAAACCGTTCTTAATTTTAAGATAACGTAAAAAAACGCATAAGTCAGAATAGTACGAGTCAACAGTTTTTTCTGTGCGACCCTTAACTACGCTTAAGTAAGTCAGATATTCACGTAAATATGATGGGCAGTCGTTAAATTTGTAAGACATTACCTTAGGTATACATTTAAATAATCTTTTAAGTCCCCTGATGTGCACATAATTTCTATTATGCGCACATAGACGTAAATATTATTATGTATATCTTTTTTCCTCCCCTCGAATAATTTGCTGAAAATTATTTCAATTCAACAACAGTCACGCCATCTTCACCTTCGCCATATAAACCCTTGCGCGACGATGCAACCGACGGATGACGTCTTAAATGATTTCTAACGGCGTTCTTAAGAACTCCGGTACCAATTCCATGGATTATCGTGACAACTTTGTTTCCGCTCATCACAGCTTTATCAATAAACGTGTCGAGCTCATAAAGCCCTTCGTCCACAGTCTTTCCTCTGATATCAAGTTCAATTGAAGTTTTTCTTGTAGCACGACTCTCGACACCTTTAGTAGATACTTGTCCGCCTTTAGGTTTAATTTTGTTGTTATTGAACGTAACTTCTTTTTCAACTAATCTAAGCTTTGAAATATGAACTTTTGTCTTCATAATTCCAACCTGAACCATGCAGTTCCCTTGCGCATCAGGTTCAGATATCAAAATACCGGATTTCTTCGAGTCATATACAAGCACATCGTCGCCCTTTTTAAGTGCTCTTGGCAAAACATATGTTTCACTTTCTGCAGAGCCAAGCTTAGCGGCTTCGCTGTATAGATTTTCCACATTTCTCTTATAGGTTGATTTTTGTTCAGAAACACGTTTAGAGAAATCTTCCTTATCTTTAGATTTCTTTAGATCTTCAAGCTCATCCATCAACTGCTGAGATTGTCTTGAAATACGTTCGATAATGCTTCTTGCTTCTCTATGTGCTTTATCAAGCTCTTCTTCCTTGTTTTTAAGGAATTCGTCGCGCTCTTTTGCAAGTTGTTCACGAAGTGAAGCCACTTCCCTTTCATACTGTCGTGCAATTCTTTCATTCTCTTCAAGCTGCTGTCGTGTAGCCTCTAAATTATCAAGAATCTTTTCAAATCTCTTCGATTCGCCCGAGAGCATCGATTTCGCTTTATTTATAATATCATCGCTAAGTCCCAATCTTGATGAAATAGCAAATGCATTCGATTTACCGGGAGAACCAATAATAAGACGATATGTCGGTCGAAGCGTTTTAACATCAAATTCACACGATGCATTCTCAACTCCGTCAGTTTCCAGAGCATACATCTTAAGCTCTTGATAGTGAGTTGTAGTAACAAGCTTTGCACCAAGGCTGTTAATTTTTTCGATAATAGATACAGCTAATGCAGCACCTTCAACAGGGTCAGTTCCAGAACCAAGCTCATCTATCAAAACAAGCGACTTATAGTCAACAGTGTCAAGTATCTCCACTACCCTATTCATGTGCGAAGAAAATGTTGAAAGGCTTTGCTCTATCGATTGCTGATCACCGATATCAACTAAGATTTTCTCAAATACAGTGATTTTACATCCATCAGAAGCAGGAATCATAAGGCCGCACATGGTCATCAAGGTCAAAAGACCGACAGTTTTAAGAATTACGGTCTTACCGCCGGTATTAGGGCCGGTGATTATCAAGGAATCATAACTCGATCCAAGCGCAAAATCAATAGGAACGACCTTATCAGCTTCAATCAAAGGATGACGCGCTTTTTTAAGGATGATTTCACCATCTTCTGATATTTCGGGAATAGTTCCCTGCATTTTAGCACCCAAATTTGCCTTAGCAAAGTATAAATTAAGCATTGCACTCGCTTGAAAATCAGAGACGAGCTGCTCGGCAAATTCAGCACAGTTGCTTGAAAGCTCTTTGATTATTCTTTCAATCTCATCCTGCTCTTTACCTCTTAAAACTCTGATTTCGTTGTTTGCTTCAACAACAGCCATCGGTTCAATAAAGAAGGTCTGTCCGCTGGCAGAGGTATCGTGAACAAGTCCGGGAACATGGTTTTTATGCTCTGACTTTACGGGCAAAACATATCTTCCGTCACGCAAAGTTACAACGCTCTCTTGTAAATATGTTTGCGTGCTAGAGGATTTTATCATCTTGTCAAGAGTGTCTCTGATCTTAGCTCCTGCGTTCAAAATCTTTCTTCTGATAGAAGCAAGCTCCGAGCTAGCTGTATCGGCGATTTCTTCCTCGTTCAATACAGCGTTGTTGATCTTATCATTCAGCCATTTGTTTTCAAAAAGGCATTCAAACAAATAATCAAGCTTAAAATCTTCATCGTCAAACTGTCTTCTCCAAGATTTCAATGCCTCAACCTGAGTGAGCATTTTAGAAACATCCAAAAGCTCTCTTAGAGAAAGCGTAGAGCCGTTCTGAGCGCGTTTAGCAATTGTGGCGACATCCGTGAAGTTGAAAAAGCTTGGCGTGCCAAAACGCGTTGTTGCGTTATATGTGTCGAATGTTTTATCAACCTCTACTTTAACTTCGTCAATATCAGTAGAAGGTATGATCTCGCTTGCCATCTTTTTAGAGAACTCATTAGTGCACCTGTTGACAAGCATTTCTAAAATTTTATGTAATTCTAAAGTTAAATAGTGATCATTCATAATTATTACCGTTCGTTATTGTTTTATAAAAATCAAGTGTAGCAAAATGCTTATCAAGCTGAAGCCTTACATAGCGTTCCGTTATATTCATCAGCATTTCCAAATAATCCGGAGAAAGCTTAAAGCTGAAAAGCCGTTCCATATCAGTTAACGCAATATATCTTATTGCATGCAAAAGTGTTTCGTCAATAACCTCGAATGTTCTAAGGTCACGCGCACCACAGCAATGCTCACAATAGATCCTTCCGCCTTTAAGATCGAATTGCATTTGCGGTTCAGAATAAGTTAAACATTCGCAGCAGCCAATAAGATTCGGAACTTGTCCGATCTCGCTCATCAACCTAAGCTCGAATATAGCTTTTAAAAGTCCAATTTCATGCCTACCATCTTCTAAAAAATGAAGAGTATTAAGAATCAAACGAAGCACTTCCCCGCTTTGCTGATCCGAAGTAGAGGTATAAAGCAAAAGCTCGCAAAAATAGCTCGCAAGAGCAAACTTTTCAACGTCAAGCCTGATATCATAAAAAATACGAATAGGCTCAGCAGAATTTAAAATATATCTTCCCTTACTTTCAGAAAGACAAAATGTAGCATACGAAAACATCTGCGAAACACCGGCGTTCTTGGCATTAGCTTTTTTAACGCCTTTTGCGCTGACGGTTATCAAGCCCAAAGAGTCGGTAAGAATATCAAGTATCTTGTCGTTTTCGCCATATGTCTTCTCTCGAAGTACCAGCCCTTTTACCGTTGTCAACACCGTTCATTCCGCCTTGCTTGTGTTTATATTTTAAATAATCTAAAATCTTACCTGTTTCAAAAAATTTGTCCCACATAATATCATTCATTTATATCACCCAAAATTATAATGGGCGAAATTAATAAGTGTATGAGTGGTAAAATCAGTCGCTTGAAAGACCAAAGTTCTTAATAAGTCCCTCGCGGTTACGCCAACCTTCTTTAACCTTAACCCAAAGCTGAAGATTTGTCTTTATCATAAAGAAATCTTCAAGGTCGTGTCTTGCAAGCTGACCTGCCTTTTTCAGCATAGAACCGCCTTTGCCAATTACAATTCCCTTGTGAGATTCACGCTCGCAATATATAACAGCGCCGATATCCAAAACAGCTTCGCCAAACTTGTTATCGTGCTCACTCATAGTTTCAATATCAACAGCGATGCCATGCGGAACCTCTTCTGAAAGAAGCTCTAAAAGCTTTTCACGAATAATTTCAGACACGATAACACGTTCGGGCTGGTCTGTAAATTTATCATCAGGGAAATAATGAGGACCGTCAACTGCATATGCAGAAATTGTCTCCATAATTATATCAATGCCGTCCTCTTCAAGAGCACTTATGGGTATTACCGACTTAAAATCGTGAAGCGAAGAATACTCTGCAATTACAGGAATGAGATCTTCTTTATTCGCAATAAGATCGATCTTGTTAACAACTAAAATAACAGGAGTCTTTGCAGACAATGTCGAAGTAAGAAGTGACTTTTCAGCTTCGTTGGGCTTCTTAGTAGCATCAACCACCAACATTGCACAGTCGATCGATGACACGGAATTATTGATAGTCTTTATCATATGATCAGAAAGCTTATCTCTCGATTTATGCATACCCGGCGTATCGATAAATACGTACTGAGTTTCGCCCTTAGTAAGCACGCCTGTTATCTTTGTTCTTGTTGTCTGAGGTTTTGAACTAACTGCTGCAACCTTCTCGCCAATCAAAGCATTTAAGAGCGATGATTTACCTGCATTAGGTCTTCCTATTATTGTTATAAAAGCATTTTTGCTCATTTATTATTCTCCTTAAACGTCCTCACGCTTGCCTAAAAACAAGCCGATCTCATTGCATCTATCCTCTAACGCGCTCATAATAACTCGCTGTCTTGAACGCATTTCAAGCTCTTCCTCTTCATTGTTAACGTGATCATATCCCATTAAATGCAGCATCGAGTGAACAGTTAAAAATGCCACTTCCCTTTCAAATGGTTGGCAGAATTCATGGGCTTGCTCCATCGCTCTTTCAGCAGAAATCACAATATCGCCAAGCATCTGACAATCAGTTATAGGATTCACATCAAATTCAAAGCCATCTTCGCTTAACGGGAAGGATAAAACATCAGTCGCCGAGTCAATTCCTCTGCAATCGTTATTGATTTCTCTGATTCTGTTATTGCTGACTATAGTTACAGTAACCTCGAAGTCTCCGACTCTATCCTCGCACTGTAATGAAACAGCGCAGGTCTCCTTGATAAGCTTCTTAAGCTCTTTTGAGATCACAATTTTGCGCTGGCTTTGATATATAGTCACTTTAACGCTGTCCATGATGCTTATTCCTTTCGTTATAGTTCTCATAAGCCTTAACGATATCCTGAACGAGCTTATGACGGACTACATCCTTTTCAGTAAAATGATTGACTCCGATATCATTAACGTCCTTTAAAACCTTCAAAGCCTCAACAAGTCCTGATTTATGAGGGTTAGGCAGGTCGATCTGAGTGATATCACCCGTTATGACCATCTTAGAATTAAATCCTAAACGTGTTAAGAACATCTTCATCTGCTCGGGAGAGGTATTCTGAGCCTCATCCAAAATCACGAAAGCTTCATCCAAGGTTCTTCCACGCATGTATGCAAGCGGTGCAACCTCGATGCTTCCGCGCTCTTGAAGTCTTGCAAAAGTTTCGGCGCCAAGCATCTCGAATAAGGCGTCATATAAAGGTCTAAGATAAGGGTCAACCTTGTTCTGAAGGTCGCCGGGCAAAAAGCCAAGCTTTTCACCGGCTTCAACAGCAGGACGAGTTAAGATGATCTTATTTATCTCATGTGATTTAAATGCTCTTACAGCCATTGAAACCGCCAAGAAGGTTTTACCTGTTCCTGCAGGTCCAACGCCGAAAGAAATTGTATTTTTCGCGATAGAATCGATATATTTCTTCTGTCCCAAGGTTTTGGGCTTGATTATCTTTCCGCTTGTTGTAACGCAAATTCCGCCGTCAGAAAGATTAGCAATTTCATTTGCGTCACTTTCATCTGCCATAGAAAGAATATATCTAACCTGTTGCTCTGATATATCATCGCCGCTTTTTGCTATTTTCAAAAGAGATTCCAAGCACGAATAAGCCTTGTCAACGTCGCTGTCGTTTCCACTTATTTTGATTTCACTCCCGCGGTTAACAATGTTAACGTTAAACTCCTCACGAATGATATTTATATTAGAATCATAGCTTCCAAAAACGTTAAGCATATCGTTTATATTTGTAATTACAAGAGATTTCTCAGCCATATAGCTCTCCTTAAAAATAAATATACTTTTACTTATTAAGTATAGCAGAAAAATGTATGTAATTCAATATAATTAACTCAAAAAATCATTTTGCAAAGATTTCTTGTTGAATTCCTATCTCGCCGATCAATTCATAATCAACAAGCAAAGCAACACTGCCCTTGTTCATCATCTCTTCAACTCTTCGTGACACGATCTCTTCATCAGATAATATATTTTTTTCATAGTTATCAAGAAGTCTATATGCCTCCATAAAAGCTTCTTCGGTTGAAAGCTTGTGCGTTACATAAGTTACTTCTTTTATTTCGTGCGTTGAAATACCGATTGGAAGCTTGATCCCGAAAAAGTATAGGTATGTAGTGTCGCTTGTCATATCATAGTTTTCAATTGATTTTTCTTTTTGGAAGAAAACATCGGTTTCAAAAAAGCGTAACGATCGTATATAATTCGAGTCTCCATATACTTTCTTCACAGATTCATAGTCCTGTGTAATAACAACAGACTCAGTATATTTTGCAAGTATCTCGCCAAATGAATGATAGTAATATACTCTGCCGTTTCTTCTTTCAATAATACCGTTCACCAACAGTTCGCCTTTCGATACAGCATCGCCAACTAAAACATCAAGCTGCCCGGAAAGAACTTCAGCTTTAATAATAACTCCGTCTCTCGAGGCGATTATATTCGATGGCATGCGCTTGCTATCGACATCATCCTTTGGTGATGTCTCACTAACAATCACCTTAACCACAGATCCATTGTGTGAAATGGACGACCATGATATATCATCGCATAGAGAATTTAAAGAGATATTGGTTTTGATAAAATTGATTGAAGGTATATATTTTCCAGAATATATCCCCTCTTCTTCTAATATCTCTAGAATCTCTTGTTTTATTTCATCGTTTTTAGTACCGGCTATCTCAATCCTCATAACGATATTTGATATATACAATACAAAAGCAATTGAAATGATTGCTCCAAATAATATTCCATACCGTTTTATATATCTTTTAGCCGTAAAGGGAATCCCCTTGCTTTCGGTAATTTCAGCTACAAATCCCAAGCTTTCGCAGAGATTAATAACGCTTTTAGCATATACGGCATATGTTTTTACGATGATCGCGTCATCATGTTTGTAAAGCGATATAACTTTACATGCTTTTCGCAGCTTTTCCGCTAATTCTGTTTCTTCAAAACCACAAGCTTTGATAATAACGGTACCAAGTATATACTCTTTTATCACTTTGTCCTCACTTCAAATTCAACTGACGAAATCTCTCCAAATATAGTTATAACATTTTCGTTATAGCATTCAAGCTTCAAGCACTCTCCCCAAACGGATACATCACTATCAGATGTTCTGATTCTCACTAAAACCTCGTTACATTCCAAAATACGCTTGCAATTTTCAATTCTAACCTCTTTACAAGCTTTGATCAATACATGTGAGTCCATTTCCATCGTTGACAGCACATTTTTCTCGAGTTTTGATATCATTTTTTTCAATTAAATCACTCCCGATAAATTATACTGACGAAATTTTGTTCATAGAATTATTTATCAAATTAAAGGGACGAGATATATGAATTTAAAATCTATAAGTAATACGATTGTTAGCATACTTTTGCTTACGATAACGGTTTTATGCATTGTTTTTCAAAACGAAGTTTCAAATGCTATTTATGAAACATTTGTTAAATGCATAACTCATATACTGCCATCATTATTCTCGATGTCAGTATTGTCTGGGATAATAATGAAATGCGGAGTTTTGAATAAAATACTTTACAGATCAAGAATCGACATCAACTATCTTAATGCATTTATATTTGGAAATATTGGAGGATATCCAATCGGTGCCAAGCTGTGCGCAGATATTGCAAAAGATGAAAATCGCTCTAAAATGTCATATCTTATCTGTTCATCTTTTAACTGCGGCCCCTCTTTTGCCATAAGCATTTCTTATATAATCTATGGAAACGCCGTATGCGGTGTTGTAGCATATGCTTCAATTCTTTTAGTGAATATAATTATCTTCATTTTGCATATCAAATGGTTACGATATGAAAAAAATGTTTCGCGAGATGTAAGATTTAACACCTCTGCTGTTGTGGAAAGCGTTATGTCAAGTGCGTATTCCATGATAAATATTGTTGCAATGATTTGTGCGTTCACAGTATTTACAGCACTTATGAAATGCATATTTCCAAACATTTTTGTATCATTTGTTCCTGCAATATTTGAAATATCATGCATAAGTGAACTAAATTATCCCAAGCTTTGGATGATAACGTCGCTTTTGGCTTTTGGAGGATTGTGCGTACAAGCGCAATTGTTATCTATTGCAGATTCAAAATATAGTTTAAAATGCTTTTACTTATCACGTCTGTTACATATTCCTCTATCCGCGCTAATTGCTGAATTAATTGACCGTATTTTCAAACTTACTAACAGCGTTACAACCTTCTCAAACAGAATTACAATGTCAGAATCAAACAGTATAATTCCGTTTATCTGCGTTATTTTTATGATAATAATTGTATTAAACACAAAAAGAAAACAGCGCATGAACTGATCACGCGCTGTTAATCTATTACTTAGTAAGCTTTTTAAGAATTATATCCTTCATGATTCCGGGGTTTGCCTTGCCCTTAGATGCCTTCATGCACTGACCAACAAGATAGCCCAAAGCATTTGTCTTGCCATTATTATAGTCATTAACCGACTTTTCGTTTGCTGCCAAAACCTCGTCAGCGATATCCTCAAGAGCTGAAATATCGGAAACCTGAGACAAAGACTTTTCTTCGATAATTGTATCAATATCCTTATCTTCAGTCAAAATAATATCGAAAACAGTTTTGCCTGCAGCTGTGGATATCTTACCTTCATTAATGTAGTTAACGATAGTCACAAGCTTTTCGGGAGTAAGCTTTGTATCTTCAATTGCTTTGCCTTCGTTCATGAACTTAGAAATCTCGCCCAAGATCCAATTTGATAACAACTTAGGAGCTTTGCAACCTGCATTCATGCACTTATCAAAGAATACTGATTTTTCTAATACGTCAACAATCATAGCAGCATCATAATGAGAGATTCCGAAATCATTTACATATCTCATTATTTTTGCATTAGGAAGCTCGGGCAAAGTATCTCTAAGATATTGAACCTTTTCTTCGGGAACGACAATAGTCAGAAGATCAGGCTCGGGGAAATATCTGTAATCCTGAGCATCTTCTTTAGATCTCATCGAAACGCTTTCGCCCTTAGCGTCATCCCAACGTCTTGTTTCCTGAACAACAGTGCCGCCTGCCTCGATCAAAGCAATCTGGCGGTTGGCTTCATAATCGATACCTCTTACTGCAGCAGAGAAGCTGTTAACGTTCTTCATTTCGCATCTTGTACCAAAAGGTTCGCCCGGTTTGTGAACAGAAACGTTAACGTCACATCTTATAGAGCCTTCCTGCATCTTGCAGTCAGAAATGTCGATATATCTAAGAATCGAACGGATTGTTTCAAGATATGCTTTAGCTTCATCCGAACCTCTTAAGTCAGGCTTGGAAACGATCTCGATAAGCGGAACGCCGCAACGGTTAAAGTCAACCAAAGAACCGTCAAACTTATCAGAGTGCAAAAGCTTGCCTGCGTCTTCTTCGATGTGAATACGCTCGATGCCGATACGCTTAACCTCATCACCAACGATAACATCCAAATAACCGTCGTGACAAAGCGGGATATCTGCCTGAGATATCTGATAAGACTTGGGAAGGTCGGGATAGAAATAGTTCTTTCTGTCCTGCTTGCAAATGCGGTTGATATCGCAATTCAAAGCATGTCCCATCTTTATAGCATATTCAACAACCTTTTCGTTCAATGTAGGCAATGTTCCGGGCATGCCCAAACAGATAGGACAAACCTGTGTATTAACCTCAAGTCCAAAGGAGTTTTTACAGTTGCAATATATTTTAGTTTTTGTGTTGAGCTCGGCATGGACTTCAAGACCAACAACAACTTCATAACCATTAATCATCATAAATGTCTTTTCCTTTCCGATGTCACTTAAAGAGTCGGCATTTTGAACTTGCCAAAAATGTTTTCATGAGCATAAGCTGTGTTCAAAATAGTTTGTTCGTCAAACTTTTTACCGATTATCTGCAAACCATAAGGAAGACCATTGCCGGAGAAACCGCAAGGAACACTTACAGCAGGAAGACCTGCAATGTTAACGGTTACAGTACAAATATCGGAAGCATACATCGCCAAAGGATCACTTGCTTTTTCACCGATCTTAAATGCTTCAACAGGAGAAGTGGGAGTGATGATGACATCGACATCATTATATGCTTCGTTAAACTCAGAAAGGATTCTCTTCTGCAAAAGCTTTGCTTTCTTATAATAAGCATCATAATAACCAGAGCTGAGAACAAAAGTGCCAAGCATAATTCTACGCTTAACTTCCCTGCCAAAGCCTTCGCTTCTTGTCTTCTCGTACATATCTACAAGGCCATCGCAATTTTCGGCTCTGAATCCATACTTAACGCCATCGTATCTTGCAAGGTTCGAAGAAGCTTCAGCACAAGCAATTACATAATATGCAGACAAAGCATAATCTGTCGAGCTAAGCGAGATCTCCTTAATTATAGCGCCCTTCTTTTCAAGCTCTTTAACGCTGTTCATAACACAAGCCTTGATATCAGCACTTACGCCATCGCCAAAGTATTCCATTGGAATACCGATCTTAAGACCACTGACATTGTCGTTCAAGCCATCATAAAGCGAAGAATAAGTTCTGTTAACGCTTGTTGCATCCATCTTGTCATATCCGCAAATGGCATCCTGTAACATAGCAACGTCCTTAACGCACTTGCCAAAAGGACCGATCTGATCAAGAGAGGAAGCAAAAGCAACCAATCCATATCGAGAAACGCTTCCATAAGTAGGCTTAAGTCCCACTACACCGCACAAAGAAGCAGGCTGACGGATAGATCCACCTGTATCAGATCCCAATGAAACAATAGCTTCACCAGCAGCAACAGCAGCAGCAGAACCGCCCGAAGAACCACCCGGAACGCAATTAGTGTCAAAAGGATTCTTTGTAGACTTGAAATGAGAATTCTCAGTAGAAGAACCCATTGCGAACTCGTCCATATTAAGCTTGCCGGTCATTACAATGCCTTCGTTTTCGAGCTTATCGATAACGGTTGCATTAAATACAGGCTTATAATTTTCAAGCATTTTAGACGCACAAGTTGTAGGAATTCCTTTTGTAGAGATATTGTCCTTAATGCCAACGGGAATACCTGCAAGTCGTCCCAAAACCTCGCCATTTGCAATTTTATTGTCAATTTCTTCAGCCCTTTTAAGAGCAGTATCCTTATCGGTATAAAGATAAGCATCGACCTTAGACTCTACGTCTTCAATTCTTGAAAACACAGACTCAGTGATTTCTTTCGAGGAAACTTTCTTTTCCTTAAGCATAGAGCTAAGCTCATATGCATTTAATTCATATAAATTCATAGCTTCTATCCTCCGAATCAATCAACAGTTTTGGGAACAACAACACAGCCTGCAACAACCTTAGGAGCATTAGAGAGCATTACGTCACGAGAAATTTTGCTGTCACTAAGCTCGTCAGCACGCAAGGTCATAGCGTTATCCGGATCAATGGTAAGCTCGTCCAAAATCTCGGGCATACGCTCAACCATTTCAATCATGTTTGTCATTTCATTTTCATAGCCTGCAACTTCGCTGTCATCAATTTTCAAGCGAGAAAGCTTTGCTATATGCTTAATATCAATCTGCATGTTAAATTATCCTTCCGTTGTGTTGATATATGCTAAAAATGCATTTTCATCAATAATTTCAATTCCCAGGTCTCTTGCCTTGGTAAGCTTGGAACCTGCATCCTCTCCGGCTAAGACAAAGTTTGTTTTCTTTGATACGCTTGAGGAAACCTTTCCGCCGTAACTTTCAATGATGGCCTTCGCTTCATCTCTCTTTAGCGTGGGAAGAGTACCTGTCAATACAAAAACTTTTCCGGCTAATTTGTCGGATTTAACAGCCTTTTCATATGACGTGTTTACGCCTGCGTGCTTCAACTCGTTAATTAGTGTGAGCATATGCTCTTCGTGTAATGAATCAACGATATCTTTAGCCATTACGTCTCCAAAGCCATCAATATCTTTAATCTCATCATAGCTTGCATTAAGGATACTGTCAATACCGCCGAATCTATCACATAAAAGCTTTGCCGAAGCTTGACCAATATTTTTAATTCCCAAACCGCACAAAAGCCTGTCTAACGAATTCAACTTGGATTTCTCAATAGCATCAATAAGCTTTGTCGCAGATTTTTCTTTAAATCCGTCAAGAGTTAAAATATCATCTACAGTAAGCTTGTATATATCAGCGATTGAAGAAATCAGTCCGGTTTGATACAAAGCCTCAGCAACAGCGGGACCGAAGCCGTCAATATTCATCGCAGGCTTTGAAGCAAAATAAATAATACTTCTTAACACTTGCGCCGGGCAAGATGAATTAGGACATCTTAGCGCGCTTTCACCATCGGCTCGAACTGCTTTGGTTCCGCAAACAGGACAAACATCAGGCAACGAATATTTCAATTCGCTGTCAGAGTTCTTTTTAGCAACGCCCAAAACTTCGGGAATAATATCCCCCGCTTTTCTGACTATTATATCGTCACCAATCGAAATATTACGATCATTGATAAAGTCTTGATTGTGAAGTGTGGCACGTGACACACTCGTGCCTGCCAATAAAACGGGTTCAAATACAGCTACAGGAGTAATAACGCCCGTTCTGCCAACATTAATCTCGATATCTGTTAAACGTGTAACCTTTTCTTCGGGCGGGAACTTATAAGCAACAGCCCATTTCGGCACTTTAGAAGTATAACCGATTTGCTCACGTAATGCAATATCATCAAGCTTAATTACAACGCCGTCGATATCATATGGCAGATTATATCTGTCTTGACCAAAGCTTTCAATGCAGGATATGATCTCATCAAAGCTTGAAACAAGACTATATTTGGGAACGACCTTAAATCCAAGCTCACTAAGCTTGTCCAAGGATTGTTTATGCGATGAATATTCAAAACCTTCAGCACGCTGAACATTAAAAACGAATATATCAAGGCGACGCTTTGCAGCAATCTTAGGGTCTTTTTGTCGCAAAGATCCCGCGGCAGCATTTCTTGGATTTTTAAACGGTTGCTCACCCAAAAGCTCCATTTCATGAACAATGTCATAAAAGACATTCTTGGGCATATAAACCTCGCCTCTAACTTCGAGAAGAGGAATACTGCTGTCAATTGATAAAGGCACAGAACCGATCGTTTTGATATTCGAGGTTACATCTTCACCGACGAAACCGTCTCCTCTTGTTGAGCCGCAGGTTAAAACACCATTCTGATATTCAAGAGACACGCTCAATCCGTCGATCTTGGGTTCAACAGTAAATAAAGGTTTTTCTACTTCTTGCTTTATTCTGTTCACGAAATCTTCTATCTGACTATAAGAAAAAACGTCCTGCAGGCTGCCCATTTGAACAGTATGAGTAACCTTTTTAAAGCCTGAAACAGGCGCACCGCCAACTCGCTGTGAAGGAGAAGATTCGCTTAATAGATCGGGATAAAGCAACTCTAAGCCGCGAAGCTCACGCATTAAGGCATCATATTCATAATCCTCTATCTCGGGGCTATCTTCTATATAATACTTTCGGTTGTGATAATTCAAAAGATCTGTCAATTCTGCAATTCGCTTTTGTGCAGATGATTTGTCCATTTAATTCACAACCTTTCTTTAAGTTTATTTTAAATCGACATATCCCAACGGAATATCGCCAACAATAATTGTCTGAGCTAATACAAATTCTTGAGTGAAAGAAAATTCACTCTTTTCAGGGGGAAGATAAATCTGACCATAAGCACAAATAACAAGTCTAATCTCGTGCTTTGTCTGATTGATACCAACCGATTCAAATGTTGAAATAATATTTATCTCGGGCACAGAGGATTGCGTTATCTTAATTCTTATGTTAGGTCCCCTGCCCGAAGCGTTTAAATCACCAATCAAGCTTCCAAACGGAATCTTAAGTTTAGTATTACCAAGCGACTTAAGCTTATCAAGCAAAATCCCACTACAATCAAGCTTAAGCTTATTTATTGTTGAATAATCATATTCAACAGAGGTTACAGACCCTTGATCATTATATCGAAGATTAACAAACGAATCATAATCATACTTATTTTTGTCAATAGCTTCATATACACTGCTGTTAATGACAGAAGATAAATTCTGCTTACCAGCTTGTGAAGCAAGCTCAAATATGACGGGTCTTAATAAAATATTTATTATAATTGAAATAGCTATAAGAATGCACATAAAAGTGCATATAGCAAAAAACTTTCGGTTCTCGGAAGTTTTTAATTTGTACCTACGCAATATATCACCCTCCGACTTCTGATAGGACATTTTATGCTATCAGAAGCCGAAAAGTGAACAGTTAGCAATATATTATTTGTTTAATGCTTCTTTAACAGTCTTAACAACATTTTCTGCGCAAAGACCAAATTCCTTAAGAAGATCAACAGCAGGACCGGAATGACCGAATACATCGTTAACGCCGATCTTAACAACCTTGCAAGGGCACTTAGCAGCAACAACGTCGCAAACAGCAGATCCAAGACCACCGATTACAGAGTGCTCTTCAGCAGTAACGATAACGCCGGTTTCGCTTGCAGCCTTAATAATAATCTCTTCATCCAAAGGCTTGATGGTGTGGATGTTGATTACTCTTGCGTTGATTCCTTCAGCCTTAAGAGTTTCAGCAGCAGACAAAGCTTCATAAACCATAAGACCGGTTGCAACGATAGTTACGTCATTACCTTCAGTAAGCTGAACACCCTTGCCAAGCTCGAACTTATAAGTTTCCTTGTCATTGAAAACAGGAGTTGCAAGACGTCCAAATCTCAAGTAGCAAGGTCCGTCGTGCAAAATAGCAGCCTCAACAGCAGCTCTTGCTTCAACGTCGTCAGCAGGATTGATGATAGTCATGCCGGGGATGGTTCTCATCAAAGCGATATCTTCGTTACACTGGTGGGTTGCACCGTCTTCACCAACAGAAATACCTGCGTGAGTAGCACCGATCTTAACATTAAGATGAGGATAACCGATCGAGTTTCTTACGATTTCGAAAGCTCTTCCTGCAGCAAACATCGCAAACGAAGAAGCAAATGGGATCTTGCCTGTGGAAGCCAAACCTGCAGCAATGCCCATCATATTAGCTTCTGCGATACCGCAATCAATGTGTCTTTCAGGGAATGCCTTCTTGAATACACCTGTTTTGGTTGCAGCAGCAAGGTCAGCATCCAAAACATAAAGATTTTCATACTTTGCGCCAAGTTCAGCCAAAGCCTCACCATAGCTTTCTCTTGTAGCCTTTTTAATCATATCAGCCATAATTAACCCTCCAATTCTGCAAGCTGAGCCTTAAGCTCTTCCATTGCAGTAGCATACTGATCTGCATTGGGAGCTGTGCCGTGCCAAGAGCACTGATTTTCCATAAACGAAACGCCCTTGCCCTTAACGCTTGTCTGAATGATTGCAACGGGCTGACCGGAAACAGTTTCAGCTTCGTTGAAAGCAGCTTCAATACTGTCGAAATCATGAGCATCCATTGTGATAACGTGCCAGCCAAATGCAGCAAACTTATCAGTAATGGGATAAGGAGAGCAAACATCACTTACCTTGCCGTCGATCTGAAGGCCGTTGTTGTCAACGATAGCAACCAAATTATCAAGTTTGTAATGAGCAGCGAACATTGCAGCTTCCCAAACCTGACCTTCTTCGATCTCACCGTCGCCAAGAATTGCGTAAACCTTGTAAGTATCGTTAGTAAGCTTTGCAGAGAGTGCCATACCGCAAGCAGCGGAAATGCCCTGACCCAAAGAACCGGTTGACATATCAACGCCGGGAATGTACTTCATATCAGGGTGACCCTGCAATCTTGCTCCGATGTGTCTAAGGGTCTTAAGCTCCTCAACATCAAAGAAACCGCGGTTTGCCAAAACAGAGTATAATCCGGGAGCAGTGTGTCCCTTAGAAAGAACAAGTCTGTCTCTTTCAGCAAGCTTGGGATTTTCGGGATATACATTCATCTTTGCAAAGTAAAGATATGTCAATACATCAGCAATAGACAAAGATCCGCCGGGGTGACCGCTCTTAGCGTTGAAAACACCCTCGATAATACCCATTCTTACCTTGCAGGCAGTTGTTTTTAACTGCTTCTTCAGTAATTCATCCATAGTGTTAACCTCCAAATAAATATTTGCTAATTAAATAATCAATAGCCTCAGCTATCGCGTCCTCGTCACAAGTAGCGTTTAAAACAACACTGCAGTGCGGCTTAACACAGTCTTGGGAATCATAAGGACAAAAGCTTATATCAGATGCTTTAAGCATCTCAATATCATTATCGTAATCTCCCGCAGAAAAGAGCTTGCACTTATCAAGATTATACAGCTCAACGAGCTTATTCATTCCGCTTTCTTTAGAGACTCCTACAGGCAAAACCTCTAAAAATTTGTTAAGTGATCTTACAAAACGAATATCTAAGCCGTCGAACTTTTTCACATATTCACAAAGCTCGTTAATAACTGATTCATCGTCAGCAAACAAAAGCTTGCAAATTGGTTCGTTGACATCATTTATCGAATCTATCTTTGAATACTCAAATCCAACTATTGCTTGGTGCCAAGCTTCAACTTCATTCATTCTTAAGTAATACTGATTATGAAGAGTGAATATCTCAGGAGAAATTGAGGGGAATTTCTCAAAAATTTCTTTAACGATATTTTTCACATCATCAGGTAAATACTTTGCCCAAACGACTTTATTATCAAAAGGATCATAAAGCATTGCACCGTTACACAAAATCATCGGCAGGTCATAGTGAATATCACTTATATAATTAGATATCGTTTGAATAGGCCTTCCTGTCGCGATAGTAAACTTTCCGCCAAGTGATTGATACTTCTTAATAGCATCAACATTCTTTTCGGTAAGTCTTTTATCAGAGGAAAGAAGAGTTCCGTCAAAATCCGAGATAAATACAGTATCTTTAAAATCCATTATATCCTCAGTGAATTAAGAAGTTTTACAAAATATTCGGGCAGATTGCTTGAAAATTCAAGATATTCGTTTGTTCGTGGATGAATAAATCCAATTTTCCTTGCGTGAAGGCATTGGCCTTTACAACCTTTATATGCTTTTCCATATACATCATCGCCCAAAATTGGGTGACCAATATGCGAAGAATGCACTCTTATCTGATGCGTTCTGCCGGTTTCAAGCTTGAAAAGAACGTAAGAATAGTTACACATTTCTTCTAAAACTTCGTAATGAGTTACTGCATTTTTAGAATTGATCGGCGTTACGCACATTTTCTTGCGATCATTTTTATCACGTCCGATAGGTGCATTAACAGTTCCTGATTTTTCTTTAAATCGACCTATGCAAACAGCCTCATATTCGCGTGTAAAGCTATGTGCCTTTATCTGCTCAGCAAGCATGTTGTGAGAAAAGTCATTCTTTGCAACGATTAAAAGTCCGCTTGTGTTCTTGTCAATTCTATGAACGATACCGGGGCGGATGACTCCATTAATACTTGAGAGCTGACCTTTGCATTTATATAGAAGAGCATTTACAAGCGTTCCGTCATAATTTCCAGGAGCCGGGTGAACTACCATTCCCTGCGGTTTATTTACAACCAACAGATCATCGTCCTCGTAAACGATCTCAACCGGAATGTCCTGAGCTTCAATCTTAAGATCAACAGGATCGGGAATTTCGATAACAACGCTGTCGCCAAGCGAAAGCTTATAACTTTTGCCAGTGACTTTTCCATTAACAAGTACGTTCCCCTGCTCTATCAGTTTAGCAACAGCTGAACGAGTTAAATCAACCTTATCCTGTTCCGTAAGCCACTTATCAACTCGGGCACCGATATCGCAGCTTTCGCAAACAAGCTCAAACCTGTTCATTGCCTTCACCGTTATCTTCAGTCTGAACGCTAGGCTTTTGCATTTTTTTCTTTTCTTTAATCATTGCAGAAATCTCAACAACAAAGACATAAACACAATAACCAATTGCCCCGACAACAACGCACATGTCAGCGAAGTTGAACACAGGAAAATCAATAAAGCTTAGATTTATATAGTCAATGACGCCGTTAAAATCAGGCTCGATAAGCATTCTGATTCGATCTACAAGATTGCCGATACCGCCCGCAACAATCAGCGAAAAGCAAATGAAATCAATTTTTCCAAGCTTCTTTCTCTTAATTATCATGTATGCCAAAATACCAAGCATTACGATTGAAGTGAATATGATCAAGAAGATCGTCTGACCGCCCAATATGCTCCAACCTGCGCCGTCATTTCTTATATGTGTTAACCCAAAAACATTAAACTTTCCAATTGAAAAAGTGTAATAATTTCTGGCATATCCCACACATTCGGCATAGTTATTTACGATTAATACTTTTATAAACTGGTCACAAGCGACCAAAGAAATGATTAAGATAAGTGAAATAATAAGCACTTATATACCATCCTTTTAACGAACAAAGTCGATTGTCGCACATATTATGCACGACAATCGAACAATGAAATTTTACTTAACGGTTGAAGCGCATCTTGCACAAAGAGTAGGATGTTCTTCAGACTGACCAACTGTGTCGGAATAGATCCAGCAACGTTCACACTTGTGTCCGGATGCTTTCTTAACAGTGAATCCAAGGCCTGTAGTCTCGCCTGTAAATTCACCGGATTCACCCTTTTCGATATTAACTCTTGAAACTATGAATATAGCAGGCAAAATATCAGCAATTGCTGTAAGCTTGTCGTATTCAGCATCTCCTGCTGTAATTACAAGATCAGCCTCTAAAGAGGAACCGATGACCTTGTCAGCACGCTTAAGTTCAAGAGCCTTCTTTGCATCAACTCTAAGATTGTAGATATAATCCCACTTAGCAACAAATTCATCGCTATATTCAAGTCCGGAAACCTTGGGCATATCGTTAAGGAAGATGCTTCTTGCATCGTCATCCTTCGACTTGGGCATGTAAGACCAGATCTCATCAGCAGTGAACGAAAGGATAGGAGCAACCAAACGAGCGATTGCAGAAAGGACCTTATACATAACCGTCTGAGCCGAGCGTCTAAGCTCGCTTTCAGGAGCTTCGCAATAAAGTCTATCCTTAATAATATCAAGATAGAAATTAGACATATCAACAACGCAGAAGTTGTGGATAGAGTGGAAAACGATATGGAAATCGAAATTATTATAAGCTTCGTTAACCTTTGTGATAAGGTTATCAAGCTTCATGATTGCCCACTTGTCAAGCTCGGGCATGTTTTCATAAGCAACAGCGTCAGTATCGATATTGAATCCGCCCTGATTGCAGATGTTACCCAAAATATAACGAGCAGTGTTTCTGATCTTCTTATAAGCTTCGGAAAGCTGAGCCAAAATTTCCTTGGAAATTCTGATATCAGAGTGATAGTCGCTCGAAGCAACCCAAAGTCTTAAGATATCAGCACCGTTTTTGTCATAGATCTCTCTGGGTTCGATACCGTTACCCAAGGATTTGTGCATTGTCTTGCCTTCGCCGTCAACAACCCAGCCATGAGTACAAACAGCCTTATAAGGAGCTCTGCCATTAACTACAACACTTGTTAAGAGCGAGGACTGGAACCAACCTCTGTACTGGTCGGCACCCTCTAAATAAAGGTCTGCAGGAGACTTAAGATCGTCTCTTTCGTCCAAAACAGCACTGTGAGTAACGCCGGAGTCAAACCAAACGTCCATAATGTCAGTTTCCTTGGTGAACTGGGTGCATCCACATTCACACTTAAAGTTTTCAGGCAAGAAGTATTCAGTATCATGAGCATACCAAGCATCCGAGCCTTCAACTCTAAAGATATCAGAGATCTTGTCAATAAGATCACCGTCAATAATAGGCTTGCCGCAATCATTGCAATATACGATTGGGAAAGGAACACCCCAAGTTCTCTGACGGGAGATACACCAGTCGGAACGGTCTCTTACCATTCCCTTAATGCGCTCTTCACCCCATCCGGGAATCCATTCAACGTCTTCAATAGCCTTGATGGTTTCGTCCTTGAAATCTTCAACAGAGCAGAACCACTGCTGTGTAGCTCTGAACAAGATGGGAGACTTACATCTCCAGCAGTGAGGATACTGGTGAACGATCTTAGAGGAAGCAAACATTGCACCGGTCTCAACCAAATGCTTGCCGATAACCTTGTTAGCATCATCAGTCTTAAGACCTGCAAACATACCAGCTTCTTCAGTCAAAACGCCCTTACCGTCAACAGCAACAACGATTCCAACCTCGTCATATTTCTTTGCAACTTCAAAGTCGTCAACACCGTAACCGGGAGCTGTATGAACACAACCTGTACCGCTGTCAAGTGTAACATGGTCGCCAACAATGACAAGCGATTCTCTATCCATGAAGGGATGCTGTGCTGTGCAATATTCAAGCTCTGCGCCGGTGAAGGAACCAACGGTTTCAAACTCGGTGATTCCTGCTGCAGCAAGAGTAGGCTCAATGAGGTCGCGAGCCATAATATAGTTTTCGCCGTTAGCCTTAACTACGGTATATTCATAATCAGGGCCCAAACAAATTGCAAGGTTGCCGGGAAGTGTCCAAGTAGTGGTTGTCCAGATAACAAAGAATGTTTTGTCAAGATCAAGGCCAAGAGCAGTCAAAAGGCCCTTATCGTTGTTGACCTTAAACTTAACGTAAATAGACATACAAGGATCATCGTTATATTCGATTTCAGCTTCTGCCAAAGCAGTCTGACATTCGGGGCACCAGTATACAGGCTTAAGTCCCTTATATACATAGCCGCGCTTTGCCATTTCGCCGAACACCTTGATCTGACGAGCTTCGAATTCGGGCTTTAATGTAAGATAAGGATCTTCAAAATCGCCCAAAACGCCCAAACGCTTGAACTGTGTTCTTTGGCTGTCAACATAAGAAAGCGCATAGTCGTGGCAGTGCTTTCTAAGCTCCAAAGGAGGAATGGCACCGTTTTCAACGCCGATAGCCTTCATTGCTCTAAGCTCGATAGGCAAACCGTGAGTGTCCCAACCGGGAACAAAATTCGAGCAATAGCCGCTCATGTTCTTCTGCTTAACGATAATGTCCTTTAATACCTTATTAAGAGCAGTACCCAAATGGATATCACCGTTTGCATAAGGAGGGCCGTCGTGCAAAATGTAAGTAGGCTTTCCTTCATTCTTTTTGATAATTTCTTTGTAGAGAGCTTCATTATCCCACTTTTCAACCATTACAGGTTCCTTGGTGGGAAGGTTGCCTCTCATAGGATACTCTGTCTCGGGAAGATTCAGAGTCTTGTTATAATCCTGCGCCATGATAATGTTTGTCCCCTTGCTATAAATTATTTGTGTGTATTATTTCCGAACTTAAGTTCATTAGCGGAATAATTGTGACGCTTAAATGTACCGTCAAAACCGAAATCACGCTCTGCGGGCTTTGCAGGCTCAACCTTCTTAGGAGCAGCTTCTGCAGGCTTTTCTTCCTCAACGACTGGAGCTTCAACAGCTGCAGGAGCTTCTTCGGGCTTTGTGTTCAAGATCTCATTGATCTGATCATCAGTAAGCTCGGGCAAAGAAACTGCAAGCTTGGACTGCTCTGTAAGCATGTTGATAAGGTTTTTCTTAAACTGATTAACTTCGATCTTAAGCTTGTTAAGCTTATCTGTCTGAAGCTCGATCTGAGTTTTTGAAGCTGCAACAACAGCATTAAGCTTATCGTTCTCTTCCTTAATTGCCTGAGCAACCTTAGCAACCTCTGCTTTCTTCAAAGCCTCGCAGTCATTAGAGATCTCTGCAAGCAAGGCATCTCTTTCAGCCTTAGCGTCAGCAACGATCTTTTCTGCGTCTTCTTTAGCGTCTGCAATAATTCTATTGCCCTGCTTTTGAGCAACTAAAAGCGCATCTCTGATAGCATCTTCGTCGTTTCTGTATTCATTTATCTTTTCAACAAGCTTTATGATCTTTGCTTCGCTTTCTTCCTTTTCCTTAACTACTTTAGCATATGCAATAGCTAAATCGCGAAGATATTCATCAACTTCTTCCGGCTTATAGCCAAAAGTAGCTTTTTCAAATTTCTTAGCAGCAATTTCCTTGGGGTTCATTACAATTCCTCCTGTATTATTTAAACTTCTTTATAGTTATAAAAATTCTGTCTTTTTTAGAATTTCCACCAATGCGATCAAGCGAGAATTTGCCAAATCCCTTGATTGAAAATGTATCGCCTTCATCAAGTCTCTCACTTGTGTTATACGTCATTACACGGTTTAGCAACACGCCTTTAGCTTTAATAAGTTCGCTTGCCTTCTCACGAGAAATACGCAAAGCAAGTGATAAAATAGCATCCAAACGCAACGAAGCAACAGTTGAAGTAATTTCTTCAAACTGCTGTTGCACAATATCGTTTTCTTCGTCGAAATCAAAGCTAATACTCACACCGACATTGCCGACTTTAGACATATCACTTACAAGCTTAAGTGCTGAGTTATAAACGAATACAACTGCACGCTTTTCGCCTACAAGTATATCCCCTATCATTTCGCGCTTTATTTCCAAAGCCATGATAGATCCTAAAAAATCACGGTGAGTTAAAGTATCAGTTGCTCTGTAATTGAAAACGACCGGTGTAAACGGAAACGACTGAGTAATCCCGTATCCTTCAGGATCAAAACCGACACAGGTGCGAACAGCACCGTCATAGCCGCCGTAAAACTCATAGAAATCGATATGCTCGTGCTTAAGTACAGACTCGCAAAGTGCCGCCTGGCGTTCATCTAAAAATGCAGAAAACCTCGGTCTTAATGACGATTCACTTTGTCTTGCAAGATCAAGAATATGTCTTGTCAAAATCTTGTCATCATCGTTTAAGGCCGAAGGCACTACGAACTTACTCATTCGAAGCTATATCCGCTGTTTTCGATTTCGCTCATCAAATCAACGCCGCTAAAACCAACGTTCTTGGGCATGATTACAAAAGTCTTCTGTGCAGTCATTTTAATGGTTGCATCATTAGCATATGCAACACCGGAAAGGAAGTCCATAATGCGTCTTGCGTCGTCATTTTTAACCTGCTCAAGATTGAGCAAAACAGTCTTCTGACGCTTAAGGTCATCGCCGATAGATCTAACTTCAGAGAAATCCGAAGGTCTTGCTAAAACGATCTGAACAGTTGCGGTTGTGTTGATCTTAACTTCGCGGTTCTTTCTTTCTTCGGTTACGTCAACAGTTTCTGCAGTCTCCTCGTAAATAGGCTGATACTCTTCTTCCTCTTCTTCAGGACCTAAGAAAAATCCTTTAATAGAATCTAAAACGCTCATATTTTTACCTCCGTATTTTATTTAAAATTCTCACTTAGATATAGGTATATCCATACTATTTTATTATCTAATATTTTAGTCTCAATGTCAAGATAAAAACACTAAATTCATCATAAAATAGTCATTAAGATTCAATATTTTGCGTGTTCTGAACAGTCTCGATAGGCTCGAGAAGTATTTTATCATAAAGATTTAAATATGCTGAATCAGATGTGTTGCTAGAGAGAACGTAATCGTCTCCGTCATAGATTACATCAAGCTTTTTAAACTCTATCTGCTCGCCCTCTATAACGTATACACCTTTTTCGTCATTAACAAATCTTATCGCACTTCTTGAAACTCTGATTCCCGTTTGTTCACTGAATATAAGCTCAACTTCAGCGGTTCTTAACGCTGCAATATCACTGTTAAGTTCATCACACGAAAGAACAACAATAGCCTCGTTTCCGTTACCTGTCGATGTTATAGACTCAACAGTAACGCTGTGACGTTCATTAGTTGACACAAACGAAAGAGTTATCTTTTGATTAACAAAATATTTATCAGGTGTATCAATAATTCCAACCATCTTCCAAGAATAGTCACCAAATATCTTGCCAATGACATTGTTATAATCACTAGTAATATTTTTCGGATTCTTGATTATCGATTTGATATCCTCGACAGTGAGATCTGAAATATTCTCCGACGAAAGCATTGATTCATATCCGTCAAAAGTTGAAGTGAAGTATCCGGTCTCATTCGAGGTTATAGAACTCAGCGGCGCCTTAAGCGATGCATTAAGAATGTTAAGCTCAGTTGATAGCTCGCTTATACGGGGATAAAAATCATATTCTTGGTTAGTTGATATGTTATAGATATTCATAAGTTTAAGCATATCGTAGCTTTCAGAATAGGCAGAAGAAAAGTCACCCGAAGCAACGCTTAGCAAAAGTTCTTTATAGCTTTCTGTAACCTGTGCTGTAATAAACTCAGGCTGAGCATAGTCAGTCGTACCGCGATCCTGAGCATCATTCAATATTTCAAGCTCTTCAGTGAGCTTTTCGATACGGTATCTATTATATAACTGATCATATGAATCATATATATTTGCTATTGTTGACTTTTTTGATAAACGAGAACCATCCTTAACCGTATAGTCCATAACGCCTGTTCCATCAAACGAAGAGTATACAAGCGTTTCATCACGAATCAAAACTCCGGTAAACGATATTCCGTCCTTGCAAGTATATAAAACAGCATCTTCAGTATCGTTGCTTGTGTTGATTCCAACATATATTTGTGAAACAATAATAGCGACAACGCACATAATTATAAGACCGAACAAAAGAGTATCTCTTATATTTCTTAATTTAATATTTGTTTTCAAATTGTCACCTCGTGTTTATTACACCCGATTTCTTAATGATCTCAAGAGCTCTATTAACCACTTCATTAAAATCAACACATTCATCGGGATATATCCAGTTTATTCTCTCATCACGTCTGAACCACGTAAGCTGGCGTTTTGCATAATGTCTTGTTTCAAGCTTAAGCTTTTCAATACATTCGTCAAGAGACTTCTCGCCCTTAAAATATAGAGAAAGCTCTTTATATCCAATTGCTTGATATGACGTTTTTAAAGAATCATCGCTTAAAACACGCTCGGCTTCTTCAAGAAGTCCTAATTCCAGCATCATATCAACTCGAAGATTTACCCTATTATATAAATTCTGTCTGTCCGCATAGTTAATGCCTATCATGCAAACATCATAAGGGCTTTCGATGAGCTTGCTGTTTTTAACAGTTTCGGTCATCGTAGTGCCGGTCACGCGATAAACCTCAATAGCTCGAATAATTCGGTTGAGATTGTTTTCGTGAAGTTTTTCTGCGGCCTTGGGATCAAACGATTTAAGCATATCAAGCAAATAACTGTTTCCGTGTTCCTCAGCTAATGCCAAAAGCTCTTGTCTTATCTCAGTAGAAGAGCAAGTATCATCAAAATTGACGTTATCTATCAATGAGTTTATATAAAGGCCTGTCCCACCACAAACAAGTGGGATGGCTCCCCTATCGGAAATGTCTTTGATAGCTTTGTGAGCAAGACGGACATAATCAGCAACCGAGAAACTATCCCCGGGTTCCAAAAAGTCGATAAGGTGGTGCTTAACACCGTCCATTTCTTCAAGAGTGGGCTTTGCAGTTGCGATCTGCATGCCTTTATAGACCTGCATTGAATCAGCGGAAACAACCTCGCATCCCAATGCCTTTGCAACTGCGATAGATAACGCAGTTTTTCCTGACGCAGTCGGTCCGCATATGACAATGAGTGGCTGCTTAGACATTATTTACACGATCCTTTTAAACATTTTTTCAATTTCTCGCTTTGTCAGCTTAACGGTAATCGGCCTTCCATGAGGGCAGTATCTCAAATCTCCATCCTCAATCATCTCGACAAGTCGCTCCAACTCTTGCTTAGATGTAAAGCTATTTGCCTTTATAGATGCTTTGCAGGCAATTGAGTGATATAATTCATCAAACAGCTCATCACCCTTGTTGTTTTTACCTGCAGCAAGAATATCGGCAAGTCTTGTCAATAGATCAGCAGGATCTTCTTCATCAGTTAACACAGGTATCCCTTCAAGCATAACTCTTGGCGCAGTAGCAAAGTTAATACCAAAACCAAGCTGTATACAAATATCCTTATTATCCAAAAGAGCGTCATACTCTTCGTGAGTTAAGGTTACAGATACAGGAATCATAAGCGACTGCATATCAAGTGATTTAGAACCATTTTTAAGCTTCTCGAAATTATATCTTTCGTGTGCGGCGTGCTTGTCGATCAGATACATATCATCACCATATTCACAAACGATATATGTCTTAAATAACTCACCGATAACTTTAATATGCTTCTTATTTGGAATCTCCTCTTCGAACGTGGGCAAAGGAACAGGATCAGCTCGCTTAAGCGAAGAAGGCGTTATGTATACATATTTATCGTCAGACGTAACGACAGCGGTCTCAGGCTTTACTTCCTGAGAATCTGGTCTTCCAAAGTAAACCCCGATGCCCTTGTCTTTAAATTGATTTTCAGTTTTTAAAACAGGTGTGCGAGCTATAGGTCTTTCAGCGGAACGATTATTCATTTCTTGCAAAACCACTGACTCTGCTTTGACACCAGAGTTACTTTTTTGAATGTCCTTGTCAATATCCGATTGAGTAGAACGGAAAACATATTGAGAGCCTTCTGTAACAGGCTCGGGTTTCTTAAATATCTCACGCGGAGTATATTTTCTTTCCGGAGGCGGTTCCTTGGTTATCCTTCCGCTAACATCATGATTCACAAGCGAGTTCATAATTGCAAAATACATTGCATCATAAACAATTCTCTCGTTAGAAAAACGAACTTCAATTTTTGCCGGATGAACATTAACGTCAATATTTGCAGGATTGATGCTTATCAGCAAAACACAACCCGGGAATTTTCCGGTCATAATTTGATTTCTAAATGCTTCTTCAAGTGCGACCATGCATGTTACGCTCTTAACATATCTGCTATTAATAAAGAAATTCTGAAATGCGCGATTTGCTTTAGCGTTGATAGGACGAGTTATATAACCCTCGATATGAACTCCGTCCATTGTATAATTGACAGGAATAATAGTTTTTGCAAAATCGCTTCCGAAAATAGAATATATAACGGAATAAAGATTTCCGTCACCCGGAGTGTTCATTTCGCGCTTGTTATCTCTTATAAATTTAAAAGATATCTCGGGATGAGAAAGAGCAAGCTTTTGAATCATTGTTGCAATTGCGTTGCCTTCGCTGACGTCCTTCTTCAAGAACTTCAGTCTTGCAGGGACGTTATAAAACAGATCTCTTATGACAAATGTCGTTCCATCAGGACAACCGCAAGACTCAAGCAGGCATTCATTGCCGCCTTCGACAACATAATGCCAACCAAGTTCATCATTCTTTTGTTTTGATATAACATCAACCTTTGATACTGCACAAACAGAAGCAAGAGCCTCTCCTCTGAAACCTAACGTTGAAATAGCGTTAAGATCATCCTGCTCATAAATCTTGCTAGTTGCATGACGAACAAAGGCAAGCGAAATATCCTCTTTCGACATTCCGCAGCCGTTATCGGTTATACGTATATATGTTCTGCCACCGTTTTTGATCTCGACAACAATATTTGTAGCGCCGGCATCTATTGAATTCTCGACCATTTCTTTTACTACTGAAGAAGGCCTCTCAATAACCTCACCGGCGGCGATCAGCTCATATACCGATTTATCAAGCAGTTTTATTGCTCCCATGAAAACTCCTTAAATATACTTTATAACATCCTCAATAAGCTCGCGAAGTTCTGAATCCGAAAGCTCATCTATATTTGTTTTTCTTAAAATATCAATTGCGCTCGTTTCGTTAATTGCATCAAATGAGATCTGATCATCATTCGATTTAACAGACGAAATTGAAGCATTTTTAATCTCTAAGTTTGTCAAAAGTTCTTTTGCGCGCTTGAGTATCTTTACAGGTAACCCAGCGAGCTTTGCAACTTCGATACCATAGCTCTCATCGACTCCGCCGCGGACAATCTTTCTAAGGAATCTTATACCATCTCCGTGACGTTTTACTGCAACACTGTAATTCTTCACGCCGGAAAGCTTTTCCTCAAGCTCGATAAGCTCGTGATAATGAGTTGCAAACAAGGTTTTGCAGCCAATATGTTTAGGATCTGCAATATATTCCGCAACACTTTGCGCAATGCTAATACCGTCGAATGTAGAAGTTCCTCTTCCTACTTCATCGAGGATTACAAGGCTTCGTTGAGTTGCATGTTTAACAATGTCAGCAACCTCGCTCATTTCAACCATAAATGTCGACTGACCTGCAGAAAGATCATCCGATGCTCCGACACGAGTAAATATCTGATCTACAACAGATATTTTTGCATAGTCGGCAGGAACAAAGCAGCCGATCTGTGCCATAAGCGTTATAAGCGCGACCTGGCGCATATATGTAGATTTACCCGACATATTGGGTCCGGTAATTATAGACATTCTGTTATCCGAAAGGTCTAAATATGTATCGTTAGGAACGAACATCTCGTCCTTAAGCATAAGCTCAACAACGGGATGTCTGCCATTTTTAATTTGGATTATGCCATCGATAGCCATCTCGGGCTTAGTATAATTGTTATTTATAGATACAGTTGCAAACGAAGCCAATACGTCAATATTAGCCAAAGCTGTGGCAGTTTTCTGAATAACATCAAGCCAGCTTGCCACAAAATCTCGAACCTCGTTAAAGATTGCAGATTCAAGGGCAACTATTTTTTCAGAAGCACCTAAAATCATGTTTTCTGCATTTTTAAGCTCTTCAGTAATAAAGCGTTCAGCGTTCGCAAGAGTTTGTTTTCTTATATAATCCTGAGGGACAAGATCATAGAAGGATCTTGTAACCTCGATATAATAACCGAACACACGGTTATATCCAATTTTCAAATTTTTAATGCCTGTTCTTTCGCGCTCTCTTTCAGCAATGTCGTCAATAATCTTCTTGCCGTTTTTAACAACATAGCGCAAATTATCAAGCTCACCGTTAAAGCCATCCTTGATGACATCGCCGTCTTTTAAAGCAGCAGGCGGATTGTCGACAATGGCATTCTCAATAAGTGAGCATATATCCTCCAAAATGGAGATATCTGAATTCAATTCTCTGATTAGATCAGAGTTGAAATTTGAAAGAATCTCTTTAGCTGCAGGAATCCTTTGAGCTGTATAGGAAAGTGATTTTAAATCATTGGGAGTTGCAGTTTTATACATGACTCTTGTCATCAAGCGCTCAATATCATAAACGCCGGAAAGAGCCTCGCAAAGTTCGCCCAAGGATACGGTATCACGGCACATTGCTTCAACAGCATCGTGACGTCTTATAATGCGGTAAGGATTGATCAAGGGCTGTTCGATGTATGACTTAAGCATACGTCTGCCCATAGAGGTTTTTGTTTGGTCAAGCACCCACAAAAGAGAGCCCTTCTTATCACCGTTACGAAGTGTTTTTGAAATTTCAAGGTTATTTCTGGCTGTATAGCCCAAGATCATTACCTGTTCACCATCGTGCTGAACTATCTGCGAAAATCTTCCGACATTTGTCTTTTGTGTTTCATAGATATATCCAAACAAAGCAGCAACAGCTTTTGTGCTTTCATCAGCCTCGTTAAGTCCAAGACTTTCTATCGAGCTGCAATTAAACTGTGCGAAAATGGCACCGATATTATCAGATACACTAAACTTAGATTCATCAAGGGAATGCAAGCTGGCCTTCATTTTATCGGAAACAAAATCACAAACAGAATCAAGACGCAAAAATTCCCTTTGACAAAGAATTTCAACAGGTGAAAATCTTGATAATTTATTGATGATACCAACTTCAAGCTCTTTGTCAGTTACGTTAAACAGATGAGCCTCACCCGTTGACATGTCAGCAAAACACATAGCTGCGGATTTATTGAACAAATAGCAAGAGCAAAGCCAGTTATTCTTCTCTTCGTCAAGCATACTGCTTTCTATAACTGTACCCGGTGTTATAATTCTAACGACCTCGCGCTTAACGATACCTTTTGCAGTAGCGGGATCCTCAACCTGATCGCAGATAACGACATTGTGGCCGAATTCCATCAGCTTTTTAATGTAAACATCGCAAGCGTGATAAGGCACGCCACACATGGGCGCACGCTCATCAAGTCCACAGTCTCTTCCGGTCAGAGCAAGTTCAAGCTCGGCTGATACGGTTATAGCATCATCAAAGAACATTTCATAAAAGTCGCCCAATCTGAAGAACACGACATTATCCATATTCTGAATTTTCACATCATAATACTGTCGCATTCCTGCCGAAAGCTTGTTGGGATCGACGTCTTTAATTCTAAGCATTGAACTCACTCCAAACGAAAAAATTATAATTAATTAGTGGCAACCGCCGCAGGTAGCACAGCTGCCGGAGCAGGAATGCTTGGATTCGCAGGTTGCAGGATCTTCGCCGTTAGCAGAAAGTGTGATAATGGTGTTGATCTCTTCCATCAAAGAGTCCATGTCAGCCTTTGCATTGTTATAAGCAACCATATTTACATTGCCCATGATCTTACCGTAAAGAAGTCTTACGTTGTTGTTGAGCTCGGTAAGCTTTTCGGTATCCTTTTCAGCCTTGGACATTTCCTGGTTAAGCTGCATTCTGCCAACATTGAAATCACCGATGAGCTTCTGAAGCTCTTCATCAGCATCGTTAGCCTTTCTTGCTTCGTGATAAGCAAGATATCTTTCATCCTGCTGCAAAGCCTTGCCAAGTTCTCTTGTTAATTCGATAACATTCATATTTGTATATCTCCTATAAATTATTTTTATCAATGTTAATTAGACATCAATAATTAGAATTAGTTTACCACAAAAGATTGAAAAATTCAATAGTTTACACACTAAAGATAGTGTGAAAATCAATAATTGTCTAAGTAAATACAAAATGATTGAAAATGGCAATTAATTGTGATATAATGACTGTATATTTCGAAAGGAGTGACTGCAATGGTAAGTATTAAATCGAGAAAATGGAAAAGATTTTTCAGCGTTCCCTGTGCACTGATAGATGACTATATTAAGCTTGCCGATGCAGCGGCATTAAAGGTTATTCTTTATCTCCTTTCAAGTGAAAGCGACTATAACTCCGAAAATGATATTATGTCAACAACGGGCATAACACAAGCTCAGCTAAATGATGCTATTGCCTTTTGGCAAAAACATGGAATCGTGGAATCTGACAGCTCAGCAGTATCAGTCGAACCTGCAGTTGATAATAGCAATAACGGTATAACTGCTAAACCTATAACTAAAGTTATTCACTCTCACCTTTCTCCTGCCGATATCACAAAAATGCTTTCTGATGACACAAGTATCAGACATTTATTCGACGAGGCCGAGGTTACACTTGGCAGAATTCTCAAGCACTCGGATCATGAAACCATAATTAGCTTAAAGGATTATTACGGTTTCAGTCCAATGTCTATAATAACTATTTTAGCTTATTGTGCCAATTTAGAAAAAACATCTGCGAAATATATCGAGAGCGTTGCAAAAGGTCTTTTTGATAAAGGAATTACAGATTTTGGTGATATTGAAAAGGAATTTGCCCGCCTTAATGAAATTCATTCATTTGAAAACAGGGTCAAGCAATCGTTTGGACTTGATGCAAAGCTCACCACCAAGCAGAAAGGATACATTGAATCCTGGAAAAGCTCGGGACTTGATGTTGATATAATCGCATATGCTTGCGAGAAATGTATCGATGCAACCAACAAGATCTCCTTCCCATATATCGATAAGATAATTACAAGCTGGATCTCTAAGAACATTTTAACTGTTGATGATGCCAAGAATGATGACACCAAAGTATCAAATCAGCGAATAGAAAAGACAAGCTCGTTTGACATAGACGACTTTGACAAGTTCACACTTGGAATCAATAATAAATAACATTGAAAAGGAATTTTACATATGAAATATTCGTCTGAAGCAGTTCAGAAAGCATATTCCGATCTTGATAAGAGGCGCGAAAACACTTTAAATCTCCATCAGTCACACGTTGAGATAATCGAAGCTTATCCTGAGATATACAGCGTATATACAAATATTCTTTCAACAAAAACAAAGCTTGCAAACGTCATTTTCTCGCGCTCAGATGATATTAAGTCTGAAATCGAAAAGATCAGAGATGAAAATCTTGCGATGCAATCTAAACTCAAGTCTATGCTTACAAGTTTGGGCTTTGCTGAGGATTATCTTGAGGTTAAATATATCTGCCAAAAGTGCAGCGATACCGGCGTTTCAAACGGCAACAGATGCGACTGCGTTACCGAGCTTTTGGATAAGTATTCAGTTTTCGAGCTTAATAAAAATTGCAAGATCAAGCTTCACTCTTTTGCTGAATTTAATCTAAATTATTACCCCGAAAGCGTTACATATAAGGGCAACGTTATCAACGCAAAAGAAATAATGGCTGAAAACTTAAGATTCTGCATTGATTACACCAACAACTTTACACCTGACTCTGCAGGACTGTTACTTTTGGGAGAGACCGGCTTGGGCAAAACTTTCCTTTCCTCTTGCATTGCGTGTGAGGTTTTGAAGAAAGGTTATAGCGTTGCGTTTGATTCTATTCAGAATTATTTACGTGACATTGAGAAAGAGCATTTTGGAAGAGCACAAGGTGACACGCTTGAAACTCTTTTAAATGCAGATTTGGTTATTCTTGATGACCTTGGAAGTGAGTTTTCTTCAAGCTTCAATTCAGCTTCGATATATAACATCATTAACAGCCGTGCAAACATGGGCAAGCCTACGATCGTTTCGACGAATCTCTCGCTTGAGGAGTTGCAGGCAAGATATGATGACAGAATCATTTCCCGCCTTTTGGGAATGTATTTAACTCTTCGCTTTATTGGATCGGACATAAGACTTATTAAGAGAAGAAACGGTGAGATATAAAAAACAGCGGTACGATTAACTTCGTACCGCTTTTTCTTTTACTTCTTTATAAGCTTTACAATCTGCTTTTTGCCCTTCTTAAGAATAGCTTCATTAGAAAGGTCGATCGCAAGGTTGATATCTGTTACCTTATCATCGTTAACTGAAACGCCGCCCTGCTGGATCAAGCGCTTAGCCTCGCCTCTCGAGGGTGCAAGCTTAGCAGCAACAAGAGCATCGATAACATTGACGGAATCTATATCAAACTCGAAAGTAGGCATATTTTCATTCGATCCTGCGCCACCAAATACGCTCTTTGCAGTTTCGAGAGCCTTTGTTGCTTCCTCTTCACCGTGAACGAGTTTCGTGAGTTCGTAAGCCAAAATTTCCTTTGCCTTGTTAAGCTCACTGCCTTCCCACTTGTCCATTGCATCGATCTCTTCAAGAGGCAAGAATGTAAGCATTCTTATGCACTTCAAAACGTCGCTGTCGGAAACGTTTCTCCAATACTGGAAGAACTCGTAAGGGCTTGTCTTCTTGGGATCGAGCCATACTGCATTGCCTGCAGTCTTGCCCATCTTTTTGCCCTGAGAGTCGGTAAGAAGGGTTATTGTCATGCAATGTGCATCCTTGCCAAGCTTACGTCTGATAAGCTCTGTACCGCCAAGCATATTGGACCACTGATCGTTTCCGCCAAACTGCATGTTGCAGCCGTGACTCTGGAACAAATGATAGAAGTCATAGGACTGCATGATCATATAGTTAAATTCAAGGAAGCTTAAACCGTTTTCCATTCTCTGCTTATAGCATTCAGCTCTTAACATATTGTTTACAGAGAAGCATGCACCAACTTCACGCAAAAGATCAACATAGTTAAGGTTCAAAAGCCAATCGGCATTGTTAACCATCTGAGCCTTGCCTTCACCGAAATCGATAAAGCGTTCCATCTGACGCTTGAAGCATTCAGCATTGTGATTGATATCATCAATAGTGAGCATCTTTCTCATATCAGTTCTGCCCGAAGGGTCACCGATCATGGTTGTACCGCCACCGATAAGAGCGATAGGCTTGTTGCCTGCCATCTGCAAACGCTTCATAAGTGTGAGAGCCATGAAATGACCTGCTGTAAGAGAATCAGCTGTGCAGTCAAAACCGATATAGAATGTTGCTTTACCGTTGTTGATCATTTCTCTGATGTGTTCTTCATCAGTAACCTGAGCTATTAATCCTCTGGCTTTAAGTTCTTCATAAATTTGCATTTTAACTTCCTCCTAAATAAATAAAATCCTCTGACAAAATCTTGCCAGAGGACGATTAATTACAAACCGTGGTACCACCTCAGTTTACTGTGCTCATAAACAAATCATAACACAGCCTCGTTCACACTGTAACGGGTGTACCCGCATGCCCCTACTTTAAGTTCAAGACACAGGCTCCAGGATGTATTCACCAAAATGCTCACGCTTTTTCACACCAACCAAAAGCTCTCTTAAGTTATTGCATAAAGGCTACTTTTCTTTTCATCGCCGATGAATGGATTCTATCACAGTTTTATAGAATTGTCAACCGCTAACAGTAAAAAAGCCCCCTTAATGGGAGCTTGTCTTACACATTCGATTTAATCCTTGTCAACGCATTCTTTTCAAGCCGTGAAACCTGCGCTTGAGATATACCTATCTCGTTTGCAACCTCTACCTGAGTCTTTCCTTGATAGAATCGAAGATAGAGAATATTCTTTTCTCTGTCAGAAAGCTTGTGTATCGCCTCGCGAATCAGAAGCTCGTCAATCCAACCCTCGTCGCTTGACTTATCGCTTAACTGATCGAGCATATAAATTGCATCGCCCGAGCTTGAATATACCGGCTCATATATCGACACCGGCTCGTTTATTGATTCCAAAGCCAAAACTACTTCGCATTTTTCAACGCCAAGTTCTTTGGCGATATCATCAGCAGTCGGCTCCTTATCAAGCGAGATCATAAGCTTTTCCTTTACCTGCAACGCTTTATATGCAAGATCTTTCGTAGAACGGCTTACTCTTATTGAGTTATTATCACGAAGATATCGTCGTAACTCACCGCTGATCATCGGTACGGCATAAGTGGAAAATTTAACATCCAAAGACAAGTCGAAATTGTCAATTGCTTTAATAAGCCCAACTACTCCGACTTGAAAAAGATCATCAGCATTCGCTCCGTTTCTTCCCATAAACTTTTGTATTACACTTAAGACAAGGCGAAGATTGCATTTTATAAGCTCATCTCTTGATGCTTTGCTGCCTTGCCTTGCCTCTTTTAAAAGTGCCATTTTTTGTGCTTCTGTCAGTACCTTTAATGTTGAGGTGTTTACACCGCTTATCTCAACCTTATTATACTGCATTTCAAATCTCCGCAAAATGAATTTGATATCATTATTGCCAATTGAGATTTTAGGTATACAAAAGTTATTTGGCACTTATTGGCGTTAACAGATCGCTTCTAAATCCTTCCTTAATTGCTTAAGAATACGCTTTTCCAATCGTGAAATATATGATTGCGATATTCCCACGATGTCAGCAACTTCTTTCTGAGTCATCTCTTTCCCACCTAAAAGTCCAAATCGCATCTGCATTATAAATCGCTCTCGGTCATCAAGAGCGTTCACAGCCTCGATCAAAAGCTCTTTTTCAGTCTCACTCTCAATGTGCTGACCGACCTCGTCATCAGTTCCTATAATGTCAGAAAGCAAAAGCTCGTTCCCGTCCCAGTCAACATTCAGCGGTTCATCGATTGATATCTCATTTCGCTGTGAAGAAGTTTTTCTAAGATACATTAAAATCTCGTTTTCAATGCACCTTGAAGCATACGTTGCAAGCTTGATATTCTTTTTCGGATCAAAAGTATTAACAGCTTTAATCAAGCCTATTGTTCCAATAGAAACAAGATCCTCTATGCCGATTCCTGTAGATTCAAACTTTTTCGATATGTACACAACGAGTCTGAGATTATGAGTAATCAGTCTTTCCTTTGCAAATCGCGGATCGATCTCAAGCATTTCAAAAACTCTTTGCTCTTCTTCTGGCCTTAAGGGAGGCGGCAAAGTTTCGTGTCCATTAATATAATCTATGCTATTTCGTCTGTTAAGCAGCTTTTTAAGCCATAAAATAATTCGTATCAGAATTTGCTTCATATTATACCTCAATTCAAAATTTTAGGATTAAAAATCGCTCTTCGTCCATTACCGTCAGCTTCAATTCCGGCAACAAGAGCGTTAACATGCTGTCTATGATTCGATTCATCAATTATGTATATGCTGTCAGGCTTGATGGCATATAAAATCCCCTCACCAGAAATCGTGTTATATGGTATCGGGATCGGAAAATAACTCAAATCGTCACTGTAAAGCTTTGTAGCTGTACAGATGACAACCGGTTTACCGGTAAAAATATCTGTTGCAGTATTACCGGTATCAGCAACTGCAGAAAACATATACATATTATCTTTGAGTGTAAATTCGACCTTATACGAATGGTCTTTATCACACACTTTGTCATATATCCTTGAAATTGCTGTTATGACGATATATACAGCAACCGTTGTTAACATTAGATGAACAAATGATATGTCAAAATATACTGTTCCATTTTTAATAAAAAGTACATCCTCTCCGACAAATCTGTTTACAAAATGTACAGCACCGCCGATAAGCAAGTTTATACCAAGATAGATAGAGCCTATAGCTATATATTTTTTTATTGAATGCTTGTAAAAAGCGATAAATACTATGGCGACCAGCGAAAACAACTTCACAACGAAAAACAAATTTGTGTGTAAAGTTTTTTCACTTGTCAGTAATATCAACAGCGAAGATGCTCCGCCAAGCAGCGATGAAATCGTTTTAAGCTTTGCAGATATATACGTATGCGTAAGTACGGCTGTCAAGCTTAATGTAAGCCAGCATATGTAGCAATTGATAACTATTAAAACATCTATATAAATATCCAAGAAAATCACCGTGATAATAATATCACGGTGATTATAAAAATATAGTCGATTTAATACAATATACCCATAAAAGCTGACGATCAAGAATAAAAACAATTCGTATAGAACAAAAATGACTGCCCATAAGAGCAGTCATTTTACTGATATTACTTTACATCAAAGAAAGCCTTAAAGCCCTTATACGCCATATAAACGTCGTGCTTAGCGGTAAGTTCGAAGGGAGCGTGCATGCACAAAACGGGTACGCCGATGTCAACAACGTCGATATCAAGATTTGCAACGTATGCTGCAACGGTTCCGCCGCCGCCAAGGTCAACTCTGCCAAGCTCGGAAGTCTGCCATACAACGCCATTAGAGTCGAAAAGGTTTCTGACTTCACCGACAAATTCAGCACTTGCATCCGAAGAACCGCTCTTGCCGCGAGAACCGGTGTACTTGCACATGCCAACACCATAGTTTAAGTAAGCGGAGTTTCTGGGCTCGCAAACTTCAGGGAAAGTAGGATCCATGCCAACACAAACGTCAGCCGAAAGGCACTTGGAATGAGTTAAAACTGCAGGCAAGGAAACACCCTCAGTTTCAGCAATATGGAAGATGAAGTGCTTTAAGTATGCGCTCTGCAAGCCGGTGTTACCCATGCTTCCGATCTCTTCCTTGTCAGCAAGAACTGTAATAGCAGTTGTCTTGGGAGCTTCACATTCCAAAATAGCTTCAAGAGCTGTGTATGCACAAACTCTGTCATCCTGACCATATGCACCGATGATACCTCTGTCAAGACCTACGTCTCTTGCGTTGAATGTGGGAACAACTTCAAGTTCAGCAGAAATGAAGTCATCTTCAACGATTCCATACTTATCATAAAGGATAGACAATACATTAAGCTTGACCTTTTCAGAAACCTCATCATCATTGAAAGGACGGGAACCGATGAGAACATTAAGCTCTTCACCTCTGATACCGTCAGCCAGAGAACGCTTAGACTGTTCCTGAGCCAAGTGAGGCAAAAGATCTGTCACGCAGAAAACAGGATCGGATTCATCGTCACCGATGTTAACTTCAACGCTTGTACCGTCAGCTTTGCAAACAACGCCGTGCAAGGACAAAGGAATTGTCACCCACTGATACTTTCTGATGCCACCATAGTAATGAGTTTTAAGCAAGCAAAGCTCCTGCGATTCATAAACAGGGTGCTGCTTAAGGTCAAGTCTGGGAGAGTCTATATGAGCAGCAGCAATTCTTACGCCATTCTCCAAAGAATCAGTACCGAAAACGCAAAGGATCAAAGACTTATTGCGGTTTATGTAATATACCTTATCACCTGCATTATATTTCTTCTTGTAATCATAAGGAACAAAGCCCTTAGCTTCGGCAAGCTCAACTGCGGCAGTTACAGCTTCTCTTTCAGTTTTCGCATTGTCAAGATAGTTCATATATCTTGCACAGAACGCATCAACCTCTTTGATCTGCTCACAATCTAACTTGAGCATACCGTTTTTCTTTGTAGAGAAGAGCTTTTCCTGCAAAGCCTTACCTGCAGATTTTTCTTTTTCGTTTGACATTTATATCATCCTTTCATATAAATTACTATATAATTTCCGCATACTTTTCATAAGCACGCAAAATTTTCTTAACGTAATACTGAGTTTTCGAGCCTTCGATTTTGTCTACGTCTACGTTTTCGGGGTCAATGATCCCCTGCTCTATCCATTCATCGACTGTTGTCATTCCCGAGTGATAGGCTGCAGCCGCAAGCTCAACACTTCCATACTTCTCATATAAATAATCAAGCATATAACATCCAAATCGAATGCTGTATTCCGGAGTATACATATCCTCGAAAATCAAGTCATCGGCACCAAGCTTTTTCTTAACCCAATCAAATGAATCATCAATGATCTGCATAAGCCCGATTGCACCGGCATCTGACGAAGCTGATGCATCGAAATTCGATTCAACTTTAATCACAGCATATACAAAAGCCTTATCAACATCAAACTCTGCGCTATATCTGTTAACCTCTTCGGTATATTTCAAGGGAAAGCTGTTATTTTTAACACTGTAAGGCAGATAACCAAAAAGTATCAAAACGGCAGCTAAGACAAGAAAAAGAACGCCAAAAAAGCTAAATATTTTTTTAAGCATCAGTTCTCTCCTTTATAGAGGCTATAACTTTTTGCACTTTATCCTCAAGCTCCTCGGCAGTCGAATCATTTGAAATTAGGTAATCCGATCTTAAAGCGAAAAAGCTTTCTGCATTTTGAGAAGACAAACGTGAGCGCACCATTTCATAAGGTATACCGTCACGCTTCAAAATTCTTTCTATCTTAATATCCAAAGGCGCTGTGACACTTACTATCAGATGGCAAATGCTATCAAGTCCGCTTTCAAAAAGCGTGGGAGCGTCGAGCAGAATAAGCTTTTCTCCATAAGATTTATAGTATTTAACAAGATTAAATACTTCACAAGTTATGTAGGGAAAAATAAGCGAAGTATATTTGTCAAGAGCTTCCTTATCATTAAAAACAATACCTGCAAGCTTTTTTCTGTCTAATCCATTATCTGTGACACAATCAGGATAAATCTCGTGAACCTCGAACAAAAAGTCTTTTCTTAACGAAACTTTTCTTGAAATATCATCAGCGTCAATAACACAAAAGCCGTTTTGAGCAAAAAGCTTTGAAACAGTAGTTTTTCCTGCACCGCTTTGACCTGTAAGGCCGATAATACTGATATTTTCAAAAGTATTCATATTAACCGCCTCTCAAGCTGTTATAGTTTAATAAGATTAAATCCTGCCGAGCGAAGAATTCGGTTATAAACAGCTAAGCCAACGCCTTCTTTTGAAGGGCATCGTGCATATACAGTTTTGGCGCCCATTTCATCAAATTCTCTCAACCGTTCGAACAAATAGTGAGCTTGCTCTTCGGAAGTGATGCCATAAGCCAGATACTTAACGCCCTCTATAGCCTCAGACTCGTCAAATAAAAGACAGAACGTGTCATCATTTTTATTCTCTGAGACATAACGCTTAAAAGCATCAACATCGCTTTCAACCAAAATGATCTCAGCATTCGGAGAATAGTGCTTGTATTTCATTCCAGGCGACTTAACAACAGCATTTACATCAAGCTGAGCCAAAACACCCTTATCTATATAAACATTGTCTGTAACTGTCAACAAATCTTCAGCCGAAATCTTTCCGGGACGGAGAATTCTGATTCCATCACCCTCGAACGATATTACAGTTGATTCTACGCCTACATCAGACTCGCCACCGTCTATAATTGCAGGAATACGTCCACGCATATCCTCATAAACGCGCGCACAATTTGTTGGGCTTGGACTTCCAGATAGATTAGCAGACGGTGCGGCCAAAGCCTTTTTAGAAGCATTTATGAGCGCCAGAGCAACAGGATGCGCGGGATATCTGATCCCAACAGTATCGAGTCCTCCGCTTGTGACTGCAGGTATCCTATCCGACTTTGGCATTATCATTGTAAGCGGGCCGGGCCAGAATTTTTCTGCAAGCTTATGAGCAAGCTCGGGCACTTCTGATGCTATATCATAAACCATGTTAAAATCAGAAATGTGAACGATCAACGGGTTGTCAGCGGGTCTGCCTTTTGCGGCAAATATCTTTCTGACAGCTTCTTCGTTTGTGGCATCTGCCGCCAAACCATATACAGTCTCAGTAGGGATTCCGACAACTTCGCCGCTATTTATAAGGTCTGCAGCAAACGAAATGTCATCCTGTGACGTACCAAGTATTACTGTATTCATACTGCACTTTCCTGCGCCGCAAGCTTTGCTGCCTGATCGGCAGTTGCAAGAGCATCAATTACTTCATCGATATTTCCGTTTAAGATGCTGTCAAGCTTATAAAGTGTTAAACCTATTCTATGGTCACTTACTCTTCCTTCGGGGAAATTATATGTTCTGATTCTTTCAGAACGGTCACCTGTTCCGATCTGTGAACGTCTTTCGCTTGCATAGGCCTTATCCTGCTCTGCTTGCTTCATATCCAAGAGGCGTGAACACAAAACCTTCATTGCGCGCTCACGGTTTTTCTGCTGACTGCGTTCATCCTGACATTCAACAACAACACCCGTTGGTAAGTGTGTGATTCTTACTGCAGATTCAGTTTTGTTAATGTGCTGACCGCCTGCACCGGAAGCACGGAAAACGTCTATCTTAAGCTCTTTTTCATCAATATTAAGCTCAACTTCTTCAGCCTCTGGCAGAACTGCAACAGTTGCAGTCGAGGTTTGGATTCTTCCCTGAGATTCAGTTTCGGGAACACGCTGAACGCGATGAACACCGCTTTCATACTTAAATCTCGAGTATGCACCTTCACCCTCAACCGAGAACTGAACCTCTTTAACACCGCCAAGCTCGGTTCTGTTGATATTTAAAACCTCAATCTTCCAGCGTTTCGATTCTCCGTACATTGTATACATTCTGAAAAGAGAATTAGCAAACAGTGCAGCCTCTTCGCCGCCTGCGCCGCCTCTGATCTCGATGATTACGTTTCTTGAATCGTTAGGATCCTTGGGTAAAAGCATGATCTTAAGTTCTTCTGAAAGAGTGGCAATATCACTCTTAGCCTGAAGATACTGCTCTTCGATCATCTCTCTGAAGTCTTTGTCAGTCTCGCCCTGCATAAGCTCCTCCGCTTCGGCAAGAGCCGCTTTTGCGGATGCATATTCCTTATATTTTTCAACCAAAGGAGTTAAAGATGAATACTCTTTCATCATATCACGATAAAGCGTGGGATTGTTAACAGTTTCGGGCTGCATCAATCTCTCGCTTATCTCGTTATATTTATCAACAAGTGCTTCTAATTTATCAAACATTATTAATCTTTCCTTATCATTAATTATTAGCAGGCTCACGCTCGGTCATATCCACGTTTTTAATGTTCTTTTCAGCTTTGAAACGGCTTATCATAAACTCTCTTCCACAGCCTTCACATCGAAGCTTAAAGTCCATTCCCGAACGCAAAACGCGCATTTTGTTGGAGCCGCATGGATGGCTCTTTTTCATTATTAAAACATCGCCTTTACATATGTCCATAATGCCCTCCAAGCAAATTTAATTACAATTACTTGTATTATATCATACCTTTCAGTTAAAGGCAACAAGTTTAAATCATTTGACGTAAATTTTCATAAGCATATATGACTGCAACAAATCATAATATTTACAAACAGTCAAACGAAAGGACCGAAAGATCAATGCAAAGATTTATGCCGGAGGGCTCACTTATAAATTCAGAAGAAAATCAAGTTTTGTTGTCGTCAATCAGTGGACTGGAAAAAGCTATGAACGAAGAGATTATTGTTGAAGCTATTGCTAAGCTGTGTACATATTCCCACGAGCTTATTATACATCTTCCATGCATCAAAGCTATCATGCCAAGAGAGGAATGCGCCATTGGAATAAGAGAAGGAAAAACAAAGGACGTTGCAATTATTTCACGCGTTGGAAAACCGGTTTGCTTTATAGTTCTCGGATTTGAAGAACGTGACGGAGAGCAAGTCGCCATTGTATCACGCAAAGCGGCTCAAGAAAGATGCACGAGAGAATATGTATCTAGCCTTGTTCCGGGTGAAGTTATAGACGCCAAAGTCACTCATACAGAACAATTCGGATGCTTTGTTGATATTGGTTGCGGGATCCCCTCTATGATTCCTATCGACTCTATATCCATTTCAAGAATATCGCATCCTAACGACAGATTTGATATTGGTGATGATATTAAGGTTGTAGTTAAAGATCAAGACGATGATAAAATATATATTTCTCACAAAGAGCTTTTGGGAACATGGTTACAAAACGCAGACCAATTTAAAGCGGGTGAAACAGTTAACGGTGTTGTAAGAAGTGTCGAGAGCTATGGTATATTTGTCGAGCTTGCGCCAAACCTCGCCGGGCTTGCAGAACCAAAAGCAGGAGTATACGTAGGTCAAACAGCAAGCGTATACATCAAATCAATAAACGAAGACAAAATGAAAATTAAGCTAATTATTGTCGATTCTTCTGATGCACCATCTAAAAAGGAGAATACATATTTCATAACAGACGGCATAATAGACCGTTGGCGATATTCACCTATAAAATGCCCAAAAATAATTGAGACTATATTTTAACAAAGAAGCCGTGAGCATAACTCACGGCTTTATATTATTTTTTCTTTATCTGTTCCCAATACTGCTTTGCAGCTTGCTCGGTTTTGTTATTACCATATTCATAATAAACCTTGTCCTTGATAGTATCAGGCAGATATTGCTGTTCCACCCACGAATTAGGGAAAGCATGTGGATATTTATATCCGATTGATTTGCCCAGCTTGCTTGCGCCACCATAGTGGCCGTCCTGCAAATGAGAAGGAATATCACCTGCAATTCCCGATCTGATATCATCAAGTGCAGAATCAATTGCACAAATTCCGCTGTTAGATTTAGGCGCAGTTGCAAGCAAGATAACAGCGTCGGCAAGGGGGATTCTTGCCTCGGGCAGTCCAAGCTGCATAGCCGAATCTACACAAGATTTAACTATAGGCAAAGCCTGAGGATAAGCAAGACCTATATCCTCGGCTGCAATGACCAAAAGGCGCCTTGAAAGAGAAATGATATCCCCCGCCTCGATCAGTCGTGCAGCGTAGTGCAACGCGGCATTTTCATCAGAGCCGCGAATCGACTTCTGAAGCGCAGATAGAATGTTATAGTGCTCGTCACCATCGCGGTCATAACGCATATTGCTTCGCTGTGTTAAGAGCTTAACAGTGTCAAGATGAACACGAAGCTCACCATCGGCATTGTCTGCAGACAAAACGCAAAGCTCGACAGTATTGATTGATTTTCTAACGTCGCCGCCACATCCGCGGGCAATATGATCTATCACCCCTGCCTCAAGCTTAAGCTTAAGTCCAAGATCGTCAGCACAAATTTGAAAAGCACGCTTTATTGCAGGCTTGATCTCCTCTGAAGAAACGGGCAAGAATTCAAAAACAGTAGAACGGCTAATTATCGCATTATAAACATAGAAATAAGGATTCTCGGTCGTCGAGGAAATGAGAGTTATCTTTCCGTTTTCTATGTATTCCAAAAGCGATTGCTGTTGCTTTTTATTAAGATATTGGATCTCATCGAGATATAAAAGAATGCCGTTATAACCTTCAACAGTCTCGGTATCCGAGATTATATCCTTAATATCCGCAACAGATGCAGATGTGCCATTAAGCTTGTACATTTTAAGGTTTGTATTCTCGGCAATAATACGCGCAACTGTTGTTTTGCCAATACCCGACGAGCCATAGAATATCATATTAGGAATCTTGCCGCTTTCAATAATACGGCGAAGAGGCTTATCTCTGCCCAAAAGATGTGGCTGACCCACAACATCATCTAAAGTTTTGGGGCGGATCTTATCAGCTAAAGGAGTTGGCATTTTATTCACCTCGATGCAAGTCTTTGATATAATTATACCAATTGATTACGCGAAATGCAATAGAAAACCGCATTCCAATAACGGAATGCGGTTTAAATTACTTAGATTTCTTTCTTTCGATCGTTGGTTCTGCTCCGTCTGTGATACACTCGGGTGTGACGGTGACCTTTACAACGCTCTTATCAGAGGGTGTTTCAAACATTGGCTTGAGCAATGCGCCTTCAACAATCGAGCGCAATCCGCGTGCTCCTGTTTTCTGCGAAATTGCTTTCTTTGCAATGGCAAGCTTGGCTTCATCTGTAATTTCAAGCTCGATGCCATCATATCCAAAGAGCTTCTTATATTGTTTTTCAAGCGAATTTTTAGGTTCGCTAAGAATTTTTATAAGTGCTTCTTCATCAAGAGGCGACAAAACGGTCGTTATGGGAAGTCTGCCGACAAGCTCTGGAATTATACCATACTTAACAATATCCTGCGAAATAATACGTTTTAATATTTCGTTATCCTGCGACTTTCCTTTTGTCTCTCCTCCGAATCCAAGAGTGGATTTATCAGTTCGCTTGCGGATGATAGCCTCTAAACCATCAAAAGCACCGCCGCAGATGAAGAGGATATTTTTTGTGTCGATCTGAATAAACTCCTGGTTAGGGTGCTTTCTTCCGCCCTGAGGAGGAACGTTAGAAACGGTTCCTTCAACGATCTTCAAAAGTGCCTGCTGAACGCCTTCACCACTAACATCACGGGTGATGGAGACATTTTCGGACTTTCGAGCAATCTTGTCTATTTCATCAATATAAATGATACCATGTTCGGCAGCAGAAATATCATAGTCAGCAGCTTGAATTAGTCGAAGCAAAACATTTTCAACGTCGTCACCGACATATCCGGCTTCGGTGAGAGTGGTTGCGTCTGCAATGGCAAAAGGAACGTTAAGGGATTTCGCCAAGGTCTGAGCAAGCAGAGTCTTACCGGTACCTGTAGGTCCCAAGAGCAAGACGTTCGACTTTTGAATCTCAACACCGTCGTCTGCATTATCTACTTGAACTACACGCTTATAGTGGTTATATACTGCAACAGAGAGTGCAATCTTTGCATCTTCCTGACCAACTACGTATTCATCCAAAGCTTTTTTAATGTCAGCAGGTTTAGACAAAATGATCTCACTATAATCCTGCATGCTGTGCTTATCGGATACAAAACCCTTTTCCTCTAAAATATCATAGCAGAACAATATACATTCGTCGCAAATAAAAACGTCACCTGCAGAGAACATATTTCTAACCTTGTTTTCAGGCTTCCCGCAAAAGTTACATCTTTTCATTGTTGTTTCGTTTCCTGCCATTACTCTGCCCTCCTTTAGATTAAGCAATGTTGCCAAGTTCATGTGAACTCGGCAACAAAACATAAAATCTTATCTAGTCATTACCTTATCGATGAGGCCGTATTCAACAGCTTCTTCTGCGGTCATATAGTTATCTCTTTCAGTGTCGAGTGCTATCTGCTCTAAGGATTTGCCTGTATCGTGAGCCAAGATCTTGTTAAGCTTTTCGCGAGTCTTAACCATATGATCAGAGTGGATCTTGATATCAGTGCACTGACCCGAAAGACCGCCACCGATAAGGGGCTGGTGGATCATTACTTCGCTGTGAGGCAAAGCATATCTCTTGCCCTTAGCTCCTCCTGCGAGTAAAACAGCACCCATCGAAGCAGCCATACCGACACACATAGTGCTTACGTCAGGTTTAATGTACTGCATTGTATCATAAATAGCCATACCTGCAGTGATAGAACCGCCGGGGCTGTTGATGTACAGACAAATATCCTTATCGGGATCCTGGGATTCGAGATATAAAAGCTGTGCAACGACCAAGCTTGCGGTCGTGTCGTTAACTTCATCAGACAAAACGATAATTCTGTCATTAAGAAGTCTCGAATAGATGTCCATGGATCTTTCACCGTGACCTGTCTGTTCAATGACATATGGAACAAGTGCCATTATAATAATCCTCCGTTCTTAAAGTGTGGTTAATTGCAAAAAAGATAAATTACTTGATTACAGCGCTGGACTTAACGATCTCAACAGCCTTGTTAACAGCAACGTCAGCCTTAAGATCTTCAGCTCTGATATACTGCTTAACAGTGTCAACAGGCATGTTGTACATTTCACCGATAGTTTCGAATTCCTTTTCGATATCTTCATCAGTAACTTCAACGTTTTCGAGAGTTGCAATCTTTTCAAGAGCCAAACGAAGCTTAACCTGCTTTTCAGCCTGTTCCTTATAGGTCTCTCTCAAGGAATCCATGCTCATGCCTGTGAACTGGCAGTACATTTCAATATTAAGGCCCTGCTGAGCAAGTCTCTGTCCCAAATCGTTGATCATTTCATCAACTCTGTTTTCGAACATAACTGCAGGAATCTCGCCTTCAAGTTTTGCGATAACAGCATCCATGATAGCGCCCTCAACTTCGGATTCAGCCTTCTTGTCAGCGTCTTCTTCAAGATGCTTTCTGATGTCAGCCTTGAATTCTTCAACAGTTTCGAAGTCAGAAGTATCCTTAACGAAATCATCGTCAAGTTCAGGAAGCTCGGTCTTCTTGATCTCGTGGAGCTTGATCTTGAATACTACGGGAGCACCTGCAAGCTCTGCAGCCTGATATTCTTCAGGGAAGGTTACGTTGATATCGAATTCGTCACCGATGTTGTGACCAACAACCTGATCTTCGAATCCGGGAATGAACTGACCGCTGCCAAGAGTGAGGTTGAACTTTTCAGCCTTACCGCCTTCGAATGCAACACCATCCTTGAAACCTTCAAAGTCAATAACAACATCGTCACCGTTTTCAGCAGCTCTGTCGTCAACGTTGATGGTTCTTGCGTTTCTTTCAAGAACGTGACCAACTTCGTGTTCGATCATTTCTTCTGTTACAGCATTGACATTCTTTGTTACTTCTATACCCTTATAACCGTCAATATTTACTTCGGGCTTGGTTGTGCAGATAGCCTTGAACTTAATACCTGTTTCCTTGGAAACTTCGGTAACTTCAGCTTCGGGAGCGCAAACCAAAACAAGACCTGCTTCGTTAACTGCTTCTTCAACAGCAACGGGATAAAGATTGTTTACTGCATCTTCAAAGAATACGCCTTCACCGTACTTCTTTTCGATAACGCTTCTGGGAGCCTTACCGGGACGGAAGCCCTCAACAGTGATGGAAGCCTTGTTCTTCAAGTATACCTTCTGAATTTCAGCTTCAAAAACCTCTGCGGAGATTTCGATCTCCAACTCATATTTATTTGTTTCAATCTGATTCTTTGCTTTTAACATAAAATTGATCCTCCTGTTATTTTATGCAACAAAAAGTTGCTTTTCATACATTATAGCATTATATCACATTGGGTAAAGATTTTCTATACCTAATCTATAATTTGTTGTTTTGCACAATTTGAGTAATATCAAGGGGCGAAAACTGTAAATAATCGCTTGAAATAAGTCTGAAATCAATACCATAGCATCTTCCGTTTAATGCATTTTTGGTGGCATAGCTGTGAAGATGACCGTAAAAGACGTTTTTAATATTGAATTTAAGCAGAACGTCTAATATATCATAGTTAGTATCATTGCCGTATACGGGTGGATAATGAAGGAATACTATCGGCGAAAGTCCTGCATCGACAGCTGATTGAATGGATCTGTCAAGACGCATAGCTTCGCGTGCAATGACCTTAGCATCGGCAGGCTCGCTTCCGTCATTTATCCAGCCTCTTGTTCCGCAGATACCTAATCCCTCGTATTCATAGTGATTATTGTGCAAAACATTAAGCGTGTTAAATCCGTTTTCATCAAAAAACTTATCAGCTTTAGATTTTGTTGTCCACCAATAGTCGTGATTGCCTTTCAGGATTATCTTATTTCCGGGCAGATCATTAATGAACTTAAAGTCATCGTAAGCATCTTCAATGGACATTGCCCAAGAAATATCTCCCGGAATGACAACTGTGTCATTTTCAGATATTTTTTCTGTCCAATTATTTCGCATGCGGTTAACATAATCATCCCAGCCGCCGAAGATATCCATAGACTTATTAGTAGACAATGAAAGATGAAGATCTCCAATAACAAATAATGACACACTGCCACCTCCTGAATAAAGAATAAAATCAAGCAAATAATAATCATGCTTCGGCAAAAAACTTCGAAAGGAAATTCGAAAATGGAAAAGGATAAAGTAATGGGCATTAAGTGCAACGTATCAAGCTGTGTATATAACAGAGAAAGTGAAGACTGTGTTGCCGGCAAGATCGACGTTACAACCTGCGGCTGTTCGACTCCTAACTGCTGTGCTCAGACCGAGTGCAAGACCTTTAAACCCAGAGTTTATTAATATCTTAACTCAAAGACGCTCCCTTGGCTTACGCTAAGGGAGTGCTTTATTTTACTTTATACTTAACTGACCAAAGACGTAATCCTTCATGTTTTCCTTGTCAATAGCGCCTTCAAATCTTACCGGTTTGCCGTTAAGACTTGCCAAAGAATTAGGAATAGGCATTTTTGATGCCTTGTGTAATGCTTCTGTTAAAGCAAATTCATCAAGACCGCTAACGTTTTCACCCAAAGCCTCTAAAACGGATGCAGAGAACTTATAAGGGCTTGCAGTTGAAGCGATTACGGTTGCTGTTTTATCCCCTGTTTCCTCAACGTACTTTTCATAAACACTGTATGCGACAGCAGTGTGAGTATCGATAGTATAGGAATATTTATTGTATGCTGACTTGATAACTTCAAGAGTGTCTTCGTCGCTGCAATATCCGCCATAAAATTCTGTATCAAGCTTTGATTTGATATTAGCGTCAACCTCGAATCTTCCGGTAGAAGAAAGATCGGAATAAAGCTTTCTGACAGCTTCATCACTTCCGCTCATATGATACATAAGTCTTTCAAGATTTGAAGAAATTAAGATATCCATGGAGGGAGAAATGGTTGTGAAGAACTGACGGTTTCTGTCATAAACGCCTGTCTTTATAAAGTCAGTCAAAACGTTATTAGAGTTCGATGCACAAATAAGCTTGTCGATCGGAACACCCATGTTCTTTGCATAAAATGCAGCCAAAATGTTACCAAAGTTTCCTGTGGGAACAACAACATTTATCTTATCGCCGAAAGCAATTTCGTCCTTGTCTATAAGATTCACATAAGAATAAACGTAATAAACTATCTGAGGCAAAAGTCTTCCCCAGTTTATAGAGTTTGCACTAGAGAACATAAGTCCGTTTTCAGACAGAGTCTTAACGATCTCGGCATCGGTGAAGATCTTCTTAACGCCTGTCTGGGCATCATCGAAGTTGCCTTTAATTGCACAAATAGAAACGTTCTCGCCTTCCTGTGTTACCATCTGAAGCTTCTGCATCGGGCTAACGCCGTCATCTGGATAGAACACCATGATCTTTGTGCCGTTAACGTCCTTAAAGCCCTCAAGAGCTGCCTTGCCGGTATCACCAGATGTCGCAACCAAAATAACAACTTCTTTATCAATACCAAGCTTTTTAACAGAAGTTGTGAGAAGATAAGGAAGTATCTGCAAAGCAACGTCCTTAAAAGCACAAGTGGGACCGTGCCAAAGCTCTAAAACATATCCCAATCCTTCAAGATTCGAAAGTGAAATAACGTTATCGGTATCAAAGGTTCCGCTGTATGCACCATTTACGCAGTAAGCGATCTCCTCATCAGTGAAGTCAGTCAAATATTTCTTTAAAACAGCAGTTGCAACATCCTTATATCCCTTTCCGACATAGCTTCTAAGCTCTTCTTCAGATATCTCAGGAATAGATGCGGGAATAAAAAGTCCGCCCTCTTCAGAAATGCCCTGTGCTATAGCTCTTGCAGATGTTACGTTAAGCTGCTCGTTTCTTGTACTTTTATAAAACATTGTGTTTGCTCCTTTCGCGCTTAGGTTGAAGCCGTAAACGCTCGTTGTATATATTTAAAATCGGTTACGTTGCCGTTATCAACCTCGACAAGAGCGACATCGAAAACGCAGTTACAATCGATCTCAAATTTGTTTATATATGCATTCGCAGTTCGCACGATATGTGCGATTTTGGATTTCGTAATAGCTTGATCCCCCGATACGAGAGGCGCTTTCTTTCTCGCCTTAACTTCGACAAAATGAATCAAATTTCCCTTTTTGGCAATGATATCGATCTCTCCTCCACGTATCGTGAAGTTGCGAGCCAAAATTTCACAGCCTTTGGACTTTAGAAATTGAGCTGTAAACTCTTCGCCAATATAGCCGATTTCTTTGTTGGTCATCACTTTTCTCCAAGATTCTTTAAAAAGCTTGGTCTGTGAGCTTCGCTTATTCCATACTTTTTAAGCATTTCATAATGAAGCTTTGTGCCATAGCCCTTGTGCTTTGAAAACTGATACTCGGGATACTTTTCATCAAGCTCAAGCATATATCTGTCCCTTGCAACTTTTGCAAGAATGGATGCTGCTGCAATAGACTGTGAGGTTGCATCACCTTTAACAACAGCTTCTGCCTTGCAGGACAATCCAGGGGTTTTATTCCCATCGATGAGCGCAAGATCTGCATCCATCCCCAACCCCTCATAAGCTCGCTTCATGGCAAGCATTGCGGCATTAAGAATGTTTAACTCCTCGATCTCCTGAACAGATGCAGTTGCGATACAATAAGCCTTTGCTTTAGTAATTATCTCTTCAAAAAGCTTTTCACGCTTCTTTTCTGTCAGCTTTTTCGAGTCGTTTATGCCCTCGATAACTGTGTCATCATCAAAAATAACAGCAGCAGCATAAACGTCGCCTGCAAGCGGTCCCCTGCCGGCTTCATCTATTCCACAAATGATATTAAAACGCGTTCTGATTTCTTTGTCAAATTCGTAAAGTGTCATTGCTTTACACCGTCCGGGATCTCTAAAGATATCCGTCCAAGCTTGCCGCTTCTAAATTCATCGATGAGAATTATTGCTGCACGCTCGGTATTTATCTCGCCGCCTGAAACCAAGAATCCGCGGCGCTTGCCTATAGCTTCCAAAACCTCGTAATCGGTCTGTTCGCTCGATACTTCAACGTTATATCTTTCCTTAAAAGCCTCCGGAGAAACTGTTCTTAACTTTTTAATGAAGAAGCATGCAAGCGATTCCATATCCATTATATCATCTTTAACTGCGCCTGTAAAAGCAAGCGATAAGCCAACATCCTGATCCTCGAACTTGGGCCACAAAACACCGGGCATATCCAAAAGCTCAACATCATTGGAAAGAGTTACCCACTGTTTGCCGCGTGTTACACCCGGCCTATCCTCGACCTTTGCACGCTTAGAACCAGCCAAACGATTTATAAGCGACGACTTTCCAACGTTAGGAATTCCTACGATCATAATTCTCACAGGTCTTCCGATCATGCCTTTGGCATTCCACTTTTCAATCTCATCCTTTAAAACTTCTTTGACAAGAGGAATAACGCGGTTAATATTCTTGCCGCTTCTGCAATCAGTTGCGATTGCGGGAATACCGTTGCGCTTATAATGATCGATCCAGCGAGATGTAACGGTTTCGTTTGCAGCATCACATTTATTAAGCAAAACTATTCTTGGCTTTTTGCCAACTAATCTATCCATTTCGGGGTTGCGGGAGGAATACGGAATACGAGCGTCGGTAACTTCGATAACAATATCGACAAGACGCAAACTTTCCGTCATCAATCGGCGAGTTTTCGCCATGTGCCCCGGGAACCACTGAATGTTAATTTCGCGATCTATTTCAATCAAATCCTTTCAAGCTGATGCTTTATTCTACTGTTCCAAATGACTCGAACGGGAACAAGCGCAAAACAACCTTGCCCAAGATGTCTTCCCTGTCAACAAACTTAACAGCAGGGTCTCTCGAGTCACGCGAGCCTTGACGGTTGTCACCCATAACAAAATACTGTCCTTCAGGAACAACAACGGGATAATCAAATGCATACTCGTCGTTTATAGTGAGATTTCTGATATAAGGTTCATAAAGCTCAACACCGTCGACATAAACCTTGCCGGTTGAAAAGTCGATATCAACAGTTTGCCCCTCATGCGCGATAATACGCTTGACTATAACTTCATTTAAGCCTGCACAGTTTGCAGAGATTATGTCACCATTTTCGGGTTCATAGAATAAACTCCACAAAATCAAGAAATCTTTGTGTTTTAATGTATTTGTCATTGAATCGCCGGAAACGACAGCTGTTCTGCAGACAAATGTGAAGATCAATACAACAAAAATGAATGTTATAGCTAAAGACTTAAGCCAATCCAAAAGCTCATCTAAAAAACTTGTTTTCTTATCGGTTTCTTTATTTTTATCCATATTAGCCGATGCTCCTTTAAACAATAAAGATTCATTTTATTGTATCAAATATCGCTTTAAATTGCAAGAGCAAAATATCGAATATAAAGAAAAAGAAGAGCCAAACACGTTGACTCTTCTTTGCGAACAAACTTATCTGATTGCGTCCTTGGTCTTAGCAGCCTTACCAACTCTGTCTCTGAGGTAGTAGAGCTTAGCTCTTCTAACCTTAGCGAGTCTTACAACTTCAACCTTTTCAACAACGGGAGAATGGAGAGGGAAAACTCTTTCAACGCCGCAGCCGTGAGCAACACGACGAACGGTAAAGGTTTCACTTACACCACCGTGCTTCTTAGCAATTACTGTTCCTTCGAACATCTGAATTCTGGACTTGTCGCCTTCCTGAATTCTTACGGATACTCTTACAGTGTCACCAATGTTGAACTGAGGGATATCCTTCTTTAAGCTTGAGTTTGCAATAAGTTTTAAAGCATCCACTTTAAAATTCCTCCTTAAAAATTTCAGACATTCATACACTTCTGTCGGCGCTTGACCGCTTACGAAGTCAGAGGACTATCCGCTTTAATGTTTCCATTAAACCCCATCACACTCGGAGAACATGACGGACTCAAATGCCTTAATATTATATCACAAAGCATATCGCAATGCAATAGTTATTTAGATAAAATCATTGCCGTTCTCATCCAATATTTTTGTTCTGTTTGCACATATTTTATCGAATTCCTTGCCGTAGAAGGATTCGAACGCAGCAGTTACGGCAACGATGTTAAGCGAGTTTTTAATGCCTGAAGGAAGTCTGAAATCAACCTCGAAAACTCCGTTATCAATGCGGGTTTCAAGCACGTTAATGCTTGGCTTAATATCCTTTGTAACGATAGTCTTTTTGCAATTTACCTTTGCGCGCTTTTCGATAAGTATGCTGTCCTGCGACATAAACTTTTCAAATGCAGACTTAATATCATCAGCAGCGTCGTTTGAGAAGAACTTTACAGTGTACTCACTTGCACCTATCTGTGTATGAGGCATATTGACAGTTCCTACTGAAACAACTTCAAGCCCCTCAGGAAGAGCTTCGTTAAGACGAGCTTTGATATCCTCGCAATCAGGCTCGCCAGAGGACATATCGATTCCGAAATCCATCATCTCGCAATCACTTGATACGCCCAAAGAAAGCGGCAACGGGAACATTAGATAGATGTGAGGGTTATACCCCTTTGTGAACCAAACGGGCAGTTTTGCGCGTTTAAACGTGCGCTGCATCACTCGCATCAAATCAAGGTGAGAAATGTATATTGCTCTGTCCTTCTTTTTAAATACGGCTCTTATATCGTAATAATCTTTAACCACAATATGTACCTCCGCATTCCTTTTTCATTCCGCAGCCTGCACACTTTTCAGCACAGTTTGGTGTTGTTTCGCCACGGTGAGCCTTTTGATTTTCTCTTATCAAGAATTTTCTTGAGATATAATAATCAAGATGAGACCAAGGCATAACTTCATCATAATCACGCTTGCGACATGCATAGAATTCAGGATCAAGATCAGCTTCATTAAAAGCATCCTGCCATTTAGAGAATCTAAAATGCTCGTCCCAGCTATCGAAAGTGCAACCGTTTTGCCAAGCTTTATAGATGACTTCACCCAAACGTCTGTCACCTCTGGCAAGGGTTGCTTCGAGCAAGCTGACGTTTGTGCTGTGATAGGAAAGCTTAACGTGCTTTGAATGAAGATTCTTTGTCAAAAGCTCTTGCTTGTGCGCAATCATTTCCTTTGTATCCTGAGCTTCAAACTCGAACGGTGTGAAAGGCTTAGGCACAAACGTTGCACACGAAATGCTGATGTTAAGATATTTGCCCTTCACTCCCCTGTTGACTTCATAAAACAGGTCTGCGATTTTTTTGGCAAGTGCAGCAATTCCAAGAATATCTTCATCGGTTTCTGTGGGATGTCCCATCATGAAATATAACTTTACACTTGAGTATCCACCAATGAACGCAAGCCTGCAGGTATCCATTATCTCTTCTTCTGAGATGTTTTTATTTATAACATCGCGAAGACGCTGAGTTCCTGCCTCTGCCGCAAAGGTCAATCCTGACTTGCGGACACGGTTGATCTTTTCCAAAATCTCTTCGCTGAAGTTGTCCACTCTAAGTGAAGGAAGGGACAAGCTTACCTTTTCAGATTCTGTATAGTCAACAAGCTTGTTTAAAAGCTCTTCAATATCGGGGTGATCGCTTGTTGAAAGAGAAGAAAGCGAAACTTCTTCATATCCCGTCTGTTCACAAAGAGCTTTGGTTTGCTTGGCGATGGTGTCAGTGGTTTTTTCTCTGAACGGGCGGTATATGTAACCCGCTTGGCAGAATCGGCAACCGCGGATACAACCGCGCAAAACTTCAACAACAGCACGATCGTGAACTATGTCAGTAAAAGGTACAACAAAGTAATCTGGATAGTAAACCTTATCAAAATCAGCAATAATGCGTTTTTTGATTGGCATTGGAGCATTGTTTGCATTTATTGAAGCAACAGTACCGTCAGCATTATATTCTACGTTATAGAACGCAGGGACATATATGCCTTTAATCTTACAAGCCTCACGCAGGAATTCCGATTTTGTACATCCTTGCTTCTTCATTTCGGCATAAAGATCCATAAGCTCGAGATTGACTTCCTCACCTTCGCCAAGAATAAAGAGATCTATAAAATCACAGAGAGGTTCGGGATTGCAAACACATGGTCCGCCTGCAACAACAATGGGATCGGTTTCAGATCTTTCGCTTGCTTTAACCTTAAGTCCTGCAAGATCAAGCATATTCAAAACATTTGTATATGAAAGCTCGTATTGAAGTGTAAAACCTATAAAGTCGAACTCCTTAATAGGATCTAAGCTTTCAAGTGCATAAAGAGGAATGTCGTTTTCACGCATAATCTTCTCGAAATCCTTATCGGGAGCAAACACACGCTCGCACCAAAAGTTTTCGCGCTGATTTTTAAGACCATAAAGGATCTTCATGCCCAAATGGCTCATTCCCACTTCATAGGTATCCGGGAAGCAAAATGCAAATCTCACATCTATTTTTGATTTATCTTTAATAACGCTTCCAACCTCGCCACCGATGTATCTTGACGGCTTAAGCGAACGAAGTGCCAAGCGCTCGATCTTATCTCTTAATTCCATTTAACTTCCTCCGTTAATGATCAAATATTATATATAATATCACAGTTTAATCTATTTTGCAATCATCCCAAAATAAGCGAGATCAGGATTATGAATGCTGTAATTAACGATGATGTAAGCGAACTTATATCAACAAAAAATGCAGTAGCAAAAAAGCACAAAACACTCAAGGCAGAGAACAAACGGCTTATAAGCTTTAATATTGTTTCGTTTTTCGGAAAAAGTGCGCCAAGTATCTTTCCACCGTCCAAATAGCTTATAGGCAAGATATTAAGAAATGCTAAAGAAATATTTATTGCAAAAAGCTCTTGGGCGCCGATAAAAAAATAAGCAAGTGCGAACACAAGGTTGAGTGTACAACCTGCGGAATATACAAGCAGCTGCTTTGATTTTGAAAGCAGATCAACGCCCTTTGATGATATCTTGATTCCTGCACCGTAAAAATGTATCGAACTTATTTCGACTCTGAATTTTCTCATCACAAATAGATGAGCGAGCTCGTGCAGTATACAAAACAGCAGAGAATATACAACCAATATATCATTTTCTAAACTTGTAAACGCAATCACGAAGAAAAAGCCAAAGGAAAAGCTTAAACATATTTTATTAATTTCAAAACAGATCATGATAGATTCTATTTGAATTAAAAAGCTTTTATACATAAAAATCGGGCATCAAAGGATACCCGATATGTGATCATGTATCACAGTTTTCTTTTTTAATTCCGAAAACAAGCCTTAAAACTGCGCTTATAAATTTGCAAGGCTTTTTAACGATAACTGTCATATATAATCCTCCAAACATATGTAAACTAAGCATTTGCTTAGTACATAATATTCAGAAAACAGAAAAATGCTATCGTTTAGAGCTATTTTTAGTCTCCCACGGCTTTATAAGCGAAGCTTCCTTGTGCATCTCGCAATAGCTTGCATGACGCGATTTTGATATCAAGCCGTTATTAACAGCCTCTATAACTTTACAGCCCTGCTCTTTTGTGTGTGAGCAATCCTGATATCGACATGAACCGATATGCTCTTCAAATTCAGGGAAGCAATATGCAAGCTCGTCCTTTAAAATACGGTCATACATCTGTGTGTTGAAGGTTGAAAAGCCTGGAGTATCAGCAACATATCCACCGTTTTCAAGCTTAAAAATCTCAACACGTCGTGTGGTGTGCTTTCCTCGGCCAAGCTTACGGCTTATCTCATTGGTCTCAAGCTTTAAGTCGGGACAGATATTATTTAAAAGTGTAGACTTCCCTGCCCCTGAATTGCCTGTAAAGGCAGAAAACTTGCCAGACAAAAGCTGGCACACATCGCTAACACCCACACCCGTAACGTTATCTACACACACAGTTGGAAATACGTTTTGATATATCTTAACGTATTCATCAGCAGATTGTTTGTCTGTTTTAGTAAATACAATGATAGGATCAATTTTTTTAAAAACAGAAACCGCCAAAAACTTATCTAAAAGCAGAATGTTCGGCACAGGCTCACAGGTGGAGATCACAAAAACAAGCTGATCAAGATTTGCAAGCGGTGGGCGGATAATTTCATTTTTTCGATCGAAAATTTCGGTTATCACACCGTCTGAATTATCCTCGATAATAAATTTAACATTATCGCCGCATATTGGAACGATATCTTTATTTCTGAAAGACCCTCTCGCCTTGCAAATATATTCTTCATCTTCGGCGGTAACCTTGAAATTACCGCCGAAGGAACTTATTATAACACCTTTTTTCTCTATCATATTTAGAACTGCATATCGGCAAGTGTGAACGCGGACGAATAGTAATCTGTGCAGTAATAAGTGCCGAAATCAAAGTCGACCTCATAAACCGCAAGAGTCGTTCTCAAGCCGGTTCTTGTACCTCTAACTTCAACGATGATAGATTGCTGGCCACTTCCTGCTATAAGAATCGGGATACTCGTTCCTGCTTCGTTTGCAGTGATATAAATCTGCGAAGAAACCTCTGTATTTGTGTTCTGATCCTTAAATGTCAGATAATATGATGTTTTTGCAGTTGAGGGAATATCAACATAAAGAACCATTTGAACAAGCTCCGGTCCATCAGGGGAAGTTCCCGGAATATTGGGATTGTTTGGATCAAACGGATCAATAGTCGGATCTTCAAAAGGATCAGATACAATTCCACTTCCGTCGGAAACATAAATTGTAACGACAGTGCTTCTTGTAACAGAATCGCCTGCTACGATATTCTGAGAAATAACAGTGTCGATGGGTTCACTCGATTCTACGTACTGAACCTTGGGCTCAAGATAAGCCTCTCTGATCATGTCTTCAGCTTCTGAAACATCATATCCGACAACATCGGGAACAATAGTGTCTTCAGTAGACGGGCCCAAGCTGACATAAACTCTTACAGTTGTTCCTTCCTCAACAACTGCGCCAACAGCGGGATCTGTACTGATTACATAACCTGCTGCAATATCATCGCTTTCCTTTTCAATACGCATAACCATGAGATCTTCGCCGGTTAGCGCTGCATATGCGGAATTATAGTGATAGTCAACAACGTCGGGAACGGATACCATTCTTGTGCCTTTGCTGACTGTTACCTTAATAGTGTCGCCCTTCTTGACGATTCTGCCTTCGGCCTTTTCCTGATATACAATGATACCAGCCTCGTATTCCGAGTTAAATTCTTCAGAGGCTACAAGCTGAATATCTGTAAATTCTGCTCTTGCATCGTAATAATTTCTGCCTATAAGTTCGGGCATGACATAGTCGTTTGAAGATGACGGAGCGGTTTTAAAAGCACTTAAAATCACGTTAGCAACAAATAATGTGGCAACGATGATAACGGTTACTGTTACTGCCGCAAGAATGGGAAGAATATAATTGTGGCGAGGCTCATCGTCATAATCGTCATATTCATCGTATTCATCATCGTAATACTCTTCTTCGATGTATTCTTCTTCCTGAACAGGCTTTGTTTCTTTGATCTTCTTCGGTTTACGCTTCATTTTGGGAAGCTTGTCCGCTAAAGATTTAACACCCGCAAGAACTCCGCCTGCAGAAGCTGACTTTTCAACACCGGAATCAATATATCCAAAAGTTATGCTTTGGTCAACCTTAAACGCTTCAATATCGCGGATCATTTCAGATGCTGACTGATAACGCTTTGAAGTCTCCTTTTCCATAGCGTGCAAAATAATCTCTTCAAGACCTTTATATAACGAAGAGACATATGTTGAAGGAGCAACGGGTTCATCATTCATGTGCATAAGTGCTACGGAGACAGGCGTTTCACCGTCGAACGGTTTTCTACCGGTGAGCATCTCATACATCATAACACCGACAGAATAAATATCGCTCTTCTCATCGGTTCTAGCACCTCTTGCTTGTTCAGGAGATACATAGTGAACCGATCCCATCGTTTTTTCAGAAAGAGTGTTTGAGCTTTGTCGTGAAAATCTAGCAATGCCAAAATCCATCACCTTAATGCTTCCGTCAGACATAAGCATAACGTTATGAGGCTTGATATCGCGATGAACGATTCCCCTGTCGTGTGCAAGCTGTAAAGCTCGCAATATCTGAATAGTGAAATGAACGCAGTCACGCCACTTTAAAAGGCCCTGCTGTTCGATATATTCTTTAAGCGTGATACCGTCGATATGTTCCATTACGATATACTGCATATCGTTTTCATACCCAACGTCGAAAATTCTTACAATGTTGGGATGAGAAAGAACGGCAATAGCCTTGCTTTCGTTTCGGAAACGTCTTACAAACTCGTCGCTTGCCAAAAATTCGCTCTTTAAAATCTTAACGGCAACAACCCTGTTCTCCATTATGTCTTTAGCTCTGTAAACGTCGGCCATTCCGCCGGCACCGATAAGCTCAATGATTTCATATCTTCCGTCAAGTTTCATACCGATAAATCTATCCATATTTACACTCCGTTTCAAAGATTTTCGTTAAAGCGATATTAAAACCGCCGTGATGTTATCTCTTCCGCCACTGTTGTTTGCATAGTCAATAAGCTCGCCTGATGATTGCTCTAACGGTCGCTTATAAACAATACTGTATATAAGCTCATCAGAACAGTAATTTGTAAGTCCGTCTGTACAAATAAGCATTACAGCGCCCTGAGTCAAGTCAACTTCGAAATAATCGACATCAACTGTGCTTTCAACGCCAATCGCACGGGTTATAATATTCTTCATTTTGTGGACTTTCATCTCATCATCGTTGATAACGCCTTTGGCATGAAGATATTCAACAACGGTGTGATCGTTTGTTATCTGAGTTATGCCAGAGTCGTTTAAAACATATGCTCTAGAGTCTCCGACACTTGCAATATATCCTACATTATTATGTACTAAAACCGCAACGCACGTGGTTCCCATGCCTTCGTTTTCGGAATTATCCTTGCTCTTTTGATAAACGACCGAATTTGCGGCAACAAGTGCAGACGTCATCATTGATTTAACACTTCTGGGCTCCATATCACGTCTATAACTAAGTGTAAGTCTGTCATATACGATATCGGACGTCATCTCGCTGGCAACACTTCCGCTGTTCGCTCCGCCCATGCCGTCGCACACGACAGCGATGCACGTATCGTCATTAGGCATTGAAACTCTGAATCTGTCTTGATTTTCATTTCTTTGTTTTCCGATATCGGACTTTCCCACAACAAACATACAGTCCACCTCCTTATAATTTAAAGGTCAGTTATATCTCATATTCACGTCTTAACTGCCCGCAAGCGGCATCGATGTCCGAGCCGAGAGTTCTTCTTACAGTTGCATTTATGCCCATATCGCAGAGCATTTTGCAAAACTTCTGTGCGGAATGTCGATTAGATGTGAAGTTTCTTTCTTTAATTTTATTAACAGGTATTATATTTATATGTGAGGGCATTCTTTTAACCAAAGATGCTAATGCTTTTGCATCGTCATAAGAGTCGTTCTCGCCATCAATAAGTGCATATTCAAACGAGATTCGTCTGCCAGTGGTATCGAAATAATCATAGCAGGCTTTCATAAGCTCGGATATATTATAACGGTTATTGATTGGCATAAGCTCGCTGCGCTTTTTGTCATTCGTTGCATGTAAAGATATCGACAAGGTAAGCCCAAGATCAAGCTTTGCAAGATCATATATCTTATCGACCAAGCCGCAAGTTGAAAGAGAAACATGGCGTAAGCTCATGTTTGTTCCGTTTTCACTAGATAAAATATTCAAAAACTTAATTACGTTATCGTAATTATCAAGAGGTTCACCGATTCCCATTAAAACAATGCTTGAAACGTGTCTGCCGGTTGCTCTCTCTGCTTCATAAAGCTGCAAAAGAATTTCGCTTGGCAAGAGACTTCTCTTAAACCCAGCTATTGTTGAGGCACAGAACTTACATCCCATTTTGCAGCCAACCTGAGTGGAAACACAAAGCGAATCACCGTGTTCATATTGCATTAAAACAGTCTCTATATGATTGCCGTCTGAAAGCTCGTATAAAAACTTAACGGTCGGATCGATCTTTGATTCAAGCTTTTTAACGATTTTAAGAGTACCGATATAGAACTCGCTCGAAAGCTTTTCACGCAATGAAGCCGAGATGTTTGTCATATCATCAAAGCTTATAACACGCTTTTTGTGGAGCCATTCATATATTTGCAATGCTCTGAATTTCTTTTCGCCCATATCTAAAAGCTTATTTGTAAGCTTTTCAAGGGTTAATGAAAGTATATCTGTAATCGTAATCACTCTTTTCGTCTAAGCTTCGCAATAAAGAAGCCGTCGCTATCAAACATATCAGGGGTTATCGTCTGCTTGTAGTCTGTAAATCTATTAAGCTTTACAGCTTCAAACTCGGGATGTTCTTTCAAAAATTTCTCAACAACATCATCGTTTTCTTCTCGCAAAACGGTGCAGGTTGAATATATAAGTATACCTCCGACCTTAACATAGCGTGAGGAAGTTTCCAAAATATCATATTGAACACTTGGAAGTCCTGAAAGCTGAACACGGTCGGAATATTTAATTTCGGGTTTGCGTCTGATAACTCCAAGTCCCGAACAAGGAACGTCGCACAAAACTTTATCAGCCAACGGTAAGTCCGAATTATAGACCTTTGCATTATTTGGACTTGCTTCAATACAATCAAGTCCAAGTCTTTTTGCGCCACTCTTTATAAGATTCACGCGCTTTTCGTGCAAATCAAAAGCCAACACTTTGCCTGTATCATTCATACTCTCGGCAATCGTGAACGCTTTTCCGCCCGGAGCTGAGCACATGTCCAAAACAGTATCGCCGGGCTTAGCGTCCAGCTCGCTAACGCAAATCTGGCAGGAAACATCTTGAACGTGAAGCATGCCTTTTTGATAAGCTTCAAGCTTTTCGATAGATCCGCATCCAAAAAGTTCTAAACAATCAGGAACAGTTTCAGATACCGAGTAGCTAACGCCTTCCTCTTTTAACTGTAAAACAATTTCTTCAAATGAAAACTTGCAGGTGTTAAGTCTCGCTGTGACGGGCGCTCTGCCAATGGATGACTTAAGCATCGAAAGGCAAACGCCCTCGCCATAATCTCGAAGCCACATTTCTATAAGCCATTCGGGGCAGGAATATTCAACTGAAAGGTTGTATATTTTAGAGTTTTTCGTGGGAAGCTTTTTGCCGTCGCGGATGAAATTGCGCAAAAGAGCATTCACAAATCCCGAAACTGCGGGATTTTTATTATCTTTGGCCAGGATAACACTTTCGTTAACTGCGGCATTATCTGGAACAGAGTCCATATACAAAAGCTGATACAAGCCCATTCTAAGTATCTGTCTTACAGCATCGGAAAGCTTATCTACAGGACGTGATGAGTATTTTTTAATGATCTCATCCAAGGTTATGCGACGCTCTATAACACCGTAATACAATGCGGAAATAAATCTTTTGTCGATATCACGAAGCATTGGATATTTGGTCAACGTTTTGTCAAGCGCAATGTTTGAAAAGCTAGCATTCTTTTCTGTCGAGACCAAAAGCTTCATGCATATTTCACGTGGTGTCTGCATTAATTAATATCTCCTTCCGCCTCTGTCAGTTCGGCTTCCAACGATGAACAAAAGTCTTAGAATCGTGGAAACTGTTGAAACAAGCGCCGCAACATACGTCAAAGCTGCTGCATTTAAAACCTTTTTCGCTGCAGGAAGTTCGTCATCATAAAGAATTCCGTCACGCTCAAGAGTTTTAAGAGCACGAGAGCTTGCGTTGTATTCAACCGGCAACGTAACCGCCTGGAAAACAGCCATAAGCGAATAAAGCATTATTCCAAACATTGCAATGTTATAACTTGCAAAGAAAAGTCCCACAAGCAAAATCAACATTCCTGCAGAAGAACCGAAGTTCGTTAACGGAACTAACGCCGAACGCAATCTTATCGGAGCATACCCAACAGCGTGCTGAATTGCATGACCACACTCGTGAGCCGCAACTCCGATTGCGGCAACCGATGTGCTTGAATATACCGTATCAGAAAGCGAAACAACGTTTGTTTTCGGGTTATAATTATCGGTAAGATCGCCTTTGATGTGTGCAATCTTAACATCCTGCAAGCCGTTATCGTCTAAGATCCTTCGTGCAATCTCAGCAGCTGTATATCCACGAGAATTATTTAACGTTGAATATTTTCTATATGTCGTCTGTACTTTATATGATGCATATGCACCAAAGATAAGTGCAGGGATCAATAAGATTATTGAATAATCAAAAAAATAGAAAAAGGGCATTTTATCTCCTTAAAATCAGTTTAAAATATCGCCTTTCTTGATTGGATGTCCCAAAAGATATGATTTGGTATCCATACGGCGAGAACCCTCGGCCTGAATTTCGGTAAGCTTTAACAAACCGTTGCTGCAAGCAACTGTAAAGTCTTTTTCATTTACAATCTCTCCCGGAGTGTGATTGCCTACATTTCCGGAAACGATCTCAGCACGGTATATCTTAAGCTTCTTACCGTCAAGAATTGCAGTAGCACAAGGCCAATCTGACAAGCCGCAGATCTGTGAGTGAACAGACTTGACGTCCTTTGCAAAATCGACAGGGCAAAGTTCTTTTGAAAGCATAGGAGCAAGTGTAGCCTCGTCCTCGTTCTGAGGAACGGGAGTGATCTCGCCCTTTTCAAGAGCGGTTAAGGTTTTAATCAAAAGCTCGGCTCCAACAAAGGAAAGTCGGTCATAAAGCTCGGCTGCAGTCTCATTCTCACCAACCTTAACGCTTTCTTTCAAAAGCATATCTCCGGTATCCATTCCTTCAGCCATAAGCATGGTGGTAACTCCGCCAAACTCATCGCCGTTTAAAACGGTCCATTGAATAGGTGCGGCACCGCGATACTTCGGCAAAAGAGAGCCGTGAACATTCACACATCCAAGTCTTGGGATTTCAAGAACTTCAGGCGGAAGTATTTTACCATAAGCAACAACAATTATCGCATCGGGATTCAACTGCTTAATGATGGGAGTGTATGTTTCCGTCTCTTTCTTTAAAGAATTCGGCTGATAAACAGGTGTGCCATGTGTTAAGGCAAGCTCCTTTACAGGCGAAGGAGTGAGCTTCATCCCCCTTCCCTTCGGCTTATCAGTTTGTGTAAACACTGCCATAACATTATGTTCACTCTCGTAAAGAGCTTTAAGCGTTGGAATCGCAAAATCAGGCGTTCCCATAAAAATAATATTCATTATACTTGTCCTTTATATATTATTCTTCGTCGTCAACATCGATATATTCTTCGATATTCATTGGCAAAACTATGCCGTCAAGATGGTTGGTTTCATGGCACACACAGCGTGCAAACAAATCGCTTACTTCCATCTCATACCACTGCCCGTTTCTGTCCTGAGCTTTGAATTTAACAGTTTTGGGACGGGTTACGTATCCGTAGATATTAGGGAAAGAAAGGCAACCCTCTGCTCCGCGCTGAGTTTCCTCTGACTTTTCAATGATTTCGGGGTTTACAAGCTCGATAAAGCCTTCACCAACGTCAATTACAACAACTCTTCTCATAATTCCAACCTGAGGTGCGGCAAGTCCCAAACCCTCGGCATGATACATAGTTTCTTTCATGTCATCCAAAAGCTGATGAAGCTTATAATCAAATCTTTCGACGGGCTTGCATTTCTTTAAAAGAATCGGATCTCCGTCTTTAACTATATTTCTAAGTGCCATAGATATATCTTCCTTTCATTATCTACTGTAAATCGCCGTTTATGTCAGCATATACGCGAACATTTGCAAATCGCTTATCCTTATATGCATCTATAAGAAGCTCTGAAATGAAATGTCTGAACTTTGCATTTGCACGGCATTTTATCGTTAAAGCATATTTATATCTGTTATTTATTCTTCCCTGTCCCGATTTTGCAGGTCCTAAAACTCTTAATGGGAACTTCTCATCAGTTTGAGATAGTTTTTGTCTGAATAGATCTAAAAAAGCATTTGCACCTTTAATTGCATCTGTTTCAACAGGTGATGAGAAATATACAGCACAGATATCGCAAAACGGCGGATAGATAAGCTGTTTTCTTAATCCTATCTCCTGCGAATAAAATTCTTTATAGTCCTGTTGTGAAGCGAGTGCTATTATATGATGATCGGGAACATTGGTTTGAATGTATGCAACTGCGGGAGTATCACCTCGTCCCCCTCTTCCAACAACTTGAGTTAAAAGAGAAAATGTGCGCTCATAGCTTTTATAATCGCCTGCAAAAAGCGAATTATCAAGCGAAATCACACCAACAACTGTAACATTGGGGAAATCAAGGCCCTTTGCTATCATTTGCGTTCCAACCATTATATCATATTCGCCATTTTCAAAAGCTTTGAACTTTTCTTCATAAGCACAGCGTGAATATGTCGTGTCAGCATCCATTCTCAAAACGCGGGCGTTTGGGAATGAGTTTTCTATCTCTTCGGCCAAAAGCTGTGTGCCAACACCTGTCGAGTGAACCTCACCGCTTCCGCAATCGGGGCATTTGCCCGAAAACTTTGCTGAATACCCGCAATAATGGCACATAAGCTTGTCATTTGCTTTGTGATGCGTAAGCGGAATGGCGCAGTTTGGACAAGAAACTGTTTTGTGACAACTCTTGCAGGTTATATGTGTATTATATCCACGTCGGTTCAAAAGAAGAATCGCTTGCTTTTTATTTTTGATACATTCGTTAACCGAGCGAATGAGATCCTCGCAGAAAATTCCGGTGTTACCCATCTCTGCTTCTAAGGACATATCCGCAACAACGACTTGTGGAAGCTTTGTATTTCCATATCTGCTGTTAAGCTCAAAAAGGCTGTATCTGCCCGAGCTTGCATAATAATAGCTTTCAAGCGATGGTGTTGCAGATGCCATCAAAAGAACGCTGTTATGAGTTCCGCAACGCTGAATTGCAACCTCTCGCGCGTGATATCTTGGAGAGGATTCGGATTTATAAGAGCTTTCGCCCTCCTCATCCATAATGATTATTCCGATATTTGAAAGAGGTGCAAAAACTGCACTTCTTGTTCCGATTACGATTCTAGCAAGTCCGTTTTTGATGCGTTTGAATTCGTCCAATCGCTGTCCCAAGGAAAGGCTTGAGTGAATCACTGCAACAATGTCGCCAAACATTGCCTTAAACTTTCCAACAAGCTGAGGGGTAAGCGAAATCTCTGGTACTAAGAGCATTGCGCCCTTGCCTTGCTTAACACAGGAATCAATGAGCTTGATAAAAACTGACGTCTTTCCGCTTCCGGTTACACCGTGCAACAAAGCACCCGCAGGCTTGCAAGCATCGACAAGATGCATTATACCTTCATAAGCTGATTGCTGTTCATCAGAAAGCGTTATATCATCAGGTGATGCGCTCTCACGCTCGAGAAATTGAGGCGAACGGAAGGTTTCATAGGAATATTCCTCGATGATTCCCTTTTTAAGCATATTCGAAATAATTGTTTGAGTTATGCTCAAAAGATAGCAGCTTTCTTTAATGGAAGCAGACTCATTCTCAATAAGAAAATCTACAACAAGCTTCTGCTTGGGTGTTAAATCAGCTTCAACCTCACCGCTTAGATATTTCGGTGACAGATGAATCATTCTTATTGTTTCGTCTCCAACACGGCGTTTAAATTCATCCTCGCGCTCTAAGATTCCTTTTTCAACAAGACCTTCGATAACTTTTGACTTTCCGTTTGAAGCGCTGTCATCAAGAATGCTATCAAATTCTTTTTTGTCCGTGCAAGATAAAAGAAGCTTATAGAGCGAATGCTCTTCATCAGTCATATCACAATCGGGCTTTTGGTTTGCAAGCATATATTTGCTTGAATGAATCACTGAATAACCCGAAGGGATTATTGTTCTGAAAGCCTCGAAATACGTGCAGAAGGTATGTTCTTTAAGCCACTTTACCAGCGACAAAAGTTCGTCATTAATAAGGGGTTCTTTATCAATGACCGATAATATCGGCTTTATCTTTTCATCGGGAACATCCTTTTCGTAAACACGCATAACAAGTCCGATTCGTTTTGAATTTCCCTTTCCAAAAGGAACTAAAACACGCATGCCGGGCTTTAAAACGCCAAAAAGAATGTCGGGATATTTATATGTATATTCGATATCAAATCCGAAAGCCGTGCCCTGCAAAACAACCTTAGCACAATGCATGTTATTCAAACCAAAGCACTCCTTTCAGATAATATCGGTTACATATATGTATTATTTTCTTCTTAACGAAGGATCTTCAACAAGCTTATATTCGCTTTTAGCAAACTGTTCAACTGCTGTTTTAACAGGCTTTTCGTCGATGATCACCTTGTTTTCATAAGCTTCATCAAGAATGTCTCTTGCGCGCTTTGCAACAGCAATAACCAAAGAATAAGTGCTTTCGTTGTTCTTTAAAATCTGTGAGCTTGATGGTCTTAACATATCAGTTTAAAACTCCTTTAATTGTATTTGAATTAAATTTTGTCATATATTTGCAGGACTTCATTATGGTTTCAAGTCCTTCAATAGCTTCGATAAGGTTATCGTTAATAAGAACGAAATCATAATCATATGATTTTTCGATCTCACTTGCGGCTTCACCAACACGGCGATCGATAACATCCAACTCCTCGGTTCCGCGGCCGATAAGACGCTGTCTTAAAGCATCAATATTCGGGGGAAGGATGAAGATAAGAACAGCATCGGGATAGGCCTGTTTGATCTTCATTGCACCAACTGTCTCTATTTCGAGAATCACGTCAAATCCCTGATCAAGCTTTTCATATACCTTTGTCTTTGGAGTGCCGTAATAGTTTCCACAAAACTCAGCATATTCAAACATTCCACCGCTTTCGATCTCCGACTCGAATTCCTCTCGGCTGATAAAGTAATAGTTGACGCCGTTAACTTCACCGTCTCTTGGAGCACGTGTCGTTGCAGAAACGGAATAATGAATGTTTTTGAAGTTCTTTAAAACCTCGCTTAAAATCGTTCCCTTGCCGCATCCTGAAGGAGCTGATATTACATATAAAACGCCTTTACTCATCCTCGCTCACCTCGCCTTTTGATAAAATATAGTCAGATGTTCTGGCAGACAAAATGACATGGTCAGAGTCCGTGACGATAACGGTTTTTGTCTTTTTTCCGTACGTTGCGTCAATAAGCGTGCCTTTGTCCTTAGCTTCCTGAATCAGTCTTTTGACAGGAGAGGAATCAGGAGAGACAAGTGCAATAATTCGCGATGACGAAACAAAGCAAGAATACCCAATATTTATCATATCCATATATCAAAGTTCCTTTACTCGATATTTTGAATTTGCTCTCTGATCTTTTCAATCGTGCTCTTAAGGTCAACGACCATGCGAGTGATAGTTAAATCGCTGCACTTGGAACCGGTCGTATTAACCTCGCGGTTCATTTCCTGAATTAAGAAATCACACTTTTTACCGATAGGCTCGTCGAGCTGCAAAAGATCACGGTATTGAGAGATGTGGGAGCGAAGTCTAACAGTTTCTTCATCAACAGCTGTCTTATCTGCAAAAATTGCGGCTTCTGTTAATATTCTAGATTCGTCGATATTCTTATCACCCAAAATATCAGATAAACGAGTGAAGAGCTTTTGTCTATACTCTGCAGTTACGTCAGGTGAACGGGTTTCAATCTTTGTAACTGTCTCCTCGATAAAATCAAGCTTAGAAAGGATATCGTTTTTAAGCTTTTCGCCTTCAACAGTTCTCATTTCAATGAAGCTGTCTAATGCCTCTGAGGCGACTTCGCTTACAAGCTTCCAAAGCTCTTCCTCGTCAGTTTCAAGCTTTGAAACGGTGAAAACATCGCTCATTCTGAAGAGCTGAGAAAGTGTTAGATCATCCTGAAGATTAAGCTGCTCATTTGCACAGCGCAAAGCGCTGATATAGCTGTTTGCCAAAGCAGCATTTACCTCGACTGAAGCATCAGATCCGTCGATACAGTTAATGGACACATAAGCTTCAACCTTACCGCGATTGATTTTTGATGCGAACAAGCTCTTCAGCTTTTCCTCTAAAAAAGAATACTGTCTTGGCATTCTGCAGGAAAATTCAAAAAATCTATGGTTAACAGCACGAACTTCAACAGTTATTTCATACGATTCAAATGAATGAGATGCTCTGCCATAGCCTGTCATACTCTTGGGCATTTTAACAACTTCCTTTCGAAAATCATGAAAAATATATAGTAATCCATAATACTCCAATATGTAAACGTATTATAGCACTAAACTTGAAATAAAGCAAGGAAACTGAAGAAAATTTAAGAAAAATTAAGTTTGCATAAGCAGACATTATATGATATAATGTTATTACTGGAGGGATCATATATGAATCTTATCACAAACGACTATAAAAACAGATTTATTGAAATATACAAAGAAAACATCAAGCGTGAGGGTGCAGATAAGCTTTTAGATTATCTTTGCTCTCGCAATTGCGATTTCTTCACAGCGCCAGCTTCTACAAAGTTCCACTGCTCTTATGAGGGCGGTCTTTGCGAGCATAGCTTGAACGTTTATGACTGCTTGAAATCATATCTTGAAACCGAAAGAGCAAAAGAGAAGTTTGGGCTTTCCTTCTCAGACGAAACGATTGCTATAGTTTCTTTGTTGCACGACGTTTGCAAAACTAACGTATATAAAGTAAGCACCCGAAACAAAAAGGACGAAAACGGAACTTGGATCCAGGTGCCCTATTATGAATATGAAGATACTCTCCCCTACGGTCACGGCGAGAAGTCCGTCTATATCGTAAGCGGTTTTATGCGCTTAACAAGAGATGAAGCTATGGCTATAAGATGGCACATGGGCTTCTCGGGCGAGGAGGACAAAAAGCTTGTCGGAAATGCTTTAAGAGCTTATCCCTTGGCGCTTGCGCTTAATATTGCCGACTGTGAAGCTTCAAGCTTTGTTGAGGAGAGAAATAACTGATATAAAAATAACCCCTGCATCTAATGCAGGGGTTTTCGCTTTTATTAGAACTTAAGGTTCTTGGGTGTTCTTGCATAAGCGCAAACGTCGCGGATGTTAGCAACGCCTGTAACGTACATCAAAAGTCTTTCAAGACCGAGGCCAAAGCCCGAGTGAACAACGCCGCCGAACTTTCTAAGGTCAAGATACCATTCAAGAGATTCGGTTTCCATGCCCATATCAGCCATCTTCTTAACCAAAACATCATAGTTTTCTTCACGCTGAGAGCCGCCGATAAGCTCGCCAACACCGGGAACCAAAAGGTCACAAGCTGCAACTGTCTTTCCATCGGGGTTAAGCTTCATATAGAACGCCTTGATATCCTTGGGGAAGTCGATAAGGAATACAGGACCCTTTGCAACCTTCTCACAAATGTAGATCTCATGTTCTTTAGCGAAGTCCATGCCCCACTCTACGGGGAATTCAAACTTCTCGCCAGAGTTCTTTAAGTAATCAACAGCTTCAGTATAAGTAATAACCTTGAAGTTAGAGTTTACAACTCTGTCAAGCTTTTCGATAAGAGTATGATCCTTGTCAACAAAGTCGTTAAGGAACTTAAGCTCGTCAGGGCAATTTGTCATAACATCCTTGATGACATACTTAAGCATAGCTTCCATAACAGCCATGTCGCCCTTAAGATCGCAGAATGCCATTTCAGGCTCGATCATCCAAAATTCAGATGCATGATAAGGAGTGTTCGAGTTTTCAGCACGGAAAGTAGGACCAAAGGTATATACCTTGCCCATTGCAAGAGCAAAAGGCTCAACGTGGAGCTGACCGGAAACAGTCAAGCAAGCGTGCTTTCCAAAGAAGTCCTCGGCATAGTTAGTATCCTCACGGGTTGTGACAGTGAAGGTTTCACCAGCACCCTCAGCATCGTTACCTGTAATCAACGGAGTGTGAATGTAAGTAAAGCCTTCCTGACGGAAGAATTCGTGCAAGGACTGAGAAATGATCGAACGGATCTTAAAAACAGCCATAAAGGTGTTTGTTCTGGGACGAAGATGAGGGATCTCACGCAAGAATTCAAGCGAGTGACGCTTTTTCTGCAAAGGATATGCTGCGTCGCAAGCACCCAAAAGCTCAGCTTCGGTAGCGTTGATCTCGAAAGGCTGCTTAGCTTCGGGAGTGATTATAAGATTACCTGTAATCTTAACAGCACAGCCGGTTAAAAGCTTGGAGATATCTGCAAAGTTTGCAAGCTTTTCTTCCTCGTAAACGATCTGAACACAGCTGAAGCAAGAACCGTCGTTCATGGAAATAAATCCAATTTTATTGTTAGAGCGGTTTGTTCTGATCCAACCCTCGACAGTAACTAACGCTCCGTCGACGAGTTCATCAATGGGCGCAATACCCCTAACGCTCTTATAAATTTCATCAAATAAATATTTGCTCATATAAATTCCTCCATATCAGAAGTAAAACACAATAAAGATATTGTATAACTGCGGGGCAAAAAAGTCAAGTAAAACAGGGATTATTGTTTAGATTCCTCGATCTTTTTGATGGAATCCTTAACGATTTCCTCGCGAAGAGCTTTAAGCCAATCGTTCCACTCGACTTTATCGGCACCATAAGTTAAAGCATCCTTATATTCGTGTGGCATCCAAGTTGAAATGTCAGCTTCGTTATGGGCAACAAGCGCTTCCATATTATCAAGAGCTTTATAAAGCTTGGCTTCCTTGGTTTCAAGAGCATCCATTTCAGCAAAGAGAGCTTTAAAATCGTCTCTTGTGTTTTCGGGAAGTTTATCAAGCAAGGTGTCGATTGCTTTCTTTTCCACCTCTTCATGAGCATCGGTTTTTAAATATGCGGGGATATCACCTGTTATCGCTTCACCGAAATCATGGATTATGCACATTCTGATTACTTTGTTGATATCAACATCAGGAAAATCACGCTCAAGAAGCATGGGCATAAGTGCCAATCTCCAAGAATGATCTGCAACAGTCTCGCGTTCACCATCAGTATTCCAGCAATGGCGAGGTGTGCGCTTTAATATCTCGATAAAGTTAAGAAAATCAATAAATTCCCGCTGAGTCATAAGATCTCGCCTTTCTATATTTATATTGTACCGTTCATTTGATACAAAAAGTCACGCAATTAGAATTTAGTTTGTGTTATAAATGATAGCATAATTCTTTAGATAAATCAATAAAAAGAGCTGCATTATGAGCAGCTCTTTGAATATCAATTGATTTTTTCTATTTTGATGATATTTGTGTTGCCGGGCTTTCCGTTTATTTGACCGCCTGTTAAAACAACATTGTCGTTTTTCTTAAGATCAAATATTGTTTTTGCCTTGTTTAGCGCAGTATAGAACATAACTTCAACAGAGTTATACTCCTCGCACAAAACGGGAGTTACACCCCAGCTAAGATTAAGTTTACGCCAAACCTTTTCATCGGTTGTTGCACCCATAATATCAACAGGACAGCGGAAACGACTTACCATTCGTGCAGTCTTACCGCTAAGCGAGTTTACAATGATAGCCCTGGCATCCAAGTCGATAGCCATCGAGCAGGTAGAGTGTGATATAGCGTCGATATTGTTTTTGATCTTAAATTCAGTAGTTTTAAAACGTTGAATATAATCAATGCCAATTTCGGTAAATCTTGCGATCTCGACCATGTTTCTCAAAGCCTCAACAGGATATTTACCTGAAGCAGTTTCACCCGAAAGCATGATTGCAGACGTACCGTCATAAACGGCGTTTGCAACGTCAGAAAGTTCAGCTCTTGTGGGACGTGGATTGTGTATCATCGATTCAAGCATTTCAGTTGCTGTAATAACACGAATACCTAACATTCTGCACTTGTTGATGAGGTATTTCTGAATTGAGGGAACCTCAACAAAGGGAATTTCAACACCCAAGTCACCGCGAGCGATCATTATGCCGTCAGCAATTTCACAGATCTCCTCAACATTGTCAACACCGGAACGGTTTTCAATCTTTGCAATAACGTCAATATCCTTGCCGCCGTTTTCATCCAAGAAGTTGCGAAGAGCTTCAACGTCGCTCTTTTTTGATACGAAGGACGCAGCAACAAAATCAACGTCGTTCTTAATGCCAAACAAAAGGTCAGCCTTATCCTGTTCGCTTAAAAAGTCGTGCATCATGACCTTGTTGGGGAAATGCATGCTCTTTCTGTCAGAAAGCTCTCCGCCAACGACAACTCGGCACTTTGCATTCGGTCCGTTAAGTTCTAACACCTCGAATACAACAAGACCATTATTAACGGTGATAGTGTCCCCTACTTTCAAATCATCGGTTAAGTGAGCATAGCTAACGGAAACGCGTGTGCTATCGCCAACAACATCTTCTGTTGTAAATATGAACTCGTCGCCGTCGTTAAGCATTACCTTCTTGTTTTCAAAGGTTTTGATTCTGTATTCAGGGCCTTTGGTATCAAGCATGATGGCAACGGGAAGACCAAGCTTCTCGCGCACTTTTTTAATAAGATCTATCTTATTCTGATGCTCCTCGTGAGTTCCGTGTGAAAAGTTGAGACGGGCTACGTTCATCCCCTCGAGACACATTTTTGTGATGATATCTTCGTTTTCACATGCAGGACCAATAGTGCAAATAACCTTTGTTTTTCTCATTTATATACTCCTTTTCAGCACGTGCTGACATTACTTTCTTTTTTCAGTTATTTTGTTAAGGATCACTGTTATCAAAATAATGATCAGAATTACTATAAATATACCCAGCATACCGTAAAGCATGTAAGATAAGTTACTGATAAAATTCATTGGTTCGAAGTTAACAAAAAACTCTTCAAAAGCTTTAATAAATCCCATAATATCATATCCTCCATCAGTTAAGCATTAAGGAAGAAGCTTAAGATCATGCCGCCTGCGATTACAGAAGCAATCTGACCGGAAACGTTAACACCGATAGAATGCATCAACAAGAAGTTCTGAGGATCGGCTTCCATTCCGAGCTTGTGAACAACTCTGCCAGACATCGGGAATGCAGAAATACCTGCAGCACCGATCATGGGGTTGATCTTCTTCTTTAAGAAGAGGTTCAAGAACTTAGCGAACAATACGCCTCCTGCAGTATCAAAGATGAAAGCTACAAGACCGAGGCACAAAATAAGAAGTGTTTCGGGAACTAGGAAAAGATGAGCCTGCATCTTTAATGCAATTGTGATACCGAGGAATATCGTGATAAGATTCGCTAAAACTTTCTGAGCAGTTTCAGAAAGAGAATTTAAAACACCACATTCGCGAATGAGGTTGCCAAACATCAAGAAACCAATGAGCGCAGCAGAGTCAGGAGCAACAATTGCGGCAACTGCTGTTATAATGATCGGGAATAGGATTTTTGTAGTCTTAGAAACTGATTTATCAACATATTCCATCTTGATCTGTCTTTCCTTCTTTGTTGTAAGAAGCTTAATTACAGGCGGCTGGATGATGGGGACAAGAGCCATATAAGAATAAGCAGCAACCATGATAGCACCGACATAATTAGATTCAAGTGCCTGAGCTACGACGATAGATGTAGGTCCATCAGCGGCACCGATAATGGCGATAGAAGCTGCATCCTTGATATCAAAGAACATTGATGCCAAGCAAAGAGTGAAGAAGATACCAAACTGTGCAGCAGCACCGAATATCATAAGCTTTGGATTTGAAAGCAAAGGTCCAAAGTCGATCATTGCACCGATGCCGATAAAAAGAATAAGCGGGAAAAGCTCGGTAGCGATACCGGCATCAAACAAAGTTTCCAAAGTCTCGATAGCGCCGGATCCGGGAATATTAACAAGAATTGCGCCAAATCCCATAGGAAGCAATAAAGTAGGTTCCATGTCTTTTTTGATAGCGAGATAAATAAGCATTGCGCCTATTATCCACATTATAACATGGCCAATATTAATTTGAATAATGGTTTCATACAAAAAACTTAAGTCCATTGTAATTCTCCTTTTTCTGTTATCGCCGATATTGAAAAACGAGTCCAAACTTCAGCAATTATATTATATCATAAAAGTATATTTGTTGCACTACGTTTAACAGATATTTTTATGAGAATTAAAGATGTTTTTTTGTCAAAAATCACAATAAAAAACCTCTCCCCCATTAACGGAAGAGAGGTTATAAGCGATATTATCAGCTATTTTCAGCAATATACTCGTCAACAAGAACATTTTGTTCTTCTAGATAATACTCGAAGGATTCAGTATACTGCTCCTTAAGCTGTGCCCAAGATGTAGGAGTAGATGATCTTGCAACACCGTCACGGAAGCTGTCATACGCGCTGTTAAGACTATCAGTGAAGTTACCATTGTAATACAAGCTGATATTTGCCTGAGCGAGCTCATAGCAATGATCATACATATCAAGCATCTCATTTGTCCAAAGATAGGTTTCCTTAAGCTGCTTTCTATCAATGTTAACAACAGTAGGGTCGATGATCTTGAAACGTTCGCATGCTGCCAAGAGAGCAACGCCGTCAGGATTCTCAGCACCGGTAACGATCATATAACCCTGAGGAATAGAAGTGAGGTAGTAATTACCGTCACCATTTTCATAACGAGGAAGTGGAACAAACATAAGCTCGTTTTCAGGGATATCGCCCCAAACAGCAGAGATTTCTTCTACGGGGCCCGTAAACTCATCAACAGTTGCAATATAGAACAAGCAAAGACCTTCCTTAAGTCCTGCGCCTGCCTGATGACTGTTTCTGCCTGCCCAATAGTTAGAGCCTTCATGGTATGTACAGTTATTCTTAACAAGATCGTAAAGCAGCGAGTTAGCAGCTTCGATCAACGGATCGTCAAGATTAGAATAGTAATGGCCGTTTTCGTCTTTACCTACAAGTTTCTTACCTGTTGCCTGCTGAACAAGAGCGTCGTTAAAGGAATAACCGTCAAGAGCGTATCTGTTTTCATCTGCATCAGAAAATTCCATGCACATTTCATAGAATACATCCCAAGTCCACTCATCATTAGCGTAAAGCTCAGCGGGATCGTCAAAGCCCCATTCGTCAATAACTCGTCTGTTATAAGGAACGATGTGACGGAATGTAACGTCGGTTACAAAAGCAAAGTGATGCTCGCCCAATGCGAAATATTCAGCTGCTTCAGCCATACCAGCCCAAAGAGGATCGGTATAGTCAACGTAATCATCTACAGTCTGGAAGGTTCCCTTGATGCATGCCATGGGGAAAGTAGCTGTAGCAGAAGAACCTGCGGGGAAGAAATCAGGAGCATTACCCGATAAAATAAGGTTTGCAAGCTCGTTATATCTTTCAAAATAGTCTACTTCGATCCATTCGATCTCACAGCCATATTTCTCTGTAAATGTGAAGTAACCGGTATTAACGATCTCAGCTTCTGAATAGTTGTGGAATCCATCATACCAAGAACACCATTCTACGGTGGTGCCGGTTGCAATGGTTGCTTCAGCATCTGGCAATGTAATACCTGCTGCTGCAAGTATTGCTTCAGAGTCTTCAGTGGAAAGTGTGAGCTTGATGATCTTACGCTCATTCTTATTACAACCAACAAGAACAAAGATCATGAGAAGAACCAAAGCAAGTGAGATAATTCTTTTCATTATTTGCCTCCTAAGTGGATACCGTATAGTTAGTGCTTAAATCGTTCATCCCGCCATAAGCGGGATGAACGAAATGAGACTAATTTATATTGGAGAAAGGAAATATTTAATTATTTCTTTTTCTTCTTAAGAACTATAAGTACAACAACTACTACAACAACTACAACAGCAGCAACGATACCGATGATGATAGCTGTCTGAGTTGCCTGTTCCTTAGCCAAAGCATCTGCAGCAGCCTTTTCTTCAGCTTCCTTAGCAGCAGCTTCTTCAGCAGCCTTAGCTTCAGCATTAGCAGCAGTAGCAGCCTTGTGGAGATCCTTGATTTCGTTGATTAATTCCTTAAGTTCCTTAACCTTTTCAGTTACAGCAGGAAGACCATTGCCTTCGTTTTCCATAGTTTCAACAGCAGCAACAGCAGCATCGTAAGCAGCCTTGATTGCAGCAACGTCGTTGCCAGCAGCCTTAGCATCTTCGAGTGCAGCGTTTACAGCATCAACATGAACCTGGAAAGCAGCCATAACGATTTCGCCCTGCATATCATCGATCTGAGCCTGGAGATTGGTATTAGCTTCAATTACAGAAGTGAAGCCCAAAGCAGCCTTTGCAGCAACTACGTCAACAGCAGCCTGAGCAGCGTCGATAGCAGCCTGCAAAGTTGCAACATCGCTACCTACAGCAGCCTTTGCAGCATCAATAGCAGCCTGAGCAGCATCAATATCGGGCTGAGTTTCAGCCAAAACAGCGCTGTCAAGGTCAGCAAGTGTGCCATAGTATACGCCTACGTAGTTAAGCTGGGTGTTTGTAAGGTTAGTGCCATAAGAGGGGCCCTTGATTGCAACTTCAGCTGCAGTAGCAAGACCTCTTGCATCGTGATCGGTAAAGGTAAGTTCGATGTACTTTTCAAATTCGCCGGAAGTGAAGCCATTGTCAGACATCTTGTACTGGTTAGAGCAAGTAGCTTCAGCTGCACCCAAAAGCCAAACTCTAAAGTCGCCTTCAGATGTACCCTTGATATGTACAACAACGGTTTCGCCTTCGTTAACAGGCTGAGGGAGCAACAAAGAGAAGATTGCTATATCGGGAGCCAAAAGAGTGTTGTCGCCCCAAGTAAGCATGTCAGATGTTACGCCAGTGTTTGCACCGTAGTTTTCAACAGTCAAAGGAATTTCGATTTCTTCAGCAGCAAAAGCTGTAATGGACATTGACAGTACTAATGCAACTGCCAAAAGAACTGATAACAGTTTCTTCATAAAAAATCCTCCAAAAATAAAATATATTAGTTTTATGCGCCAAATACAAAAACCGCATATAACTACTTGTATTTTAACACATATTTGTGCTATAATCATTGCAGAATCGGTAATATTTATTGCGTGAAATCAGAAAAGAGGTATAAATATGGCTGTAGGAGTATATCATCCATTCGAAAATGATATCGTGTGCTATAGTGATAGAAGCGTTATAAATCGTCCTCCACTCGATCCTCACCCATTTCATAGACACAACGGTTATGAGATCTATTACTTCATATCCGGAAATATAAACCTGTATGTTGAACAGCAGTGCTATAATCTGCGACCCGGAGATCTTGTAATAATCAGTCCCGAGCAGCTTCACAGAGTGGTATATTTGAATTATCAGGTATATGAGAGAACCATTATAAATGTAAAGCATGACTATATTGAGTCATTATCAAGCGAAAGCACAGACCTTTTGAAGTGCTTCAAATTCGAGGGTATAGAGGAATTTAAGCATATTCATTTAAGCCGAGAACAGCAAGATGAATATGTCTCAATGATAAAGAGATTTAATGAACTTAGATACAGTGGAGAATACGGAAACGATATCAAGGCAAACTATGAAATGTCTAACATTTTGATTTTTATTAACAAACAGTTTGAAAATGCGCGCGCTGTTGATAAAGAAAATGTAATGCCTAACCTTATAAGAAATGTTATGGACTATATACAAACACACCTTTCTGAAACAATAACTCTTGAAATGCTTGCTAATGAATTCTATCTAAGCGGCAAGTATATAAGCAGCCAATTTAAACAGCACACCGGCTTAACGCTCCGTACATATATCTTAGATCAAAGGATCTCATACGCCAAAAAGATGCTTTTAGGCGGCGCAAATGTTTCTGAGGCGTGCTACCGTTCCGGATTCTCAGACTATGCGAACTTTATAAGAACATTTACAAATTTGGTTGGCGTTTCACCCGGAAAATTTGCAAGAGAAAACAAATAAAATTCCCTGTCCCCTGCTTTGCAAAGAAGCCGGGGACTTTTGTTTACAAACGATTTGTGAATTCCTTGCGATATGTCACATTTTCATTGCATCAAGTAGAAAAAAGTATGCAATATGTTGTATTTTATGCAATATCAAGTTATAATCAAAGCATAATATGGTTTTAACTTCAGGAGGTTATATATGAAGCTGAAAAAACTGATACTTGGTGTTTTATGTGTATCTCTTATGCTTTGCATGACAGTTTTGCCCCCGTTTGAGATGATCGTCAACGCTGATGACGGTGCATCCATCATCGATCCTTTGACAAATGTTTTGTCGGACGGAACGATGAGACGTCCTTTGTCTGCTGAAGCTCCTATGTACATAGTACACGTTGATACATGGGTAAATGCCGATCCCGAAAAGGTCATTGCTCAGATACCAGAGGAAATGCTTCCATATTGCGTATTCAACATCTCGCTTTCTGTAAACTCGGATGCTGCAGAGGAAAAGTTTTTGACCGTTCAGTATGGTTACGAAACTGCTAAGTCTTGGCTTAGAGTTTTAGCAGAAAACAACTGCTGGGCAATGATCCAGCCTGCAAGCGGTGGCCCTTGTCACTTCCCAGATTATGAATACGGAGCAGACCTTGAAGAAACTATTTATGCTGAATTTTTCAGAGAATATCCCAACTTCCTTGGATTTAACTATTGCGAACAGTTCTGGGGATTTGACGGAGTAGAATTCCCTTATGCTCCTTCAGTTGAAGAAAGATATCTTCATTTTGCGAATCTTTTAGAGCTTACAAATAAATACGGCGGATATTTGACTATAAGCTGGTGCGGAAATCAGTGGGGTCAGAGCTTAAATCCCGTTGCTATGCTTGAAAGAATCCCCGAGTGGGAAGAAGCATGCTCAAAATATGCTGATAACTATATTCTCTGCGAAAAGTATACTCAGCACAGTTACATAAAAGATGCAGAAAGTATCGTCTTCGGTGTTTGGCTTTCGGGATATTGCGGTAACTTCGGTATTAGATACGACGAGACCGGTTGGACATCGGGCACAAGCGGAGATTATACAATGTCAACAGGTCTTCCCATATACTTTGAAAGAATGGTATTAAACGGTGCTACTGTTATCGACGGACCTGAACTTGCTTTCGAAGATTGCATTTTGGAAGGCAATGCGGAAGAGACTGCAGACGGCTACACTTCAAGAACATGGTATAATACCGATTCGTTCAACAACGTTGCTATCGATTCTTTCATGAAGATGATCGATGGCACCTTTGAGATTCCCACAAGAGAAGAAGTTATTGATCGCACAAAGGTTATACTTGTCAACGACGTAGAAACCGGAGATGACGACGCAAAATATTGCACACCCGTTGATTTGTTTGACGGCCTTTATCAGATGGAGGGCGACGGCGGATTGCGCGATAATTATAACCTCTATAAGAGCACAGGCCGCTATCCTACAATTCCCTTGTGTCATGAACTTAGTACCGATCTTTCTTACGATTTCGATTTAGTAATCAACAAATCAGAATATAAGACATATTGGACCTCTATTGACGAAAAGGTTGCAGAACTGAATGAAATCTTCCCTGAAGAATATGAAGGAGATCTGTATGCCGCCCATTATAATAACGTTTGTGTTACATACAATCCTTATAAGGCGAATCAGACTGCTACTTCGCTTATTCCTCTGCAGTATAACACCTGCGAGAGCATGGAGCTTACATACTCACGTTATACAACCGGTCTTATAAAAGAATATAGCGACAAGATCACATTCTATTTAAATAACTATGATGATAATAACGTATTAAAGGCAAGAAACGACATTATTGTTATTAACGGCGTGACCGAAGAGCCAACTGTAACATTCACAGACAGAGGCATAGGTACTCTTAAAGCAAAGGTAACATCCTCTTGGGATAACGGTGTACTTACAGTATACGTAGATCACAACGGTCCTGTTGAGATCGAGATCAGCTGTAAGGGAGATGCTACCGCTAAAGCTACAGTTCCCGAAGTTAAGGAAACCGTAGCTCCTGATGCACCCGGCGATTATTACGGCACTTTGCAGCATGAGTTCGAATTATTTGATTACATTGGCATTGATCAGATCGTTAAAAACGGATCGAGAAATGGCGTCGATAACTACACCGGTCAGGGCTATATGATCGTTGGAACCGCAGGCGATTCGAAGCTTCGTTCAACTGTTAACATTGATACTGCCGGAACCTATAACTTAACTCTTAAATATTCGAGTGATTCTGACGTTAAGGGGCTTAGCGTTTATGTAAACGGCAAAAAGGTTGATGTACCTAATATGGCAGCAACCCTCTCTCTTGATGACTGGCTTACAGTATCCGGTGAAGTTAAGCTTAAAGAAGGTGACAACACCATTGAAATAAGAACAAGCGGTGGCGCAAGCTCGCCCATATATCTTGATAACGTAACCTTAAATGCTGTTGCACACGGTTCTTCTGCTTCATCTACAAGTATTGCACTATACATTGTTATAGCAGCAGCTGCTGTTATCCTTGCTGTTTGCGCTGTCGTACTTATCAAAACGCTTAAGAAAAGCTAACGACTTTTCATATTATACTTTTTAGATAAAAGCCAAGATTCAATGTCTTGGCTTTTATCCTAAAGAAAATCGGAACACAAAATGGAGATTTGATATGCTCTTTAATTCACTTGAATTTTTGATATTCTTCCCTATCGTTTTGGTGATGTACTTCATAATCCCCAAAAAGATAAGATATCTGTGGTTGCTTGTCGCAAGCTACTACTTCTATATGTGCTGGAACGCTAAATATGCGCTTTTGATATTGTTCTCGACTGTTTGTACATATGCTGGCGGTTTGCTGATTGAATTTGTTAAAAAACGCGATTGGACAGATAAGAAAAAGACTGTTGTTAAAAAGCTTGGCGTAGGTTTTGTTATCGTTTCAAACCTTGCAGTTCTTTGTTATTTTAAGTATTCAAACTTCTTCCTTGATTCTTTGGAATCGTTGTTCGAGCTTATAAATGTCGAACCCAATGTTCCAAGTGTTGACGTTTTGCTCCCTGTCGGAATTTCGTTCTATACATTTCAGGCTTTAAGCTATACTATCGACTTATATCGTGATGAAATATATGCCGAAAAGAATTTCTTCAGATACGCTTTGTTTGTTTCGTTCTTCCCTCAGCTTGTTGCAGGACCTATTGAGCGTTCAAAAAACCTTTTGAAACAACTAGCTACACCGAAAAAATTCTCTTACGTTAAAGCAAGAGACGGATTGTTTTTGATGGTTTGGGGATTCTTCCTTAAGATCGTTTTGGCAGACAGAATCGCAATGCTTGTCGACACAGTATATGGTGACTATCATCGCTTTGGAGGATGGTATATCGCTTTGGCAACGGTTTTGTTTGCCGTTCAGATCTACTGCGACTTCTATGGATACTCGACGATTGCGATGGGTGCTGCAGGAATTCTTGGCATCGATCTTATGGAAAACTTTAATGCGCCATATCTTTCTGTTACAGTTGCCGAATTCTGGCGCAAGTGGCACATCTCTCTTACCTCTTGGTTTAAGGACTATTTATACATTCCTCTTGGCGGAAGCCGAAAAGGTGTTGTAAGAAAGTATCTTAACAAGATAATCGTATTCTTAGTGAGCGGTCTTTGGCACGGCGCTAACTTTACATTCGTTATTTGGGGCGCGCTTAATGGTGTTTATCAGGTTATCGGAGAGCTTTTAATGCCCATACGTGAGAAGATTTGCAAGGCGATGCACATTTCAAGAAAGTTCTTCTTGTTAAGATTTGTGCAGATGATAATCACATTCGCGCTTATCGATTTCTCATGGATATTCTTCAGAGCTAATACCGTTGGAGATTCGTTTGCGATGATAAGCAGTCTTTTTAACGCAGAGAACTTTAACATCTTTAAAGACGGCGGCATTTATATGTGCGGCTTGGGCGAAAAGGACTTTAAGCTTATGCTTATCTGTATCTTAATCTTGCTTGTTGCAGATACGTTCAAGCACTTTGGAATCAGCGTTAGATATTACATACAAAAAGTGCCGTACATCGTTAGAGCCTTGGCGCTTATAATTGCCATTTGCTTCATACTTGTATTTGGCATTTGGGGTTCGGGCTATGATGCTACAAACTTTATTTACTTCCAATTCTAAGGAGGCGTGACTGATGAAAACAAAGATAAAGCATTTTGTTCAGGGCATTGTTTTTGCGATACTGCTCGCAATTTCCATTCACGCTTGCGGTGAGTTTTTGGAGTATAAAGAGGCTCATGAGAAGTATAACGACTTCTTTGATGCAGAAACGAATTTAGACGTAATATTCCTTGGCACAAGCCACACATGGAACAGCGTTCTTCCAATGGAGATGTGGAAGGATTATGGCATATCCTCTTATAACTGGGGATATTCAAACTGCACTCCTGCGGAAAGTTATTATCTGTTTAAGGATATTGTAAAATATACAAAGCCTAAGCTCGTTGTTATGGATATGTTCGGCCTGTTTGAATATCAAGACGGCAACGGAAAATATCGAGGAGACAGAATTGAGCAGCAGCACGTTCAATTTGATGAGATCCCCTTCTCCTTGAATAAGCTTCAGGCTTCGCTTGATATTTTCGATGACTATGACCACCGACTTGACTTCGTGTTCAACTTGATGATGTATCATAACCGTTGGGATGAGCTAGACGAACGTGACTTCAACGTGACTACTAATCCTGAAAAGGGTTCGAGCATGCTTGTCGGCATGGGCCGAGGTGTTAGATACTGGCCGATGGGAAGCAACGAAAAAAGAGAGCTTGACAGTGTTTGCTGTGAATATTTCGAGAAATTCCTTGATTTCTGCTATGAAGAAGATATACAGGTTTTATGTGTGTATCTTCCCTTCCCTGCAAATGAATCCTGCCAGAAAGCAGCTAACTCAATTAGTGAAATGGTTGACTACTACATAAATGCTGAATATATCAACATGCTCAATTTAGAGATCGTTGACTTTGAAACAGATATGTATTCAGACAACAACCACCTTAACTTTACTGGTGCTGCGAAGGTTACCGAATGGCTTGGTGAATACATAAATGCGAACTATGATCTTGACGATTATTCACAAAATGAATATTGGATCGAAGATCACAGAGAATACGTTAATTATAAGGTCGGTAAGATAGAAGACACAAACAGTCTTTATGACAAGCTTTTGGCTTGCTATGGCGGAGACTTTGATGTTACTTTGACAATATCTAATGACTGCAAGCTTTATGAACAGGACAGCTATATAAGAACATATATTGACAATCTTGGCTGGTATGGAACTGTTAAACATGACAGCTTAGTATACATTGGAGATACATATTGTGATGTTTTGCTTGAGATATATGACTCACAGACATTAGAACTTGTGCATACAGCGGCGTATAATTATGAAGAATGGCAGCTTAAAAGAGTTAGATAAATAAATACTCCCTCCCCTCGATTACGAGGAGAGGGAGATTTTATATGAAAATAGATTTCATTTATAAAGTTAGTAAAATGACTTTCACTCTGCATAAAACATCGCTCGAAAAACCAATACGATCTTGGAAAGATTGATTCTCGCGATGAATTCGCGGAGTTACAGGACTTTGAACCTAATTTTTCGCCAAAGATAGCGATAGAGCACAACTTTTGATAAGTGGATGACAGGACTGTTGAACAATTTTGCGCCATAGTTTTACTGAATGTGCAGGATGGATAAGCGCAAAATAAGAGAATCCTTGCGGATTCTCGGTCCTGCGTCGGTAACACTGTATAATTAAAATAACCAAGGCAAAAGCCTTGGTTATTTTAATGGTGCGGGTAACAGGACTTGAACCTGCATGAAATTGCTCTCACATGGACCTGAACCATGCGCGTCTGCCAATTCCGCCATACCCGCATATATCAATTACGTGCTATCTTTGCGAACATATAATAACTGACGCTGCAACACGCAACGTCAGTTATTTTAGCATAAATCAAATAATTTGTAAAGACTTATCCAACAATTTCTTTGTAAAGTCCAATATAGAGCTGAGCAGATTTATCCCAGCTGAAATCCTCACGCAATGCGTGGCTTACAAGCTTGCCCCACTTCATTCTCTGATCATAATAAGCTCTTGCACGAACGGTAGCGTCAAGCATATCATGAGCGTTATAAGTCTTGAAGGTGAAGCCGTTGCCACCCTTTCCGCCACAGTCCTTGATGCTATCTTTCAAGCCGCCTGTTTCGCGAACGATCGGAATAGTACCGTATCTAAGGGAAACCATCTGAGCCAAACCGCAAGGCTCGCTCTGAGAAGGCATCAAGAAGATGTCAGCACCCGCATAAATTCTATGTGCAAGATCGGGAATAAATCCGATGGTTACAGCAACTCTATCAGGATAACGGAATGCCATTTCCCTGAAGAAGTCTTCATAGATCTTTTCGCCGGAACCGAGAATGGTGAACTTGTATCCCAAGTGAACCATTTCTTCGAATACGCACTTAACAAGGTCAAGACCCTTATGAGAAACCAAACGAGTTACAATACCGATAACAGGTTCCTTGCCATCAGGCAAGCCCATTTCTTTAAGAAGCTCGCGCTTGCAAATTGCCTTCCCTGCCTTGTTATCAACGTTAAAGTGAGCAGGAATTGCAGGGTCAGTTTCAGGATTATAAACGTCCTGATCGATACCGTTAAGGAAGCCTGTGAGCTTATACTGCATACCGGAAAGAACGGGATCCAATCCATGAGAGAAGTAAGGATGCAAGATTTCTTCGGCATATGTTGGCGAAACTGTGGTTATCTTATCAGCACACTCGAAGGCGCCCTTCATGAAGTTAACGCAACCGTCATATTCAACGATGCTCTTTAAATAGTCGGGCAAGCCAAGGATATCTCCGCAAACGTCCATACCATACTGTCCCTGATACTGAATGTTGTGAATGGTGAAAACAGTTTTGATGCCCTTGTATTCATCAAGATGCTTGTAATAAATATTATAGAACACAGGAACCAAGGCAGTCTGCCAGTCGTTACAGTTCATTACATCGGGCTTGAAGTCAATATGTGCAAGCATTTCAAGAATTGCTCTTGAGAAGAATGTAAATCTTTCAGCATCATCATAGTGACCGTAGATAGTATTACGCTTGAAGTAATACTCGTTATCGATAAGATAATATGTAACGCCGTTTGCCTGACCTTCGTAAATACCACAGTACTGATTTCTCCAAGAAACGGGAACAGAGAATTCACAGATGAATTTCAAGGAATCTCTTAAATCCTTCTTAATTGTAGAATAAAGGGGCATTACAACGCGGCAATCGTTTCCTGCAGCATTTAATGCAACGGGAAGAGAACCTGCAACGTCAGCAAGTCCACCGGAAGCAATAAACGGCAAAGCCTCGCTTGAAGCATAAAGAATTTTCATAGTAATCCTCCAAAATAAATTAGTCATCAATGCCGAATACGGCAGCGTTTATCAGCTGCCGTATATTCGGTTAAACATTATTTTATCAAAGTTTGCGATTCTTTGCAATATATAGCGGGTTATTTTCAGAAGAAGATATTACCAAGTTGTCGCTGATAGTAACAACCTTATCGGTGATAATATTGGAAACCTTAGTGTCCTTCCCGATAACAGTATCCTGCATAAGGATGCAGTTCTTAACAACAGCACCCTTGCCGATCTTAACACCCCTGAAGAGGATGGAATTTTCAACAACACCGTCGATAACGCATCCGTCAGCAACCATAGAGTTGGTAACGCTTGAATCAAGTCCATATTTAGCGGGAGCATCGTCACGGATCTTTGTATATACAGGTCTCTTCTTCAAGATAACCTTGGAAAGCTTATCAGGATCCAAAAGCTCCATGCTTGCCTTATAGTAGCTTTCAAGATCGTTAACTCTTGCATATGCCTTCTTATATTCATAAAGATGGATGTTAAGCTCACCGAGCATGGACTGCAAGATGTCTCTTCCGAAGCTATACTTTCCTCTTGGAACGAGGTCAGAAACAAGGTCGATAAGAAGCTGCTTGTTAACAACATATACGTTAAGACCCAAAGAGCAGGAGCAATCCTTTTCGCGGTTGATGGCAACTTCGGTAACTCTGCCGTTTTCATCAGCGCTGTAAGACATGGAAACTTCGGTTTCCTTGGCCGTGAATTCACCCGTATGTGCCAAAACAGTGATGTCAGCTTTGCAAGCAATATGCTCGTCGATAAGCTTGGAATAATCCATGGATGTGATTACGTTACAGTCAGAAATGATAACGTATTCACAGTCAACCTTCTTGATGTAGCCGATAGCATTGTATAAAGCATCAAGCTTGCCGGTGTATCTGCCAGCGTCAACGTTACCGTAAGGAGGCAAGATTGTAAGTCCTCCGTCGGAACGAGCAAGATCCCAGTTGCGGCCGGAGCCAACATGGTCAAGAAGTGACTGATAGTTTTCCTTGGTGATAACGGCAACAGTGGACATGCCCGAATTTACCATGCTGGAAAGCTGGAAGTCGATAAGACGGAATCTTCCGCCGAAAGGAACCGAGCCCATAGCACGGTTAGAAGTAAGCTCGGGAAGAGCTTCATCGTGAGCATTAGCAAAGAGAATGCCCAAAACATTTGTCATATTATAACTCACAGTTACCGCCTCCTTATATGTTTTCAGAAATGATCTGCTTGGGAGCGACAACAGCACCCTCGCCAACAGTTACTTCGTGGCCGACAACGGCAACGCCCCAGTCATCTCTGTTTTCCATTGTTTCGGGGCTTGCACCGATATGTGCGCCTTCACAAACAACACTGTTCTCACCAACGATGGAATATTCAACAACAGCGCCCTTCTTAACGGTAGCACCGGGCATAAGGATCGAGCTGGTTACAACTGCGCCATCTTCGATGGTAACGCCACCTGAGATCATAGAGAATTCAACAGCACCGTCAATAACGCAGCCGGTGGTTACCATAGAGTTCTGGATCTTAGCATTCTTGCCGATAATATGAGGAGCACGGGAATCGTTATTAGAGTAGATCTTCCATGCGGGATCATAAAGGTCTAACGATACTGTGGGGCTCAAGAGGTCCATATTAGCTTCCCACAAGCTGTCGATTGTTCCAACGTCCTTCCAATAGCCTTCAAATCTGTAAGCAAAGATAGGCTCTTTGTTTTCAAGAAGTGCAGGAATGATGTTCTTACCAAAGTCCTTAGTAGCTTCGGTATCCATCTCGTTTTCGATGAGATACTTCTTCAATACAGGATAAGAGAATATGTAGATACCCATGGAAGCGAGTGTGCTCTTGGGTTCCTTGGGCTTTTCAACGAAGTCATAAACTGCGTCGTTATCGTCAGCAAACATGATGCCGAAACGAGAAGCCTCGTGAAGTTCAACGTCGATTACTGCGATCGTGCAGGCAGAATTCTTTTCCTTGTGGAATTTGAGCATGTCAGAATAGTCCATCTTGTAAATATGGTCACCGGAAAGGATAACTACATATTCAGGGTCATATCTGTCAATGAAGGAAAGGTTCTGATAAATAGCGTTAGCAGTACCTGCATACCACTGTGCGCCTGAGCTGGACTGGTAAGGAGGCAAGATGTGAACACCGCCGTTAAAACGGTCGAGATTCCAAGCCTGACCATTGCCGATGTAATCATTAAGTACCAAAGGCTGATACTGAGTGAGAACACCAACAGTGTCGATACCGGAGTTTACACAGTTGGAAAGCGGGAAATCGATGATACGGTACTTACCGCCGTAGGGTACCGCGGGCTTAGCTACGTTTTGAGTCAAGGCATAAAGTCTACTTCCCTGACCGCCTGCAAGTAGCATTGCAACGCATTCTTTTTTGTTATACATAACTACTTCTTCCTTTCGGGTATATTTAATTCCAAGTATTCGGTTTTGGGTTTAGGTTTTTGCCGGGGTGATATTCACCAAAAGACAATACCGTTAGCCTAGAATATAATTGAAATGATCGGTCGGGAAAAGCCACAAGACATAGCAAAAACCGAGCGCAATCTAACAGATATATTCTATCAAAAAGCGTATAATTTTGCAACATTTTTTAGACAATTTCTTTAAATTTACACATTTGCAACAAAAGTTTTTGTGCAAATTCACACATATTTCGCTATCTTTTTTCGATTTTTATTACCGCAATGGTCAAATCATCACTTTGGACACTATTCATCCGATACTTCGAGCATTCGAAAATACATTGAGCGATTTCTTCGCTTGATAATAAGATCTGCTCGCGAACTGTTTTTTCTATGATTTGATAATGAATATCCTTGGCTCCATCTGTAAGCATTATAACGACTGTAACATTTTGATCTATATTTACTGACACGCTTTTGGCATTAATATCGTTTAGTATTCCAATTGGATATCCTCCGGTGGGAATGTCACATATACCATCACCTATTACATAGCTTTTACATGAGCCGGCTTTTATAAAATTCAGCTTGCCCGTATTAAGATCTGCTGAAAGAAGATCAAGTGTTGCAAAAGATTCGTCTGTCCCGATAGCCTGCATCGCCATAGATGCCAATGAAACAGCAGCTTCAGCGCCCATTCCGCACAGAATCTGTCGCTTTATCAAAGATATTAATAAGGATGAGCTGACGCTTGCCAGCTTCCCAGTCCCCATGCCGTCGGATAAAATACAATACAGCTTGTTGCCAAATATAAAGTATTCGCAATTATCTCCGCAATCATCACCATTTGCGCTTTTTATATAAACGCCGCAATCGGCACTGTAAACAGATTTTGTATAAAAACTGAAGCGAAGTGAATCGTTTTGCTGTGAAACCTCTGGCAAAGTGTAATCATAATGCATAAGCTCGCTTATTATAAGGCATAACTTTGTTTCACTCGTCCTTCTTCCGTTTCTTATATCAACATATACTCTTTTGTCGTGAAAAACATAACACGTAATGAAATCCATTCTGTTTTCCGATAGTAACGATGACAGCTTTTTTGTCATCTCTATGTCGATGTTTTTGATATCATTTGAACATAATGATATGTCAGATACTACATTTAAGATAGCATCTAATGTTGAGATGGTTTCATTAAGCTTTGATTCTTTTGAAGCGGATAATTTCGAAAGGTAATCGCTTTTATGCTTTAATAAACTTAAATGCTTTTGAACATCGTTTCGCTTTGTGCACGATGAAAAAGCAGAACGAGGATCGGCAGAATCTGCTTTATAACAGAAATTGTGATTCTGGCATTTTAAGCATATTTCAGAGTATACGGAATCAAGTGGAGCGATTGATTTGGATAATGAAGGTTTACTTGAAAAGTTCTTCAGAAAATCAGACACAGAAGAAATTGCTTGAATCCGAGAATAAACATGAGAAAGCGCGATTGAAGAGGCACTGCCTAAATGATTTGTCACTAAAACACATTTTCGTATAAAAGCAAATGCTTTTCTATCAGTAAAAAGATATACCGAGCTTGCTATAAGCGTGTCTATCACAAGACCTATGGAATACGTACCGTATCCGGAAAGCACGGCACATATTATTGCGATTGAAACTGAATAAAGCGGTATCTGAAGTTTTTTGCTTGTCCCCTTTTCTGAGCAAATTATAGCGATTATACAAGTGAATACAGTCGATGAGAACATCCCGGGATTATATAAAGCCGTGCCTATGGACGTTAAAATGCCGACATAGCAAGCACTGATCGCACCGTATGAATATCCTATAGCCAAAGAAGAATATATACCCAAAATTCTGCCGATATTTATATAAGTGAAATCGATGCCCGAGAAAAGAGATATAAAAGCAACAAAAATTAAAGGTGAAATGCTACTTGAATTCGTCTTTGAATATGACACTGATAGCGCCAGGACAAAAGCGCAAAAAATAATTGCAATTAAATAATCTGTCAGTTCAGAAGAAAAGAACATCAAAAACAGGAATGAACAAAGAGCGTAAGCTAAAAAATAATGCCAAGCATGTGTAAAGGCTTTTTTCTTTACGCTAAATTTTTCTCTGACAAATCTAAAAAGAATGATCATCAACGAGGAGAACAGCATCGCTAATGAAAGCGCATCGATTCCAATCATCACTCTTGTAACAAACATCACCACAACAAAAACAACAGCAAAATTAAGAGGAAGAAAAGCTGAAATTACAGTTCCAAAAGGGGAAGAATAACCCAAAACCGTTGAAAAAGCTGTAAAAACTGCAATTATTGCTGTGAGTAGATATTTTTGAACTTCGCTGTTATGAGCCGCGATATTTAACTTCTTTACCAATTTAATCATCCTTTTAAAATAATATAATCATGGATGAATTGATTTTACAGCATAATAGCGGCGCAATTTGTCAAATATAAAAAGAAACCGAGTAAAGTTAAATCACTTTACTCGGTATTAAGACATATTCAATTAAACAGGCAACTTCATATCGCCGGGTTTAATGAGACCAAGCTTACGCATTGCTTCGGCAATGCCAAGACAAATGATAGCGGGAACAATAAAGTGCATGATCGCGATCTCTAAAATTGCGATAACGGGTTCCACTCCTGCCTCAACCATCGAGGCGTAACCCATAAACTGACCGACTAAGCCTGCAGTTCCCATGCCGGAACCAGTTGCATTGTTTACCATTCCAAGAACCGCCGAGCATATCGGACCGGTTATTGCGCTTGTAATAATAGGAGGTAGCCAGATAAGCGGATGCTTGATGATGTTAGGCATTTGAAGCATAGAAGTTCCGATACCCTGAGAAATAAGTCCGCTGACTTTGTTTTCACGATAGCTCATAACAGCAAAGCCTATCATCTGTGCACAGCAACCTGCAACAGCAGCACCTGCAGCAATTCCGCTAAGGCCAAGCGAAACACCGATTGCAGCCGAGCTTATAGGAAGAGTGAGAGCCATGCCCATCAAGACGGAAACGATGATACCCATTATAATCGGCTGCTGTTCAACACCGTAGTTAATCAGTCCGCCTATCCACTTCATAAATGCAGATATAGGAGGGCTTAAGAGAATGCCGATGATTGAGCCACTGATTATTGAAACAAGAGGTGTGACTATGATATCAACCTTGGTTTTTCCCGAAACAAGTGTGCCGAGTTCGATTGCAACATATGCCGCAACAAAAGCACCCAAAGGCTCACCGGGTCCTGCAAAGGTCATTGAGCCTGCAGTGAAGTTTGAAAGAGTTATCTTACCTGCAAATGCGCCTACCATACCGCATACGGCAGCAGAAACAGTCACCAAAGGACTTGACTTGTATTTTGCAGCAACACCAACACCAATTCCTGCGCCTGTTAAAGCTTTTGCATAGCCGGCTATCATAATAAGATATGTACCTATGTCTCCGACAATAAGCTTTCCTATCTGCTCAATGATCGTTCCTATAATAAGTGTTGAGAACAATCCGAGAGCCATTCCCGAAAGACCGTCGATAAACAAGTGATTTAGATATGATTTAATTGCTTTCAATAGTATTCACCTCTAAATAGTTATTACAATAATTATATTGCTTTTGTTTCACAAGTCAAGATTTTCTATCATATTCTACATTTTATCGAATCAAACCGTTAAAGCAACAAAGGTTTTTATTAAATTTACCATAAAAAATTTTCAATTACCTATTGACAAGTTAAAATACATTTGGTATTATAATTTTGAGAATGATTCCTAATTTATTGGAGGCGACAATGACAAAACAAAAACTGCTCATCAAAAAAATAATCGACTCGGCAGACGGTCATTTGACAGCCGAAGAAATATATCAACTTGCAAAGGCTCAGATACCTCACATTGCTTTGGGAACTGTGTATAGAAATTTAGGAAAGCTGTGTGAATCAAACGAGATCGGGCTTATAAGCGTCAGCGGAATGCCGGATAGATATGATAAATCTTTAAACACTCACGGGCATACGGTATGTGACCTCTGTGGAAAGATAACAGACTTCCCTGCTCCTGTTGCAGAGTTTAAAGAGCAACTTGAGAAGCATTTAGGAATTGACATAACTGCGTATGACGTCAGTGCGCACTATATCTGCAATGACTGTAAAAACAAAGGTGAATAATGATGCACGCATCATTTCATAATAAATATTAATTTTCGATAGGAGAAATAATTATGGAACTTAAAGGCTCAAGAACTGAACAGAATTTGATGACTGCTTTTGCAGGTGAATCTCAGGCAAGAAACAAGTACACCTATTTTGCATCTGTTGCAAAGAAGGAAGGCTATGAACAGATCGCTGCTATCTTCCTTAACACAGCTGAAAACGAAAAGGAACACGCAAAGATGTGGTTTAAAGCTTTGGGCGAATTGGGCACAACTGCTGAAAACCTCGCTGCAGCTGCTGCAGGCGAAAACTATGAGTGGACCGATATGTATGACAAGTTTGCTAAGGAAGCTGAAGAAGAAGGCTTCACAAAGCTTGCTTATCAGTTCAGAGCTGTTGCTGCTATTGAAAAGGCTCATGAAGAAAGATATCGCGCACTTCTTAACAACGTTGAAATGCAGAAGGTATTTGAAAAGGCTGACGAAACCATGTGGGAATGCCGCAACTGCGGTCACCTTGTAATGGGCAAGAAGGCTCCCGGCGTTTGCCCTGTTTGCGCTCATCCTCAGAGCTTCTTCGAAGTTAGAAAAGAAAACTATTAATTAAAACTAATCGCCCACTGACAAAACGGTGGGCGAAAATTATTTTGATATGAACACTTTTGAAAGAATTTATGAAGTTGTTAAGAAGATACCCAAAGGCAAGGTCTCATCATACGGCACCGTTGCCGCGCTTGCGGGAAACCCAAGATGGTCTCGTGTTGTAGGATATGCTTTGCACGTGAATCCTGATCCTGACACAATCCCCTGCTATCGTGTTGTGACGAAACAAGGCGAGCTATCGCAAGCTTTTGCTTTTGGCGGAATTAACCGCCAGCGTGAGCTTTTAGAGGCTGACGGCGTGGAGTTTGATGACGACGGCAAAGTTGTGATGCAAAGGTTTGCATGGTGGGGAGAGTGAAATAGTGAATATGCAAAACAGACCTCTTTAAATGAGGTCTGTTTTTGCGAGGAAAAATCGGGAAATTATTTATTGCGAGATTCTCTTTTTAGTCTATCATTGTGATCTTGTATCGTTGTTATTTTATCGCTCTCGATTTCCTGCTGGATTCGTTCCCAGAACTTTTGGCTGTCAGCTTCATCTCCCTCGCCGGGAGTGAAATTACAATAGTCTACGAATTCATATATATCAGATTCGGGCATTGACCTGTACATATATACGCCTATAAAATTCCAGTTATCCATTGTTTCAATAGGCAGAATGAAATCTGCAAATTCACTATAGCTTCTCTTAATAACACGGTATTGGTCCTTTTCTGTGTTGTAGAATATCATTGAAAGATGCCAATCTTCAACAGTCGTTTCTTCGATTGTATCGTTAACAAAAGCGATGAATCTATTTTTGTCATAAGCATAGCCGATTTCAATAAATTGACCGTCTGATACAGTCTGTTTATCATAGAAAGCCGTGCCGTTTGAAATGCCCGCCATTTCAAATGCTGATGCGATTTGTTCAATTCTATCGAGCGGATCGTCGCTTTCTGTCGAAGCAAAGACTCCTGTATCTTTTTCGAAGATCCAATTTGTCTTGATAGTTGCGATATCTATAATAATCTCGTCGACAGGTCGATATCCAGAAGTCGTAAAAATCTCATTATAGTATTTTTCCATAAATTGCATTGCCCTTACACTTGGTTTGATACCGTATTTTTGTATATAGAAACCACGGATGTTGTCTTCATATTCTGATTCCGGCTGTGTTCTTCCCAAAAATCCGCCAAAGCATTCCCAACCGCGTTCGGCATTCATTATAATTTCGATCTTGCCACCGGGGGCAGTTGTCTTTTGTGATATTGTCTTGAACTCGTCGGTTTTCTCGTTATAGAAAAAGCCGATGAACTCAACATCGAAGATGAAGCTTTCAGCATCGGTAATAATTCTTCCGATAGCAGTATCCTTGGTTATAAGAATGACTTCATCGAAATAGTAGCCATTGCGTATATATTCTTGGTACGTTTTATCGACTATATCTTCTTCCGCTATACCATATTCTGCTGCGATTTCTGCAAGACGACTAATATAATCATCATAAAAATCTTCAGAAGTTGTCTGCTCAGTTAAAGCTTCAACTCTGTTATTAACTTCATCACGAGGGGATTTATCAGTGAAGACTTCGCTTGTTGCAGTGAGAATACTGCACGCAACAAGCATAAGTCCAATTGTCGCAGCTGCAACAAGCGGAGTGATTTTGCGTTTGCTTGTTATGTTTACTGTTTTTGCGGCTATTTCAGCTTCGTTAACGAATTCATCGTCAATATCTGTCAGTGCTTTAATATATTCTAAATTTTTCACAGCGTGTAACCCTCCTTTATTAAATAAGATTTTAGTTTTTTGCGTGTGCGGCTGAGCGAGGTTCTGACCTTGTTTGTTGTAATCGAAAGTTCGCTTGCGATTTCGTTATCAGTTTTAAAGAACCAATAACGTTTTACAAAAATGATTCGCTGTTCTTTTGAAATGGTTGCAAGAAATTTGTTTATCGCTTCGGTTAAAGCGCGTAATTCTATAACCTCTTCAACATTTTCATTCGAGGGGATTATCTCGCAGAATTCGTCAATAATAACTCCCGACTTCCCTTCCCCTCGTTTCTGTGCTGTCAAGAATTCTAGCTTATTAAGCGAGATGTTTCGGGCTATCTTGCAAGCATATGCCGACAGATTAGGTGGTTCTTTTGGCGGAATCGTATTCCAAAGCTGAGTGAAAGTGTCGGCAACACACTCCTCGGCATCGGGAATGCTTCCGAGTATATTATAAGAAACCGAACTTAACAGCTTGCCGTATTTTTGTCGGGTAAGTTCGATCGCTTGCACATTACGGTAAAAATACATATCGATTATCATGCGGTCATCCAAGCCTATCACTCCTTTCGCGAAAGATATCTTTCATTCATTATAACAGATTTTTCACACCAAACGTTACAAAAAATAAAAATATCCCCTGAGAAATCAGGGGATATTTTCATGTGAATTAAATTTATGAGAACTTATCTCTGAACTCTTCCCGAGCCGTCGCCTCCTGCAAGCTTTTCGACTTCGGAAACGCTTACACGGTTATAGTCACCTTCGACAGAGTGCTTAAGAGCAGATGCTGCAACTGCAAATTCGATAACATCCTTTGAGGATTTGCCGGAAAGGATAGAATAGATAAGTCCGCCGCCAAAGCTGTCGCCGCCGCCTACACGGTCAACGATGTGGAGGTGATAGGACTTGGAGAAGTAATAATCTTCGCCATCATAAAGCATACCTGCCCAGTCATTATCGCTGGCAGAAATAGAAGTTCTTAAAGTGATAGCAACCTTGGAGAAGCCAAACTTGTCAGCGAGCTGCTTTGCAACACTCTTATAACCGTCGTGATTAAGCTTGCCACCATAGATATCGGTTCCTTCAGCTTCGATACCGAAAACATCCTTAGCATCTTCTTCGTTAGAGATGCAAACGTCAACATATTTGCAGAGCTCGGTCATTGCTTTGTTTGCTTCTTCTCTTGTCCAAAGCTTGCCTCTATAGTTAAGGTCGCAAGAAATTGTTACACCGCGCTTTTTAGCAGCGATGCAAGCTTCCTTGCAGATCTCTACAACATTTTCACCCAAAGCAGGAGTGATACCTGTGAAGTGGAACCAATCAGCACCTTCGAAGATGGAATCCCAATCGAAATCAGCGGTTGTTGCTTGCTGAATAGCGGAATATTTTCTGTCATAGATGCAAACAGAACCTCTCTGAGAAGCACCCTTTTCTAAGTAGTAAATGCCAACTCTTTCGCCGCCGCGAACGATCTTGGATGTGTCAACGCCAAAGTAGCGCAAAGAATCAACAGCAGCCTGACCGATAGCATGCTTGGGAAGCTTGGTTACATAAACGCTGTCCAAGCCATAGTTAGCAAGGCTTACAGCAACGTTTGCTTCGCCGCCGCCGAATGTAGCCTGCATCTGATCGTTCTGGAAGAAACGATAATATCCGTTAGGAGCAAGTCTTAACATGATCTCGCCGAATGTAACAACTTTTTTAGCCATTTTAATATCCTCCGTTAATTTAAATTACTTCTTCTGAACAAGGTGAATTGCAAAGCCTGCGATTTCCTTCTTGAAGTATACCATGCCCTTTGCAATGGTTTCTTCGTTTACAAATTCATATCCGCGGGACTTGAAGTATGCAACAGCTCTGTCAAGAGTGTTGGTAGCAATTCCGATATGTCCGTTCTTTCCGTATACGGGATTCTTGATAATTTCGATCTTCTTGTTTGCTGTGAACAAACTGGAATTACCGTTGTTAACTTCGAAGCCGAACATTGCGCCCAAAAGGTTTGCAACATCAATAGCATCCTCTTCATTTTCAGCATTGATGCCGAGGTGTGCAAATTCAAGACCGAGCATTGAATTTACAGCTTCCTGAGTTAAGCGGGTGATCTCATCCCAGTTTTCAGCATCGATAAGTTCCTGCTTAACCATCCAAGTGCCGCCACAAGCAAGGATCTTGTTAAAGCTTAAGTAATCATTAAGATTCTTGGCATTAACTCCACCTGTGGGGATGAACTTAAGCTTAGCATAAGGAGCAGCAACAGCCTTAAGCTTTGCAATACCGCCGTTTTGCTCTGCGGGGAAGAACTTAACAACATCAAGGCCCAAGGTCATTGCCTGTTCCATTTCACCGGGAGTTGCAGTACCGGGCATGATCTCTACGCCCTTGGAAATAGCATATTTAACTATCGGAGGGTTAAAGCCGGGAGTAACGATAAACTCGACGCCAGCGTCAATAGCTTCATCTACCTGAGCTTCTGTAAGAACAGTGCCGGCACCAACAAGCATTTCGGGAACAGATTCGCGAATACGCTTGATAGCTTCAGCAGCGCAAGCTGTTCTGAAGGTGATCTCTGCTGCAGGCAAACCGCCCTTACAAAGAGCCTTTGCCAAAGGCACTGCCTTGTCAGCATCATTGATTGCGATTACAGGCAAGATACCTAAATCGTGAATTCTTTTACATACAGATTCGTGATTGGTTGACATAATACATCCTCCTATGATAGGCGTGAATACGCACGCCATAATACATCATTATAATTATACATTGTTTATAAAATAAGTCAATAAACTTTTATATACTTTCGGACAAAGTGCAACAAAATCGATGAACATTTTGCACTTTATCACTTGATAATTCATCAATTATGTGGTAACATAACTTTGTATAGTATTTCAAAATAAATTTGAAAGGAATTTTAAACTATGAAAATGACATTTCGTTGGTTCGGTTCTAACAGTGACAGCGTAACTCTAGAACAGATCAGACAGATTCCTGCAATGACAGGCATTATGGGCGTTTTGGACTATAAGGCTGCAGGCGAAGTTTGGACAGAAGAAGAAATCAAGGCTTATGTTGATGAAGTTCATGCAGCAGGTCTTGAATGTGAGGTAATCGAAAGCGTTAACGTTCACGAGGACATTAAGCTTGGCTTGCCAACAAGAGATGAGTATATCGAGAACTATCGCATTACCATCAGAAACCTTGCTAAATATGGCATCAAGTGCATCGTTTATAACTTCATGCCCGTTTTGGACTGGATGAGAACTGACCTTGCAAGACCCAATGAAGACGGTTCTACAAGTATGTATTACGATCAGGCAGAGCTCGAAAACCTCTCCCCTGTTGATATCGTTAAGCGTACTGCTGAAAACTGCAATGGCTTCACGCTTCCCGGATGGGAGCCTGAAAGACTTGGAAAGCTTGAAGAAGTTTTGAAAATGTATGAAAGCGTTGACGAAGAAAAGCTTTTGGAAAACTATAAATACTTCCTTGAAGGTATTATTCCCACTTGTGAGGAATGCGGCGTTGTAATGGCTTGCCATCCGGACGATCCGGGATGGAAGATCTTCGGACTTCCCAGACTTGCTCACAGCCAGGAAGGCTATGACAAGATCGTTAAGCTTGTTGACAGCCCATATAACACTCTTTGCTTGTGCACAGGCTCATTGGGATCTAACGTGAACAATGATATCCCTGCTATCATCCGCCACTTTGGTGAGATGGACAGAATCGGCTGCATGCACGTTAGAAACGTTAAGCACTATAACGACTTCAAGTTCTGCGAGTCTAGCCACCTTTCTTCCGACGGTGACCTTGATATGTATGAAATTATGAAGGCTATTTACGATACCTGCCCAGACGTATATATCAGACCTGACCACGGCAGAATGATCTGGGGCGAAGTTGGCCGTCCCGGTTACGGACTTTATGACAGAGCTTTGGGTTGCACATATATTAACGGTCTTTGGGAAGCAATTTGCAAAACTTCCAAGTAATTAAGAGGTAAAAACATATATGAAGCTTAGTTTGAATTCGATAAAGGACAGACACACCTGGGAAAATGCAGGTGTTAAGCTCCCTAAATTTGACGTTGAAGCTGTTACTGCTAACACAAAAGCTAATCCCACGTGGGTTCATTTTGGTGCAGGTAACATTTTCAGAGGGTTTATCGCGTCGCTTCAGCAGGAGCTTTTAAACGAAGGCTTGGCTGAAACCGGTATCATCGCTGCTGACACCTTTGACTATGAGATCATTGACAGAATCTTCAGAGCTAATGACAACTTGACATTGAATGTTACTCTTAACGCTAACGGAACAACCGAAAGCGAAGTTATTGCTTCTGTTGTTGAATCTTTGAAGGCTGATTCTTCTGATGAAACTGAAATGGCAAGATTTAAGGAAATCTTCAGAAGCCCCTCGTTGCAGATGATCAGCTATACTATTACCGAAAAGGGCTATGCCATTAAAGACATGGAAGGAAATCTTTCCGGTCTTGTTTTGGCTGATATTGAAAACGGTCCTTCGAAGGCTCGTCACGCAATGAGCTTTACTTGCGCTCTTCTTTTGGAAAGATATAATGCAGGCAAATACCCCATTGCTGTTGTAAGCATGGACAACTGCTCGCACAATGGCGAAAAGGTTCAGTCTGCTGTTCTTGAAATCGCTAAGGCTTGGGTTGAAAAGGGATATGCTGATGCAGGCTTTGTTGATTACCTTAATGATGAATCCTTGGTAAGCTTCCCTTGGTCGATGATCGACAAGATCACTCCCCGCCCCGATGCAAGCGTTGAAAAGATGCTTGGTGAAGCAGGAATTGAGTGCATGGCACCTATCGTAACCTCGAAGAACACATTTATTGCACCTTTCGTTAATGCAGAAAGACCGCAGTATTTGGTTGTCGAGGATAAATTCCCGAACGGAAGACCTGCTCTTGAAAAGTCGGGCGTTTATCTTACTGATAGAGACACTGTTAACAAGACCGAACGCATGAAGGTTACAACATGCCTTAACCCCTTGCACACCGCTTTGGCTGTTTACGGTTGCTTGTTGGGATATACCCTTATCTGCGAAGAAATGAAGGACGACGAGCTTGTTAAGCTTGTTAAAAGACTTGGTTATGTTGAAGGACTTCCTGTTGTTACCGATCCCAAGATCGTTAGTCCCAAGGCATTTATTGACGAAGTAGTTAACGAAAGACTTCCCAACCCCTTCATGCCCGATGCTCCTCAGAGAATTGCTACTGACACTTCTCAGAAGGTTGGAATCAGATTCGGCGAGACAATTAAGAGCTATGCTGCACTTGGCAAGACTGATGAGCTTATTGCAATTCCTTTGGCAATTGCAGGCTGGTTAAGATATCTTTTGGGTGTTGATGACAGCTTGAATGAAATGGCTGTTTCAAGCGATCCTTTGCTTAATGATCTTCAGCCCAAGCTTGCAGGAATTGAAGTCGGCAAGCCCGAAACCTATAACGGTCAGATCAAGGAGATCTTGGCTAACAAGAACATCTTTGGCTCTAACCTTTGCGAGCTTGGAATGGATGCAAGAATTGAAGAGATGTTTGTAAGCCTTATTTCAGGCGAAGGCGCTATTAGAGATACCTTAAAGAAATATTTGGCATAATAATTTTATAAGCTTAAGCCTCTCTCGTTACGAGGGAGGCTTTTTGTTTTAAGATGAAAGAATATGAAACACATTTTGTGATGTGACTTGCGATTTTTGATATTGAAAAGCAAACATATTGCTGATATAATATAAATGTTAATTTATGATTAAAGAAGTGGAAATATGAAAGTAATAAATAAGGCGATGTGTATCGCACTTGTGTTATCTATATTAATCTCTCTGTCATCTTGCGTTAGGGTTGATATAAAGCCGAATGATGACGTATCTATAAGCGAAGATGTGACTATCTTCACTCCCCCATCAACCTCTGAGACTGTGACGTCAACCGAAGTAACAACTACCGAAGTAACAACAACTGTACCCACAACCACAGAGGAAATCACAACAACTGCCGAACCGGCGCCCGAATTTGCAAGCGTAAGGATCGTATGTGCCGGCGATAATTTGATACATCGCTCGATCTATAATCAAGCTAAAAGAAGAGCACCGAAAAATGATCTTGATGGCTATGACTTTAGCTATGCTTATGAAAGAGTTATAAGATACATTGAATCAGCAGATCTTGCGATTTTAAACCAAGAGACTGTTGTTACCGACGAATTCGAGCCAAGTGACTATCCAAGATTCTGTACACCTGCTGATTTAGGACGTTATATGGCAGAGATAGGGTTTGATGCAGTTTCCCTATCAAACAATCACATTCTTGACAAGGATGAAGCCGGACTTTTAGCAACACTTGATTTTTGGGATACTATTGATGGCGTTATAAGCTATGGTGCATATCGTGACGACAGCGACATGGAAAACATAAGAACCCTTGAAGTGAACGGAATTACATTTGCTTTCTTGGGATATATGGAGCATACAAACGGGCTTTCTCTTGAAGATGACGCAGTTGCAGAGATTACATATTTAAGAGAGACCGAGCTTATCGAAGCGCAGATAAAAAAGGCTGATGAGATTGCAGACATTGTTATTGTCTCCCCTCATTTTGGAACAGAGATTTCAAACGAGCTAAAGTCAAATCAGATAAATATGGCGAAATTGATGGTTGAGTGGGGCGCAGATATTATAATCGGCACACAGGCGCATACCGTTCAGACAATGGAATATATTGAGCGTGAGGATGGTACAAAGGGCTTTGTTTATTATTGCCTGGGAAATTTCGTTTCGGCGCAGGCTGATCCGCGGGCTTTAGTTGGCATTTTGGGCGACCTTACCGTTACAAAAAACCTTTCAACTGGTGAAATTTCTATCGAGAACGTTAAAGCGATTCCCATTATCACTCAGTATGGATATAACTATTCAAACATTCACATTGTTCCTTATTCAGAATATACCGGTGAGATGCTTTCAGATCACGGAGCTGAAGGATTCACTCAAGAAGCAATTGACAATGTTTTAAGCTATATACCGGAAGAATATCTTTCGGTTGAATAGATTTGTAAATAATTTAAGAAAGGAATATACAAACATGAAATTTGCAGACGGATATTGGCTTAATCAGCGTGGTTATACTGTTAACTATGCTAATCAGGCCTATGAGGTTGAAACAACTGAAAATTCCATCAAGGTTTTGGCAACACCCACTCACATTTGGAACAGAGGCCAGACATTGGGAGGACCTAACTTTGAATTAACATTCACCTCTACAATGGAAGATGTTATCAAGGTAAGCGTTGTTCACTATAAAGGAACTGTTGATTGCGGACCTCACTTCGAGCTTAACGAGAATCAGGGATATACGCCTGTAATCAACAATACTGAAAAGTATGTTGAAATGATCTCGGGCAATACAAGCGTTAAAATAAGCAAGGAAAACTGGAGTGTTCAGTATTATTATAATGGCAAGCACTTGACGGGCGGAAGCTATCGTGCACTTACATATATCGAAGAGGAAAAGAGCCGTACCAAGAGACGACTTGACTCTCAGATCGACGATACATTCTGGTCATATCCCAAGGATGCTAACACCGCTTATATCAGAGAACAGTTAACCCTTTCTGTCGGTGAATATATTTACGGCTTCGGTGAAAAGTTCACCACCTTCACAAAGAACGGTCAGAACGTTCAGATTTGGAATGCAGACGGTGGTACATGCTGCGACCAGAGCTATAAGTCCGTTCCCTTCTATGTATCCTCTAACGGATATGGCGTGTTTGTTAACTCCTCGGACAATGTTTCTTATGAAGTAGCATCTGATACTGTATCAAAGGTTTCTATCACCGTTCCCGGTGAAAATCTTGAATACTTCATCATCGGCGGTGAGGATCTTCAGGGCGTTATCTCTAACTATACAACCCTTACCGGAAAGCCAGCTCTTCCCCCTGCTTATACATTTGGTTTGTGGCTTACAACCTCGTTCACAACCAAGTACGACGAAGATACCATCAACTCGTTTATCGACGGCATGGCTCAGCGCGACATTCCCTTGCAGGTATTCCACTTCGACTGCTTCTGGATGAAGGAGTTTGAATGGTGCAACTTTGAATGGGATACAAGACAGTTCCCCGAGCCTGAGAAGATGCTTGCACGCCTTCACAACGACAAGGGACTTAAGACCTGCGTTTGGATCAACCCCTATATTGCACAGCGCTCCAAGCTCTTTGACGAGGGTGTAGAAAACGATTACTTCATTCTTAACAAGGACGGATCTGTATTCCAGTGCGATATGTGGCAGCCCGGCATGGCTATCGTTGACTTCACTAACCCTGAAGCTTGTGAATGGTATGCATCAAAGCTTCGTGCTCTTTGCGAAATGGGCGTTGACTGCTTTAAGACTGACTTCGGTGAAAGAATTCCTACCGACGTTGTTTACTATAACGGTGCAGACCCCATTAAGATGCACAACTATTACACTCACCTTTACAACAAGACTGTATTTAACGTTTTGAAGGAATATTACGGCGAAAACAAGGCTTGCTTGTTTGCAAGAAGTGCAACAGCAGGCGGTCAGCAGTTCCCTGTTCACTGGGGCGGTGACTGCTCGGCAGAATACTCCTCGATGGCTGAAACCATCAGAGGTGGCTTGTCGCTTTGCATTTCCGGCTTCGGCTTCTTCTCGCACGATATTTCCGGCTTTGAAGCAACTGCTACACCCGACATCTATAAGAGATGGTGTGCATTCGGACTTATGTCCACCCATTCAAGACTTCACGGAAACTCATCTTACAGAGTACCGTGGCTCTTTGACGAGGAAGCTTGCGACGTTTTGAGATTCTTCACCAAGCTTAAGGGTAGATTAATGCCTTACATGTTCTCTCAGGCTGTTAAGACACACGTTAAGGGTGTTCCCATGATGAGAGCAATGGTTATTGACTTTGCAAACGACCCTGCTGCATTGACACTTGACAGGCAGTATATGCTTGGCGATAACTTATTGTGCGCTCCCATTCTTAACGAAGAGAGCAAGGCCGAGTTCTACGTTCCTGCAGGAAGATGGACTGATATTATCACCGGTAAGGTTTATGAAGGCGAAAAGTGGTATAGAGAAATCTGCAACTACTTTGAAATGCCTATTCTTGCAAGACCTAACTCGATCGTGACTTACGGCGACTTTGTAAGAGACTTTGAATATGACTATCTTGCAAATGCTGAAGCTGTCATTTACGAGCTTTCTGATGGTTGCGAAGCTTCTACCGTTATTTACGACAAGGAAGCTAACAAGCTTGCTGACATTAAGGCAGCAAGAAACGGCAACACCGTTACTGTATGCTACACTAAGACCGATTGCGACTTTACAGTTAAGATCTCGGGAACTGACATTGCAGTTAAGTGCGAAGCAGGAACCGAATCGGTTACTATTGAACTCTAATATATATTCCAAAAGCCTTACTGTAAAGTGAGGCTTTTTTCCGCTTATTTATAAAACTCAACCGAATACTGTAAAAACCTTGATTGCGATTTTTAATATGATACAATCGTATTGAAAGGAGGAATTTGATGCGTTTCAAAATAATAATTGATGATAAATGTGAGGAGCAAGTAGTTGTCTATGCACACAAAAGATCTGAAATTACAGAAAAGATCGAGCAATTTATAAGCGAGCTCGATTCAGAAGAGCTATTGGGCTATGACGAAAACAAGAGGATATATAACATTGAACTAAATGATGTTATTTGTTTCAACACCGAAGATAACAAAATCATTGCACAAACGAACAACAGCAAATTGTGGATCAAATTACGAATGTATCAGCTCGAAGAAAATTTAGATGAAAAATTCGTAAGGATAAATCAATCGTGTATTATCAACATCAAAAAGATCAAGAAGTTCGATGCATCCATATCCGGTACGCTTGGCGTTACACTTGTTAACGGTTATACCGATTACGTGTCACGCAGGCAACTTAAAACTGTTAAAGAAAGGTTGAAACTATAATATGAATAAGTATTTAAAGGAATTTTTACACCGTGGGCTAATCTTTTCCGGCTTCGGTCCAATAATCGCCGGTATCGTTTACTTGTGTCTGTCATATGCGAATCTACAAATCGTGCTTAACGCAGATCAGATGTTTAAAATAATTCTATCAACATACTTGCTTGCATTTATTCACGCAGGCGCAAGTGTGTTTAATCAGATCGAAGAATGGCCTGTAACAAAATCTTTGTTCGTTCATATGTTATGCCTATATGTAACATATATTTCATGCTATTTGTTTAATTCTTGGTTACCGTTTAGCTTTAATGTGATCATAATATTCACTGTTATCTTCTTGGTAACATATCTTATTATTTGGGGTATAGTTTATATGTGCATTAAAGCTTGTTGCGAGAAGATGAATAGAAGAATAAGATAAAAAGGAAAATCCCTACCAAACGGTAGGGATTTTTGTTGTTTAAAGATATTTAACCAATTCGTCGACAACGTCTTTCATGTGATCGTCAACAAGTCCGAAGCTCATTGACTTGTAGCTCCAGCAAGCTCTGCCAATGCCATACTTTTTGAATGCAGCGTTGATAGCCTTGTACCATTCAAGTGCCTGATGAGGATCAGCATTGTCGATAACACCATATTCACCGCAATAAAGGGGAACGTTTCTTTCCTCTGCAAGCTGAACAGCACGTTCAAATCTCCATTCAAAGAAAGTGTGATCCAAAGTCTCACAAGGTGCGAAGGACATGAAGCCATCTCTTTGCATAATAGCTCTCTGTGCATCGATATACTCTTGCTTAGTGCCGGGGAAATGCATTCTGAAATCGCGAGGCATACTGCCAACCCAGCTTGCACCCTGATGTGTGAAGATGAAAGGATCATAACAATGGAAGTTATAAACGATTTTATCGTCATAAGGCATGTCAAGGTCCTTCATCGCATCGATGGAGTTGTTCCAATAGCTTCCAACAAGAATGTATGTATCGGGTGCAACGGTTCTGATTCTCTTGATACATTCAAGAGCAATCTCGTTCCAGGGCTTTGAGTATTTCGGTTCTGTAACCTCATTCAAAAGCTCGAACGCGATACGATCGCTATATTTTCCGAAAGCTTCTGCTAAGCGCATCCACAAAGCATAGAAACGCTCTTTAAGATCATCATCATAGAAGAATCTCTGTTCTTCATGGTTGTTAAAGAAATATCCAGCAGCCTTATGAAGATCCAAAACCATGTTAAGACCATATTTTCCGCACCAATCAACAGCACGCTGCAAATACATCATGCCATGAGGGGTGAGGGTGCCGTCTTCCTCCTCTAAAAGAGGATAATCGACAGGAACACGAACATGGTCGATATCCCACTTAGAAAAGCGCTTGAAGTCTTCTTCAGTGATGAATGTTTCATATCTTTCAATAGTATAGTTGCACTGGGACAACCAGCCGCCAAGGTTAATACCCTTTTGATAGCCTTTAAATTCTCTCATATTGCACCTCACAATGTTAATTTGTAACTTTATTATAAGCGATATTTTTGCAAAAGTAAATAGTTTAATAAAATTAAATTGTAAAAATTCGATAACTATTTAATATCGCAACCGCAAGAAGGACACTACTTTGCATCATAATTTCGCATCGATAAAAAGTTATAAAAATAAAAAAGCAGCCCAAAAGGACTGCTTTTTTATTCTGGAGCTGATATCCGGATTTGAACCGGAGACCTCATCCTTACCAAGGATGCGCTCTACCGACTGAGCTATATCAGCGTCCACTCCAGCACGGCTTCATCCGTGCCACGAGTATTAATTATACTCTTAAGAGTGTGATTTGTCAAGTGTTTTTTGCAAAAAAATCAGAAAAATTATATTTTTTGTTTATAAAATAATATATGGTTTTATCTCCGTATATAGATCTGCTTGAAGTAAACTGCACAGAACAAGCTCGCTTATATTTGAATATCCACCGATGATCTCACGAACCTCGACTATCTGCTTGGCTTGCTCGGTTGAGATCAAGAGACAGGCGGCGATCTCGTCAGCCGAAGCTGTGTTAATGTTAACGCTTCTTCTAGATAACGAATCGTTTTCACTTGAGGAGTTATCCTCCTCTTTAGGGAGTGATACTGATTCATCGGATATCTCATCGGCTTTTTCAGATGTGTCTGCATCTTTATCGGATGTCAAATCATCAGCTGTCTGTGATTCATCAAGATAAAAGTGAGTAATTATACTCTCAAACAGCTCAGCAGTCACAGATTTAACATCTAAAAGCTGATAAACATCATCAAAGCCGCTAATTGCATCGCGATATGCGACAATCTCATTTGCCTTGACTTCTCCAATACCTTTGACCTCGATGAAATCGTCGACATCGGCTATGTTTATAACACTGACGTCATATACGCTGTCTAAATTGTTAAAGCTTACGTTAAGAGTGCTTGGCGTATGGTCATAATTAGTAAGAATCACATAGCTAAGTGAAGCAATTACCACAGCAAAAGCAACAATTATATACGCAACCTCTATCCCCGTAAGCTTTTCGGTTGTCTTCCTTGACATTACTTAACAGCTTCTAAAAGCTCGTTAACCTTGTCGGTTCTTTCCCAAGATACGCCCAAATCTTCTCTGCCCATATGTCCATATGCGGCAACCTGACGGTAGATAGGCTTTCTAAGGTCAAGGGCTTCGATGATAGCAGCAGGACGAAGATCGAACACCTTGTTAACAGCGTCAGCAAGCTTCTGCTCGTCAACAGTTGCTGTGCCGAAGGTATCAACCAAAACAGAGACAGGATTAGCAACGCCAATAGCATAGGCAATCTGGATCTCGCACTTTGAAGCAAGCCCTGCAGCAACGATATTCTTTGCAACATAACGTGCGGCATATGCGGCAGATCTGTCAACCTTTGTGGGATCCTTGCCCGAGAATGCTCCTCCGCCATGGCGAGAATATCCACCGTATGTATCAACGATGATCTTTCTGCCTGTCAAACCACAGTCACCCTGAGGGCCGCCGATAACGAATCTACCGGTGGGGTTGATGAAATAGTGAGTGTTTTCATCCAAAAGCTCTGCAGGAATAACTGGCTTGATAACAAGCTCTATAATGTCGCGCTCGATCTGATCGTGAGAGATCTCTGGAGCGTGCTGAGAGGAGATTACAACTGCATCTACTCTTACAGGCTTGCCATTGTCATATTCAACAGTGACCTGGCTCTTGCCGTCGGGACGAAGATAGCTTAAAGTACCGTTCTTTCTAAGCTCGGTAAGGCGCTTAGTGAGCTTGTGAGCATAGGAAATGGGCATAGGCATAAGCTCGGGAGTTTCATCGCAAGCATAGCCAAACATCATGCCCTGATCGCCGGCGCCTGTATCGAAGGCGTTCTCTTCCCTGCCCTCGAGCGCATTGTCAACGCCCTGTGCGATGTCGGGAGACTGCTTGTGAATAGTTGTGATAACCGAGCAGGTGTTGGCATCAAAGCCGTATTTTGCTCTGTCATAGCCGATATCAGCAACAACCTTGCGAACGATAGAATCTATATCAAGTGTTGCTTTGGTTGTGATCTCACCCATGCACAAAACAAGACCTGTTGTTGTGGATGTTTCGCAAGCGACACGGGACATAGGATCCTGACGAAGTGCTTCGTCAAGCACAGCATCGGATATTTGGTCGCAGATCTTATCGGGATGGCCTTCTGTAACTGATTCTGAAGTGAATAATGTTCTCATTTAATACATCCTTTCTTAGACAAAAAAATTGCGCTCGGATTCCGGGCACAACAAAAGAATTGGTATATACCTCATCTTCCGGAATTAACCGCAGGATTTAGCACCTTGATAACAGGTTGCCGGGCTTCACAGGACCTGATTCCTCCACCACTCTTGATAAGGGTTATTTCGGTATGTATTATACTACAAGATAATACGGTTGTCAACATAAAAAATCAGCTTTTGCAAATGCAAAAACTGATTTTTAGATCATACATTTATAACTATTAATGCAACAGCCGACGCAGCAACAATAATAATTGCAATTATATTGATGACGACCGCAAGTGTGCCGCCTTTTTTAGCAGTATCACTTTTGGGAAGAAGATTCATTCTTCGAAGGGCGTTCATTATCGGCTTATAGAGCAAAAGGGTTACTGCTGTGTTAAGAATACCCTTAAGCAAATTAAACGGCAAGAAATATGGCAAAAGCATTCCTGCAACGACCTCACGCGGAGTTTCCAAATACCAAGGTGTTATGAGATAGTTCCACAAAAGCATACAAACTGTCATTATAACAGTACCCAACACAAGACCGGTTATGGCTGTGGGAAGCGATTTTTTACGCTTATAGAGGATTGCAATAGGCAGGATGTATGTAACTGTTGAGAGCACATTCATGATCGCACCTATAGGGCCGGTGCCGCTTATTGTCACCATCTCAATAAGTGAGACAACGAGTGATGTTATAACAGCGTATGCAGGGCCGAGAATGAGCGATTCGAGTGCAATGATAGCATCTTTAGCCTCGTATTTCAAAAACAAGACAACAGGAATTCTGAAAAGAAATACTGTTAAAAAAGCGATTGCAGAAAACAGCGCCGCAAGTGTTAATTTTAAAATTTTAGAATTGCGCATATAAGCCTCCGAAAAAATAAAATGCGCCCCCATTCGAGAGCGCATAGCATTAACTGATTACGTGTTCTTTCATCCGGACTATACCGTCGGTCACGGAATTGCACCGTGTCGGCAAGGGAGGCCCTTGTTTGCGGACTTTACCGCCGGTGAGGAATTACACCTCGCCTCGAAACGAATTGTATTTTGTTTTTAGTGAAGAATTAGTCTTCGCAACCGCAATCGCAGTCACATTCCTCTTCGATGTCGAACTCTAAGAATTCGCCGCAACCGGGGCATTCGATAGAGCCTTCTTCAACCATTTCAAGAGTGAGCTCAATAGTGTCACCGCAAGTAGGGCAAACAACTTCATAGCAATCATCGTCGCAATCGCAGCAGTCGCAGCAATCGCAGTCATCATCGCAGCAGTCGCAGTCACAATCATCGCAGTAATCTTCGTCATAGTCATCGTCTTCATCTTCGTAAAGATCGTTTTCGATGTTTGCAAGGTCTTCATCCAAAACATTGCAGAACTCAACGATATCGTCAACGTCCTGATCGATCTCTTCAACAGCGTTAGCAATGTCGCTCACGAGATCGTAAAGCGCGAGCAAAACCTTTCCTTCGTTGGTGGAATCGTCAATCTTAAGACCGTCCATAAGACCCTTAAGATATGCAGCCTTTTCGGTTAAATTCATAATACAGACCTCCTTAAAGTCGGTTTAAACAAATCGCCGCCGTTTTATTGGCAGCGATATTGTGATTGAATTAAGCTTTAAAATTAAGCTCTGGACAAATATTCGCCGGTTCTTGTATCAATCTTGACAACTTCGCCTTCATTGATGAACAAAGGAACCTTGATCTCTGCGCCGGTTTCAACTGTTGCGGGCTTAAGAGCATTGGTTGCAGTGTTGCCAGCAAAGCCGGGATCGGTCTGAGTGATAACGAGTTCAACGAATGTCGGGGGTTCAACACCGAATACCTTGCCCTTGTAGGAAAGAATAGTGCAAACCATGTTTTCCTTAACGAACTTAAAGTTATCTCCAAGATCAGAAGAGTTAACGGGAGTTATTTCATAAGTTTCGAGATCCATGAAGTTATAGATATCGCCATCAGCATAAGAATATTCCATTTCTCTTCTTTCAATGAATGCTGTGGGGAACTTAGCTGTGGGGTTGTAAGACTTTTCGATTACGGAACCTGTAATGACGTTCTTAGTCTTGGTTCTTACGAAAGCTGCACCTTTACCGGGCTTAACGTGCTGGAATTCAATTACCTGCAATACGTTGCCGTCTTCTTCAAATGTTACACCGTTTCTGAAATCACCTGCTGTGATCATAGTAGTGTTTCCTCCTTCTTCTTGAGGGGTTGCGGGTCAAAAAATCCCAACGTTCACCTCAATATGTTTAATTTCAAATCATTGTCGCATAATACGCAACAATAAGTTAAGTTTATTATAACCTATAAACGCAAATATTGCAAGTACTTATTACAAAGAAATGAGAGATTTCTTTGCCAAAGTCATGTTTTCGCAACCATTGGGCTTGATAACAACAAAGTCTTCGATTCTTACGCCGAACTCATCAGGCAAATAAATGCCGGGCTCAACGGTTACGATCATGTTTTCTTCAAAGATATGTGTGCTTGAAGGTGCGGCATTGGGAGCCTCGTGGATCTCGATTCCAACACCGTGACCTAAGGAGTGACCGAACTTATCGCCATAACCTGCGTTTGTGATTACATCGCGTGCGATCTTGTCGATGTCAGAACCCAATACGCCCGCCTTGATAGCAGCAAGAGAATCAAGCTGTGCTTTAAGCACTATTTCATAAATCTCAGCCATCTTATCTGTGGGAGTGCCGACGCAAACTGTACGAGTCATATCGGAATGATATCCGTCATAAGTTGCTCCATAGTCCATCAAAACAAAGCTGTTAGGCATAACAACAGTATCACCAGGAACACCGTGAGGAAGCGAAGTGTTAGCACCTGTGAGAGCGATGGTGTCGAACGACAAAGCCTCTGCTCCGTGAGAGAGCATATAGTAATCAAGGTGCAAGCCGATCTCACGCTCAGTAACACCGGGACGGATGAAGTTCAAAACATCCTCGAAAGCAGCCTCTGCAATGCGCTGAGCCTTGATCATCTTTTCTATCTCATCCTGAGTTTTAACGATTCTAAGCTTGCCGATTGCGGCACTTAAATCGCGTGTGGAAATGACCTCTGCGGCTGTGATGCGCTCTTTATACATCGAAAGTGCAGTAACGGTCATTGTGTCGGATTCGACAGCGACAGTCTTAGCACCGTGTTTAGTCAAAAGTTCGTTGATCTGATCAAAGAGTTTGCCCTGCAAGATAACCTCGGCATCCTTAACGGTTTTGGTTGCCTTTTCAATATAGCGGAAATCGATTATAAGATATGCCTTCTCCTTGAAGCAAATAACTGTACCTGCCGAGGACTTCATACCTGTGAAATAACGGCGGTTAAGGTCATCAGTGATGATTGCAGCGTCGATACCTTCCGGCAAAACGCTAAAGAGTTTTTCAAATTTAGTCATGTTAAACATCCTTTCTGTATTTTAAATAGCTTTGTTTCATAGCAAGCGAATCAAACGATTGTGTTCCTGCGCTCTCGCATATAAAGGTTGGCGAGAGGTTCTTTTTAGCAATTAACTCCATTAAAGGCTCGTAATCAGGTCCGAAAATAACGTCTTCAAAAGTAAGATGTCTTAATTCCCCGCCCTTTTGAGTATACTCGATTTTCGAGAAATGGGAATGGAATCCTTTAAGTCTGTCGCTTCCCAAACGGTTTTCAATAGAGTTGAGTATATGCTCGAAAGCATCCTTGGAATTAACCTCGCCCAAGGTTCTTGCATTAAGGTGGCCGAAGTCAATGCAAGGGATAAAGGTGTCATCAAGCTCGCAAAGTGACAAAACCTCGTCAAGATTACCGAGCTGATTTATCTTCCCCATTGTTTCGGGGCAAAAGTGAATGTCGGCAAAGCCTTGGGATATAGCAGCCTCACGCGCCCTTTTAAGGGTATCTTTGGCGAGTTCTAATGCTTCCTCACGGGTGAGCTTGGCACACGAGCCTGAATGAATCACGATGCGCTTGGCTCCCATTTTTGTGGCAGCGCCGGCTGATTGCAAAATGTAATCAATGCTTTTATCGCGCTTTTCTTTTTCAATTCCCGACAAAGAAATAAAATACGGAGCGTGAAGTGAAAGAGTTATGCCGTTTTCCTCGGCTCTGGCTTTTAAAGCGGCACCCAAAGAGTCTGAAACGCGTACGCCTTGACCGCACTGATATTCAAAGGCATCAAGCCCCATATCTTTAAGATATTTTGGCATATCGAGAGAGGATTTATATTTTTTAAGGAAGTCCTCGGAGCTTCCGGCGGGGCCGAAAATTGCGCTCATTAGTTTCGCTCCTTTCTTTTAGGAAGTAAAGGCTTTTCAAGAGTTCTTTTAACTCTGAACCAAAAGCCTGTTTCATATTCGATGGGATATGTAAAGATAGATCTGATTCCTGTGAGCTTACATCCCCAAACATCAGTAAATATTTGATCGCCTACTGCGGCGATTTCTTTTTTATCAAACCCCAAGCGATTGCAAGCTTCGTTATAGCCTTTACTTAAAGGCTTTTTCCCATCAGGCACGAAGGGCAAGCCCAAAGCATCGGCAAAAGGCTTAACACGTTCATAATGATTGTTTGATACGATCATCATAGGAAGGCCGTGAGACTTCATCCCATCAAGCCACGCCTTGATATAGGGTTTTGGGATGGGGTTATTATGAGTTGTGAGTGTATTATCTAAATCAAGAATAAGAGCTTTGATCCCCTCTTTTTCAAGGAACTCAGGACTTATATCTGCGATTGAATTAAAAACATAATTTGGTTTGTGAAGCAAAATCTAACCTCCGAAAAATAAAACAAAAGCGAACAGATACACTCCGCTCGCTTTTACTTCATATTTTGCACTATTAAATTAGTACTTACGCTTACGAGCAGCTTCAGACTTCTTCTTACGCTTTACCGAAGGCTTTTCGTAGTGTTCTCTCTTGCGTACTTCAGCGATAACGCCGTCTCTAGCGCAAGATCTCTTGAAGCGCTTGAGCGCTGTATCCAAAGATTCGTTTTTACCAACACGAACTTCTGCCATTTTCTATTCCCTCCCTTTGCCGTCCTATAGCAGAGGTATTATTTACATTTAGAGATAATGTAACTTAGTGTATTATAACTCAAACAAGATAATAAGTCAATAGCCTTTTTGAAAATAATATGCACAATTTATATCGTTTATTTTGCAACAATATTTACAAGTTTGCCCTTGACATAAATCTCCTTGACGATAGTCTTGCCCGCGATTTCTTGAGCGATCTTTTCATTAGACTTAACGATTTCAAGAACTTCAGCCTGTTCAGCATCGGCAGCGATCATAACTCTGTCCTTAAGCTTACCGTTGATCTGAACTGCGATCTCGATCTCATCGTCCTTGCAAAGTGCTTCATCATATGCAGTCCACTTAACGTCGTGGATGTATCCGCCAAAGCCAAGAGATTCATACATCTCCTCTGTGATGTGAGGAGCGAAGGGATAAAGCATGACAAGGAAATCCTTAAGCTCGGCACGGTTGATGGAACCTGCAGCTGTGAAGTCGTTAAGGATGGTCATCATTGCAGCGATAGCGGTGTTAAACTTCATGTTGTCGATATCGCTTGTAACCTTCTTGATCATCTTGTGCATCTTGGAGGTGAATTCGGGACGATAGCTGTCGCCATCAACCAAGTTGTCCTGCAACGCCCAAACACGATCGAGGAATCTCTTACAGCCCTTAACGCTTGAATCGCTCCAAGGAGCAGCCTTTTCATAGTCGCCCATAAAGAGAGTGTATACACGCAAAACGTCAGCACCGTAAAGGTCGATAACATCCAACGGGTCAACAACGTTTCCCTTTGATTTACTCATCTTTTCGCCGTCGGGGCCAAGGATAAGACCCTGAGCAGTTCTCTTCATATAAGGCTCGGCAGTATTAACAGCACCGATATCATATAAGAACTTATGCCAGAAACGAGAATAGATCATATGGCGGGTAACGTGTTCCATACCGCCGTTATACCAATCAACAGGCATCCAATATTCCAAAGCTTCCTTTGAAGCTAAAGCTTCAGCGTTCTTAGGATCGCAATATCTTAAGTAATACCACGAAGAACCTGCCCACTGAGGCATAGTGTCGGTCTCACGCTTGGCAGGCTTGCCACACTTGGGGCAAGTGCAGTTAACGAAGGAGTCGATCTTTGCAAGAGGGCTTTCGCCATCAGAACCAGGTTCGAAGCTGTCTACCTTGGGCAAGCGAAGAGGGAGCTCTTCATAAGGAACAGCAACCATTCCGCAATGCTCGCAATGAACGATCGGGATAGGCTCGCCCCAATATCTCTGACGGTTGAACGCCCAGTCCTTCATCTTATACTGAACGCCCTTTTCTCCGATTCCCTGCTCTTCAAGATATTCAAGGATCTTGGCGATAGAGTCCTTCTTGTTATCAATTCCGTTAAGAACGCCGGAGTTGACCATTTCACCGTCACCGGTGTAAGCCTCAACAGAAATATCTCCGCCCTTGATGACTTCGATGATATCAATTCCAAATTTCTTAGCAAACTCATAGTCGCGCTGATCGTGAGCGGGAACTGCCATGATAGCGCCGGTGCCATAACCCATCATTACATAGTCGGAAATATAGATCGGGATCTCTTTACCGTTGATAGGATTAATAGCAGAAATGCCGTCAAGCTTAACGCCTGTCTTTTCCTTAACGAGCTGAGTTCTTTCAAACTCGGTCTTCTTGGCACATTCAGTACGGTATGCCAAAACCTCGTCCATATTCTTCAAAGCATTGGAATTAGCATCGATAACGGGATGCTCGGGTGCGATTACCATGAAGGTTACGCCATAAAGAGTGTCAGGACGGGTGGTGTATATTCTAAGTTTTTCATCAACACCCTTAAGTGTGAAGTTAACAAACGCACCTGTAGACTTGCCGATCCAATTTTCCTGCTGAAGCTTGATGTTGGGCAAATAGTCAACCTCTTCAAGTCCCTGCAAGAGCTGTTCGCAATACTCGGTGATTCTTAAATACCAAACGTCCTTGGACATCTGAACGATATCACTGTGGCAAATATCGCACTTGCCACCCTGAGAATCTTCGTTAGATAAAACTACCTTACAGCTGGGGCAATAGTTTACCAAGGTCTTATCTCTGAAAGCAAGACCGTTTTCAAACATCTTAAGGAAGATCCACTGAGTCCACTTATAGTAGTCTTCATCGGTGGTATCAACAGTTCTTGACCAATCAAAAGCAAAGCCAACGCGCTTGAGCTGATCGGAGAAGTGAGCAATGTTGTTATCAGTAGATACTCTGGGGTGGATACCTGTTTTGATAGCATAGTTTTCTGCAGGAAGACCGAAAGCGTCAAATCCGATCGGGAATAAAACGTTATAGCCTTCAAGGCGCTTCTTTCTGCCAATGGTTTCAAGACCGGAATAAGCCTTGATATGACCAACGTGCATGCCTGCGCCCGAAGGATAAGGAAACTCTACCAAGCCATAGAACTTGGGCTTGGAGTGATCGATATCAACTTCAAAAGTCTTGTTATCCTCCCAATACTTTTGCCATTTGTTTTCTATTTCGCTGTAATTGTATTTCATTAATGTCAGCCTCTTTTCATATATAAAAGCAAATAATAGATAATTTTATCACAGTAAAGAGTTAATGTCAACTGCTTCGCCGTCGCTCCAAAGCTTCTCAAGCGAATACTGATCGCGTGCATCTTTATAGAACACGTGAACGATAATATCGTGATAGTCCATAGCGATCCAGCTTGCACCGTCAACACCCTCGACATGGTCAGGATTTTCGCCTTTTTCACCAAGCTTAAAATCGACTTCGTCAACCAAACCTCTTGTATGGGTGGTGGAAGTGCCGTTGGCGATTACAAAATAGTCGGCAATAATGGTCAAGTCCCCTACTTTTATAACTTTGATATCCTGTGCTTTTTTGGAATCAAGAGCTTTAACGATTTCGGACAATTTTTCCATTTGTGTCATTGTGTTTTCAACCTCGCTTTTGTCAGTTTATATATTCATTTATCTGCTTTGGAATCGAGCTGTACCAATCACCTGAATTTGAAAGCTCAGGAATCGATAGCGAGCTGATTGCGTTGCCGTGAACGCGGAAGCTGCCATTTAAAAGCTTGACAGCAGCATCGCTGTGGATGCTGTATACCGTGACACCGTTATACTCGCATAACTCACCCGGAAGCAGATGGATATTCATTTTTCTTAGTTTCAGTTTGCTGCTTATATTGGCAAAGTCGATCATATCAGATATGGTCATGTCAGTTTTCGCAGAGTTTAACATTAGCCCCATAATAGCTGATATGGCATCTATTGTGCCGATATCATCGGTTTTGCCCAAAAGCGAGCTAATAAGTGCGTGATAGATATATACGTTATCGGCGCTGTTATAGGCGGATTCATCAAGAAGTATCGCAACTGCTGAATCGCTGCTAAAGCTGATATTGCCATTTTTTACTGCTGTGTCCCCTATTCTTAACGTTTTATCAACTCTTGCAGTTGTTCCACCAAGAAGGTCAACTGCAGTTGCGAAGGAATCAGCACTTAAAATCAGCTCGTGATCGATCTTTAATTCAAACGATTTTGACACGATCTGTTTATAAACCGCGGTTTCATAAGCATTTTGCAAAGTGCCCGAAAAACCATCAGCAACAGTATAAAGAGATGGTGGGATATCAAGAATATCAAGGCTCAGCTTGTCCTCGTCGAGCGTTACCAAAGAAATGCGAGCCGGCACACCCTCGTGAGTAACAGTAATTAGGATGTTGGTTTTGTTGGAAACTGTATCGAAGCTGTAACCCTGTGCGGCATATCGGATATAATCGGGTTCTGTATATCTGTTTTCTGCGCGGGTTCGGGCAGTTAAGCCGACAACGCTTAGAAAAATAAAGGTTAACGCACCCGAAATTGCACACGCTGATATCAAAACAATGATAAATCGCTTTTTGGACATTTCAATACCAAAAGGGCGATGTATCCTTTATCTCCTATTTTTTGTCGCTTAAGCGTTTAAGCTCGATAAGTGTGTATTCGTTATACGCATCTAATGTCGAGTTCGGAATCGTTCTCATATGCTCAACAGAATAGTTGACAGAAAACTTCATTGCTTCATACATACCTCGGTCGATATCCTCGTAAGTGCAGGCACGAATGTAATCAACGTCTTCATATACACGATCAAAAGATATAAGATCAGTCATATAGAGAATCTTCTCGATAAGGTTCATTCCGCCCTTTGCAACGGTGTGATATCTGATCGAAGAAAGTATCTGAGGATCGGTGATCCCGAATTCTTCTTTTATAAAGACAGATGCCGCAATTCCGTGATAGGTTTTTGGAGCGTTCATTTCTGTATCCGAAATCTCGAACTCGCTTTTCTCCATCAGCTTAAGCTGATCTGACGTGGGAATCTCCTTGCAAATATCGTGCAAAAGGCCTGCGATAAAGCACTTTTCCTCGTCGGCACCAAAGTGGCGGGCAAGCTTTAAAGCCTCATCAGCGACATATAAAGAATGCTCATATCGTTTTTTTGAAAGATTAGCTTCAAGATATGCTCTGTAATTTTCGAATTTGTTAAGCATTTTTATAAAGCCCTCTTTCAATGATGTATTCTTTAACAGAGTTTGGGATAAGTGATGAAACGTCGCCACCGTTAGCGATAAGATTGCGAACCTGAGTTGACGAAACCTCGACCGCAGCGCATTCTATATGAATACATCTGCCGCCTGCTGAAATAACACGGGATGCAGATTCTATATCTTTAAGCTTTTCTTCTTCGCTTCGTGAAATGCAAACAAGCGTTGCAAGCTCCATAATGCGTTCTGGGCGATACCAATTTAAAAAACTTGAAAGCATATCACTGCCCATTATGAAGTATAGCTCATCGTTGGGATAAAACTCTTTTAAATGCTCGAGTGTTAAAACGGTATAGCTCTTCCCCTCTTTTTTCATTTCATAATCGCTGACTTCAGAATTTTGTTTGTCAGCAACGGCAAGCTTAAGCATCACCAAGCGGTCATCGTCACTTACAAGCTTTTGAGCTTGCTTGTGAGGCGGGATTCCCGTGGGCATTATTATAAGCTTATCAGGACAAAGCTGGGCGAGTACCGCATCAACGATATTAAGGTGGCCGTTATGAACGGGGTTAAAGGTTCCACCGAAAATTGCTATCTTCATTACTTAAGATTGATAACGGGCTTTTCGGGATTGGGCTTATAAAGCACAGCCTTCGAGCCGATGGTGATAACCACGTCTGCACCGATCTTTGCAGCAATCTCCTCTGCAGCCTCGCGAGAGGTGTACATCGAGTTTTCAAGAACCTTGATCTTTATAAGCTCGTGAACTCTTAAATAGTCATCGATCTGTGCTACCTGTGCATCGTTAACGCCGCCCTTGCCAATCTGGAAGGTAGGGTCGATATTAGCTGCAAGGCCTTTTAAATATGCTCTTTGCTTTGAATTAAGCATGTTTATTATTCTCCGTTCTTTTATAATTATTTCTTTTCTAAAAATTCTTTAAGCATCATTAATGCTTTGCCACGGTGGCTGATTTTGTTCTTTTCTTCGGGATCAAGCTGTGCCGTGGACTTATCTCCAACCATAAAAATTGGATCATATCCAAAACCGTGTTCACCAATTCGCTCATATCCGATCCTACCCTCGATAGTTCCCTTAAACTGAGAAAGCTCGCCGTTTTCATCAATATATGAGATTACGGCAACAAATCGTGCTGTACGCTTTTCATCAGGAACTCCTGCAAGCTTATCAAGAACCAAATAGCATCTGCCGATGTCATCAACGTCTTCTCCGCCGTAGCGTGCCGAATATACACCGGGTTCGCCGCCAAGATAATCAACCTCGAGTCCTGAATCATCAGATATAACGGGACAATGAGCTATATCATAAACAGCTCTTGCCTTGATTGCGGAATTCTCAAAAAATGTGTCGCCTGTTTCTTCAGCTTCGATGTTGATGCCTTCCTCGCGTTGAGAGCGGATTTCGTATCCCAAAGGCTCTAATATCTCTTTGAATTCACGAAGCTTGTCTTTATTGTTTGATGCAAGTATAAGTTTCATATTTAATCCTCGAACAAAGCGTTTACAAAATCTTTATTGCTGAATGGCTGAATATCATCGATCTTTTCTCCGACTGTTACAAGCTTAACAGGAACCTTAAGCTCGTTAGCGATCGGGATGACGATGCCGCCCTTGGCTGTTGAATCAAGCTTGGTTAAGATAATGCCGGTGATATCTGCAACCTCGTTAAATTCACGGGCCTGATTAACTGCGTTCTGTCCTGTTGTGCCGTCAAGAGCGATAAGGACTTCTAATGCACAACCTTCAGCTTTAGCGTGGACGATCTTGGAGATCTTTGAAAGCTCGTTCATAAGGTTCTTTTTGGTGTGAAGACGTCCTGCCGTGTCAACGATCACAACGTCCACTCCCCTTGCCTTTGCGGCATCAAGGGCATCGAACACGACAGCTGCGGGATCTGCCCCCTCGGAGTGTTTGATTATATCAACTCCTGCACGGTCGGTCCAAACCTGAAGCTGATCGATTGCAGCAGCACGGAAAGTATCTGCTGCGGCAACCAAAACCTTTTTGCCTTCGTTTTTAAGCTGATAAGAAAGCTTGCCGATGGTTGTTGTTTTGCCAACGCCGTTAACACCGATTACAAGGATGACAGACGGTGTTGTTGACATATCAAGGGGGGTATCCTCACCAAGCATTTCGACGATGATATCTTTAAGGCACTGGCGGGCAGCTTCCGTATCGGTTATCTTTTCATCCTTCACTCTCTTGCGCAAGGCAGAAACGATATCGTCAGTCGTCTTGGCGCCTATATCCGAAAGGATGAGGGTTTCTTCAAGCTCGTCGAAGAAATCGTCATCAAGCTTCGAGCCGGAAAACAATACATTCAGCCCACCCATAAGGTTCGACTTAGTTTTAGCAAGGCCCTGCTTTAATTTATCAAAAAAGCCCATTGTATATCTCCTTAATTATTAATTTTCTGCAGCAAGTGCGGCATCTGAAATGTCCATTCTTAAGAGCTTGGAAACGCCCTTTTCTTGCATTGTAACACCGTAAAGAATGTCTGCTTCTTCCATCGTACCTCTTCGGTGAGTTACAAGAATGAACTGAGTGGTATCAGTGAAGTTTCTTAAGTATTGTGCATATCGTGTTACGTTAACATCGTCGAGTGCGGCTTCAATCTCGTCCAAGATACAGAAAGGCGAAGGACGAAGCTTTAAAATTGCAAAGTATATTGCGATTGCGACGAATGCCTGCTCACCGCCCGAAAGGAGCGAAAGATTCTTGATGACCTTACCGGGAGGCGCAACGTTGATTTCAATGCCAGACTCGAGAACGTTATTGGGATCAGTTAATACAAGCTCTGCCTTACCTCCTCCAAACAACTCAACAAAAGTCTTCTTAAAGTTTTCGTTGATCTTTGCAAAGCTTTCAGTGAATATCTCCTTCATGCTTTGTGTAAGCGATGAGATCAAGCTTTCAAGCTCTGACTTCGATTTTAATACGTCGGTTAGCTGAGCTGACAAGAATTCATAACGCTCGGAAACCTCTTTATATTCATCGATAGCATCAGTGTTAACAGAACCCAAAGCACGGATCTTATTTTTAAGCTCGTTCAGGCGCTTTGTTGCATCCTGCATATCCTCGATCTCCTCGGCCTGATCTATTGCTTCGGCAACTGTTAAGGAATAAGACTCCCAAAGCTGATTTATGATCTGATCATTATCTCGGCAGAGGGTTTGGTGACGCTCGGAAAGTCTTGAAACGTCAGCAGATACACGCTCTTTTTCGTCCTGCTTTGAACGCTGAGACTGTCTTAAGTTGTTAGCCATTCTCTCGTGGTCCATGGCATTTGCAAGCTCTGTCTTAATGTTTTCGTTAAGACGTGAGATCAAGCTCTTTGCATTTTCGGCATCCTGTTCACGCTCTATGATATTTTCCTCTTCAGCTTTAATAGCTCTTAGGAACTCGTCGATCTTTTCGTTTTGAAGTGCGATATCGCTTTGTGATTGCAACGCATTACCCTCAAGCTGAGAGATGCTTAAAAGTGCAGCCTCGATATCCTTGGAAAGCTCGACAAATAAAAGCTTTTTGTCCGAAATATCTTTAGAAATGCTTTCGCGGATAGTGCGGGACTCTGTTCCCATCTTCTGAGCTGATGAAACAAGCTCATCAAGTGATGCAATCTCATTCTCGCAAGCTTCAAGAGATGCTTCGCTTTGAATAACTGTATTCTCACTCTGAGCGATCTTATCGCGGTTTTGCTTTATAGCATTGTCAGCTTCGTCAAGGCGTTCGTTATGCTGATCCAAGACAAGCTTAAGTCTTGCAAGCTCACCCTCGAAACGAACCTTATCAGTATCCATAATAGAGATCGTTTCACGCTCGCCCTCGACATCATAACCAAGCTTTTCGACTTCGGCAGTTAAATCCTTAACTCTGTCAGCCAAAAGCTTATGAGTTTTGGCAAGAGCTTCGATCTTCTTTTCAACAGCTGCAATTTCGTTCTTTCGGGAAAGAACACCGGTGGTCTTTGAAGAGCTGCCGCCCGTGAACGAACCACCCGCGTTGATAACCTGACCGTCGAGAGTGATGATACGGAATTTATATCCACACTTTTTGGCAATGTTTGTGGCAAGGTCAATATCCTCGGCAATTACTATTCTGCCAAGGAGCGACAAAACTATGCCGTGATATTCGTCATCATATTTAACAAGCTCGTGAGCTGTGGCAACAAAGCCCTCGATCATGTCGATTCCATCGACATTAAGCTCGTTGCCTTTAACCGAGGTTATAGGAAGGAAGGTAGCTCTTCCTCCGTTAGTTTCCTTTAAGATGCGAATACCCTTTTTGGCTGTATCCTCGTTATCGACAACGATGTTTTGCATCGCTCCGCCCAAAGCAGTTTCAATTGCAAGGCTGTATTTGGAATCGGTGGAGATTATCTGTGCAACCGTTCCCTTAACGCCTCTCAACTGGCCGGATTTTCCTGCTTTAATGATCTGCTTAACGCTGTATGCAAAGCCCTCCATGCTGTTCTCAAGGTCAACAAGCATGTCGCGGCGCTGAGTTAAGTTTCTTATCTCAAGATCGGCGTTGTTATATTCCGCAGTTGCATTTTTTAAATGCTCAGCCTTTTTGTTATAGAGCATTGAATAGCCGTTAAGCTTATTTGTATGCTCAGATATCTGATTGTTTATATCAGATATACCGTTTTTAACGTCGTTATATTCCGACTGAGTTTCTTCAATCAGCTTTATAATGTCTTCCTTTGCGGAATCGGCTTCTGCAATTGCGTTTTCACAATCAGTTTTTGTCGCCTTAGCGTTTGCTATTGCAAAGCTGAGTGAAGATTTCTGTATGTAAAGCTTATTTAATTTTTCAGATGAACCTGAGAGGGTCTTATCATACTCCTCTGCCTGAGTGGAGAGCTTTAACAGCTTATCCTCTAACAAATCGATCTCTTTTTGCAAGTCGTCTCGCTTAAGAGAGATATCATTTGCTAAAAGCTTCTTTTCATTTATTTTTTCCTGAAGCTGTTCGCCTGCCAAAGAAAGCTCTGTCTGCTTCTTTTTAAGCTCTTCTATTGAGTCATTATAGTGCTTGATATTATTGCGCAAAACGGCAATATCAGCAGCTTTTTCGGCATTTTGAGATTCAAGCTCTGAAATTCTTGCGCGATATTCCTCGACAGCCTGTGAGCATTGTGCACGCTTAAGATTAAGCTCGGAAATTTCAGTCTCGCTCGAGTCTATCTCGTTGGTCAAAAGGTCATACTCGCCCTGAGAAACCAAAAGCTTGTCCTCTAAATCAGAGATCTGACTTTTAAGCTCGGAAAGCTTTCTTGCCCAGACTGCGATCTCAAGAGCCCTTCTCGATTCAGCCAAAACAAGATATTTCTTTGCCTTTTCGGATTGAATGCGTAAGGGTTCCACTCTGCCCTCAAGCTCGGAAAGGATATCTTTAAGACGAAGAATGTTTTCTTCTGCAGTTTTAAGCTTGCGTTCGGATTCGGCCTTTTTATATCTGAACTTTGAAATGCCTGCGGCTTCTTCAAATATCTCGCGGCGTTCGTTAGACTTACTGCCAACGATATCTGCAACTCTGCCCTGACCGATGATGGAATAACCGTCACGACCGAGACCGGTGTCCATAAAGAGCTCGAGTATGTCTTTAAGTCTCACCTGATTGCCGTTGATGATATATTCGCTTAAACCGTTGCGCCAAAGTCGTCGAGTAACGCTTACAAAGTCTGCATCAACATTCAAGGTTCGGTCATCATTGACGATATTAAGGGTTACAGACGCAAAGCTGACGGGTTTTCTAAGCTCGGTTCCGCCGAAAATAACGTCTTCCATCTTTCCGCCGCGGAGCATTTTGGTGGACTGCTCGCCCAATACCCAGCGGACAGCGTCACCGATATTACTCTTTCCACTTCCGTTAGGGCCGACAACAGCAGTCAAGCCTTTACCGAATTCAAGAGTTACTTTATCGGGGAAGGATTTAAAGCCATGAAGTTCAAGTGATTTAAGATACACTTTATTACCTCCGATTAATGTATTTTTACGATCTTTTCGATCTGGTGAATGTCTGATTTTATTGAAATGCTAATTCCTTTTTGTTTGAAATATTCGATATTGGAACGTTTTTGGCCGAGAGCCTTTGAAAGATCACAAGGCGCAACTGTAAAGGTCGCTTCCTTGTCGCATCCTATCAACTTGTCCATCAATCGTCTGAAACGGATCGACTCGCAAAGCTCACGCAAGGCGGGATGATAAAGTCCGCCAAGCATATCAGCTTCAACGATTTCACTTGCGTGAAGCCCAAGCTTAATGACGTTTATCTTTGCATTTTCGAACATATCGAGCATATCTGCACATATCTCAACTGCTTGATCAAGTGAATAAGGGATATATTCGCCCGAATTATACAGTTTGCCAAGCTTTGTTTTATCAAGGATAACAACCGGATATATGCGAACCTCGTCGGGAGAAAGAGCGATTATTTCGCTTGCAGTTTGTTTATCAAGCTCGGGAGTTGAGCCATATAGGCCCACCATAAGCTGAAGCCCAAGTGTAAAGCCATATTGCTTTACAAGATTTGCCGCATTAACAATATCCTCACGGGTATGCCCTCGGTCATTCAGCTCAAGCACTAAGTCGTTCATTGACTGCGCGCCAAGCTCGATCGAAGTGACACCATATGACTTTAAAACAGCAAGTATCTCTTCATCAATGCAATCGGGGCGAGTTGAAATGCGGATTCCTTTAAAGCCACGTTTGACATACTCGTATGCCGCATTTAAAAGCTCGAACATATACGTGCGGTCAATAGCAGTAAAGCTTCCGCCGAAAAAGGCAATTTCAGTATTCTTGATATCTATTCCGCTTGCAAGTGCCTGCTCGCAGGCGGATATTACATCTTCTGCGTGAGGGACTGTTTGCGAACCCGTTATAGCGTGTTGGTTGCAAAAGCTGCACATATTCGGGCATCCTATATGTGGAACGAATATCGAGATGTTAGAGTGCTTACTCATCTTTTAAGCAGCCCATAAGCTTAAGGGCTTCTTTTGCTGCAAGCTGTTCGGCCTGCTTTTTGCTTTTTGCAGTTCCTTCACCTATAACGTTAGAATTAAGTCTTACCTGAACGGTGAAGGACTTATTGTGATCGGGACCCGATTCGCTTACAAGGAAATATTCAACCTTCTCTTCAGGATTCTTTTGAATGATCTCCTGCAAAATGGTCTTATAGTCGTCATATGCTTTGGCAACAGCGCTCTTAACATCTCTTGGAAGGAATCTTAAGATATGCTTTCTTGCGGCATCAAGTCCGCCATCAAGATAAATTGCGGCAATAACAGCCTCGAATGCATCGGCAATTATCGAGGGGCGTTCGTGTCCGCCTGTTGCTTCTTCACCCTTGCCAAGCATGATATATGAGCCAAGATTTATTGTATTTGCAAAAGAATGAAGTGTCTTTTCGCAAACAAGGGTTGCACGGGTTTTGGTAAGCTCGCCCTCGGGAAGGTCACGATAATTCTCGAAAAGATAATCGGAAACAACTATCGAAAGGACAGAGTCGCCCAAAAATTCGAGTCGCTCGTTCGACTGACGCTTTTCTTTTGATTCATTTGCAAAGGACGAGTGCGACAAAGCCTCGAACAAAAGGGCTTCGTTTTTAAACTCGTATCCAATAATTTGTTGAAACTGTTTCAGTTTATCCACAGCAATTACTCCTTTGTTGCTGCCAAGGCTTTAACAGATTCCAAAGCCTCGGAAAACTCGTCGATAACGTTGGTTTCATAGAATGTTTTTGCTTGTCTTATAGCATTATAGAATGCCCAAGCATCGCTTGAACCGTGAGCCTTGAATACGGGCTTGGCCGCACCCAAAAGCGGTGCTCCGCCGTATTCCTTATAATCCATCTTCTTTTTGAATGCATTTACGTTTTTAATAACGAAGAGTGCACCGATTTTGGAAAGAAGACCTGTTTTGAAAATTCTCTTTAAAGAGACACCCATAAACTTGCCCATGCCTTCATAGGTCTTTAAGAGGATGTTTCCGGTAAAGCCGTCGGTAACAACAACGTCAGCATCACCCAAAGGAACCTGTCTGCCTTCGATGTTTCCAACAAAGTTGATAGGAGCTTCGCTTAAAAGCTTATATGCTTCGATATCAACTTCCCTTCCCTTTGTTTCCTCGGTTCCGATGTTTGCAAGAGCAACTCTGGGGTTATTAACACCCATAAGCTTGTTCATATATGCCGAGCCCATCAAACCGAACTGCAAGAGCATATCTGAACGGCATTCGGCATTTGCTCCAACGTCAAGAAGCATAACGGGATCTTCAGTTGTGGGAACGACTGTTGCAAGGGCAACACGCTTGATTCCCTTTAATCTTTTAACGATGAACGTAGCTCCCACTACAAGTGCTCCTGTTGAGCCTGCGGAAACGAAAGCTTCACCCTCGCCGTCCTTTAAAAGCTTTAATCCGACAGCCATAGAAGAATCAGCATATTGCTTCAAAATCAAGGTAGGATCGCAGCAAACGTCGATAACACTGTCGGCATGGTGAACAGACAAAGAGGAAATGTCGATATTGTTTTCTTTTGCGCAAGCGGCTATCTTTTCACTATCGCCGACAACGGTTATATCAACACCAAGCTTTTCGTGCGCCAAAACTGCACCCTTTAATACATCTAACGGAGCATTATCCCCTCCGAAACCGTCAACTATGATTCTCATATATCATTCTCCTCGTTTAAAGCTTTGTCGAACGACGCAAGAGCACGCTCGGCAAGATGTGCATATTTTTCCTGCTTATTTTTGATTCTTACGGGCAGTTCGGGAAGGATCCCCATGTTTGAACCCATTGGCTGGAAGTCGTGATCAGATCCAACCTCAACATAATTGGCAAGGGCACCAAGCATTGTATCAACAGGTAATGTGATCTCGCTTTTGCCCAAAAGTCTGCGTGCAAGGGACATTCCGGCATAAATTCCGCTTGCTGCGGATTCGATATAGCCCTCGACACCTGTCATCTGTCCTGCAAAATATATTCTCGAATCGGGCTTAAAGCAAAAATGCTTATCCAAAACCTTTGGCGAATTCAAGTATGTATTTCGGTGCATGACGCCGTATCTAACAAATTCGGCATTCGCAAGTCCTGTTATGAGTGAGAATACACGCTTTTGTTCACCAAATTTAAGGTTAGTCTGGAAGCCGACAAGATTGTAAAGTGTACCGTCGTTATTTTCCTTTCGAAGCTGAACAACAGCATAAGGACGGTTACCTGTTCGTGGGTCTGTAAGTCCAACCGGCTTAAGAGGGCCAAAACGCATCGTATCCTCGCCGCGTTTAGCTAAAACCTCGATAGGCATACAGCCTTCATAAACCTTGAAATCCTTGTGGCCTTCGTGCTCGAAGTCGTGCAAGGGTGCAGATTCGGCGTTCAAAAGCTCGTTATAAAACGCAAGATATTCTTCTTTGTTCATTGGGCAGTTGAGATAGTCAGGCTCTCCTCTGCCGTAACGCGAAGCCTCGAAAACCAAAGATCTATCTAAACTTTCGGCGGTAACTATCGGCGCGGCAGCATCGTGGAAGTATAAATAATCTTCTCCGATAAGCTTGCCTATGCTTTTTGAAAGAGCATCACTTGTTAAGGGGCCTGTTGCTATTATAACATATCCATCGGGAATTTCGGTTACTTCTTCGGAAATAACCGTGATATTAGGATGAGAGTTTATTTTATCTGTGATAAAATCCGAAAACTGCTCGCGGTTAACAGCCAAAGCTCCGCCTGCAGAGACCTTTGAAGCCTGGGCAGCAAGCATAGTAAGTGAACCCAAGCGACGCATTTCCTCTTTCAAAAGGCCTGCTGCAGATTCAACACGTTCTGCTTTCAATGAATTAGAACAGACAAGCTCGGCTAGTCCTGAATATTTATGTGCAGGAGTGTATTTTGTGGGCTTCATTTCATAAAGCTCGACATTTATTCCTGCATTTGCGAGCTGCCAGGCCGCTTCACAGCCGGCAAGACCCGCACCAATAACTTTAACGGTCATTTTATGATTCCTTTATATTAACTCTTTTTCATATCCGCAACCCTGCTTGTGACAAACGAGCTTGCCCTTTGTTCCACCCTTTCTGAAAAGGCTGGAGGAGCAGTTGGGACAAACCTCTGAAGTAGGAATATCCCACGTCATGAATTTGCAGTTGGGATTATCCTCGCATCCGAAATATTTCTTGCCCTTTTGAGTTTTCTTTTGCAAAACTTTCTTTCCGCAGAAGGGACATTTTCCGGGAGTTTCGGTTACAAGGCGGCGAGTGTTTGTACACTGAGGGAAACCTGAGCAAGCAAGGAATTTTCCGAATTTGCCAAGCTTTATAACCATCGGCTTGCCGCAAAGCTCGCAAATCTGATCGGTTGCTTCGTCGGGTATCTTTACACGCTTTCCTTCTAAATTAACCTCGGCCTCACTTAAAGAATTAGAGAATCTGGAATAGAACTTTCCAAGCATTTTGCGCCAATCGAGTGATCCCATTTCGACTTTGTCAAGCGAGGTTTCCATATCTGCAGTGAACTTAAGGTCAACGATCTCATTGAAATGATTCTTCATAAGATCAGTTGTAACCTCGCCCAAGGTGGTGGGCTTGAACTGTCTGCCATCACGCTCGACATATGAACGCTGAAGGATTGTGGTTATTGTAGTCGCATAGGTTGAGGGACGGGCAATGCCATATTCCTTGAAAGCCTTGATAAGCGAGGCTTCGTTATATCTTGCTGGGGGCTGAGTGAAGTGCTGAAGTCCGTCAAGACTCTTAAGCTTTAAGATATCGCCCTTCGAGAGTTCGGGAAGAGCATTGTTTTCCTCGTTATCATCCTTAGGCTCTTCATAAAGCGCTGTAAAGCCATCGAACTTTACACTAAATCCACTTGCTTTGAATACACATCCGTTAGCTTCGATCGAAGCATTGGTTGTATTCAAGATGCAATCTGCCATCTGAGAAGCGATGAATCGAGACCAAATGAGCTTGTAAAGCTTATATTGATCGGGAGTGAGCGAGGATTTTGCCTTTTCAGGAGTAAGCTCGGGCATAGTGGGACGGATAGCTTCGTGAGCATCCTGAATGTTATCCTTAGACTTATATACCTTGGGCTTTTCAGGCAAATATTCGTCTCCGTAATTAGTCAAGATGAACTCTGATGCAGCTGCACGTGCTTCATCGGAAATTCTTAAAGAGTCGGTACGCATATAGGTAATAAGGCCGACTGCACCCATCCCCTCGACATCGATACCTTCATAAAGCTCCTGAGCGACACTCATAGTGCGGCGGGACTGGAAGCCAAGACGGGATGAAGCATCCTGCAAAAGGGTTGAGGTTGAGAAAGGTGCTGCAGGCGACTTTGTGCGCTTACCCTTACGAACAGTTGAAACTGTGAACTCTGCGCCGTCAAGACGGGAAAGAACTTCGTCAGTTTCTTCCTTGGTTTTAAGCTCGGCAGTTTTGCCATCGACAGTTGAAAGCTTTGCGCTGAACGCTTTTCTTGAACCATTAGCCAAGAACTTTGCAACGACAGACCAATATTCAACGGGAACGAAGCTTTTTATCTCCTCTTCCCTGTCGACGATCATGCGAACAGCAGCAGACTGTACTCTGCCTGCAGAAAGCCCTCTGCGGACCTTCTTCCACAAAAACGGAGAGAGCTTATAGCCAACGATTCGGTCTAAGATTCTTCTTGTTTGCTGGGCGTTAACGATATTCATGTCGATGGTACGCGGATTTGCAATACCCGCTTTAACGCCTGTTTTGGTTATCTCGTTAAATGTAACGCGGTTTTTGTCGTTTATATCAAATCCGAGCATATTTGCTAAATGCCACGAAATTGCTTCGCCTTCGCGGTCAGGGTCGGTCGCGAAGTATACATGCTCGGCCTTTTTTGCAAGCTTTTTAATATCCTTTATAACGGTTTCCTTGCCCTTGATATCTACATAAGTAGGCTCAAAGCCGTTTTCGATATCAACTCCCAAACGGGACTTGGGAAGGTCACGGATATGACCCACGCAGGCTACGACGTTATAGTCGCTGCCAAGGGTTCTTTTAATTGTGTGGATCTTTGTTGGAGACTCCACAATGATAAGATCTGACATTAATCTGATTCCTCACAATAATTATATAGAAAATCTATTTCCCGGAAGTGAACGGATGTGACCGTCGAGCTCGAGATCGGTTAGTAACATTTCCAAATCGGTTATGTCGATTTCTAAAACATCGGCAAGCTCGTCTATCAGCACAGCGCCGTTATCTGCCAGGTATTCGCACACTCTTAAGCTGTCACCTTCAAGCCCCTCGGGAAGAGTGCGCTTTTGCGGCTTGGGTGGTTCTTCTTTCTTTGGCTTTTCAGCAGGATTTTTCTTTGCCGATTTATTCTCGGGCTCTGTTAAAAGACCGCTGACACGGTGCTTTAATACGTCCGCCTCGGGATTCAGCTTATGTGCATATATGCTGTAATATTCATTCAAAACGTCTTTTGCATCAAAAACGGGTATCGCACCGTCGCGGATCAGGCTGATAACGCCTGCATAATCATCGTTATATAGCTCGTGCGGTGGGATGCAGAATATATCTCTTCCCTGCGAGAGCGCAAATGATGCCGTACTTAAAGTTCCGCTCTTTCTTCCTGCCTGCAACACAAGCGTGCCCAAACCGATTCCCGAAAGAATTCGGTTGCGGTTGTGGAAGTTTATAGTTGAAGCTTTTTCGCCGGGGAAATATTCGCTGATAATTGCTCCGTGCTCTGCTATCACACGTTTTGCTTTTGCATTTTCCTTGGGATAGTCATGTAAAATTCCGCAAGGAAGAACTGCTATCGTTTTTCCTCCGGCTTTCATTGCAGATCTGTGTGCAACACTATCTAAGCCAACAGTAAATCCGCTTGCAATCGTTACTCCTGCATGAGCAAGCTCTCCACAGATTTTAGAAGTAACAGAAATGGAATATTCACTTGGCTTTTTCGTTCCGATCGCAGTTATGACGATGGTGTTATCCAAATCTGTTATATCGCCCATGACAAACAAAACTGAAGGCGGATTATAAATCTCGCGCAAGCGGTTTGGAAAATGCTCGTCATCAAACGAATATATCTTTATCTCTTTTTCGTCACAATAGTCAATTATCTTTTGTGCCTGCTCAATTGTGGCAGAAGACACTTTTTCTTTATCCTGCGGAGTGACAAAGGAAAGATTCCCAGAAGAGATCTTATCATATGCGGTTTTGACGCTGTCATAATGAGACAACAAATTCCACTTTCTTGGGTTGGCCGGGCCAAATGCCAAGGTAAGCCACATCCAATATACAAGCTCGGAACGCATGATAAAACCTCCTTATTATAAGTTTTACTTTGTCATCTCCCAAAGGATGATGCCTGCAGCCATTGCAGCATTGAGCGAGTTTATGTTACCGCTCATTTTAATGGTTATGCGATCGTCGCACATAAGTGCTTCTTCGCGAGTTAAGCCGTTACCTTCATTTCCGATGACAACAGCACAGTTTTTTGGAAAATCAAATCCGCGGACGCTTTTGGCATCTGTGTCTATAACGCTGGCATAGGTTTTTATGCCGTTATTTTTTAAAGTTGAGACAGTCTCGGAATATGACAAATCATCGCACACCGCAAGTCTGAAAAGAGAACCCATGGTTGAGCGAACGATCTTTGGATTATATATATCGCAAGAATTGCCGCACAGGAAAACACCGTCGATTCCGACAGCATCGGCAACACGCAGGATAGTCCCAACATTTCCGGGATCCTGCACGCAATTTAGAATTAAAAATTTTCCGCCATTATTTATTTTATCCGAGTCAAGAGTTTTGTCAAGCCTTTTAGCAATTGCAAACACGCCCTGAGAGCCTTTTGTGTCGCTTAATCTTGCGGCAATATCGGGAGTTACTGTATAAAGTCTTTCCCCTATTCTATCCGACAAAAGCGATGCAGTGTCGCTGTATTTTTCAAGAGCTTCTTCGGTTATAAATGCAGCTTCTATCGTGACGTTTTCTTTAACGGCGTCGACAACGATTCGTGAGCCTTCTAATACAAAAAGTCTCTGTTCGGTTCTTGCTTTTTTAAGGTCGCGAAGCTTGATATATTGCTTTATAAGCGGATTTTCTTTACTTGATAAAAGCATAAGATCTCCTATTCAAATGATCTGAATTATGAAGAAAACACGCCCATAGTTAAATGAGCGTGTTTTATAAAATTCTTACTTAAGAGCTTCCTTAGCCTTTTCGCAGATTGCAGCAAAGCCTGCAGCATCGTTGATAGCGATTTCGGAAAGCATCTTTCTGTTAAGTGTGATTCCAGCTTTTTTAAGACCGTTCATAAGAGTGGAATAGTTCATTCCGTTGATCTTAGCAGCAGCCGAGATTCTTGCGATCCAGAGCTGTCTGAATTCACGCTTCTTCTGCTTTCTTCCGATGTATGCATAGTTGCCGGACTTCATAACAGCCTGTTTAGCCATCTTGAAGTGCTTGCTCTTAGCGCCCCAGTAACCCTTTGCGAGCTTAAGAGTCTTATTTCTTCTCTTGCGAGTCATCATTGCTCCCTTAACACGAGCCATAATTCTTTACCTCCGTAATTAAATTCTTTTGTTTAATAAGTCCTTACAACCCGTGATTTATTTGTAAGGGATGTTTGCTTTGATAGCGTCGATGTTTGCCTTGGATGCGTAAGCAGTTCCTCTTGCGAGTCTCTTAGCCTTGTGATCCTTGGAGATGAGACGGTGTCTCTTGTTAGCGTGCTGGAACTTAACCTTGCCGGTACCTGTAAGGCTGAAACGCTTCTTGGTTCCGGAGTGAGTTTTTACCTTAATTTTTGCCATGATCTTTGTCCTCCTTAATTATTTCTGTTTTGAGGTTTTGGGGGAAACGAACAGAACAATGTTTCTGCCCTCGATTTTACTGGGCTTGTCGAATACGCCATATTCAGCAATCATTTCCTTGAACTGTTCAAGGAGCTTATCGCTCAGTTCAGAATGAAGTGCCGCACCTTTGCGGAACTGAAGTCGGATGGAGACCTTAACCTTGTCCCCTGCCTTTAAGAACTTGATAGCCTGATTTGCTTTTGTGTTGAAGTCGTTGGTGTCGATCTTAGAGGTCATTCTGACTTCCTTAACATCAACAATCTTCTGATTCTTGCGGGCTTCTTTTTCCCTCTTGGTCTGCTCGAAGCAGTATTTACCGTAATCCATGATCTTGCACACCGGCGGGTTTGCTGTGGGCGCGATCTTAACGAGATCGAGTTCCTTGAAGATAGCGATATTAAGCGCTTCCTTAGAGGAAATGATTCCGAGCTGTGATCCGTCTGCGTCGATTACTCTAATCTGCTCGTCGCGGATTTCTTCATTGATCTGATGATCCATGTTGCTAATGGCGCAACACCTCCGTAAGTAAAATTAAAAGAGCGCAAACATTAGTTCACGCTCTGTAAAATCACGCAATCCAACCCAATGAGTGGTGCGGTAATGACTTTATCGACCTTTTCGCGCAATTGCTTAAGGTGAGAACGTAAACGTATCTGCTTTCTTTACGCATGGTATTATACATCACCGCAAATAGATTGTCAAGGGGTTTTTGAAAATATTTTATAAATTTATTTCTATGCCTTTTTTGAGCACAAACGAATAGATATAAGCCGATTTAACGGGTTTATCCAAAAGAGCTCCGAATGCGGCTTTATACAGTTCGAGCTGCTTGGAATACCTTTGCAAAAGCTCCTCGGGGGTTTTAACACGATCTGTTTTATAGTCAATTAAAACGTAGCCGTCAGCTTCCTCGAACAGACAGTCAGCAATGCCCTGAAGCATTCCTTCGGTATCATTATATATCTCCTTAAGAGCTTCGTCAACCGAAATATCACAAAAACGAACCATGAACTGTTTTTCACGCATGACGTTATCCGATTTTGCAAGGCGAGAGAAAATGTCACTTTCAAAGAATGCCTGAACGCTTTCGCGGTTGATGGCTGTAGCCTCTTTTTCAGTGAAAAGTCCTATCGACTTAAGTCGTGATATCTCAGATTCAAGATCCACGCTTGCAAGGCTGTAATCAGAAAATTGCATAAAACGGTGAGTGATAGTTCCCTTCTCTGCAGCGCTAAGCTCAGAAAGAGTGTCATCAAGGCGTGTCACACGCGGGAAGAAGTTTACGGGATCGTCGCTGACAAGCTCGGATACCGAGACCTTTGCTTCATTTTCTGTAAGGCGCTTATCATATTCACTTGCAAAGCTGTTCTTTATTTTTTCCACCAAAGAAACAATCGGCTTGCCTGCTTCGGTATCTTTTGGTTCAGCAACTTCTATCGAGCTTAAGATAAACGGATCGACAACGATGTCGGGTGTGGAATCAAGATCTGCAAAGATATTATCGCCAATCTCCTCGCGCAGATATTCAAAGCATGGGTGCTTTAACAGTGACATAACCACCCAATCGGCAAGGCATTTTGCATCCTGCGACACGGCCGAAGGTATCTTAGGTGAAGATATACTGTGCGCGAACTTTTGCGCCTTAGTATCTACATCGCTTAAAACGATGAATAGCTGTTCTTTTGCACGGGTTACGGCAACGTATAAAAGACGAAGCTCTTCGGAAAGCATTTCAAGCTCGTTTTTAGAGGCGATGTATTCAGAGAAGACTGTTTTGCGTTTTGAAAGCGAGGAGTAATCCAAGAATTCAAGGCCCATGCCGTGATCCACATTTAAATGAAGTCTTCCGTAGGTATCGCGCTTGTTAAACCTCTTACCAAGCTGGCAAAGGAACACGAAGGGATATTCAAGGCCTTTAGATTTGTGGATGGTCTTTACGTTAACACAATCATCAGACTCGGTTACTGTATAAGCCTGCTCGAAGTCTCCACCCGTTTTGGATATGTAATCAACATAGCGCAAGAAACCTGCTATACCGTCATTGGAAGAGGCTTCATATGAAGCGGCATACTCTAAAAGCAAATAGAGATTTGCACACTTTTGCTCGCCGTCTTCATACTGTGCAGCGATGGAGAACATATCGGTAACGTCGTATACCTTCTTAATAAGTCTTGTTAAAGGCATTCCAGCGGCATATACTCGAAGCTTTTTAATTAGCGAAACTGCAGCTTGGCATTTAACTGTTAAGGCATCATCAGCTTCAACCTCGCCGTTTGAAACCGCAAGAATATTTTTATAAAGTCTTGCTTTTCGGTTAATGAGCTTTATGCTTGCAAGGTCGTCATCAGAAAAGCCCATTATCGGAGAGAGCATAACGCTTGCAAGGGGCAGATCATGCATGGGGCTGTTGATTATTGACAACAGATTTAAAAGAACGGATATTTCCCTTGATTTGAGATAGCCCGTTTTTTCGCTGGCAAGAACCTTTAACCCGACAGATTCAAAGCTTTCCACGAGAGATGGATCGGTTATATTTGTGCGAGTTAAAACACAGAAGTCACCGGGACGGCAAGGACGATATGAATCACCGTCTTTTACGGGTATTTGTGCATTTATCATTTTTCTTATCTCACGTGCGATGCAATAGTATTCGCTTGAGATAATTCCCGATTCATCATCTGATTTAGAGGCGACCAAAAGAAGCTTTGTGGGAGCATCGCCCGAAGAATAATCAGCACCGTATACAAGCTCTTCTTCGTGAGTATATTCAGTCTCACCAAGATCCTCACACATAAGTGATGAGAAGATATAGTTTGCAAACTGCAAAACAGAGCTTCGGCTTCTAAAGTTCTTGGTGAGCAAAAGCTCTTGAACGTTGCAGTTGGGATCTTTGCCATCCAGTCTTGTGTTCATGAACACCTTGGGGTTTGAAAGGCGGAATCGATAGATCGACTGCTTTACATCGCCAACAGCAAAGAGGTTTGAGCCGATTTTAGTGATATCATCTGTGTTTGAAATGATTTTGAAAATGACGTCCTGCAAGTTGTTGATATCCTGGAACTCGTCGATGATTATAAGCTTATAGCGGCCGGAGGAGACTATCTCCTCGGCCAAAGGAGTGCGGATGACGTTACCGTTTTCGTCGCAATTTGCCAAGAGAGAAACCGCGATAAGCTCGGTGTCAGCAAAGTCAACGGCATTGCGCTCGACCTTTAAAAGGTGCAGTCTATCGTCGAGTTTTCGGGCAAGCGTGCAAAGTCTTGCAAAAACATCTGAAACAAATATACTGTCGTTTTGAATGGTTTTGCTGTCATATTTAAAGCAATCAGTAATCTTTTGTGCGATCTCCTTCATACTTGCAAAACAATTTTTCGAGGATTCATAAAATGCACTCTCGATACTCGATACCGATTCCTTTTCGATCTTGGTTTGATTTACGACAAGCTTTTGCCAGCTGAAATTGCGAGAATATTCACACAGATCATCCCATTCAAGCGAAAGAACAGCTTCACAAAGCGAGTTTGCAAGGCTGATATTTGCCATATAAGACTTAACGGCGTTCTTGTGATATTCCAAAGCTTCGCAATATTCGCCAAGCTGAATGCAGGCGTTTTGCAAAAGCTTTGCGTTTTCAATAGCGCGCTGTCTGAAGTATGACGTTACAGTCTTAGACTGTTCGCCGTTTTTAAGGGAATTCAAGCAGTTTTTGATCCAATTATCTCTAAACGGAAGAGAGCGCAAAAAGCTGTGAAGAGTTAGTATAAGCGTGCGGAGTGAAGCATCGTTTTCGTGAGAGAAAAGTGAGATAAGCTCTTCTATCTCTTCGGGATTTTGGGCGTATTCCTCTTCTAAAACAAAAGTTAACGCACGCTCGGTAAGCATATCGGCTTCGGTTTCTTCAAGAATTCTAACACCGCTTTGAAAATCGGTGCTTGAGATATTGTCTTTTAATAAACCATAGCAGAATGAGTTGATAGTTGTGATCTCAGCCAAGCTTAAAAGAGATTGCTGACGCTGAATCCATTCGTTGTCGGGATCAGCCAAAGAAGCATTTTCAAAAGCCATCGACAGCTTTGTTCGCATTTGAGATGCAGCATCATTAGTGAAAGTTACAGCAAGGATCTTATCGGCAGGGATATTTTTATCCTTGTCGGAAAGAAGGGATATCGTGCGCTCAACCAAAACGGCTGTCTTACCGCTTCCTGCGGCAGCAGAAACGATTATCGGCGCGCCATAGGCATTGATGGCTTTTTGCTGTTCATCAGTCCATTTCACAGTCTGCCACCTCCCCTATCTCTTTTCTAAGGCTTGTCCTGTCAGCCTCGGCATTAGTTTTCTTGAACATATATTTTCTTCTGTCACAAACAGATGTGAATTCACAATAACGGCAAGGGAGCTTATCCTTATCCTCTCCGACAGGGATGGCATCTATCTTTCCTATCAAGAGAGAATTTCCGAATTCCTGAACCTTGCGAGAGGCAAAATCCTCAAGCAATTTAAAGCTTTCTTTAGAAATAAGCTTGGAATCGGACTTATAGGTGCCGTCTTTTTTCTTCTCAACAGGAGCATAAACACCGCTGAAGGTGCTGTCCATTGCATCTAAAGATACCAAATCATCAATCAAAAGACCTGTACGTTTAAATTGCTTGTTTGATTCTTTAAGGCGCATTACAGAGGTATCCGATAAAGGAGTATAGTCAGCCTCGCACTTTAAGAACACTGAATTTACATATAAAACACCGGCAGGGACGCAGTTTTTGAAGTCGGGGTCAGTTCCCTCTGTCAGAGCGAGCATATACAAAAGCATCTGAAGATTAAGGCCGTTGTAGATATCTTTATAGTCAAGGTGCTTTGAGCCAGTTTTATAGTCAACAATGCGGATGTATTCCGTTCCGTCGGGAGATTTAAAGGTATCCACCCTGTCGACGATACCGTATAGACAAACGCTTAGGCCGTTATTTATCGGTATCGAAAGAACGGTTTTGCCTTCGTCCGATTTAAGCTTGTATTCAAATCTTACGGGGCGGAATTTCGATACCTTATATTCCTCGCGGATATTGAACAATATCTCCATGCAAGCGCCGTGCAAGCGGGCATAATCCGCCTTGAACTTTGCGGTTTTGCCAAAGCTACCGCTCATTGCTTCAAGAAGATATTCATCTAAAAGCTTTGAAACAAGTGCGGCAATGTCCTCGTCGGTTGCTTCACTGAATCCCTCGCCAAAATGCAACAGAACGTGTTGGAAAACGTGATGCATGACTGTTCCGCGGTTTGCAGGGTCGACTGCTACGGGGCGGATGGGATCAAGCTGCATGCCGTATCGGCAGAAATATTTGAAATTACAGCTGTTATAAACGTCGATCTTTGAAGGAGTTACATAGATATCACCGGAAGCAAACAAACGGCGGCTGATCTCAGGCGAAAGGTGATGAGAGTCCGATTTGTTTGCCAAGTGTAGAATCTTTTCTTTATATTCGGGAACAGAAAGAAGCGATTCGTATACGGACATAAGCTCGTCTGCCGAGCATTTTTTAGCGGTTGCAAAGCGATAATATGCGCTTGCAGGAGTGCGGCAATAGAACTCAATCGGATAGCCAGAGGCGGTTTTAACAGGAGTTGCAAGCATTGCCGACAGCTTTTTAATAAGGTTAGACGGATTTATCGACTTGCCCTTAACGTCGGCGTTAGAGTATGACAAATAAAGCCTATCCGTTGCGTGGCAGATGGCATTATAACAATCAAGACGCTCAGCATCTAGACGAGATGTAAGCGAAGCCTCAAACTGAACGCCCAAGGATTCAAGAGTTTGCATATCTTTAGCCGAGAAAATGCCGTTCTTTTTAACATCTGAGGGGAACTTACCGTCGTTAACTCCGACAACAAAAACTATCTTGGGCGTGGAGATTATCGAGCGTGAAACGTCGCAAAGCTTTACGCTGTGAAGCTTTTGGGGCGGGTTGGAAACTGTTTGAGATGAGAGCAGGATTCGCAAAAGCTCGCCAAATGATTTAAGCGTTATGGGGGTATCACCTATTGTCAGATAAATTGATGATACGGATAACATCAAAGCGTTCCAAAGCTGCTTGAAAAGACGGGCGTTTTCGGTCTTGTCAGAATCCAAAGAATCTTCGATAACAGTTTTGGCGTTGTGTGCTATATGTATTTCTGTAAGGAATTCGTTAAATGCGACAGCAACCTGTTTTGCAGTTGCTTTTTTGCAGGAAAGATTAAGCTTTTGCAAGGGCGAAATTATCTTTGCTCGAATTGAATTTATGTTTTGGTCAGATGAAAGCTCTTTATCCTCGGCAAAATCATCAAGCCACATTTCGCCGTCAATATTCCACTTAACGCAATAATCCTCGATAAGAGATATTTCCTGCTCGTTAAGGAAGGAAAACGGAGAACGGACAAACGTTAATATCTTATCAGTGTCTGGCTTTCGGGTACAGGCGGCGTCGATAGCAGAAAGGGCATATAACGCGAGCGACATTGAGCTTGCGGGAATGCGAGAATCAATAAACGAGGCAATATTATATCTTTCAAAAGCGGATTCAAAAACACGCGAATATGTATCGACATCGTGTGTGAAAACAGCAATATCGTTATATTTATAACCGTGATCGGCAACAAGCGAAGCAATTTCAGCACATACAAAGTCGGCTTCTTCGTAAACAGTATCAGCAGATATCATTAAAACACTGCCGTCGTTTTGTTTTTTATCAAGTAAAGGAGTAAAGAGATTATCCTTTACAGCTTTAAGAGCCGTGGTGCGTTCGACCTCTTTAACGGATTTAATATATTTTAACGGTTTATTATACGAGGAAGCGAGAGAAACAAGCTGGTATTGAGTTTGAGCAACAAGCGAAAAAGGCGAAATAAGGCTTGGTTTATAGGCATTTGGCAAGCCAAGAGAGACCGTAACGGAATGCGAGTCTTTTATTGCTGTCTCTAACAGCTTAAGTTCATCGGGAGAGAAGCTATCGAACCTGTCAAGGTATATATCTTTACATTCAAAATATAGGTTTTCATCCGCTACCCTTGCAGCCTCTAATAGCATCGAGCTCTCATCGCAAAACTCGCGCATAGAAAGCTCCTCGCAGTAAGCGTTGTATATTAAAGAAATATCGTGAAGCTTGTCACTTATCGTGCCATTCGAGCCTTGAGAAGCATTTTCAAGCATATCGGCTGAAATGCCGATTCTGATGAGCGAGTCGATAATTCCATCAACTTCGCTGACGAAATTGGGTTTATCTATTTGCCTTGTGAATATTTTAAGAGACTTATCCGTTTTAACCTTATTCAGTGCAAGATAGATAAGCGCAAGACGATTTTCGGGTTTAACCAAGATTCCGCTTTGCGTTCCGAACTGCTCTGTCAAAGCTTTTGCGAGTCGTTTAAAGCTTAGGACGGTTATGCGGTTGAAATCCTTAGCGCCAAGATAAGAATATAAGGCATTATCAAATTCGAAGGAGAACTGATCGGGAATTATGCAAAGAACTTCCCTGCCCGATTGCAAAGAAGTGCTTATATCATGCGCCATGCTTTCAAGCTTTACTGCGCTGTTTTCACCAAGACGGATATTAAGCATATTTAACCCTCCGAACACAAAATACGATAATGAAATTTTACCACGCTTTTATAATTAAGTCAAACACAAGTATGCGCCAATAAGTACAATTTTGAGTACAGTTATACAAACAATCGTTTCAACTTTTGAAATAATTCAAAGCAAAAGAGCTTATATCTAACTTTTTCGGGGGATCTGAATATAATTATCTCATCATCGGAAAGTGAGTTGCATTCATCGATCTTAATGGCACCCGGCAAGCAAAGCCCCGGATAGCAAACACACCACCAATTTTGCCCGTTTGCATCGCCCAGACGAATACAAAGCGAGTCATACTCGCCTGCAGGGAGAGTGAAGCCATCATAAGTTCGGGTGTTGAAGCTGCATTTTTCAAGGGTGCAGACTGCTTTGTAATCATAATCTGCAAGGACGCTGTTTGTGGCTTGGGTTAAGATATCCAAGCTTTGACTGATGATTTCGACTGCTGATTCTTTATCTTGACAGGTGGAAAGAAGCGTATCAGCTTGAGACAAAACAGCATCGCGGACAACAAGCTTGATCTTTTGATCCATTTCGGAATCAGAATTTGCTATGACATGCAGGCGTATGAGTTTATCGGTGGCAGTTTGAACCTGATTAGCGTTAGATATGACGCTTGTAGCGAAACAGATGATGAGTGAAATTAGCATTGCAAGAGTGAGTTTTTTCATTTTAAGTTCCTTTTTTGACGTTAGTTTAGTGAACGCCGACGTGCACGGAGGGCGGCCGCGACCGGAGGGGGCGGGCTGGGCGGAGCGCGTGGAGGCGCGAACGGTTGGATATGATGATTATTGGTCTAAAAAGGAAAACATATGCAAAAAACCTCTCCAAAAATCGGAGAGGTTTATGTTATCGTTTATATACAGCAATCTTTTCGAAGCCGTTTCTAAGCTTATCGCTGACTCGGAAAGCTTTATATGTTCCCCTGGCAACACAGCCTAAGGGGTCTGCGGCTACAATACACTGCACGCCAAATTCACGTGCGATATATAGATCAAGACCCTTAATAAGCGCGCCGCCGCCTGTTAACAGAATTCCGTTAGTCAGAATATCACCGATCAATTCAGGAGGAGTTTGCTCGAAAACAACGCGGATAGACGAAACGAGCTGATCAATATCGTCCATGATAGCGCGGTTAATATCATTTTCACTGATCTCAACCCTGGCAGGCAATCCATTTATAAGACTTCTGCCGGTTATGATACCCACAGGCTCATTCGAGGGCCAGAATACGTTTGCATATTTAAGCTTTGCTTCCTCGGCGGTTCTTTCACCGATAAGAAGCTTATAATGGTCTGAAAAGTATTTGATTATTGCAGCATTAAGGACGTTTCCGGCTTTTTTTACAGAAGCAGAAGCTACAACTCCCCCAAGAGAGGTTACTGCGATATCCGTTGTTCCGCCGCCGATATCCACAACCATTTGACCAACGGGCTTTAATATATCCGCGCCTGCACCAAGAAGTGCGGCAACAGGCTCGTCTATAAGATAAACGGTTCTTGCTCCTGCCATAACGGCGCTTTCAACGACGGCTCGTCTTTCCACCTCTGTAATTCCCGAAGGAACGCACATGACAATTCGAGGATTTATCAAGCGCTTGCCTATAACCTTTAAGATACAAAGTCTTATAAGCTCCTGAGCCATATCGTTATTGCTTATAACACCGTCCTTCAACGGTTTTATAACGGCAATATGCTCGGGAGAGCGTCCTAACATTTTGTATGCTTCTTTTCCAAAAGCGACAACGCGCTCAGAGCGCTTATCAAATGCGATGACCGAAGGTTCGTTGAGAACCAATCCGCCGCCGGCTGTGATTATTATATTAGCGGTACCAAGGTCGATACCAAGGTCGAGTGACGACAAATCAGTTCCCCTCCTTATAGTTTGTGGATGCAAGTGTTAAACAATAAACACGTTTGGCACCTGCCTGAAGCAAAAGGCGCGAGCACTCAGAAAGAGTCGAGCCTGTTGTTATTATATCATCACACAAAAGAATTGTCATTCCTTTTATGTCGTTATGTTTTCTTTTTATAAAATAACTGCCTTTTACTGCCTTAAGTCTTTCAGCGCGTGAAAGCTCGTGCTGTGATCTTGTCGTGCGATTTTTGCCGAGTATGCTATAGTCCTTTTTGATGCCTAGAGTTTTAGAAACAAGATCAGCCACGATCTCGGCGTGATTATAACCGGTTTCGGAAAAGCGTTTACGATGCATTGGAACCGCCGTTATAAGATCGATCTCACTCGGTATGCTCAAAGAATTCAAATTCTCTGTAAGCTTTGGCAAAAGGAATTTTGCCGTGTTGATGCCTTGGTGATATTTAAAATTAAGCACACCTTCACGCACAGTGTCTTCATATTCACTTGCATAAACACAAAGGATGTAATTTCCATCAAAATCATTACGTGTAAAATTCTCGGCAAATTTGATTTCGTTTATGCAATCCTCGCAGGCAAGCTCGTTCCACTTAATGAAATCGCCGCAAAAGCCGCAACGGTTTGGTATAATCCAGTCTATAAGATAATCAAATATCTTCATCGGCATTAACCTGTGGCGTGATGTTTAAGAACGAATCCTCGCAAAGCATATTTCTTAAACAGGTATATCTGTTAGTGCGGCGGTTGTTTTCGATCATGAACTCTACACGCTTCTGCGAACCGACAATTATCAAAAGCTTCTTTGCGCGTGTCACAGCGGTATACAACAGATTTCTGAAATATAGCTTATCGTATCCGCCCAAGAGGGGCAGAATCACCGCATCGAACTCGCTTCCTTGGCTTTTGTGAACGGTTGCGGCATATGCAAGCTCTAAGTTATCAAGCATTGTGGCGGAATATGTACACTCTCTGCCGTCGAAGTCAATCTCGATAGAGCCCAATATCTTATTCACCTTTTTGATTATTCCGATATCACCGTTGAAGATTCCGCTTCCACGCTCGCTCCCCTTCTTCCAGTCGATATCGTAGTCGTTTTTGGTTTGCATAACTTTGTCGCCTGTTCGGAAGATATAGTTAAGAGTCTTTATCTCGGATTTCTCACGAGAGGGAGGATTAATGGCAAACTGTAAGCGTTTGTTAAGCTCGACTGTTCCCAAAGGGCCTTTTCTTGTGGGAGAAAGGACTTGTATATCAGAAATGGGAGACATATTGAAGGCTTTTGGCAAGCGTTCAAGGCAAAGCTCGACTGTTAAGTCGCCTGCAGATTCAAAATCGAGACGTTGCATAAGGAAGAAATCCTTTGACTTCTCGGAAAAATCAAGCATTTCTCCGTTAACTATCTTGTGGGCATTTGTGACAATTGCACTTTCCTGCGCCTGACGGAATATTTCAGTTAAAGCTATAACGGGAACGGTGTTGCTTTGAATTATATCCTGCAAGACGTTTCCTGCACCCACGGATGGAAGCTGGTCGCTGTCGCCAACCATTATTAGCTTACATTCAATTCGAAGTGCTCGCAAAAGAGCCTCGAACAACAAAGTATCAACCATCGACATTTCATCAATAATGACAACGTCGCAATCAAGAGGGTTGTTTTCGTTATGATCAAATTGAATAAACTCTCCCCCTCCCTTAACTCCGAGAAGGCGGTGAATTGTTTTGGCGTCATATCCCGTCAAGTCGCTGATGCGCTTGGCAGCTCGTCCCGTAGGAGCGCAAATAAGAGGTTTTAAGCCCTGCTGCTCGAAAAGTGAGATTATGGCATTAAGCGTGGTCGTTTTTCCCGTTCCGGGACCGCCTGTTAACACCATGAAGCCTTTCGAAAGAGCTATATTTATGGCGCGGCGCTGTTCCGTTGCATAGATTATGTCATTGTCGAATTCAGCGATATCGATAACCTCGTCATAGTTTATTTTGGTATCATATGCAAGGCTGTTCATTATGGCGAGGCGACGGGAAATATAATCCTCAGCAACGAAATATTCACGAAGCATGACAAACGGACGGCGGTTTTTAAGATATATGTATAGGTTTTCTTCGTTAACCTCGCTTAGAATCGTTTCTTTTATTTTCTCTTCATCAACTTTTAATATGCGAATAGCAAGCTCGGTAAGCTTGTCCTGCGGCAGACAAGTGTGACCTGCAAAGGCATTTTCATTCAGGACATATTTTATGCCTGCGGCAAGGCGGTTATAGCTGTCAGGCTCTATACCTTTATCGTAAGCTATTTCCTCGGCACGAGTGAATGGAAGCTCGATTCCATATCCGCATAGGATATATGGATTCTCCTCGACAAGATCAAGGGTTTTTGTGCCGTATTTTTTCCAAGCACGGATGCCGTATAGCGCGGGGATCCTTAAACGTGTGAAATATGTTAAAACCTCGCGGATGCCGTTGACCTTTTTAAACTCCTCGCAAAAAGCAGTGGCCTTTGCCTTGGTTATCCCATCAACAGTGGCAAGCTGATCAGGGTGGTTCTCGATTATGTCAAGAGAATCTTTGCCGAACTTCTTGACTATATATTTGGCGGTTACGGGGCCGATGCCCTTGATAACTCCGCCTGCCAAGTAGCGCTGAATTGCGCTTGTCTCGACCGGAAGGGAACGAATGCAAAGCTCGGCTTTAAACTGATCGCCAAATTTCGGGTGAGTGTTATAGGTGCCGGTGAGTTCAAGCTCCTCGCCTTCTTCAACGTTGCCAAGCTCGCCAACTACAGTTAAGGGCGTACCGTTTTGATCGAGTGTGATGACGGCAAAGCCGTTGTCGTCGTTTCTGTATGTAACGCTGTCGACAGAACCATGGATAGTTATTGTCAGATCACGCATTGCCGTCACCTCCTTGATTTATTAATTTATGATATCAAACTGCATATTCGTTTTTTTAGACAGACTTTTAAGCCACAATCTGCTTTCATCGGTATTTAGCGTGTCGATGACAGAAATCTCAACATCAAAATCTCTGAAAAAGCGAGAGGAAATAAGTCTTTGAAATTTGATCTCGAAGCAGGGATCACCGCCATATTCAATGGTCAGATTTACTTTTGGCCGAATATTTATGTATCTAGTACTGTGCAAAAAGATCTTAACAGCAAAAATGATTCCAAGGGTTATCAATATTATTGCGCAGGTTAAAATCAGCTCATTCAATGTCATCACTCCCCAATATCAAGCTATGCTTGGGGAGTGATGTGCGTTACATTAAATTATACTACACTTAAGTGTCATTTGCAAGGAAAAAACGCTTATTTGCGGTTATCGTCGACCTCTTGCTTTGCAAGCAAAATGTTCTCTTCGTTTTTGTTGTATACTCTTCCGTTTTCAGCGGTGTAGTTATCTGTTATGGGGTTTGTCACCCATTCAGGAATGATTTTATGCTGGGGTTTATATATTTTAATTTCTTCGACTTTTTTCATAATTAAATCACCTTTCTTTCGGGATGCTTTAGTTTTTGCAATGGCGATATGATATATTCGTGAAATTAAATTTAAATGTTGTTTTTAAAGTTAAAATGTTGTATAATATAAAGAAAAATAAGCTTTTGAAAGGAAAATTATTTATATGGGTTATGATTATAGACGTGCAGCACCCAACACAAGCACGCCCGTGGTGCTTTTAAAATCGGCACTTTTGCTTTTGGCTTGCTGGGCAGCTTGCTTTTTCATTAATATGTTCTTTTTAACCTGCTATTTGCAGTATGGTGCTGTGATGTGCTATGCCTTTGGGTTCTGCTCTTTGGGTGCGACAGTGTGCATATATGCTGATTTTACACACAAGCTTGGCTCTCGAATGAGAAAGACAGATGACAGTGCTGAAAAGATCAAAAAGCAGCAACACTTTGGAGCCATTATCGGACTTGTTCCCACAGCGATAAACTATATCTATGTCATTCTTTTATATTTGTCGAAGCTTGGCGTTTGGAAGTTTGACTTCTACCCTTATTATAAAACTCTTACCACATATTTCATCCCGATAACGTATATTGTTGCTCCTAACAAGGCTGTTTATGTTGATGGCGTTGTAAACTCGGTATCTTTAACAGCTAATGAGCTTTCTTGGGGCGCTATGATTCTGTTTACAGTTTTGCCCTTGATTTTTATAATCGCAACTTGGGCGGCATATTACGTTGGTTATAACCACATTGACCTTAAAGAAAAGATCGTTTACAGAAGATAAAAAAGCATAAAACAAAGGACTACCTCATAAGTTTGTACAAAAGATTTACGGAGGTAGTTGTGTTATATGCTTAAAAAACTGTGGGTCAACAGAGTTGGTGCGGCAGTGATTCTGCTGTGTACATATTTATTGGTATTCGGATTTATTAAAACCTTTAATATGCCAAATGATTCGGTATCTGTCAGTGCCGGAGTGAGCGGCATGCCGGTTATCATCTTAGATGCCGGTCACGGCGGAATGGACAGCGGATGCGTTAGCGTTAACGGTGTTGAGGAAAAGGAGATAAATCTTAATATCCTCTTGAAGCTGAGAGATATGCTTGAAGCAGCGGGCTTCGAGGTCGTTGTGACAAGAGACACGGATAAGTCGATACACGACACGTCGGTGACAGGGCTTGGCAATCAGAAAAAGTCTGACATGGAAAACAGGCTTAATATCATCAACTCGCAGGAAAATGCCGTGTTCGTTTCGATTCATCAGAATCAGTTCACCGATTCGAAATATTACGGTGCGCAGATGTTTTATTCTGCTCAAAGCGAAGAGGGAGCGAAGCTTGCAAGCATTATGCAAAATAAGTTTGTCAGCTTCCTTCAGCCCGAAAACAAACGTGAAACAAAGCCGGTTGGTGACGAGCTTTATCTGATACATTTTGCAAAGTGCCCAAGCGTTATGGTCGAGTGCGGATTTTTATCCAATCCCGATGAAGCGGCACATTTAGAATCGGAAGAATATCAATCGAAGGTGGCATTTACAGTATTTGCGGGAATTTGCGAATATGTAATGCCAAATGATCAATAAACAAACCGAAAGGACGTTAAAATATGCCGAAAGCAAAAAGCGTTTATGTTTGCCGCGAGTGCGGTTATGAATCGCCGAAATGGAACGGAAAATGTCCGAACTGCGGCAGTTGGAACTCGCTTGAGGAAACAGAGATTATCCCAAAAACGAAAGCAACGATTGGTGTTTCTTCAAAAAGCGGCGGAATTGATCTGAGCGAAAAGATAGTAAGTCTTGCTGATGCTGACACCTCGCTTAACGAAGTTAGATATGAAACGGGACTTGGCGAGCTTGACAGAGTTTTGGGCGGCGGCTTAGTTAAAGGATCGCTTGTTTTATTGGGCGGCGAGCCCGGCATCGGAAAATCGACACTTTTGCTTCAGATATGTGAATATCTTGGAAGCGAGCATACAATTTTGTACGTATCGGGAGAAGAATCGATAAGACAGATTAAGCTTCGCGCTCAGCGCTTGGGTGTTGTTAGTGAGAATTTATACCTGCTTGCAGAATCGGACGCTGTTTCGATATGCGAAACTGTATCTGTTAATAAGCCTGACATAGTTATCATCGACTCGATACAGACGATGTCGATAAGAGAGATAAACTCAACACCGGGTTCTATCACCCAAGTAAGAGAATGTACGAACCTATTCATGAGAACTGCAAAGAACGAGGAGATCCCCTTCTTTATCGTCGGTCACGTTAATAAAGATGGCGCAATTGCAGGCCCTAAGGTTATGGAGCACATCGTGGATGCTGTTTTATATTTCGAGGGTGACAGAAATCTTTCGTACAGAATTTTGCGTGCTGTTAAAAACCGTTTTGGCTCGACAAATGAGATCGGCGTTTTTGAAATGTGTGAATCGGGGCTTGAGCAGGTGGAAAACCCCTCGGCAATGCTTTTATCGGGGCGGCCGGAAGGCGTTTCGGGATGCTGTGTTGCCTGCACAATGGAGGGCTCGCGCCCGATTTTAGCAGAGGTTCAGGGCTTGGTATCAAAAACAGGAGGAGCAAATCCAAGAAGAGTTTCGACAGGATTTGATTTTAACCGTGTGTGGATGATCTTGGCGGTGCTTGAAAAGCGCATGGGCTTCTATTTCAGTACCTTGGACGTTTACGTTAACATTATCGGCGGACTTAGGATTACAGAGCCTGCGGCTGATCTTCCCGTGGCGATGGCGCTGTATTCCTCGCTGACAGACAAACCTATCGACGGAAAGGTCATCGCATTTGGCGAGATAGGTTTGGGTGGAGAGATAAGAGCTGTTTCTCATCTTGAGCAAAGAATAGCAGAAGCAAGACGATTGAAATTTGAAAAGTGCATCGTTCCGAAACATTCACTTAAAAACATTCGCCTGCCTGATGATATCGAGGTTATCGGCGTTAACAACTTAAAAGAGGCGTTTAAGGCGCTGTAATAATAAAAATCCGACAGTTAAACAACTGCCGGATTTTTATTTATATGCAAAAATGCGAACTTTTCATCAACCACAGAACAGTTTATATCGTTGATGCATGGGTCTGAGATCATATCAGAAAGTATGGGCTCGATTTCCGAGGAAATAACGCGCAGGATCTCACGCGCTCCGAAATGCTTATAATCAGAAAGAATAACAACTCTTTGGGCAACATCGCTTGAGAATGCGACGTTTTTATTAAAGGGCAAAAGCTGATTTGACAAAGTGTCGAGACGATGTGACGCGATCTTGACGCAGACATCGTGCGAAAGCTCACTGAAAGAGCAAACACTGTCTATGCGGTTTATAAGCTCGTTAGAGAAAACATTAGCCAACCCCTTACGAGGAGACTGCGAATCAATCTCACGGTTGAAGCCGAGAAGTGCGTGATTTGACACACAAGCGTTTGTTGTGAAGATGACAATCGTGTTTTTAAATGATACGCGTCTGCCCGTAGAATCGGTTATAAAGCCATTATCAAGGATCTGAAGCATAAGTGATTTAACCTCTCGATCAGCTTTTTCGAATTCATCAAACAAAACAACTGCAAAGGGATTTCGCTTTACGCTTTCGGTGAGTTCACCGCCCTTGCCAAAGCCAACATATCCGGGAGGAGAGCCAATAAGACGGGAAACACTGTGAGATTCGCTGAATTCAGTCATATCAAAACGAATGAGAGAATCCCGAGAACCGAATATCGCTTCACTTAAAGCGCATGCAAGCTCGGTTTTCCCGACACCTGTGGGACCTGAAAACATTAAAGCGCAAAGTGGCTTTGAATGATTCCTTAAAAATGATGAACTTCTTTTTAATGCAAGCACAAGCGAGGATATGGCAGAATCCTGACCGAATATGCGTGACGAGATGTATTCCCCTATTTCTTCAGTGCGGTTTGATAAATCCGCAAGATGCGGAACAGATGACTGTAAAGCGACAACACTTTCCACGTCTTCTTTTAATACAATAGGAACTGATACTGTTGGGTTTGCGCGCATTGTAAGTGCATCAAAATACGCCTCTTTTGTAACTCTGCCCTGAACATAGTCGTTAAAGATCTTTGAAAGATCAATCTCGGAATCAAAATTATCCGTAAAGGCGTTTAGCTTCACGTTCGAACAAGCTTCATCGATAACATCGATCGCCTTATCAGGCAGATAACGTTCGGTGATATATCTATCACTAAGCTTGACAGCAGCAGAAATGGCTTCATCAGATATCATAACGCCGTGATGTTTTTCATATTTTTGTTTGATTTTTGTAAGCATTTCGGTTGCAACGGATAAAGAAGGCTCGTATACACGTATAAGACTGAATCGACGCTCGAGAGCCTTATCTTTTTCGATGAACTTTGTATATTCATCGAACGTTGTAGCTCCGATAACACGAACCTCCCCTCTTGCGAGCATTGGCTTTAATATATTTGCGGCATCTATCGCACCCTCTGCAGCTCCTGCTCCGACAAGCGTGTGAAGCTCATCTATAAACAAAACTATGTTATTTGATACTGCCGCATCATCGATGCAGTTTTTTAAACGCTCTTCAAAATCGCCTCTATATTTAGCACCAGCCAAAAGCTGCGTGAGACTGAGCGAGTATATTCTGATGTTTTTAAGCGCATCCGGAACATCTCCATTTGCGATCTTAGTTGCAAGTGCCTCGACGATTGCGGTTTTTCCCACTCCTGCCTCGCCAACGATACAGGGATTATTCTTTTGACGACGCAAAAGTATGCCTATAAGTCGGTTTATTTCGTTTTCGCGGGCAATACATGGATCAAACCCCTCGTTAATAGCCTTTTTAACCATATCATAGGCATATTTATCAAGGAACAAGACTCGGCTCTTTTTGATCTGGTTACTCATTACAGCACTTTTTTCAACAGCTTCGGTACAGCTTGTAAAGAGTGAGGAGATATTACATTCAAGGTCATACAAGATCCCCTTTGCTGTTGAATTTTGTTGATTTATTATCGCGCAAAGAAGGTGTTCTGTTCCAACCTTTGTTTTTGAAATCTCAAAAGCAGTCTTTTTTGCGAGATTTATGCTTCTTTTGGCGCATGGTGTGAGCATTCTGCCGTCGGTTTGTGTACGCTCGCCAACTCCTATAAGCTCCTCGATGCGCTTTTTAACATTATCCTCGTTAATTCCGAAACGGTTTAGCAATACACACGCGGCACATTCTTGTATTTTTAGCAATCCCAGAAGAAGATGCTCTGTTCCGATATAGGTGTGACCCATCGAGCAGGATGAAGCTATTGCTGAGTTTATTGCATCGAGTGCGTTTTGCGTAAAATCCTCTCCACCGTATAATTCGATGAAATCCTTCATATATATCGCTTCCTTTCTTGCAAATATATTTGACAGGTTTTATGGTCTATAATCACTTGGTCTTATTATTGTATGCTTTGGTGCGGCTTGGCTAATAACTGCATTAAGAAATTTTGTAACACAAAAAAGCAGGTAGCATAAAATGAAGTATAAAGCAATCAAATGCTTTAAAACTTACACAAAAGGAGACAGATTTATGAACGGTTCATGTTTCGGAGGATGCTGGTGGATTATTATTTTGATTCTTATTCTCCTCTGCTGCTGCAATAACAACGGTAATGGCTGCGGTATCACCGGTAACAGCAACAACGGATGCTGCTGCAATAATAACAACAACGGCAATAACAACTGTTGCTGCTGCGACAACACATCCTGCTGCTAAAAAGCATAATAAAAAGGCACCCAGCGATTGGGTGCTTTTTTTCATTATTATATTGCCTTGACACGTCAAATATGGTAAAATATCGTTGAATACTATATTAAGGATGATGATTTTATATGAATATCAAAAGACTCATTTCAATCATATTGGCTGCTATGCTTTTATTAACTATATGCACTGCTTGCGAAAGCGGCTCAAAAAAAGCACAGGTGAAATATGAATACGGATTGGAAGACAGCCCTTATGACTTGGCCGAAGCATTGACGACCGACAGCTTGAAAGATCTTTGCAAAGACTATTTCATGCTTGGTGTTGGTCTTACAGGCAATGCAATCGGCACAGCAGCTGTTAATTCATTGGAATATATGACTGTTGCTAAGTATCACTTCAACAGCGTTACTTTGACAAATCTTATGAAGCCGTCATTTATTCTTGACCAAGACGGATGCATTGAGAATGCCAAGGACGGCGATGAGACAGTTCCCGCGGTTAAGTTTGATTCAGTTGATCCTACACTTCAGTGGTGTTTGGATAACGGCATTCAGATGAGAGGACACACCCTTGTTTGGCACGCTCAGACTCCCGAATGGTTCTTTAAAGAAGGATTTGAAAATAACGGTGCATGGGTTGACTATGACACAATGGCTGCAAGACTTGACAGTTATATCAAGCAAGTGGTAATATATTGTCAGGAAGAATACCCCGGTGTTATTTATGCTTGGGATGTTGTTAATGAGGCTGTTGACATTGAAAGTGCTGACCCCAACAGCTACTTTGGAGTTAGAACGAAGCACGATGGCACCAAGGATAATCCTTGGTATGTAACATTGGGCGAGGATTACGTTGAGCTCGCATTCACCAGCGCAAGAAAATATTGCGACCCTGAGGTTAAGCTTTTCTATAACGACTTCAATACGTTCCAATCAGGCAAACGCGATAATATATATAATCTTTGTAAGAGCCTTGCCGAAAAAAGGATCATTGACGGCATTGGAATGCAGGGATATTGGGGAATCGGTTGGCCCGGCCTTTCGGATATTGAATCTGCGATCATTAAATTTGCAACGCTTGATCTTGAGATCCACGTTACTGAACTTAGCTGTGGCGTTGACAATCTTTCAAAGGAAAATCTTGAAATTCAGGCAGACAGATATGCGGAATATTTCAAGATGTTCCAGCGACTTGACACAATGGGCGGCGGTCCTGCAAACATCACATCTGTTACACTCTTTGGACTTCAGGACGGATTTGTAATGTATGGCACCGATACCGAAACTACAAGACTGTTCGACACTAAATTCCAGCCCAAGCCTTGCTTCTATAGCATTCAGAAGGTTATGGATGAGCTTTATTATGTTTGGTAAAATAAATATATAACACTTAAAACTGCAAAACGATAACAACGGAGGAAACATAATGAGAGACGATTCGCTTAGAACGATGCTTTACGGTCTTGCAAGATGCGGACTGCTTATACTTTTGAATCTCTTTGCAACAATAATCGGAAAGACAGCTATTTTGGGTGTTGTGGGAACATTTATTCCAAGGCTTCAGCTTTATAACAAGCCGTTGCTTTTAAGCTTTATCTCCTGGCTTATACCTGCAATATTGCTTACTGCTTTATTTGCCGATGATGCAAAAAGACACACAGCATATGGCAGATATAATGCGATAAACATATCTATCATAATGATCTTGACCGCAGCTTTATATTATGCTCCCGTGTTCCTTTTGGACTATATCACCGATAAGAATGCAGTCGCAGGTGTTCATGCAATATACTTTACAAGTGAATGGATATCTGTGATTGATGAAAATATTCAGATATATGCACTTATGGGAGCTGCTTTGCAGATGCTTCTTTCAATAGGCTCTTATATACTTGCAAGAAAGTATTATCTTAAGAAGTTTGAAAGCGGCGAATATGAGTATGAATATGACCGATAAATAGAAAAAATCCCTGCTAAGCAGATGCTTGGCAGGGATCGTTTTTTTAATATTCAATGCCATCAACCTCGATAAAATCAAGCTTTGAAAGCAATATATTTGCGAGCGAGAAGGTGTTGTTTTTAATGACAGCTTTTGGTGAACGCAATCCGTCAACCTCGGTACACAAGGGAAGCTTGAGAGAAAGTGCAAAACCATCGTTTTCGGCAGATTCGAAAATAACGGAAGCCTCATGAGCCTCACAGAACTTTTTAAGAATAGAAAATCCGCTTACGACTTCATCGTCACTCATATAGCTTGCGGCATCAGCAACAGTCATGCCATAACCGTTGTCGATTATCTGAACACAGGCACAGTCGGAAAGGAGCTTGACGCACACCTTCACTCTTCCCTCTTCCCGATCGATATTGGCAAACGAGTTGACCAAGAGGTTAAGCAAGCAGGAGCTGAACCTATCAGCATCGAGCTTTACAAAAATATCAGCGTGCGAACGCTCGTACTCGATAACGATGCCGGTTTTTCTGAGCATTGAACGGCAAGTGCCGAGCGTGTCCTCGATAAAGGCATTAAGCTCAATAACTGAGAAATTAAGAGGGCTATTATATTTATGGATTTCGATGATATTAGCAACCTCGGCAAGTACTTTGAAGCAGCAAGCGTTCTGTTTTTTTAATATTTCAAGCTCGCGGTACATTTCATTTTCCTCGAGAGAAAAAGCAAACTGAGAGGAAAGCGAAATAGCCTCGCGCATATTTTTGCTTATGGTATTTATGGAATGGTGACTTATATTACATTTCTTAATTTCGCTCACCTTAAATCCTCCCTCTTTCAATAGATTGTATGTCGATTTATATTATAACACCCAAAAATGAAATAGTAAAGCATTTTTCTACACATTTCGACAGACAAATATAATAAAATACACAAAACCATAAGATAAATATGAACAAATATCATTGATATTTTTTTGTCAAAACACTTGCAAAATAACTCAATATAGTGTAAGATTATAGATGCATAAAAGCAATATATTTTCATTTGGAGGTAATCTAAAATGTCAGTTAAAGTTGCAATTAATGGTTTCGGCAGAATCGGACGTCTCGCTTTCAGACAGATGTTCGGCGCAGAAGGTTATGAGATCGTTGCTATCAACGACCTTACCAAGCCCTCTATGCTCGCTCACCTTCTCAAGTATGATACCGCTCAGGGCGGCTACTGCGGAAGAATCGGCGAAGGTCTCCACACTGTTGAAGCTAACGACGAAGAAGGTACAATCACTGTTGACGGCAAGACCCTTAAGATCTACGCTGAAAAGGACGCTGTAAACTGCCCTTGGGGTGAACTCGGCGTTGACGTAGTTCTCGAGTGCACAGGCTTCTACTGCTCTAAGGACAAGAGCCAGGCTCACATCACAGCTGGCGCTAAGAAGGTTGTAATCTCTGCTCCTGCAGGCAACGATCTTCCTACTATTGTTTACGGCGTAAACGAAAATACCCTTACAGCAGAAGATACCATTATTTCCGCTGCATCCTGCACCACCAACTGCTTGGCTCCTATGGCTAAGGCTCTTAACGACTATGCTGCTATCCAGAGCGGTATCATGTCCACCATTCACGCTTACACCGGCGACCAGATGATCCTTGACGGTCCTCACAGAAAGGGTGACCTTAGAAGAGCTAGAGCTGGCGCTGCTAACATCGTTCCTAACTCTACCGGCGCTGCTAAGGCTATCGGTCTTGTAATTCCCGAACTCAACGGCAAGCTCATCGGCTCTGCACAGAGAGTTCCCGTTCCTACAGGTTCCACCACTATCCTTACTGCTGTTGTTAAGGGCGAAAACGTTACCAAGGATGGCATCAACGCTGCTATGAAGGCTGTTGCTTCTGATTCCTATGGCTACAACGAAGATCAGATCGTTTCTTCTGACGTTATCGGCATGACCTACGGTTCCTTGTTCGATGCTACTCAGACCATGGTTGCTAAGATCGCTGAAGATCTTTACGAAGTTCAGGTTGTTTCTTGGTACGACAACGAAAACTCCTACACCAGCCAGATGGTTAGAACCATCAAGTACTTCGCAGAGCTTGCTTAATTGAAAGCTTAAGATTTACGCTAAATGATGAAAACCGCTTCCCTTTCGGGAGGCGGTTTTTTGTTATGCATTTATCTAGAGGCGAGCCGTGCACCGCGCCGCCCGAGCGGAGTGAGGGCGAGTGCGGATGCGTGGCGAGCTGCGGTCAAAAAAAGCTCCCCTGAAAAATCAAGGGAGCTAAATGATTATACATTAAATCTGAACAAAACAACGTCGCCATCGCGCATGACGTATTCCTTGCCTTCGGAACGGATAAGGCCCTTTTCGCGGGCTGCAACCATTGTTCCGCAAGCCTTAAGATCATCGAACGCTACAACCTCTGCACGAATGAAACCACGCTCAAAGTCAGTGTGGATCTTGCCTGCAGCTTGAGGAGCCTTGGTGCCGTTTGTTATGGTCCAAGCGCGGCATTCGTCCTTACCTGCGGTGAGGAACGAGATAAGTCCCAAAAGTGCATAGCCTTCTTTAATAACGCGGTTAAGGCCGGAAACTGTTAGTCCGAGTTCAGCAAGGAACATTGCCTTGTCATCAGCGTCCATATCAGCGATCTCCTGCTCGATCTGAGCGCAGATGGGCAAAACAACGGATCCTTCAGCATCAGCAATTTCTTTAACAACAAGGAAGTTCTTATTCTCTTCCACATTACCTGTAAAGTCATCCTCGCAAAGGTTTGCGGCATAGATAACAGGCTTTTGAGAAAGAAGAGGAGTTGACTTTATCATTTCCCTTTCTTCATCAGTGAAGGGATAGCTTCTTGCAGACTTTCCTGATTCAAGATGAGCAAGGAGCCCTTCGGTGAGATCGATATCTGCTTGATATTTCTTATCGCCCTTAAGCATTTTCTTAGCCTTGTCCAAACGACGTTCGAGAACTTCCATATCAGCAAATATAAGCTCTAAATCAATTGTTTCAATATCACGCTTGGGATCGACTGAACCTTCAACGTGAATGATATCGTCAGACTCAAAGCAACGAACAACGTGAATGATAGCGTCGCACTCGCGGATGTTCGCTAAGAACTTGTTGCCCAAGCCCTCACCCTTTGAGGCACCTTTAACAAGGCCTGCTATGTCAACAAACTCAAGTGTTGCGGGGGTGAACTTTGTGGGTTCATACATTCTTGCAAGCTCGTCAAGTCTTTCATCGGGAACGGAAACGATTCCGACATTAGGCTCTATCGTGCAGAAGGGATAGTTTGCAGACTCGGCGCCTGCGTTTGTTAAAGCATTAAAAAGTGTACTCTTTCCGACATTCGGAAGACCAACCATGCCAAGTTTCATATATAAAACATCTCCAAATTCGTTAATTAATAGCCGACAATCAAGCGGTATATGACATAAACCCAACTCATGCAGCCATGAATGATTGCCCAAAGAATTGAGTGATTACAGGAAAACGAAATAATCATTGCCAGACAGGAGCCCATGGTGATTCCTGCGGTAGCGGCTGTTTTTTTGTCCATTTATGTCACTCCAAATTTATATTATCTGTAATCGACAAAACCAACCTTGCGGTGAACCTTTGTGATTACCTTGTTTGTGATTCTGAAAGCACGCTGTGCGCCTTCTGTGTAGCATTCCTTAAGATAATTCTTATCAGCCATTAAACGTGCAAATTCATCTCTTACAGGTGCCAAATGATCTGCAACGGTTTCGCCAACTGCAAGCTTAAAGTCGCCATAACCCTTGCCGCCAAACTCGCGCTCGATATCATCAAGTGACTTGCCTGTAACAGCAGAGTAAATTGTCATGAGGTTGTTGATGCCGTCCTTACCGTCAGCATATTTAACAACAGCTTCAGAGTCGGTAACGGCGCGCTTAAACTTGCGGATAATGGTATCCTTATCATCCAAAATGAGAATTGTAGCGTTTACGTTATCATCAGACTTAGACATCTTTTTAGTAGGCTCCTGCAAGGACATTACCTTTGCGCCAACCTTGGGAATATAAGGCTCGGGAACAGTGAACATATCGCCAAAGCGCTGATTGAAACGAACAGCGATGTTTCTTGCAAGCTCTAAATGCTGCTTCTGGTCAGCACCAATCGGGATAAGATCTGCATTATAAGCCAAGATATCAGCAGCCATTAAAACAGGATATGTGAAAAGACCTGCGTTAACATCGTCAGGATGTTTTTTGGACTTGTCCTTAAACTGAGTCATACGTGAAAGCTCGCCAAACTGGGTGGAGCAAGCCAAGATCCAGTTAAGCTGAGCGTGGCTGGGATTGTGGCTTTGGATAAATGCAACCGACTTCTTAGGATCGATTCCGCAAGCGAGCAAAAGAGCATAAGATTCAATTGTCTGTTGTCTGAACTTAACGGGATCGCGCTTAACGGTCAATGCGTGCATATCGACGATAGAATAGATACAATCATATTCTTCCTGCAAAGGCCCCCAATTGCGAACAGCACCGATATAGTTACCAAGGGTGAATGTACCCGTGGGCTGAATTCCAGAGAATATTACTTTCTTTTTGCTTACTGCTTCAGACATTTATAAAACCTCCGATATAAAAGGATTAAAATCATTAAATTAGTATATCACAACAATTCAAATATGTCAATTTATACGGCAATTTTTGAGGAATTGGGAAATGGAGTGTGATGGAGCCGAGTCGCCGCAAGCGGCGAGCGAGGAGCATCGCACTGCGGAGCCGGTTACTATGTTGGAATAGAACACTGAAAAAACAAATAGAATGGTACAAGACCCTTTACGGAAAGGATGACTTTTGTGAAAAAACAAGGACTTTTGTACGGTTCATTTATACTGATGCTTTCGGTTATAGTTTCGCGCGTGGCAGGACTTATCTTTAAAATTCCGCTGACAAATATATTGGGCGGCACTGGAATGGGATATTTTCAAAGTGCATATACAGTGTTTACACCGATATATTCTATATGCGCAGTAAGTCTGCCGCCCGCCATATCAGCACTTGTTGCAGAAAACTCGGCATTTGGAAAATACAAAAATATTAAAAGCATCAAAAAAACTACGCTGATAGCTTTCAGCGTAATATCCTTTATTTTGATGCTTATACCGATAGTTTTTGCAGATTTTATTGCAACAAGAATTATCGGCAATTCACTTTCTGCGCCTGCAATTGCAGCGATTTCACCTTGCATATTTTTTGGAACAGTAACAGCCGTATACAGAGGGTATTTCGAGGGGCTTAAGAATATGACTCCAACCTCGGTGTCTCAAATGGTCGAGGCTGTTGTTAAGACCGTATGTGGGCTTTGGTTTGCACAATATGCAAGACGGCAGCTTGGAGGAATAAACGATTTTACAGCGCCAATAATCGCAGCTGCGGCCATTTTGGGAGTTACCGCAGCAGATTTAGCGGGACTGATATACATAGTTTTAAGATATAGGATATGCGGTGACGGGATATCAAAAGACAATCTTAAAAGAGACACTTCCTCACAGCGAATGAGAGATACCTTTAAGCAGCTTGTTATATTAATGATACCGATGACTATAGCAAGTGTTGTATCAAGCTTAATGAACGCTGTGGACCTCTCTACGATAATGCTGTGCATCAAATCAAGCCTTAGAAATCAGCCGGAGTTATATTCGCAGAAATATGCCCAGATCATAAACAGCGGAGTTAGCTTAGAAGAGCTTCCGAACTTTTTATACGGCTCGTTCACAGGGCTTGCTATGACGGTATTCTCGCTTGCGCCTTCGCTTTGCTCGGTGTTCGGAAAAAGCGCTTTGCCAAATATTTCTGAAGCTTATGCCAGATCGGATATGACTCGAGTTAACAAAGAGATAACAAGAGTTATTGCTATTGTATCTCTTATCTCTATTCCGGCAGGTTTTGGTCTTTGTGCGATGTCGAAAGAAATTTTGGATGTACTATTCGCGAACAGACAGCTTGAAATCTCCGTATGCATTGTTCCTCTTTCGATTATAAGCTTAAGCACACCGTTTTTAGCATTCAGCGGTGCTGTATACTCGATGCTTCAAGCTGTTGGAAAGTATGACATGCCGGTTAAGATCACACTCGCCGGAGCGGTCATAAAACTAATCTTAAATACTATTCTCGTTCCAATAACTTCGCTTGGACTTTCAGGTGCAGCGATATCAACGGCAATGAGTTTTGTTATCATGAGTTTTATTTCCGTAACGGTTTTATTCAGGCACACAGCGATGGATTTTAAAAAGATTACCACTCCCCTGATCTCACTTTTTGGTGGTGTTCTTTCGGGGATTGGTGCACGTTTATGTTTAAATTTATTAAACGCATATAGACAAGGTGTCTTAAACACCGTTATATCTATTGCTTTTGCTGTTATAATCTACATTATTGCTATAGTGTTGTTGGATAAATCCACTAAAAATAAGCTTATTACAGAAATTTTTAAATAAACACTTGCATTTTGTAAAGAAAAAGTATAAAATATAGGTTGTATTAGCCTGTTTAGATGATTGAGGCTCGTTTTACAGGTTATAACTTGGATTTCGCAAAATATTATAGGAGGAAAAAACAAATGACTAAGGTTGAATTGGTAAACAGTATTGCTGCTAAGATGGACTGCTCCAAGAAGGATGCTGAAAAGGCACTCGGCGCAGTTATCGATTCTATTTCCGATGCACTCGTAAACGGTGAAAAGGTATCCCTTATCGGCTTCGGTACTTTCGAAGTTAGAGAGCGCAAGGCAAAGGAAGGCATCAACCCCAAGAGCAAGCAGAGAATCACTATCGCTGCTAAGAAGGTTCCCGCTTTCAAGGCTGGTAAGGCTCTTAAGGATAGCGTTGCTAAGTAATTACTTAAAACCGGTTGACAGTGTCGGCCGGTTTTTGTTTACTCCCCTATTTTGTTATACACGAAAGGATAAAATATGAGACTTGATAAATATTTAAAGGTTACACGCCTTATAAAACGTCGCACCGTTGCAAACGAAGCTTGCGACACCGGAAGAATCTTTGTTAACGATAAGCAAGCGCGTGCGTCTTATGAAGTTAAGGTTGGCGACATAATCGAGATCAGAATGGGCGCAAACCCTCTTAAAGCAAAAGTGCTTTCCATCTCGGAATATGCGACAAAGGATTCCGCTCACGAGCATTATGAGATAATAAACTAAAGCAAACAGCAGGCAGGATATAAGCTATCCTACCTGCTGATTTTTTATTCGAAAGTATATCCTTCGGCAATGGCGCGATCGATAAAATCGCCCAAGATGGTTGCATTTGTTTCAGAAACCGAGTGCAAAAGATATATTGCACCGGGATGAAGTCTTTCAACAAGCTTTTCAAGCGAAGCTTCGGGATCGGGCTGATTATCAGTGTCCCAATCGGCATAAGCAAAGCTCCACAAAACCGTGGTGTAACCAAGGTCTGCAGTTACAGCAAGGCTAAGCTCGGAATATTCGCCCTTACCGGGACGGAAAAGATTCATGCAAACACCATAATTCTCTATAACATAGTTATGAAGTTCCATGATCTCTGCCTGCATTTCTTCGATAGAAATTTCGGGCATTGAATAGTGGCTCCAAGAATGGCTGCCGAGAACGTGGCCCTCATCGATGATACGACGAACAAGTTCAGGCTCGCGGCGGGCATAATCACCGGTTAAAAAGAATGTCGCCTTCACGCCTTTTTCTTTCAAGGTGTCTAAAATCATGCCTGTAAAGCCATTTTCATATCCTTGGTCGAAGGTGAGAGTTATCACCTTATCCTCAGTTATATTGATTGCCTTTGCTTTATAGATGGAATAGCTTTCGTTAAAGCGCACTGCACTTTTAGGTCGGTTAAGGTCATCAAATCTGGTGCCTTGTCCCCAACCGTCACCTTCGTTACTTAACGAGCCGTAATCCCAATCACCTTTTGTTGTGACAATCTCCTCGATAGCATCCGAGACATCGCTGACCGATTCAGGAATATCACTAACATCGGGAGCTGATGTTACAGCATCATCAGATGAAAGAGGCGGAACATTGGGAGTTGTCGGCTCGGTGGTGGTTACAGAGTCGCTCGTTACAGAAGGATCGACAGATACGCCGTTTTCATAATATCCGTTTTCTATTCGGTTGCATCCGCAAAACATAAGTGCAGCCAGGGCACAAGCTGTTGATGCCGAAAGAAAACGCTTAAAATTCATTTTCATATATCGTGCGCAAGAAACCTGCGCTTGCCTCCTCTCGTGACAGTATCACGAAACTATCGGCAATCGTTTCGCAGTTAAGTATGAAGCGATTGCAAAAGTATTGTATGCGTGTCGAATTAAAATATTAATAGCAGATTTTTCATTTATTTTGTCTGCAATTATATTTTACTACGATATAATAAAAAAATCAATTACATAGTTGTTACAAATAAAAAAAGCCCCAAAAGAGGGGCTTAATAATATGAAATGCTAAACATCGATGCCGTATGACGACAAACGATTAATTAAATCTTGCGTTATTCTTCTGCCTCTATTATATTGTTCATTCGCGGGATAGGCTGTATCAAATCCATGTGTATGTATTGCTATTACAACAAATTCTCCCGATGAATTCCGATAGAAGACAGGACTACCGCTTTGACCGTTGGCTGCATCCGCGTAATAGTATACCCTATAACCCGTGTAACCGCATATTGCATCATCATCTATATACATGATGCCATTATCGAAACCAGCAACATATATTTGTTTATTTTGCAGACTCGTATCTTGCGACACCTCGAGTTTGAACTTGGTAGATGACGTGCCAATTGCTTCAGGTAATATGACAAATGCAAAATCCCAATTAGCCCTACCGGGAATATCATATTCACTGGGAACATAAACAGTTAAGTTGTCTATTGCATAAGTTTTATCTATATTATATGTACCGCTCGAGGTTTTAAGTGCTCTTACGCGAATTGCTGAAACGCCTTGAAAATGTTCACTACACTTAAGCGAATGTGCAGCTGTCAAAAAGCAGTTATTTGATATTAGAAATCCTGTAGAGACAGTGCTATTGCATTCGCCGCACGCATGAATTGCAGTAACCCTTAAAATTCCCGTAAATGGTGCGTTTAAAGTAATTGAAACAGCCTGTCTATCATCTGTTCCCACAATTGTACGAAGATCATATGGATTCTCAAATGCTAATATGTTTTGTGATAACACTATTATCGAAATTAATACCATTGAACAAATAAACACTCTTTAAAATACTTTATTCATAAATCCTCCATTAGTCATCATTAATTCTTATTATCCTTTGTACTTCGGTTAATCTGGCAGGTTCTGTTTCTTGTCTAGAACCGAACGAATACACAACAATCGTATCACCAATATTTAGATCATTTATAGATATTTCACCGTAATGATCGGTGATTATCGTACTGTCATAAACTTTAAACACATACTCATCTCGATAGTTTACAGAATTCATTTCAAGACCGTCTACTTGTATCCAAGAAACACCTAAATCTATAATTTCAGCATAGAATGCGTATCCAAACGTGTCAAGCACGATAACTATGTCGGCAACAACGGTTTTGCCGTCAATATCGCCCGGGTGAAAACTCCCCTCTTCACCATATATGTAAATATTCACATGGTTGCCAACTTGTACCTCGTCAGCATAAGCGGTTTCGGCATCAGACGGAATGAAATTTAAAACTATCTCGTGTTTTGAGTCATAAAGCATATACTGTGTCACACCGTCAACCGCATCTATCGATACTATGAATCCTTCAAACTCATACCATATGCGAGTTTCCTCTGTAACGGGTGGGATATCTTCGACAACCTCATCCACGGAAACAATAGGCGTTTTCCAAGATTCTTCAACATCAGCGCTTACGATCGAGTCATCCTTAGTGTTGGAGCAGGCAGTCGCAAACGATAAAATCAGTATAAGCACTATAAAATACGAGAAAAATCTTTTCATCAATTCTTATTCCTTTCTTTTGATTTTGCGGTCTTTTAGAACATCGGAATCACCTCCTATATTTCATATGTTAATTATAGCAGAAACCAATTAAATGTAAATATAAAGATATTAAACAAAAGCAGCTATCCAAATAGGATAACTGCTTTTTTAGTTAGTTATTCAAATAATATTTGACCATTTCCTGCATAAGCTCGTCACGGTCGATATGACGAATTAAGCTTCTTGCGTTGTTATAGGTCGTGATATATGTCGGGTCTTCAGAAAGAATATAACCGACGATCTGATTAACGGGGTTATATCCTTTTTCGAGCAGAGCCTCGTATACGACCGTTAAGGTTCGCTTGATCTCGTCCTTGCGGTCGGGCTTAACTGAAAAGGTCATCGTCTGGTCATGCATTAATGTTCACTCCTTAATCAATCGTTATAATACATTATATCCGCTTATTAAGGAAATTACAAGTACCCGAGCATATTTTTATTGAATTATGATAATTTTGTTTGTTGATTTTTTACAACTTATCTAACCTCGGCACCGGAAGCGACCAAAGCCTTGGTTACACGCTTCATTGCGCCATCAGCCTGCTCGTCGGTAAGAGTTCCATCGTGAGAACGCATAACGATAGAGAACGAAACACTCTTTTTGCCCGATTCGATCTGGCTTCCCTTATAAACGTCGAAGAGCTTGACAGATTCCAAGGTTGCACCAACTGCCTTCTTGATGATCTTTTCAAGAACTGCAACGGGTGTTTCATCATCACAGATGAATGAAATATCACGAGTGGTTGCAGGATATTTGGGCAAAGGCTTATACTGCTTTTCGGGAATCTCGATATCCAAAAGCTCGGTAACGTTGAGCTTGGCAACATATGCACGGGTTCCGATATCGTAATTTTCCAAAACATCAGGGTGAAGCTCGCCAAATATTGCAGCAGGCTTGTCGCCGATCTTTGCAACAGCAACACGACCGGGATGGAATGCGCTGACTTCATCAAAGCCGTTTTCATTGGTTGCGGCTTCAACGTCATATTCGCTGATGCCTAGGACTTTGAAGATCTCCTCCATTGCGCCTTTGATCGAGAAGAAGTCACAGCCATTGCCATACATGCCCAAAACAAGACGGATGGGTTCAAGAGGAAGCTTGCCATCTTCAGTAGGAATGTATTCGGTTGCAAGCTCGAAGAGTCCGCAAGCGGAGTTTCTGAGATTGTAGTTACGAGCCAAAACGTCGCACATCGAAGGAATGACGGTGGTTCTCATCGAAGATGTATCTTCGCCCAAGGGGTTAGTGATGGTGACGTAATCACGAAGCTTGCTATCCAAAGGCAAGCAGATCTTATCATAGCACTTGGGAGAAACGAACGAGAAGGTTGCTATCTGATTAAGGCCAAGTGCAACACAAGCATTTTCAAGGGTGCGATTAAGCTTCTGCTCGGGAGTGCGCTTAGCGTTAGCTACACCTGTTAAGTGAGTGCCGACGATATTGTTATATCCATAGAAGCGTGCAACTTCTTCAGCAATATCAGCCTTTGATTCGATATCTATTCTGAACGAAGGAGAATAGATGACACCGTCCTTGATCTCGAATCCGACTTTTTCAAGGTAATTAACCATTTCATCGGTGGGGATATTTGTGCCAAGGAAGCTATTGATCCAATTGGGATCGAAATCAACGGTTACGGGAGTTTTGTCGGAATAGTCACGGTCAATTATAGTGTTGACGGGTTCGCCGCAGCCCAAAATCTCACAAAGCTCGAACGCACGCAAAAGTGCAGGCATACAGCTTGATGCATCAAGTCCCTTTTCGAAGCGAGAGGAAGCATCAGTTCTCATGCCGAGCTTCTTTGCAGTTCTTCTGACAGAAGCACCGTCGAAGCAAGCGGATTCGAAGATAACGTCAACTGTGTTGTCCATAATGCCGGAGTATTCGCCACCCATAACACCTGCAACAGCAACCGGCTTTTCAGCGTCAGCGATAACAAGCATTTCTTCAGAGAGTGCACGTTCAGTGCCGTCAAGAGTGGTAATAGTCTCGCCTGCACACGCGTTACGAACGACGATCTTGCCACCTGCAACGTATCTAACGTCGAAAGCGTGCATGGGCTGACCGTATTCAAACATTACGTAGTTAGTGATATCAACAAGGTTATTGATGGGGCGAACGCCTGAAGCACGAAGTCTTTCACGGAGCCAGCGAGGAGAAGGACCGATCTTAACGTTCTTAACCAAGCCGCCGATATAGCGATGGCAAAGATCGGTGTTTTCGATAGTTACGTCAAGATATTTTGCAATATCATCCTCTATACCCTTATATTCGGGAGCCTTTACATTCAAGGGGAGCTTGAAGGTTGCGGCAACCTCACGAGCGAGGCCGATTACAGAAAGGCAATCAGCACGATTAGAGGTGATCTCAAATTCAACAGAGGTGTCGTTAAGTCCAAGAGCATCGTGGATATCGTCACCCGGCTTGCAATCCTCTTCGATGATCAAAATACCGTCTTCAATAGCATAAGGAAAATCGTGAGTGGTAACGCCAAGCTCAGCAACAGAGCAGAACATACCCTCGGATACAACGCCGCGAAGCTTGCCCTTTTTGATCTTGATGCCGCCTGCAAGAGTGGAGCCGTCAAGAGCGACGGGAACAAGTGCACCCTCGAATACATTTGTGGCAGCGGTTACGATCTGAACGTCCTTTTCGCCAACATTAACCTGACAAACAACGAGCTTGTCAGCATCGGGGTGTCTTTCGATCTTTAATATCTTACCGACAACAGTGTTTGTAACGTAATCTGCTTCAACCTCATAACCCTCAACCTTGGAGCCTGTCATGGTCATATCGTAGCAGAATTTTTTAATGGGCTCGTCGATAGTTACGTAATCGGAAAGCCACTTCATTGATAGATTCATAACGTTACCTCCTTATTAGAATTGGTCTAAGAATCTAAGGTCGTTTTCGTAAAGAAGTCTTAAGTCATTGATGCCGTATTTACGCATAACAACTCTTTCAAGACCCAATCCGAAAGCGAAGCCGGAATACTCATTGGGGTCGATTCCGCAGTTTTCCAAAACCTTGGGGTGAACCATACCTGCGCCCAAAAGCTCAACATAGCCTTCGTTTTTGCACATGGAGCAGCCCTTGCCACCACAGTTGAAGCACAAAACGTCAACCTCTGCAGAGGGTTCAGTAAACGGGAAGTGGTGAGGGCGCAAGCGGATCTTGCAATCCTCGCCGTAAAGGCGCTTCATAAGCATATCAAGGGTGCCGACAAGGTTAGCCATGGTGATACCCTTATCAACAACCAAGCCTTCGATCTGGTGGAACAAAGGAAGGTGTGTAGCATCAACAGCATCGGAACGGAACACTCTACCGGGAGAGATTACACGGATGGGGGGCTTTTTATTCTCCATAACGTGGATCTGAACGGAAGAGGTTTGGGTTCTTAAAAGGATATTATCGGTGATGTAGAAAGTATCCTGAGTGTCGCGTGCAGGGTGATCTGCAGGGATATTCAAAGCCTCGAAGTTATAGTAGTCATATTCAACCTCTGGACCTTCAGCGATATCAAAGCCCATGCCAAGGAAGATCTCTTCGATCTCGTTCATAACTGCATTTAAGGGGTGGAGCTTGCCAACTGTCTGAAGCTTGCCGGGAAGGGTTACGTCAAGACGTTCCTCTTTAAGCTTCTTTTCGGCAAGTGCTGCCTTAAGCTCGCTTCCGCGAGCGGAAATAGCCTCTTCGATGTCAGCTCTTATCTTGTTTGCAAGCTGACCGATGATGGGGCGCTCTTCGGCAGAGAGGGTTGCCATCTGCTTTAAGATAGCGGTGAGTTCGCCTTTTTTGCCGAGGTACTTGATTCTTAAATCGTCAAGTTCCTTTGCATCTGAAATCTTTTCAAGCTCGGCTTTTGCCGCAAGCTCGATTTTTTCAAGTTGCTCTTTCATTTTCATTTTCCTTTCATTTATATTGATAAATTATTTACTTACTTTGGCTGAGGGGGAATAGGCGCAAGTGCGAGGCGTGGCGGCAGCCGTGACGAGCGTGGCGCCGTTGCGTAAATAAAAAAACGCCATGCCCCAATCGGGACAAGACGCTATCTTGCTATACCACCCATTGTCAGAAGCCAACACTTCTCCCCGTCCATAACGCTTCGGATGCGTTTTTGCCTACAACAAAAAAGCTTCAGCAAAACCACTCGTGAGTGAACTTCAGTCAGCCTTGGAATAATGGACTTGCAGCATAATGTCCATCTCTCTGAAAACTTCGTCTGACTTACTCTCTCAGTCATTGTGTTTAAATATCCTATTTAATATATCACATTATAATTTTAATTTCAACTGTTTTTTGCAAAAAAGTTGGTTATTTCGCTTGGAGAATCGATTATATAATCGGCATTCGCTGATTCTAGGCATTCGCGTGAGCGAAATCCCCACGTGCAGCCGATGCATTTTAAGCCTGCATTGTGAGCTGTGATTATATCAACGTCAGAATCGCCGATATGTATACAGCTTGTCTTATCAAAACCAAAGCTGTCAACGATTTGATTTTCGACTGTAGGATCAGGCTTTTTGGGATATCCCTCACGTGCACCGATCATAGCATCAAATAGATCATTACCAAAGAGTTTTAAAATGATAGCTTTTGTAAAAGCATCAGGCTTGTTTGAATATACGCAAAGCTTAACTCCCCTGCCCTTTAAATTAAAAAGCGCATCACGAATTCCTTCATAAGCTTCTGATGTATCAGCATAGTGTTTTGAATAATATTCGGTAAAAATATCGTGAGCACGAGATAAAACCTCTTGATTATCGCGAAGATTCTCAGGAAGCGAGCGTTTTATTAGCAAAAGTGTGCCGTCACCAACAAAGCTTGTATACTCCTCTTTTGTGTGAGTGGGCAAATTAAGCGAGCGCATAGCAAAATCGACGCTTGCGGCAAGGTCGCTGATGGTGTTCACCAGCGTGCCGTCAAGGTCGAATATGCAAAGCTTTATATCAACTGAAGAAAACGTGTTCGACAAAGATTTTCACTCCGATTGCGATTAAAATAAGACCGCCGACGATTTGAGCCTTGTTGTTTAAAATATCGCCGAACTTTTTTCCGATAAACACTCCTGCAAAGCAAAATGCGAACGTGCAAACAGTTATGATTGCTGAGGCACTAAGTGCCAAAACCATCGAATTCATCACTGCGGCAAAGGAAACTCCGACAGCAAGAGCATCGATACTTGTGGCAACACCCTGAATTAAAAGAGCACCGACAGTAAGTCCTGCGCCGTCATATTCGCAGGAATCGTCCTTTTTCAAACCGTCAAAAAGCATTTTTCCGCCGATAAAGCCCAAAAGAACAAGAGCTATATAATGGTCAAACTGAGTGACATATTGAGTGAATGTGCTTCCAAGGAAATAGCCAAGCGCAGGCATCAGGCCCTGGAAAATGCCAAAGCAAGCGGCGATAGCAAAAGTCCATTTAAGATTTACGTTCTTTTTTGTCATGCCGTTGGTGACGGATACAGCAAAAGCATCCATCGAAAGTCCAACAGCGAGAATTAATATTTCGATAATTGACATTAATCAGTTAACCCTCGTTTTAATACTAATCTTCAAGCTTTGAAGCAAGAAGCGGTGAATATTTATTTCTAAACTCGGTGAACGTGCCGTTATCAAGAGCTTCACGGATACGCTCCATAAGAGTGTTGTAGAAATAAAGGTTATGCTGAACGGCAAGACGACCTGCAAGCTGTTCGTTTGATTTAAAGAGGTGACGAACATAAGAACGGGAGAAGTTGCGGCAAGTAGGACAGTCACACTCGGGATCGATCGGGCGTTCATCAAGCTCATACTTCGCATTTGTTGCGTGCATGATGCCGTTCCATGTGAATATGGTTGCATGGCGTGCATTACGTGAAGGCATTACACAGTCGAAGAAATCTACGCCGCGATAAACAGCCTCGATAATATTTGTGGGAGTTCCTACGCCCATTAAATATCTTGGCTTATCCTTGGGCATAAAAGGCTCGACGCTTTCGATGATGCGATACATATCCTCTGTGGGTTCACCAACTGCAAGACCGCCGATAGCGTATCCGTCAAGACCGAGATCTCTTATCTGCTTCATATGCTCGATTCGAAGATCGTCATAAGTGCAGCCCTGATTGATGCCAAAGAGCATCTGATTGCGGTTGATGGTTTCGTCCATAGAATTAAGGCGGTTCATTTCGGCAATGCAGCGCTTAAGCCAGCGAGTCGTACGCTCGCAGGAGTTTTTGGAATAGCTCTTTGTAGCAGGGTTTTCAACACATTCGTCAAAAGCCATTGCAATTGTGGAAGCAAGGTGCGACTGAATGCGCATGCTTTCCTCGGGGCCCATGAAGATACGCTTTCCGTCAACGTGAGAGTTAAAGTATACGCCCTCTTCTTTAATTTTACGAAGCTTGGCAAGCGAAAATACCTGGAATCCGCCGGAGTCAGTCAAAATCGGGCGGTGCCAATTCATGAACTTGTGAAGACCACCCATTTTATAAATGACCTCATCACCGGGACGAACGTGAAGATGATAGGTATTGCAAAGCTCGACCTGGCACTTTAAATCAACCAGATCGATAGAAGAAATTCCGCCTTTGATTGCGGCGGCGGTACCAACATTCATGAAAACGGGAGTTTGGATGGTTCCGTGAACGGTTTTAAACTCGCCACGGCGCGCAGCCCCCTCCTGCTTAAGAAGTGTAAACATAGCAAATGCTCCTTATAAATCAGAATCCGAACCAATGTGCAATAAGCCAGTCAACAGCGCTGACAAGATTCATTGAAAATGCAAGGTATAAACCAATCAAAGCCAATATAATCGTCGGCAAGAAGAGCTTCCAACGCTTCCATTTCATTATCTTCCAATACTCGCAGCACTTTGCAAACATGATAAACCAATAGATAGAAAGCGGCCCTACAACAAGTATGTAAAACTGACAGCAATAGCCGAGCAAGATAGGCAACAAAACTAAAAGCAACACAGTCAAGCGTTTAAGCTCCTTCTCGGGCTTATAGGTTGCGTCAAACGGATTGTCAGCGTATTTTGAAAGTGTTTTCAAATCTGTTCTGAGTCCCATAATAAATATCCTTTCGTTATTGATATTTTGTTTTTATATATTTACTATACCACTTTGCAGAATCCTTAAGGATGCGCTGTTTTGTATTAAAATCAACGTAGATGATTCCGAAGCGCGGTTCATATCCGGAAGCCCATTCAAAGTTATCCATAAGCGACCAAGCGAAATAGCCTTTTATGGGATAACCCTCATCATAAGCTTTTTCAAGGCCATCAAGATGTCTTTGGAGATAATCGATACGCTGCGGATCGTGAACAAAACCATCGACAGAAGGCGTTTCACTTAAACACAAGCCATTTTCACAGATATACATATCGCAATGATAACGGTTGCACATTTCCCGTACACACCAATAAAGCGTTTCGGGAGTTATAAGCCATCCGAGATGATTGACACAAGCACCGGGGCTTCTTGGAACGTGTTTATAACTACCGTCCGGATAAACATCGAAATAAGTTCCCTGATAGTTATTGGCACCGATGAAATCCTGCGGCACTTTGATCATATCAAGATCATCTAATATTTCCGGAAGATGCTGTTTTGCATAGTCTTCGATTACTTTAGGATAATGCCCAAAGAAAACAGGATCCAGCCAAAGAGCTATATGTCTTGAGTTCGGAACGGCATCAATGCTTTCGATGTGTGCAAAGTATTTATCGGCATAAGCTTCAGCCTCTTTCGAGACGGGAATAAACGAAGGCGAAGAAACAGCCATGCCAACTTTTATGTCAGCGTATTCGCTTTTAATAGCTCGTGTTGCTTTGCCGTTTGAAAGCAGAATATTATGACATATTCTAAGATAATCATCTTTAGAAAGCTTAAGGCCCGGGGCATGAGCACCGGTTATATATCCGTGCTCGGAAAAAATCTGGGGTTCATTAAACGTCGTGAAAAACTTTACACGGTCGCCAAAAGCTTTTGCACAAACACGAGCATAATTTTCAAACCAGTCGCTTATCGATGGATTTAGCCATCCGCCTATATCCTGAAGCGTCTGCGGAAGATCCCAATGATATAGCGTGATAAATGGAGTGATATCATTTTCTATAAGTTTGTTTATTAAGCGATTATAGAAATCAATTCCTGCCTGATTTATATTTCCAACGCCATTGGGAATGATTCTGGGCCAAGCAATTGAAAATCGATATGATTTTATACCGATCTGCTTCATTAGTTCAACGTCTGAATCGATGCGGTGATAATGATCGCAGGCTTCATCGCCGTTTTGGTTGTGAGCAACTTTTCCTTTTGTGTGTGAAAATGTGTCCCAGATACTAACTCCTCTTCCGTCTTCGCTTACAGCGCCTTCTATTTGGTAAGAAGCAGTTGCGGCTCCGAATATGAATTTTGAATCAAACACGGTGTTTTCTCCTGATATATGTAATATTTGTGTGGGTAGAATTGATAATAACAGTTAAGCCGCGGTGTGTAGGTCAGATGAAAAGTGTGCTATCACCGAAGCTGAAGAAGCGATATTTTTCCTCGACTGCGGTTTTATAAACGTTCATCGTATTCTCATATCCGGCAAAAGCGGATACAAGCATTATAAGCGTGCTCTGCGGCAGATGGAAGTTTGTTATCAGCCCATCAAGAACCTTAAACTTATATCCCGGATAAATGAAGATATCGGTGTTTCCTTCGGCAGCTTCGATTTTCCCTCTGAAGGTGGCGACACTTTCAAGTGTGCGGCAGGAGGTTGTTCCGACAGCAATAACTCTTCCGCCATTAGCTTTTGTTTGGTTAATGATATCTGCAGTTTCTCTAGAGATCTCGTAATGCTCGGAGTGCATTTTGTGATCTAACACATTATCCTCTTTAACAGGTCGGAAGGTGCCAAGACCGACATGAAGAGTAACACGGGCAATATTTATTCCCCTGTTTTTCAGATCCTCGAGCTGATCGTTTGTGAAGTGAAGCCCTGCTGTAGGGGCAGCGGCAGATCCTATTTCATTTGAGTATACTGTCTGATAGCGCTCCTTATCCTCGAGCTTTTTGGTGATATAAGGAGGGAGAGGCATTTGTCCAATCTCATCAAGAACGGTATAGATCGAACCTTCGCAACTGAATTTTGCGACACGGTTACCGTCTTCCAGAACATCTACAATTTCAGCAATAAGCTTGCCTTTGCCAAAGCTGAATTTTGTTCCGATCTTGGCTTTTTTGCCGGGGCGGCACAAGATCTCCCACACCATGTTTTCGCGCTGTTCTAAAAGCAAAAATTCGATGAAACTTCCGTTATCCATCTTTTCGCCATAGATTCTTGCAGGCAAAACTCTCGAGTCGTTTATAACCAAAGTGTCACCTTTTTTAAGATAGTCACATAGATTATAAAAGCGGTCGTGCGTGATAGCGCCGGTTTCTTTATTGCAAACAAGCAAACGGGATGAGTTTCTTGGTTCGAGAGGAGTTTGAGCAATGAGCTCCTCAGGGAGATAATAATCAAAATCTGAAGTCTTTAAATTGTTTAAATCGAGCATTTATATGTTAACCTCGTTTATTTTCGCTTTAAACTGTTGAAACAGTTTAGCATATTAAACAGTTGACACAGTTTGAAAGCGGTGATATTATTAGTATAGGAATACTTAAATATTAAATTGCACTATTTATATCATTATAGTGCATTGGCACAAATTTTTCAACACCTAATTGCATATTTGAGTATTATATAAAAACAAATCAGCAAATTTGGAGGAATATTTATGAAAACATATAATGTTGGCATCATCGGCGCAACCGGTATGGTTGGTCAAAGATTTATTTTGCTTTTGGCAAATCATCCTTGGTTTAATATCAAGGTTTTGGCAGCTTCGCCCCGTTCTGCTGGAAAGACTTATAAAGAAGCAGTGGGTGCAAAGTGGTCGATGACATCCCCTATTCCCGAAAATGTTGAAAACATAATCGTTAAGGATGCGACAGCTGACAAGGAAGAGATCGCTAGCAGCGTTGACTTTGTATTCTGCGCAGTTGACATGAAAAAGGATGAGATCAAGGCATTGGAAGAAGCTTACGCTAAGCTTGAGTGCCCTGTTGTATCCAACAACTCGGCAAACCGCTTCACTCCCGACGTTCCCATGGTAGTTCCGGAGATCAACCCCGAACATATCGAAGTTATTGAAGCTCAGAGAAAGCGTTTGGGCACAAAGCGCGGATTTATCGCTGTTAAGTCGAACTGCTCTATTCAGAGCTATGTTCCCGCCTTGCACCCCTTGAAGAAGTATGGCATTAAGAACGTTTTGGCTTGTACATATCAGGCAATTTCGGGTGCCGGCAAGACATTTGATACATGGCCCGAGATGGTTGACAACCTTATCCCCTTCATCGGTGGTGAGGAAGAAAAGTCTGAAAAAGAGCCTTTGAAGGTTTGGGGTGAGGTTAAGGATGGCGTTATCGAAGTTGCATCCGCACCCTCTATCACCACTCAGTGCTTAAGAGTTCCCGTTTCTGACGGACACACTGCTGCAGTTTTCGTAAGCTTTGAAAACAAGCCCTCGAAGGAAGAAATCTTGGCCGCTTGGAAGGAGTTCGCAGGTGTTCCTCAGGAATTAGAGCTTCCCTCTGCTCCCAAGCAGTTCTTGAACTATTTTGAAGAGGATAACCGCCCTCAGGCTAAGCTTGACAGAAACTTAGAAAACGGCATGGCTATCTCTATTGGCAGACTTAGAGAAGATACCCAGTATGACTATAAGTTTGTATGCCTTTCTCACAACACGTTAAGAGGTGCTGCAGGAGGCGGCGTTTTGATGGCAGAGCTTTTGGCTGCAAAGGGATATTTCGACTGATAAGGAATTTGACGCACATACAAATAACCGATTTATGCAGGAAAGGAATGGTCTTGTATGAAAAAGCTTATTTTTGAAGGCGCGGCAGTTGCTATCGTTACTCCTTTTAAGGAAGACGGAAGCATAAATTTTGAAAAATACGGTGAGCTTATCGACTGGCAGATCGCTAACGGAACCGACTGCATTGTTGCTGTTGGCACAACGGGCGAAAACGCAACGCTCTCGGGCGATGAACACAGAGCTTTGATGAGATATTGCGTTGAAAGAGTTAACAAACGTGTGCCGGTTATATGTTCGACAGGCTCAAATGATACGGCATATGGTGCCGAAACCACCAAGGCAGCTGAAGAAGCAGGCGCTGACGGACTTTTGCTTGTTACACCCTATTACAACAAGACCTCTCAGAGAGGGCTTATCAAGCATTATGAAAAGCTTTTGGAGAACGTGAGTATCCCCGCGATCGTTTATAACGTTCCCTCACGCACGGGAATGAACATCGCTATAAATACATATAAAGAGCTTGCAAAGAACCCTCAGATCGTGGGCGTTAAGGAAGCAAGCGGAGATATGTCGCAAGTGGCAAAGATTATTGCCGAATGTGGTGGTGATATGCCCGTGTATTCAGGAAATGACGATCAGATCGTTCCCTTGATGTCATTGGGCGGAAAAGGCGTTATCTCGGTAATGTCGAATATCCTCCCCTATCAGACGCATATGATATGCAAGCACTGCTTGGACGAGGATTATAGATCGGCAAGAGAACTGGCAATTAAGTATATGGACATTGCCAACAAGCTTTTTGTTGACGTTAACCCCGTTCCCGTTAAGGCAGCGATGAACATGATGGGATTAGACGTTGGAGGATGCAGATTGCCTTTGGGCGAGCTATCCCCTGCCGACGAAACAGTCTTGAAAGAGGCACTTGCTAGAATAGGACTTATAAAATAAACACAAAAAGATGTGAAAGAGTGAATATAATGGTTAAGGTTGTTATCAGCGGATGCTGTGGAAAGATGGGCAGAGTTGTCGGCGAAGTGATAAATGCAAGAAATGACTGCGAGGTTATTGCTGGACTCGATATTTTAGCTGTAAAGGATTTGGGCTTTACTGTATACAACAAGCCTGCAGAGCTTGAAGTTAAGCCTGATGTTATCATTGACTTCTCCCATCCTTCAGCTTTGGACGGTCTTTTGGAATATGCCAAGACAAACGGATGCGCTTTGGTTTTAGCCTCGACAGGATATAACGAAGAACAGACAGCAAAGATCAAATCCGCTTGCACAAGCGTTCCGATATTCTTCACTGCAAACATGTCGCTTGGCATAAACCTTTTAAGCGAGCTTGCAAAAAAGGCCGCTGCAGTTTTGGGCGGACAGTATGATATTGAGATCGTGGAAAGACACCACAATCAAAAGATTGATGCTCCAAGCGGAACAGCATTGATGCTTGCTGACGCAATCAACGAGGTTAGTGACAACCGATATAACTATGTATATGACCGCCATAGCGTTAGACAAAAGCGCGACAGTGCAGAAATCGGCATACACTCTGTAAGAGGCGGAACTATCGTTGGCGACCATGACATTATTTTCGCAGGGCGCGACGAAGTAATCACGCTTTCGCACAGTGCGGCATCGAAAGAGGTGTTCGCTGTTGGCGCTGTAAATGCAGCAGTATTTATGGCAGATATGCCTGCAGGAATGTATTCGATGGCCGACTTGATTAAGTAAACAATGCAAAAAAGCTCCCGAAAATCGGGAGCTTTTCTTTTTGTTAAGATTTAATTATCTCTTCTTGGAAAGAACAACTGCAGCAGCTGCAACGATCATAGGAACGACAGCGAGTGCCAAGCCGGTTTCAGCGGGAGCTTCAGTTTCTTCTTCAGCAGAAGTGTCTTCAGCAGGAGTATCTTCAACGGGTGCATCTGTAGAAGATGTAGCAGGAACTACGATTTCAAAGTTAACAATATTGTAAGATGTTGTTGAAGTGTTAGAGATAAGCAAGAGTTCTTCGCTACCAGTCCAAGTTTCCCACAAAGGCAACAAATCAGAAGCAGCGTACCAAATTACAGTACCGTCATCGTATGCAGCATCAAGCTGAACGTCACCAACATCAGCAAATGTGTGTGACAAAGTACCCATGTTTATACGGTTGATGGTTTTGCCGTCATCTCTAACGCCGAGGTTGAGAGAGTAAGCACCGTCAGTAAAGCAGAACTTTTCATAGTTGCCATCAATAAACTCGGTGTATTCAGAAGGATTGCTTCTGGTGATAACAACGTAAGCACCGGGGGTCTTAAGTGCTTCGATGAAATCAGAAGTGGAGATTCCCAAAGTGCAGATTTCCCAGCTGCCAGACTTAAAGGAGCTAAGCTCTTCAGAGTATACTGCTTCGTATTCAGTAGTAGCAGCTGTGTCTTCAGCAGGTTCTTCAGCAGCGCCAGCGATCTTGTCGGAAGTGATTTCTACAACTTCAACAGCAACATCGGTGAGGTTAACGCCATAGCTGGGGCCCTTGAGCAAGAGAACAGAGGGAGCTGCAGTACCCTGGATAGCGCCAGTGGTGTCGATAGTGATGTCGATAGTGGTCTCGAATACGCCGTCAACAACTTCAATAGTCATAGCGTCGCAAACACGGCCATTGTCAACATTGTCGGTGAAGTAAATTCTTACAGCATCATTTGTTGCAGTACCCTTGATGTAAACAGTAACAACGTCGCCTGTTTCAAGAGTTAAACCAGCAGGAAGAGCAAAAGGAATGGAAGCAACTTCTGCCTGAGTTGTCTTAGCAGCATCAGTGATGATGGATGCAGTTGCAGCGAAAGCAGTTACAGACATAGCCATAACAAGCATAGCAGCAACGAGGATTGCAAATAACTTTTTCATGATATTTTCCTCCAAAAATAATATTATTTTGTGGTTACCAACCAAATTAATTATACATCTTGTATGATTACATGTCAATATAATTATCATAGTGTTCGATTATTGATTATATAACGCAATATAATTTTGGTAAATAGATATGATTTCGCGCAATAAAGCGGGTATAAAAAACAAAAGCCTCCCACTTTGGAAGGCTTTGTTTTATTTGATAATCTTTTTAATTATCTCTTCTTGGAAAGAGCAACTGCAGCAGCTGCAACGATCATAGGAACTACAGCGAGTGCCAAGCCGGTGTCAGCGGGAGCTTCTTCAGTAGTATCTTCTACTGCAGGAGTATCTTCTACTGCGGGAGTTTCTTCTACTGCGGGAGTATCATCTTCAACAGGAGCTTCTTCACCAGCAGGACCCTGACCATTGTATTCAAGGTAAGTAAGGGTGAAGGTTACTGTTTCGATAGAGTTTACGTAAGCAGTAAGGGATGCACCGTCAGAACCGCCAGCAACACCGGAGAAGTCGAAGGAAGCAGGAGTGTGGGTGTTACCAGAGATACCGCCCCAGCTGGGAACGAATACCAAGCACTCACCAGTGTAGGTACCTGCGATAGGAGCAACGTAATCGTCATAACCAGTTGCAGTGAATACGATATCAGAGATTTCGTACTTGATGGTGGTAGCATCGCCAACTTCGCCAGTATCAGCTGCGATAGTGCAGTCGAGGATCTGGATACCATACTGGAAGGAACCACCTTCAGAAGTGGTCATGTTTCTCCAGTCTTCACCGGTGTAAACAACAGTAACGGTTTCGCCAAGAGCAACTCTAGCTTCGTTACCGGTAACATCGTGCAAAGAAACCCAAGAAGAATAGTTAGGGGTATCCTGTACCCAAACCTGAGGCTGAAGGTAGAGCTTAGTTTCGTCAACAGCGAAAGCAGAAACGCACATAGCGCTCATTGCGAAAATCACTACCATGAGAATAGCTAATTTTTTCATATTAATTTCCTCCTAATGTATTATAGGTTACACAACCTAGGAAAATTATACACTATAATTGGTTTTATGTCAACACAATTGGCGGTTAATTATGTAGAATATTTTCATATTAATTGTATAAATCATATAAAAAAACAAGCTCCCCCATAATTGGGAGAGCTTGTTTAATAGATTAGATCAAATTATCTCTTCTTGGAAAGAGCAACTGCAGCAGCTGCAACGATCATAGGAACTACAGCGAGTGCCAAGCCGGTTTCAGCGGGAGCTTCA
>JAZRDR010000011.1:0-41207 GCA_045660445.1 Candidatus Faeciplasma sp.
TGCCGAAGCAATCTTGGCAGCAGCTGGTATCACCTTGCCTGATGCTGAGGAGGTTTCTGCAGCCGGTTCTTCGATCGAGTGGTTTGCTTGGTATGATGGCTTCCACAACTATGACGAAGCAGAAGTTGTAAACACCGGTTACTTCACCTTTAAGGAAAAGTACGGCTGCGAGATCGAATGGGTTGAAACCACTTGGGCAGCAAGATTCGATGATCTTGCTAACCTTATCTTGGGCGGTACCGCTCCCGACTTCTATCCCGCTGACAACGAAACATTCCCCAACTATGCAATCAAGGGTGTGTTCCAGTCTGTTAACGATTATATCGATTATGACGATCCGTTGTGGGAAGGCATGAAGGACTTCGTTGACAAGTATTTCTCTTTGGGCGGCGAGCGTTACATAATCGCAACCGACAATAACTTTGAAAGCGTTGTTCCTTATAACAGAAGAGTCATTGAAGAATGGGGCTTTGACGATCCTGCAGAGCTTTATGCTAATGACGAATGGACTTGGGACGTATTCTATGAAATGTGTCTCGACTTCACCGATCCCGACGAAGACAGATATGCTCTTGACGGTTGGGCATATTCGGGCGCTATCATGGACTCTTGCGGTACTCAGATCGTATCGTTAGACCTTGCAACTAACCAGTACGTTTCCAACGTTGACGATCCCAGACTTGAAAGAGCTGCAGAGCTTCTTTACAACCTTTCCAAGAACGAATGCATCTATCCCCTTTGGAATAATGGTTGGGCAACCAGAAACGGTACCGACAACGAAGGTTCCGGCGTTAAGGAAGGCTTGACTCTCTTCTACATCCGTGGTACTTGGGCATTCACCGACACTGTTGAAGTAGTTTCTCAGAACTGGGGCGACATCCCGAACCACGAGCTTATGTTCGTTCCTTTGCCTCGCGATCCTAACGGCGATGGTCTCTATTACATCCAGGCTAAGGCTGCAGGTTACTGCATCATCAGCGGTGCTGCAAATCCCGAAGGCGTAGCTCTCTTTGCTGCTTGTGAAAGATTCAAGGTTTTGGACCCCACTGTTGTATCCATCGACAGACGCCAGCTTGAAGAAAAGTATCTCTGGACCGACGAGATGCTCGAAATGTACGATATTTGTAAGGCACTTGCTCAGAAGGGTGAAAACACCTTGGTTGAATATGGCGAAGGCTTAGGAAACCAGGTATACACTCGCTCCGAAGCAATGAAGACCATTGCAAGAACTGCTGCTACAAATGCAACAACTTGGGCACAGTCTAAGGAAAGCAATGCTGAAGCTTTGCAGTACTACATCGACGAGCTTAACGCTGACATCGCTGCATTTATCAACGGCGGAACAGCACAATAAGTTGTAATTACACGTTAAAATGTTAATGTATTTAAACAGCCCTTGTCATATCAGACAAGGGTTGTTTTGCGCTTTGCATAAACTGAAGCCCGCAATTTTATAGGATTTGTCAATAGAATTATAGCACGATATGTTATATCATTATAGAACAAGATATTGTTTAATTTACTTGTGATTTTTTAGGAGGTAACTATGAAAAGACTTATTTGCATCGGATTGGTGCTTTTAATGCTCTTCGCTCTTGTTGGCTGCGGCGGCAAAAAGCGTCAGATCGTTGAAGTAACCCTTTCCACCGAAGATGCTGAAGCAATCTTGGCAGCAGCTGGTATCACCTTGCCTGATGCTACCGAAACAGCCGCATCCAATTCCATTGTTAAGTGGTATTCCTGGCATGATCCTTTCCACAACTATTCCGAGGCTGAAATCGTAAACACCGGTTTCTTCACCTTTAAGGAAAAGTATGGTTGTGACGTTGAATGGGTTGAAACAACATGGGATATGAGATATGACGGTCTTGCAAACCTTGTTTTGTCCGGCAACTCGCCCGACTTCTTCCCTGCAGACGATATCGACTATTTCCCTACATACGCTATCAAGGGCGTGTTCCAGCCTGTTAACGATTACATCGACTATGACGATCCGCTTTGGACCGGAACTAAGGACTTCTGCGATACATTCCTTAGCCTTGCAGGCAACAGATATGCAATCATCTACGAGCTTAAGTTCGACGACGTTTGTGCTTATAACAGACGAGTTATGGACGAATGGGGCTTTGATGATCCCGCAGAGCTTTATGCTAACGATGAATGGACCTGGGACGAATTCTATGATATGTGCTTGGAATTCAGCGATCCCGACGAAGACAGATATGCTCTCGATGGCTGGTTTTACGACACTTCCCTTATGGAAATGAGCGGTACCGCAACCGTTATCTACAACCCCGAGACCGGTCTTTACGAAGCAGACCTTGACAACCCCGGCCTTGAAAGAGCTGCAAGCCTTATTTATGAACTTAAGAAGAACGAGTGCATCTATCCTGTTTGGAACAAGGGATGGACTCCCAGAAACGACACTGAAGGCGGCGGCATCAAGGAAGGCCTTTGCTTGTTCTATGTTGTAGGTACTTGGGGCTTCACAGCACCTGTTGAAGAAGTTAATGCAGTTTGGGGCGATATCGAAGCAGGCGAGCTCATGTTTGTTCCGCTTCCTCGCGACCCTGACGGAGACGGCAACTATTACATCGGCACCAAGATCGGCGGCTTCCTTATGGTACAGGGCGCATCCAACCCTGATGGCGTTGCACTTTTGGCAGCTTGCAACAGATTCAAGACCTTGGATCCTACCGTTATTTCCATCGACAAGAAGCAGCTTATCGAAACCTATATGTGGACTCCTGAAATGCTCGACATGTATGACCACTGCATGGCTCTTTCTGAAACTCCTTACACTGTTTTGAACCTTGGCGCTGGTTTGGGCGAACAGCTTAAGGCCATTGCTATCGAAAACACAATGAACCTTGGTAGAATGGCAACCGCTAAGACCTGGGCACAGGTTAAGGAAGCTAATGAAGAATCGATCCTCTTCTATGTTGACGAACTTAATGCTGACGTTGCTGCATATATTGCACAGCTTGAAGCTGAAAAGTAATAATTCATAGAATATTAAACGACCCTTGGATTTTACCAAGGGTCGTTTTTACGCTTTATACAAAATGTGTTTAAAAGGTTCATCTATATTTGCTAATGGACTTATAAGGGAATAAAGTATTATAATATTAAACATAAGCAAAGCTTATAATATTTCTATTGGAGGAAAACATGAAAAGACTGATTTCATTAGTGCTTGTTTTGCTGTTGATCCTTGCACTGGTTGGCTGTGGCGGAAATAAACGAAAGATAGTTGAAGTAACTCTTTCGACTGAAGACGCCGAGGCTATTTTGGCAGCAGCAGGCATCACCTTGCCCGATGCTTCTGAGACTGAAGCTGCCGGGTCTGTTGTTAAGTGGTTTGCGTGGTATGACGATTTCCACAACTATGACGAGGCAGAGATCGTTAACACCGGTTTCTTTACATTTAAAGCAAAGTATGGCTGCGAGATCGAGTGGTATGAAACCACTTGGTCGGCAAGATTCGACGATTTGGCAAACTTGACATTGGGTGGCACCCCTCCGGATTTCTATCCCGCAGAGACTGACACATTCCCTACATATGCAATAAAGGGCATGTTCCAGCCCGTTGATCCTTATATGGATTACAATGATCCGTTGTGGTCGGGAACTAAAACATTTGCAGACAACTATTTCTCTCTTGGCGACAATCACTATATGATAATTACGGATGTAACCGTAACACATGTTGTTGCATATAACAGAAGAGTTATGGACGAATGGGGATTCGACGATCCTGCAGAGCTTTATGCTAACGACGAATGGACTTGGGATGAATTCTATGACATGTGCGTAGAGTTTTCTGATCCCGACGAGGACAGATATGCTCTTGATGGCTGGTATTACGATATGGCACTTATGGATTCATGCGGTGTTAACGTCGTTTCGTATAACGTAGAGACTGATATGTTCGAATCGAACATGGACGATCCCAGACTTGAAAGAGCTGCAGATCTTGTTTATAATCTTAAGAAGAATGAATGTATTTATCCTGTTTGGAAAACGGGCAACCTCCGCGGTGGCGCTGAAATTCAGGGAACCGGTATCAAGGAAGGTCTTTGCTTGTTCTTCATCGTTGGAACATGGGGCTTCACCGATACTGTCGAGAACATCAATCAGGTTTGGGGCGATATCACTCAGAACGAGATAATGTTCTGCCCTCTTCCCAGAGATGATGACGGCGATGGTAACTATTACTGCGCAACCAATCCCTTGGGCTATTGCATTGTTCAGGGCGCAGAAAATCCCAAAGGCGTTGCACTTTTGGCATCTTGCGACAGATTTAAGATCTTAGACCCCACTGTTATTTCCATCGACAAGAAACAGCTTATGGAAATATACATGTGGACTCCTGAAATGCTTGATATGTATGACACTTGCCATGATGCTGCAAACACCGAATTTGTCTTGACCGAGTATAATGACGGTTTGGGAGAAAACCTCGATAACACAGCAGGCAGATGCAAGCGCTTGGGCCGCGTAGCAACTGCGCAAACATGGGCTCAGGTTAAGGAACAGTATTCCGATGTTATTGAATTCTATGTTGACGAGCTTAATACTGACGTTGCTGAATACATTGCACAGACCGGAGCTGCAAAGTAATAATTTATAGAATGTTTATCAACTCTCAAGGATTTCCTTGGGGGTTGATTTTTTGTGCACAAGCTATCAATTCATCCCAAAATAGGCATAGCGTAGCAGGAAATGTAAGCTTTTTTGCCCGATACGCATATTGTGCATTCTTAAAGGATGTGATAAAATGTTAATTGTGATATAGCATTTGCTTTTGTGCAAGTGCTTAAGAAAGGAATGATTTGATGACAAAGAAAATAATCGCTTTGGCAATGGTTCTCTTAATGATCTTGGCTCTTGTCGGCTGTGGCGGCAACAAGCGTCAGATCGTTGAAGTTACTCTTTCCACTGAAGATGCTGAAGCAATCTTGGCAGCAGCAGGTATCACTCTTCCTGATGCTTCCGAGGCTGCAGGTGCTAACACCGTTATTAAGTGGTATTCTTGGCACGATCCCTTCCATAACTATTCTGAAACTGAAATCGTAAACACCGGTTTCTTCACCTTCACAGAAAAGTATGGTTGTGATATCGAGTGGCTCGAATGCACATGGGCCCAGAGATATGACGGCCTTGCAAACCTTGTTTTGTCCGGCAACTCTCCCGACTTCTTCCCCGCAGACGATATCGACTATTTCCCCACCTATGCTATCAAGGGCGTGTTCCAGCCTGTTAACGACTATGTTGACTATGACGATCCGCTTTGGCAGGGAACAAAGGGCTTCGTTGATACATATTTAAGCCTTGCAGGCAACAGATATGTAATCTGCTGTGAAACCCAGTTCGATGACATTTGTGCTTATAACAGACGCGTTATGGATGAATGGGGATTCGACGATCCTGCAGAGCTCTATTACAATAACGAGTGGACTTGGGACGAATTCTATGATATGTGCGTAGACTTTAGCGATCCTGACGAAGACAGATATGCTCTCGACGGTTGGTATTGGGACACTAACATCATGGAAACCAGCGGAACTACAACCGTTATCTACAACCCCGATACCGGTCTTTACGAAGCTGACCTTGACAACCCCGGTCTTGAAAGAGCAGCAGAACTTATTTATAACCTTAAGAAGAATGACTGTGTATACCCTGTTTGGAACAACAGCTGGACACCCAGAAACGACATTGAAGGCGGCGGCATCAAGGAAGGCCTTTGCTTGTTCTACATCGTTCCTACTTGGGGCTTCACCAACCCTGTTGAAGAGGTTAACGCAGTTTGGGGCGACATCGAAGCAGGCGAAATCATGTTCTGCCCTGTTCCTCGTGATCCCAACGGCGATGGCAACTATTACATAGGCACCAGAATCCACGGTTTCCTTATCGTAACCGGTGCATCTAACCCTGAAGCTGTTGCATTGTTCGCAGCTTGTGAACGTTTCAAGATCATGGACCCCACTGTTATCTCTATCGACAAGAAGCAGCTTATCGAAAAGTATATGTGGAATGATGAAATGCTTGATATGTACGATCACTGCATGGAGCTTTCTGAAACTCCTTACACTATTTTGACCTTCGGTCACGGCGTTGGCGAGAGACTCTTTGACCTTGCTATCGAAAAGACCATGAACATCGGTAGATCGGCAGAGGCTAAGACTTGGGCACAGATCAAGGAAGCTAACGAAGAAGCGATCATTTACTATGTTGACGAGCTTAACACTGACGTTGCAGAATACATTGCAACTCTTGAGCCTGTACAGTAAAGAAAATTTCTAAAACATTATCAACTCTCAAGGATCTACTTGGGAGTTGATTTTTTGTGCAGAAAATTGCGATTGGGCATTGTGTTACATGAAACGCGAGCGTTTTTGACTAAATCGCATATTGAATGCGCTAAATAAATATGATAAAATATTAAGTGTGATATAGCGTTTGCTTTTGCGCAAGTGCTTAAGAAAGGAATGAATTCAATGACAAAGAAAATTATTGCTTTGGTTATGGTGCTGATAATGGTATTCGCCCTTGTTGGCTGTGGCGGCAATAAGCGTGAGATCGTTCAGCTCACCCTTTCCACCGAAGACTCTGAAGCTATCCTTGCAGCAGCAGGTATCACGCTTCCTGATGCTTCTGAAACAGCAGCGGCAAACACGATAGTTAAATGGTTCTCTTGGTATGACGGCTTCCACAACTATTCTGAAGACGAAGTCATAAACACCGGTTTCTGGACCTTCCAGAACAAGTATGGTAGTGACGTTGAATGGGTCGAAACTACATACGGTACTTACAGCGACGATTTGGCAAACCTTATTTTGTCCGGCAACTCGCCTGACTTCACTCAGTCCGGAGAAGGCGTATATCCCGGTCTTACTCTTCAGGGCTTCTTCGCTCCCGTTAACGACTATATCGACTATGACGATCCGTTGTGGGCAGGCGTTAAGGATTTCGTACGTAACTATTGCGCTATCGGCGATAACGTATATGTAATGTGCACCGACATTTCCTTTGGACAGGTGCTTGCTTATAACAGACGAGTTATGGATGAATGGGGATTTGACGATCCTGCACAGCTTTATTATAACGACGAGTGGACTTGGGACATTTTCTATGATATGTGCGTAGAATTTTCTGATCCCGACGAAGACAGATACGCTCTTGACGGTTGGTCTTTCACAAGCGGTATCTTCGATTCCTCAGGTGCAGAGATCGTTTACTACAACACCGAAACATCGTTGTTTGAAACCAACGTTGACGATCCCAGACTTGAAAGAGCAGCATCCCTTCTTTACGACATTGCAAAGAATCAGTGCGTATACCCTTGGTGGAACAATGGCTGGTCGCTTAGAAACGGCATTGAAGGCGGCGGTATGAAGGAAGGCCTTTGTCTCTTCCATATCAGAGGTACTTACGTATTCACCGGCCCTGTTGAAGATATGTCCAACGTCTGGGGCGATATCGAAGCAGGCGAATTGATGTTCTGCCCCGTGCCTCGTGATCCCAATGGCGACGGCAAGTATTACCTCAACTGCGCACCCAACGGTTATGCTCTTGTTAAGGGCGGTTCAAACCACGCAGGCGCAGCTCTCTTGGCAATGTGTGACCGCTTCAAGATCTTGGATCCTACAGTTATCTCTATCGACCGCCGTCAGCTTGAAGAGACTTATCTTTGGACACCCGAAATGCTTGAAATGTGGGATACTTGCTATGAGATCGCAAACAATTCCGACGGTGTAATCTTCTCTTATAACTTCGGTGACAGAATCAACGGTTACGTTTCTAACTTCTATGACAATGCTCACGGATCGGACGCTTCTACTTGGGCACAGCTTAAGGAAGCAAATCAGGAAGCTTTGGAATATTACGTAGCAGAACTTAACCTTGATATCGAAGAATTTATGAATGATCCCAGCAATCAATAATTGATTTAAATGCGCTCCGCAAAACAGGGCGCATTTTTTAATGGCTTTGATAAAGCATAAAAACTGTCGAAAATTCATCATCATGCACAAAATGCCATCGGTTTTGCCAAAACCTCCATTGAAGCTTAAATATAAACATGATAAAATATTAATCATGATATAGCATTTGATGATATATGCAGATGCTTAAGAAAGGAATGAATTCAATGACGAAGAAAATTATCGCCTTGGTTATGGTGCTGGTAATGGTATTCGCTCTTGTTGGCTGTGGCAGCAGCAATAAGCGTGAGATCGTTAAGCTTACCCTTTCCACCGAAGACTCTGAAGCAATTCTTGCTGCAGCAGGTATCACACTTCCTGATGCTTCTGAAACAGCAGCGGCAAACTCTGTTGTTAAGTGGTATGCGTGGGATGATCCGTTCCACAATTATGCTGAAGACGAAGTTATCAACACCGGCTTCTGGACTTTCCAGGAAAAGTATGGCTGTGATGTTCAGTGGATAGAAACAACTTATAATACTTATAACGACGACCTTGCAAATCTTATTTTGGCAGGTACATCTCCCGACTTCACCGGTTCAGGTGCAGGTGTATATCCCGGAAACACTCTTAAGGGCTTCTTTGCTCCCGTTAACGACTATATCGACTATGACGATCCGTTGTGGTCGGGCGTTAAGGAATTTGTATACAATTATTGCAAAATAGGTGACAACGTATATTCTTTGTGCACAGATATCTCGTTCGGCAACGTTTGCTCTTATAACAGACGTGTTATGGACGAATGGGGATTCGACGATCCCGCAGAGCTTTATTTCAACGACGAATGGACATGGGACGTATTCTATGATATGTGCTTAGAGTTCAACGATGCTGATGAAGACAGATATGCTGTTGACGGCTGGAGCTATACCGAAGGTCTTATGGACTCCTCGGGCGCTTTGCTTATCTATTATGATACAGAAGTTGACAAGTTTGTGTGCAACGTTGACGATCCCAGACTTGAAAGAGCTGCAGGTCTTTTGTATGACCTTTGCAAGAACGACAGCTTCTATCCTTGGTATCAGAACGGCTTCACACTTAGAAACGGTGTTGAAGGCGGTGGCATCAAGGAAGGTCTTTGCCTCTTCCATATCAGAGGTGCTTATGTATTTACCGGTCCCGTTGACGAAATGTCCAATATTTGGGGTGATATCGAGGCAGGCGAATTGATGTTCGTTCCTTTGCCCAGAGACCCCAATGGCGACGGCAAATATTACCTCAACTGCTCGCCCAACGGTTATGCTCTTGTTAAGGGCGGCGAAAACCACGCAGGCGCAGCTCTCTTGGCATCTTGTGAAAGACTCAAGATCTTGGACCCGACAGTTGTTTCCATCGATAGAAGAAACCTTGAAGAGATCTATTGCTGGACACCCGACATGCTTGAGATGTGGGATACCTGCTATGACCTTGTAAACCTTAGCGATAGCGTTATCTTCGACTATAACTATGGCGACAGAGTAAACAGCTATTACTCTAAGTTCTATGATGAAACCAGATACAACGATCCTTCCAGCTGGGCACAGCTTAAGGAAGAAAATGTTGAGGCTTTGGAATATTACGTTAACGAGCTTAACCTTGATATCGAAGAATTTATGAATGATCCCAGCAATCAATAATTGATTTAAATGCGCTCCGCAAAACGGGGCGCATTTTTTTGTTGCTTTACGGCGAATTTGGGAAGAATCAAAAGTTGCGCGAAAGCTTGCGAAACTAGAATTTCAAGAAAAACCACAACATAATGCATAAAAAAGCGAAGATTTTTTGATTAAAACGCATATTGAGGATTCAAATGACTATATGATAAAATATTACTGTTAAAAATATAATGTGTGAGAACACAGATAGGGGGCGACGGGGTCGCTCCGGAAAGGAAATAACAATGACAAAGAAAATTATCGCTTTGGCAATGGCATTGTTGATGGTGTTTGCTTTGGTCGGATGCGGCGGCGACAAGCGTGAGATCATTGAGCTTACACTTTCCACCGAAGACGCAGAAGCTATCCTTGCAGCAGCAGGTATCACATTGCCCGATGCTGAAACAACACTCGCATCAGGAACGACCGTAAAGTATCATCACTGGGTTGACGGCTTCCATAACTATGATGAAGACGAAATTATTAACACCGGTTATTGGACATTTGCCAACAAATACGGTTGCGAAGTAGAATGGGTTGAAACCACCTACGGCTCGAGATTTGATGACCTTGCAAACCTTATTTTGTCAGGCTCGTCACCTGACTTTACAACAGCTTCTGTTTCTACCTTCCCTGAAAAGTGCATCAAGAGCGTTTTTGTACCGATTACTGAATATATTGATTATGACGATCCGCTTTGGGCAGGTAACAAGGAATTCGTTGACAGATACTTCTCTATGAACGGTGAAAGATGGATCATCTGTACCGACGTTAAGGCTACCGACGTTTGCGCTTATAACAGAAGAGTAATGGAAGAATGGGGCTTTGACGATCCTGCAGAGCTTTTTGCTAACGATGAATGGACTTGGGATGTATTCTATGAAATGTGCCTTGACTTTAGTGATCCCGACGAAGACAGATATGCTTTGGACGGTTGGGCTTGGCAGTCGGCACTCGTTAACTCTACCGGCGTTACTCTAATCGCTATCGATGAAGAAGGCAAATTTGTTTCTAATATCGACGATCCCGCTTTGGAATCAGTTCAGACGGTTATTTATGACCTCAACAAGAATGACGCTAGATGCCCCACTGTTATGAGAGGCACAGAAATTGACGGTGCAGGAATGAAGGAAGGTCTTTGCTTGTTCTGGCTTAGAGAGAAGTGGGCATTCACCGGTCCTGTTGATGATATGTCCAATATTTGGGGCGATATCAGTGCAGGCGAATTGATGTTTGTTCCTATTCCGAGAAATCCTAACGGCGATGGAAAATATTACCTCGGCGGTCAGCCTGTGGGCTATCACATCGTTTCCGGCGCTGAAAACCCCGAAGGCGTAGTTCTTCTTTCAATGTGTGAAAGATTCAAGATTTTGGATCCCACAGTTATCGATATCGATATCAAGCAGCTCAAGGAAATCTATCTTTGGACAGATGAAATGCTTGAAATGAACGATCTCTGCCAGCAGATTGCTAAGGCTAGCCCTGTTGTAAACTTCTCATCCGGTTGTCCTGCTAGCTTGAACTCTGCTGTTAACAATCTTGTTAATGGTACAACAGGCAACAACGCTCAGACATGGGCACAGCTTAAAGAACAGTATGCCGAAACAATCGAGTATTATCTTGAAGAACTTAATACTATGGTTGCTGATTCTTCGCTTGCATCATAATAACGGCAATTGATTTTGATCCGCTCCCAAAAGGGGCGGATCTTTTTGCGCCTTGATTTAAAGGTGTCGCCCTTCGGGCGACATTATGCGCGGCACTTACGCCCCTTCGGGGCGCCACGCCGCGCCCAGGCGCTCGCTGTCGCTTGCGCTTTTCGGGGCGAAGCCCGATGCGCGCCGCAGGCGCGCATCCACCCCGGCCGCATTCGCGGTCGGGGCACCGTTGCCCGCAGGGCAACGGTGGGGGCTTCGCCCCCTAACCGGCGCCGAGTGCCGAGCGAAGCGAGGCGTGGGCGCCGGCTCCCTGTGCGGCATTTTCTTTCGAAAATACGCATACCTTTATATAAAAAGGAGGCGTTTTCATGGGCGAGCAATGGCAAAGCGTTCACAATCTTATTTTAGAATCAAGGCGGAAGCTTTCAGTTTCAGGTGTTACCGATGCCGAAAGCTTTGACAGCGACTGCGTTTCGGTATATACCGAGCTTGGCGAGCTGGTCATTCGCGGCAAAGGGCTTAAAGTTGGAGAAATAAACGTTGAAACAGGTGCTCTCACGGTCGAGGGCGATATCAGATCCATCGTATACGGCGACAGAGATCGCAAGCGCAAGCTTGGCGTTTGGGGGAAGATAACAAGATGAACGACGTTACCCCTCTGCGAGAGTTTTTCGGAACGGCAACTGAGCTTCGGCTTTTTGGGCTTAGCATAATTCTGGGCGCAGTTTTAGGAAGCATATTTGATATTCTTCGCGCGTTTCGCCAAACTATAAAGCATCACGATTCTGCCGTGTTTATCGAGGATGCGCTGTTTGTTTTCCTCTTCGGCGTATCCTTTTACAGCTATTGCACCGAGCTTTGCGACGGCATATTAAGAGGCTTTGTTTTGTTCGGGATGTCGCTCGGCTTTTTTGTGTATATCCTTATTCCGGGCAGAGTTATAAAAGAGATTTTTGCTGTAAGCATGTCAACAGTGGTGAAAATATGCAAAAGATTTGTGTCGCTTTTGTGCGGACTGCCGTTTTTTAAACCAAGGGAAGAAAATTCATAAATTAAGCCTTGCGCGAAACTTGTGTTTTGTTGTATAATACACTGTGTGTTATTATCTTTAGCAAGGAGGCGTAAAAATGGCAAAAACCGAAAGAAAAAAGCGTTCGCATTTTGCAGACCTGTTTAAGCTTGCCGTTTTTACCCTTGTAATGGTATATGCCGTCAGTACAATAATTTCAACTCAGGCTGACATTGCCGAGCAAAAGGCAACTATTGCACGCCTGCAGCAGGAGATTATTGAAACCAGACAGGAAAACGACGAATATTTAAGAATCTTAAATTCGACTGACGAGCGTGAATATATGCTCACTGTCGCAGTTGAACGTTTGGGATATGCTTATCCCAGAGAAACAAGATTCTATGCCAAGCCGTCGGGTAAATAACACAAAAGATAGGGAAAGAGGATTTACAAATTAATATGCAACTCGAAGTTGGAAGCATCTTAGAAGGAAAAGTAACAGGTATATTGAAATTCGGCGCATTTGTTGATATCGGCGGCGGAAAAAGCGGAATGGTCCATATTTCAGAGGTTTCGAACACCTTTGTCAACGATATCAAGGACGTTTTGACAGTCGGACAGACGGTTAAGGTCAAAGTATTGACTATCGCTGACGATGGCAAGATCAGCCTTTCTATAAAGAAGGCTCTTCCCGCGCCCGAAAGACCGGCAAAAAACGGCGATTATCAGAAAAAAGGCGATTTTAAGCCCAAGCAGGACAGAGGCGAGCGTGTGCCCGACAAGGATAAGGATTCAGCTCCTGCATACAGAAGACCTGCGCCCAAAAAGCCGGTGAAGAAGGAAACCGTTGACATCTCGGCTCTTGAAAACGCAGAATATGCTTACGAGCCTAAGTCCACCGTTACCGATGCTAATTTCGAGGATATGCTTTCCAAGTTCAAAGCATCGAGCGAGGACAGAATGTCCGACCTTAAGCGCACTATGGACGTTAAAAAGCGCGGAAGAAGAGGCAAATAATTTTACATATCTCGCCCCTTTGTATCGAGGGGCGTTTTCATTCTCCTCAAAAAAGAAAGGCAAACAAAATGAAGATCACAAAATCATTCCTTATTATAATAGTACTTGGTTTAACGCTCACCCTCTTTGCGGGCTGCAGCATGACACCTGTTGCGGGCGAAGAGCTTATCCTTGCTGCGCGTGAGGATTACGTATCGCTTAACTCTGCAAGAGTGGACGTTATCAACGATGAGACCGGCGAGTCTGAGCAGATCTTTATTTTCGAATATGACGAAAAGGACATGATGACCTATTCCTACGTCGGAAGGGGAGAGGGCGTCTATATCGCACAGTATAACAACGGTTATGAGCAGTTTACCGAGGAAAACGGTGCGTTCAGCTTTTTGCAGACCGGCGATGAGGATTTTGCGGCCTATACCCGTGACGTTCCTTATCCTTATGCAGGCGAGGGGCTTATACTATTTTATAAGAGCGCTGTAAATAACGAGCTTTCTTACGTCGCATCAAACGAAGCTGCAACCGAAATTTGCCATGTTTATGATATAACCAAGCTTGGCGAGACTGAAACCGTTGGCGATATGACCGGTTTTACAGTGAAATATTACTTTGATGGCGAGGGGAATCTTCTTTATTTAAAGGAGATCACCGACGTTACACTCTCTGACGGCACAAAAAAGACTTATTCTTATTCGATCTATATAACCGAGCGCAACGCTGTGGATAGTGTTCCAAACTTGGTGAACATACCAACTGTTGAAGACGGCAATATGGCATAAAATCCTTGTGTGCAAATTGCACAAAAACCAAGTGAAAATTTCTCTGAATTTCTACACTAAAAAATAAAATAAAATATGCACAAATGCTTGCAATCGGCCTGTTTATATGGTATCATAACCCTTGCGTGACTGCAAAAGATATGCGATGAAGCTGAAGGTTGCTGACGGTATGTCAGGTAATTTCGGCCGAGTATGTCCGATTTTAAACCGGGCGACTGTAAGAATGAACACGGTATGTGCTTTTAGCATCTTGCGGACAGATGTGAAATTCTGTGGCGAAGAGTGCATAAAAACTGCTGTGTCGTACTGCGTCGAGCCGAAAAACTGTTGTTTTTCGGTTTTTTTATACGACGAAGCGCGAAACACACGGAAGCGTGTTAAAAAGACAGAAAGAGTTCGAAAACATCGAACTTAGCCCCTAAAAATCAACCAAAATTTTAAGGAGGCGTTCAAATGGCAGTCAATGAAAAAATCAGAATCAAGATCAAGGGCTATGAGCACTCGAATGTTGATGCAGCAGCAGCTAAGATCGTTGAAGCAGCTAAGAGAAGCGGCGCAAAGGTTTCCGGACCTATCCCGCTCCCTACTGACAGAGAGATCGTAACAATCCTTCGTGCAGTTCATAAGTATAAGGACAGCCGCGAGCAGTTCGAACTTAGAACTCACAAGAGACTCGTTGATGTTTTGCATCCCACAAACGACACTACCGCAGCTTTGCAGAATCTTGAACTTCCTGCTGGTGTTGACATCGTAATGGAAATCAAGTAATTTCCTAAAGAAATCACCTGGTGATTTCTCAGCGAAATAAGTCACACGACAGGTCACGTTGGACTGGTTCCAACCAATAACCAATTAGGAGGAAACATAATGAAGAAAGGTATCATCGGCAAGAAGATCGGTATGACCCAGATCTTCGACGAAACCGGCAAGGTAATTCCGGTATCGGTTATCGAGGCAGGTCCTTGCGTAGTAGTTCAGAAGAAGACCGCTGAAAACGACGGCTATGAAGCTGTTCAGCTCGGTTTTGGTGACGCTACCGCTAAGAGCTTAAAGAAGCCTCTTACAGGTCATTTCAAGAAGGCAGACGTTGCCTTGAAGAAAACTCTTAAGGAATTCAGACTTGATGACATTTCCGCTCTCAATGTTGGCGACATCGTTAAGGCAGACGTTTTTGCTGAAGGCGAGTACGTAGACGTTAGCGGTATCAGCAAGGGTAAAGGATTTGCCGGCACTATCAAGCGCTGGAACAACTCCAGAATCAAGGAAACCCACGGTTCGGGTCCTGTTCACCGCCATGCAGGTTCTATGGGCGCATGTTCTTCGCCTTCAAGAATCTACAAGGGCAAGGGAATGCCCGGTCACTTGGGTGCTGAAAAGGTCACAGTTCAGAACCTTACAGTTGTCAAGGTTGACGCAGAAAATAATCTTATCGCAGTTAAGGGCGCTATTCCCGGTCCTAAGCACGGTATCGTTACCGTTGTAAACAGCGTTAAGAAGGCTTAGTGGAAGGAGGAAGTACAATGTCAAAGATTTCCGTTTATGATATTAAAGGCAATGTAGTTGCCGACACTGAGCTTAACGATGCAATTTGGGGCATCGAACCCAACGTTTCCGTTATGCACGCAATGGTAGTTAACTACCTCGCAAATCAGAGACAGGGCACACAGTCCACTCTTACAAGAACTGAAGTTTCCGGCGGCGGCAGAAAGCCCTGGAGACAGAAGGGCACAGGCCATGCAAGACAGGGTTCCACCAGATCTCCTCAGTGGACACATGGTGGCGTAGCTCTCGGTCCTAAGCCCCGCGACTACAGATATTCACTCAACAAGAAGGTTAGAAGACTTGCAATGAAGTCTGCACTTTCTTCCAAGCTCGCTGACAACAACGTTTTGGTTCTCAACTCCATCGAGTTTGAAGCTATCAAGACCAAGAGCGTTTGCGAAATGCTCAAGGCACTTAACGTTGAAGGCAAGGCACTCATCGTAATGCCCGAAGTTAACGAGACAGTTATTAAGAGCGCAAGAAACATTCCCGGCGTTAAGACCGCTTTGGTTAACACCTTGAATGTTTACGACATCCTCAACTATGACAAGTTCATCGTTGTTAGCGATGCCGTTGCTAAGATTGAGGAGGTTTATTGCTAATGGTAAAGACTGCTCAAGATATTATCATCAAGCCCATCATCACCGAAGCTTCTATGGAAGATCTTCGCTCGGGCAAATACACTTTTATGGTTGCTAAGACCGCTAACAAGATCGAAGTTAAGGACGCTGTTGAAGAGATCTTCGGCGTTAAGGTAGCAAAGGTCAACACAATGCACGTTCGCGGCAAGTCCCGCAGAATGGGCAAGTACGAAGGTAAGACTTCTGACTGGAAAAAGGCAATCGTAACTCTTGCTGAGGGCTCCAAGACCATCGCATTCTTCGATGGCATGATCTGATAAGGATGCCTGCGGATAACGCTCCGCACATTCCGGCAAAGAGAACCACGACTACTATATATAATAGTAAGTCAAACGTATGGGAGATTAAACTCCCGCTAAAACAAAACAAGGAGTGAAACACACATGGCTATAAAGAGCTATAAGCCGACCACAAACGGCCGTAGAGGTATGACAGTTACTGACTACAGCAATTTGTCCAAGGTCGCTCCGGAAAGAAGCCTTCTTGAACCCCTTAAGAAGACCTCCGGTAGAAACAGCTATGGCAGAATCACCGTTCGTCATCACGGCGGCGGCGAAAGAAGAAAATACCGTGTAATCGACTTCAAGAGAAACAAGCTTGACATGAACGCAACCGTTCTCACCTTAGAGTACGATCCTAACCGTTCTGCTCACATCGCTCTTGTACAGTACGAAGACGGTGAAAAGCGCTACATCATCGCACCTAACGGCCTTAAGGTCGGCGACGTTATCAGCGCAGGTGCAAATGCCGACATCAAGCCCGGCAACGCACTTCCTTTGATCAACATCCCTGTTGGTACATTCATTCACAATATCGAGCTTTATCCCGGCAAGGGCGCTCAGCTCGTAAGAAGTGCTGGCAACATGGCACAGCTCATGGGTCGTGAGAATGATTACGTTTTGGTAAGACTTCCTTCCGGCGAAATGAGATACATCCCCTCTAACTGCATGGCAACAATCGGTCAGGTTGGTAACATCGACCACGAAAACGTGCACATCGGTAAGGCTGGACGTAAGCGCCACATGGGCTGGAGACCTACTGTTCGCGGTTCCGTAATGAACCCTGTTGACCACCCTCACGGTGGTGGTGAAGGTAAGTCCCCTGTCGGCCGTCCTTCTCCTGTAACTCCTTGGGGCAAGCCTACAATGGGTTACAAGACCAGAGCAAAGCATCATCGCTCCGATAAGTTTATCGTAAAGCGTCGCAACGCTAAGTAATGTCGAAAGGAGGCAGATGAATAATGGGTAGAAGTATTAAAAAGGGACCTTATGTTCAGGAATCTCTTTACAAGAAAGTCATCGCTATGAACGAAGCAGGAGAAAAGAAGGCTGTCAAGACCTGGAGCCGCGCTTCTGTAATCTTCCCTGATTTCGTTGGTCATACATTTGCCGTCCACGACGGACGCAAGCACGTACCGGTTTATGTCACAGAGGATATGGTTGGTCACAAGCTCGGAGAGTTTGCTCCCACCAGAACCTTCAAGGGCCATGCAGGCTCCAAGACATCTAACAACGGTAAGTAAGCCGGAAGGAGGATATTTAAATGGAAGGTAGAGCAATACTCAGAACTGCACGTATTGCACCTCGTAAGGTTGAAATCGTTTTGAACCTTATCAGAGGTAAGGACCTCGAAACAGCTTTGGCTTATGTTAAGCACACACCTAAGGCTGCTTGCGAGTATATTGAAAAGCTCCTCAATTCGGCTGCAGCAAACGCAGAAAACAACTTCGGCATGGATAAGAAAAATCTCTATGTTGCAGAATGCTACGTTTGCCCGGGACCGATTATGAAGAGAATCATGCCCAGAGCTCAGGGCAGAGCATTTAGAATTCTCAAGAGAACATCTCACATCACTGTTGTTCTCAAGGAAAAGGAATAAGTCGAAGGAGGTAAACTATGGGACAGAAAGTAAATCCGCACGGCTTACGTGTCGGAGTAATTAAGAATTGGGATTCCCGCTGGTTTGCAGACAAGAGCACTTTCGGCGATACCCTTGTTGAGGATTACAACATTCGTAATTACATCAAGAAGAACTTGTACGCTGCAGGTGTTCCCAAGATCGAAATCGAAAGATTTGCAGACAAGGTTAAAATCCACATTCACTGCGCTAAGCCCGGTCTCGTAATCGGCAGAGGCGGTGAAGCTATCGAAAAGCTCAGACTCGACATCGAAAAGATGATCGGCAAGACTGTTGCACTTAACATCTTCGAAGTTAAGTCTCCTGACCTTGAAGCTACTTTGGTAGCTGAAAAGATCGCTCTTGACCTCGAAAACAGAGTTGCATTCAGAAGAGCAATGAAGGGCGCTATCGGAAGAGCTATGAAGCTCGGTGCTAAGGGTATCAAGATCAAGGCTTCCGGCCGTTTGGCAGGTGCTGAAATCGCAAGAAGCGAAACCTATCACGAAGGCACAATTCCGTTGCAGACCATCAGAGCTGACATCGACTACGGTACTGCTGAAGCAGCAACCACTTATGGTAGAATCGGTGTTAAGGTTTGGATCTACAAGGGCGAAGTTTTGAAGGGTGAAGCTACTGCTCAGCAGGAAAGACCCGAAAGAAAGCGCCGCAACAACAACGACAGACGTCCTAGAAACAACGACAGACGTCCTCGTACAGAAAGAAAAGAAGGAGGCAACAAGTAATGTTACTTCCAAAGAGAGTTAAATATCGTAAGCAGCAGCGCGGTCGTATGACCGGCAAGGCTACCAGAGGTAACAAGGTTACTGACGGTCAGTACGGTTTGCAGGCACTTCAGCCCGCTTGGATCACCTCCAACCAGATTGAAGCAGCCCGTATCGCAATGACACGTTACATCAAGCGTGGCGGTCAGGTTTGGATCAAGATCTTCCCTGACAAGCCCGTAACAACCAAGGCTTTGGGTACTCGTATGGGTTCCGGTAAAGGTACTCCCGAGTATTGGGTAGCAGTAGTTAAGCCCGGTCGCGTAATGTTCGAGATCGCAGGCGTAAGTGAAGAAATTGCACGTGAAGCTATGCGTTTGGCTATGCACAAGCTTCCTATCAAGTGCAAGTTCGTAGTTAAAGAAGAAACGGGTGGTGAGCAATAATGAAAGCAAGTGAAATCAAAGAGATGACTCTTGTTGAGTTGAACAACAAGCTTGTTGACCTTAAGAAAGAGCTTTTTAACCTTCGTTTTCAGCATGCTGTAAACCAGCTTGACAACCCCATGAGAATCAAGGCTGTTAAGAAGGATATTGCTCGAATCAAGACCTTCATTCGTGCGCAAGAGTCCAAGTAATATAAGAAGGAGGATTTACTGTGAGCGAAAGAAATCTTAGAAAGACAAGAGTGGGCAAGGTAGTTTCCAACAAGATGGACAAGACCATTGTAGTTGCAATCGAAGACAACGTTAAGCACCCTCTCTACAACAAGATCATCAAGAGAACAGTCAAGTTCAAGGCTCATGATGAAAACAATGTTTGCAATATCGGCGACAGAGTTGAGATCATGGAAACCCGTCCTTTGTCCAAGGATAAGAGATGGCGTTTAGTAAGAGTCATTGAAGTGGCTAAGTAATTAAAAAGTAGGGTGAGACCGTTAGACGGTACTCAGATTTCTTAAAAACTGAAAGGAGGAACTTGCTGTGATACAAATGCAGACAAGACTCAAGGCTGCTGACAACACCGGTGCTAAGGAGCTCCAGTGCATCAGAGTTTTGGGCGGTACACGCAGACGCTATGCTAACATCGGCGACGTAGTTGTAGCTTCCGTTAAGAAGGCAGCTCCCGGCGGCGTAGTTAAGAAGGGCGACGTTGTAAAAGCAGTAATCGTTCGTTCAGCTAAGGGTCTTCGTCGTGAGGATGGAACCTACATCCGTTTCGATGAAAACGCAGCTGTAATTATAAAAGAAGACAAAACACCTAGAGGAACCCGTATCTTTGGCCCAGTAGCCAGAGAACTTAGAGACAATGATTTCGTAAAGATCATGTCCTTGGCTCCCGAGGTACTTTAATCGGAGGTGTCGATTATTATGAATAACAAGATTCACGTTAAAACAGGCGACACCGTTTTGGTTCTTAGCGGAAGAGACAATGGCAAGACCGGTAAGGTTTTGGCTGTTTCCCCTAAGGAAGGAAAAGTAATCGTTGAAGGCTTGAACATTGTAACCAAGCACGTTAAGCCCCGCAGACAGGGCGAAGCAGGCGGCATCGTTAAGGCTGAGGCTGCTATGTATGCTTCCAAGGTTCAGCTCGTGTGCCCCAAGTGCCACAAGGGTACAAGAATTGCACACAAGATCGACGATGAAGGTAACAAGGTAAGAATTTGCAAGCACTGCGGTGCTGAAATTAAGTAGGAGGAGAAACATGGCTAGATTAAAAGAACAGTATGTCAGCGAAGTAGCTCCTGCACTTATGAAGAAGTTCGGCTACAAGAACGTAATGCAGATCCCCAAGCTCGACAAGGTAGTCATCAACGTTGGCTGCGGCGAAGCTAAGGAAAACTCTAAGGTTATTGATGCCGTATGCAACGACCTCGCTGCAATCACAGGCCAGAAGCCTATCGTTTGTAAGGCAAAGAAGTCGGTCGCTAACTTCAAGCTCCGTGAAGGTATGCCCATCGGCGTAAAGGTTACTTTGCGCGCTGACAAGATGTATGAATTCGTTGATAGACTCTTCAACGTTGCGTTCCCCCGTGTTCGTGACTTCAAGGGCATCAACCCCAATTCATTCGATGGCAGAGGCAACTATTCGACCGGTATCAAGGAACAGCTTATTTTCCCTGAAATCGAGTTCGACAAGGTAGACAAGGTTCGTGGTATGGATATCAACTTCATCACCACTGCAAAGACTGACGAAGAAGCTAAGGAGCTGCTCGCATTGCTCGGCGCTCCCTTCGCAAAGTAATGAGGAGGAATACACATGGCTAAGAAAGCAATGGTTTTAAAACAGCAGGCAGAGCCTAAGTACTCCACCCGTGCTTACAACAGATGTAAGATCTGCGGAAGACCCCATGCTTATCTCAGAAAGTTCGGCGTATGCCGTATCTGCTTCAGAGAATTAGCACACGACGGTCAGATCCCAGGAGTCAAGAAGGCTAGCTGGTAAAATTTCAGCAAAGGAGGCAAAACGGTATGCAGATTACTGATACAATAGCTGACTTGTTGACCAGAATTCGTAACGCGAGTTCGGCAAAGCATGCTACAGTAGACGTTCCTGCTTCTAACGTCAAAAAGGCTATCACTGAGATTCTTCTTAATGAAGGTTACATTAAGAGCTATCAGGTAGTTGAAGACGGCAAGCAGGGTATTATAAGAATCACTCTCAAATATGACGAGAACAGAACACCCGTAATCTCCGGCATCAGAAGAGTTTCTAAGCCCGGTCTTAGAATCTATTCCAGCTGTGAGGATATGCCTAAGGTTATGAAAGGTCTTGGCGTTGCAATCGTGTCCACTTCTAAGGGCATCGTGACCGACAAGAAGGCAAGAGAACTCGGCGTCGGCGGTGAAATTCTCGCATTCGTCTGGTAAGGAGGCTAATTATGTCCAGAATAGGTTTAAAACCCATTAGCGTTCCTGCAGGCGTAGAAGTTACAGTTGCTGAGGGCAACCTTGTAACAGTTAAGGGCCCTAAGGGAACTCTTACAAAGAAGTTCAATGAGAACTTGACAATTGCTCAGGAGGGCGCTGTTATCAATGTAAGCCGTCCTAATGACAATCCCGAAAACAAAGCACTTCACGGCTTGACCAGAACCCTCGTTGCTAACATGGTAGAGGGCGTTACAAACGGTTATTCCAAGACCCTTATTATTGAAGGTGTTGGTTACAGAGCTGCAAAGCAGGGTAAGGAAGTTGTTCTTAACCTCGGTTTCTCTCACCAGGTATTCGTATCTGAAGTTGATGGAATCACCCTCACAGTTCCCCAGCCTAACCAGGTAATAGTAAGCGGTATCGATAAGCAGCAGGTCGGTCAGTTTGCCAGCGAGATCAGATCTCACCGTCCTCCCGAACCCTATAAGGGCAAGGGCATCCGTTATGACGGCGAGGTTATCATCCGCAAGGAAGGTAAGGCCGGCAAGGGCGGCAAGAAGTAATTAAAGGAGTGTAACAACTATGGTAAAATTAGTTGACAGAGCAGCAGCACGCGCTCGCAGACATGCAAGAGTTCGTGCAAAGGTTAGCGGCACTGCATCGTGCCCTCGCCTTAACGTATTCCGCTCTGCAAAGCACATCTATGCACAGGTGATCGACGATGTTACCGGTACTACTCTCTGTGCCGCATCCAGCATGTCCGAAGGATTTGACGGAAACGGCGGTAACGTCGAAGGTGCAAAGAAGGTTGGCGTAATGATCGCTGAGCTTTGCAAAGAAAAGGGAATCGAAGAAGTCGTATTCGACAGAGGCGGTTATGTATATCACGGTCGTGTTCAGGCACTTGCTGACGGCGCACGTGAAGGCGGACTTAAGTTCTAAAGGAGGATAAAACAATGGCAAGAATTGATGCTACATCCATGGAACTTACAGAAAAGGTTGTTGCGATTAACCGTGTATCCAAGACGGTTAAGGGCGGCCGTATCATGAAGTTTGCCGCACTCGTTGTAGTAGGTGACGGAAACGGCACAGTTGGCTTCGGTATCGGCAAGTCGGGCGAAGTTCCGGATGCTATCAGAAAGGCTATCGAAGACGCAAAGAAGAACCTTATCAAAGTTTCACTTAAGGGAACAACAATTCCCCACGAAATCGTCGGTGCTTACGGCGCAGGCAGAGTTTTAATGAGACCTGCTGCAAAGGGTACCGGTGCTATCGCTGGTGGTCCTGTACGTGTTGTATTGGAAGCTGCCGGCGTAAAGGATATCAGAACGAAGTGCCTTCGTTCCAACAATCCTTACAATGTTGTAAGAGCTACATTTGCAGGCCTTGCAGCTCTCAAGTCTGCTGAAGAAGTTGCAGCTAAGAGAGGCAAGACTGTTAAGGAAATCTTGGGAGAAGGAGGAGATAAGTAATGGCTTCTGTAAAGATTCAGCTCGTTAAGAGCCTTAACGGCAGACTCAAGGACCAGATCGCTACTGCTCACTCCCTTGGTCTTCGCAAGATCGGTGACGTTACGGTTCAGCCCGATAACGCTTGCACCAAAGGTAAGATTAACAAGATCGTACACCTGATCAAAGTTACCGAAGCATAAGACAAGGAGGTGCGAATAAATGAAATTGCACGATTTAGCACCTGTAGAGGGTTCCAACAAGGAAGCTCGTAGAGTCGGCAGAGGACACGGCTCGGGTTGGGGCAAAACCGCAGGTAAAGGACACAAGGGTCAGAATGCTCGTTCGGGCGGCGGCGTTAAGCCCGGCTTCGAAGGCGGCCAGACCAGACTCGCAAGAAGAATCCCCAAGAGAGGATTCAACAATATCTTCGCAACCAATTATACTGCTATCAATGTTTCTTCGCTTGAAAAGTTTGTTGATGGTACAGTAGTAGACACCGAACTTCTTATGGCTGCAGGCATCGTTAAGGATCCCGCAGACGGAATTAAGGTTTTGGGCAACGGTGAACTCACAAAGAAGCTTACTGTCAAGGCAGCTGCATTCTCTGCTTCCGCTAAGGAAAAGATTGAGAAGGCAGGCGGAGAGGCTCAGGTGATCTAATGTTTGCTACATTAAAGAACGCCATTAAGAATCCTGATATTAGAAAAAAGCTTCTCTTTACTTTATTCATCGTTTTAATTTACAGATTGGGCGGCTATATCCCCGTTCCTTTCATTGATGCTTCCGCGCTCGACATCGTTGGCGACGGAAACAACATCTTTGCATATCTTAACGTATTGTCGGGTGGTACCTTCTCTAAGGCAACACTTTTGTGCTTGTCCATCTCGCCTTACATCAATGCACAGATCATCATTCAGCTCTTGACATTCGCAATTCCGTGGCTTGAAAAGAAGTCTAAGGAAGGCGAAGAGGGCAGAAAATGGATCGACAATCTTACAAAGATCTCGACTGTTGTGATCGCTGCATTCCAGGGATATGCATATTATGCAACCCTTAAGGGCCAGGGCGCTACAATTTACAATTCCGGCCTTGGCATGGTAGTTTCCGCATTCGTAATCGTTGCTTGCTTCACCGCAGGTGCAATGCTCGTTATCTGGCTTGGTGCTAAGATCGACAAGCACGGAATCGGAAACGGTATATCCATCCTCTTGTTCGCAGGTATCGTTGCTAATATGCCCGAGTCTTTCGGTGCAACATTCATCGAGCTTGCAAACACAGGCTCCATCGGATATATCATCCTTATCCCCATCGTAATCATCATCTTCATCGTGATGATCGGCTTTATCATCTTCATGGATAACGCTGAAAGAAGAATCCCGATCCAGTATGCTAAGCGCGTTGTTGGCCGCAAGGTATATGGCGGACAGAGCACCTACTTGCCCATCAAGGTTGCAATGGCAGGCGTTTTGCCCATCATCTTTGCAATGAGCTTCATGTCTTTACCTCAGACAATCGGAATGTTCATCTATGGCAACAACTTGCCCACAACAGGTTTCTGGGGCACATTCTTCAATATCTTCGGATATACTCATCCCGTATACGTAATTCTTTACTTCGTTTTGATCATTGCGTTCAGCTACTTCTACGTATCTATCCAGTACAACCCTGTTGAGATCGCAAACAACTTGCGTAACAACAACGGCGGTATCCCCGGTCTTCGTCCCGGCAAGCCCACCTCTGATTACATCACCAGAGTTCTTTCCAAGCTCATCTTGGTTGGCGCTTTGTTCCTTGGTGTAGTTGCAGTATTGCCTAACATCTTTGCTGCAGCAACCGGTGTTGGTTCGCTCGCATTGGGCGGTACCTCGGTACTCATCGTTGTAAACGTTGCACTTGATACTGTACGTCAGATCGAATCGCAGCTTATGATGCGTCATCACAAGGGCTTCCTTGAATAAATTCAAAGAAGCATGACAACTGTTCGGCAAGCGTTTTGACGCTTAGCCGGACCCTGAAAAGGAGTGTACATTTATGAACCTGATTTTATTAGGAGCTCCCGGTGCCGGCAAGGGCACTCAGGCAGAGGTTATTTGTAACGCAAAGGGAATCCCCGCTATCTCAACCGGCAACATCTTAAGAGAGGCTGTTAAGAACGAGACTCCCTGCGGACTTGAAGCAAAGAGCTATATGGAATCTGGCGCACTTGTCCCCGACGAAGTCGTTATCGGCATCTTAAAGGACAGAATCGCTCAGGATGACTGCAAAAATGGCTTTATTCTTGACGGTTTCCCCAGAACTGTTCCTCAGGCAGAAGCTTTGGACAGAATGGGCGTTAACATCGACAAGGTTATCGAGATCTATGTTCCCGATGAAAAGATTGCTCAGCGTCTTTCGGGCAGAAGAGTTTGTGAAGCTTGCGGAAGCTCTTACCACGTAGAGTTTAAACCTACAAAGGTTGAGGGAATTTGCAATGTTTGCGGCGGCAAAGTTGTCATTCGTAAGGACGACGAACCTGCAACCGTTTTGGACAGACTTGCTGTTTATCACGAAAAGACAGCTCCCTTAAAGGACTTCTACTCCGCACAGGGCAAGCTTGTCACCGTTATCGGTCAGGAGGAAGTAAGCGATACTTCTCGCTTGACTCTTGAGGCCGTTGAGGCTTAAGCATGATAATAATCAAAACATCAAACGAGCTTCTGAAGATGCGTAAGGCCGGTAAGATCACCGGCGGCGCATTGATGGCAGCTAAAAAAGCAATTCACCCCGGAATGAGCACTATGGAGCTTGATAAGATCATCAAGAACTACATCGTGTCTCACGGCGCGCGTCCCTCGTTTTTGGGATATGGCGGGTTTCCCGCAAGCGCCTGCATTTCGGTCAACGACACCGTAATTCACGGAATCCCTTCTTCTAAAGAAATTATAAAAGAGGGTGATATCGTATCGGTTGACGTTGGTGCCTATATCGACGGCTATCACGGTGACTCTGCCAAAACCTTCGCGGTCGGTGAAATATCCGATACCGCCAAGAGCTTGATGGCATCTACCGAGGAAAGCTTGATGCTGGCGATCGAAATGGCAAAGCCGGGTATGCGAATCGGCGATATTTCGGCAGCCATTCAGAAGTATAATGAGGATAGAGGATTTTCGGTAGTTAAGGAATTTGTCGGTCACGGCGTTGGAGCAAAGCTCCACGAAGAACCTGAGGTTCCTAACTTCGGCAAAGCAGGGCACGGCCCAAGACTTATGCCGGGAATGGTTATCGCCATTGAACCGATGATAAATGCCGGACGAGCAAGCATTAAGATCTTGCCCGACGGTTGGACGGTTAAAACCGTTGATCACTCCCTCTCTGCTCATTTCGAACACACAATTGCAATCACGTCCCAAGGTGCGACTATTCTCACCTTGCCCGAATAGGAGGGACGGTTGTGAATATAGTCAAAGGCTCAGTTGTCAAGTCGCTTGCAGGCCGAGATCAAGACCGATATTACGTTGCAGTTTCGGTCGAGGACCGCTTCATTCTGGTTGCGGACGGAAAATGGCACAAGCTTGATTCGCCCAAGAAAAAGAATGTAAAACACATTTCACCGACAGGCATGGCGATAACGGCAGAGAATATGACTGACAAAAAACTCAGAAAGCTTCTTTTTGAGCTTAAAACCCAAGGCCCAAACTGAAGTCGGCTCGACCGACATTCGCAAGAAAGAGGAAATTTAATGTCTAAAGAAGATGTAATCGAACTTGAAGGCACCGTTTTAGAAGCTTTGCCCAACGCAATGTTCCAGGTTGAGCTTGCAAACGGACACAAAATTCTCGCCCACGTTTCCGGAAAACTTAGAATGAACTACATTCGCATCGTTCCCGGCGACAAGGTAACGGTCGAGATGTCACCCTATGATTTAACAAAGGGAAGAATCACCTGGAGATCCAAGTAAGGATATCCATTTAACACAAACCAACAGGCGAAGCGAAAGCTTCATGTATTTAAGGAGGTATTTCAATGAAAGTAAGACCTTCAGTTAAACCGATGTGCGAAAAGTGTAAGGTTATCAAGCGCAAGGGCAAGATCATGGTCATTTGCGAAAACCCCAAGCACAAGCAGCGTCAGGGATAAAAACACTTAATGGAGGTGCAGCTAATTTATGGCTCGTATAGCAAGTATTGACCTGCCCAGAGATAAGAGAATCGAAGTTGCTCTCACTTATATCTATGGCATTGGTCAGCCCACAGCAACATTGATCTGCAAGGAAACAGGCGTTAACCCTGACATCAGAGTTAAGGACCTTTCTGAAGAAGACGAAGCAAAGTTGCGTGAATATATCGATAAGAACCTTATTGTTGAAGGTGACAAGAGAAGAGAAGTTCAGCTTAACATTAAGAGACTTATCGAAGTAGGTTGCTACCGTGGTGTTCGTCACCGCAGAGGCTTGCCCGTAAGAGGTCAGAGAACCAAGACCAACGCAAGAACTCGTAAGGGACCTGCAAAGACTATCGCTAATAAGAAGAAGTAAGGAGGGATATAGAACATGGCTCAGAAGAACGCTAAGAAGACGGTTATCCGTCGTCGTAGAGAAAGAAAGAACATCGAACAGGGACAGGTTCATATCCAGTCCACTTTCAACAACACCATCGTTACCATCACTGATATGCAGGGTAACGCAATTTCTTGGGCATCCGCTGGCGAACTCGGTTTCCGCGGCTCCAAGAAGTCCACTCCTTTCGCAGCTCAGTCCGCAGCAGAAACTGCAGCAAGAGCAGCTAAGGAACACGGCCTTAAGGTTGTAGAAGTTTACGTTAAGGGCCCCGGCCAGGGAAGAGAAGCAGCTATCCGTGCTTTGCAGTCTGAAGAACTTGAAGTAAGACTCATCAAGGACGTTACTCCCATTCCTCACAACGGTTGCCGTCCTCCCAAGCGTCGTCGCGTATAATTTTAATTGCAAGCAATTAAAAATAGAAAAGCCTTTGGTTTTTCGCAAACGAAAAGACGTTTTGGAAGAAACTTAACACACCCGAGTTTACCAAAGTTTACTCGGCGTCAGGAAGATTAACTGATATTTTTTAAAAACGGAGGATTTATTAACATGGCTATCAACAGAGAACCTATACTCAAGAGATGTAAGGAATTAGGCATCAGCCCCATGGTTATGGGTGTTGCAAAGGAAACCAAGAGAGATCCTAAGGCTAATTCCAGAAAGAAAGTTTCCGAATACGGCAGACAGCTCAAGGAAAAGCAGAAGCTCAAGTTCATCTACGGTGTTCTTGAAAAGCAGTTCTATCACATTTATGAAAGAGCTGAAAAGATGGAAGGCCAGGCAGGTCAGAACCTCTTGACCCTTTTGGAATGCAGACTTGACAACGTTGCTTACAGAATGGGACTTTCTATGACAAGACGTGAATCCAGACAGCTCGTTTCTCACGGTCACTTCAACGTTAACGGCTCTAGAGTTGACATCCCTTCCTACAGAATTAAGGTTGGCGACGTTATCTCCTTGAGAGAAAACTCTAAGAAGAGCGTTAAGTTCCAGGAGATCATTGAAGCAACTAACGGCAGAGTAGTTCCCACTTGGCTCGAACTCGACAAGGAAAACCTCACTGCTAAGGTAGTAAGACTTCCCGCTAAGGAAGACCTCGACTATGAAGTTGAAGAGCAGATGATCGTTGAGTTGTACTCTAAGTAATAATTTTCTTAAAGATTACAAGTTGTTATTTAGACATTCGTTATATCTTGAGTTTTGGCGGGGCAACTCGCCAAGACATCAGGGTGAACATAAACGGGAGGGTGGCGTGAAGTTTTACTTTGCGCAACTAATCCACAGTCGGCACTGAAACGTGTTAATCAAAGACTGTGGGTTACCACAAAAGAAATGGAGGCTAAAATGCTTGAAAAAATCGAAAAGCCGGATATAGAAACAGTCGAGCTTAAAAGCAACGGAACATACGGCAAGTTTGTTTTGGAACCCTTAGAGCGAGGCTACGGCACGACCATTGGCAACAGTCTTAGACGTGTATTGCTTTCATCTCTCCCCGGTGTTGCTGTTACATCTATCAAGATTGACGGCGTACACCACGAATTATCCACCATTCCGGGAGTCAAGGAAGACGTATCGGAGATCGTTTTAAACCTTAAGGGCTTGACAGCTAAGCTTTATTGCGAAGGCCCCAAGACCGTTTATATCGAAGCTGACGGCGAATGCGAAGTTACCGCAGGCGACATCAAGACCGATTCCGAGGTTGAGATCTTAGTTCCCGATATGCACATTGCAACCCTTGACACCGACGCAAAGCTGTATATGGAGATCGTTCTTGACAAGGGCAGAGGCTATGTTTCTGCTGAAAAGAACAAGTCCCTTATGCAGAATGCTCCCATCGGCATCATCGCCGTAGACAGTATCTACACCCCTGTTTTGAAGGTTAACTATACCGTTGAAAACACCCGTGTAGGACAGATCACCGACTATGACAAACTCTCGTTAGAGGTATGGACTGACGGCGTTATTTCCGCTAAGGAAGCTGTTTCCATGGCAGCCAAACTCCTCAACGAGCATCTTAACCTTTTCATCAACTTGTCTGATGACACCAGCGTTGATGAAATCTTGGCTGAAAAGGACACTAAGAGCAAAGAAAAGGTCCTTGAGATGACCATTGAGGAACTTGACTTATCGGTTAGATCGTTTAACTGCTTGAAGAGAGCAGGCATCAATACTGTCAACGACTTGATTGAAAAGTCTGAGGAAGAAATGATGAAGGTAAGAAATCTCGGTAAGAAGTCATTCGACGAAGTCAAGGAGAAGTTAAGATCCTTGGGCTACGAAATGTCTTCTAGCGAGGATTAACGAAAGTAAGGAGTGAATATCTATGCCAGGCACAAGAAAGTTAGGCAGAACAAGTGACCAGAGAAAGGCTATGCTTAGAGCTATGGTTACTTTCCTGCTCGAAAACGGTAAGATTGAAACCACTGTAACAAGAGCTAAGGAAGTTTCCGCTATGGCTGAGAAGATGATTACTCTCGGCAAGGTTGGCGACCTCCATGCTAAGCGTCAGATCTTTGCTTACATCACAAAGGAAGACGTTGCTAAGAAGCTCGTTGATGAAATTGCACCTAAGTATGCTGACCGTAAGGGCGGCTACACCAAGGTTATCAAGATTGGCCCTCGCCGCGGTGACGCTGCAGAGATGGCTATCATCCAGTTGGTATAAGCTTATACAAACAAAACCTCGCTTTTTAAGCGAGGTTTTTTTTTTGCGATGATGATAAGCGAGTCTGTATCTATAAACTTTTGCATAAATCACTAATGAACGCAAAAACTATCCGAAAGAAAGGGTGGTTTTATGAGGATATCAAACACGCAATATTCGCAGATGGTCAAAAAGGCATCGCCAAACTCGAAAACGTGGCTTAACACTTTAAAGGCTTTTGTTATTGGCGGTGCGATATGCCTTATCGGGCAGGGGATATTCGAGCTTTTTAAAGCTGTCGGAGTGAACGAAGAGGACGTTGGCACCTGCGTTTCGGTGTCGCTTGTGTTCTTCTCGGCGATTTTAACCGCAACCGGTCTATACCCCAAGATCGCCAAGCACGGCGGAGCAGGCACCTTGGTGCCGATAACAGGCTTTGCAAACTCAGTGGTGTCGCCGGCGGTTGAATTCAAAACCGAGGGATTCATTCTCGGCGTTGGCGCAAAAATCTTTGCCATCGCAGGGCCGGTGATTTTATACGGCACGGTAGCGAGTGTGGTGTGGGGGATAATTTATTGGGCGTTCACAATCTAATAGTCTGATGGTATACGCCCTGTGCTGCGGTAGAAGATCATCTTTGCATTTAATGGGCAATATCTTGCCGGCTTCGGAATTGCGTTTTTAAAAACACTTTACTTATATAGTGCAATTTGTTATACTAAAAGTGAATAGACAGCAGTCAATAAACCGAGGTGTTTCTATGAAAGTGTTGAATATGGGTTCCATGAATCTGGATTATGTATATACGGTTGACCACATTATCCTCCCCGGCGAAACCGAGGCGACCGTCACCCGTAATACCTTTCTGGGTGGCAAAGGTATGAATCAGTCCTGCGCTTTGGCCAAGGCTGGGGTAGATGTCTATCACGCCGGTTTGATCGGTGCGGATGGGCAGGCATTCCTGGATGCTTGTAAGGAGTATGGGATCCACAGTGACTATGTACGCATTGTAGACGGCCCTAGCGGTCACACCATCATACAGATCGATAAAGAAGCCCAGAACAGTATTCTGCTCTTTGGCGGCGCTAATCATAGGTTTACCAAGGAATATATCGACGAGGTTCTTTCTCACTTTGATGCCTGCGATCTTTTGCTGTTGCAGAATGAAATCAATCTGCTTCCATATGTGGTAGACAGAGCCTATGAAAAGGGCATGACGATCGTGCTGAACCCTTCTCCTTTTAACGAGAAATTGCAAGCGGTGGATATGGGGAAAATCGCCATCTTCATTTTGAACGAGGTGGAGGGGCATCAAATCACGGGATGCACTGAATTGGATGCAATTATTGAAAAACTGATAGAGACATATCCCAACGCAAAGATCGTGCTTACCTTGGGCAAAGAAGGCGCAATATATGCCGATGCTCAACAGCGGCACTTCCAGCCTGCCTTCCCGGTGAAAGCTGTGGATACCACCGCCGCAGGTGATACCTTTACAGGATATTTCTTGGCCGGCTGGATCGAGGATATGCCGATCCCTGAGATCCTTAAAATGAGCGCCAAAGCATCTTCTATTGCAGTTTCCAGAGAGGGCGCAGTTCCTTCCATACCGTATCGTTCAGAGGTGTAAACTGTACCAACAACAAAAAATAAGGGGCACAAACAGCAATCGCGGTTTGCGCCCTTGAATTATAGGATAGAATGAGTATAGCAGGCAGTGTGAAAATTTATGATCCGGATTAACTAGGATGCTACACCAATCGGAAGATATCCCCTTGACAACTTGCCATTTAATAGCTATAATATTATTTTAGTATATTAGGCGCATTATGCGTTAATTGATTATAACGGAGGAAATGACTATGGCTATTAAGGCAACAACAATGTCAAGAGACGGCTTTAACAAGCTTCAGGAGGAGCTTGAATATCTTGTTACGATAAGACGTAAAGAGGTTGCAGATAAACTTAAAGAAGCACGTTCTTACGGTGACCTTTCCGAAAACGCAGAATATGATGAAGCTAAAAACGAGCAGGGTATGCTTGAAGCTCAGATCGCTGACCTTGAAATGGTTATCGCAAACGCTATCATCGTTGACGATGACAGCCTTTCCTTGGACGAAGTCGGCGTTGGCTCGTTTGTAAAGCTTAAGGACTTCGATCTTGACGATATCATGGAAATTCAGATCGTTGGTTCCACCGAATCCGATCCCGACAGCAACAAGATCTCTGACGAATCTCCCATCGGCAAGGCTTGCCTTAAGAAGAGAGTTGGCGACATCTTCGAGGTTGAGGTTCCCGTGGGCACACTTAAGTTCGAAGTTTTGGATATCAGCAAGTAATCAACCTGTTTTATAATAAAGGATGAATAAAATGACAGAAGAAATTTTGACTAATGCCCCTCTCGACGAAGAAGTCGAGGATTTAGCGGCAGTTAACGAGTTAAAGAGAATCAGACTTGAAAAGCTCGACACCCTTAAGGCAGAGGGAAGAAACCCCTTTGAGATCACCAAGTTTGATTTTAACACCACAAACGCTCAGTTAAGAGATCATTACGAGGCTGAGGAGGCTAAGGTCATTGCCGAAGCAGGCGAGGATCAGGATGCTTTGAACGCAGGCCTTGAAAAGATCCACGAAGGCGTTTGGAGAATAGCCGGAAGAATCATGTCCTGGCGCGATATGGGCAAGGCTAACTTTATTGACGTAAGAGATACTTCTGACCGTATGCAGGTTTACGTTCGAATGAACGACATCGGCGAGGAAGAATTTGCTCAGTTCAAAAAGTGGGATATCGGTGACATCATCGGTGTTGAAGGATTTGTTTTCAGAACCCGCAAGGGCGAGATCTCTCTTCACGCAAAGAAGGTAACACTCCTTTCTAAGTCTTTGGCTCCGCTTCCTGAAAAGTGGCACGGCCTTAAGGACAGAGACACCCGCTATCGCCAGAGATATACAGACCTTATCGTTAATCCCGACGTTAAGAAGACCTTCATCGCAAGATCGAAGATCATTGCATCTATAAGAAGATATCTTGATAATCAGGGCTTTATCGAGGTTGAAACTCCTATGCTCGTTTCCAACGCAGGCGGCGCAGCAGCAAGACCTTTTGAAACTCACTATAACGCTCTTAACGAAGACGTTAAGCTTAGAATCTCTTTGGAGCTTTATCTTAAGAGACTTATCGTTGGCGGACTTGTCCGGGTTTACGAGATCGGCAGAGTTTTCAGAAACGAAGGCGTTGACACCCGTCATAACCCCGAGTTTACCCTTATGGAGCTTTATCAGGCATATACCGACTATTATGGCATGATGGAGCTTACTGAAAACATGTTCCGCCACGTAGCACAGGAGGTTTGCGGCACCACTCTCATTCCTTATAACGAAGCTATGATCGACCTGGGCAAGCCTTTTGAAAGACTTACTATGATCGAAGCTGTTAAGAAGTATGCAGGTGTTGACTTTGACTGCATCGCTGACACTGAGGCTGCTAAGAAGATCGCAGACGAAAAGGGCGTTCATTATGAAGCTCGTCATACAAAGGGCGACATTTTAAACCTCTTCTTCGAAGAATTTGTTGAAGAACATCTCATTCAGCCCACTTTCGTAATGGATCACCCTGTCGAGATCTCTCCCTTAACAAAGAGAAAGCCCGACAAGCCCGATTATGTTGAACGCTTCGAGCTTTTCATCTATGGCAGAGAGATGTGCAACGCATATTCCGAGCTTAACGACCCGATCGATCAGCGCGAGAGATTTGAAGAGCAGGAAAAGCAGTTCGCTTCAGGAAACGACGAAGCTAACCACACCGACGAGGACTTCTTGCACGCACTCGAGCTTGGTATGCCCCCCACGGGCGGTATCGGCTATGGCATCGACAGATTGGTAATGCTTCTTACCAACTCGCCCGCTATAAGAGACGTTTTGCTCTTCCCAACAATGAAGAGCTTGGATAACTAAAAATCACCCTCCCCACAAAATGGGGAGGGTTTGCATTTTAGCGGCAACGTGATATAATGGCATTAACAACTAAGTTTTGAGGAGGGAGCCAAAATGGCCGGAAGAATAATCGGATTTATCATATGGGGCTTAACGGGGCTTTTGTTCGTGGGCATGGGCATATATGCATTTTTCTCGAAAAAGCCGACGGGCTTTTGGGCAAACGCCGAAATGTTCGAGGTTACAGATGTTAAAAAATATAACAGTGCTGTTGCAAAGCTGTTTTGCGCCTTTGGAATAGTGTTTATTTTGCTTGGCCTGCCGCTGCTCGCAGAAGAGAATTCTGCGCTTATCATTCTGTCAGTTCTTGGCACGATGCTTGAAACGATTGTGATGATGGCCATATACGTAACCGTTATTGAAAATAAGTATAAAAAGAAATAAGGTTAAAAAAGAACCCTCCCCTTTAAAGTGGGGAGGGCTTTATTATTTCATGAAAATGCAGCCGACTATCGCAATGACTATAGGAACAAGCAAGGTAACGATTATCATAACAATGTCGTGTTTGCAGACGATTTCCTTTTTATATTTTTTGGCTCTTGCCAAAAGCGCCGATGGTGCGTGATAAAGCGTTTCGTCAACACCTTTGCCGATAACTCTTGCGTACGACGGCTTTAATCTACCATAGAGTCTGGTCGCAAATTTGATATCGTACTCTATCCTTTCAATATCCTCCCACTTGATCAGCCCGTGTTTATGGTGAATACCTTCGTCATTGAGAACACAGATTATCTTTCCGATGAAAAAGCGGTTTAAAATCGCGAATAATATAAAAGGCAAGAGAAGAATTGAGAATGCCATAACAATAGTAAGAATCTCTTCGATAGCGACGTCGATTCCTTCTCCGCGTAAAAACGAGGCTCTCACTACAAGTATAGTAATCATAGGAAATACTGACAACATGCAAAATATAAAATGAGTGACGTAATGCCATCGCAGTTTTTCGCCGTGAATCTTTTGAAGATTGGTTCGGGATTTATTATCCATTAGCTTTGGCACTCCTTTCAACGCCGATTTTGTTATATTATATCATAGATCTATCGTGGACACAACACCTGTACTTTTATCCGGAAATATGGTATAATATATAAAAAATAACGGAGGTGATGGCGTGCTATACATCAGCATTGACGACTTTTTTGAACACGCAAACGCTTGCACGCGTTTAAGCAGGCAGGAGGAGATTGACTGCGCCCACCTAATGAAAAGTGGCGACGAGCTTGCCCGCAAGCGACTTATCGAGAGCTATCTGCCCTTTGTTGCCGCCAATATCAAGCGCGCTCCAAAGAATATTCAAAACCTTGGGCTTGCAATTAATTGCGTTGCGGCACTTGAAAAGCAGGTAGATTCGTTTAACTTTTTGCAAGATAGCGAGCCGTTTTCTCACCGCTTAAGCTGGTGTATGCGCCAGACCGTTACAAAATATCTGGCGAAATAACACTTACAGCCAATCCTTGTGAGTTTCTTTATATTCCTTAACGTGCGCATCGGCATCCTTTAAAAGCCGGTTCATTTCTTCTAAGCTATAAACCGTTGCGCCACATGCACAAGCATGGCCTCCGCCGTGATATTTTTCGGCGATAGAGTTTATATGCACAAAACGAGAGCGAAGTCGAGCTCTTATCGAGCCTTCTTCGTCGTTGTTGTCGATGAATACCATCCAGCATATAACGCCTCTGATAGACTGAAGGCATTCGATCGACGCACTTGCAGATTCCTGAGTTAAGCCAAATTTTTCCTGCATTTCTTTATCTATATAGATATAAGCAACGCCGTTTTCGGTAATCTGCATCTTTTCATAGATATGCGACTTGAATTTCAAATGCTCAAAATCTTCAAGATAAAGGTGAGCAAAGAGAATGTCGGTGTCAACACCAATATCTAAAAGAGCGCCTGCACAGCGCATAGTATCGCCATTAACGCTTGAAAAACGGAATCTTCCCGAGTCTGTGACCAAGCCGGTATACAAATAAGTTGCTGCAGCACGGTTTATCTTCAGCTCGTCTTTAAAGGCATTGTAAAACTCAACGATCATCTCGCAGCAGCTTGATTTTCCCTCCTCAACCCAAGAGATATCTCCATAAGGTTCTAAAGGAAGGTGGTGGTCGATCTTGATAAGCTCGCGGCATAAAGTATATTTGGGGTTGGATATCCTTGCGATCGACGCTGTGTCAACAACGATCCCCAAAGATGATTCATATATTTCATCTGCAACAGGCTCATCCTCGGGCCCAAGAAAAGCCAAATATTCCGCAGTGTCCTCGTCTATGAGATAGATCTCCTTTTCGGGGAAGGTGAGCTTAAGGATCTCCTTCAATCCCTTCGAGGCACCAACACAGTCGCCGTCATTTCTAATGTGTCTGAATATCATAATGCGATCATATTCCTTGATCTTATCCAAGATCGGGGTTAAATTGTCGCGTGTTAAGTTAATCATATGGATTCTCCCATCAATCACGTTGGATGTTTTTGGTTTACAGTTTATCATACCACAAATTCAAACAATTATCAATCGCTTTTTATTGCTGATGTTTAAAACACAAAAAAGGACTCCCATCGGAGTCCTTTTATTTTACCAATACTTATTCTTTTCTTTGTCCTTTGTGTCAGCCTGCCACTTTTCGTATCGCTTTCCGTAATATCTGTGGAAAACATTTCCCACCCTAAGTCCTTCGGTGCGGTCTGTCAGTCTCATAAACAAAAGCTCCAAGCCAATAGGGATAAGTACAATAGCGAATATACCGCTTACATATCGCCCTAACAAATAGCTAAGCAAAAGAACAACGACACCCAAGCACCTTACAATTATTTTTATTATAAGGTCTTTATCCCACATCATTGCTTTGCCCTCCCATTTTTATTTTATTATACTAACAAAAAGCGGAAGTGTCAACGTTATCACAAATAATAGCTCATCGCGAGCATCAGGCAAAAGCCTGCAAGAAGGGAATAGGTAGCACCGCGCTCGCTTCCGTGGGCGTGAGTTTCTGGGATCATCTCATCGCTTATAACGTAAAGCATCGTGCCGCCTGCAAAGGCAAGCGCAAAGGGCAGGATAGCCTCGGATATATTGACCGCAAAGAAGCCGATGAACGTGCCCAAAACCTCGATAAGTCCTGTGGCAAGTGCCGCCAAAAACGTTCTTGTGCGGCTCATTCCTGCGGCAAGCATGGGCGCGATTATAACCATACCTTCCGGGATGTTTTGCAAAGCTATACCTGCAGCGATGGTTATAGCCTCGGCAGTGTTTTCCGTGCCGAATCCAACACCTGCCGCAATGCCTTCGGGCAGGTTATGTATAGCAATTGCCAAAACAAACAGCAAAACCTTGTCAAGTCGTCCTTTTGTTTCGGGGTGAGCTTCGCCCTCGACTCCCGTCAGCTTATGCAGATGAGGGATCGCTTTATCCATCAGGTTCAAAACAAGCGCACCCGCGAATATTCCCACGACCGCCACCAAAAAAGTGAAATCGCCCTCATATTCAAGCGAGGGGAGAATCAGCCCCGTTATAGCCGCCGAGAGCATAACTCCTGCGGCGAAAGACAGAATAATGTCGCTTATTTTATGCGAGATGTTTTTGAATATAAAGCCAAGTGCCGCTCCCAAAACCGTAGCACCTCCCACGCCGAGAGCTGTTAATATTACAATTTGCATAGAAAGTGTCCTCCGATCCGAGATTTATAATTCTTCAAAGTATAATGGGCCGACAGTAATGCCGACCCGTTTTTTATATCTTACTTCTTGGGCTCTGCCTTCCAAAGTCCGTGAAGATTGCAGTAAGCATAAACTGCTGCAAGCTTTTCGCCTGTTTCAAGGCTGAAAACAGCTTCGGGAGCCGATTCGGGCTGCAAATATTTAATTTGAACACCCTTATCAGTCTCGATAGCCACCCATTCAATAAAGTGCTCAGCGCTCATGGGATGGGTTACCTCACCAACGTTAACCGTAACCTTCTTGCACTTAACCGAGAAGGTGGGAACGTGCTTTTCCTTTGCGGCGTCAACCGTTCCGGGCACAAGCTCGGGGATAGCTACGTCGGGGCTGCTCTTTAAAGAGATGAAGATGTCGTTACATTTGTCGCATTTATAGAATTTCATTGGGTAGTCCTCCTTATAATTATATGTTAAAGTGTTTTATGTGTTACAGATGCTTGTCAATGATTTCTGCAAGAGCCTCTTTGGTCTTATATCCAACGCTGGTCTCAACAACTTCGCCGTTCTTAAAGATCAAGAGGGTGGGGATGTTCTTGATGCCGTATTCTCTGGCGAGGTCGCCGCAGTCATCAACGTTAACCTTGCCAACCTTAAGCTTGCCGTCGTATTCGTTTGCAATTTCTTCAACAACGGGAGCGATCATTCTGCAAGGACCGCACCAGGTTGCCCAAAAGTCAACTAAAACGGAAATATCCGATTCAAGCACTTCGCTTGCAAAAATTTCATTAGATAAGGTGATTTCTTTCATGATTTTAAACCTCCAAAGTTTATTTAGATTTGTAATATAACATGCAATGGCAGAAGCCTTCAAATTCGGGATCTTTTATCTGTGCCTTAAATTCTTCGCACATGCACTTGTTTTCTTCGGTGCGCTCGAATCTGCAGGGACAGTAGCCGCCGGTTTTTTCAAGCCCCTCTTTAACGAGCTTAACGATCTCTTCATCAGGATTGAGAGTGATCTTCATTTTCAAAACCTCTTTTCGATAGTTTTTGTTTACATTTATAAGTATATGCATTTTTGCAATAAATTCTGTGACTAAGTCACATTTAGGAATGATTCCTAAAAATAAAGTTACTTTAAGCGAGGTTTGACAACAAAAATGCGGCACAAGTTGCACGAAGTGCAGTAGTACCGCATAATGTAGTTCGAAGGATATACCTTTTAAAAAATCACTCAAGAGCCATAAGAGCTTCTAGATCCTTGATCAAAATCTTTCCTCGCGAGGATGAGATAAGCCCATCTTCTGCAAATCGTTTAACCATTCGTGCAACAACTTCACGCGCCGACGAGGTATACTGTGCGATCTGCTCGTGCGTTAAGTTTATTTCCAAGCTTCGTGTGCGCTCATACTCGCTCACCAAAAACTTTGCAAGACGTATATCAAAGCCCTTGAACAAAATGTCCTGCATTGTAAGCATCACTTGGGAAAATCGTGATGCCGTAAATTCAAACAAAGCACACCTGACTTTAATATTTTGCGCCATTATCTTGTTAAGAACGTGAGGTGCAAGCGTTAACACGGTGCAGTTTGTCTGCGCATAAAAATGCGTGTCGAATGTGATTTCACTCAATATGCAAGAGGCGGAAAGCGTGCACATATCCCCTGAAAACATTCTGTAAAGAGTAATCTCTCGCCCTTCTTCCGAGATAATGCAGGAGCGCATTTCACCCTCTAACAGCATTGTAAGCCCCAAGCATTCGGTTCTGGGATCGTGGACAAGACTGCCCTTAAGATAGCTTTTCACTGAACTTCCGCTGATGGCAAGAGTTTTTTCGTCTTCTGTAAGGTCTGCCCAAAATGGCAGCTTTGATAGCGTTTCAACAAGATATGTCATTTCCGTCACCTCCGACTTGAACTGATAAAATTATATCACTATGCCTCACACTTGGCAAGCGTTTAAGTAGCCTAAGCCCAAACTCCCTCTTGATTTTTGCAAAATCCGTGCTATAATAAATGTAAGGGGCGTGGGATTCACGCCCTTTTTCGCATTAAATGCCGCTGATCTTAAGGAGAATTTAATGGACAACTTTGAAAACAAAAACAAGCTCGTCCCGCAGGACGATGCAGACTTCGAGCGTGAGCTTTATGAACGCCAGAAAAAAGAGGCTGAGGAAAACGCCCGTCGTGTTCAGGAGCAGGAAAAGCGCCGCGAGATAGAAAAGAAAAACTATGAAAAAACCCTTGCCGACAGAAGGATCGAGCTGATGAAGCTTAAGCAGGGCGTCATCGAATCCTCGGATATCGTTAAAGAGGAGGAGAAGGTTGAATATAAAATGTCCTTTAGCGAGACTATATCAAACATCTGGTATCGCTCTAAATGGATAATCATCTTCGTCGCATTTTTGATCTTCGTTTTCGGCTATATCACATATGATGCCGTTGTCAAAATCAAGCCCGACCTTACCGTGCTCGTGCTTTCTTATGACGATGCGCTTTATTATCGCTCGGCCGAGGTGGAAACATTTTTAGAGGGTTATTGCGATGACATTAACGGCGACGGCGAGGTTTATGTTTTAGTATATAACATCGCAACCGACTATTCCGATTATAACACCGCCACCGCAAACCAAGCTCAGCTTATGAGTCAGCTTCAGTCGGGTGAGAATATCATGCTCATCTCCGACTGCGAAAACGACTTTATAATGCATGATTTCAGATCTGATTACCCTGATAACGAACGCTTTACCGAGCGTGGACTTCTTTTGAATTGTGCTCTCACCCGTCAGGCACTTAAATGGGAGGCTATGCCCGAAAATATCTATATCGGTCTGAGAGAGCCGGCAAAGCTTCTTTCAACAGACGAAAATATCATGCAGGAAAACTTTAATACAGCGCTTGTAATGTATGAAAAAATCGTTGAAGCTGTCATGTCGAGCGAGCCGTAATAAAAAAGTTTGAATTTTTTTAAAAAAATCTTGAAAAAGTGTTGACAAATCGTTTCAAGTTAGTTATAATATCAAAGTCGCCTATAGATGGCGACATTGATGGGAGCATAGCTCAGCTGGGAGAGCACCTGCCTTACAAGCAGGGGGTCATAGGTTCGAGCCCTATTGTTCCCACCATTTTTGGCCCGGTAGTTCAGTTGGTTAGAACGCTAGCCTGTCACGCTAGAGGT
>JAZRDR010000012.1:0-181101 GCA_045660445.1 Candidatus Faeciplasma sp.
CATGTCCATCAGCAGATGTTCTCGGAATCTTCTTTGCACCCTTGAGATAAGTCCACTTAGCCATCTTATCTCCAGGAATATAATGCTTTTCATCTACATTTCTTTGAAGGATATCGCCGAGCAAGATAGGTTCTTCTTCTGCTTCTATTACTTTAGCGGTATATATCATTCCATCATGCATATAGCCCGCATTCTCGAATGCGAACTTGAAGTTATCACTTACATCGATGATGTCAGTGCTTATCTCTGTATTTGTTACCTTTCCCATTTCTTGAATCGGGAAAGCCTTTTTCATAAATCCATCGTTATTGATGATCTGTTCTGCAGTACTCTTTGCCATCTTCTTTCCGTATGCAGTATCATTGCGATATGTGAAGATGAATATTCTGCGACGTCTTTGAGCTGCACCATATTTTGCTGCGTTTACTACGCGCCATTCAGCACTGTAGCCTAACTCTGCAAGGCATGCAAGGATGATACCAAAGTCACGTCCTCTTTGCTTTGCAGGAGACTTAAGAAGTCTGTCTACATTCTCAAGGAGGCAGAACGGAGCTTTCTTTGCGATAAGGATATCTCTTATCTGCCACCAAAGTACACCCTTCTTACCTTCGATACCCTTAGACGACGACAGCGAATGCGCTACGCTGTAGTCCTGGCAAGGAAAGCCACCTACGAGGAGCGAATGATCTGGGATAGCATTCTTGTCCATCTCGCTAATGTCCTCTCCAGTGTGATACTCACCTCTCATGTCTGCGCAGTCACCATAATGCTGAACGTAGCAGTCATGAGCCCACTGCGTTTTTGCTCCAGGCTCCCACTGAGAGAACCACGTTGTTTTCCATCCAGAATCCAGATGGTCGAAGCCAAGGCGGAAACCGCCGACTCCTGCGAACAGTTCACAAATTGTCTTTTGCATAAAGCCCTCCTTTGACCTTTCTTGGTCAACACACTTAATATATTTTATAGGCGAGGCATTGCCTCATGTTAGCACCGACAGACGCCGGATCGTTGCCTATAATTCAAAATTATTGTAGTCTTGAATGTATTTGTTTTTCATCGCTCTTTATTCGGGAATAAACTCCATGATATCGTCGATGTTACATTCCAAGACCTTACATATCTTACCGAGTGTATCGGTAGTTACGTTTTCGCCCTTACTCATCTTGGTGATAGTATAAGAGCTGACATCCGCAAGCTTAGCGAGATCCTTTTTCTTCATATCTTTGTCTATGAGGATCTTCCATAACTTCTTATAGCTAACCGCCATTTTTTACTCCTTCCACGACCATAGGTCGAGGTTATTATTCTATATTTCCTATTATATCACAAAATTCGCAGTTTATCAAGTATAAATCGAGGTTTATCTAAATTGGTTTTAGTTTTTTCATCATCGTTTCATAACTAAAAAGCACCTCCAACATGAGTGAGCTAATGAGTTAGCACACCTATGTTGGAGGTACTGTAAACAATATTATTCCACAAATTCTTCAGCGTCAACATCGTCGATTGCAAGTAGCGCAAGCTCCAGCCTTTCGCGCTCTTCGGAACTAATCAAAATTACATTATCAAGATCTGACTCCACAACAAACATCGATTTATTATCGTTGCTTTGAAAGATATCAATTGAATGTACACCTTTCAAATAAGGAAAATCTTCATACAACGCACTATCGATATAAGACCATGAATATGTTACCGGTTTATAATTACGGGATGGCTTTTCTGCAATCGAAGAAACAAGCCAGTCTCTTCCCTGTTTTTTAATTGCTCGAAGTTTTCCACGACGGATCCATTGGCGAACTGCTACGGGCTCTACTTCATGTAACTCGGCGAATTCCTTCACAGTTATCATAGGGCAATTAACTTCTAACAAATTGAACGTTTCATCTGTTGCCATAATCCATTCATGTTCATTCTCGGCAGAAAAATCTGTCCCATGACACATTTCAAGCGCTATACCCAAGCGTGTAAATCTATAGGAGTAAAACCACCAATCATCGCACTTAGGAAGTTGGGTATTCTCAATCCTTTTTATAAATTCAAACAAAAGAATTCTTTTTGATTCCGAGAACGAAGCATCGTTTTCATGCTCCACAAGCAATTCTTTTAACTCTTCAAGCAAGCTCTCTTTGTTTTGAATATATAATTCCTTAAACAATTTCAAATTATCTTCCACAAAAACACCTCACGCGAATTGTTTTGTATCGATGCGATACGATTATTTTAACATAAATATTCATTTTTGTCAAGTCTATATTCAAAAACTATCTCGACCCTTTTTCTTTGTCTACTGCGGTGCAATTTTTGAACGATGACTGATCTTGAATCTATTGTCCAAACCTCTGCACAGTCTTTTTCTTTGCTTATAGCGTATCAAATAATAACATGCGAATGATCCAGTAAATCCCGAAAGTTATTGATTCTACAAGGAATAATGCGCCTACTGGATATCTTCTGCCCCGCAGGCGCATTACTCGTTTAGTTGTATTGGTGACATATCAGCCGTATCATTTTGCGACCACAGCTATGACCACATATTTTGACCACAATTAGAACCGGACTACCTGGACACAGCATTACATAATGGATATTTTAGTATATTTTCCGGATTTAATAGCACTCAAAAGACACTATTATACATAAAATATGTATAATTATGCGTTGGGGTGGTAGAGGCCGTGAGTTCAAGTCTCATCACTTAGACCACATAAGAACGGTTACTTAGATAGAGCTACCGCATCGACCGATAATCTAGGTGATCGAAAGACTGTCTTGATTATACCGTCTCAACTATTAGTTGCGTTCAATTACAGATGTCAGTTAACAGAAGGTTGATTGACAATTATTTTGAACTGTGTTAATATTGACAAAGCCGAAGGAGGGATACTATGGTGAGAAAGTTGTGGAACAAGGATTTCGTTCTGCTTTTACAGGGTAATGCTGTCAGCACAATAGGTGATCTGATGTACAGCGTCGCCATTGGCTATTGGGTCTATGAACAGACAGGCTCCAGCGGCCTTATGGGCATTATGTCTGCCATCTCTTTGTTCGTGACCATGATTCTGTCTCCCTTTAGCGGTAGCATCGTGGATAAATGTAATCGCAAATGGGTACTCGTGGGCATGGATATCATGCAGGGTGTCATTATGTTGGGTATCGGTTTGCTGGCATATTTAGACAAACTAAATGTTCTCGGTGTCCTGATTGCTGCATTTTTGGCAGCGCTTGGCAGTGTATTTTATTCTCCTGCTGCCAATACTCTGATGATCGACATCATTCCCCACGACGATATGGTGAGGGGACAATCCATTTTCTCCGGATCCAATTCTTTGATCAATATGGTAGGTACCGCTTTCAGCGGTGTAATGGTTGCCTTCTTTGGCGTTCCGCTAATTGTGATCATCAACGGTCTGAGCAATCTGTATTCTGCACTCTCAGAACTGTTTATCCGTGTTCCAAGAACCGTGCAGCAGGGCACGCAAGTGTCTGTAAAAAGTGTTTTGCATGATTCCAAAGAAGCAATAAGGACGATTTTTTCGGACAAATGTCTGCAACTGTTTGTTCCTTGTGCGTTGATCATTAATCTCTTGGGAGCAGGCCCGCTCACATTGGTATTGCCGTTTTGTATGGAAAAAGGCTTTACAGTAGATATGTATGGCTATCTGATGACTGTTTGGACGGTGGGCTCTTTGGTGTGCGTTTTGTTATTGGGTATCATTAAGCTGAGCCCGAAGATGCGCTTTTGGGTTATGGCAGTTGGTTTCACCGCTTCCGTAATGTTCTTTGTTTTGGTTTATGTATCCAAACAGTTTATACCATTGTGCATTGCGGCTTTTCTTGCTTCATTTGCAAACTGCGCCGGAAACACGATTTTCAACTCATCCTTGATGCTGGCTTTGCCGGAAGAAAACAGAGGAGCGATTCTTGGATTTATCCAGGCAGCATCTGTTGGCGGCACGGCACTGTCTGCGGTGATTTACGGTGTTTTGGGTGATGTATTTCCGCTGTATATTGTATTTACGGTGGGCACTCTGCTTTCTCTTGCACCCATGCTGTATATGTGCCTCAGCCGCAGAACCAAGGAATTTGTGTTCAGTCATTGAGTGTGACTCTCTATCCGGGGATCCTATCAAGATATAAAGCTTAATACATACGAAATAAGAACTGCCAGACTGATGATTCAGTCTGGCAGTTTTCACTATATGAGCATGATCTCATGTAAGCATACATTTATATTGTTTCGATAAACTTAGGTTCATCAAACTTCATGCCATTTTCCAAGAGATATCCAAGAAGCAACTTATAGTATTCAGGCAAAGCTTTTTCCGTTTCGTCAAATGCGTGTAGCAAAAGAATGTGTCGGTTACCCTGTGCAAACAGAGCCGCTCCCAAGGCAGGATCTGAATCATGCATTTTGTTCCATACAGATTCTTTGGTAAAATCCGATTCTTGCCAAATTTTATACTCTTCAAAATCGAACGTCCAAAAAGTATCAACATCTGTATCCAGAGCGTTTTCGCTCCACCAAGGGTAAGAAATGCTAGTATCATCTACTTTGTGAAATCCGTTATCCCGAAGGTAGTTCTGCAATTCTTTTTTATTGTTGCCTCCCTTGTCTCCATATGGGAAGCGAAAAGGTCTATACAAACGTTCGATACCACTGTCACGATACAATCTATCAAGAACCCTTTCGCATTTTTCGATTTGTTCAATACATTCCTCCAACGTAAGAGATGAGAAGGCTTCGTGAGAATAACTATGATTTCCCACGATCATTCCATTTTTAACGGCATATAGCGCTTCATCATAATACCGTTCTACATTTTCCCCAGTGGCAAAAAGAATTGCTTTGATCCCATTTTCTTTCAAATAATCCACAATTGCCGGTGTGTTCTCAGAGGAAATATCGTCAATCGTCAACAGTGCGCTGTTCATACGTTTCTCCTTTTTGATTTGATATTGTTTAGACGATTTTATCATAGATCGTGTAACATGGCAAGCCACGACTATAAAAACAATATTTCTGTTACTGTGTTATGATATTGGTTTGATTAGAGGTTTTGTCCTCCCACACCATTCCAAATTCTCTTCCATGGCAACAATTGCATTTGCAAAACGCCTTCCAATAAGTTATAATTCTAATTGTCTTCGCGAGACAATTAATTTATTAAAAAGGAGGGACTTCTTAAGATGTGCAATTTCTTCAACTTTGGTTGCAATTCTAACGGCGACTGTGGATCGATCTTCGAGATTCTTTGCAAGCTCTTTGGTCTTGGCTGCTAATCCATATACATCATTTTTCTTGACATAAATATATCGGCGACTCGGCTTTTGTCGGGTCGTCGTTTTGTTTTGGTATTGACAAACTCTCGCAAATAAATGTATAATATTTGTAACACATTTTGTAAAAGGGAGTCACTTATAATGAAGAAATTTTTCTCTGAATTTAAAACATTCATAATGCGCGGCAACGTTATCGACATGGCAGTCGGTGTTATCGTCGGCGGCGCTTTCACAGCAATCGTTAACGCTTTGAGCAACAACATCTTGAAGCCCCTTATCAATGCTCTTTTGGCAGTGATGTTCGGTGCTGATTCTTTAAGCGGAATTATGACCATGCTCGTCCCTGTTGAGGTTGACGGCGTTTTGGATCTCACTCAGTCCATCTATATTGACTGGGGCACATTCATCAATGCTATCATCAACTTCCTTTTGACCGCTTTGGTTCTCTTCTGCATCGTTAAGGTTATGAACAATCTTAAGGCTGATCAGGCGAAGCTTAAAGAAAAGCTTTCGGGCGGAATCTCTAAAGAAGATAAGAATGAGCTTAAGGCAAGAGGAATCAAGCTTAACGACAAGACCGCTGTTGACGAATACTTTGCTGAAAAGGCAAGAGCTGCGGAAGAAGCAAAGAAGGCTGAAGAGGAAAAGGCTCGCTTGGAAAGAGAAGCTAACCCCACCGCCGAAGATCTTCTTAAGGAAATCAGAGATCTTTTGAAGAAGTAAAACACGAATTATGTGCGTGCGCTTTGGCGTGCGCACATTTTTGTTTAGTTATATTGAAATTTCATTGCCGATTAAATTGATTTATTTCAAGCGATGTGATATACTTACTATATGCATTCTAAATCTTTTGCGAGGTTTGATATATGAACATTATTATTGTTGGAGGCGGCAAGGTTGGCATTAATCTAACCGCACTTTTATCCGAAGAAGGACACGACGTGACCGTTATCGATACCGTGCCCGGACTTATCGAAAACATCGTTAACAACTATGACGTTATCGGATATTGCGGAAACGGTGCCGCATATATGATACAGGCACAGGCAGGTGTGGCTAAGTGCGACATTTTCATTTCGGTGACCGGATCGGATGAGCTTAACATAATGAGCTGTATTGTTGCTGAAAAGCTTGGCGCTAAGCATTCGATAGCACGAGTTCGCAACCCCGAATATTCCCGTCAGATGGAATTTATGCGAACAAAGCTTGGGGTTGACCTTATTATCAACCCCGAACTTGAAGCAGCAAACGAGATAGCTCGCTTGATCGAGTTCCCCTCTGCTACAAAGATCGAGCATTTTGCTAAGGGCAGAGTTGAGCTTTGTGAGGTTACTGTTTCAGCCGACAGTGTTTTATGCGATATGGCTCTTTTCGATTTAAGAAAAAAGCTTAACGCGGCAATGCTCATCTGTGCCGTACAGCGAGGAGAGGAGCTTATAATCCCCTCCGGTAACTTCGTAATTCAAGCCGGTGACAGAATTCACTTCACGGCATCGAGAAATGAAATAATTAAGATATTCAAGATCTTGGGACTTCAGAAAAAGAAGATAAAATCGGCACTTATCGTTGGTGGAAGCAGAACATCTTACTATCTTTGCCAAAGATTGTCCTCGGCCGGAATTTCAGTTAAGCTTATCGAAAGCGATCCCGAACGTGCAGCAATGTTGGAATCCGAGCTTGATGGTATAACCGTTATCTGTGGAGACGGAACCGACACCGACGTTTTGAAGGAAGAGGGTCTTGAGAACTTTGATGCTTCTGTTGCGCTTACTGATATCGATGAGGAAAACCTTATCATGTCAATGTATGCAAACAACGTTGGCGTTAAAAAGACTATCTGCAAAATAAACAGAACCGCTCTTTCGGGAATGTTTACATCGATCGTTTCCGATTGCAGTGTTGTCAGTCCAAAAGCGCTTACTTCGGGCACGATTTTAAGATACGTTCGAGCTGTCAACAACTCCTCGGGAAATGAGATCAAAATGCTTTACCGCATTGTTAACGGCAAGGCAGAGGCACTTGAATTCATCGCAGCAGACAGCTGCAAGCTTAACGGCAAAACTCTTAAAGAACTTAAGCTTAAGCCAAATATAATCATTGCTTGTGTCACTCATGGAAACAACGTGATAATTCCCGACGGTAACACAGCCATCCACTCGGGCGACAGTGTTATAGTCATCACAGGCCAAGGCAGAGCTATTAGCGACTTGAACGAAATTCTGCTTTAAGGAAAACTTATTATGAATTACAGAATGGTTTTATATATACTCGGGCGAATATTGGGTGCAGAGAGTGCATTGATGATATTGCCACTTATTTGCTCGATTTGTTACGGCGAAAGTGTTTTGCCGTTTGCAATTCCGATATTGATACTTGATGTGCTGGCATTTTTGCTGTCATTTAAGAAACCGAAGCGAACAGATATCAGCTCGCGTGAGGGATTTATGTGTGTCGCACTTGCGTGGATATTGATGTCGGCATTCGGTGCGCTTCCCTTTGTTATAAGTGGCGATATTCCACATTATATCGATGCATTTTTCGAGACTGTTTCGGGATTCACAACGACAGGTTCCTCGATTTTAACTGACGTAGAGGCCTTGGGATATGGCATTTTGTTCTGGCGAAGCTTTACTCACTGGGTTGGCGGTATGGGAGTTTTGGTGTTTGTTCTCGCAATCATGCCCAAGTCTGATATTAAAGGAACAAAATTCATGCATCTTATGAGAGCAGAGGTTCCCGGTCCCTCAGTCGGCAAGCTGGTTCCCAAGATCTCGCAAACTGCAAGAGTGATGTATGGAATATATATATTGCTTACAGTTATTGAAATGCTTTTGCTTCTTGCCGGCGGCATGTCAGTATTCGAAGCATTGACACACGCTTTCGGAACTGCGGGCACAGGCGGCTTTGGAATTAAAAACGATTCGCTTGCAAGCTATTCGCCTTATCTGCAATATGTAATCGGCATATTCATGGTGATATTCGGTGTTAACTTTAATTTGTATTATTTCTTGATTATTAGACAATTCAGCAAGATTTTAAGAAACGAAGAGCTTTGGTGCTATCTCGGAATCGTAGCTGTTTCTGTTTCTGTAATTTGCATAAATATCTGCGAAATATATGAAACATTTGAAGAAACTTTCAGGCATTCTCTTTTCCAAGTTGCAACCATCATTTCCACAGCCGGATTTTCAACTGTTGACTTTAATACATGGCCTGTTCTATCAAAAGTCATTTTGATTCTTCTGATGTTTATCGGCGGTTCAGTCGGTTCAACTGCAGGCGGCATCAAAGTAGGCAGAATTATGCTCCTCATCAAAAACGCCAAGCGCGAGATACATTATATTTTGCATCCGCGTTCGGTACGCTCGGTTAAGGTTGATGGCGAATCCGTTGATAACGACATAATTCGCGGAACAACATCCTATATTATAATGTATTTCGGCATTTTCGTTATCAGCATTCTTTTGATCACCATCTTCGACGGAGTTGATTTGGTTTCAGGATTTACTGCTGTTGCTGCAACGTTTAACAACATCGGCCCCGGACTTGAAGCTTTTGGTCCTGCAAGCAACTTCTCCTCGCTTTCTTATATCTCAAAGCTGCTTTTAAGCTTTAATATGCTTGCCGGTAGACTTGAGATATTCCCTATCCTCATTCTTTTATCGCCTTCTTCGTGGAAAAAGTCGGCTTGATGAGGAAGCGGCAGTCTGACGGCGCAGGCGGCGCGCCGAAGGTGCGGCGATCGGCGGCGGGTGCCGCGGTGAAAACAGCAAAAACGAAAAACTCGGACATCTTTTTGGATATCCGAGTTTTCTTTTTTTCTATTTATAAAGGAGGATTATGAAAAGACTATTTATTTTCAAAAAATGCTACTGCAATAGCGCCCGGGCCAACATGAGTTCCGATAGTACATCCAACGGTTACAACAGTGAGACTGTCAGTTGCATGATTCCAAAGATCATTTGAATCTTCGATGTATTTTTTAAGCAATGCATCGCTTAATCCACTGTATGCAAGGCAGTAAGGCATCGAAAAATCGATCCCGTTACCTTTTAATATAAGTTCACGCAAGAGATTGTTTCCTTGACGGGACCCTCTTGCTCTGCCGAGCATTACAACTTCGCCATCTTCAACTGCCACAACAGGCTTAATGGAAAGCATCGTGCCCGCAAATGCAACGGTTTTAGATATTCTTCCACCCTTTTTAAGATATTCCAAGGTATCCAGCAACGCCATTACACGCAGGCGCTTTTTCTCCTCGTTAAGAGCTTGGCAGATCTGTGAAAGCTCTTTGCCTTCGTCACGCATCTGAACAGCTCGCAAAACGATAAGTCTTTCGCCAAGGGCGACACTTTCGCTGTCAATAACGGCGATATTGCCGTTATAATCTTCCGCGGCGATACAAGCACTTTGATATGTTCCCGAGAGTTTGCCGGAAAGGGTGATTATCAAAACGTCATCCCCTTGGCATTTTTCAAGCGCATCGGCATAATCCGAGGGGGTTATCTGACAAGTCGTGGGCAAAACGTCCGACTCGATAAGCTTTTCGTAGAATTCTTTGTGAGAAAGATTCACCGAATCCTGATATTCTACTCCGTCAAACACAACTTTCAACGGCAGGTGGATAAGCCCAAGCTCGGCAGCCTGCGCGGGCAAAATGTCAGAGCCGGAATCTATAATAATTTTAAGTGACATGATCAAGTTTTCTCCTTTGTTTTGGCTTTAAGGTTATTTGATATTTTCTCCAACGAGCGATAGAAGACCTCGCGCTCCTCATCGGTCAAGCCGTCTCCGCCGAAATTGACCCACTGCCCGATAAGGGAATCGAGCTTTTTCGCAAGCTCCTCGCCCTTTTCGGTGAGAGTTATCACCGAGCGATATTTCTTTTTGGTATCGTCGCAATCGATATTTATAAGCTCTTCTTCGCCAAGTTCGGAAAGTGTTCGCGAAATTGCTGCCTTATCCTCTTCACAAATAGTGCTAAGCTGAGAGGCGGTTAATCCCTTTGAATTTCTGCTTAAATAGTATATACACATGACGTGAGCGCCTTTAAGTCCAAACTCTGTCATTTCGGTGGATTTAATTTTTTGAATATATTTATAGCAAGCAGTGATACCGCTTACAAAGTTTTCAAAGCGTTTTACCATGTCGGAATACTCCGTTTCTATATGTCGTTAATTATATTATACACAAAGATGTTGATTTGTCAACATCTTTTTTTAATCGTTAAGCACATTTACGGTTCATTGACAACTTCTATATTATAATGTAAAATTATATGGTTAATGCAAACACTTAAGGAGGAACACAAAAACAATGTTGAAACGACTTGCTCAGTGCATAGGTGAATACAAGAAAACCGCACTTATGACACCACTGTTAATGGTCGGCGAGGTTATAATCGAATGCTTAATGCCGTTTATAGTCGCCAACCTTATAAACCAGATCAAAGCAGGCTGCGAAATTATCGAGATCGTTAAGATCGGCGGAATTTTGTTCGTGATGGCACTTTTCTCGCTTACATTCGGCGGGCTTGCAGGCTTCACGGCATCGAAGGCATCTGCCGGCTTTGCAAAGAATTTAAGACGCAAGCTATATGAAAAGATCCAGGCATTTTCCTTTGAAAACATCGACAAGTTCTCGACGGCATCGCTTGTTACAAGAATGACAACAGACGTTGCACATGTTCAGATGTCGTTTATGATGATAATAAGAACCGCTATCCGCAGCCCTTTAATGTTCTTCTTCTCTATAATCATGTCATTTTATATGGGCGGCCCGTTGGCACTTACCTTTGTTGTAGTCGTTCCTATTTTGATATTCGGACTTTTAATGGTTGCAAAGAAGGCAATGCCCTCGTTCAGAGCGGTATTTAAAAAATATGACAAGCTTAACGAATCCATTGAGGAAAACGTTATGGCAATGCGAGTTGTTAAGGGTTTTGTAAGAGAAGATCACGAAAAGAAGAAATTCGGTGTTGCAAGCGATAACATTTGCAATGACTTTACCCGTGCAGAGAGAATCGTTGCGCTTAACAATCCCATGATGCAGTTCTGCATTTATTTCAACATGGTATTCATCATGTCTGTCGGTTCGTATCTTATCGTTACAACAAGCGGCGCGAGCGTTGACGTGGGACAGCTTTCTGCAATGCTCACTTACGGTATTCAGATCCTTATGTCGCTTATGATGCTTTCGATGATCTATGTTATGCTTACAATGTCGGCAGAATCTGCAAGAAGAATCAACGAGGTTTTGTGCGAGGAGCCGGCTCTTATAAATCCTGAACACCCTGTTTATGACGTTAAAGACGGCTCTATCGAATTTAAGGACGTAAGCTTTAAGTATTCGGCAATTGCTGAAAAATATGCGCTTTCAGACATTGATCTTAGAATCGAATCGGGCGAGACTGTTGGCATCATCGGCGGAACAGGCTCGAGTAAATCAACGCTTATTCAGCTTATATCCCGCCTTTATGACACCACTGTCGGCGAGGTTAAGGTTGGCGGAGTTAACGTTAAGGATTATGACCTTGAAGCTTTAAGAAATGCGGTTTCAGTTGTGCTGCAAAAGAACGTTTTGTTCTCGGGAACCATTAAGGATAACCTTAGATGGGGCAACAAGGAAGCAACAGACGAAGAGATCATCGAAGCTTGCAAGCTGGCTCAGGCTCATGACTTTGTATCCTCCTTCCCCGATGGTTATGACACGATGATCGAGCAGGGCGGCTCGAACGTTTCGGGCGGACAGAAGCAGCGCCTTTGCATTGCACGCGCACTTCTTAAAAAGCCTAAGATACTTATCTTGGACGACTCGACAAGTGCTGTTGACACAAAAACGGATGCACTTATCAGACAGGGATTCAAGCAATATATCCCCTCGACCACGAAGATAATCATTGCACAAAGAATATCTTCAGTTGAAAATGCCGACAAGATTATCGTTATGGATAACGGCAAGATAGTTAACGTTGGAACTCATAATGAGCTTATTAAAACAAGCGAAATATACCGCGAGGTTTACCAGCAGCAGACCAAAGGAGGTGCCGACAATGAGTAATAATCCCGCACCTTCGAAAAAGCCAAGACTTGACAAGGCAAAGAGAAAATCGATTGCAAGAGTTGTTAAGATGCTTTGGCAGGCATATCCCGTTTTGGTGCCGTTAACGGCTTGCTGCATTTTATTCTCGTCGCTTGTTTCGGCGGCACCCTCGCTGTTCACTCAGCAGATCATTTCCGCAATTGAAAAGTGGTATGTAAGTGGCGACTGGACCTCGGCGAAAGCTGAGATATTCCCTCTTATTGCGGTTCTTATCGTTTTATACGTTTTGTCGCTGATTTCGATGTTTGCATATAATCAGCTTATGGCGTATATCACCCAAGGCTTCTTGAACAAGATGCGTAAGACAATGTTCAACAAGATGCAGAATCTGCCCATCAAGTATTTTGATACCAACCGCTTTGGCGATATCATGAGCCATTACACTAACGATATCGATACACTTAGACAGCTTGTTTCACAGGCTATTCCTGCACTTATCCAGTCGGGAGCTATCGTTACAGTCGTTCTTTCGATCATGATATACTTCTGCGGATGGTTAACGCTTTTAGTCCTTACCGGAGTTGTGGTGATGATGCTTGTCACCAAGAAGATCGGCGGAGGATCGGCAAAATATTTCTTGAAGCAGCAAAAGGCAATGGGTAAGACCGAGGGCTATATTCAGGAAATGATGAGCGGTATGAAGGTCGTTAAGGTGTTCTGCCACGAGGAAGAAAGCCAGGCTGATTTTGACGCTATAAACGAAGACCTTTTCGAGGTTGGATATCGTGCAAACGCTTATGCTAACTGCTTGGGACCGATAATCATGAACATCGGAAACGTTATGTATGTTTTGACAGCGCTTATCGGCGGTGTTTTGATGATCGCGAACGTTCCAAACTTCAGCCTTTCGGGAATGCCGTTAAGCGTGAGCATCGTTATCCCCTTCTTGAACATGACAAAGCAGTTTACGGGTAACTTTAACACCGTTTCTCAGCAGATAAATGCTATCGCCATGGCTATGGCAGGTGCTGACAGAGTGTTTGCTCTTATGGACGAGGAACCTGAGGTTGACGACGGTTACGTAACTTTAGTCAATGCAAGCATTGATGCTGACGGAACAGTAACCGAAAGCGAAGAAAGAACGGGCAAGTGGGCTTGGAAGCACCCTCATAAAGACGGAACGCTTACCTATACCGAGCTTAAGGGCGACGTTATTTTGGACATGGTGGACTTCTCTTATGACGGCGAGAAGCAGGTTTTGACTGACGTTTCTGTATATGCCCGCCCGGGACAGAAGGTTGCATTTGTTGGTGCAACAGGTGCCGGAAAGACGACTATCACAAACCTTATCAACCGATTCTATGATATTGCCGACGGTAAGGTGCGTTATGACGGCATTAACATCAATAAGATAAAGAAAGCCGATTTAAGACGTTCTTTGGGCATTGTATTGCAGGATACGAATCTGTTTACAGGCACAGTTTTGGAAAACATCAGATACGGAAGACTTGACGCTAGCGATGAAGAATGTGTTGCAAGTGCAAAACTTGCGGGTGCAGATGACTTTATCACACGTTTGCCTATGGGATATAACACTGTTTTGACAAATAACGGTGCGAACCTCTCGCAAGGTCAGCGTCAGCTTATTGCCATTGCGCGTGCCGCAGTTGCAGACCCGCCCGTTATGATATTGGACGAAGCCACATCTTCGATAGATACAAGAACCGAGGCTATCGTATCAAGAGGCATGGATAAGCTTATGGAGGGAAGAACGGTATTCGTTATCGCTCACCGGCTTTCAACCATTATGAACTCTGACGTTATCATCGTTTTGGATCACGGCAAGATCATCGAGCGTGGAAGCCACGACAAGCTTATCGAAGAAAAGGGCACCTATTATCAGCTTTACACAGGCGCATTCGAGCTTGAATAAAACAAAAATCCCCGATCAATTCGGGGATTTTTTCGTTTGTTTTGGCAATATACTATTTTAGCAAAGATATCTCAAAATTTCAATAAAGATATTGACAAAGCGAGATTAACTTGATATAATAATATGGCTGTCCGAATGGGCACGAGCTACTAGCTCAGTTGGCAGAGCATTTGACTTTTAATCAAAGGGTCTGGAGTTCGAATCTCCAGTAGCTCACCATAAAACAAAAAGAGTTCCCGAAGGGAGCTCTTTTTGTTTTATTATCAGACTTTGTGATTTGAACTCACAGTTTGCGAAGCAAACTGCTATTTTTCGCTTTACAAACTTTTGCATTAATCAAACTATGGCGAAAAATTGAGTTCAGAATCTCCAAATTGGAATCAGCAGAATCAAAGGTAGATTTCGCGAAGCAAAATACTATTGAGTTCAGAATCTCCGGTAGTGATCTTTCACTTATTGGCCTTTGATATAAAAATACTCCCCCGCGCCTTTTGGCGCGAGGGAGATTTATATAGCAGTATTTTTGGGAATGCTGTTTGGCGAGCAGTCGCATTGGTGGAGCCGAGCCGCCGCGGATGCGGCTAGCGAGGAGCACCGTGCGGCGCGAGCCTATTACTTAAAGAAGAGCGGCAAAGGTTCCAAGAAGATGATGTCATCTCTATCCTTGGCGTCACCCTCAGCCAAAACTGCGCACATTCCAACAATGTTTCCGCCTGCATAATCAACAAGCTTTTTAACAGCTTCAAGCGATTCTCCGGTTGAAATAACGTCGTCAACGATGAGAACGCGCTTGCCGTTAAGATAGTCAGCCTCGTTCTTATCAAGCCAGAGCTTCTGTTCAACAGCAGTTGAGATGGACTTTACGTTTACGGAAACAGGATCGTGCATATAAAGCTTTGCCATTTTTCTTGCAACGATATATTTCATTCCGTTTCCGATCTGGCGTGCCATTTCATATGCTAAAGGAATTCCCTTAGACTCTGCTGTTATTATAACGTCGCACTCGGGAATCTTCTTGATAAGTTCTCTAGCACAGGCAACTGTAAGCTCAACATCAGAAAACATGACAAAGGCCGCAATATCAAGCTTATCATTAACGGGGCAAATGGGGAGATCTCGTTCAAGCCCTGCAACATGAAGTTTATAAGTAGCCATATTATCTCTCCTTTATCTGCATTATCCTGCGGGCCAAGTTAGCTCTCTGCCTGCAAGAAGGTGGAAGTGAATGTGGTTAACAGTCTGACCGGCATCTTTACCGCAGTTAGAAACAACACGATAGCCCTTCTCATCAATCCCCATCTGACGGGTAACGTATGCAATTGCAGCATAAATATCACCGACTAAATAACCATTAAGATCTCTCTTAATATCGTTAAGAGATTCGATGTGGCACTTGGGAACGAAAAGATAGTGCACAGGAGCTGTGGGAGCAATATCCTCGAACGCATAAACGCTTTCGTTCTCGTAAACCTTTTTCGAGGGGATCTCACCCTTTATGATCTTGCAAAACAAGCAATCATCGTTATACTGGCACATTGTTGTTTCCTCCTTTAATATTTAGATTATTTTATTACTTTACGAATTCTTCGACTATTGCCTTTGCGCCTTCTAAAGCTGCATTAACAAGGCTCTTGTCGCCAACACCTGCCATTGCACTGTCGGGACGTCCTCCGCCCTTGCCGTTTGTGAGAGCTGCGATCTTGCCGACGATCTTGCCTGCCATTGCGCCCTTGCTTACAGCCTGCTTGCCGCAAGCAACAGCAATGTTTGTGTTGCTGATAAGGATGCAGATGTTAAGCTCATCCTTATCGCGAAGGCTTTCTGCCATCTGTCTAAGCTCGCCGCCGTTAGCATCAGCCATTACAGCCAAGATAAGCTTAGCACCGTTAACGTCAACAGCGTTGTCTGCCAAGGATGCAGAGCGCATCTTTGCAATCTCAGAAGAGAGTTCGGAATTTGCCTTTTCAAGCGACTTAACCTCGTCCATAACGCTTACGCAACGTGCAACCAATCCTGCAGGGTTTGCAAGCTTAAGTGCGGATGCGCTGGAATTGATAGTGTCGATCTGAGCGCCCAAAAGTTCAAGCACGCCTGTACCGGTTACAGCTTCAATTCTTCTTACGCCTGCAGCAACCGAGGATTCGGAAATGATCTTAAAAAGACCGATCTTAGATGTGTTATCAAGATGTGTACCGCCGCAGAATTCAACGGAAGCATCGCCCATTGTTACAACACGAACGGTATCGCCATACTTTTCACCGAAGAGTGCCATTGCGCCAAGCTTCTTAGCTTCTTCAATAGGCATTTCCTGCATGGTGATGTTAAGAGCTTCAAGGATATATTCGTTTACCAAAGCTTCAACAGCCTTGATCTCGTCAGCAGTCATACCGCTGAAGTGAGAGAAGTCGAAGCGGCATCTTTCAGGATCAACATAAGAGCCTGCCTGATGAACGTGCTCGCCCAAAACCTTTCTAAGTGCTGCCTGCAAAAGGTGTGCACAAGAGTGGTTTCTCATTGTGGAGAGGCGGGTTGTCTTATCAACTTCAAGAGTTGCTTCCTGGCCGACTTCGATAGCACCTTCAATAACCTTAGCGCTCAAAACGATCTTGCCGCCAACAGCCTTCTTAGTGTCGGTTACAACGCACTTACCTGTCTTGGTGGTAACGGTTCCCTTGTCGCCAACCTGTCCGCCGGACTCAGCATAGAAGGGAGTGTTTTTGGTGATGATGTAAACTTCATCGCCCATTCCTGCGGTTTCAATGATCTCATCATCGGTTGCGATATAGTCGATAACATCGGTTGCGCACATTCTGTCATAGCCGATGAACTTTGAAGAATACTCTCTGGGCATCTTGTGGAAGATGGTCTCATCAGCACCCATATATTTCGAGTCACCACGTGCTGCACGTGCAGTTTCCTTCTGAATGTTAAGAGCTTCCTTATAGCCTTCTTCATCACAGCCAAGGCCCTTTTCTTCAAGGATCTCACGTGTAAGGTCGATCGGGAAACCGTAAGTATCGGAAAGGGTGAAGCACTTTTTGCCGTCTAAAACGGTTTCACCGGCTTCAACCATCTCGTCGATATAGCCGTTAAGGATGGTAAGTCCACGGTCAATTGTTTCGTTGAAGTTCTTTTCTTCATTGGTTAAGAGCTTAACGATGTAATCATACTTTTCTTCAAGCTCGTTATATTCGCCCTTAGAGCAGTCAACAACAGTCTTGACCAAGTCTTTAAGGAACAAACCGTTGATGCCCAAAAGCTTGCCGTGACGGACAGCTCTTCTTAAGAGTCTTCTCATAACATAGCCTCTGCCTTCGTTAGAGGGCAAAACACCATCGGAAGCCATGAAGGTTACGCTGCGGATATGGTCGGTAATGACACGGATAGAAACGTCCTTTTTATATTCCTTGCCATATTCAGCGTTTGCAAGCTGGCAGATATGATCTCTAATTGCCTTAACGGTGTCAACGTCAAAGATAGAGTCAACGCCCTGCATTAAAGCTGCAAGTCTTTCAAGGCCCATACCGGTGTCGATATTTTTCTGAGCAAGAGGGGTGTAGGTTCCATCCTCGTGGCGTTCAAACTGAGTGAACACAAGGTTCCAGAATTCCATATATCTGTCGCAGTCACAGCCAATCTTGCAGTCGGGCTTGCCACAGCCATGCTCTGGGCCACGGTCGAAGTGGATTTCGGAGCAAGGGCCGCAAGGACCGTCGATACCTGCTTCCCAGAAGTTATCTTCCTTGCCCATGCGAATGATCTTTTCCATGGGAAGACCGATATGCTCGTGCCAGATCTGTTCAGCTTCGTCGTCATCCTGATATACGGTTACGAAGAGCTTTTCTTCGGGAATTTCCAAAACCTTGGTGATGTATTCCCAAGCCCATTCGATAGCTTCTTTCTTGAAATAGTCGCCAAATGAGAAGTTGCCGAGCATTTCGAAGAAGGTGCCGTGACGTGCAGTCTTACCAACGTTTTCGATATCGTTGGTTCTTACACACTTCTGGCAGGTTGTCATTTTGTTGCGAGGAGGAACCTCTTGATTAGTGAAGTAAGGCTTAAGAGGTGCCATACCTGCGATGGTGAAAAGCACGCTCTTGTCATTCTCAGGAATCAAGGGATAGCTTTTGTGACGCAAGCAGCCCTTGGATTCGAAGAACTTTAAATAGCTTTCTCTAAGCTCGTTAAGTCCTGTCCATTTCATAAGTTTAGTCTCCTTTATTTTTGAATATTTCTTACTGTGTGGGATAGCGGCGGTGGGCAAAAAAATAAACCCCGCCCCCAAAGACATGGGACGAAGTTACTCGCGGTACCACCCAAATTTGTCTGCAATCGCAGACCTCATTAAAAAGCCTTAACGCGGCTAAGTCGTTACAGTTTTCTGTAAAGCTCGGGGGGAGCACCTGAATCCTGCCTGCAGGCTCGCACCAAACGCCTGCTCTCTTCAAGGCAAAAATAACAGTCAATCCCGTCAACGCCAATCAAATAAATTATATATACAAACACTCATTTTGTCAAGTAATCAAGCACAGATTTTCCATATATTAAAGATTATTTAAAGAAAGATCATGTAATTGTCGAAAACTGTTGAACTGTTAGGGCAAAATGTTGTATAATGGCAACGTGAAAGGACGTGAATGGATGAAACACATGAACAATATGCTTGCGATTTTACTTGTTATTTCACTTATCTTTTGCGGATGTGTAAAAGATGCAACGGTATATAACGAGCAAGACGCATTTATATCACAGGACTTGACAGAACAAACCGATATACATACAGAACCGACATCACAAAGCTCTGTAAGCGAAATGAGCAGTGTGGAAACAACTGAAGCAACAACTACTTCTGTAACTACTACCGAAGAAACCACAGTTACGACTACCACTGCATCAGAAACGGAAGCGACAACGACCCCTGTGACAACCACTGAGGAAACCACAATTACAACTACTACCGAGGAGACGACAGTCACGACAACCTCTGAGCCCGAAACAGAAGCGACAACGACACAAACATCGCAAGCTACGGTTACAACCACAACGGAAGAGGCTGCACCACCGACAGAAAAGGAGAATGACATGAAGGTTATCGGATATTTGACAACATGGAATTACGACTGTTATAAAACGCTTGATTGGAACAACCTGACGCACATTAACATTGCTTTTGTGAATCCTGATACGTCGGGAATTTTCAAAAACAATATCGGCAACGATGCGACTCTTAAAGACATTGTTAACACAGCTCACAAACACGGCGTTAAGGTTTTGGCATCCTTGGGCGGATGGGGAGGATCGGTGAACTATCCTAAGCTTATCGCAACCGATTCAAAGATGAAATCTTTAAACAGCAATCTTTTAGAGTTTGTTAAGAAATTTGACCTTGACGGAATTGATATCGACGTTGAGGGTGATGTTGACGAGACTTTGTGGACAAGATATGATGCTTGGATGTCCTCGCTTAGAAAGATGTGCGACGAAAACTCACTTCTTTTAACAACGGCTTGTGCAACGTGGTATGCTGGTAAGATATCCGACCAAGCTCTTTCACTTTTTGATTTTGTGAACATAATGGTTTATGACAACACATCTGAAGAAAACCACGCAAGCATGGAATATGCGAAGAAATCGCTTGATTATTTTGAATCAAGAGGTATTGACAAGCAGGATCTTGTTTTGGGCGTTCCTTTTTATGCAAGAACCAGAGATTTCGTATATATGGCATATAAAAACATCATCAAGGCTGATGAATCGGCATATAACCGTGATTATTACGGCGAATACAGCTATAACGGAAAACAGATGATGGAAGCCAAATGCGAGCTTGCAAAAGACTATGGCGGAATTATGATCTGGGAGCTTGGCGAGGATGCACCTGCCCCATTCTCACTTTTAGATGTGATTGGAAATAATGTTTTGGAATAAAGGTCGAATTTGGTTGACAAAGACGGCATATAGACTTATAATGGTATGGTACAATTTATCACTGCAAACGCTTAAAGTGCCTACCGAAAGATGAATCTCAAGATTCCTGCACGGTGCTTGCTGTGCAGGGATTTTTATATGAAAGGATTGAGATTTTTGCCTATTACAGAAATTCTCGAAAAAAATGCAAGAGTATATCCAAACGATGTAGCTTTGGTTGAGATTAACCCTTCGCTTCCCGAAAACAAGAGAATGACATGGAAGGAATATAGCCTTATTGAGGCATCGAAGGTTGATAAATTCCGTGATGAGATTACATGGAAGGAATTTAACAAGCGTTCGAACAGATTTGCAAACATGCTTTATGCCCATGGGATTAAAAAGGGCGATAAGGTTGCAATTCTTTTGATGAACTGCATTGAATGGCTTCCTATATACTTTGGTATTTTGAAAACCGGTGCATTGGCTGTTCCTTTAAACTTTAGATATGCAGCAGACGAAATTAAATACTGCTTGGAGCTTGCCGACGTTGACGCTTTGGTGTTCGGACCCGAGTTTATCGGCCGTGTTGAAGAGATCATCGACTATGTTCCGAAGGTTAAGAGCTGTTACTATGTTGGCGAAGATTGCCCCACGTTTGCAGAAAGCTATAACAAGCTTTTGGACTTCTATTCCTCGACCTCGCCGACTCAGGACTTGACAGACGATGACTATGCTGCTATTTACTTCTCTTCAGGAACAACAGGCTTCCCGAAGGCTATTATACATAAGCACCGCTCGCTTTCGCACTCTTGCCAAGTTGAGCAAAAGCATCACGGACAGACAAAGGATGACGTTTTCCTTTGCATCCCCCCTCTTTATCACACGGGCGCAAAGATGCACTGGTTTGGTTCATTCCTTGTAGGTGGAAAAACCGTTCTTTTAAGAGGCGTTAAGCCCGAATGGGTCATTAAAACAGTATCCGAAGAAAAGTGTACTATCGTTTGGCTTTTGGTGCCGTGGGCACAAGACATTTTGGATGCGATCGACAGAGGCGACATTAAAACAAACGAATACAGGCTTGACCAGTGGAGACTTATGCACATTGGTGCTCAGCCGGTTCCCCCGTCGCTTATAAGACATTGGAAAGAGATCTTCCCTGATCATCAATATGACACCAACTATGGTTTGAGCGAATCTATCGGCCCCGGTTGCGTGCATTTGGGCGTTGAGAATATTCACAAGGTTGGTGCTATCGGCGTTGCAGGATATGGCTGGGAAGTTAAGATCGTTGACGAGCTGAGAAATGCTGTCCCTCAGGGCGAGGTTGGTGAGCTTGCAGTTAAGGGCCCCGGCGTTATGGAATGCTATTACAAGGATGAAAAGGCAACAAAAGAAACCTTAAGCGGTGACGGTTGGCTTTATACCGGTGACATGGCCGAAATGGATGCTGACGGATTTATCTGGCTGGTTGACAGAAAGAAGGACGTTATCATCACTGGTGGCGAAAACCTTTATCCCGTTCAGATCGAGAACTTTATCAGACAGAACTTTAAGGTTAAGGACGTTGCAGTTATCGGTTTGCCCGATCCGAGACTTGGCGAGATCGCTGCGGCAATCGTTGAGGTTAAGGAAGGCGAGCATTTAACAGAAGCCGAGCTTGAAAGCTTCTATTTGGCACTTCCCAGATATAAGCGCCCGAAGAAGACGATATTTGCGACAGTTCCCAGAAACCCAACCGGAAAGATCGAAAAGCCGAAGCTTAGAGAGATCTATTGCGGCGAGAGCTTGGTTGCAATGCAAAACGAGCTTGTTTAATTTATTTTGAAATTGATGTCGCCGATGGTTTGGCGAAGCCCGAACAAGGCGCGCAAAGCGCGCCTTGCAGCGCGAAGCAAAGCTTCGCGCGAGCCGCACGCCGAAGGCGTGCGGCGGGGCTTCGCCCCCAAACGCGGCGCAAGTCGCGCGAAAAGCGCGGTGGCGCCGCGCTACGTTCGGCGGCAAACAATATATAAGGAGAATAACTCATGAAAAAGCTACTTATCGGTAATGCGGCTGTGGCCCGTGGTGCATATGAAGCAGGGGCAAAATTCTGCTCGTCATATCCCGGCACACCCAGTACCGAAATTACCGAAGAAATCGTTAAATTTGAAGAGATATATGCCGAGTGGGCACCCAACGAAAAGGTTGCTTGCGAGGCAGCAATCGGCGCCGCAATCGGCGGAGCCAGAGCAATGTCCTGTATGAAGCACGTTGGACTTAACGTTATGGCTGACCCTGTTTTCACCGTTAGCTATATGGGTGTTAACGCAGGACTTGTTTTGTGCGTTGCTGACGACCCCGGAATGCACTCATCACAGAACGAGCAGGATTCCCGTCATTATGCTAAAGCTTCAAAGGTCATGATGCTTGAACCCAGCGACTCGCAGGAATGCAAGGATATGACCAAGCTTGCATTTGAACTATCCGAAAAATTCGATACGCCCGTTTTCGTTCGCCTTTCAACCCGTGTTTCTCACTCTCAAAGCTTGGTTGAACTTTGCGACAGAGAAGATGTTGCTTTGAAGCCTTATGTTAAGGACATTGCAAAGAACGTAATGATGCCCGCGAATGCAATAAAGCGCCACGTTGTTGTTGAAGAGCGCATTAAGGCTTTAACTGAATATGCTGAAACCACCCCTCTTAACATTATTGAAAACAACGGCTCGAAGATCGGCGTTATCTCGGCAGGTATTGATTATGAATATTCTAAAGAGGCTTTGGGCGATAAGGTAAACTATCTTAAGCTTGGAATGCTCTATCCCCTGCCCGAAAAGCTTATTAAAGACTTCTGCAAAGGTTTAGATGAAGTTTACGTTATCGAAGAGCTCGATCCTTATATCGAGGAGCATTGCAAGGCTTTGGGAATTAACGTTATCGGAAAAGAAAAGCTTACACTTTTGGGTGAATACACTCCTGCAATGATAGCTAAAGCAGTTCTTAACGAGGATGCTCCCGAATATACCGAGCTTGATGCTCCCGTTCCCGCAAGACCACCTGTTATGTGTGCAGGATGCCCTCACAGAGGAACATTCTATGTTCTTAAAAAGCTTGGACTTACCGTTTGCGGAGATATCGGATGCTATACCTTGGGTGCTGTTGCTCCTTTGGGTGCAGTTGACACAGTTATCTGCATGGGCGCTTCCATCGGCTCGGCATTCGGCATGGCAAAGGTGATGGATAAGGAAGCAAGCAAAAAGATAGTTTCCGTTATCGGTGACTCGACGTTTATTCATTCGGGAATTACCGGACTTATCGATATTGTATATAACAAGGGCAATAACACCGTTATTATTCTTGATAACTCGATCACCGGCATGACCGGTCACCAGGATAATCCCACAACCGGCAGAACCATTAGGGGTGAAGCCACAAAGCAGGTCGATTTGATCGCTCTTTGCAAGGCTGTAGGAATTGATCACGTTACTGTTGCCGATCCGTTTGATCTTAAGGGATTTGAAGAAGTTGTTAAACGCGAGACCGAGCGCGACGAGCCTTCGGTTATTATCGCTCAGCGCCCGTGTGCCCTCTTGAAGACTGTAAAATACACAGGTCACTGCGAAATTAACGACAACTGCAAGAAGTGCCGCAAGTGCATGCAGCTTGGCTGCCCTGCAATCAAGAATACCGACGGTGTGATATCCATTGACTATACACAGTGTAACGGATGCGGACTTTGCATTAACATCTGCCCGTTTAATGCCATTGAGAAAAAGGAGGACTGACTTATGACAAAGAACATTATGATCGTTGGTGTCGGCGGTCAGGGAACTCTTTTGACCTCTCGAATTTTGGGTAACACCATTTTGGGCGAGGGTTATGACGTTAAAGTGAGCGAGGTTCACGGAATGAGTCAGCGCGGCGGAAGCGTTGTTACATACGTGAAATATGGTGAAAAGGTTCACTCCCCTATCATCGGCAAAGGCGAGGCTGACATTGTTTTGGCGTTCGAGCTTTTGGAAGCATTAAGAGCTTTGCCCTATGTTAAAAAGGGTGGAAAGATCATTGTAAACACTCAGGAGATCGACCCCATGCCCGTTATCATCGGTGCAGCAAAATATCCCGAGGATATTGAAAAAATCCTTGCCGATAACACCGATCTTATTGCTGTTGACGCTCTTTCAAAGGCAAAAGAAGCCGGAAACATCAAGGCTGTTAACGTTGTTTTGATCGGCGTGATGGCAAAATCCACTGACATTCCTTATGAAAAGTGGGTTGAAGCCATTAAGACCACCGTTCCCCCGAAGTTCTTGGACGTTAACCTTAAGGCTTTCGATTTGGGATATAAGGGATAAATAACAGTCGCTAATTTTAATGAAAAGGAGGGAAGGATATGATTATAACCGTTGTTGGAGAGGCTAAAACCGGAATTGAAGATATGATAGAAGAGCTTGGAAAGCTTATGTATTTTAAAGTTCTGGTAAACGAAGAATGCCCGAAAATGACAGGCGATATCGAAACAAACGCTTCGCTTTATTCCGATTATTATACGAATGATGCCGTGTATATGTTCGTTATAGTTGATAGAAAATATATTGATAGACTTCCCACAAGCTCGAAGGTTATTTTGTTCACCGCAGATTTGGAGGACAAAAAACGCGCATGGCGAATTCCTTTCAACGGCAGTTTGCCATTTTGGTTCAGACTTAAGCTTAATAGAGAACACGGTTGTTTTGACAATATTAAATCTGACCTTCACTTTGTTTTACACGAAGTATCGCCCGAGAGTCAGGCTAAACAAATTTTCAAGCTTATTCATGAAATAACAGGCGACCAAATATTTATGAGACATATATAAAACTAAAACCGCTTTCAAATTGATGAAGGCGGTTTTTTGTGAAAATTAAAGTCCCCTCTCTTTACAGAAAGGGGACGATTTTTATTATTCGGAAGCGCTGTCGTGGCTTGCAGCTGCTCTTTCGATATAGGTGTCGTTCTTAACAACTTCAGCGTTGTTATAAACCTGCATACCTGTACCTGCGGGGAGGAGCTTACCGATGATAACGTTTTCCTTAAGGCCGAGCAAGTGGTCAGACTTGCCCTTGATTGCAGCGTCTGTAAGAGCTCTTGTTGTTTCCTGGAAGGAAGCAGCAGAGAGGAAGCTTTCTGAGCTGGAGGAAGCCTTTGTGATACCCTGAATTACGGGGATGGTTGTGATAAGCTTAGCGCTAAGGTCGCCAGCGTCGATCTCTTCCTGGATCTGAGCGTTGATAGCGTCGATCTCGTGCTTGTCAACGAGGGTTCCGGGCAAGAGGTAGCTAGAACCGGAGTCGTCGATCTTAAGCTTTCTAAGCATCTGACGTGTGATAACTTCAATGTGCTTGTCGTTAACGTCAACACCCTGCAAACGGTAAACCTTCTGAACTTCGGTGATGATGTAGTTTCTTACAGCTTCGGGGCCCAAGATTGCCAAAACGTCTGCGGGATTCTTCGAGCCTGCAGTAAGCTCATCGCCTGCGATGACATTTTCGCCGTCTCTAACCTTGATTCTGTAATCCCACGGAACAGGATACTGTTCAACTTCACCGGTTTCGGTGTTGGTTACAACGATTACACGGGACTTCTTGATTTCTTCAATGTGAACTACGCCGTCAATTCTTGTGAGAATTGCTGCGCCCTTGGGCTTTCTCGATTCGAAGAGTTCTTCAACACGGGGAAGACCCTGGGTGATATCTTCAGCGGAAGCTACACCACCGGTATGGAAGGTTCTCATTGTAAGCTGAGTACCGGGTTCACCGATGGACTGAGCAGCGATGATACCAACTGCTTCACCGACAGAAACGATGGTAGAGTGTGCAAGGTCCATACCGTAGCACTTAGCGCAAACGCCGCGCTTAGACTTACAGCCAAGTACAGATCTGATTGCGATCTTGTCCTTGCCCAAAGCTTCCAAGGTTTCGATTACCTTTGCAGCATCTGCAGCGGTCATAAGCTTGCTAGAGCTCATAACAACGTCGCCGTTAGCGTTCTTAAGGTCTTCAACCAAGAATCTGCCGACAAGTCTTTCAGCAAACGGTTCGATAAGCTCGTTGCCGTTTCTGATTTCGAATACTTCGATACCTTCGTGAGTTCCGCAATCCTCTTCGGTGATGATAACGTCCTGAGCAACGTCAACCAAACGTCTTGTGAGGTAACCCGAGTCAGCGGTTCTGAGCGCGGTATCTGTCAAGCCCTTACGAGCACCACGGGAAGAAATGAAGTATTCGAGTACGTTCAAGCCTTCACGATAGTTAGCACGAATAGGCATTTCGATGGTAGCACCGGAGGTGTTAGCGATAAGTCCACGCATACCAGCGAGCTGACGGATCTGAGCGATCGAGCCACGGGCGCCGGAGTCAGACATCATGTAGATGGGGTTGTACTTATCGAGGTTCTGCTGCAAAGCAACAGTAACGTCATCAGTAGCCTTCGACCAGATCTCGATGAACTTCTTGGACTTTTCGCCGCGGGAGATGAGACCTCTCTTATACTGAGCGTCAACCTTGTCAACTGCCTTGTCAGCGTTAGCAAGGATCTCCTTCTTCATGGGAGGAATTTCAGCGTCACAAACTGCAACTGTAATTGCAGCCTTTGTGGAATACTTGAAGCCCAAAGCCTTAACAGCATCCAAAACTTCACTTGTCTTGGTGGTGCCGTGCTTGCGGATGCATCTTTCGATGATATCTGTAAGCTGCTTTTTCTTTACCAAGAAACCGATCTCAAGATCGAACTGCTTGTTAGAATCGGTTCTGTCAACATAGCCAAGGTCCTGAGGGATGTTTTCATTGAAGATGATACGTCCCATTGTGGTGTTGATGATCTTGGAAACCTGCTTGTCACCGATAGTTTTTGTAACACGAAGTCTGATCTTAGCCTGCAAGGAGATAAGTCCTGCCTGATAAGCCATCATAGCTTCGTTGATATCTCTGAAGGTCTTGCCTTCGCCCTTTTCTCCGTCCTTTTCAAGAGTGAGATAGTAAGAACCCAAGACCATGTCCTGTGTAGGAACGGCAACGGGCTTACCGTCAGCGGGCTTGAGAAGGTTGTTAGCAGCAAGCATCAAGAATCTTGCTTCAGCCTGAGCCTCTACCGACAAGGGAACGTGAACAGACATCTGGTCGCCGTCGAAGTCGGCGTTGTAAGCGGTACATACCAAGGGGTGAAGCTTAAGTGCTCTGCCTTCAACAAGTACAGGCTCGAATGCCTGGATACCAAGACGGTGAAGAGTGGGAGCACGGTTAAGCAAAACGGGGTGACCCTGAATTACGTTTTCAAGAGCGTCCCAAACTTCGTCGCGGCCACGGTCTACCATCTTTCTTGCAGACTTGATATTGATCTGAGGATTGGTATCCACGAGTCTCTTCATAACGAAGGGTTTAAAGAGTTCGAGTGCCATTTCCTTGGGGAGACCGCACTGATACATCTTAAGTTCAGGTCCTACAACGATAACGGAACGTCCGGAATAGTCAACACGCTTACCCAAAAGGTTCTGACGGAAACGTCCCTGCTTACCCTTAAGCATATCGGTAAGCGACTTGAATGCACGGTTGTTGGGGCCGGTTACAGGTCTGCCGTGACGGCCATTGTCGATAAGCGCGTCAACAGCTTCCTGAAGCATTCTCTTTTCGTTTCTAACGATAATGTCAGGAGCTTCAAGCTCGAGCATTCTCTTCAAACGGTTATTTCTGTTGATAACTCTTCTGTAAAGATCGTTAAGGTCAGATGTTGCATATCTGCCGCCATCCAAGGGAACCATAGGACGAAGATCCGGAGGAATTACGGGAACAACACTGAGTACCATCCATTCGGGTCTGTTGCCGGAGGTTCTGAAAGCCTCGACGATCTCGAGTCTCTTTAAGAGCTTGATTCTCTTCTGTCCCTGAGGGAGATCCTTAAGCTCTGCCTTAAGTTCTGCGGACAAAGCCTCAACGTCGATCTCTTCGAGAAGAGACTTGATAGCCTCAGCGCCCATGCCTGCCTTGAAGCCATCTTCATAACGCTCTCTTGCGTCCTGATATTCCTTTTCAGTAAGGATCTGCTTCTTAACAAGTCCAGTGTCGCCGGGATCGGTTACGATATATTTTGTGAAGTAAAGAACTTCTTCAAGACGCTTCTGAGAAACGTCAAGCATCTGTCCGATTCTGGAGGGGGTACCCTTGAAGTACCAGATGTGGGAAACGGGAGCAGCAAGCTCGATATGGCCCATGCGTTCACGTCTTACCTTAGCTCTGGTTACTTCAACGCCACAGCGTTCACATACCTTACCCTTGAAGCGGATCTTCTTATATTTACCGCAGTGGCATTCCCAGTCCTTGGTTGGGCCAAAAATGCGCTCACAGTACAAGCCGTCACGTTCGGGCTTCTGTGTACGGTAGTTTATTGTTTCGGGCTTTTCAACAGCACCGTGAGACCATCCTCTGATCTGTTCGGGCGAAGCAAGACCGATTTTTATTGAATCACATACATTGAATTCCAAATTACAAACCCTCTTTCCGTAAATATACAGCCGTCTTATTTAGACGAGGTCAAGATCTTCTTCGTCAACGATGGAGAAACCGTCAAGGCCGTCTTCCATGTCAACGTCTGCTTCGTCACCGTCATCATAAGATGTGTCGGCGGTATAATCATCCTCTACGCCTTCGGTCTCGTAAGACATACCGTAATCGGAAATAGGAGCAGGAATGATGTCGTTATCCTCGTCGAAGTTCTGGGAAAGGTCGATCTCTTCGCCTGCTTCGTCAAGTACCTTAACGTCGAGCGAGAGGGACTGGAGTTCCTTAACCAATACCTTGAAGGATTCGGGGATACCGGCCTTAGGAACGTTCTGACCCTTAACGATTGCTTCATAGGTCTTAACACGTCCGGTGGTATCGTCAGACTTAACAGTAAGAATTTCCTGAAGAGTGTATGCAGCGCCGTAAGCTTCGAGAGCCCAAACTTCCATTTCACCGAAACGCTGACCGCCGAACTGTGCCTTACCGCCCAAAGGCTGCTGAGTTACCAAAGCATAAGGACCGACAGAACGTGCGTGGATCTTATCGTCAACGAGGTGGTGGAGCTTGAGGTAGTACATGATACCTACGGTTACTCTGTTATCAAAAGGCTCACCGGTACGTCCGTCATAAAGTACGGTCTTACCGTCTTCAGCCATGCCTGCAAGCTTGAAGCACTCGCGAATGTCTTCTTCGTGTGCGCCGTCGAATACAGGGGTCATGATCTTCCAGCCAAGCTTTCTTGCAGCCATACCGAGATGGACTTCGAGAACCTGACCGATGTTCATACGGGAAGGTACGCCCAAGGGGTTGAGTACGATATCCAAAGGAGTACCGTCTTCAAGGAAGGGCATGTCTTCCTGAGAAAGGATTCTTGAAACAACACCCTTGTTACCGTGTCTACCTGCCATCTTGTCGCCGACGGAGATCTTTCTCTTCTGAGCGATGTAGCAGCGAACGAGCATGTTAACTCCAGGAGAGAGCTCGTCACAGTTTTCGGGAGTGAACACCTTAACGTCGATAATGATACCCGATTCACCGTGAGGAACACGGAGCGAGTTGTCTCTTACTTCTCTTGCCTTTTCGCCAAAGATAGCGCGAAGGAGTCTTTCTTCTGCGGTAAGCTCAGTCTCACCCTTGGGTGTTACCTTACCTACCAAGATGTCGCCGCTTCTAACTTCGGCACCGATACGGATGATACCGTTTTCGTCAAGGTCCTTAAGAGCATCTTCACCGACACCGGGGATGTCCTTGGTGATCTCTTCGGGGCCGAGCTTGGTGTCACGGCATTCGATTTCATATTCTTCGATATGAACAGATGTATAAACGTCATTTCTGACGAGCTTTTCGTTAAGAAGAACAGCGTCTTCATAGTTATAGCCTTCCCAAGTCATGAAGCCGATGAGGGCATTCTTACCGAGGGAGATTTCACCGTTGCAGGTTGCAGGACCGTCACCGATTACCTGGTGAGCTTCGATTCTTTCGCCCTTTTCAACGATAGGTCTCTGGTTGGTGCAAGTGCCCGAGTTGGAGCGCTTGAACTTGGTTAAGGTATAGGTCTTGATGTTGCCCGAATCTTCGCGGACAACGATTTCGGAAGCGTCAACGTGTTCAACAACACCTGCAGCCTCGGATACAACTGCAACACCCGAGTCAACACAAGCCTTGTATTCCATACCTGTGCCGACGATAGGATTCTCGGTCACGAGAAGCGGAACTGCCTGACGCTGCATGTTCGCACCCATGAGGGCACGGTTTGCGTCGTCGTTTTCAAGGAAGGGGATCATTGCGGTTGCAACGGAAACGACCATCTTAGGAGAAACGTCCATAAAGTCGATGTTCTCGCGGTCGATCTCCATGATCTGCTCGCGGTAACGTCCGTTAACCTTTGCACGTGCAAACTTGTTATCCTCTGTAAGAGGTTCGTTTGCCTGAGCAACCATATAGTTATCTTCAACGTCAGCGGTCATGTAAACAACTTCGTCGGTTACGATACCGGTTTCCTTATCTACCTTACGGTAAGGAGCTTCGATAAAGCCGTATTCGTTGATTCTTGCAAAGGATGCAAGGTAAGAGATCAAACCGATGTTAGGTCCTTCAGGAGTTTCGATAGGACACATTCTACCATAGTGAGAATAGTGAACGTCACGAACTTCGAAGCCTGCACGGTCACGCGAAAGACCGCCGGGGCCGAGTGCTGAAAGTCTTCTCTTATGAGTAAGCTCTGCAAGGGGGTTGGTCTGGTCCATGAACTGGGACAAAGGAGACGAACCGAAGAATTCCTTGATAGCTGCGGTGATAGGTCTGATATTGATAAGTGCGGTGGGAGTTACAACCTCGATGTCCTGAGACTGAATGTTCATTCTTTCGCGGATAACTCTTTCCATACGGCTGAAGCCGATTCTGAACTGGTTCTGCAAAAGCTCGCCGACACAGCGGATTCTTCTGTTGCCCAAGTGGTCGATATCATCGATAGTTCCCACACCCTCACAAAGGTTGAGGAAGTAAGAAATAGTTGCGATCATATCTTCCAAAACGATGTGCTTGGGAATAAGCTCTTCGATTCTTGCCTTGATGCCTTCGATGATCTCGTCGTTATTGGAGCTTGCTTCAAGGATCTCGCGGAGTACCTTAAAGGAAACCTTTTCATTAACGCCATAAAGTCTTGCATCAAAGTCAACGTATCTGTCGATGTCAACCATGCCGTTGCCGATTACCTTAACCTCGACAACTTCAACCTTGTGAGTTACTTCGCCGGTGGGGCTGGTAAGAGTCTCACGCTTTTCAACAGTGAGGTATGCTTCCATTACACCCAAAGCTTCGATCTCCATTGCGCGGTCATAAGAAAGAACGTCACCGGGTTCTGCAACGATCTCGCCTGTCATGGGATTTACAACAGGACGGGAAAGTGTGTGGCCAACCAAACGGGAGCCGATACCGAGCTTTTTGTTGTATTTATATCTACCGAAACGGCAAAGATCGTATCTTCTTGCATCGAAGAAGAGGTTGTTAAGGTGGGTGATAGCACTGTCAACCGTCGGAGGTTCGCCGGGACGAAGCTTTTTATAAACTTCGATAAGGCCTTCGTCGGTGTTGGTGGTGGCATCCTTCTGCATGATGGTTGCTTTAAGTCTTGCATCATGGTTGAACATTTCTTCGATCTCGTCATTAGTACCGATACCGATTGCACGGATAAAGGTTGTTAACGGGATCTTTCTGTTCTTGTCGATACGAACGTAGACTACGTCGTTAGAGTCCATTTCGTATTCAAGCCATGCACCTCTGTTAGGGATAACGGTGGACTTGAAGAGGTCCTTACCGGTCTTGTCCTTATCAGCGGCATAATAAACACCGGGAGAACGAACGAGCTGAGATACGATAACACGTTCAGCACCGTTGATTACAAAGGTGCCCGAGGGTGTCATAAGCGGGAAGTCGCCCATATAAACCTCGCTGTCCTTGATCTCGCCTGTTTCAAGGTTGTTAAGTCTTGCAGTTACACGCAAGGGAGCAGCATAAGTAGTGTCTCTTTCCTTGCATTCTGCAATAGTGTACTTCGGCTCATCGTCGAGTCGGTAGTCAATGAAACTCAGCTCTAAGGTTTCGTTATAATCCTTGATAGATGCAACGTCCTTGAAAACCTCTCTTAAGCCTTCCTCGAGGAACCATTTGTATGATTTCTTCTGGACTTCAATAAGGTTGGGCATTTCCAAGACTTCGTCGATCTTCGCAAAGCTTTTACGAACATTTTTGCCGAGTCTGACGTCCTTGACATTGACCATTGGCTTATCACTCCTTATATAAATTTACAATTTCCATAACATTTTTACGCTAAACTGCTCTATCGACAAGTTAATTTCCTTTTCATTTGTTGAAAAGTTACATTAAACTTGTGTTTTCGTTGAAAAAGTTCTAAATATTTTACAACGAATTTTCAAATAGGCGTTTATTTAGCCATTATGATACATATTACAATGTAACTCATTTGTGTCAAGTTGTCAAGCATCAATTTTAAAAACTTATGAATTTTGTGAAAATTGCTTGATTTGGGGCTTGACTTTTCGGCTTTTAGGTGTTTTTGACCATATCGCGTATTGACAATCTGTGCAAAAGGACGATATAATAAATATGTGCAATAAACCGAAAAGCGAAATTGTATTATTTATAGAAAACATCGAAAGGATGATGACAATGAAACGTACATTAAACATTTTTGTGGCACTTATTATGGTGCTTTGCATTTTCACGGGCTGTGCTTCGAATATGGATGTTGGAATGAACAAGTCCGACATGGCTATTACTGAAGGATATGACGGCGGCTGGTTTGATGCTCCTGCAGAAGACATGGAATGGATCGTTGAAGATGACGTTGTATATGACGAGATGGAAATGGAATCTCCGATGGCACCGGATTCCTCAAACCCCTCTGCAGACGAAGTTAAGCAGTCTGACAGAAAGATAATCAAGAATAAATCGATGGACGTGCAGACGACAGACCTTGATGCTTTTATAAGCGAGCTTAAAAAGCAGGTTTCGGCAATGGGCGGATATGTTGAAAATTCATCTAACTATAAGTCGAGTGCTGATTTCACCGTCAGGATCCCCGCAGATAACTATGATGCGTTTTCAACCGTTGTTGGAAATTTGGGCACAGTAACTTTTGAAAATGAATACATTGATGACGTTACAAGCCAGTATATCGACATCGAGGCAAGGCTTACCGCTTTAAGATCGGAACAGGAAAGCTATTTGCGTTTGATGGAAAGAGCCGAAACTGTTGAAGAGATCCTTCAGATCCAGAGCTATCTTTCTAACGTTAACTATCAGATCGAATCTTATACTGCACAGCTTAATGCAATGAAGTCGAAGATCTCCTATTCAACCATTCGTCTTTCTATCGTCGAAGTCGTTCGTGTGGCTGACGTTACCGAAAAGCCCACAGTTTGGCAGAGGATAACTTCAAGACTTTCCAATAACCTTTATGACATTGGCGAGGATGTAACAGACTTCTTTGTTGACGTTGTAAGCTCCCTCCCCTATATCGCAATTTGGGCAATCTTTATCCTTATCGCTATCGTTATCGTTAAGATTTGCGTGAAGAAACACAAGAACAAAAAAGCTTCGCTTGCAAATCAAGCAAAAATTGAGAAATCCGAGACTGAAGCTGAAAAGTAATTAGAAAAAACAAAACCCACGGAAGTTAAATTCCGTGGGTTTATTATTTTATCCTGTAATTCCCGCCGAGAAGAGCTTTTGCACACGTTCGTTAAGGCGGGCATATTCCTTTGTTTTAAGCAGTCCCCTATCGTTAATTTGGGCCGCCGTGCTTTGAGCAAGCTTTAAAATGTCACTGTCGGCGGCAATGTCGGCAATTTTAAGCTTTGGCAAGCCGTGCTGTGCAGAGCCGAAGAAGTCACCGGGGCCGCGAAGTTCAAGATCAGCTTCAGAGATCTTGAAGCCGTCAGCGGTCGAGGAAAGCACGCGAAGCCTGCTTTTTGACTGCTCGCTGACGTTATCGGTGACTAAGATACAATAGGATTGATGCTTGCCGCGCCCCACTCGCCCTCTTAACTGATGAAGCTGGCTAAGGCCAAAACGGTCGGCATCCTCTATAAGCATAACTGCAGCGTTGGGAACGTCGACTCCAACCTCGATAACCGTGGTGGAAACCAAAATGTCAAGCTCGCCGTTTTTGAACTTTTGCATGACATCATCTTTTTTTGCAGGTGCCATTGCTCCGTGCAAAAGCCCGACACGATAGTCTTTAAAGTCAGTCTCGGATATCTCTTTGGCATATTCTTTAACCGACTTTGTGTTTGCCGCTTCGTTTTCTTCGATAGCGGGGCAAACGATATATGCCTGCCTGCCTTCGTCAAGGCGTTCCTTAATGAAACTGAAAGCACGCTTGCGAAGTTTGCCGGTGACGGCATAGGTCTCGATCTTTTTTCGTCCTCCCGGAAGCTCGTCCAAAAGCGAGATATCAAGCTCGCCATAGATCATAAGCGCCAAGGTTCTTGGAATCGGCGTTGCACTCATTACAAGGCGGTGAGGGTTTTTGCCCTTTCTTTCAAGTGCCGCACGCTGTTCAACGCCAAAGCGGTGCTGTTCGTCGGTTATGACAAGGCCGAGATTTTTAAACTCGGTAGTTTGCTGAATGATCGCGTGAGTTCCCACAACAACGCTATACTCGCCTGCGGATATCAATTTTTTTAGCAAGGTTTTATTCTTTGCAGTTAACGAGCCTGTGAGAAGTGCAACCTCAACCCCCAAGGGAGCCAAGAATTTTCTAAGAGTTTCGTGATGCTGCTGAGCTAAAATCTCGGTCGGCGCCATCAAGACTGACTGAGCCCCATTTAAGTGAGCAAAATAGCAACACGCTGCCGCAACGGCAGTTTTGCCCGAGCCAACGTCGCCCAAAACAAGACGGTTCATGGGAACGTCTGATTGCATATCTGAAATGCACTCGTTAATCGCTCTCGACTGAGCGCCAGTAAGCTTAAACGGCAGGGCGTTATAATAGTCGTTAATACTGCAGTTACCCATTTTATAGCCCGTGAGCGTGCGCTGACTTGAACGCATTTCATACATTCCAAGCTGGAGAGTTAAAAGCTCGTCGAAGGCAAGCCTTCTGCGTGCTAAGGATGCCAATTCCCTGCTTGAGGGGAAGTGTATCTCGCGAAGGGCTTTATCCAAAGGCATTAAGCGCGTGTTTTTAATTATGTCCGTTCCCAAGGTTTCAAGACTTTGGGAATCAAGCTGTTCAAGCGCTTTTTTAACAACTGAGCGAAGATAGTTTTGATTTATCCCCTCGGTCAACGGATATATCGGCATTATTTTATCGTTTGATGATGATTTTAACACCGTGGGTGAGGTCATTTCTTTAGAGGTGAGGTTTCCTGTCACCTTGCCGTAAAGGATATAGTCGTTGCCAACTTCGAGAGCTTTGAAGGCAAATTCGGAGTTGTAAATTACAACTGTCATGTCAGAAATACCATCAGTAAAAACAAGGCGATATATGGTCATCCCCTTGCGGATACGGGCAGGCGCAAGCTTTGAAACAACTCGCCCTGAAATGACGTTCATTTCATCCAAAATGGCATCTTGGATGGCTACGGGCGAAGTGAAATCAAGATAGTTGCGAGGCAGATGATATATAAGGTCGCCGATAGTTTGGATATCAAGCTTTTCAAGCATTTCGGCACGCTTGGGGCCAACCCCTTTTAGATATTGAATATTGTCATTAAGTGCCACAGCCATCACCTCGCTAAAAAGTACTATAATGACATTATAGCTTTTTGGGCAGGGATTTTCAAGGTGTTTGTTGACAAAGACAGGCACATTACTATAAAATATAATATGAGTAAAACTGAAAGGGCTGTTAGTTTGAATTTCCTGACCGATTTTGAGTGTATTATTTTTGACCTTGACGGAACACTGATCGATTCTATCGATGCGTGGCGAAATGTTGACGAGATTTTCATGAAAAGACGCAATCTTCCCATTCCCAAGGATTTTTATGACAAGGTGTCGTCGATGAATTTCCCTCAGGCTGCAGATTATGTTATAGCCGAGTGCGGAGTGACTGACACTCCCGAAGTGATCATGGCAGAATGGCTTGAGCTTATAAAGCAAGAATACTCTGAAAAGATCGAAGAGGTTTCGGGCGCTTGTGAATTTCTGCATTTATTAAAATCAAACAAGGTTAAATTGATTTTGGCAACGGCATCACGCAAGGAACTTTATGAACCCTGCCTTAAGCGGCTGGGGGTTTATGATCTGTTCGATGCTTTTGTTACAACTGATGAAGTGAAGCGCAAAAAGGGCTTCCCCGACGTTTATCTTTTGGCGGCGCAAAAGGTTGGAGTTGAACCTGAAAGCTGCTGTGTGTTCGAGGATATTTATCTTGGTATCGTGGGGGCAAAGGCCGCAAACATGAAGGCAGTTGCCGTTTTAGAGGAACACTCTAAAGATGACTTTGACAAGATCCTTGCACTTTGTGACGTGGCTATAAAGGATTATAACGAGATAATGTGACAATAAAAAATCCGCTTCGAGATTAACGAGGCGGATTTTTGTGCGCTTTCGAGGGCGCATTTTTATTTTTCAGTTGCTTCTTCGACTTCATCCAATTCCTCATCGGATAAGATCACGCGGTTATACAAAGTCGAAAGTTTTGCAAGCTTTTCAGCAGCAGCTTCGGATAGATCCTCTGCCTTGATTCTCCAACGCCAGTTGGTTCCGACAGTTGAAGGAACGTTAATTCTTGCTTCGTTACCAAGACCCAAGATATCCTGCGGCTGTGCGATTGCAATATCAGCAATGCTTGACCACGCGAGTCTTAAAAGAGCCTCGGGTATGTCCTTCTTATCAGAGATTCCGCAATAATCCAAGCAGAATTCAAGCGATTCATCTTCAAGATTTTCAGCCCAACCGTAAAGCGTGTCACTGTCATGGGTGGAGGTATAAACAATGCAAGAGCTTGTTTTATAGTTGCAGGGCAAATAGTCGCTGTCCGCCTTGGGATCGAACGCAAACTGCAAAACCTTCATTCCGGGATATCCGGTATCAGAAAGGAGCTGTTTAACATCCTCTGTAACAAAACCAAGATCCTCGGCAATGATCTGCTTTTTGCCAAGCCAATAGTTTGTGGAATTGAAAAGCTTCATTCCGGGGCCTTCACGCCAAACGCCGTTGACGGCAGTCTTGTCCTTGGCGGGAATCGAGAAATATCCGGCAAACCCTCTGAAGTGGTCGATTCGCAAAACATCATAAATCTCGGTTGCGAAAGCGATTCGGTCTATCCACCACTTATATCCGTTCTGCTCCATATCAGACCAGTTATAAAGAGGGTTGCCCCAAAGCTGCCCCTCTAAGGCATAATCATCCGGAGGGCAGCCTGCAACGTTGCAAGGAATCTTGCTCTCATCAAGCTCGAAAAGTTCGGGGTGAAGCCAAGCTTCAACGCTATCATAAGCACAGTAGATAGGCATATCTCCGATAATTTCAATGTCGTTTTCGTTGGCATATTTCTTAAGCTCGAACCACTGCTTAAAGAACTCATACTGCAAGAACACATAGAAACCGATCTCATCCTTAAGACGAATCTTTGCACTTTCCAAAGCTGTGGCATAAGCAAATTTAAGATCGTTTTCCCACTTATCCCAAGGCTTGCCGCCGTTTTCGTCCTTAAGAGCCATGAACAAGGCATAATCATAAACCCACGAACCGTTCTTATCAAGGAAAAGGTGATAGTTAATATCCGGCTTAAAGCGGCTGTAAGCAATACGCAAAACATCGAATATGGTGTTATACATCATGCCGTAGTTGATGTATTGTTCGTGGTCACCGAATTGAACGTTCTTATATTCCTCGGGCTTTAAAAGGCCATCTGCTTCTAAGGTTTCAAGGTCGATAAAATAAGGGTTGCCTGCGTGGATAGATGCCGACTGATAGGGCGAATCTCCGTATCCTGTAGGAGAAAGGGGGAGTATCTGCCAATAATGCTGTTTTGCAGATACCAAAAAATCAACAAAGCTTCTTGCTTCTTTGCCAAGCTTTCCGATGCCGTATTCGCCGGGAAGCGAAGCAATTCCAAGCAAAATTCCGCTTGATCTCATAAATATATCAAATCCTTTCGAATTGTTTTTAAATCATCAATAAACGCACCATCATTTTATCAAATCAGTGCTTATTTTTCAACCATATCGGCGAATTTTTTAATTTAGTTTACCCATACTATTGAAAATATGTCTGAAAAAATGTATAATATACACACTTGTAATGAAAAAACTACGCAGTAAGGAGTTTACCGCGCATGACCGATATATCCTTAATCGATTCAAAATATAGCTATAACGGCAAGCTTGGCGTTAGCCTTAATGAAGCTTCCACTGAATTTGCCGTTTGGGCACCCGAGGCTGAGTTAGTAAAGCTTAGAATATACGAGCGCACCTTCAGTCCCGTTCCGTCGATGATATTAAATCTTGAAAAAGACGAAAACGGAGTTTGGCGATATAATTACCCTGCCTCGCTTGAGGGCAAATTCTACACCTATTCATATACCTATAACGGTGTTACCCGCGAGGGTGTTGACATTTATGCAAATGCAACAGGCATTAATGGCGACAGGGGCTATATTGCGGATTTTTCGAAAACAAATCCTGAAGGTTGGGAAAACGAGACCTACGTTAAGCTTGAAAGCTATACCGATGCTGTTATTTACGAAACACATATACGCGACTTTTCATCTGACCCTTCATCCGGCATTGACAAGGATAAAAGGCGCACCTATACCGCATTTTCAGATGATGAAAGCGTTACACCAAGTGGCAAAAAAACCTGCATATCGCATCTTGAGAACATGGGAATAACTCACATTCACCTTTTGCCTGCTTTTAATTACGAAGGCGTTGATGAAAGCGACCCTGAAAGCTCTTACAACTGGGGATATAATCCCAAGAACTATAACGTTCCCGAGGGGTCTTATTCCACCGATCCGTCCGATCCCATTAAAAGAATCGTCGAGTTTAAAAAGATGGTTCAGGCATTGCACAAAAAGGGCATTGGCGTTGTTATGGACGTGGTTTATAATCACACCTATGAATCCTGCAACTCCTGCTTTGAAATCGCATATCCGGGTTATTATCACCGAATGACCGAGGATGGAAAGTTTTCGGGTGGCTCGGGCTGCGGAAACGAAATGGCATCCGAGCATGCAATGTGCCGCAAATATATTATCGACTCGGTTTTGTGGTGGGCCAAAGAATATAAGATCGACGGCTTCAGATTCGACCTTATGGCACTTTTAGACATCGAGACCCTGAATGAGATCTCTAAAAAGCTTAAAGAGATAAACCCCAACGTCATTTTGTACGGAGAGGGTTGGACCGGCGGAGCCTCGACCTTGGCATATGAGCGAGGGGCATTCAAGGACAATGCAAAGAAGACCCCCGCCTATGCATATTTCAACGACGGATTCAGAGATGCCATAAAGGGTGACACCTTTAACAAGACCGCACTTGGCTATGTTTCGGGCAACTTCCACCTTAAATCGACAATCGTTTCGGGGCTTTTGGGAAGAGCAAGCTGGGCATCCTCGCCCGAGCAGACAGTTAACTATTGCGAGGCTCATGATAACTTAACCCTTTGGGACAAGCTGATGGTTTCTGTAAGAGGAAGCCACACCGAAGATAAGAAAAAAATGGCTCGCCTTTCGGGAGCTTTGATATTCTTGGCACAGGGCGTGCCGTTTATTCACGCAGGTCAGGAGATGCTAAGATCAAAAGACCTTGGCGATGGGCAGTATGACGAGAACAGCTATTGCTCGCCCGACAGCGTTAACTCGATAAAATGGGATAAGCTTGATGAAAACGAGCGCGAAGTGGAATACTTCAAGGGGCTTATAGCATTCAGAAAAGCGCACCCGATATTAAGACTTAGAACCGCCGAAGAAGTGACTGAGGCAGCTTCACTTAAACCCTCGCCCGATGGAACGGTTGCTTTGGAGCTTAGCTCTGAAGATGAAAAGCTTTTGATACTTGTAAATCCCATTCCGAGAGCGAAGATGTTCATTCTGCCCGAGGGTGAATGGCAGGTTTATATAAGTGACATAAAGGCAGGAGTTGATCCCTTGGCAACATATTGCGAGGGTGTGTTCGTTCCGCCGATATCGACGATGGTTTTGATCAGAAAATAGAGTGCTTAATAATGCACTCGCATACATATTGGAGGATATATTATGGACAAGCAGCAGTTACTTAGCTATATCGACTCGCAAAGAGATGCGATGGTTGATACTCTTTGCACACTTATTTCATACCCCAGCTATCAGCAGGAAGCTGAAGATGGCGCACCTTTTGGCAAGCCCGTTAGAGAGTGTCTTGACAAAGCTCTTGAAATTTGCCGTGGCTTTGGATTTGAAACAAAGAATTATGACGGATACGTTGGAACAGCGGAATATACAAAGGGCGATGCCTTGCTTGGCATTTTGGGACATTTGGACGTTGTCCCCGAGGGTACGGGTTGGACCCACGAGCCTTTTAACGCTCACGTTTATGACGGAAAGGTTTTCGGACGCGGCTCTATCGACGACAAAGGACCTTGCGTTGCGGTTATGTATGCCATGAAGGCACTTAAGGACTTGAACGTGCCCTTGAAAAGCGGTTTCAGATTGATTTTGGGCACTAACGAGGAAAACGGCTCGGGCGACCTTGAACATTTTGAAAAAGTAGCAACCATGCCCAAGTGGCTCTTCACTCCCGATGGAAACTATCCCGTTATCAACATTGAAAAAGGCATGATAAGAGCAAGAATAAGTGCCACCTGCGGATGTAAAAAGCTTGTTTCCTTCCACTCGGGCAAGACTATCAATGCCGTTCCCGAGCTTGCAAATGCAACGGTTTTGGGCATCAGCAAAGAGGAAATTGAAAAGGCTATTAACGAGCTTAATGCAACTTGCGAAATAACTCTAAGCGAGAATGAAAGCGGCACACGTATTGACGTTAAGGGAAAGAGCGCACACGCCTCAACCCCTGATTTGGGCGACAATGCGCTTACCTGCCTTCTTAGCCTGCTTTCAAAGCTTAACGTTTGCGAAACTGTATGCAAGCTTTCGAAGATGTTCCCCTATGGCGAGACTGACGGTGCAAGCGCAGGAATTAAGGCAAGCGACGAGGTTTCGGGCGCTTTGACCGAGGTACTCTCGGTTTTGGATTATGACGGCGACGAGATGGTTGGCTGGATAGATATCCGCTTCCCTATTTGCGAAAGTGTTGAGGGTGTTAGATCAAAGCTTGAAGCAACCGCACAAAGCTTTGGCTTTGACATTAAGGCAGGCGGCGCTGAACCTCACTACGTTGACAGTAACAGCGCGTTTGTTAAGACACTTTTGGGCGTTTATGAGGACATGACGGGCGAAAAGGGCGAGTGTATTGCAATCGGCGGCGGAACCTATGTGCATCATACCGAGGGCGGCGTTGCCTTTGGCGCAGAGTTCCCCGGAGAGGACAATCACATGCACGGCGCAGATGAGTTTATGACTATCGACAGCCTTGTTTTGAACGCAAAGATGTTTGCGCTTGCTATATATGAGGTTTGCAATAACGAAGAGCTTAACTGAACATAAAAAATTAACGGTCGGAGATTCCGACCGTTTTTTGTTATGATATGATTATTTTTTCTTTTTCTTTGTTTTCTTTCTTACAGCGTGGCCGAAGCCGGCAAGCTTTTTGCCAAGCTCGAAATATTCGCCGTGGGAATATGCTATAAGCCCTGCTTTTTCAAGGCATATTCTGCCCGATTCGTCGATAAGCTCATCGGCAACGTTTACGCAAACGATATCCGCAACGAACATATCGTGCGAGCCGAGGGGGACAACGTCTGTCACCTTGCACTCGATGCTGATGGGGCTGGCATCCAAAATGGGAGAAGAGACCTCGTTCGCAGGAGAAACGGTAAGCCCAAGGTTTTTAAGCTTATCCTCGTTTCTGCCCGAGCGCACACCAAGATAGTCAGTCTCTTTAACGATATGCTTGGTGGTTAAATTGATTACAAAATCGCCCGACTCTTTGATCAAACCATAAGAAAATCTTTCGGGGCGAACGGAGATATAGGTTTTTGGCGGATTCGAGTTTATAATGCCCGTCCACCCGATGGTGATGGCATTGGGCTTCTCGACGCTTCCGCAGGTTACAACAACTGCGGGAACAGGCGCCAAGATCGTGCTGCCCTTGAATTTTGTTTTCTTAGATGTGTTCATAAACTTCCTCCTCGTTTTCGATGGGGACGGCATTGATAACCTCGATATCATAGCCGTTTTCAGTAACATCATCAGCAAGGTCGTTTATTTTCTTGTTAGTGATCGCCGCCTTTGCGGTGTTAAAAACTGCGGGCAAAGCCAAAAGCCAGAAGGGCTTTCTCTTTTTGCCGTTTTTTGTCTTCCCTCCCAAAGCGATTGCAAACAAGGCGGCAATTATTGCTGTTAAACCAAGGGCTTTTAACCCCTCTTCACTTAGATAATTCGAGGCGATGGTGAGCTTGCCGTTTTTAAAGTTCTTTTCTATAATCATGGTTTTTAGCCTTTCAGGTATTTTTTATTATTGTAGCACATTTTAGTATATTATGCAACAAAGAAGCGGCGAAGTCGCACGGTGCCTGACGGCGCGCGAGAAGCACAAGCGCGGCGGCAGAGTGCGGGCGGTGCGCCGCGGTGGCGACAAGGCACAAAAACAAACCCCGCCAAAAAGACGGGGTTTAACATTAAAACTTAACTTGCCAGCGTTCGCTGTATTTGGTTCTTACAGGCGGCTCGGATGCTTCTTTGGCCTTGGCTTCGGATTCACTTGCACGCTCGCTTAAAAGCTTATCAAAAAGCTCTTCGTCCATCGGGATGCTGATTTTTTGGTTGCCCAGCCAAGATGACAGATAAGCAGCATTAGAAATGGTCAGCTCATTAACGCCTTCATATCCGTTTGCGATAAGCTCTTCTCCAAAGAATATTCTATTCACAAAGTTCTGAATAATTCCAGCGTGAGCGCTTCCTGAATCGTTTGAAATTATCTCTTCATAGTCAAGATCAGCCTCGATAAAGCTGTTTTTCTCTTCAAAGCAGGTCTTTCTTTCGGATTCCTTAAGGCGCCACCACTTTAAGCAGTTGTTTTCCAAAACGATCTTTCCCAAGTCGCCGCAAATTTCAAGGCGGTTTGTGCCGGGAAGCTCGCCTGTCGAGGTGATGAACGTGCCTGTTGCACCATTTGCATAGCGTGCGAATATGGTGACGTCATCCTCCACCTCGATATTGTGGTATTTGGCTTCATCACAAAAAGCAGTTATTTCTGTCGGCATTCCGCAGATCCACTGCCAAAGGTCGAGATTATGGGGGGCTTGATTTAAAAGCACTCCCCCGCCCTCACCGTTCCAGGTTGCACGCCAATCACCTGAATCATAGTAAAACTGAGTGCGATACCAGTTTGTGATATTCCAGTTAACTCGTTTAAGCTCGCCAAGCTCGCCGCTTGAAACGATCTCCTTTGCTTTGATAAACAAAGGATTGGTGCGCTGATTGAACATGATGGCAAACACCTTGCCACTGTTTTTGGCAACCTCGTTTAATGCTTTTGCTTTGGAAACACACACATCCTCGGGCTTTTCGACCAAAACGTGCATTCCGTGGCTTAAACAATATGATGCAATGTCAGCATGACTCCTATGAGGAACAGACACGATAACCGCATCGACTCTTCCGCTTGAAAGCATTTGCTTATAGTCGGTAAATCCCATTACCTCGGGGAGGTATTTGGCATAATGCAAAAGCCTTGCCTCGTTAATGTCGCAGATAGCCGTCAGCTTTGCACCGACGATCTTGCCCGACAAAAGACAGCTTGCGTGTGCCGAGCCGATATTTCCAACGCCGATAATTCCGATTCTTAAAGTATCCACGATATCCTCCGTGAGTGAGAATTATCTATTTCCGCTGTATGTACCTCTGGTGTCGGCAAATACAGCTTCGGTTTCATCCTTGCGACGAGAAGTCTTAACGCGCTTCATAAGTTCTTCGTAATAGAGGTCTTCGTCGATAGGAAGTGTAACCTCCTTGCCCAAGAAGGAAGAAAGATGCATAGCGTTTGAAAGAATAAGTCCGTTAATGCCTTCAGAGCCGTGAGCAACAAGCGGCTCGCCGCGCAAGATTGCGCCGCCCCAAGCATTGATAACGCCAATGTGATCTTCATGCTTTCCATCAGTTTCAACCTTAACCTCGGTTGCCTTAAGGTTGCCAAAAGGAACCTTGTTGGTTGCCGAGAATTCCTGTTCGCTCATTTCAAATTCAAGAACATGAAGTCCGCTATAATCAGCAACGATCTTTGCCTTATCCATCTGGATCTCGAAACGGTTGGTGCCCTTTGCGTCACCGGTTGTTGTGACGAACACACCTGTTGCACCGTTTGCATATTCACAATATGTAGTAACATCGTCTTCTACTTCGATGTCATGCCACTTTCCATAGTGCAAATGAGACTGAACCTTAACAGGAAGTCCGCAGATCCACTGCCAAAGGTCGAGATTATGAGGGCACTGATTCAAAAGAACGCCGCCGCCTTCGCCCGACCATGTTGCACGCCAGCTACCCGAATCATAATATGCCTGAGGACGATACCAGTCAGTGATGATCCAGATGGTGCGGCGGATCTCGCCGTATTTACCCGACTTAACAAGCTCGCGCATTTTTCTGTAAATATGGTTGGTGCGCTGGTTGAACATCATACCGAAAACAACTTCGGGATGCTTTTCAGCCTCTTCGTTCATTTCACGAACCTGCTTGGTATATACGCCTGCAGGTTTTTCAACCATAACGTGAATTCCACGCTTCATGCATTCGATAGCATATTTTGTGTGACCATAGTGAGGAATTGCGATCAAGCAAGCGTCGATTTCACCTGAATCGAGCATCTCCTCTGCTGTGTTAAATGTCAAAACATCAGTAGAGAGATTTTTCTTGAACCATTCAATTCTTTCGGGGTTAATGTCAGCAACAGCTCTTAAAACAAAGTCGGGGCAGCTGCCCTTTAAGACGTTTGCAGAATGGCCGGTGCCCATGTTTCCGATACCGATGATACCGAGTCTGATTTTGTCCATATGTTTTCCTCCTTAATTAAAATCCACAGGATTTAAGATATTTATAGCTTCTTGCCAGGCAGTCAAATGGATCCTCGCCGTTGCAGTCATCCTGTTCGACGAGCATATATTTTGTGCCCGAAGCCTCTGCGCATTTGAAAATTCTATCGAAGTTGATATTACCCTCGCCCACGACAGTCATCTTTCTACCATAGGAGAAGTCCTTCAAGTGAATTACAGGGATTCTTCCGGCGAGCTTTTCGCACCACTGTGCAGGATCTCCTCCGCCGGCGGTTACCCAGAAAGTATCGAGTGTGAAACCAAGCTCATCGGGAGCAAAGGAATCAGCCAAATGCTCGATAATAAGCTTGCCTTCGACTTTCTTAAACTCTTGATCGTGGTTGTGATACATAAAAAGTTTGCCCGATTCTTTGATCTTCTTGGCAACGGGAGTGTACTTTTCGATCCAACCCTTGGGTGTGTCGTCATAAGCTTCAAGCTTAAACTCCTGCCAGCCAAAGCCGATGTGAGGGCAACCAAAGATCTCGTGATCGTGAATTACCTTGTCGATATCACCGATAAGCTTTGCAGGGGGAGTGTGGGTTATAACGCAGTTAAGATCGTTTTTTGCAAGCTCCTGTTTAAGCCACTCAGCCTCGAACTCGCAGGTGCCCGAAACCTGAACGTTTTTATAGCCAATGTCGGCAATTTTCTTGAGTGTTTCGGAAAATGAATCAAGGTCTTTGCAATAATCTCTTACTGTGAAAAGTTGTGCACCAATTTGCATAATACATCCTCCTTATCAGATAAGCTTTTTGAAAGCATCGCATGCAGCATTGAATGCTGTATCACTGTCGGGATATGTATAAAGTGCTCCAACCTTCGATTCCTCGCCTGCTCTTTCAAGCTCAGCAAGGCCCTTGAATACGGTCAAGTGAGGCTCGATAGTGAAAGCGTTACCGCCGCGAGCGATAAAGTCAGTAACGATGTGTGCAACATTAGCGTTACCGCAACCTGCAGGAACAACCCTGCCATCAAACATGGCATCCTTAACGTGCATATATTTTGTATGATCCTTTAAAAGCTCCCAAGCTTTTAAGGTGTCAACTCCAGACTGGATATAGTTGGCGGGATCAAAAACGTTGCAAAGTGAAGGAATCTCTGTCAAAAGCTCAAGTACACGCTCGGGCACGTCACCGTAAATTCCCTTTTCGTTTTCGTGACACAAAGAAACTTTATAAGGCTGGGCAAGCTCTGCCATAAGGGAGAGACGATAAACAACCTCGTTTTTGAATTCCGAGTATTCGTGTCCGCGAGGGATATAATATGAGAACATGCGAATATTTTCACATTCCATAGCTGCTGCTATATCAAGAGTGTGCTTATACTTATCCAAATGAGCTTTAAAATCGTCATTAAGAACATCTATCTTGCCGATTGGCGAGCCGATGCTCCACGCACTCAAGCCATTGTCAAAAAGCTTGGTTTTGATTTCCTTGGCCTGATCGACAGAAATGTCGGAGATATTTCCGAATTCAGTTCCTCTGATCTCGATGCCGTTAAGAGCATTTCTTTTCATCGCTTCGATCTGATGATCGATGTTTCCGCCTGCTTCATCGGCAAAGGCGAATATTTTAATATTTCTGTCAGTATTCATTTACATACCTCCCAAATATTGAACAATATCAAGACCATATAATGGCTAATATTATTATAACACACCCCTATAATTTTGCAATATAATAATATAAAACTTTTATTGCGTAAAACGAAATTTTTATTGCAAAAAATCGAATATGTTCTGCATTAGCGCATTAAAACGAAAGATTTTATAAATAGCCGGATGAAGCTAAAAATATCTTATAATCGCTTGCAATATTTCATGATTTATGATACAATGATTTATGCCAATCCGAGAAGCGGGTGTGCGGGTCCTGTGCAACAAGGCGCTGTGAACCATGTCAGGCGGGGAACCGAGCAGCATTAAGCAGTTAGCTTTGTGTGACGCAGTCTCGCCTGCACACCTACTTGTCGGATTGGATTTTATTTTAAAGGAGTGGAATGAATGTATACTGCGCTATACCGCAAATGGAGACCGCAAAGCTTTGATGACGTTATATCTCAGCCGCATATTACAACCACTCTGTCCCGTCAGATCGCCGAGGGGAAAACTGCTCATGCATATCTCTTTACGGGATCTCGTGGAACGGGAAAAACCACCTGTGCAAGAATCTTTGCAAAGGCGATAAACTGCCTGAACCCACAAGATGGCAAGCCGTGCTTGGAGTGTGAGATCTGCCGCGGCGCAGAATCGGGCTCGCTTTCTGACATTATCGAGATCGACGCTGCTTCGAACACGGGTGTTGACGATATCAGAGAATTAAGAGACTCGACAATTTACACTCCCGAGCTTTGCAAATATAAGGTCTACATTATCGACGAGGTGCATATGCTCTCGAATCAGGCATTCAATGCGCTGTTGAAGATAATGGAAGAGCCGCCCGAACACGTTAAGTTCATCTTGGCAACGACAGAGGTTCATAAGGTTCCTGCAACGATAATCTCGAGATGCCAGCGATTTGACTTTAGACGAATAAGACCTGAGGATATTTCTGCAAGACTTAAATATATTGCAAGTGCAGAAGGCTTTAATCTTCAAGATGATGCCTCTTTACTGATTGCAAGAATTGCTGACGGTGCGATGCGTGATGCTTTGTCACTTTTAGATCAGTGCGTGGCATATTCAACAAACATTGATCTGGGCGTTGTATCTGATGCTGCAGGAATTGCAGGAAGAGACTATTTATTTGATATATTAGAGGCTGTTGCAGATTGCAACATCTCTCTTGCTGTTTCGAAAACGGACGAGCTTTATTCAAAGTCGAAAGACATGACACGCCTTTGCGACGAGCTTTTGTTCCAGATGAGAAACTTAATGCTTATAAAAACAGTTCCCGACAAGACCGAGCTTTTGGCTTGTCTCGATTCAGAGGTTGAAAGGCTTAAGGAAATCAGTTCGAAGCTTAGCGTTGACGATATTCTTTATAAGCTTGATATTTTGCAGGAATGCTCGCAGAGAATGCAAAAGTGTGTATCCAAGCGCACCGAGTTTGAGATGAGCTTAGTTAAGCTTTGTTCTGTAAGAGCAAGTGCTGCGAAATCGGCGCCAGCGGGCGATGTGAGCGCGCTTGCCGAAAGAATCGTTATGCTCGAGCGTGAGATCGCAAGGCTGAAAAAATCGGGTATAGCCCCTTTAAAAGAGGTTGAGCCTGAAAAGGAATCCCCAAAGGAAGTCAGCGCACCGGCGCCCACCGCCGAGGAACTCCCGAAAATCGAGAATTCCGAGCGCAAGCCTTGTGCCCAGTGGGACGCTATCTTGGAACGCTTGACCGAGGTGAACCCCGGATGTGCAGGAGCTTTAAGAGGCTCGAAAGCGTTTATTCAGGGAAATTACCTGCTTATATCCGTTAAAAACAAGTTCTTCTTAGGGCTTTTCAAAAAGCCCGAGAATGCAGCCTCCTTAAGAGACGTTGCTAAGGAAATAACGGGTGTGACATATTCGATCAGAGCAAAGTGCGATGAAACCGAGGAGACTCAGGACAGAGATCCCATTGCAGAGCTTATTGAAAGAGCAAAAAATGCCGATATACCGGTAGATATAAATTGATATTTGAAGGAGATTAGTTATGAAAGCAAGAATTCCCGGAGGTATGAACTCCCCCCAGAATATGAACTCGATGATCCGTCAGGCTCAGAAGATGCAGGAAGATATGGCTGCATTCCAGGAAGCTTTGGAAGCAAAGGAATTTAAAGCATCTGTTGGCGGCGGCGCTGTTGAGATCACTATGAACGGCAAGCGCGAGGTTTTGGGCGTTTCCATTAAGCCCGAGGTTGTTGATCCTGAAGACATTGAGATGCTTGAAGATTTGATCGCTTCTGCCGTTAACGAGGTTTTGTCTAACATCGAAACCGAATCTGCAGAAGGTATGCAGAAGATCACAGGCGGCGTTAACTTGCCGGGTGTATTCTGATGGCTGACGCTAACGCTTTGCCGCTTACCCTTTTGGCCGAGCAATTTGCAAAGCTTCCGGGTATCGGCATGAAGACCGCGCAAAGGCTTGCGTATTTCGTTATGTCGATGACTGACGATGAAGCTGAGGCCTTTGCAAAGGCGATCATCTATGCACACAAAACGGTACATACTTGTTCGGTTTGTCAAAATCTTACCGACAAGGCTGTTTGCCCGATATGCGATGATAAATCAAGAGATCACTCGGTAATTTGCGTGGTCGAAGGCCCGAAGGACGTTTCGGCATTCGAAAGAACACGCGAATATAAGGGCGTATATCACGTTTTGCACGGGCTTATTTCCCCTATCGACGGGGTAACTCCCGATAAGCTTAGAATTACAGAGCTTTTGCAAAGAATCGCTAAAGACGACGTGAGAGAAGTTATTATGGCAACAAACCCCACGCCAGAAGGCGAGGCAACTGCCATGTATATCTCGAAGCTTTTAAAGCCCTTGGGAATCAAGGTGACAAGGCTTGCATTCGGTCTGCCTATCGGTGCGATCTTGGAATATGCCGACGAAGTCACTCTTTATAAAGCCCTTGAAAACAGAAACGAGATTTAATATGCTTTCTGATAAACTTTATATGCAAGAGGCTCTTAATTTGGCGCGAATTGCTGCCGAAGAGGGTGAAACCCCTGTAGGTGCAGTTGTTGTGAAGAAATCAACGGGCGAAATTATTGGCCGTGGATATAACAAGCGCGAGACTGCGAAATCCCCTCTTGCTCACGCAGAGATAATGGCGCTTGATGAGGCAAGCCGCACTCTTGGTGGATGGCGAGTTGTGGACAGCGTTTTGTATGTTACGCTTGAGCCTTGCCCGATGTGCGCGGGCGCTATCATTAACTCGCGGATAGACAAGGTCGTGTTTGGCGCAAGCGACAAAAAAGCCGGCTCGTGTGGGTCTGTAATAAATCTATTTGAGCTTGATTATAACCATAAGCCTGAAATTGTTTCGGGCGTTATGGAAGAAGAGTGTGCAGGCGTGCTATCTGAATTCTTTAAAGAGCTTAGAAAAACAAAAGTTCCATATAAAAAGAAGATCCCAACTGAATAAGTCGGGATCTTTTTATTTATTAAGATTATTTTTTGTCCTTAACAAGGTCGATTCTGTAAACATAGTCAAGGTTTACAAGCTTTTCGTTGCCGTTTTTAATTTCTAACGACACCCAATTATCCTCGATATTGGCAACTATGCCTGTTGCACTGTAATTATCAGAATACATTACGACCTTCTGACCGATATATTTTTTAACCAATTCGTTTGTCATACGCTTCATCCTCTTTCTGCGTCTTAAATTCATCCGCCTTTTCTTTCTTCGCTGCGCAGGCAGTATAACTACAAACATAATGAACCATATATACCAAAAAGACCAGATCGGGTCCATACATACCGCCTCCTTATATTTTTATTATATATTTTATTGATGATTTGTCAAGACGTGATCTGACCGCTCGCACCTGCGGGGCTGCCGCCCTTCTCGCAGACGCTCGCTTATCAAGCAAAAAGAAAACCCCAAGGAATTAACCTTGGGGTTTATTGGTTTGTTAATGATCAACAATCAATTACTTGATGCCGATAACAACGCCGGAACCAACAGTTCTGCCGCCTTCACGGATAGCGAAGCGGAGACCTTCTTCGATAGCGATAGGAGTGATGAGTTCAACATCGATCTCAACGTTATCGCCAGGCATGCACATTTCCTTATCAGCAGGAAGGTGAACAACGCCGGTTACGTCAGTAGTTCTGAAGTAGAACTGAGGTCTGTAGTTGGTGAAGAAGGGAGTATGACGTCCGCCTTCTTCCTTCTTAAGAACGTAAACCTGTCCCTGGAACTTGGTGAGGGGGTTGATGGAGCCGGTCTTGCAAAGAACCTGGCCTCTTTCGATGTCCTTTCTCTGAACACCACGGAGAAGTGCGCCGATGTTGTCGCCTGCTTCAGCGTAGTCCAAAGTCTTTCTGAACATTTCGATACCGGTTACGACGGTCTTAGCTCTGTCTTCGGTGAGACCGATGATTTCAACTTCGTCGCCAACCTTAAGGGTACCTCTTTCTACTCTACCGGTTGCAACAGTACCACGGCCAGTGATGGTCATAGTATCTTCAACAGGCATCAAGAAGGGCAAGTCAGCCTTACGGTCAGGAGTAGGAATGTAGGAGTCAACTGCATCCATGAGCTCGAGGATAGGAGCGTAAGCAGGATCAGTGATATCGTCGCCAGCATTAAGAGCTGCAAGAGCAGAACCCTTAACAATGGGAGTGTCGTCGCCGGGGAATTCGTACTTGCTAAGAAGGTCTCTGATGTCCATCTCAACGAGTTCGAGGAGTTCTTCGTCGTCAACCTGGTCAACCTTGTTCATGAAAACAACGATTGCAGGAACGCCTACCTGACGAGCAAGAAGGATATGCTCTCTGGTCTGAGCCATAGGTCCGTCGGATGCAGCGCAAACGAGGATAGCGCCGTCCATCTGAGCAGCACCGGTGATCATGTTCTTAACATAGTCAGCGTGGCCAGGGCAGTCAACGTGAGCGTAGTGACGGTTGTCAGTTTCGTACTCAACGTGAGCGGTGTTGATTGTGATACCTCTTTCTCTTTCTTCAGGAGCCTTGTCGATCATGTCGTATGCTTCGAACTTAGCCTGGCCCTTCATAGCAAGAGTCTTGGTGATAGCTGCAGTAAGAGTGGTTTTGCCGTGGTCAACGTGGCCGATAGTACCAATGTTAACGTGGGGCTTATTTCTTTCGAATTTCTGCTTTGCCATTGGAATTTTCCTCCCTTAGGTCATAGTATAGTAATTTAATTCTAACAGATTATTTTGTAAAATGCAAGCGTTATGCACACATTTTTTTAATTTTATTACGACTTTTTAATTAGTCGTTATGCTTTCTTGCGTTCATGATGCCTTCAGCGATAGATCTGGGAACTTCAATGTAGCTGTGGGGTTCCATTGTGTACTGGCCACGGCCCTGAGTCTTGGATCTTAAGTCGTTGGAGTAACCGAACATTTCAGAAAGCGGAACAAGTGCGTCAACCTGAGCAACGCCGTTGTTGGTCTCCTGTCCGAGGATCTGTCCACGACGGGAGTTAAGGTCACCGATAGCTGTACCCATATATTCTTCGGGAACGATACATGCAACCTTCATGATAGGCTCGAGGATTACGGGATCAGCCTTACGCATAGCTTCCTTGAATGCCATAGAGCCTGCGATCGAGAATGCCATTTCAGAGGAGTCAACTTCGTGGTAAGATCCATCGTAAAGAGTGATCTTAACGTCAACTACCTGATAGCCTGCCAAAACGCCGGCCTTCATAGCGCCCTGGATACCCTTGTCAACAGCGGGGATGTATTCCTTGGGAATAGCACCGCCGACAACGGAGTTAACGAACTCGTATCCCTTACCGGATTCGTTGGGTTCGAGCTTGATCTTAACGTGACCGTACTGACCCTTACCACCGGACTGACGAGCATACTTGTGGTCAACGTCAGCAAGCTTTCTAACAGTTTCCTTATAGGATACCTGAGGAGCACCGACGTTAGCTTCAACCTTGAATTCACGGAGCAATCTGTCAACAATGATTTCGAGGTGCAACTCGCCCATACCTGCGATGATGGTCTGGCCGGTTTCTTCATCGGTCCATGTCTTGAAGGTGGGGTCTTCTTCAGCAAGCTTGCTGAGTGCAATACCCATCTTTTCCTGACCTGCCTTTGTCTTGGGTTCGATAGCCAAGTTGATAACAGGTTCCGGGAATTCCATGGATTCCAAAATGATAGGATGCTTAGGATCGCAAAGAGTGTCACCGGTGGTGGTGTTCTTTACGCCGACTACAGCGTAGATATCGCCTGCATAGCAAACTTCGATATCCTTTCTGTGGTTGGAGTGCATCTGAAGTACACGGCCCATTCTTTCGGACTTGTCCTTGGTGCAGTTAAGAACAGTCTCACCTGCGTTAAGGGTACCGGAATAAACTCTGAAGAAGCAGAGCTTACCAACGAAGGGGTCGGTAGCGATCTTGAATGCGAGAGCTGCGAAAGGAGCAGTATCGTCGGAAGGACGGGACTCTTCTTCGCCGGTCTCGGGGTTAACGCCCTTGATATCTTCGATATCGGTAGGAGCAGGCATATAGTCAATAACAGCGTCGAGAAGCTTCTGAACGCCCTTATTCTTGTAAGAGGTACCGCAAACAACGGGAACCATCTGGCCTGCGATAGTAGCAGCTCTGATACCTGTCTTGAGTTCTTCGATGGTGAGTTCTTCACCTTCGAGGTACTTCATCATAAGATCTTCGTTAAGCTCTGCAACAGATTCAACGAGCTGAGCACGGTAGATTTCAGCATCCTCGAGCATATTCTCGGGAATGTCTTCAACTCTGATGTCCTTTCCAAGGTCATCATAATACATATAGGCCTTCATTTCGAGAAGGTCGATGATGCCCTTGAAGAAGGTTTCGCTTCCGATAGGAAGCTGGATCGGTACAGCGTTAGCCTTAAGTCTTGAGTGGATCATGCCAAGGACGCGATAGAAGTCTGCACCCATAATGTCCATTTTGTTAACATAGATCATTCTGGGAACCTTATACTTGTCGCCCTGTCTCCAAACAGTTTCAGTCTGAGGCTCTACGCCGCCCTTTGCACATAAAACAGTAACTGCACCGTCAAGAACTCTCAAAGATCTCTCAACTTCAACAGTAAAGTCAACGTGGCCGGGGGTGTCAATGATATTGATTCTGTGGCCCTTCCAATAAGCGGTGGTAGCAGCAGAGGTAATTGTAATACCTCTTTCCTGCTCCTGTTCCATCCAGTCCATTGTTGCAGAACCGTCATGGGTTTCACCAAGCTTATGGTTTACACCGGTATAGAAAAGAATACGCTCAGATGTCGTGGTCTTACCGGCGTCGATATGAGCCATGATACCAATATTACGGGTCATTGACAAAGATACATCTCTTGCCATAAATATCTCCTTAGTATCAATATGTGGCTAATGCGACTTTTAGTCGGATTACCAACGGAAGTGTGCAAACGCCTTGTTAGCGTCAGCCATCTTGTGAGTATCTTCACGCTTCTTGCAAGCTCCGCCTGTTCCGTTAAGAGCGTCGAGGATCTCACCTGCAAGTCTTTCCTTCATTGTCTTCTCATGTCTGTCACGAGAATACTTTGTGATCCATCTGAGACCTAAGGTCTGACGTCTTTCGGGACGTACTTCCATAGGTACCTGATAGGTAGCACCGCCTACACGGCGTGCCTTTACTTCTAAGTTAGGCATTACATTTTCCATTGCAGTCTCGAAAGCTTCGAGTGCAGGCTTGCCAGACTTAGCTTCAACGATTTCGAATGCACCGTATACAATCTTCTGAGCTACGCCCTTCTTACCGTCAAGCATGATGCTGTTGATAAGACGGGTTACGAGCTTAGAGTTGTAGATAGGATCCTGCAAAACATCACGCTTTGCAATATTACCTCTTCTTGGCACTTCGCTTCCCTCCTTCATATAATGATATCATTGGTACTCGATTTCACTTGAGCACATTATTACGCGCTCAAGGACCCCGTCAGTCCATCAGAGGCAATCATTTAATATATGATTAACCCCACATGGCTGTGGTGGATTGAGTGCTTGTGTTGTTTGAAGCATTTAGCTTCGGTTTTTGTGTTTTAGTTTGCTGTCGGATTACTTCTTGGTAGCCTTAGGTCTCTTAGCACCATACTTGGATCTTGCCTGCATTCTCTTTGCAACACCCTGAGCGTCCAAAGTACCTCTGATGATGTGGTAACGCACACCGGGGAGGTCCTTAACTCTTCCGCCTCTGATAAGAACTACGCTATGCTCCTGAAGGTTATGTCCGATACCGGGGATGTAAGCAGTAACTTCTGTACCGTTTGTAAGACGAACTCTTGCGATCTTTCTCATAGCAGAGTTAGGCTTCTTAGGTGTAGCAGTCTTTACAGCTGTGCAAACGCCTCTCTTCTGAGGGCAGCTCTGCTCGATAACTTCCTTCTTCTTGGAGTTGTAGCTCTTCTGAAGTGCGGGAGCGGTCGACTTGTCAGCCAAAGTTGCTCTTCCCTTGCGAACTAACTGGTTAAAGGTAGGCATATTTTCTCTCCTTTCCCTGAAATTCAATGCTTGTCTGCAGATTAATCCACACTATCGCATTCTATTCGATTATACACACTTGCTCTGTGATTGTCAAGAGGAAATGATATGGGTATTATGCCGAATTTAGGACGATTGATACCCTATACATAGTCATTTTTGACAACTTAGCTAAACACAGCAATCGGGCGCACATAATGTACGCCCGAAATGTTATCTTTTATCCTGATTTGCTTTAAAAATATCGGCAACTTCGCTGATAGTGATATATGCCGAGGGGTCGATATTGTGGACAAGTTCTTTAAGTCTTACGACCTGGAAACGGTTTACGATGAAATATACCATTGTCTTTTGGGTGTTAGAATATCCTCCCACAACATTGATCTTTGTCGAGCCTGTTTCAAAAGCTTCTCCCAGTGCCTTGCAAACATCGTCAGGTTCGACGGTTATGATCATTGCACACTTCGCTCTGTCCAAACCGTCAACGATAAAGTCGATAGTTTTAAGACCTGCATAATATGTAACTATCGAATAAAGAGGCAATATCCAGCTTTCGATTACAAATCCGCAAATTATATAAAGCATAACATTATATGCCATTACAAACGTGCCAACAGTTATGCCCATCTTTTTCGCAAAGACAACTGCCATAACCTCGATTCCGTCCATCGCGCCGCCGAAACGTATCGCCAAGCCACTGCCTGCGCCGGAAATAACTCCTCCGAAAAGAGCACAAAGCAACAAATCGGTTCCTGCCAAAGGTGATGCCATATCGACATCGATCGGCAAAACATCAGTTATGAGCCATGCTGCAACAGAATATATCGCAACGGTGTATATCGCGTAGAAAGTAAACACGCTGCCCTGCTTTTTAAAACCATAAAGAAAAAGAGGAACATTAAGCAAAAGCAGGAACACAGACAATGAAAGCGGGGTTACCTGGGATAAAAGCATCGAAGTTCCTGAAATTCCGCTGTCATAAAGCTTAACGGGTGATAAAAATGCTGTTATTCCAAATGCGTTGATCACACCCGCAACCGTCAACATTATCAGGTTTTTAAACTTCAATTTGCCCACAAACTCGGTTAAAAGCGATAGCATGGATCTGCTCCTTTCAAAAAGCACTTACTTTATACAGTATAGTATATTTTTTATCAAATGTAAAGGAAAATAACCGGAAAATAAAAATCCCGAACGCTGTTGCATTCGGGATTTTTGGTGCCGGTGGCCGGGGTCGAACCGGCACGGTTGTTACACCGCTGGATTTTGAGTCCAGTACGTCTGCCAATTCCATCACACCGGCATTAAGTTTTTCAACTCCGTTATTATAGCAGATGATTTGGCAGTTGTCAAGCATTTATTTTAAAAATCTGTTCTTAAAAATCGTGCCCAAAATTACGCACACGAAGGACATTATTCCGTATGCAGGGATGTATATCCACGCGCTGGCATTAAAGAACATATACATACAAGGAACGAACACGACCATTGAAGCGACGCTTATCAGCCAGTCACCGCCGTGGTTTTTGGCAAACATAAAGCCTATAACCATAACCACGCAAAGATAGAACACAGGCAAAAGGTTATAAAACGGGAAGTTGATGAATGCACAAAGAATTGGTGTGAAATAGAATATCGCAATCATCGTTATGATATACCAAAGCATTTTGTCAAAGCGTTCTCTCATGTCCTCACCTTATTTTACATAATAAACATAGTTGTCCTTGTGGTCTCTGGGTGCAGGGAATTCGCCGTCACAGTAACCCAAAATACAGTTGCCGATGCCTTCAAATTCACCTTCGATTCCCCACTTCTTAAGCAAAGCCTTGCCCTCTTCAGAATCGAAAACCTCTTTAGCTCGATGGATCCAGCAAGCGCCCACACCGATAGCGTGTGCAGCATTCAAAAGATTGCCCATTACAAGGCTTCCATCGTATACATAGGTGTTGGCTCTGGTTTTCTCTGCAAGAACTATCAGGCAGGTGGGTGCACCGTAAAACGGATCGCCCGAAGCTCCCATTACGTCGGCGTTAAGCTTGCTTAAAAGCTTTACGGTATCGGGATCCTGAACGGCAATAATTATCGGTGCCTGAAGGTTTCTTCCCGTGGGGGCATTTATTCCTGCGGCGAGAATGGTTTCAAGCTCTTCGTTTGTTATCTGATCGGGCTTGAATTTCTTAACGCTTCTTCTTGAAAGCAAAACCTCGATAGCTTCGTTTTTGATCATTTGGGCACACTCCTTTTATTATTGTTTAGATCTCTTTAATTCGTTCACCAAATCATCATCGGGAGTTACGTAAAGAGTTTTGTTGTTTGTGAATATAACCATTCCGGGCTTTGCGCCGGAGGGCTTTTTAACGTATTTAACCTGAACATAATCAACCGGCACAAGCGATGAATTGCGCGCCGAGGAGTTATATGCCGCAATGAGGGCCGCTTCCTCGATAGTCTCCTCGCTTGGAGTTTCGCCGTTACACTCAATTATAACGTGCGAGCCTGTTATGTTCTGAACGTGAAGCCAGATATCCGACTTATCGGCAGTTTTAAGGGTTAATGTGTCGTTCTGGCGGTTGTTTCTGCCGACAAGAATTCTATACCCTTCGCTTGATTCATACTCGATCGGCGGCAAGGCTTTGGGCTGTTTTTGCTTGAACTTCGGCGGCTTAACATATCCGCCTGCGGCAAGCTCGAGTCTTATCTCAGTCAATTCATTTTCGGTGGAAGCTCGGCTTAACGAATCAAATACCGAGTCGACGTATTTAAGCTCGCTCTCGCCAAGTGCGATAAGCTCACGAAGCTTTTTGTCTGCTGTATCAGCCTTGCGATACTCAGAGTAATACTTCTGTGCGTTCTGTGCAGGAGTGAGCCTTGCATCAAGCGCGATCTCAACAGTCGGGCAGGCTTCATCGTAATAATTTTCAACCGCCGCCACAGTATCGCCTTTATTGAACCTATAAAGATTTGCCATGATAAGGTCGCCCTTCAGGCGAAGCTCATCACGGTTTTTGCACACCTCAAGCTCGATCTTTTGTGCGGAAACTCGTCGCGCGATACGCTCGCTTAAATTAACGAGCAATTTAAAAAGATCCTGCGCGCGCTGACGGGTTTGAGCGATAACGTCGCGCTCGGAATAGAAATAATCCAAAAGCTCGCAAGCGTGATCGAACTCACGTGTAGTCATTAGGTTGCCGTATTGAGATATCGGGACAAAGCAGAAATCCTTCATCAGGCCGTTTTTGTCCTTCAAAACGGTATATTTATTCTCGCCTTTAAGAATTATATCGGCAGAATTTTTAACATAGAACACAAGTCTGTCGCACTCGTCAGAGGTAAGCTCGCATATTTTGCGTTCCTCTCCCCTTGCGGCATAGTGAACAGCTTCACGGGCAAACACAGGGCTTATACCCTCGAATATCTTAACGAGGGATTTTGCAACGTCGGCAGTGGGGTTTTCGTTCAAACGGGAAATAAGTACGTCAGAACTGAAATCGAACATTGAAAGACGCTCTTCCTTGGGCGGCAAGGTATAGGTTATGCCGGGAAGGATGCGCCGCACACTGGACATATCCTCGCTTACACGCTTGATAGCATCTATCACCCTGCCCTCTTTTCCGATGAGGATGATATTCGAGCATCTGCCCATTATCTCGCTTGCGAGGGTTAGGGTTACACGGTCGCCAAGCTCGTCTGTCGCTTCGAAATCGAAGAATAAAATTCGCTCGAAGCCGTCTTGTCTTATCGAAACAAGCTTTCCGGACGAAAGATGCTTTCGCATGAGCATACAAAACATTGGGGGGACCTTTGGATTCTCAAGCTCGTGGTGGGTTAAATGAACTCTTGCATTGCCGGCACCTGCCGAGAGCAAAAGCTTAACGTTTCCGTGTGAAACGGTTCGAAGTGAGATCACCAAGCTGTCACGAGACGGCTGATGGATCTTATCAACTCGGGAATTTATCAAAACTTCCTCGAGCTCTTTTTTAACAAGGCTTAAATATACGCCGTCAAGTGCCATTTTCTTCTCCTAATTAAAATTATAATGTCTTAATAACGTCATCCTCTGTGTGAGAGATGATAAACTGAACCTCGGGGAATTCCTCCTCGAGGACTTTTTTAAGATAGGGCAAAACGATAACCTCGGTATTGAAGTGGCCGCAGTCGACGATAGTCAAGCCCATGTCGGCAGCATCAAGAATCTCGTGGTGCTTGATATCAGAGGTTATATAGCCCTGCGCTCCGTGGCGGATGCACTCATATGCAAAATCGCCGCCTGCGCCCGAGCAAAAACCAACCTTTGTGATGTTATCCTTGCCGCAGGTATATCTTACAAAGTCGCATCCAAAAGCCTCTTTAGCTTTTTGGGCAAGCTCAATGGGTGTCATTTCTTCGCAATCTGCCACTCTGCCATAGCCGACAGCGGCTCCCGTTACGGGGTCGGTTCTGTTAACTGTATAATAGTCGCCGTTGGGCACAAGTCCCATAAGCTCGCACATGATGTCTGAAATGTTATACTCTGCACTGTCAAGATTAGTGTGGGCGCAGATGCAACCGATGCCATATCTCATCAGCCTTACTCCCGGATGAGAAATATCAAGCTTTTTAATTGCGTTAAATAAAACGGGATGGTGAGTTATAACAAGCTCGCATCCTTTGGCTTTTGCCTCGTCGGCAACGGCAAGGGTGGCATCAAGCGAAAGCAAGACCTTTGTTACCTTGTCTTCTCGATTTCCGACAAGAAGGCCTGAATTATCAAAGCTGTCAGCATTTCTAAATGGAGCAACCCGGTCTATTTTATCAAAAATATTGCCTATCGTTGTCATAATCTATCCTCCGATGAGTTCATAAAGCTTGTTTGCTGTTTTGTTCAGCTTTTCGGCACGCTCACGGGTTGATTCATCCTTCGAGCGTGAAATGCCCAATGCAGACGAGCGCATTCTTGCCGCAACCGTCTGTATGTATTTGCGTGAGTTTTCCTCGTTAAGGTCAAGCTTGCCGACGATAGAAGAAATCTCGTCAAGCTCCATCACCTCGCCTGTATATACAGCGTTGATAACGGGATAACAAAATCCGCGGTCAGGAAAAGCTTTTTCGCTCTTTATCGTAAAGCCGTTTTCGCAAAGGGCAAGGCGCAGATCGCTTGCCTTTGTTTGAGGCTGCAAAACAAGGTTCACTCCCCTTTTCAGCCAATCGGCACGCAAAACGATATCTGTAATAAGCTCGCCGCCCATGCCGGCAATAATAACGTCGGTGATATCACCGTTGGGGACGTTATCAAGACCGTCGGACTGAATTATCGTTACTTTATCCAAAAGCCCAAGCTTTGTAACGGTGGCACGAGCAGCTTCAAGCGGACCCGATGCTATATCGCAGGCATAAACGTGCTCGCATATGCCGTTTTTAACTAAATATGATGCCAAATATGCATGGTCTGTGCCGACATCGCAGGCAACCCCTCCGCAGGTTACAAACTCTTGGCATCCCAAAAGGCGATCGTTTAAAACGAGCTTTTGAGTAATCGGGTGAATCATTTTCCTTTTCCTCCAAAAAAGCAGGCAGCCAGAAACACCGACTGCCCTTAACAATTAGTTCTTTTCAAAATAATCGTTCAGCTTTGCAACAAGCTCGTCAGCGTCGGCTCCGTGAACTTTACATGCCTCGCCAATAGTTTCACCGCGTGCAGAGGGGCAACCCAAGCAGTGCATTCCCATTTCAAGGAAGTAAGTAGCGCAGCCCTTGTCCATATCCAAAACATCGCCAATGATGGAATCCTTAGTAATCTTAGCCATTTTAATACCTCTTTCAAAAAATATCATTACTGATATTATACCCTAAAATTCTGCTTAAATCAATACCCCCGCACAAAAAGACAACCGCACCTTTTTAAGGGCGCGGTTAAGAAGCACATTAAATTATTCTTCTCTCATCTTTGCGAAGCATTCGCTGCAGTAAACGGGACGGTCATCGTGGGGCTTGAAAGGAACCTTAGCCTCGCCGCCGCAAGAAGCACAAGTTGCAACAAAGTACTGCTTGCCTTCTTCCTTCTTCTTCTTTCTGCAATCCTTGCACATCTTGGGTTCGTTTTCGAAGCCCTTTTCAGCGTAGAATTCCTGCTCGCCTGCTGTAAAAACGAATTCGCTTCCGCAATTACGGCATACTAATGTTTTGTCTTCGTACATAATTTTCCCTCGCTTAAAGTATTTTTGCCAAGCAGGTCTCACTGAATTTAATAATGAAAAGGCTACATGGCATATATAAAAACCCTGCGACAGGTTTTTAACCTAATCTTTTGCGCAGCTTTGTGCGCACTCTTAAAAGCGCGTTGTCAACTGACTTTGCACTTATCCCCAAAGCCTTGCCGATATCAGCATAAGCTTCACCGTGGATGTATAGATTGAAGACCTCGCGTTCAAGTGCGGAAAGGTATTGCAAGCCATCGATAAGCTCGCTCACGGTTTCTTTTTCAAGTATTATACTCTCGGGAGAGTCGCCTTTCGAAACAACGTGGTCGTCGATATTTTCTTCGCGTTTTGATATCCTGTCAGACTTTTTAAGTGCATTTATCATTCGGTTGCTTATGCAAACGCTTGCATAAGTCGAAAAGCTTGCATCTTTATCGCTTTTAAAGGTCTTAACAGAGTTCATCAATCCCAAAAGGCCTTCAGAAAAAAGGTCGTCCTGATCACTGGGATTTGATGAATATACGTGTGCGAGGCGCCTTACCGTTGGGAGAAAACGACTGATAAGCTCTGAATAAGCTTGTTCGTCTTTTTGGGCAAGATATGCAAGCTCTTCGTTGGACACCAAGCCATGACGTGCGTCCTGCATATATACCACCTCACAATCTATCACCTTAGAATCATAACATTAATTAGAAATTGTGTCAAGCAACTTTTGGTTTTTTGAATTATTTTCGTCACTTTCTACAAAAACATGTCGATATATTCAAACAAAACAGCACAGACACCGCCTGGCATCTGTGCTGATTATGTATAAAATTTGATTACTTATTCAAGAAGCCCCAAAGATTATCATAGAAAGGATCTGCCTTCTTTTCACCGTCTTCGGTTTCTTCAATTGTTTCTTCACTAACCTCTTCCTCGGGCTTGAAATCGTCGAAATCAGAAGCGATTACGATGATGTCGATAGCATCATTAAGATCGGGATTGAAGTCAGTACCGAAGATAAGCTGAACATCGGGAGCTGCAGCATTGGTGATGGTATCGGTGAGCTCTGCGATGTCGCCGGTAACGATATCTTCGCTCATTACGATGTTGAGGAGTAATCTCTTAGCACCCTTGATAGAGGTTTCGAGCAACGGGCTGGAGATAACCTGCTGAACAGCGTTTGCAACCTTGTCCTTGCCCTCGCCGTGTCCGATAGCCATGTGAGCATAGCCTGCATCCTTCATGATGGTCTGAACGTCGGCAAAGTCAACGTTGATCTGACCGTGACGAAGAATAAGTTCGGTTACGGAGAGAACTGCAGTCTTAAGAATGTCATCAGCCAAAGCGAAGGACTGACGCATTGTGAGATTTTCTCTTCCTGTAAGGAGCTTTTCGTTAGGAATGACAACCAAAGAGTCAACGTTCTTTAAGAGAGCATCGATTCCCTTTTCAGCCTGAGCAAGCTTTCTTGCACCTTCGAATCTGAAGGGCTTGGTTACAACAGCAACTGTGAGGATGCCCATATCGCGAGCGATCTCTGCAACAACGGGAGCAGCACCTGTGCCGGTTCCACCGCCCATACCTGCAGTGATGAATATCATATCAGCGCCCTTAAGAGCATCTGCGATCTCGTCTCTTGATTCCTGAGCAGCACCTTCGCCAACTTCGGGCTTTCCGCCTGCGCCAAGGCCGTGAGTGAGCTTAGATCCGATCTGGATCTTTATTGTAGCCTTGGAGTTCTTAAGAGCCTGAGCATCTGTATTAACAGCGATATACTCAACATTCTGAATCCCCTCGGATACTATACAGTTAAGCGCGTTTCCACCGCCGCCGCCAACGCCGACGACTTTGATCTTAGCAAGGTCCATGCCTTCGTTTTCCATGATAAAGCCCATTCTCTACATCCTCCAAAATTCAATATATAATCATCGATAGATCAATATAAACCTAAATATAGTATTATACTACCATAAAACAACGAACTTGGCAATAGGTTTTAAAAAACTTTTAGAGAATATTTTTAGGTTATTTTTGGAGTTATTGTTCGTTCTCGTCCGTAACTGTCGGAGCATCGGTTTTGGGCTGAGTCGCTTCGTTAAATTCCTCTTCCATTTTGGCAAGATCCTCTTTGCTTATAAAGGATGCGCCTGCCTGTGCAGAGTGATAAATAAGCCTGCCTTCGGCAGTTTCGTCAAGATTTTCTTCGATTATAGTTACAATATAGCGAAGCTTATATTCGTAATCAAGCGAGCTTCCGAATTCGATATCTATTCTTCCGTCATAGACCATTTTGATATTGGTTCTGTCGGTGAGGTCGATATAGGTTATCTTATTCGGGCAGATCTCGTCGATAACTTTTAAAAGATCTAAAATAATAAGCTCTTTGTTTTCGTCTTTTGATTTGAAATCCTCGCCCAAGGCAACGCCTGTAAGCTCCATACCATCTATCAGGATTAGGTTCTCTCTTATCGAAAGCTGTTCGGTCTCCAAATATCTTCCGCCGCGGCTTATAACGCAATATCTGCCGTTGTCATATTCACAGCAGGCATAAGCAACAGCCTCGGTGATATTGACGATAAGCTTATCTGGAAGCTTGCGCAAAAGCTCGACCTCTTCGATATAGATAAGCTCATCTTTGATCCTTGCTTCGGCATTATCGATGTTGAGGTTATACATATTTCTGCCGATCTTAAGCTTGCCGGCATCCAATATCTCTTCTGTTGAATAGCGTTCGTTGCCCGAAACGATATATTCATTTATATTAAAAAGCACTGTGCGCGAAAGAACGAACAAAACAAGTACGCAAATTATGAATATCAAAAGATAATAAAGCGAGAGGTTTCTTCTGCGGCGATGCTTTGTTCCCGGGCGGGTTGCCGCCGGCTTTTTAACATTTGTTTTTACAACGTCCTTCACTTTTTTCGTCCTTCCTTTCTACATTCTTTTTATCTTTGCGCCCAAGCTTGCAAGCTCGTGCTCTATGTGTTCATATCCTCGGTCGATGTAATGTACGCCCGAAATTGTTGTTGTACCCTCGGCTGCGAGGCCTGCCAAAACAAGTGCGGCTCCTGCACGAAGATCATGTGCAACAACGGATGCGCCCGAAAGCGACGGAACGCCTTCGATAACGGCAACCTTCCCCTCGGCCTTGATGTCTGCGCCCATTCGCAAAAGCTCGCCCGAGGCACGAAAACGGTTTTCGAATATATTTTCGACTATCATACTTGTGCCACGCGCCTTGCACAACACCGCCATAACTATCGGCTGGCAATCTGTTGGGAAGCCGGGATAGAACGTGGTTCTTATCGTTTTCACAGCTTTAAGAGGCTTTTTGGCGGTTATGAAAATTCTGTCCGCATAAGGATATACTCCGCAACCCATTTGTTCGAAAACTGCCATTGTGGAGTACATATCATGAGGAGAGGCATGCTCTATCATAACTTCGCCGCCTGTTATCGCCGCGGCTCCCATATAAGTTGCGGCAACGATTCTGTCAGGCATAACGCTGTGCTCGCAGGAATGCAAGTTCTCTGTGCCCTTGATGTATATAGTGGTTGACCCCGCACCCGATATCTCGGCTCCTGCTGAGTTCAAAAAGCTCGCAAGATCGGTTATTTCAGGCTCTTTTGCGGCATTTCTTATAACCGTTGTGCCCGAGCAGGTGGACGCAAGAAGCATTATATTCTCGGTCGCTCCCACTGAGGGAAGCGGCAGGGTAATATCAGCACCGACGGGGCGCGAGGTGAGCGTGCAATCAAGAACACCGTGATCCTCGATTATCCTTACTCCAAGCTTTTTTAATGCGTGAAGATGGATATCTATCGGGCGGGGGCCAAGCTCGCACCCTCCCGGAAAGGAGAGACGGCAACGGCGAAGCCGCGCAAGGATCGCTCCCAAAAAGATGATAGACGATCGCATTTCACGCATGAGAGTTTCGGATACCTCGTAACCGGAAACGTCACTTGCGTTGACTGTTACGGTACTACCCTCTCTCTTGCATTTGCAGCCAAGCGAGGAAAGTATTCTTAATGCCGAATAGACGTCGGCCAAAGCGGGGCAGTTATGTATCGTACTTGTGCCGCAACACATTAGTGTTGCAGCCAGAATGGGCAGCGAGCTGTTTTTTGCTCCGTGAACGGATACCGTTCCGCTTAAGCTTTTGCCACCTTCGATATATAGCTTAGATCCAAGCATTTTGCGCACCTCATATCTTTTTTCAAAATTACGCTATACAGCATAATATGATGTGCGCTTACGCATGGTTACTTATTAAATAAGCGAGGAAATTACAGAATATACTCTTTCGGGAGTGTCGGAAATATAAAGCTTTGCGGCGTTATCTGAAAGACGCTTTAAGCCTTCGGGATCAACCAAAAGTGCGGAAACGGTTACTATAAGCTCCTTAGAGGTGAGGTCCTTTTGCTCGAACATTATTGCGGCGCCGCCATCGGCAAGAACCTTGCCGTTGTGATACTGATGATTCTCAGCAACAATGGGAGACGGAACCAAGATAGATCCGCAACCAACAGCCTGAATCTCTGTAAGAGCTCCTGCTCCGCAACGGCTGATGATAAGATCTGCCGCCGCCATGCAGGTTGACATGTTGTCGATATATTCTTTAACGATATAGTTGGGGTGATCTTCAAGCTTGATGCCCTTACCGATAAGATCGGGCACGAAAGTTGCTCTGCCGTTTTTACCGTAAGAATGAATGTGATTTACCTTGATGTTGTTTTCTTCATACCAAGCGATGAGGTCGGCAACGGTTTCATTGATCTTGCCAGCACCCAATGATCCACCGGTTGAAAGGATAGTGATGCTGTCATCCAAGCCAAGTTCTTTTCTTGCATCCTCTTTAGAAAGCTTTTTGGTAGAGAATCCCGAACGGACAGGAAGCCCTGTTACGATGCATTTATCCTTCGAGTCGATGTAATCCATCGCTTTTTCAACGGTGAGCATTACCTTATCAACCTTTTTTGCCAAAAGCTTTGTAGTTACACCGGGGAAAGCATTTTGCTCGTGGATGGCAGTTTTGATGCCCATTTTTGCCGCCTGCAAAACGATGGGGCCGCTGACGTATCCGCCTGTGCCGATAACAAGGTTGGGCTTGAAATCATTGATGATCTGTTTTGCGCGCTTACCTGATAAGGCAAGATATTTAAGCGCTGTTAAGTTGCGCTTTAAGTTTTCAAAGGATATCTTTCTTTGGAAACCTGCAACGTCCATCGGTGCAAACTTAAGTCCTGCCTTTTCGGCAAGGCTGCGTTCGATGCCATTAGGAGTTCCCACATATAAAAACTCAGCATCGGGATGCTGCTCCTTTATTATTTCCATGATGGCAAGTGCAGGATTAACGTGGCCGGCTGTTCCGCCGCCTGCAAGAATTACTTTAAGCATTTACAAGCCCTCCTTATATGATTTATTGTTACCGTTAACATTATAGCTCAACTTCCCCGCGCTTTCAATTAAGACAAGGTTAATTTGTGATGACATTTCGGTAACAGATGCAAGCCGCGTTCCGGCGGGCGAAGCCCGGCGCGCCGCAGGCGCGCATATGCGGTTTTGCGCCACGGCGCAAAACCGCATGGCCGCATGCCCCGAAAGGGCATGCGGCAGGGCTTCGCCCCGATCGGAGCGGCAAAAGTTTAAGGTTTTATGTTCTTTTGGCAAGCAGCAAACAGCTCACCCAAGCTGCCGACAAACGTTTGATTAAACGTCGCACTGTCGCGACACACTCAACACAGCTCCCATTTCGGCAAGCTGAATAACGAGAGCAGTGCCGCCCGAGCTGAAGAACGGAAGCGAAATACCTGTATTCGGGAAAGCGTTGCACGCAACGCCGATGTTCAAAAGTGCCTGAAGTCCGATTTGGAACACGATTCCCACAACGATGAGCATTCCGAATTTATCGGGAGCTTTTTTTGCGATATAGAATCCGCGGTAAACCAAAAGAACGAACAAGATTATAACCACAAGTCCGCCAAGGTATCCAAGTTCTTCAACGATTATGGGGTATATAAAGTCGTTCTGAGATTCGGGGAGCCAAAGATATTTCTGTCTCGATTCGCCAAAGCCAAGGCCGAACCATCCGCCCGAGCCAATAGCTATAAGCGACTGTGCGATCTGCCAGTTATCGTTGTCGATAACACCGCTTTCTGCAGTTCCCATCGAGGCGAATCTGTCAAAAACATAAGAAAGTCCGCCGCCGCTCATTGCAGAGTATAAAAGCAGGAATGAAAATGCCGCCACGACAACTATTCCGCCAAGCTGGAATATCTGCTTCCAGGGCATTCCTCCCACCACTATAACAACAGCGCCAAGCGCGCACATGATAAGAAGTCCCGAAACGTGGCGCTGAAGTGCCATGTTTGCGCACACAACACCCATTACAATGCACAAGGGAATTACACCTTTTGCAAAAGAATGCAAATTGTGTTCGTTTTTGCAGATCAAAAATGCAAGATAAACTATAAGTGCGACCTTCATGATCTCGGACGGCTGGAACGAGAAGGATTCGCCTATCAGGATCCACCGTTTTGCGCCTGCTACCTCCTCACCAAAGAACGAGGTATACGTTAGAAGCGCAAGCGCCGCCAAGAACGCCAAGGTTACAAGCTTCGAGTTCATCAAAATGTGATAATCGAAGAAGGATATAAATATCATTACCAAAATTCCAAGCACTGCAGCAGCACCTTGATTTTTAACGTATTTATATCCGTCACCCTCGGCAAGACCTGCAATATAGCTTGCAGAGAACATCATAATAATTCCGAAAACAAGCAGCACGATGACGATAACGAAGAAAAGCGAGTCGATATTGCCGTCGAATATTCTAAGTCCGGGTTCTTTAACCTTTTCTCTTTTTTTGCGTTTTATTTTCTTTTCGCTTTCAGGTGCCTGAGAAGTGTGACCGGAAACAGAAGAGCCCTGATTCTCGGCATTTAATATGTAATTGTATCTTTTTTGCGAATTAGCCGCCGACATATAAGCTCCTCCTTTTATAATTTAATTAACGGTTTTTATGCCAAAGCATATAAATGTGCCCACATGATTCCCAAAAAGCCTGCCAAAAGTGTTACAAGACCGAAAACGATTACGATCTTATATTCGCTCCAGCCGCTAAGCTCGAAGTGGTGGTGAATGGGAGCCATTTTGAATACTCTCTTTTTTCTTATCTTAAAGCTTGCGATCTGGATCACGTCGCTAAGGCCTTCGATGATATAGATAATGCCGACCAAGGGAATCAAAAGCTCGAGACCTGACTGCACGCCGAGTGCCACGACAAGTCCACCCAAGAACATCGAGCCGGTGTCGCCCATAAACACCTTTGCAGGGTGAAGATTCCAAACCAAGAAGCCCAAGCATCCGCCTGCAAGTGCCATTGAAAGTGCTGAATATTCCCAATCGTTTAAAACAACGAAGATTATTGCAAATGCAGTTGCATATACAACCGTGACTGTGCCACAAAGGCCGTCTACACCGTCGGTAAAGTTGACAGAGTTTACAACGAAATAAATGGCAAGCGCCATTAAGGGATAATAGAACCAGCCAAAATCAAGTGCGCCGAGGAACGGGAAAACGATTTCTGTCGACTTATCACCTGTGAAATAAATCGCAACCAAATATGCAACGACTATAAGTGCCTGACAAACGCTCTTTGCCTTTATGTTAAAGCCCTGATTGCGCTTTTTAACGACCTTGATATAGTCATCAACAAAGCCGACAGCGGCAAAGCCAAGTGCACATCCAAGCCCAACAACAAGCTTTACCCAAGCATCTGGGTCTATTTCAATTCCGTTTGCGGATTTGTTAGCGGATATAATAAGATATCCTGCTATAACGGCAACAACGGTTGAAAGAATAAACATAAAACCGCCCATTAAAGGGGTTCCCTCTTTCGACTTGTGCCATGCAGGTCCGATATCCAAAATATGCGAGCCTGCTTTAAGCTTTCTTAAATATGGGATAAGGATAAGTCCAAAGCTTGCGGCAACCGCAAAGGATATGAATCCCACCAATAAATTTATCCAATAAGGCATGGTTTAAACCTCCGAAAGTTTTACTTAATCATATCAAGAGCTTCGCGAACGATCTCGCGTTCGTCGAAGTGGATCTTCACGTTGTTTGCCAAAACCTGATAATCCTCGTGTCCTTTTCCTGCAAGAACGATTATATCGTCCTTTTCGGCATTTGCAATCGCCCAAATGATAGCCTCGCGGCGATTTTCGATTCTGACATATTTGGTGTCAATTCCGTCAAGTCCCGCAACGATATCATCGATTATCGCGTTTGGATCTTCGTCTCTTGGGTTATCGGATGTGATCACCAAAAGATTGGCGTGCTTGGCAGCAGCTTTAGCCATTAAGGGACGTTTTTTAGCATCGCGGTTCCCTCCGCATCCGAAAAGGCAAACTATTCTTCCCAGTGCACATTCTTTAACGTTAGTTAAAATGTTTTCGATAGCATCGGGAGTGTGAGCATAGTCGATAACAACTGTGAAATCCTTGCCCGTGGGAACTATCTCGCATCTGCCCTTGACGCCGATAACCTTTGATATAAGATGCACGGTGTCATTCGGCTTAAAGCCTATCATTTCAAGCCCGGAAAGAACTGCAACCGTGTTAGAAACGTTATACATTCCCGGCAGAGTGACGTTTGTTTTAAAGGTTTTTGTGCCGTTTGAATACCAATATTCAGAACCTGAAGCGAAAAGTTTGATTCCATCGGCGGTATAGTCGGCTTCGTTAACGGCGGCATAGGTTTTCTTGGGGCAGGTTATTTCATTAAAATAGCGTTTGCCGTAATCGTCGTCAACATTGATAAGCGCTTGCTTGCAGCGTGAGAACAAAAGCTTCTTTGCCTGATAATAGTTTTCCATATTACCGTGAACGTCGAGGTGATCTTGGGTGAGGTTTGTGAACACAGCAAGCTCGAAATTCACATCGCCCAAGCGTTTTTGTTCAAGACCTTGAGAGGAAACCTCCATTACCACCCATTCGCAATTTTCGTCTGCCATTTCGCGCAAGAGTGCGAAAAACTCGTTAGGTTCGGGAGTAGTGCGTTCGGCAGGGATAACACGCTCGCCGATCTCGTTCTGGCAGGTGCCGATAAGCCCTGCTTTTATGCCGAGTTTTGCAAGCATATTCTTAAAGACGGTAGTAATCGTGGTTTTGCCGTTTGTTCCTGTCACGCCGATGAATTTAAGCTCGTTCTGTGGATTTCCATAATAGTTCGCCCACAAAAGAGGCAAAACCTCGCGGGTATCTGAAACGATTATTTGATTGGGGATGTGGCAGTCACGCTGGGTTATAAACACGCTGACGCCTTTTTTTGAAAGCTCGGGGATGAAGCTATGAGCATCAAAGGTCTTGCCTACAAGGCATACAAAGAGTGAACCTTCACCCAGTTCCTCACGAGAGTCAGAGGAAATTTTGGATATCTCGATATTTTCTAAATTGGTTTCGCAAATGCCCTGCAAAATGTTAAATAGCTTCATGGTTTCACCTGCTTTTTAATTTATATGCGGGATATCATCCCGTTTCGTCGTTGACGATGAAGTATGCTTCGATTATCGTACCCTCGGTCACGTATTCGTCCTTATAGTTCATAACGCCCGAACACTCGGCACCTGTTTTATATGCCGCGCCGCCCAAAGGTCTTAAGTTAAGTCCAAGCTTTGAAAGTGCTTTATTAGCTTCGCTAAGGCTCATTCCCGTAAGGTCAGGAACCTTAACTGTTTTTTCTTCGAATTCCTCTTCGGTATAAAGAACGACCGTGCGGCCCTTCGGCATTGCTTCCTTGTCGGAAGGGACCTGCATGATAACAGTGTTGCCTTCACCGATGATCTTGATATCAAGTCCCAAATTAAGAATGGTGTTTCTTGCCTTGTTTATATCTGCACCCTCAACGTCGGGAACGATAACGTCAAGATTTTCAAGTTCTTCTTCGCTATACTGAGCGTAGTAGCCCAAATAGGGCAAGATTTCAGTAAACACCTCGGACACTACGGGAGCGGCAACTGCCGAACCATAATAAAGTCCATTGGTGGGCTCGTCGATCATTACGAGCATGATGATCTCGGGGTCCTCTGCGGGATAGAATGCGCAGTAGGATGAAACGTAAGTGTTACCCTCGGGATTTTCGTCGATCTTCTGAGAGGTTCCAGACTTGCCGCCAATGTTATAGCCCTTGATGTATACGTTAGAACCCGAATTTGTAGTTACAACGGTGTGCAGGGTGTCACGCATGATGGCAGAGGTCTCTTCTGAGATTACCTGGCGCTTTATGGTGGGGGCGAATTCCTTTACGATGTTGCCATCAGCATCAACGATCTTATTGACGACATAAGGAGTTACCAGGTTTCCACCGTTAACAACTGCAGCATATGCCGTGATCATCTGAATGGGAGTTATCTTGTTTGTCTGACCAAACGAGCTGGATGCAAGCGTTACCTGCGTCATGTTTCTGGCATAGATACTGTTAGCCTCAGCAGGAAGGTCGATTCCTGTCTTTTCGGTTAAGCCGAACGCCTTGAAATATTGGCTGAAGTTTTCTCCGCCAAGCTTTTGGCCGATTGCAACGAATGCAGGGTTGCACGAGTTGGTCATCGATTCGATGAAGTTCTGTGTTCCGTGGCCGCCGGTTTTTGTCCAGCAGTGGAAGAGTGTGTCTGCAACGGTAACGTCGCCGCGGCAATAGAAGGTGTCGGTCAACGAAACTGCGTCTTCTTCAAGTGCTGCCGAGCCGGTGATTACTTTAAATACCGAGCCGGGGAAATAAAGCGAGGATATCGCTTTGTTTGTCCACTGAAGGTTCCATGCCGCCGAGCGTGTGGTGCTGTAAAGCTCTTCGTCAGTTGCCTGAAGCCCTGCCAAAAGTGCGGCGGTGGTTTCGTCTGAAATTGCGGTGGGGTTATTAAGGTCATAGTCATGCTCGGTTGCCATTGCAAGGATCTTGCCCGTGTCGCACTCCATAACGATCGCGCATCCGCGGTGCAACGCCAAATTCGAGGTGACGGCGTTATCAAGAGCCTTTTCAACGTAATACTGAATGGTCGAGTCGATGTTTGTATAGATCGAGTTGCCATCCTGAGCATCATAGCTCTGCTTATATTTATACTGAATTTCGTCGCCCAATGCATCGACTGCTGTGATTATTTTGCCATCAATACCGGTCAAATAGTCGTCATAATAGGATTCAAGGCCATAGATTCCATAGCCGTCATAATGCAAATGCCCGATAACGTTTGCGGCAAGGTCATCCTGAGGATAGTATCTTTTTGCGGTTGGCGTTGCGCCGACGCAGGTTATCCCCTTTTCAGAGAGAGCATTTAAGATGGCTGTTGCAGTGGTCTTATCGACGTTTCGTGCAAGAACCTGATATTGATTGTCTTTATAAAGCTTTGAATAAACATCCTCTTTTTCGATGTTTAAATACTGCGTCATAGTAGACACGATGAGATCCTCGTGCTCGGTGTCACGCTCTTTATATATCTTGGGATCGACATAAACGGTGTATACGGTGATACTTTGGGCAAGTACCTGTCCGTTTGCGTCATATATCGAGCCGCGGTTTGCCGCAACCTTAACGGATGTGAACTGCTGGCTGTTTGCAAGAGCCTGATATTTTTCGCTCTCTTTGACAGCAACGTTATACATTGTGAGCGAAACATAAGCCGTAACGGCGAGCATCGCCAAAAATACTAAAAAGTTAAGGCGCCTTTTCATTACGCCTGTTGATTTATCCGTGCCTGCCATTGGCTCTCCTTTCAAAAATTAAAACATCTGCTTTTAAGAAACGAAAAAGCCCAGCTTACACCTTATCTATAACTTGAAAAGGCAAAACGTGGCTTTCCCCTGACACATATATCTTATTTATTTACGCACCGAGATATTCGCACAAATCGGCGAACCAGCCTTCGATCATAACAAAAACATTTCTGTTCTCGGCTTCAACCACTTCGATGACAGTGTCACCCGAAAGCTCGACATATTCGATCTGTGATTTATCAAGCTTTTGAAGACCCAAAACGTTCTGTGCATAATCCTCGACGTTTTTAACCGAGGTTGCAGCTTCGTATTCAGCTGCGAGGGTGATGTTTTCAGTCTCGAGTGCTGCGAGCTGTGCTTCGAGAGCGCTGATCTCGTTGAAGAGGCGGTTGGATTCAACCTTGCCGTAAAGCACGGCACACAAAACCGCCAAAATGAGTGTTGCCTTCATGAAGAAGCTGAAAGGACTTGCCTGCCTTACGGGGTTTGAGTTTGTCTTAACCTCGATCTTGGGCTTGGGCTGTTCCTCGGGCGATGCCTTTTTCTTAGGCTCGTACATAGATAAGTCATATGCTAAATTGCCCTGAGATGCCAATACTATCAGTCCTTTCTTAATCCTTTATTTTTTCTATGATCCTAAGCTTTGCGGAATGTGAGCGATTATTCTCTTCAAGCTCTTTTTCGCTTGGCTCTATCGGTTTTTTTGTTATAAGCTTGCCTCTTGGAGTGTTTCCGCAAACGCAAATGGGAAACTCGGGCGGGCAGGTGCAGCCCTGACAGAAGCTTGCGAAACGCTGTTTAACAAGCCTGTCCTCTAACGAGTGGAAGGTGATTATTGCAAGTCTTCCGCCAACGTTAAGTGCGTTAAATGCTTTATCTAAAGCCTCCGACAGTCCGCCAAGCTCGTTATTTACGTGAATTCTTAAAGCTTGGAAACTTTTTTTGCACGGATTTTTTTCGCGTCGAATCTTCTGTGGAACTGACATCTTAATTATCTCTGCCAGTTCCGAAGTTGACTCGATTGGCTTGGATTCGCGCGTTTTTACAATATTGGAGGCGATGTTTTTTGCAAATTTTTCTTCGCCGTATTCAAAAAGAATACGGACAAGCTCGCTGTATGAATATGTGTTGACAACATCGTAAGCACTTAGGCCTTCTTTGCTCATACGCATATCCAAGGGAGCGTCACCGTGATAGGAAAATCCTCTCTCGGCATTGTCAAGCTGATAGGACGAAACACCAAGGTCAAGAAGCATTCCGTCAAGCCCGTCTATATTTAAATCTTCTAAAATCTTATCGATTTCTGTATAGTTTGAATGAACGACGGTGGCATTAAGCCCTGCAAGACGTTCGGTTGCCACCTTGATGGCATCAGGATCGCGGTCGATAGCGATAAGTGTGCCCGAAGTCAATCGCTTTGCTATCTCTTTTGAATGTCCCGCGCCGCCTGCGGTACCGTCGGCATAAATGCCGTCGGGCTTGATGTTAAGTCCTTCAAGACATTCGTTTAATAAAACGGAATAGTGTTTAAATTCCATAATTAACCCAAAAGTGAGAGCGCACCGTAAATATCATCGGGTGCGATTGTCTGGTTGAAGGCTTCATATGTAGCCTTGTCCCAAATTTCTGCGGTATCCATTGCGCCGACAACGTATACGTCCTTTAAAAGTCCTGCATATTCGCGCAATGTTTGAGGCACCAAGATTCTGCCGAGCTTGTCAGTCTCGACGGGAAGGGCACCCTTTATGTAGATCTGTTTTAAAATTTCCTTCTCCCTGCCCTCTTTCATGTTATAAATGCGTTCGAGAAGGGAGTTGAAGCTTTCCTCGGAGTATACGACCAAACGATGGTCAGCTCCGCGGGTGAGAATGAACCTGTCGCCAATGATATCTCTGAATTTCTGAGGGAAGCTCATTCTGCCTTTAGAGTCGATAGTATAGGGCAATTCGCCGCTCATCATGTGAGAAATCTGCATCAGGTACACCTCCTTTTCAACTTTTCAACAGAGTTTTTAACACTTTTTTGCACAGTTTACCACTGTTTCGTAAATTATACCACCAATATGGTTAAAAATCAATAGATTTTTAACCATTGCAATTTAAATAAAACAGAGAAATTAAGCAATAAGTTTTGTACACTTTTTACAAATCCTCTTTTCAGGGCAAAAAATATAGCTCCGGTATTAACCGGAGCTATTTAAAACCTATTTATCAGTCGTCATCCGACTCTTTTTCGTCTTCATCATCGTCGTTTCCAACCTCGTTAACGGTGATATGAACACGTTCGATCTTTTGCTCATCAACAGAAGTTACCTTGAAGGTGAATCTTCCGCATTCGACCACTTCGCCACTTTCGGGAATGTGATCCAGATTTTCCATTACCAAGCCGCCGATGGATGTGCAGTCAGTCTCGATCTCTTCGTCATCAAGCTCTGCCTTTTCCAAGAAATCACGGATGCTTAAGTCTGCAGATACTTCAAACTCCTTATCCTCATCAAGTGCGATAAATGAAGTGTCTTCCTCGTCGGTCTCGTCATAGATCTCACCGACAAGCTCTTCAATGATATCTTCCATTGTAACGATACCCTGAGTTCCGCCATATTGGTCAACAACTATCGCCATGTGGTTTTTGGTCTTCTGCATCTCTTTCATGATGTCGGAGATAGAGGTTAGGCCGAATATGTAAAACGGCTTTTGCATGATATCTGCAAGGTCACGTTTTCCTTCGAAGTACATATCGAAGAATGTTTTTTGATGGATTATGCCGACAATGTTATCGATCGATTTCTCGTATACGGGCAAACGTGAGAAATGAGTTGTGAGGAACACGTTTTTGATCTCTTCGATATCGTCCTCAGCATCAACAGCAGCAACGTTAACTCTGGGGATCAGGATCTCGCTTATGGAGATATCATGAAATTCGAGAGCGCTCTTAACAAGGTCGCTTTCTTCTTCGTTAAGTACACCCTCATCCTCGATCTCGTCGATGATATACATAAGCTCTTCTTCTGTGATGGTGGGCTGTTCGTTCTTTCCTCCACAAATGAAGATTACAAAGTTTTTAAGCTTTAAGAGCATCCAAACTATCGGCGTGAAGAGAATTATCAAGGCATTTAAAGGGTATGCAATGAAGAGTGCGAATCTTTCAGGAAATTCGTTTGCCAAGTTTTTGGGGATTATTTCGCCAAAAATGATTACGAGCACAGTAATAACAGCAGTTCCTGCTGCAACATATTCAACGCCGAAGCGTGCAGTTACCATTACCGTTGCGAGTGCAGACGCCGTTAAGTTAACGATATTGTTACCGATAAGTATCGTTGTTAGCGCCTTGTCGAAATTGTCGGAAATTTTAATAGCCATAATTGCGCGCTTGTTGCCGTCATCGGCAATCGAGCGAAGTCTCGCTTTGTTAACGGAGTTGTATGCAGTCTCCGAAGCCGAGAAGATCGCTGAGAAAAGCAATAACACGACTATTATGAACACGTCCATTAAAGTACATCAAACCTTTCTGCGCATAAATATGCACGATGAAATTATAGCACAAGTGTCTTGTAAAATCAAGGGGGTGTTTTAAAATTGCTGCTATAAGCGCAAAAAGCTGAAGCCGTCCGAAGTTTGGTTCCTAGCCTTGTAAAGAAAAAAGCTATCCCTGAGCCACCTCTTGCATAAGGCATGCGGTCTTGCTGAAAACTATCGGCTTTATAAGCGCATTTCGGCAGCCATGCTCGCAAAAACCGCAGTCGGATTTATTAAGACACTCTGAAACTCGGATTCCATCGCTATTGTAATAGCTTTGCATCACAACATTCTTTCCCAAATGTGTGCAATACTTTAAGCTTGCATATCTGAACTCTTGCAAAACCATCTCTCCTTTTATAAAAAGTATTAGCATAATAGTATATGCATCACACAGAATTTCAAGCCGATGGGACATAAAATCCCGAAAAAATAAATATAGATTTATAAAATACATAAGGTGGTATGAAATGGGAAGAATCATTAAAGATAAAAAAGATCGTGAAACAGCGAAAATTTTGAAACGACTTGCAGAGGTGTCAACAGAGATAAGGCAGATCAACGAGGCTATAAGTCTTGCGGACAAATGCTTTGACGAAGTTGAAAATGACGACCTTACCGAGGCACTGATATATGACAGATCGGCACTTTTGGCAAGATATAGCTTTTTGATAAAAGAGGCGAAAAGGTTAGAGTCGGAGCTTGCCTTAATAAAAGATTTGCCAAAAGCGGGCAAAAACGCTTGACACGAGCAAAAGGTTGTGATATTATAGTAGGGCTGTGAATCGCCCACGTGGAGAGGTGTCCGAGTGGTTTAAGGAGCTGGTCTTGAAAACCAGTGATACGGCGACGTACCGTGGGTTCGAATCCCACCCTCTCCGCCAGACATATTTCACAAATAACCACCCTTATGGAGAAATACCCAAGAGGTGAAGGGGCTCCCCTGCTAAGGGAGTAGGTCGGGTAACCGGCGCGAGGGTTCAATTCCCTCTTTCTCCGCCAATAAAATAAGCATCCCTTTATGGGGTGCTTATTTTATTTTTGTGATAAAAGGATTAAGCCCGAAGTTCCGGGAACCGGCGGGGGCGAAAAAATCAACCGCGCCCGGTGGGCGATGAAGGGAGATTTTTTCGGCGTAGCGGTCAAAATCGACAGCGACGAGCAGGAGCGACCGTCGATTTTGGGCACCGCAAGAGGGGTTGCGAAGCAACTTCAATTCCCTCTTTCTCCGCCAAAACAAAAAGCCACCCAAAGGGGTGGTTTTTTGTTTTGATAAAGCATTGATGTTGAACCCGAGCGCCGAAGGACAGGTGTGTTTCTACCTTCGCTTGCCTTTGGTGTTTGCAGGTCCTTTCGCACCGGCGCAAGCTCAATGTCTTTGCCATATACGTTGTAGGTGCCCATGTGGGCAACAGGAGCGAGGTCGTTTTGGGATAAAGAAAAGGCGTCATCTTTCGATGATGCCTTTATATTTTCATTTAGCCGAGCGTTTTCGCTCTGGAAATCATCTCTTCCTCTGTGCTGCTGGTTGAGATAATTTCTAATAACTGCTCCGCGAGTTGTTCCTTTTCTCTTTCCGTCTTGCCAGCCATACACTCCGTTATTTCCGCCCTTGTATGATATGACACGTCCTTCTCCGAAAGCATTTTGCACATAGCGCACCGCTTCGGACTTACCAAGTTTTCCTCTTTCAACATCAAATATTATCTCCTTTAAGACTTCAAATTCTGTAGCATGTTCCGTCAGCACTTCAACAATTTTTCTTACATTCGGCGCATCATAATCCCCGTCAGTGAAAACTATTTTGTTTCCAATTGGAAGCATATATTCGCCGCTTAAGTTTTGCTGGAATGCATTGCTGCCTTGATTTATCTGACTTATCTTTTCATGGAATTGCTTGTTTTCCTCGATAGAAAAAATCTTTGCTTTGTATACCCAATTTATGCTGCTGTTGTTCTGTGTTGTCGCACGGTTAACAACAGACAACGGGCTATTACTATTATACAGTATTTCTTCAACATTTTCAAGGCTATCGCTTAACGAATACTTCATATCATCGGAAGCAACAGGAGCAACGTCTTCGCTCAAAGAAAACTTTCCATTGACATTTTCAGCGGAAGGTGATATATTACTAGTATAACTGATAAGTTCATAGTTGACTGGCAATTGGAGCCTAGTAAGCTGTGACCACTTATCGGTGTCGAACCGCTAATGTCGGGGAATTGGACCCCGGGATTTAAGGCGGTTCTTTTTTTCGCTCATTTCACATCCTCTTCCCCAATAAAAATTCCCCACTCAATCAAACGACTGAGTGGGGTTTTGTTTTACTCGGATTTAATTGCTTCAAGTGCGCTTATCTTTACTGCTCGGTTTGCAGGGGCAAAGCCGGAAATTAGCCCTATAAGAGTTGAGAAGCTAAGTGCCAAAAGCACAAGCCACAACGGAATTATCGACACGGGAGTGTCGCCCATCGTTCCAAGCAAGCTTGACATTACACCCTGACCGAAATAGTTCATTCCGATGGAGATGGCATAGCTTAAAAGTGTTCCGATGATTCCGCCCAAAAGGCCGATGAGTCCTGCCTCGACCAAGAATGCCGCGCGGATATTCGAAACAAAGCAGCCCAAAACCTTCATAATGCCGATCTCTTTTGTGCGTTCATAAATGGACATTATCATGGTGTTTGTGATACTGAGTGCCGCAACAAACAAGCTTATTGCCGCCAAACAGCCCAAAACAAGCTGGATTATATTCAGCGTTTTCTTCATTTCATTTCGGGTGTCTGCCATGCTTGAACAGCTAAAGCCCATCGACTCGATCTCGGCTTCAACATCCTCGACGTCGTTGATATCCTCGCATACGACCTTGAGATATGTATACTCCGGGTCGCCGGAATCTTTTATGCCGTTGCGGCGGTTATAGCCGGCAATGATATCCTTTGCAACGTTGATATCAACAAGCACGCTGTATACTGTCTCCCAGTTGGGATCCTGCATAAGAACTGCCGAGCAGTTAAGCTCGTATTCATATCCCCTGCCGCCATATTGATATCTGCCCTCGTCATCGGTTTGCTTGGTGTTGTTTATGGCAACCAAGATTTTCTCGTCCTGAGGGTCGATAAACGGAAGCGTATACGTTCCGTCGCTTAAATACTGCTTCCAGGTGTATTGCTTGTCGCCGCGCTTGCGGGTATCCCTAAAGTTATATGCAGTTTCGTTTCCGAAGATTATCGTGGTGGAATATTCGCTTTCTTCAGGGAATTCGCCCGTTTCGGGAGTGTAACCCATTTTGTCTAACAGTGAAAAGTCAACACCGTATATCTCTGTCCAGTCCATGCGATAGCGGTCACTTCTGCCGGCGGCAATGGTGACCATGTTTGAATCGACACTTAATCTTGGGATGACATAGGATACATTCTCGATAGATTTGATTGTTTCAACGGCGGCATCATCAAGGGTTATATCATCCTCGCCGCCGTAATTCCAATTATAGATGGTGATGGCGTTTAAGTCGCCCCACGAGGCGAGCATATTATCCATTGCAAGATTCATGCCCAAGCCCAATGAGATCATGACGATAACAGCGCAGGAGCCGATAACAACACCGATAACGGTCAGCATCGTTCTGCCTTTTCGTCGCCATAAATTCTTAAAGGCCATTGAAATGATATCAAATATCTTCATCGTCTTCGTCTACTCCGAGCTTGGCTCTTCTCTTTTTCTTAACAGCAACGATAATTATGATCAATATGATAAGTCCGGCACCGCCGCCGACAGCATACCATGCCCAATCGGGAAGCAAGCTTTCTTCGATGGGTTCTTCGTACATCGGATCATCATATATTGGCTCATCCCACATGATATCTTCGTAATACATCTCCTGTGCGGTTATAACGAAGGGGATGACCTGCTCTTTTTGATTTCCGTTTGCGTCTTCATATGTGATGACAAGCTCGCAAGAGATATCACCGGCCATGTTCGGGGTAAGCTCGGCATCGTAATATTCTTCTCTGCCGCTTTCAATGTTGCCGATATAATAAGAGCTTTCCTGCATGTCGAAGCCCTCACCTCTGATAGATGCGGTTACGTTATAAACTCCGCTCTTTCCCATGTTTACAAGGCTTGTGGAAACATAGCAATATTCTCCAACGTATACGACATAGTTGGGATAATAAGGATCGTTAACAACAAGTCTATCCTCCTGCTGAAGAGGGATATTGATAGTTTCTCTTACTGTGCTTGCCTGATAACGTTTGCCGTTAACTGTATATTCATAAGAGAATGAAATATCGATAGGATAACTGTTGGGAGTGGCATCCGATTTTGCAAGCATCTCAAGGGTAATGCTGTTTGTTCCCTTGGTCTCGATCTTTTCGAAGAAGAAGGAGTTTGCGGAATTAGATGCGGAATAAGCGATGCTTCCGTCAATACTTGAGGATGCGCCGTTAACGGTTATCTTAAGGTTTTCGATGGTAGCTTCGTTTGATGCGTTTTCAAAGGTTACTGTAAGAGGGAACTTTGTTCCTGCAACAACAAACTCGCCGCCGAAATCATAGTCGGTGATGATTATGTTGGGGGCGAAAACTTCGGTGGTGTCTTCGGGCAAAGTGTTTTCCTCAGGCTTGCAGGAGAGTGTGCAGTAAACTACTGAGCTAACATTGCCATAGCTTATCTCAACGGGCAAAACTTCACGTGTAGAAGAAATGCCGTCACAGCCGATAAGCTCGAAGGAGAGCTTTATTGTTTCTCCTGCTTCGATGGAGAAATCTTTATATGTAAGCCCCCCGTTAACGGCGAACTTGATGCCGTCAAGGTTTCCAATATTAACTCGTGCCTTTTCGATGTCCTTATCGCCCGAGTTTTCAAGTATGAGGGTGAGTGTAAACACTCTGTCGGGGCGAATTCTGTTCGAGCTTACGGTATAGTCAGTCATAGTAAGATCGAGCTCGCCTGACATTGCTTCCTCGCCCTTGGGCTCGCAAGTCAAGATGATATCGCTCGTGGTGCTTAACTTTTCGTCGCCGATGGTGTATTCAGCCAAAGCGGTAACAGTCTCTCTTACAGAAGATATTCCGTCGCAGGCAATGAGATCGAACATAACGGTTGCAGTCTCGCCGTTGGCGATGTCAACAGTTTTATAGGTGAATCCTCCGTCGATAACAAACTTGGATTCGCTTAAAGAAGGGAGCGAGACCTTAATGTCAGTAAGGTCGGTTCCGGTTTTATTTGTGAGAGCGAAAACAACAAAGAATTCATCACCGGGCTTGATAACGTCAACGTCGGTGGTATAGGACGAGAAGGTCAATCCGCCCATATCGATATCGTTTACTACTCTGACAGGAATAGTTAACGACTGAGAGCCGATGTATGCATTTGCCGAGTCATACATGTTGATGTTTAAGCTAAGGTCATATGTTCCGCTCTGTGCAGTCAAGGGAGCAGAAATAAAGGTTTGGAAGGAAGGATATTGACCTGCGCTTTCCTGCTCATAATAGCTTTCTGCAACTACAGCATCCGAGCTTGAGGTTATCATTCCTCTTACTTTTGCAGCAGAAGTTGTACCTATCGGTGAAAGAGAAACTGTCAGCACGCTTGACGATCCTGCGCTAATTATATTTCCCGAAACCGCCGAAACGATATATCCGCTTGCTTCGTCTGCAAATGCTGTTAGGCTCATACAGCCAAGCGCATATATAAGCGTTACTATAACAACAAGAATTTTATTTTTCATCACTGTCAATCCTTTCCGTCTCTTTTTGTTTATCCAAATCGTATTTCGAGATGTTTTTCTCAACGCTTGTTATCTCGCCGTCGATTATATGTACTATTTTGTCGGCATATTTACTTATGCCAAGGTCATGAGTTACCAAAACCAATGTGAGACCATGCTTGCGGCACATCTCGACCATAAGCTTCATAACTTCCTCTGTGGTGTGAGAGTCGAGATTTCCCGTCGGCTCGTCCGCAAAGATCACGGATGGCTTTGTTACAAATGCTCTGGCGATGCCCACTCTTTGCTGCTGACCGCCTGACATTTGAGAGGGCTTGTGCTTCATTCGGTTTGCAAGCGAGACGCTTTTAAGCATCTTAGCGGCAATCTTCTCTCGTCTCTTTTTAGGGACGCCCTTGAACATAAGCGGCATTGCGACATTTTCAAGAGCTGTGAGCTGATTCAAAAGATTATATGACTGGAACACAAAGCCCAGATATTGCTGTCTAAACTTCGCAAGCTTTTTTTCACTCAGCCTTGTTATCTCGGTTCCTTTTATCTTAACGCTTCCGCGTGTTGGCTTTTCAAGACCTGCAAGCATATTTAAAAGCGTTGACTTGCCCGAACCCGAGGTTCCCAAAACACAGCATATCTCACCCTTTTCAATGTCGAGATTTATGTTTTTAAGGGCACGTACCCTTTCCGTTCCAAGCTTATATGTCTTTTTGAGATCTCTTATTTCAATGATTGCCAAGCGCTCACCTCCCAAGTACAATATATCACACTAATTATACACTTTAACTCGCCAAAATATTGCACTTTTTTATGAATAATTTCTTAATAAACTCTTAACAACGGGGTTTCCGCTGCCAAAAGCGGCGAGCAAGGAGCGCTGTGCGGTGGCGGGGTTCGTAAAGACTCCCCCCAAAAAAATAAAAAGCCTGCCCATTGCAAGCGCAATGAGCAGGCTGTGTTGATTATTCTAAATCTTTAAGTGCATCCATGAAGCCGTTATAAACAGGGAGTGTATTGTCATAGATCTTAAGCTTTCTTCTATCAAAGAAACCGTAAGACTCTGTGCCGGTCGAATCACTTCCGTTGTCCCAAACAATGATAGTCATGCCGGCTTTTTTGGTCTTAGTAACAAAGTAATAAGCCCATTCATATCTTGCATCGGGGTTGTTTTTATTGATAGCACCGGTCTCTCCGACGATTACAGGGACACCTTTCTTTACAAACTTGTTATAAAGCTTATCGACAAAGTCGTTGACCTGACTTTTTTCGGAGTGTCCAAAGGTTACTTTGTTCATTCCGTCGCCCATTACAAGATCATAAGGAGTGTAAGCATGAGCCGAAAGGATGAGCTTATCCTTAGCAGAGTCTGTCGGCATTTTAAAGTATTCGTTAATCGCATTATATGGCGAAGCACCATATGGAGTAATCATCAAAAATCTTTCAGCGTTGTTTCCACCCGATGAACGAACAGCATCGACAAATATCTGATTAAACTCATTTATATATTTCGCTGCATCTTGGCAATCCTTAGATTTGCTATCGAACGACCATTCATAGTTTGTTCCTGCAAGTCTTGGTTCGTTCATAGATTCGAATATAAGGTGTCGGTCATAATCCTTGAAACGCTCGGCAACTTGTGACCAAACAGACTGCATATACTTCTTAGCTTTTGCGTAATTCTCTGTCGAAGGATAATACATGTCATTGTCGTGGTGAGAGTTAATGATTACGTACAGTCCGTTCTTGTAAGCATAGTCAACAACTTCCTGAACGCGGTCCATCCACTTTTTATCAACGGTGTAGTTGCTTCCGGAAACGTGCTTATTCCACGAAACAGGAATTCTGATGGTGTTAAAGCCAAGTTCTTTAAGCTTTAAGATCATTGCCTCGGTGGTCGTGGGCTGACCCCAAGAGTTTTCTCCGTCAGGAGCGTCAAGGGTGTTGCCCAAGTTCCAACCGATCTTCATGTCTGCAACCAATTCCATTGCGCTAAGCTTGGAATCGTCTTTTGGAGTCTCTACCTGCTCCTCGGGCTTCTGTGACTGGGCAGGTTTTTCGGTTTCAGCAGGCTTGGGAGCTTCGTTGGTAAGATAACTTCCGGAAACGAAGTATTCTCCACCTTCGAACTTGATTCTATACCAGCCGTTTGCAGCTTTACCTGTTACCTGAACCTTTTCGCCTTTGTCAAGGTGTCCAACACGCTCGCTGTTAGCATCAGGCTTTGTACGAACGTTTACACTTGATTTAGCGTACATATAAACCTCACCCGAGATATCCTCGACAGCGATGGTAGCTTCAGTTGTGGTGACAGTTGTAGCTTCGGTCGTTGTAGCTTCGGTTGTGGAAGCTTCAGTAGTGGTAGCTTCAGTTGTGGTTGTGGTAGCTTCGGTTGTGGTCGGCTCAGTTGTGACTTCTTCGGGAGTAGTAGTTGTAACCTCGGAAGTAGGCTCTTCGGTTGTGGTTACAGCCGGATCGTCTGTCACCTGTGTATCAGGCGTATCAACCTCGCCATTTGCGGGATTTGCACATCCTGCAAAAACAGTTGCCATTAAAAGCAACGCTAAAACTAATGATAATACTTTTTTCATTGTCACATCAATCCTCAAGTCCTGCAAACAAGCCTTCCAAAACGCTTTTTGCGCTCTCGTGGAACTGGCAAGTATGCCTGTTTAATATACCGAATGAACGGTCGTTATGATTATCCCACCAAACGCAAACAATTCCGTTCTTGCGTGCCTGCGAGATGAAATATTGGCACCATGCATATCTCGCATCGGGATTATCTTTATTAAGAATTCCTATCTCACCGATGATGACATCAATGCCCTTTGAAACCAAATGCTCGTTCAAGCGCTCCATAATGTGCCTTACTTCTATTCTGTCCTTTTCGGTGAACTTTGCAATCTCTGACTTGTTGTTTAGACAAAGATTATAAGGAGAATAGGAGTGAACCGACTGAATTGTGCGGTTGTAAGGGTCAGTCGGGAAAACGTATTCAGGCATGCAGGCATACATTGGGTTTGCAGCATATGACGAAACCATGATATAGCGATCGGCATTTTTCTTACCGGATGCACGCACAGTATCAACAAAAAGCTGATTGAACTCGTTCATATATGCTACTGCCTTTTGAGCAAGTTCGGTACGCATATCCAAGTGCCATTCCTGCGGACATCTTATCATTCTTGGCTCGTTAAGATTCTCGAAAATAAGACGCTGATCGTAATCGCCGAAGCGCTCACAAACTTGAGACCATATCGCCTTGATATAGTTCTTTGAGTTTTCGGCGCCCTCGTCAGTTGGAGAGACTACTCTGTCATCGTGATGGATATTTACGATGACTGCCATATCATTTTCGAGGCCATAGTTCACAACTTCTTCGACTCTGTTGAGAAAGTCGGGCTGAATGATGAAATCAGGAGCTTCGGAAACGTGGCAATGCCATGAAACAGGCACACGAAGGGTGTTAAATCCGCCCTTTTTGATTCTTGTAATCATTTCCTTGGTGGTTACGGGATTGTGCCAGCTTGTTTCACCCATCGGCGCATCCAGCGTGTTACCCAAATTCCAACCAATCTTCATAAACTTTAAAAGTTCTTTAGAAGAGGAGAATGTCATAATAGTCCCTCCTTAACGATTATTCAATTTTCTAATCAATCGTTTATAGCATCCATAAATCCATTATGAACACATTCTGCAGAATCAAAGATCTTAAGGTTTATTCTGTCAAAGAGACCGTAAGACTCGTGACCGGGTTTGGTGTTACCGTTATCCCAAACAACGCAAGCCATGCCGTTTTCCTGAGCCTTGTTTACATAGTACTTAGCCCATTCATAGCGTGCTTCGGGGTTGTTCTTGTTGATAATACCCATTTCGTCGATAACAACGTGAACGCCTTCTTTAACGTACTTGTTATAAAGATTGTCAACGAACCAGTCAATCGAGCTCTTGCCAACAGAATCCAATCTGTTAATATTCATATTATCGCCCATTGCGAGATCGTAAGGAGTATAAGCATGAACAGCAAGCATGATCTTGTCAAGTGCAGAGTCTTCAGGAAGCTTATACTCTTCAACAAGTGCAGCACCGGGAGAACCAGCATAGCTACTTGCGAGCAAGTATCTGTCGCGGTTTTTGCCGCCTGCAGAACGAACAGCGTCAACAAATGCCTGGTTGCAATCGTTGATTATCTCAACTGCATACTGGCATTCAACATCGTCCATGTTAAGAGACCATTCGTTAGGCGAACCCTCAAGTCTGGGTTCGTTCATAGCCTCGAAAATAAGGGTCTGGTCATATTCCTTGAACTCTTCAGCGATCTGCTTCCAAATTGCAGCCAAATATTCAACAGCTTCATCACCGTTGTTCTTGCGAGGATGATAAATCTCGTTATCGTGGTGAGAGTTAAGGATAACGATAAGGTCAGCATTCATTGCATAGTCAACGACTTCACGTACTCTTGCCATCCACTCTTCATCGATGATATATTCGGGTTCTTCGGAAACGTGTCTGCCCCAAGAAACAGGGATTCTTATGGTGTTATAGCCAAGCTCTTTAAGGGTTGTCATCATTTCCTGAGTGGTTACAGGCTGACCCCAATCGGTTTCGCCAGCGGGAGCGTCAAGGGTGTTACCCAAGTTCCAGCCCATACCCATAGCTTCGATAAGGTCTTTCTGCTTGTCGAATACAACGCCCTCAACCTCGGGAGTGTTGTGATCATTAGGTTCATGCTTTGATGAATTGGACCCGCATCCTGCGAAAACAGTGCAAAGTGTTAATGATGCAAGCAATAATGATAAGATTTTTTTCATGTTGTCCTCCAATACTAAGTTTCATAAAGTTACATGTGGTAAAAGAACTGCGCTGAGTCAATTATAACCCAGCGCAAGTGTTGTGTCAATATAAAAGTTTCATTTATTTGTATCTATTACGTGCCAATATGCTTTCAAATATTCAGCACCCGAGTATATAGTGAGCAAAGTTGCTGCCCAAATCAAAATTTCGGACACAATTGTTATAAACATTTCGGGAACGGGAACGCCAAGTGCTGTAATTCCGTGGAAGAACATTATTGCAATGATGGCTGTCATTGTGAAAGCTGTTTTAAGCTTGCCCGACTTTCCTGCAGCGATAACAGTTTTATCATCCGAGGTGATAACCACAAGTCTTAATGCAGAAACCATAAACTCGCGGAATAAAATTATCATTGCGGGAATAGCGCTCATCCAGCCAAGCTGAACAAATGCCAAAAGTGCAGCCATTACAAGAGCTTTATCAGCTAAAGGATCCAAAAACTTGCCAAAGTTTGTGACTATCCCCTGCTTTCTTGCTATCTGACCGTCTAAAAGATCAGTAAACGAAGCGATCGAGAATATCACCAGGGCAATGAAAATGTTTGCACTTGTAAACTGCCACAGAATGAACAGCACAAACAAGGGTATCAGTAAAACTCTTAATAAAGTAAGTTTATTGGGTAGATTCATAAGTCTTGCCTCCAGGTTATTCTACAACAGTTCCTATAAGGTCATAGTCCATTACATCGTCGATATAAACGTTAACATATTCGCCCATGGTTCTGGGAACGGGAGAGCTGAAGAATATCTTTCCGTCGATCTCGGGAGCGTCCATTGCGCTTCTGCCAAAATAACATTCGGCATAGCGATCAAAGCCTTCGGTCACAACTTCTAAGGTCTTTCCGATATAGTTTTGATTAAGCTCATCAGAGATAAGCATCTGCTCCTGCATGATTATATCTGCACGCTTAGCCTTGATTTCTTCATCGATCTGATCGGGGAAATCAGCTGCAGGAGTTCCCTCCTCTGCAGAGTAAGCGAAGCATCCAAGACGGTCGAATCTTACGTCCTTGACAAATTCGCAAAGACGCTCAAACTGTTCATCAGTCTCACCGGGGAAGCCTGCGATAAGCGTTGTGCGAAGGATTATTCCGGGCACACGCTCGCGAAGCTTTTTGACAAGCTCGCGAAGTGATTTTTCATCACCCGAACGGTTCATTCTTCGCAAAACCTCGCCGTCGCAATGCTGAATGGGAATATCCAAATACTTGACGCACTTTTCTTCAGTCGCGATAACGTCGATAAGCTCGTCGGTGATACGCTCGGGATAAGCGTAAAGAGTTCTTATCCACTTAAGCCCATCGATCTTTGACATCTGACGCATCAAGGATGCAAGCATCGGCTTGCCATAGATATCCTCGCCATAGCGTGTGGTGTCCTGAGCGACCAAAACGATCTCTTTAAATCCAACGCTTGCAAGCCACTTAGCCTCTTCAAGAACGCTTTCCATCTTGCGGCTTCTAAATCTTCCGCGGATCGAAGGGATGGCGCAATATGTACAGCAGTTGTCGCAACCCTCGGCAACTTTAAGGTATGCATAATTCTCAGTCGAGATTATTCTTCTGCCGCCGATGATAAGGCTGTATTTATCGCCGAAGGTGAGAATATCCCCCTCGCCCGAGAGGACTTTTTTGATTACAGTTCCCAAAAGCTCGTTCGAGCCGATGCCGATAACAGCATCAACCTCAGGCATTTCGGTTTTGATCTCTTCTCTGTAACGCTCGGCAAGGCAGCCTGTAACGATAACGGCCTTGATCCTTCCCTCTTCCTTAAGGGTGCAGAATTCAAGTATTGTTTCAATAGCTTCCTGCTTCGCGGAATCAATGAATCCGCAGGTGTTGACAACGACAACGTCGGCAAGCGCGGCGTCGGCGATTATTTCATAGCCCTCCTCGCGGAGATTGTAAAGCATGTGTTCGGCATCGACCTGATTTTTAGGGCAACCAAGCGATACCATTCCAACTCTGATTGACATAGTTCGTTCCTTTTTATTCGTAATCTTCCTCGAACTGTTCGAGGGCGGTGTTTATATCCGAAAATGAATAGCCCATTCGTGCAAGAGCTGACTTAACCTTTTGAACGCCTTTTTCATCAGTTAAATATCTTGCATATTTTTTGTTGATGAGCTCTATCAAGCGCTCCATGGTGTCATCCTCAAGCTCGGCTAAAGCGTCTGTTATCAACTCGTTAGGTATGCCGCGCGCACGCATTTCCTCACGCGCACGATAGTAACCGTATTTTTTCGTTTGGCACAAATGCTCGGCAAGTTTTTTAGCATAACGGTGATCGTTGATACATCCAAGCTCAACAAGGCGATTTAAAACCTGATAACAAATATCCTCGTCATAGTTTTTTTCGAGCTTTTTAAACAGCTCAACATATGAATAATCTCGCTCATCAAGAAGATAAAGGGCACGCTCTTTGGCACGGCGTGCATCATTGGCACGCGTTACCTCTTCGATAGCGCCGTCACTCATTTCAAGCCCTGCCGATATGTGATAATCAAACGCGATATCAGCGTGGATGAAGATGGGGTCTCTTCCCTCAAAATCAATTTCGAGGGTTTTGCCCTTATACTGCGAGACTTTTTCGACTTTATATTTTGGCATTGATTACTTTTCGGTTGCGGGAGTGAACTCCTCGAAATCATCCTCGACATCAACGATGACAGATGTGTTTGCCGAAACGTTTGCAGCGCTTGCAGAAGCAGCACTTAATGCAGCGGCCTTTTTAGCACCCTTGGATGCCATTACAACGCTTTCCTTTGCTTCATAAACCTTTTCTTCGATCTCTGCCATCATTTCGGGATTGTTAAGAAGGAATTCCTTGGTGTTTTCTCTTCCCTGACCGATCTTATTACCCTCATAGCTGAACCATGCGCCTGCCTTGTGGATAACGTCAAGCTCGGTTGCGATATCGACAAGCTCGCCGATTCTTGAAACACCCTTACCGTAAAGAATATCAAATTCAGCTTCCTTGAAGGGAGGAGCAACCTTATTCTTGACGACCTTGCATCTTGTGCGGTTACCAACGATCTCGGCACCGTTCTTGATAGCCTCTCCCTTTCTGACTTCGATTCTAACAGAGGAATAGAACTTTAAGGCCCTTCCGCCGGGGGTGGTTTCGGGGTTGCCGTAAATAACGCCGATCTTCTCACGAACCTGGTTAATGAAGATGGCAACGCAGTTTGATTTGGAGATGACGCCTGTTAACTTTCTCATCGCCTGAGACATAAGACGTGCCAACTGACCAACGTGAGTGTCGCCCATTTCGCCGTCGATCTCTGCCTTGGTTACCATTGCGGCAACAGAGTCGAGTACAATGCAGTCGATAGCGCCGGAACGCACCAAAGCCTCGGCAATTTCAAGGGCCTGCTCGCCCGAGTCAGGCTGAGAAACGAGCATTGAGTTGATATCAACACCCAAAGCCTCGGCATAAACGGGGTCTAATGCGTGCTCAACGTCGATAAATGCAACTTCGCCGCCAAGCTTCTGAGCCTCGGCAACGATCTGCAAAGCAACGGTTGTTTTACCCGAGCTTTCGGGGCCATAGATCTCGACGATTCGTCCTCTCGGAACGCCGCCGATGCCAAGTGCCATATCAAGAGTGAGTGAGCCTGTGGGAATAGCCTCGACGTTCATGTTCGAGTTCTGTCCCAAACGCATTACAGCACCTGCGCCATAAGTCTTTTCAAGCTGGGCGATGGCTGTATCAAGCGCCTTTCTCTTTTCTTCCTTTGACTGTGCCGCAACGGGCGAAGCCTTTTTCTCTGCAGGTTTTTTCATTGCCATGATTAAAGCCTCCATATCTTAAATGTATTTTTAACTTTTTATAATTTGCCGACCTCGGCAAGATAAGTATACAACATTAACTGTCCGAAATTATGGACTTATTTCTGTGCGATAACAACTCTCGGTCTGATGGTCACATCGTTGATAACACGCACGTTCTTATAGCCGTTGATGATAAGTATTTCGCTAACGTCATCGGCTTGTGTTATGCCGATCTCAAACGCGATGTGTCCGCCATCTTTAAGTGCGGGCTTCCAAAGCCTTGCTATCTCACGGTAGAAGTGCAAGCCGTCCGTGTCACCGTACAAAGCTGTTTCAGGCTCTAACTTAACCTCTTTTTGCAAAGATTCCATATCCTCTTTTGTTAAATAAGGCGGATTTGCGGTGATAAGATCAAGATCGCTGAACTTGCTTGCAACCTCCAAGCTTAAAACGTCGGCCTTTATGGGCTTAACGCTCGCGCTGTGAAGCGAGATGTTTTGAGCTAAATAGCTGTATGCTTCATCATAAAGCTCGATAGCCGAGGCAACGGCATCGGGCTTATTTAAGCACAAGGTTATCGGAATGCACCCCGTGCCCGAGCAAAGATCAAGGATCTTCGGGCTTTTGGTGTTTTTAATCAGCTTTAAGGCTGTTTCCACAAGGGTTTCGGTGTCTTGTCTTGGTATCAAAACTCCCTTTCCGACCTTGAAGTTTATGCCGTAAAACTCCCACTCGCCAAGGATATATTGCAAAGGCTCGCCCGTGGTTCGGCGGCGTGCATATTCGCTAAGTGTTTTTTCTTTTTCCGCGTCAATTTCAAGGCGATCGGTCAAAAGACGGGTATATGCGTTTTCGCCGAAAACTGATTCGAGCATAAATCTTGCCTCAAGCTCGGCATCCTCTATTCCGCCAAGAGCAAGTGTATCACATAGCGACTTGAACGCATTAAACGCGCGGTTTACCATTTATCGCTGCCCTTTTCCTTGGGGATGCAGGGGATGAATGCTGCGATCGCACATTCGATCTGGCTGTCGTCAGGCTCACGGGTAGTAAGGCGCTGAATTAAAAGTCCGGGTGCGGAAATAATTCTTGTGAACCAGTTGTCATATCTTCCTGCAAGCTTGATGCATTCATAAGCGATGGCAACGATTATGGGGAGAATTGCAACCTTGATAAGAACACGAAGCCACAAAACGTCCCACGGAACCTGGAACACGCTGAACACGATGATGCTTATAAAGAGCACCAGGAACATGAAGGATGTGCCGCATCTGGGATGGAAACGGCGGTGCTTTCTTACGTTCTCGACAGTAAGCTCCTCGCCTGCTTCATAGCAAGCGATGGTTTTATGCTCGGCGCCGTGATATTCATAAGTACGCTTTATGTCTTTCATAAGAGCGGTAAGTCCGATATACGCGATGAATACGGAGATCTTTATAACGCCCTCGATAATATTTTTAACGACCATATTAAGCTCGATTCCGCTAAGGCCGAAGAGATATTCAACGCCCTTTGTTACAGCGGCGGGCAAAAGCATGAAGAGAACAAGTGCCAATGCAACACCCAAAAATCCGGCGAAGACCATTAACACGTTCATAAGCTTGTCGCCCAATTTTTCATTAAGCCATTTCTCGAATTTAGAGGGTTCTTCGGTAGCTTCAACGCCCTGCATCGACTTATCGGCAGACTTTGTTAAGCACTTATATCCGTCAACCATCGATGAGACGAAGTTCACGGGTCCTCTTAAAAAGGGAACTTTTTTATACCATTTTGCTTTGGTGAGATTCCACTGTTCAACGTCGATACTGCCGTCAGCCATTCGCACAGCCATTGCTTCAACCTCGGGTCCGCGCATCATAACGCCCTCTAAAAGAGCCTGACCGCCTATCTGTGTTTTAAACTTGCAGCCGTTTTCACAGCTTTTTGTTTCTTTACTCATGTTTTACTCCAATCTCTGAAAAACTTCAGTTTTTAACATTAGATTGCGATAAGCTTGGCAGGGTTATCTGAACGGTTGTGCCCTTGCCAACCTCGCTGTTTATAATAAGACTTCCGCCGTGCATTTCAACGATCTCGTTGGCGACTGCCAAGCCGATTCCCGAGCCGCGGCGTGTCTGATTAGCTTTATAGAATTTTGTTTTTACCTTCGGCAGATCCTCCTGCGCGATGCCGACACCGGTGTCGGAAACAAGGATAACGATCTCGCCTTTAACATGCAGAGCTTCAACGGTAACAGTTCCGCCTGCGTTTGAATATTTAACTGCATTGTCGATTATGTTTATGAATACTTGTCTGAGTCTTGAACGGTCACCGTATACGAACGGGAGCATTTCGGGACCGTTATATATCATTTCAAGGCCCAAAGATTTTGCGCGCTCGGTATAGATAAGCACGGCATCCTCAAGCTCGGCAAGTATATCCATAGTTTCTTTTTGAAGGGTGAAGCGGCCATCCTGAATTCGGGAGAAGTCCAAAAGCTCTTCAACCATTCCGGAAAGACGTTCAGCCTCGCCGGTTATAACTCTCATTCCCTTTTGGAAGGTCTCGGGATCGTTAACCTCGCAAAGAGTTTCGCTCCATCCCTTGATGGCTGTTAGGGGAGTTCTTAATTCGTGAGAAACGCTTGAAATGAATTCGTTTTTTATTTTATCGGTGTTTTCAAGCTCGGTAGCCATATAGTTGATGGCATCGCAAAGCTCGCCAAGCTCGTCGTCCTTGGATTTTTCGATTCGCTGGGAGAAATCCCCCTCGGCATATCCGCGGGCTGTTTCGCTTATCTGTCTTACGGGGATAACAATTGAATTTATGAAGTACATACCGGTTGAGAACATAAGCGCAACTATCGCAAGTGCAATTACTGTGAGCAGAATTCCAAGCTCGATTATCTGCACATCAATAGCGTCTAAAGAGGTCATTATTCTCATTGCGCTGTATTCCTCGGCAATGCCGGGGAGCATGACGGTATAGCTTAATACCTTCTCGCCCGAGGCAAGCGTGAACTCGTTCCAGGCGCAGCCGTCTGACGATTCGGTCGCGGCGATATAATCGCTCATATCAAGGCTTTTGGCAGGCTGGAAACCCGAGCTTGTTAATGTGATATCACCCGAAGAGCTTATCGACATAAGCTCGTATTTATCCTTGTCAGAAAAGCTTTCGATCACCGAACGAACCTCGTTTCGATAACCTGATGCGGTGGTATATCGTGAAAGAGTGAGGGTGATGCTGTCCATCCTTGATTCAAGGAATTGGCGTGCCGAGGTGTTATAATAGCTTCTTGCGAAGATGAGCGCAAAAACGACAACTATTGCAAGCACCAAAACAACGATCCCCACCGAGTTGAGAAGCCAGCGCTTTGTGATGCTGTTTTTAATTTTAATTCCTTGCATACACTTCACCGCCGCTTTCGTTTTTTATTACTTAGCTTCTGAATCCCACTTATAGCCATAGCCCCAGATAGTGGTTATGTATTTCGGATCGGATGGCTCGTCCTCGATCTTCATTCTGATTCGTCTTATATTAACGTCGACGATCTTTTCTTCGCCGTAATAGTTTTCGCCCCAAATATGGTGCAAAATGCTTATTCTGTCAAGAGCCGTGTTTTGATTCTTTAAGAAATATTCCATTATCTGATATTCGACCTGTGTTAAATCAATAGGCTCACCGTTTTTATATACGACACGGCTTTTAAGGTTTATGGAGAAGGGCCCCGACTTTATTTCAGGCTTTTCCTCGGCTCGCTGTCCCGAAGAAAGGCTTACTCTGCGGCAAACGGCGTCAACACGCGCAATAAGCTCTGAGATCGAGAAAGGCTTTGTGATATAGTCATCGGCGCCGATCATTAAGGATGAGACCTTGTCCATCTCCTGAGATTTTGCGCTTAGCATGATTATGCCAACGGTGTCGCTTCTTTCTCTAAGCATTTTGCAGACAGTGAAGCCATCTATACCGGGCATCATAATGTCCAAAAGTGCAACCTCGAAGTTGCCGCCTGCTTCATCGAACGCTTTAACAGCATCCTCTCCGCAGTTGACATCCACAACGTCATATCCGCTTCGCTTAAGGTTTAATACCACGAACTCGCGGATGGAATCCTCATCCTCGCAAACTAAAATTCTTCTCATAAAAGTCTCCAAATAATTATTCTAAACAAAACAAATTGTCAAGTATCTCGTCGTTTGTCAAAACCAAGGGTTCGCTTTGGTCGGCAATGGTTTTAACGAAGTATTGTCTTCTATCCGTTTGTGCGGCAAGGCGATATCCCGAATCCTCGGTATATTTTTGCGAGTCACTCTCACGGGCTGAAACAACGCTCATAATAGGTGTCATCTCGCTGATATCAGAAACAGCGGAATCGTATTTATAGAAAGTGACCTCACCTGTTTGTGTGTCCGTCTTTGCGGTTATCAATCCAAGCCAACGGTTAGGAATAGTTATAACAAACGAGCCTGTTAAGGAATAATAGGAATTCGATTTAAGCTTGAGTGACATATTCTCATGGTTGAATTCATACCATATCGTCATATATTCGCTTGATGAAACGCTTTGCTGATATCCCGTAAAGTTGGATACCGTCGGGATCTCGATCACTCCGTCACCATCATAGTCGATACTTAAGTATCCCGCAGGACGGCGAGACTGATCTCTCAGACCGAAAATTTCGTTTGTCGGGCTGACAAGTCCGTCATCAGACATATAAATGATGTCGGTGCTGACCGCTCCCCCCTCATCGAGGATGTCAAGATAAAGAGCGTGTTCGGTTTCATTGATCTTGCCGAAGTTATAAGACATTATGCTAGCGGCATAATAATTCAAGGTCAGTTCATAGGGGGTATAGTTTACACCGTCGGGCGATTTTATCACGCTAACCGTGGGATAGTCGCCTGCTTTGTTTGACAAAACAAGCTCATCCTCGCCGCATCCGTCGATATCAAAGCGTTCAAGCACGGTGTATGAATTTTCATAAATAGTCGCAAGATTTTCGCTGATATAGCGATACATTCTGACTTGGTTTTCGTCAAATGCGCCTGCTCTGTATCCGATTACAATATCAACAGTTTTTCCCAACGGGTGAATGATGATTTTATCAACCGCCGATCCGACACCGGATGCTGTGCAGGTAAGACTCCAGCTTCCGTTTTCATCTGTGTCCAAAACTGCGATACTTACATTTGATTCATTTGCGGTTTCGCTATAAAATGCCAAGGCCTCGTTCCCATCACTTCCATCAATATCCGCCAGGACTATCGCAGAACGATACTCCCCCGAATGGGGATATTCAAGAGAGATGTTTTTGCCAAGCTCTGAAGTAAGGGCTTGGTAGATGGCTGTCTGCTCCTCGGCGATTACGGGAGAGGTTAAAAGATCCTCGACTGAAAATGTGATACTGCGGCAACCGGTTAGCAAAACACTCGCACAAAGAACAAGCAAAAGTATTCTTTTCACATTTTCACCGCCTAAATAAAAAATAAGACAAGGCGTAGTACGCCTTATCTTATTTTATCACAAAACTGTGTTAGTTGCAAGCAATTGTTATAATATTCTTGTGAAAACTTGAACTTATGTTCGCTCGCTGATCGGGACGTATTTCTTCTCAGACTTGAGCGCCTTATATGCAGGGCGCATGATGCGCTTTCCGGTTACAAGCTCTTCAAATCTGTGAGCCGACCAACCAACGATTCTGGCGCAAGCAAAGAGTGCTGTCGAGATCTCCTCCGGGATCTTAAGCATTCTGTAGCAAAGGCCGGAATACATATCGATATTTGCACACATCGACTTTTCAACGCCTGTGGTTTCATAGAACACTTCAGGGGTCAAGCGCTCGATAGCGTCCAAAAGCTTAAAGTCAGCTTCGAAGTCTGTTCCCTTTGCCATTCTTTCAGTCTCGCGCTTTAAGATGACACATCTGGGATCGGACATTGTGTATACAGCGTGGCCCATACCATAGATAAGACCTGTGCGGTCGCTCGCTTCCTTCTTAAGGATCTTTATGAGCATTTCCTTGATCTCTTCGTCGTCATTCCAATCCTTTACGTTAGCCTTAATGTAGTCAAGCTGTTCTAAGACCTTCAAGTTAGCACCGCCGTGACGGTGGCCCTTAAGCGAGCCAACTGAAGCGGCATATGCAGAATAGGCATCAGTTCCGGATGAAGTTAAAACTCGGCAGGTGAAGGTTGAGTTGTTACCGCCGCCATGCTCTGCGTGAAGCATTAAGATAAGATCCAAAAGCTTTGCTTCTTCGTATGTATAGAATCTATCCTTGCGGAGCATGGAAAGAATGGTCTCAGCAGTCGATTCCTCCGGTCTTAACTGGTGCATATACATACTCTTGCCGTCATAAGCACGGCGCTTGACCTGATATGCGGCTGTCATAATAAGCGGAAGCTTCGCAATGATAGAAATAGCGGTGTAAAGCTCTTCAATAGGGGTCTTAGCTTCGGGATTGTCTTCATAAGAATAAAGAGCTAAGATAGAACGCTCAAGCTTGTTCATTATGTTTTTCGAGGGGGCTTTTAAAATCATATCCTCGAAGAATCCGTTGGGAAGCTCGCGGTTATAGGAAAGAGTTTTTTCGAAATGACTAAGCTCCTCGGCATTGGGGAGATTGCCCATAAGCAAAAGGTATGCAACTTCTTCAAAGCCAAAGCGATCCTCTTCCTGAACGCGTCCGATTATATCGTTGATGTCATATCCGCGGAAAAAGAGTTCGCCGGGGATGGCGAGCTTTTCGCCCTCGTTCATTACATAACCGTGAACGTTACAGATGTTTGTAAGTCCTGCAACGACACCTGTGCCGTCGGCGTTTCGTAATCCTCTCTTAACATCGAATTTTGTATAGTATTTGGGATCGATTTTATTGCTGGCAGAAAAGTCTTCTAAAAAAGCTTGTTTTGCCTTTTCATCGAGATTGAGATTCATACTTCGTTCTCCTTTCAAAAGTGATGGAATATACTACACAATTATAGACTAAGTGGCATGTGTTGTCAACCATTTTTGCATAGTTTGTGACATTAAATTTCATTTTTTGGTGGTTTCGGGCTTATTTTAATGGCGAATCTGCCCGATTTTTGCAAGACAGCGGAAAATTAGTGTCATTTTTGCCTGCACAGCTCACCCCTATAATGCAGCACTTGTGCCGCATCCGTTTCGCAAACAAAAAGCTCTGCCAAAGCAGAGCTTTTTTCACTACCTTTCATTGATCATCCAATATGTATAGTAGTTATAGATATTCATTATCTCATCTTTATATGTATCCGTGCGCTCATACCAAGCGTGGAATCTATCGTAATAGCCCCATGTGTTCTGCGCAATGGAAATGTCACGAGTATCCATTATCATCTGATACTCAGCGCTAAGCGGAACACCTGCATATTCAAGCGCGGTAAGTCCCAAATAGTTAGGGCTCATAATGCCAAGATCTTTCCCGCCTTCACCGATATCATAGTTTGTCCAAATCACAAACGGAGTCATATATCTTGTTAAGAAGCTGTTTACAAGCTGCTGTCTATAAGGTGCAAGAAGGTTGATAAGCTGATGTTCTACGTTCGGCTGATGATCTCCGAAGAAAACGATCATCGTATCCTCTTCAACACCCTCGAAATATGTGATAAGCTCTTCAAGTGCTTCGTCCGAATCCTTGACAAGGGAAAGGTACTGCTCTGCTCTTGGGAATTCGCCGTCATAATTGGTGATGTGAACATCGGTTTCAAAATCCTCACCGTCATATTCATACGAACTGTGGTTTTGCACGGTAACTGCAAAGATGAACATTTTTTCATCCTCAGCCTTGCTTTCAAATTCCTTTATAACCTCTTTATAGAAGAAGCTGTCACTTATAAGCGTGCGTATGTATTCAACATCGTCGCCAAAGCCCTTTTCCCAGCGGTCAGCGCTTACGTAAACACCGTGGTCGTCTGACATATCTTCGCCAGAGATGAAATCATCAAATCCCATAAAGGGATAGATAGAATTGCGCTTCCAGCAGATCTCATAGAAAGGATGCATTGCGACAGCGCGATATCCATATCCGCCCAAGTATGATGCCAGCGAGGGGATCTCACCGGTTATATGCTGCATATATGCATAGCAGCTATTAGGCATATTAAGCATCGAAAGGCTTGTAAGCACTTCAAACTCGGTGTTGCAGGTGCCCCCTCCCAAAACGGAAACCAAAAGCTTTCCATGAGGATAGTCTCTCGTTAAGCTATCGAAGTATTCCATATAAGGATTGTCGGTTCTAAGCTTGCCAACGTCGGAAAGATCTGCAAAGCTTTCGTTCATAACAAAGATGATGTTGGGAAGTTCCTTGCCATCTTCAAGCTCTTCATCGGTATATTGAGCCAAGAACTCCTCTACCGCTTCATAAGAATAGCCGACAGGCTCGTCGAACTGCATCTTTTTGCAGTTGATATAAAAGCTTAAAGCAATGCCGTTTAAATCATTTGTCGATTCCTGATCGAATGTGCTTGTTGAAAAGGCAGTGTGATCGAGCGATGTGATTGTATAAACGCAGTTAAAGGTTATTGCCGCGCCAACCAAAACCGCAGGGATTCTTAACCACCACTTGGGATACGTAAGCTTGAACTGCCAAACAAGTGCAATAAGCGCAACACACAAGACTGTACCCAAAAGAAGTGCAACGCTGAAGTGCCAATTCTCGGGTGATGTAACGGTCATCGCGGTGCGGATGGCATATAAGTCTGTTGGTACAAGAGGGGTTCCTCTTATCATATGCACCATTTCGTTGGCGGTGTGTGCAAACCAGCTTATCGAAAGACCGAAGGTCATCGCAATTCGGGGCGATTGTGTAAACACAAAAACCACAAATTCAATTGCGACATAAAAAATCAGATTCATCTCGTATATATACGATGTGTATTTCGGCGCTCCGACAAGCAATCGGACCATCTCAAAAATCAGAAACGGCCCTGCAAACAGTATTACTAATGACAATACACTTTCAAGCCATTTAGGAAGCTTAAGCTTTAAAACAAGCAACACCGTCATCACCGAAAAAAGCGCAAGACACTTAATTGCGCCCTTAAAGTCGAACTCGCCGGATGCCCAAAACTGCGTTATATTTAAAAGAATAAGCAAAAGAATTGCGGCACTTATACATATTCCGACAATAAGCGGTTTTTTATCTTTCAGTTTGATCATTTTCTACCTGCTTTGCAAAATAGTGCACAGCCCGCCTTTATGGTAAAGACAGGCTGTGCGAGTTTACCTTTGTTTTATTATTTCTTTCGGAAAGTAGCTGTTAAGTCAAGGGAGGTTTTGGGATTGACGGTGATGGACGATGCATCGCCTTCATAAGATCCCGTCCAGCCAACGAATTCGTAACCGGGTGCAGGAACAGCCTCGATAAGGATCTTATAACCGGACATGTATGTTCCGCTCCAGGATTTGTCGTCAAGAGGTAGCTCGTGTCCGTTAACGTTAACGGTTCCGATCTTGCTATCGTTAATTTTAACTGCTACGTTGTTATTCTTTGTGCCCTTGATATCCAAATCCTTCTTAAGAATGCTAAGGAAGGCGTTCTTACGGTTTTTAACCCAATTAGACCAATGATCAACATTTTTCTTAATGTCGCTAACCGATCTCCAGCCGACAAATCTGTCCATATGCTGGTCGATATATGGCGAATAAGTGTTGAAATAGTCGTTAAGCTTGCCAACGGCAAAGTCATACTCGAACGCAATGTTCATTACGTCCTCGCAAGCGACAACGAATTTTTCCTTAAAGTCATTGTTCTTGATGAGAGACATGAATATTTCAGAGAACTGAGCATCCCAATTCAAGAGATTGTCAAGATAATCGTCGTTAACATTTTTGCCGTCTCCGTAAAGGTTCATGGCAAATTCAACGTCGAACATTACAAATCTCCACTTGCCGTCCTGATATTCGCTGTCCTTCTTATCGGTCGAGCGCGAACGCCACCAAGCCGAGTTGTTCCAAATCCAGTCTTCGTTTGCAATATAGATCTGTGCTGCAACATACTGAGTGAAGGAATCCATGTCGATCATTTCGCAGGCCTTTTTATAGTTTTCGGGCTTGGTCATGTCGTTGTCACGAATGAAACGGCGAGTAGTATTCCAAAGCTCTTCGTCGCCCTTCTCCTCGCCCTCTTCAAGACTGCCGTTCTTAACCAAAACAACGTCTTCGTCCGGGATACCATAGTTCGATTCAACATAGAATCTGTCGATAGTTTCGGTGGTGGTGTAAAGTCCCCAATATTCACCGTCGAGGAAGCAGATAACAAGTCTATCAGCCTGAGTGCCGAAATCAAAGTTTCCAACAAACAATGACTGAGTCCATGAATCCTTGAAGGTCATGATATATGTGTCGTTACCGCCGTTGCGGATCATAAAACGCTTATAGGATTTGACGATTTTTCCGGTATCCTCAGCGTAATTATTTTCGAAGAGCTTGTATTCAAGCTTGTTTTGGCCATATTCATCCTTGAAGTAGAATCTTAAGCTCTTTTGTGCGTTATTTCTTGACCAGCCGCCGTGGATTCTTACGCCGACATCCGAGCTGAATTCAAGCTCGTTCGAGCGGAAGAAGTCGATATGTGCAGGGCGTTCCCATTCTCCTCCGCGCTGATTGAAGTTAGCATGAGAGCTTCCGTCAAGTTCGGCCTTCGGGTTTTCCTTGCGCCAATCGTCAAATACCTTACCTGCAACATAAATACCTGTCTCATAGTCGTAAAGATCATCAGGATCCATTACGACAGAGATGACATCGACATTGCTGTATTTCTTTGCAATGCTTGAGCTTACGAAATATGTAGCGGTGGAAACAGGGCTTATATTTCCTTGCTTGTCAACAGAGATAGCACGGATGATGGTTGCCTTTTCAAATTCCTTATAGGGATAGTGCGGATCGTCGGTAACTGTAAGGTCACGCTTGTATGTATAGATAGCCTTATCGCTCGAGCGATCCTTGATGGTGAGCGCATTAGAATATTTTTTAGAAGAGGTTGTCGGAGTGCTACCGTCTGTGGTATAATAGATAGTGCATCCGGGCTCAGCAGTGATGTGAAGAGTGAACTGGGAGCTGTAGAATCCGCTTTCCTTAGAGAATAAGGGCTTAACAACGCCTGCTTCTTCCACGGCGTTTGCCTTGCCGTTAGAAGCACCGGGGGTTGCACTCATCAAACGAAGATCATCGCTTCCGTCAGGATATCTGCCATAGGTCTGATCCTCTTCGGTTGAGGAGATCATAAACGAATCTATAAGGCTGCCGTCTTTAGCAGTGAGAAGGAGTTCTTCGTTTCCGCCAGAAATTTTATAGCTTGTATGAAGCTCGGGGGTCTTGATATTTTTGTCCGAAGCGAATACAATAATATAGCCGTTAGGCTGAATGTTGACGCTTGGGAAGACCCACTTGAAAGGTTCTGACGCATCGTCGGAAAGCCCCACGCCTTCAAGGTTGATCACTTTGTTGCTGGGGTTATAGATTTCGATCCAGTCCTTCGATTCGCCATCCATATCGTCAAGAGTAGTCTTGTTCGAAGGACAAACCTCGTTGATAACGAGACTTGATACCTTGCCTGTTGCAAGCGACTTGTCGGTCGAGATCTTTTCCGACATATTATATCCTAACACGCCAAGCTCAACAGGTTCGGGTTCGGCGGTGGTTGTGGTTGCTTCGGTTGTGGTTGTGACAACAGTCGTTGTGGCTTCGGTCGTAGTCGTAGCCTCGGTAGTCGTAGCCTCAGTGGTCGTGGTTGCCTCTGTCGTTGTAACAGTTGTAGGCTCCTCGGTGGTAGTGGTCGGCTCGGTGGTGATTTCCTCGGGAGTCGTGGTCGTTCCTTCAGTCGTCACCTCGGGAGTCGTGGTGGTCACTACGGGCTCGTCAGTTGTGCCATCGACAGGCTTTTTTCCCTCATCGACACAAGCACAAAGCGTTGTCAGCAGTGTGATTATTGCCAATAACATAGCAACAGTTCTCTTCATCATGTGTTTAACCTCCTTAATGGGGATATAATCAAGCACATTATACTATATTAAACTTACAATTTCAATAACAAAAAGAAAAATGGCGTTAATTTTTTAAAAATTTTATACATACATCATAAGAAAGGAAACAAACATGAAAAATTTGAAAGCATGGAAATTCATCAGAAAGTATCTTTTGATCACGGTGGCAACCGTTATTTATGCAATCGGCGTAAGCTTATTTATAGACCCCAACGGAATCGTTCCCGGTGGATTTACGGGCGTTGCGATGATCATTAGACACTTCATCCCTCAACTTGGCACCGGTACGATCGTGCTGATATTAAACATTCCTTTAATGATCGCCGCAATATTCGTTTTCGGATTCAAATTCTTGGCCCCAACGATCTATGCCGTTGCGCTGTCATCTGTTCTTATTGATATTTTCGCTCAGTGGGGACCGATAACTGAAAATCTTATGCTTGCCGCACTTGCCGGCGGATTTACAATGGCTGTCAGCCTTGAGATCATCCTTCGAGAGGGTGCAACAACAGGCGGAACCGACGTTATCGTTAAGCTTTTGAGAAAAAAGTTCAAAAACATCTCAACGGGTAATCTCTTTGTGTTCACAGATGGAATTATCGTTGCAATTTCAGCACTTGTATTCAGAAATATTGAGATCGCACTTTATGCAATTATATGCATCATAACCTATTCAACAGTTATCGACATGATCCTTTATAACCGCGATGAAGCAAAGATCATTTACATTATTTCCGACAAGTATGAGGCGATTGCAACAAGACTTCTTACTGAGCTTGACGCAGGCGCGACCTTCCTTGAGGGCGTTGGAGCATATTCGGGAACCGAGAAAAAGGTTGTTATGTGCGTTATTAAAAAACGACTTGCCGCAAAGGCTCTTAAAATAATAAAGAGCGAGGACGATACCTCGTTCGCTATCGTTGCAACTGCAAACGAAGTTTTCGGAGAGGGATATAAGATCCACGGCGAACAGCAGATATAATGCGGAAGCTGCGCGAGCGTGCCCGAAGCGCGGCGGCGAAGCCGCCTGGGCGAAGGGCGTGCGAGCGGTATGCAGTAACCAAATACAAAATACAAATAAAAAAGGCGCTTGAAAAACAAGCGTCTTTTATTCTGCGCAAAAAAGGCGCGCCCGATAAAGAGCGCGCCGAAACTGTTTTTAATTATCCTTCGTAATCGAGAACCATTGCATTGAGTTCTTCAACATAGTAATCAATGGTTTCGCTATACTGTTCCTTAAGCTGTGCCCAAGTAGAAGGAGTGTTGGTTCTGTTGATACCGTCACCAAGAGTTGCAAGAGCACTATTAAGCTGTTCCTGAAGGTTACCGGAATAGTTAACAACAGGAGTTCTTGCTGCGATTACGAACTGCTCGTCATACATTGAAAGCATTTCGTCAGTCCAGAGATAGATCTCTTCAAGCTGCTTTCTGTCGATAGATACAACAGTAGGATCGAGGATCTTAAAGCGTTCGCAAGCTGCCAAGAGAGCTGCGCCCTCGTGGTTGGAGCCGCCTGAAACGAGCATGTAACCAACAGGGCCGGAAGCCATGTAATAGTTGCCGTCGCCGTCGTCGTCTCTGGGCAAGGGAGCAAACATAAGTTCACCGGCAGTTACATCGCCCCAAATAGCGGAGATGTTTTCAACAGTGTCGGTAAAGAAGCTTGTGCCGATGATGTAGAACAAGCAAAGGCCTTCCTTAAGACCGGAGCCGAATGTACCGTCGCCACGGAGTGCCCAACGGTCAGTACCTACGTGGTATGTGCAGTCGTTCTTTACAAGGTCGTAAAGCATTGTCTGAGCTCTTTCGATCTCGGGAGCATCGATATTGGAGAAGAACATACCGTTCTCATCCTTGCCCAAATACATCTGACCGGTAGATTCAACGAAAGCACCGTTATAAGCATATCCATCTAAAGCAAAGCGATCTTCTTCAGCGTCGGAGAAGTCCATGCACATATCATAGAATATGTCCCAAGTCCACTCGTTGTTATAGTAGAGTTCAGCGGGATCATCAAAGCCCCATTCATCCAAAACTCTTCTGTTGTATGCAACAACGTTAGAGGGGTCAATATTAGTTACGATAGCGAAATAATTCTCACCAAGCTTATAATAATCCTTCATGGTGATGCCGGACCAAAGCGGATCTTCATAGTCAACGAACTCGTTAACAGGTATGTACATACCCTTGATGCAGTCGAGCGGGAATGTTGCTGTTGCGCCATATCCTGCAGGAGCAAAGTCGGGGCTGTTTCCGGACAATACCAAGTTAGCAAGGTCATCATTTCTTTCGAAATAGTCGGTCTCGACCCATTCGATCTCGCATCCGTACTTTTCGCGGAAGGTGAAGAAACCGGTGTTAACGATTTCTGCTTCGTCATAGTTGTGGAAAGGATCATACCATGCGAACCAAGTTACTGTAGAGCCTGCTGCCAAAACCTCGGTAACGTCAGGCAATGTGATACCTGCTGCCGCCAAGATAGCTTCAGCGTCTTCGGTTGAAAGGGTAACTTCAACGATCTGACGCTTGCTCTTGTTACAGCCAACAAGTGCAAAGATCATTAAAACTACCAACAAAAGTGCTAATATTCTTTTCATAGCGTTCCTCCTTAGAATAATTGGTAATCAATTATAACATATTTTTCGTGCAAAAAACATATTAAAAAGATTGCAAAACGAAACTTTTATATGAAAAATATTGCGTGAAGATTCTTTTTGCTCAAACTTTTTATAATTTAACCGTGATCTTCACGTTCTTTTTATCCTCGGGCAAGTCTCTGTCGGCATTCATTCCTACAACAGGGAACCCCTTTGCGTTAAAGTGCACGCGGTGGATATGTGTGCATCTGCGGTTTTCATATCCTATAGGCTCGGCATGATAAGCGATCATGGTCTTGCCGTCATCTCCAACATAGAAGCTGTTATGACCGGGGCCTTCGCAATCAGTCAAATGATGAGTTGCTAAAACGGGATTCATTGTCTTTTTCCAGCTGGAAGCGTTCAAAAGATCGGCATCCATATCAGCAATGAGATATCCCACGGTATAGGAATATCCGCCTGCGGAGCCGCCAGAGAACGCAAGATATATCTTGTCACCAACGAACAAAGGATACGGGCCTTCGTTGTTAACGGTGCCGCTTTGGTTTTCCCAACCGTAAAGAGGACGGGCTATCAAAACAGGCTCGCTTATAAGCTGGCCGGGATTTCGGGGATCGATCTCGCCGATAAATATCATCGAGCCGGAATCAGCGGGATGGAACGTACGCTCGGACCAGGCGACGTAATGTCTTCCTCTTGCCTCGAAATGAGTCATATCAAGGGTTATCTGAAGTCTTACAAGGTTTGTGCCGTCAGCCTTCTTGAATCTAACAGGCTCTTCCCAGCTGTCGGGATCGGTTATTGTGCCGCCCTTTTTAAGCTTCATATAGTGGCACTGAGGGGACCACTGTTTTCCTCCCAATGCAAAGAGGATATATAAATCGTCACCGATCTTGTGGAATTCGGGTGCCCAGAAAGTTTGGATGTGACCCTTTTCCTCGTTATAGGGAAGGATGCACTTGGGATAGTTATCCTCTGCAAATAGGCCTTCAACAGTATCGGCAGAGCAAACGAAAAGTCCAACGTCGCCGGTGTTGTCGTTTGTTGAAAGGAAGTGCCACTTGCCATCCCATTTATAAACAACGGGGTCGGCAAATCCGCGGATGCAGGGATTGGGGAACTTGGGCTGAATTATCTCGCCGGTTACTTCAAAGCTTTTGCTTTCGGGAATGTTGTCCAAGTTCCACTTGATAGGCTTGATGTCGGTCGAGCCATCAGAATATGTACAGATCGCCTTGACAGTCTTAAGCTCTTCGATGCTTCCGGCGCTTTCATGAGTAAGCTCTGCCTTGACGAAATGCAAGGGAGAATACTCGTTGATGATATCCAAAATAAGCTTGTCTGTTATTTCGATAGTGTCGGTGCCGAGTGCGCGCTCGCACTTATTGATAAGTCCGACCTCGCAAAAATCAATGAAGTCATCTGTCTTCCAAGCCCAGCAAAGGTCAGGATATACTTCAGTGCCGTTTGCATCTACAAAATCGGCATAGATGTAATATCTGCCCTCGTGTTTGGCGATCGTGGGATTAAGCGCACCGCGCTCTAAAATATTGTTAAGCTCGCCTATCTCGGCTTTCGGGAAAAGCACGCCGAAATTGTCGTTAAGAGGCAAAAAATCCTCGCCGTTAAAGCCAAGCGAAAGATGCACGCTTTGTGCCAAAGCGCTGGGATAAGGTATCCCTATCGCTTCGCGGGTGTATGCTTTGATAAATGCCATAGTGTCCCCCTCCAAGTTAAATGATAATTATATACTAGCATAATAAGTGATTATATAAAATCGCATCAACCCTCTGATTTGTTGCAAAAAGGAACGGTGTACCGTCAGGTCTCAACAATGATGTCACATCTTTGCATGATATTGTGTGCCGAAAAATAACTTTCCTCTAGAGGTATCCATTTAGATTTAAACACCTTTGAATAGCTTTCACCGTCACGCTCGATTATCCTTTCGAGCTGAGTGTCAGGGTCGGTCGTTACGAAAAGTCGCAGATCATAGCTGTCAAAAAGGCTTGGATGACAGGAATATGAGCCTTCGATAACGGTTATATCCTTTTGGGGAACTAATATCGGCTCAGAGAACTTACCGCTGTGGCAAAGATATTCCCTGTAAGAAAAGCTTTCGCCTGATTTTAAGGGGAGTAAAACCTCGCTTAAAAAGCGTTCGTGGTCGATATTCTCGCCAGGCGTGGCAAGCCTTTCCTCTGTACGCTGATGTGGCTGCAAAAAGAAGCTGTCCATATGAATAAGGTTGCAATCAAGTCTCGCTTCAAGCATTTTTGCAAGAGTAGACTTTCCTGAAGCGCATCTGCCATCGATAGCAACAATAACTCTGCCATTTTGCTGTTTCAGCTCTTTAATCTTTGTGATGATATTTTCAAATCGTTTTTCCATCAGTGTTTTCCTTTGTTTGCAATTGCTTCACGCTGGCGGCAGATCTCTGCCCAGCTGGGAATGTTTTTAAGTGCTTCGCTAAGCTTTGCCATGCAATCGGGAATGTCGATCCCCTGCGGACAGATTGCCGAGCACGCTCCGCACGCAATACACGCTTCGGGACGCTTATCTACGTCGAGAGTGTCGAGTATCATTGTTGAGTTGGTGACGGGGGCATAGCTTATTTCATTATAAACCGAAATGATCAGCGGGATATCAAGCTGCATCGGGCAGCCATCGGTGCAATATCTGCAGCCCGTGCAGGGCACCGATGATTTAAGCTCTTCGGCGATATCCATGATAAGCGCAGTTTCCTGCTCGGTAAGAGGGTTTAAGGACTCAAAGGTTTTAATATTGTCAACAGTTTGCTCCATGTTTGACATTCCGCTTAAAACCATTTTAACATTTTCAAGCCCCTGCAAAAATCTGAAGCTCCATGAAGCAATGCTTTCATCTGGGCGATGTGCTTTAAGTTTTGCTTCGTTTTCCTCGTCTAAATGTGCAAGCTTTCCGCCACGCACAGGCTCCATAACCCAAACAGGGATGTTTCTTTCTGTTAAAAGCTCATATTTTTCTTTGGCGTTTTGAAGTGTCCAGTCAAGATAGTTAAGCTGGATCTGACAAAACTCCATATCCTCGCCGCAGATGTCCAAAAACTCTTTAATGTTTTCAGTTCTTCCGTGACTTGAGAATCCAAGATGCTTGATGCGCCCCAAGCGCTTTTGTTCCTTGAAGTAGTCGATTATTCCCCACTGAGGGTCAAGATAAACTCCGATGGAGTTTTCATAAACATTGTGCAAAAGATAGAAATCGAAATACTCGACACCGCACTTTTCAAGCTGAGCTTCGAATATCTTAGCAGGGTCGTAGCTTTTTGAAATTTGATGACCGGGATATTTGTCCGCAAGATAATAGCTTTCACGGGGATATTTTTTCAATATCTTTGCCACAACAGTTTCCGATTCGCCCCCGTGATAGGGCCAGGCGGTGTCGAAATAGTTAACTCCGCTTTTTATGGCATGATCGATCATCTTTTCGGCTTGAGGCTCGTCGATCTTTCCGTCAGCAGTCTGCGGCAGACGCATTGTGCCAAGGCCCAAAAGCGACAGCGATTTATCTTTGAACTGATTATATATCATATTTTTTCTCCTTTATGTAATCACATCTGTGATTCGCCCAAAGCACCGCGTGCCCAAAGTATCCATTTTGAGCGGTCGCGCGGGTCAACCCCTCGACGAGGGCTGATTTTATCTTCACTTAGAGCACATTCGCGCCATCCGTAAAACTGCGTTGAGCAAACTGCACGCCCTGAAGAGATGGATGCAAGCCTTGTGGGGAAGTCCATAAAGTTTGCAAAGGGAACGATGCTTTCAAGAGTCAGGGTATCGTCTCTTATAAACGGAGCTTCATACTCCCCTCCTCCGCGGACTATCTCGGTTATAAGCTTGCCCGAAAGCTCACTTGGTGCAACGATACGCATTTGCATAAGCGGTTCCAAAAGAGTAGAACCGCAGTTTTCAAGTGCGTTCATGAATGCCATTGGGGTTGCAACAAAGAAATCGAGCGGATGAGTGTGGATGGTGTGATGCTCACCTCCGATAAGGGTGCATTTAAAGTCGGTGACCTCCCATCCGTGCAAGCCTTGTTCAAGGCAGGAGTTAAACGAACGGTGGATATGACTTTGATATCTGTAAAACAGCTGATTGTTGGGGATTCGGCCGTGATAGCTAACACCATAACCTCTGGGCATAGGTTCGAACATAAAGTTAACGATTGCCCAGCAGGGCTTTGGCATCGTGTATACACCGATTCCGTGACCTTTTTGCGAGGGGGTCTCGCGGTATATAACCGTGGGTGCTGAAAACTCGGCTTTAAGGGAATACCTCTCCTCTAAAAGAGATTTCAAGATTTCCGACTGTATGCTTCCTGTTAAGTTTAAAACGATTTCAGACTGACCGTTTTCCCATTTTGCGTCGATATAAGGTTCTTCGTCGGAAAGCTCTTTTAACGCGTGGGCGAGCTTTGGCAGTGCATCAGAAGCATCATCACACGGTGTTGCCTTAACTCGAAGCAGCGGATGCGTGAAGGCATAGCGCTTAGAGGGGGTTACCGAACCGACGTATCTTCCGACCTTTGCTCTTGTCAAGCCGCAAACAGCGGCAATATCCCCTGCTGTTACAACTCCCAAATCGGTGAATCTTGAGCCCATTGCCTTGCGTATCTGAGATATTTTATCCTGCGTGTTTTCTTCTTCAACGGGGATAGCATCATCCGAATCCTCTGAAAAAGTGTCGGCTTGCATATCGGGCGAAAGCACGTTTACAGCATCGCGGTTTTGAAGCTTGCCGCCAAACATTCTTACGTGGGCTATCTTGCCCATTGTTTTATCGTGGTCTATCTTAAAAATTATGCCCGAAGTCTCTTCGGTTTCTTTATATCCTGCGTGAGGCATATAGGCGGTGATGAAATCCAGAAGCTCTTTAACTCCCAAGCCTTTTTTAGCACAGCCACACAAAACGGGAGTGACCTTGCACTCGCTTATCGCTTTGGTAAGCTTGTCGTTTATCATTTTCTCGCTTAAAGTTATGTCAAGCAGGAAAGCCTCTTGCGCGGTGTCGTCAAACTCGGCAAGAGCTTCGGTTGAAGCACGGGCAAAATCCTTTGGGTGTATTTCACAAAGGTCGCTTCCCTCACTCGTTACATCACAAAGGGGCATATAAACGGTTTTTCGTCCGCTTATGCGGTTAAGCTCGGATATTATCGCCTTAGAGTCGGAGCCTGCACGATCGAGCTTGTTTATGAAAATAAGCCTTGGCAGTTCTATCTGCGAAAGGGCGTTGAGCAAATTTTCGGTGTGAGCCTTGATTCCGTCAGGAGCGGATATTACCAAAATTGCGAAGTCGAGAGCTTCAAGACAACGCTCGACCTCGCCGGCGAAGTCGACGTGACCGGGAGTGTCGATTATATTTATATCCTCACCGTTCCATTTAAGCGAGGCTGTTGCCGAACGCACCGAAATTCCACGTGCACGCTCGATAGGCATTGAGTCAGTTCTCGTGGTGCCGTCATCAACAGAGCCAAGGTCGCGGATAACACCTGATGTATATAAAAGCTGTTCTGTAAGCGTTGTTTTTCCTGCGTCAACGTGTGCAAGGATTCCCAAGTTGCGATACATTAAAGCATCTCCCCAAAATAATCTTTTTTAAATTATAACATATATAAGAATATTATATCAAGGCGGTTGCAATTATTTTTCTGATATTGTAAAATATGAATGACAGTTTATTTATAAGGAGGGTCAACAATGACACATGATTCCAACAAAATAACACGCGATTACTTTGACTCTTTGCTTTTGCAGACAAGATATATCGATTCAGACCTTGGCGATACCTCGCTCGAGATCTTTGGCGAAAATTTTGAAACTCCGATCATGACCGCTGCGCTTTCGCATTTGCACAAGATCTGTGACAATGCCATGGCGGAATATGCAATCGGCGCCAAGGATGCAGGAGCTATGCACTGGGTCGGCATGGGCGAAAACGAGGACATGGAAGCTATTTTTGCAACGGGCGCGAAAACCGCACGCATAATTAAACCTCATGCAGATAATAAAGACGTTTTGTGGCGCATCGAGCACGCAATCAAGCACGGTGCGTTTGCTGTGGGAATGGACATCGACCATGCATATGCTTGGAACGGCGGATATGACAACGTTTTGGGCTTGCCGATGAAGCCGAAATCAAGTGCCGAGCTTAAAGAATTCGTGGCAGCTGCAGGAAACGTGCCGTTTATCATCAAGGGTGTTTTAAGTGTTGCGGATGCAGTTAAGTGCGCTGAGATCGGTGTTAAGGGAATTGTTGTATCTCACCATCACGGAATTATGAACTATTCTGTTCCACCGCTTATGGTTCTGCCCGAAATAAAAAAAGCTGTCGGCAACAGCATGAAGATATTCGTTGACTGCGGAATTGAAAGCGGAATGGATGCTTTTAAGGCTATCGCTTTGGGAGCTGATGCCGTCAGCGTTGGAAGACACCTTATGAAGCCTCTTGAGCAGGGCGGCGCAGGAGTTACAAGAAGAATAAACGAAATGACAAGCGAGCTTCAAACGATCATGGCTCGCACTGGTGCAAAAACTCTTAAAGACATTGACCCGAGCGTTATATACAAACGCAACTTTTAAGGAGGGACATATATGAGACTTGGATTATCCTCTCCCCTTTCGCACAAAAGCCCAAAGGATTGGGCGCAAAGGATGGTATCGCTTGGCTGCGGTGCGGTGAATTTCCCGCTTAACTGCAACTGTGACAGCTCGCTTATCAAGGAATACGCCCATGCGGCGCACGAAAACGGGCTTGTTATTGCCGAAGTTGGCGTGTGGAACAATATGCTTGACCGCGATCCCGAAAAGCGCAAATCGGCAATTGATTATAACATCCGTCAGCTTATAATGGCTGATGAGATCGGGGCTGTGTGCGCTGTAAACGTTGCAGGAACCCCTCACGGTCCGAGATGGGACGGCGGATACAGAGAAAACTTCAGCGACGAGACTTTTGATGAAATCGTTAAAACCATCAGATACATAATCGAGCAGGCAAACCCGAAGAAAGCTCACTTCAGTATTGAATCTATGCCTTGGATGGTGCCCTCCTCACCGCAGGAGTATCTTAAGCTTATCGAGGCGGTGGATCATCCGCAGTTTTCGGCACACTTAGATGCCATTAACATGATAACCTCGCCGAGAAGATATTTCTTTAACGATGAATTTTTGCGCGAGTGCTTCTCGATTTTAAAGGGCAGAATTTGCAGCTGTCACTTAAAGGACGTTACTCTTTTGGAGCCATTTACCTTCCAGTTAAGAGAATGTGCCGTGGGCGAAGGCAACCTTGATTTAGAAGTGTTCTATGAGCTTTGTGAAAAAGAAAACCCTGAAATGCCCGTTTTGGTCGAGCATTTGAATACTGATGAAGAATATCTTAGAAGCCTTGACTATGTTAAAAGGCGTTTGAATCTTTGATCAAAAAATTAACACGACCCCGACGGACAATATATCCGTCGGGGTTTAATTTTACTGTTTAAGAACTGTTTCGATAGCCAAAAGCTCTTCGCTTGTGAAATCGAGGTGGTTTATGCAGGCAACGTTTTCCACGATCTGTTCGGGACGGCTTGCGCCGATGAGAACTGTGGAAACAGCCTTGTTATTAAGCACCCAAGAAAGTGCAAGCTGAGAAAGTGTCTGTCCTCTTGAAGAAGCGATATCATTAAGAGCGTTAAGCTTCTTGATCATCTTATCATTAAGCTCGTTTCCGATCCATGTCTCTCCTCTTCCGACTCTTGAATCAGCAGGAACTCCGTTGAGATATTTGCTTGTTAAGAAGCCCTGATAGAGTGGCGAGAACACAGCAAGACCGATTCCGTTTTCAAAGCAGAATTCATCCAAACGGTCATGCTCTATCCAACGGTTAAGCATAGCATAAGAAGGCTGATGTACAGCAAACGGAGTTTTAAGCTCTTTAAAGATCTTAAGCATCTGTTCGGTCTGAGATCTGTTATAGCTGGATATACCTACATATAAAGCCTTGCCCTGCTTAACTGCATTGTCAAGGGCGAGGGCTGTCTCTTCAAGGGGAGTTTCAGGATCGGGAACATGATGATAGAATATATCAACATATTCAAGTCCCATGCGCTTAAGGCTTTGATCGAGTGAAGCTGTTAAATACTTTCTCGAGCCGTTTTTGTCTCCGTAAGGTCCGGGCCACATATCATAGCCTGCCTTGGTGGAGATACACATCTCGTCTCTGTAACGGCGCATATCCTTTAATACCTTGCCGAAATTCTCCTCGGCACTGCCGTTATACGGGTTACCATAGTTATTTGCAAGATCAAAATGTGTGATGCCAAGATCGAATGCTGTGTGAATCATATTTTCAACATTCGAAAATGTGCTCTTATAGCCAAAGTTCTGCCAAAGTCCCAAAGAAACTGCAGGCAGCTTTAAGCCGCTTTTTCCACAACGATTATATATCATTGTGTCATATCTTTTGCCGTTAGCCAAATACATAAAAACCCTCCTTAATTTGGTTTCAAATAATTATATCACATTATTACAAATATTGCAACAAATATTCCCACTGCATTTTTTACAGTGGGAATATTTTTTATTTAAAACTTAAAACAAATTCAAGGCTTTGCTTGGGCTGTTCAAGTCTGAATCTTTCAGGCAAGATGGGCCCGCAGGAGTTTGAACCAACGCCTGCCATGCCGGAGTCGAGGCAGATAACGCTGTAAGGGCTCTTTTCAAGCTCGAAGTTATGGCGCTTGTTGATAAGCTCTTCCTGAGTGTATCTTGAAGCGTTGAACGAGAAGTTCTTGGGAGCTGTTGCGGTAACGCTGGCTGTGCCATTGGAAACACTTGCTTCGCGGCAATCAAAGTGAGAGGAGTTTTCCTGAGGCTTAACGTAATCCTCGTGCATATCGTTGATATCTGCCGAGTGACGTGCAAGCCAGCTTGCATGATGCTTGTCGCAATAGCTTTCAACAGGGCCGTAGCCATAATATTCAACGTTCTTGAATTCAGAAGGCATGAACATTCTTATACCGAATCTGGGAAGCATATTGACCTTTTCGCTAAGCTCAACGTCGCACTTGATTCCAACCTGACCGCTTGAGTAAACGGTATATACTGCTGTTCCCTTAGCAATAGGCTGATGGATGTTCCAGCCAAATGAAAGGGATGCTGTAACATTAACGCAACCTTCAGCTTCTTCGATGTCGATTCCGTATACCTTGATATCATATTCGTGAAGGTGTGCGCGATACCAATCGCCTCTGGGCGAGTCGTTATCGGTGGGAGCGCGGAAGAAGTTGACAGCGATCGGCTTTTCGATAATGTCGGTGCCGTTTTTAACGATCTTTGCGATCTGAGCTGTGCGCTTGCTGATGACAACAGTAGTGTCGCCTGCAGTAACGGTATATGCAAGAGATTCGTTGCAAACCTTAAGAGCATTGTCAGACTTAGCGATGTTCATATATTCGTTTTCATCCGACAAAATGAGCTGATCAAAGCAAACTGTGAAGCCCTTTTCGCACCAAGAGGTATCCTTATTTGCAGTAAAGATGAATCTGATTGCCATATCGCCGGTGGGATCTTCAGCGTCTGCAATGTGAGCATAAGCAGTTCTATTTTCAAACTTAAGCTCGAACTCGCCTGTTTTGGTGACGATACCGTTTTCGGTTATCTCATATTTGCATTCCATATAATCGGTGGGATCTGCAAACAAAAGAATGCTTTCAAATCTGAAATCACCTGCATTTTCGCCCTTAAATGCTCTTACGGGGCGATAAACCTGCTTAGCTTCCATCAAACCTGTATGAGGAGTTCTGTCGGGATAGATAAGGCCGTCAACACAGAAGTTGCCGTCGTTATGGCGTTCGTTAAAGTCGCCACCGTAACCGCACTTGTCTCGTCCGTCCTCGGTCTTGCCTAAAGAGCAGGAATGATCGCACCATTCCCAAATACATCCGCCAAGGAAACGATCGTTAGAATAGAAGCACTCGTGATAATATTCAAGGTCACCGGGGCCGTTGCCCATTGCGTGAGAATATTCACACAAGAAGTAAGGACGCTTTTCATTCTCGTTTGCCAAGAAGCCTTCGAACGCACCCGGCCAAGGATACATTACGGAAACAACGTCCAAAATGTCGGTGGGTGTATCGTCAAGACGGTGTGTGCTTTCATAATGCAAAAGACGTGAAGCGTCATAATTCTTTACGAATTCGCCGGCTTTAACAAGGTTGCTGCCCCAGCCGCCTTCGTTGCCCAAGCTCCACATGAATACGCTTGTTCTGTTATAATCTCTAGCGATCATTCGATGAGCTCTGTCAACGATAGCTTCTTCAAAGCGTTTGTCCATTGCAATAAGTGCAATTCCGCCATAACCCTCGGGCTTGTTCCACGAGAAGCTTTGGAAAGCATCAACACAGCCGTGTGATTCATAGTCTGCTTCTTCAATTACGTAAAGACCGATCTTGTCGCATATCTTTGCGAAATGAGGTGAGTTAGGATAGTGAGAGGTTCTTACAGCGTTTACGTTGTGCTGCTTCATCAAAACAGCATCGGCAAGCATCTGCTCATAAGTGCAGTAATAACCTGTATCGAAATAGCTGTCGTGACGGTTAACACCGTTTATCTTTAAGGGCTTGCCGTTAAATATAACAACGCCGTCTTTTATATAAACCTTTCTGAAGCCGATTTCTTCACCGAAAAGCTCGGTTTCTGTTGCAAGAGTGAGCTTGTAAAGAACGGGAGTTTCTGCAGACCACAATGCAGGAGCATCAACGTCGATCACCAAGGGTGTGCCATCAAGCACCTTGCCCTTAAACAAAACCTTGCCGCAGGGAGAGGTTAAGCAAACGTCAGCATCATCGCCCCAAACCTCGACAGTAAGTGTGCCATTTGCAAGGTCATCACTCAAATCAGGGGTGATGTGATAGTCGTTAATTCTCTTTTCGGGACGGGAAAGAACGTAAACGTCTCTGAAAATACCCGAAAGTCTGAATTTATCCTGGTCTTCCATATATGTACCGTCGCACCACTTTAAAACTGCGATCTTAAAGGTGTTTTCACCCTCGCAAAGATAAGGAGTGATGTCGAATTCGGATGTAGAGTGAGAAACCTGGCTGTATCCCACGAACTTGCCGTTTATGTAAAGATAGATGCAGCTATCAACACCCTCAAACACCAAGATCCTGTCCAAACCGTCGTTTACATAATTATAAGTCTTGGTGTATACGCCCAAGGGGATATCGTCGGGTACATACGGCGGGTCGAAGGGAATGGGATATACTACGTTTGTATACTGGGGCTTGTCATATCCGTGAAGCTGCCAGTTTGCAGGAACGGGGATGGTTGCATTGGGGGCAAGATCGATAAAATCATCCTCTAAGTCGATGATGCTCTCATAATATCTGAATCCCCATTCGCCGTTTAAAAGCTCCATCTTCGAGGATTCATAAGGCGATGTAAACGGATCGGCATCGGTTGCAAAGGGCATCAAATAGCAATGAGGGGGCAATGTGTTGATATGATTGCTCTTGGGATCCTCGTGATAGATCATGTTGCTCTTTGCAGAGCCGGGACGTGAAATGTCTTTAATGTTCATGATGTTCCTCCTTTATATCAGTCTGCATAAATTCCGATAAACGAAATTGCAGGATTTGCTCTTGTATGGGTAAGAGTTATTTTGACAGTATCAGTCACAACGCCGTCAAGAGCGATGATCTTTTTGTGACCGATAACGGTTCCCGAGTGGATAACCTTCAGCTCGCCGTCAACCATTGCTTCAACGGTGAACTTTTCAACTCGCTGGCTGAGCAAAATGTTCTCTTTAATAACGATGTGCTTAACGTTTTTGGGAGTATCCCACTTGAATATAATGCTTGGTGTCTCACTGTCAGCAAGATAATATTCATCGTAGCCATCGGCAAGTGCATCGCTTAACGGATGAGCATCACTCTCGCCTGTCGAGGAAGCGTTAGCACAAGGTGCGATATTGTTACTGTATGCTTTTTTAAGATACTTGCCAAGCTCGGCAAGTCTGTCAACGTCGTTTTGATGGAAAAGACCCGTTGGCATTGGGGGAATATTGAGAAGGAAGGTTGCGTTTCCGCCGACTGAGTTGTTATATATATGAACCAAATGGTCAAGAGATTTGACCTTGTCATCCTCATAGTCGTGATAGAACCAACCGGGACGGATAGAAGTGTTAACCTCTGCGGGATACCAAACAAGGTCAGTCTCGTTTTCCAAGATCTCGCGGCTGCCAAGGTCACCGTCCCACGCGTGTATCTTGCGTGTGCGGAATTCCTCGTTATCCTCGTGCTGGCTATTTTCAAAGATCTTTTCGGTATCACGAGTTCTTGCGGGAACAACGCTCCACTCGGATTCACGGGTATAGCCTGCTTCGTTGCCGCACCATCTTATATCAGGGCCACAGACGTTTATGCAAGCGCCGGGCTGAAGCTCGCGGATAACCGCATAATATCTGTCCCAATCGTAATACTGTTTTTTGCCGTTGGGGCCTTCGCCGCAAGCACCATCGAACCAAACGCTGAAAACGTCGCCATAGTTTGTCAAAAGCTCGGTGAGCTGACCGATGAAGAAATCGTCATATGCTCTTCCCTGACCGTAAACGCTTGCGTTTCTGTCCCAAGGAGAAAGATAAACACCGAATTTGATTCCGCCCTTGCGGCAAGCCTCGGCAGTTTCTTTAACGATATCTCGCTTGAAGGGGCTGTATTCAACTGTGTGCTTTGTCATTTTGCTGTGCCACAAGCAAAAACCGTCGTGATGCTTGCAGGTGAGGATAAGTCCTCTCATTCCGGCACTTTTAATTGCATTTACCCACTGATCTGCATCAAACAAAACGGGGTTGAAGATGGATTCGTCCTCTCTTCCGTCGCCCCACTCGTTGCCGGTGAAGGTGTTGACGGTGAAGTGAACAAATGCATAGAACTCTGTTTCTTGGAACTGCACTTGTCTGTCAGAGGGAACAACGCTTATAAGTCTTTCGTTAAGGGTCATAGTAGAGCTCCTTTCAGCATTATAAAAATATTATAACCGTAAAATACAATTTGGTAAATAGCGCAGAGTGCATTTTAATAAAAAGATCCCCACCAAAACGGCAGAGATCTTTAAAACTATCTATTTCTGCAAAACAAGCTCACAAAGCGCCGACTTCAAGCGATCGCCTTCATCACCGGTTTTTTCGCTTGCACCTATCCATCCGCCGTTCATAAACTTTTCATAGTCTGCCATTATCATCTCTTTCATTTCCACCGCACACTGAGCTCGAGTGAGAATGTCGATGATTCTCGCTCTGCAATCCGAATTGTCGTGAACAAGACCGGATTCGTTTTCAAGGATTATGCTTGCGCCGACTGAAGATTCGACCGAGTCAAGCTTAATGATAACCGAGTTGGTTTCGGAGCAGTGTGCATAGCCTTTGCACTTTTTAAATCCTCTGAAAATAAGCTTATAACTGCGCTTTTCGGGGACAAGGCTTAAGTCACCCTCTGTCGGATGAATAGTGAAGGTTGCCTTATTGTCAGACCAATCAAGAGTAAGCTTTGTTTTTGCAAAGTGACCGCAGGTGTATTCAAGGCTTTCGCCATCGTCCTCATAAATAGTGAAGCTTCCGTTTGCACCGGGGGCGATGATGATTTCAAGAGTATCCTTGTTTCCAAGACTGTTGTCACGTTCTGTGTGTGACTGCATGGGGACGATACCGCCCGCTTTCACAAACAACGGCATTCTTTCAAGAGGACGATAAACTTCAAGCTCTTTTCCGCCCTTATATACGTAACCTGTGAAGAAATCTGTCCACAAGCCTTCGGGCAGCCAAACGTCAGCCTTGCCCATATCCGAAACTTTATCGGCAGGCGAGGTTATGGGGCAGACCAAAAGCTCGCTTCCGAAGAAGTATTCGTTTTTGTGTGTATATGCCGACTTCTCCTCGGGATAAAGATGATACATCGGTTGCATCAAGGGAACAAGGTCAGTGGCGTTTCTTTCGCTCATCGTGTAGATATAAGGGAAGAGCTTGTGACGCAGGCGCATAAAGTCGCTCATAACGATCTCGGCACGTTTGTTATAGCACCAAGGCTCACGCGAGGCGAAGATAGACTGAGTTGAGTGCAATCTGAAGATCGGGCCGAAAACGCCGAACTGTATCCATCGGGTTATCATTTCGTCATCACGGTGTCCGCCCATGTGTCCGCCGATATCGTGGCTCCACCAAGAATATCCGATGTTAGATGCGGTTGCGGTGAAATAGGGCTGGAATTCAAGGCTATCCCATGTTGTAACGCTGTCGCCCGAGAAGCCCAAAGGATATCTTTGCGAGCCAAGCCCTGCAAAGCGCGAGAAGATGAATCCTCGCTTGTTGTCACGCTCGGATGCTAAATAGTGCATATGATTGAGCATCCAAAGAGGCTTTATGCCCTCAAGGTCGCTGACTGCGCCACCGTTTTTGTGGATCCAGCTGTAATCAGTTCCCTGCTGCCAATCAAGCCACCAGAAATTAACGCCGTCATTTTCATAAGGGAAGTGCAAAATTTCAAAATAAGCTTTTAAGAAATCGGGGTTAAGGCAGTCAAAGCTTATGGGTGCTTCGGTTTCGGGGTCAACTCCCATTGCTTTACACATTTGTTCATACTGAACCTCGTGATGTCTTACACCCGAGGCAGGGTGAAGGTTAAGAGCTGTTTTTAATCCCCTATCGTGAAGCTTTGAAAGAAAATCTTTATAGTCCGGGAAATATTTTTCATTCCAAGTATATCCCGTCCAGCCGGTTGTCCAATATTCTCTGCCGTCGCCGTCAGTTAAGTGCCAGTCCATGTCGACAATGCCCACGGACAAAGGAACGTCATGCTCTTTAAACTTGTCCATAAGTCCCAAATATTCGGTGTCGGTATATTTGTGATATCTGCTCCACCAGTTACCGAAAACGAACTTCGGCATCATTTTTGGGGCACCTGCCAAGCGGTAAAAGTCCTTAACACAGTTAACATAATCGTGTCCGTAGCCGAAGAAATAGATGTCGATTCCACCCTCGGGTCGTTTTATAAACCAGCCTTCTTCATCAAAGAGGGCGGTGTTGCTGTCGTCAATAACCGCAAAGCCATCAACAGAGCAAATGCCATCATTGATCGGGCAGGAACCGTTTATTTGGTCGAGTGTTTCAACTGTTCCGCCAAGGTTTTGAAGCGGCTTGTCACCGAAACTATAGATAAATGCAGGCTTAACGAGCGATCTTATAGTCAAGCTTTCGTTTGAAAGCTTTTCGCCCAAAACATATGAAAGCTCTAAGCAATCGGTTTTGATGATAAGCTTACCGCCCTGCTCGTATTTTTCAAATGCAGGCGAAGCAAACTGTCTGTTGATAACGGTTTGAGAAGCATTGTCAATGAATGCCCCCTGCTCGATTCTTATAAGTCTGTCTGTAATAACCGTGAATCTCACATCACCGTAAACAACCGTCTGTTCCTTTAAGGGAGCGCAAGCTTCGGTTTTAAATTGCAAATAGTTTGGTAACATATCAAGCCCTCTTTTCTGAGAAAATAAGTTAAAACTTGTATCGTAACTTCATTATATCATCAGGTTTTAAAAATTACTATACTTTTTATGAGAATAAAATAAAAATATCCACCCGCAATGAAGGTGGATATTTTTTCGTTTATCAGTATCTATTTATCACGTTGACCTTGACGTTTCTTTGCTTAAGCATCTCTTCATTTGTGAAGGAAAGTGTTTTTTCGCTGTCGTTCCAGATAAGCTCGCAGGTTTCATATTCTCCGTTTTCATAGCCGTAACCGTCGCCGGAGTCGTCATAAAGCTTAAAGCTTCCGTCAGCTCCTGCATATACGTAAACGGTCAAGTCCTTTGACTGCTCTGCAGTGGAAAGAGCATATTCAGCACGGGGAATGACAGCACCCTCTTTAACAAACAAGGGGATCTCGTCCAAAACGGTGTCAATCTCAATGAAGCAGGAACCCTTGTAATGCTTGTTGCTGTTCATGTCATACCAGCCGCCTGCGGGAAGATATATCTTTCTCTTCGAACCGGAGGTCTTGTCGCTTTCGGTGATGGGACAAACCATAATGCTGTCACCAAACATATACTGATCCTTGATCTCGCAAGCGATCTTATCGCTCGGATAATCAAACGCAAGATATCTCATAATGGATTCGTCATCGCACCATGTTCTGCCTGCAAGCGAGTAGATATAAGGCATAAGCTCGTATCTAGGCTTATTCGCCTTGCAAAGAGCTTCATAGATCGGATCGCCCTTGTCGCCAAAGTGCCAAAGCTCGCGGTTGCAATCGGTTCCGTGGCCACGGAATACGGGCAGGAACGCTCCCCACTGATACCATCTTAAGAACAGCTCACGGTAATCGGGATCGTTAACGGTGTTGTCATAATCGCCCTTCCAATACCAATGCAGACCGTTTTTGATGAAGAATGCACCGATATCAGCTGTCCAATAAGGTAAGCCGCTGGCACAAAATCCAAGGCCTGCCGCCACCTGACGGCGCAATGTGTCCCAAGTTGCGGCGATATCGCCCGACCACAAAATGCTTCCGTATCTTTGCTGGCCTGTATATCCGCTTCGTGCAAGGCTGACAACACGCTTTGTGTCGCACTCGCCGCGCTGACCCTCATAAACACCCATGCAGTGATATAAGGCATAAGCATTCGTAAGCTCGGCAGGCATTCTTGCCGAGGACTGATCGAAATACATATTTATAAGCTTGCTGGGTTCGGGACGGTAGATCGTCTCCCACTCGGGAGCGAAGGGTTCGCAGTTATCTGTCCACCAAGCGTCAACTCCGTGAGCGAAAAGCCCCTCGCTTGCCTGCTTCCAATAAAGCTTTCTGGCGCCAGGATTGAAAACGTCATAGAAATCGCAGGCAGGAAGAATGTGCCCAACCTCATCGAATTCGGCGCGGTTTTCGCCTCCCATCGACATACTTGGCCAAACGGAGATCATAAACTTAACGTTGTGTTCGTGAAGCGAGTCTATCATCTTTGTGGCATCGGGGAAGCGGGATTTATCAAATGTTTTCTGTCCCCACTTGTTGCCCTCCCACGAGAGCCAGTCTAAAACTATGCAGTCAAGTGCGATTCCGCGCTCGCGGTACTCCTTAACAGCCGCAAGGATCTCTTCCTGGGTTTCATATCTTTCCTTTGACTGAACATATCCAAATGCCCATTTCGGAAGCATTGAAGCCTTGCCGGTGAGCTTGCGATATTCCTTAGCAGTTCCGTTCATGTCGCCGCCGTATACGAAATAGTAGTCTATTTCATCAACAGCTTCGCTGTAAATATACGAGCCGTGAGGGGTGTCGTTAAATATCATCGGGGAATATGTATCCATCAAGATGCCGTATCCCAAGGTGGAGACCATGAAAGGAATTGCTATCTTGCGGTTGCCCTGATGAACATAAACAGTCTGCCCGCGAAGGCTTCCCAAGCCCTCTTCGTGCTGACCGAGGCCGTAAAGCTCCTCATCATTCTGCCAAACAAAATGCACCCACGAGCGAAGAGCCTTTCCGTCCTCCTCACGAGAAGCGGATTTGACTGACTTTTTGGTGCCGTCGGCAGTGCTTATCTCTTCAATCTCGATATTTTTAAGGCGATACTTTGTGAATTCCTGAGTTATCTTGGGTTCTTTTTCGCGCTCTTTAAGCAAAAGCTTGCCGTTTGCATCATAAAAGCTTATTGAAGAAGTTCCCTTGTTGACGGCAAGGCTTATCTTATTTGTTTTTAAGGTTACTGAGCTGTCGGTCTCGGAATAAGTCCAATCAGATGTGGGGGTCTTTAAGATTACGCCAATCTTTTCGGAAACAGAAAATTCTTCATAAGGAGTGAAGGTTATTCTTAACGCACTGTCACTTATGGGAGTTATTCTGTGAGTGCCAAGGTCTGACTTAAGATAAAGACAGTCATCTAAACGGGTTGCTGATGTGATCACGGGCGATTTGCCCCTGGCAGGATATAGCATGATTCATGCCTCCAGTCTATAGTGTTCTTGATTAAAGGATATCATGTTATCGAAAATGTGTTATTGCGTGAAGTAACTTTTGAATAAGGATTAAATTTGTTCAGTGAACAACGTTAAAAGGCCTTTGCAAAATCGCACTTTTTGCAATTGACATGCACGTTTTATTGCTGTAAAGTGAAAGTATACTCATTTATTTGGGAGGACACTTATGAAGACATTTGCAACATATTTTCAGAATGATGAAACAAAGCCACTTTGTTATGGAGAGATAAATCTTATAAATACCGAGCGTCAAAGACTTAGAGGAGAGGAGAAAAAGTCAGGAATTATTGCAACACCTGTTTTCTGCGGCTTCTGCGGAACAGACATGGAGCTAATGAGAATGGGCGCAAGAGGCGAGCTTTCGCCCAAATTCCCCGAAGGAGAAAAAAGACTCATCAACGGGCACGAGGGTGTTGTTTGGGTGCCCGAGGAAGACAGATTTGCGATCGTTTTGATCCGCGGCGGTGACAGCTGTGACCCGACACGCTTCACCGAGGATGAGACTTATTTTGAATATGGCTGTGACAGAGCTGACGGCATTTTCTGCGACAAGGGATATTTCAATCCCGATATGCTTTTGCACCTTCCTGAAAAGTTTGAAGGGCTGAAAAAGCTTCCGCTTTCACTTGCCAAAAAGCTTGTATTCTCTGATCCTTATGCTTGTGCTGTTTTCCAACGCGAGCGCATGGAGGACATTGGCATGGCACAAAACTTCAGAGTTGAAATGGCGAAGAGAAAATGCTCTCCCCAGGAAGCAATGAATATAGCTTTTGATTCCACTTTTGACCGCACCGTTATCTTCGGCCTTGGAACAACGGGACTTTTCATTGGTGATCAGGTGAGAAGAAGCCATCCCGATGCCAAGATACTCTTTGTTGCAAGAAGCCCCAAGGAATCGGAGAAGGCACAGTTTGTTATTAACAAGCTTGGATGCGATTATCTTTCAAGCGGCGGGCTTTCTGAAGAAGAAACTGCAAGCGAAATTATATCCGCACTTGGCGGAACAGCAACCGTGTTTGTCGGAACATCGGGTGCAAACGTTGAACACAGAATTGCATTCGATCACTGCGTTTTGGGCTGTAACGGAATTTACAACAGCTTCTCTTTGGGCCCCAAGGTTACTTATGACACAATGCCCTTTGGATTTAAGAACCACGTTATATTCGGCTCGATAAACTTTACACAAAAGCATATGGAAGAAGCTATCAAGATCCTTTGCGAAAGCGAATTCGACGAGCTTGTTGAGCTTATTGACAAGGATGAATTTACCGCAGACCCGATCGGATCTTACGAAAACAAGATATATGCGAAGGGGGCACCCTTGAAAACAGCAGTTGTTTGGAACAAAGACTTTATTGATATGGAGAGATGATCATGTTAGCAGTTGAAATTACAAAACCCGGAGAGATCAGACTTGTTGAAAAGGGAATGCCCGTTCCCAAGGAAAACGAAGCACTTTTAAAGGTGCTTTATTGCGGAATTTGCGGCGCTGACGTTGCATCCTATACCGGCAATCAGCCGTTTACTACATATCCAAGAATTCCCGGACATGAATTCTCGGCCCAAATCGTGTCCATCCCCGAAAACGACCGCGGACTTAAAGCAGGCGACGTTATCACCTGCAATCCTTACTTTAACTGCGGTGAGTGTTATGCTTGCAAGCGCGGAATAGTTAACGCCTGCCACGACAATCAGACAATGGGCGTTCAGCGTGACGGAAGCTTTATGGAATATATCACAATGCCCGTTGAAAGAATTATCGACGGCAAGGGACTAAGCGCTAAGGAGCTTGCACTTATCGAGCCTTTCTCGATCAGCTGTCACGCTCTGTCCCGTGCAGAAGTTAAGCAGGGCGACAATCTTCTTATCATGGGTGCAGGACCTATCGGCTTATTTGCCCTTTTGAAAGCAAAGGCAATGGGTGCAAGAGTTATGATTGCAGATATGCTTGACTCGAGACTTAACCTCGCTAAAGAATACGGTGCTGACTGCGTTATTAACGTTAAGGAAGCTGACTTGCACACCGTTGCGGTTGAATTTACAAATGCTCAGGGATTTGACGTTTGTGTTGAGGCTTGCGGCGCTCCAGAGACCTTCCTTTCCTGCATTAACGAGGCTGCACACGGTGCAAACATCATTTTAATCGGCAACGGCAAGCGTGAAACAAGCTTTGTTCACTCCATCCTTTTGAAGAAGGAGCTTAACGTTTTCGGCTCTCGAAATGCGTTCACCAAGGACTTTGAAGAGCTTATCGACCTGGTTGCAAGTGGCAATGTTGACGTTTTGAAAATGGTAAGCGGCATTTGCGAAAAGGAAAATGCTCAGGATGCTTTCGAGGCTCTTAAAAACAACGACGGAAGCTTGGCGAAGCTTTTGATAAAAATGTAAAGGGAAAATTATGAACAGACAGGAAACTATTAAATGGTGGCAGGAAGCAAGGCTTGGCCTGTTTATCCATTGGGGCTTATACAGCATTATGGGGTATGGCGAATGGGTCATGTACTTCGGCAGGATTCCCGTAAGAGAATATGAAAAGCTTGCTGAGCAATTTAACCCCGTTAAGTTTGATGCTGACGAGTGGGTTAGATTTGCAAAAGACAGCGGCTTGAAATATATCGTTATCACTGCAAAGCATCACGACGGTTTTTCGATGTTTAAAACCAACGTGAGCAATTATAACATCGTTGATGCAACTCCTTTTGGGCGCGACCCGATGGCAGAGCTTGCTAAGGCTTGCCGCAAGCACGGCATTAAGCTGGGATTCTATTATTCCCACGTCAGAGAGTGGCATCATCCCCTTGCTTCAAGCTATGAGGATAAGGGCCGTCCCGACTTATTCGGCAATTACGGCAACTTTTGGGACTATCCCGATGAAAACTTGAAGGACTTGCAGGCATATATCGACGAGTTTGATATGCCTCAGATCAAAGAGCTTTTGACACAGTATGGCGACGTTTTGACCATTTGGTTCGATACACCCTCGCACATAACGCCCGATCAGGGAAGACAGTTAAGAGAGCTTGTTTACGACACTCAGGAAGGCTGCATTGTAAACAGCCGTCTTTGCGACGCTATCGAGGTTGACTTTTTAACCATGAATGACGACGGAATCCCCGCCTCTGGAATGGATATGCCTTGGGATTCGCCCATGACGACTCATAACGGCTGGGGATACATTAAAGACGGAAAATATATGCCCTATGAACACATGCGATACAGAATCATTGAAGTTGTGGCAAAGGGCGGCAACCTTCTTATGAACGTGGGCCCCGATGCTTTGGGTGTTATTCCCGAAGAATCTCAAAGAGAATTCCGCAAGCTTGGCGAATGGCTTCGCACATATGGCGAGGCTATCTACGGCACCTGTGCCGCAGGACTGCCTTATCTTCCCCAGTGGGGTTACGTAACAAAGAAAAATGATGCAATATATCTCTTTGTTACAAACGATAAGATAAAAGAAGTGTCTCTTTCGGGACTTAAGAGCCGTGTACTCAAGTGCACATCTCTTGAAGACGGAAGCGAGCTTGATTTTACCAAGAACGGTGAAAGCTTGAGCGTTGACGTTAGCGGTCTTCCCCAGGATATAAGAATTGTAAAGGTTCTTTGCGACGAAGAGGTTAAGATAAGAAAGGGACTTTATCCCAACGAAGAGGGATCGGTGCAGCTGCCTGCATCACTTGCAAGGCTTGATCTTAACCCCTATTCACATATGTATATTAAATACGGTGTTACCGAACGCTTCACAATGACTGAAGATTCGCTTTATTGGGAATTTGAAACTGATGACGAAGCAGAGTATGAGGTTCAGGTCATGTGGGACACAAGAAGCCATTGGCGCCCCGAAGATTTCGGTCACGAATTGGCTGTGACAATTGACGGCGAAGAATATTCCTGCATAACCTCGAAGGATATTGAATCGATTTGGGGAACAAGATATATACCTGCAGGCAAGGTAAAACTCCCGAAGGGCAAGCACGAATTAAGGCTTCAACCCAAGCACATTGTGCTTGATAATCTTGTCGGCTTGTTTATCAGCGGAATTAAACTTTTGAAAATTTAAGAGGGTTTATAAAATGACAGAGAGAGTTATACAGTTTGGTGAGGGCGGCTTTTTGCGAAGCTTTGCCGACGTGTTCATTCACAAGATGAACGAACAGGGCTTGTACGACGGCAGCGTTGTTGTCGTTCAGCCTATCCCCACGGGGCTCATCCCCGTTATCAACGAGCAAAAGGGCGAATATCACCAATTTTTGCGAGGAGTTGAAAACGGCGAAGTTAAAGCCGAGTGCATTAAGGTTAAGTCTATTTCGCGAGGAGTTGACCCTCACACCGATTATGAGGGCTTTTTGGCACTTGCACACCAGCCCGAAATGAGATTTATCATTTCCAACACCACAGAGGCAGGAATTGAATATTTGGGCACGGAAGCCTTAAACGATGCTCCGCCGAAGTCCTTCCCTGCAAAATTGACAGCTCTTTTATATGAACGCTTTAAGGCAGGACTTTCGGGATTTGTTATCCTTTCCTGCGAGCTTATCGACAATAACGGCAAAAAGCTTTTCGAGTGCGTTGAAAAATATGCCGAGCTTTGGAGCTTGGGCGAAGATTTTTGCAAGTGGCTGAGAAGTGAAAACCACTTCTGCTCGACCTTGGTTGACAGAATCTGCACAGGTTATCCTAAGGATGAAGCCACGGCTCTTTGGGCACAGATCGGATGCGAAGACAAGCTTTTGAATACCGCCGAGCTTTTCCACCTTTGGGTAATAGAAGGCGATTTCGAGGACGAATTCCCTCTTAAAAAAGCATGTGTAAACGTTATTTGGACTGATGACGTTTCGCCCTATAAAAAAATGAAGGTAAGAATTTTGAACGGCGCGCACACCTCGCTCGTATTCCCCTCTTTGTTGAGAGGAATTGAAACCGTTGGCGAAAGCCTTAATGACAAGCAGATGCATGACTATCTCGATATTTGCCTTTCGAAGTACATCATGCCCTCTTTGGGTGAGACCGAGGAGCACAAGGCTTTTGCAAGTGCCGTGCTCGAGCGTTTTGCTAACCCTTATATCAAGCACTTGTGGAAGTCGATTTCTTTGAACTCTGTAAGCAAATACACAGCGCGCGTTTTGCCCACTGTTTGCGATTATATTGAAAATAACGGCAGTCTTCCCAAGCCGCTTGTTTTCTCGCTTGCTTGCCTGATCGAATATTATAAGACCAATGAAGTAAGCGATGACGCAAATGCCGTCGAGTTCATCAAAACTCACTCGGCAACCGAGATCTTGGCAAACGAAGCCTTGTGGGGCAAAGATTTGAGTGAAATGAACGAGCTTGTTTGCGAGTCGCTTGAGAAAATTCACAATGACGGAATCAGCGAGGCTATATCATGGGCAATGTGCTGATACATAAAAACGACAACGTTAGCGTTTCGCTTGAAAACGGACACAAATATGCCGTTAAAGACATTGCTTTGGGTGAGAAGGTTATAAAATACGGTTGCCCTATCGGAGTTGCAACTGCAGATATTAAAGAGGGTGAGCACGTTCATTCTCACAACCTTAAGACGCTTCTTGCAGGCACGCAGGAATATAAATACTCCCCAGAGCTGACATATCCCGAAGCGATAGATGCTCCTGATATTATGGCATACGTTCGCAAAAACGGCGAGATCGGCATTCGAAACGACATCTGGATAATCCCAACCGTTGGCTGTGTTAACAAGACTGCAGAAATGCTTGCCAAGTTAACAAGCGCATATGCGTTTACTCATCCGTTTGGATGCTCACAGCTTGGTGGCGACCACGAGCGCACACAGCTTGTTTTGAGAGGGCTTATCAAGCACCCGAACGCAGGCGGCGTTTTGGTTTTGGGCTTGGGATGCGAAAACAACAACATCCCTGAATTTAAGAAGATTTTGGGAGAGGTTGACGAGGAACGCGTTAAATTCCTGATAACTCAGGAATGCGAGGACGAGATCAATGAGGGCGTTAAGATAATTAACGAGCTTAAAGAAAACGCAAGCAAGGACAAGCGCGAGAGCGTTCCCTTAAGCCGCCTTAAGATCGGCATGAAATGCGGCGGCAGCGATGGACTTTCGGGAATTACCGCTAATCCCGCTTGCGGAAAAATTACCGACATTTTGTGTGCAATGGGCGGCAGTGCCGTTTTGACCGAGGTTCCCGAAATGTTTGGTGCCGAACAGCTTTTGATGAACCGCTGTGTCAGCGAAGAAGTGTTTGGCAAGACGGTTTCGCTTATAAATAACTATAAGGAATACTTTATTGCTCACGGTCAGCCCGTGAGCGAAAACCCCTCGCCCGGAAACAAAGCAGGCGGAATTACAACTCTTGAGGAAAAATCCTTGGGATGCGTGCAAAAGGGAGGGCTCGCTCCGATCACCGACGTTTTAGATTATGGCGACACAGTTTCAAAGCCGGGGCTTAGTCTTCTTAACGGTCCGGGAAATGACATCGTTGCCGTTACGAACTTAACAGCAGCAGGATGCCACATGATTTTATTCACAACGGGAAGAGGAACCCCCTTGGGTGCACCTGTTCCAACGCTTAAGCTTGCGACAAACTCGGCACTTGCCGACAAAAAACCTCATTGGATAGACTTTGATGCTCAATCCTGCAGCGAGGACAAGCTTTTAGAGCTTATAATCGAAACTGCAAACGGCAAGCTTGCCAAAAACGAGCTTGGTGGATATCGTGAAATATCTATATTTAAGGACGGTGTTACGCTTTGATGATCATTGATGCTCACGCGCATTTGTGGAACAGGCAGGACGGCAGAGTTAACGGCAAAGCTGTTTATCCCGTTGGAAACGGAAAAAGCAATTTCGGTGGAGAAATTCGCCAAATGATGCCGCCCTATATGACAGATGACTGCAACAGTGCCGAAAGATTCATTGCGAACATGGACTATGCAGGAGTTAGCGGCGCTGTTATCACCCAAGAAGAGATCGACGGAAATCAGGATAAATACCTGCTTGAAGCGAAAGCAAAATTCCCCGAAAGACTTAAGATCTGCTCGCTTTATGAAGAGGGCAAGCCCTTTTTGACTGACGGCTTCGACGGAATTAAGCTCTGTGCGGGAAGACTTACCACGCAGGACCTTACAAAGCACGCTTTCGTGTTTGAGGAAGCCTTGAAAAACGGCAAGTTCATCTCTATCGACCTTGCTGACGGCGATGCACAGACATCCTCGTTAAGAGAGCTTATTCAGCAGTTCCCGAAGTTGAAAATCGCTATCGGACATTTTGGAATGGTGACACGTGAAGGCTGGCTTGAGCAGATCAAGCTTGCAAGATATGACAACGTTCGAGTTGAAAGCGGCGGAATAACCTGGCTTTTCAACAGCGAATTCTATCCCTATCCTTCTGCGATTAAAGCCATAAAAGAGGCAGCAGACGTTTGCGGAATTGATAAGCTTATGTGGGGCAGCGACTATCCCAGAACGATGGTTGAAATAACCTATAAAATGAGCTATGATTTTGTTACGAGATCGATCGAGCTTAAAGACCGTGAAAAACAGTTGTTCTTAGCTGACAATGCACGCCGTTTTTATGGTTTCAATAACCTTAAAGAATGCGAAGAAATTAAAAATATGCTTTAACAAAAACACCCGACCTGCAGATGCAGATCGGGTGAAGCTTTTATTCGGTTATTGATCTTAGGAGTCCTTCGCAGCCGTCATATATATCACGATAGGCAATATCAAAGCGATTGGAATACCACGGATCGGCAACGTCGCCCCCGCGGGAGGTATAGTCCATAAGCTTGCGGATCTTGTTCTTGGGATCATTCTTTAGAATACGGTGCATATTGCGAATGTTATATGAATCCATTCCGATGAATAGGTCATATTTGTCATAGTCACTTTCTTTAAGCTGAACTGCGCGCTTGCCCTCGCATTTGATTCCGTGCTTGAAAAGCTCAGCTTTTGCGGGAGGGTATACGGGGTTGCCGATATCGCCCCAGATCTCCTCGGTGCTGGTGGCACTTGAAGAAATCACAAAATCGGATTCGATCCCTTTATCTCTGACCATCTTTTTAAATATAAACTCTGCCATCGGAGAACGGCAAATGTTGCCGTGACAGACAAACATTATCCTTGTCATGAGTTGTTCCCCTCTTAAGATTAGATTGATTTATCCTAATGTTTTTTGATTTATTATAATGATTTATAAATCAAAAGTCAACATGTTTTGTCAATTTGCATAACTGTTATATATCACTTTTTTGCAATTTAATAATTGCGAGGAAATATAATTCGTGATATAATTATTGCGATAAAGACAACTTTTATTGCGTGAAATTAAAGGAAGGCGGTGTTGACGTTGGCAAACAAAATTAATGATCCGATTCAAGAACCATATTTGTGCTATCGTAATGTCAGCAAGAGAGATATTCTGTCCCCCTCCGATCCCTATCACCGACACGACAATGCATTCGAGATATATCTGTTTCTTGGTGGAAACATGAAGCTGTATATTGAGCAATCATGCTTTTTGTGCAAGCCCGGCGAAATGTATCTTATAAGCCCCGAACAGTTCCACACAGTTGTTTGCAATGGCGAGTGTGAATATGATAGATTGATCATCAATATAAAAGAGGATCTTGTCAAAAAGCTTTCTTATGAAGACGTTTATTTAGGCGAGTGTTTTAAGCTTGAAAGCTTGGATCAGGTTAAGCGCATCACCTTAGGTGAAAACGAGCTTAAGCAGTTTTTGGCCTTATACTGGCAATTCCAAGAGATGAGGACAAAGCCCGAATTCGGATACAGTCTTGTTATGAACGCTTATTTAACACAAATACTTGTTTCCATTAACCGCCTGTTTTTGAACAGACGTCCTGAAAACGGAAAGAACATTATGCCGCCACTTGTTCAAAGTGTTATGGAATATATCCGCGAGCATTTGAGCGAGCAGATCACCTTAGACGAGCTTTCCGAAAAGTTCTTCTTTAACGGGAAATATATAAGCCGATGCTTTAAAAAACACACCGGGCTTACTATAAGGGCATATATTCTGGATCAGCGCATTGCCATGGCGAAAAAGCTGTTGGCAAACGGCTGCAACGTGTCTGAGTCTTGCTATAAATCGGGATTTTCTGACTATGCAAACTTTATTCGAAGCTTTACAAATGCCGTTGGCATATCTCCCGGAAAATATTCAAGACAAATAAATGAATGATCGAATTGCTGCACAATTTTCTGTGCAGCATTTTTATAAGGTCTATCACTGTTCATTGCACGAATCGCCATGTTTGCCGTGCTAAATACAGCTTTTGCAACTTGACAATATACATTGAATTAATCTATACTTTAGTCATAAATCATTTGTTTGGAGTGACACTAATGAAAAAATTCCTGCTATTACTTATATCATCATCCTTGCTTCTAACCTGTGGATGTGCAACCACCGCAAACAAAGGCAACAAGAACTCGGAAGATGTTAGCCCGAACGCCAACGAGGTTGCACGCGAAATGGGTTTGGGAATTAATCTTGGCAACACGATGGAGGCTTATGACGCTACCAACTGTGAAAAAATAACCTATGAGTGGATACCCGTTCTTGGCAATAATACCCCCACCGATTATGAAACCCGCTGGGGTGCCGTTGTAACAACTCAGAAAGTCATCAACGGAATGCGTGATTGCGGCTTTAACACTGTTAGAATCCCTGTCTTTTGGGGAAATATGATGGAAAACGACGGCACTTGGACCATCAATCCCGAATATTTGGAAAGAGTTAAAGAAATTGTTGACTATTGCGAAAAGGCAGGAGTTTATTCAGTCATCAACATCCACCATTTCGATGAATTCGTTATAAGACGAAATGACATCGAAGGCTGCAAAGAGATCTTTAACACTCTTTGGACACAGATAGCAGACTATTTCAAGGATTATCCTTATACTGTTGTTTTCGAAGGCTTTAATGAATACCTTGGCGGCAGCCAGTTTAATGAAAACGGCGAGCTTGTTGATCCCGGTGATTTTAAGGGCTTTTTGCTTACAAACGAGCTTAACCAGGTGTTTGTCGATGCCGTTCGTGCAACCGGCTCGAACAATGCTGAGCGTGTATTGATCGTTTCGGGATATAACACAAACATCGATAAGACGACCTCGCCACAGTTTGTAATGCCTACCGACACGATTGAAGACAGACTTATGGTTTCCGTTCACTATGTTGACAACCTTATGTATTGGTGGAACAAGATCGGCACTCAGGAATGGCTTGACTATATCGATGATCAGTGCACAAAGCTTGAAAACGCCTTCTCGAGCAAGAATATCCCCGTATTTTTGGGTGAGACCTCTGCAGGTTATCCTGCCTCAAACTTCGGCGCAGGCGCCATCCACACAAAGTCGAGCGAATGTCTTGAAATCGTTTTGAACGAGCTTGTTGAGCGAGGATTTGTTCCTGTTATTTGGGACACGAATGATAACTTCTATTCAAGAACCGAGTTCAAGATCAAGGACAGCGATAACGATAAGGTTATTAAAAAGATTATAAAAGTGCTTAACTAAACTAAAAATCCCGCCTAAAGGCGGGATTTTTATTATTTTATTTCACAAGAACGAATTTTGCTTCATTTGTGGTTAAGCTGTCTGTGCCGATCCAGATGCTGAACTCGCCTGCTTCGCTTACGAATTTCATGTCATCATCATAGAATCTTAACATATCCTCGGTTATATTAAAGCTGATTTCGCGGCTTTCGCCCTTTGCAAGACGAATCTTTTGCACGCCCTTAAGCTCTCTAAGCGGTCTTACAACGCTGCCCTTAATATCTCTGATATAAAGCTGAACAGGTTCATATGCATCGATATCACTGTTGTTGGTAACTGTTACTGTTGCTGTGATAGCGGTGTCATCTGTAAGAGTGTTGCTGCTAAGAGTTATAGGAGAATATTCTATATTGCTGTAAGAAAGTCCATATCCGAAGGGATAAAGAGGTTCGTTGGGAACGTCCATATAATTGGAAGCGAAGGGCACGAAGCCTTCCTTTTTGGGCTTGGGTCTGCCAGTCGGGAACAATGAATAGCTGATCGGAAGCTGACCTGTTGTATAGGGGAAGCTCATCGAAAGTCTGCCCGAGGGGTTAACATTACCAAAGAGGATATCTGCAACGGCATAACCACCGCAGGAACCGGGAAGCCATGCTTCTACAAGTGCATTTGTTTTTTCAGCTATCTTGGGCAATGCCAAAGGTCTTCCGCCAAACAAAACAACAACGGTGTTGGGGTTAACTTCATAAACCTCATCAAAGAGCTTGTGGTGGGATTCTTTAATCGAGATATCTGAAATGCTTAAGGATTCACCTGTTGTCATATGATCCTCACCAATGCAAAGAATAACAGCATCAGCAGCTTTAACGGCGTCAAGCATTTCATCAGATACATCATCGGTTGCGAAGAAGGTTATATCAACATCACCATAAAGCTCTTCCAAAGCACGCTTCATAGTTACTGTTTTGTCCTTGTCTACGAACATTGCCCACTTACCTGTTATCAAATTGGACTTTGCAAGGTCACCGACAACAACGATCTTCTGTGATTTCTTAAGAGGCAAAATGCCATTGTTCTTAAGAAGTACGGTTGTTTCTTCGGCAGCACGGCGAGAAAGTGCCTGGTGCTCTTCGCAGAAGCAAATATTCTTTTCATCCTCGACAGATGCATCCTTATAAGGATTTTCGAAAAGACCAAGCTCATTTTTAAGCTCGAGTACTCTCATAACTGATTCGTCAACAAGTGCGATGTCAACTTCGCCAGAATTGATAAGATCCTCAAGATTTTCGACATAGCTTCGGCTGACCATGTCGATATCACAGCCGGCTTCGATTGCCTTCTTTGCGGCATCGCGGTGGTCCAAAGAGGTTGAGTGTGCAATAGTTTCCTGAACTGCGCCATAGTCGGAAATTACAACGCCTTCAAAGCCCATTTCGCCACGCAAAAGGTCGCGCAAAAGCTTTTTGTTGGTGGTGCAAGGTCTGCGGTCGATAGTGTTGAAGGCTGTCATTACAAGCTTAACACCTGCATTTACTGCAGCGTGATAAGAGGGAAGATAGTCTTCAAAAAGTGTATGCTCGCAAATTTCGGTAACGTTATAGTCTCTTCCTGCAACAACAGCACCGTATGCAGCGAAGTGCTTAATGCAAGATGCGATCTTGCCCTTTTGGGAAATATCTTCACCCTGGAAGCCCTTTACCTGAGCCTCTGCCATTCGGCAGTTAAGCCAAACATCTTCGCCTGTCGACTCAACGCATCTGCCCCAACGGCTGTCTCTGACAAGGTCAACCATCGGAGAGAAGGTTACATGAGTACCTGCTGTCGAGCACTCTTTTGCAGCGGCTGAAGCAAGCTCCTCAGCAAGCTTGGGGTTAAAGCTCGATCCGATTGCTATCGGAGCGGGGAAGCCGGTTTTATATCCATGAATGACATCGAGCATGAAAAGTGCAGGAATGTGGTGGGGCTGAGCAGCCATCATTTTGTCCTGAAGGTCGATCAAGTGCTGGGCTCCATGCTCACCCAAAAGGCTTCCCACACGATAGGGCTTGCCCTTTTCCATTTTTGCAAAGCTCATCGCAGGGCCTGTCATAACATCGACATCACCCAAAAATTCGCCGTAAAGCTGAACGATCTGTTCAACCTTTTCCTGAACGCTCATGTCGTTCAAAAGCTCAATAAGTTTTGATTTTTCCATAGCCATTCTCCTTTTGTGTGAAAATTTAATACTCCGCTTTCAATTATACATATAAATGCAAATTTAGGCAAGGGGTTAGAGAAAATTTTTTGTTTAATATTTTGATATCAGATAAAAGAACTAATATTGCGATAATTATTGAAAATCTATAACAGTTATGATACAATATAATAAATATACCACATTAAAGGACTAAAGCCTATGAAGATCATCGACATTTTAAACGGAGACAAGCTTTCGCTTTCCTTCGAGGTTTTCCCTCCCAAAACTGAAACAAGCTTTGAAAGCGTTAAGACCGCTACCGAGGAGATAGCCAGCCTTAAACCCTCGTTTATGAGCGTGACTTATGGTGCAGGCGGCGGCACAAGCAAATATACTTTAGATATTGCAAAAAACATCAAGTCGCTTCACGGTGTTCCCACTTTGGCGCATTTGACCTGTGTATCCTCGACAAGAGAAACTGTTAAGGAAAAGATAATGCAGATAAAAGAAGCGGGAATCGAAAACATTATGGCTTTAAGAGGAGATATCCCTGCGCACCTTGCTGATGACGACAGATCGAAGTGGGACTATAAGCACGCTATTGAGCTTGTCAGAGAGCTTAAGGAATCGGGAAATGATTTTTGCATCGGCGGCGCCTGTTATCCCGAAATTCACCCCGAGAGTGAGAATCAGAAGCAGGATATTTTCTATCTTAAAGAGAAGGTTGATGCAGGCTGTGACTTTTTGACCACTCAGATGTTTTTTGATAACAATCTTTTATATAACTTCCTTTATAAGATTCGTGAAGCAGGCATAACCGTGCCGATAATTCCGGGAATTATGCCGATTACAAACGCCAATCAGGTCGAGCGTGCGATAAAGCTTTCGGGGTCGTTTATGCCTCAGCGTTTCAAGAGCTTGGTCGACAAATTCGGGAACTCACCTGCTGCGATGAAGCAAGCGGGCATTGCTTATGCGACGGATCAGATAATCGACCTTTATGCAAACGGAATTAAAAACGTTCACGTTTATTCGATGAATAAGCCCGACGTTGCAAAGAAGATCATGGCAAACCTGTGCGATATTTTAGGAAAATGAGCGTTAGTGTTATAACTTTAAAAGCGCCGCCCATGTGCGAGCGCGAGATACTTAGATATGCTTCTTGTAAAGAGGCTGACGAGAATACCCTATCACTTTTAAGGGAGTGTGTTTCAAAGGCTCTTCCTTTGCTGACATATAAAGTGTGCTATACCGTTTTGGACTTGAAAATTTCAGGTGAGGAATGTGATCTTGGGGCTTTTAAGGCACCCTCGAAAGCACTTGCGAAGAATCTTTCGGGGTGCGAGAAAGTGCTTTTATTTGGAGCAACAGTTGGGCTTTCGCTTGATAGGCTTATATCAAGCGAGGCAAGGCTTTCGCCTGCGAAGGCGTTATTTTTGCAGGCACTGGGCGCCGAGAGGATCGAGGCTTTGTGCGATGAGTTTATAAAAAGCTTTGAAGAAGAAAACGGCGTTTCGCTTGCCCCACGCTTCAGCGCAGGATATGGCGATCTTTCGATTGAAACACAAAGAGATATTTTTAAGATTCTTAATCCCGAAAAGAATATCGGGCTTTATTTAAATGAAAGCTTTATGATGTCTCCCACAAAATCGGTGACGGCATTTGCGGGGATATCAAGCGTTAAACATCCTAATGGGAGATAAAAATGGATTTCAGAGAGTTTTTAAAACATAATATCGTTATTTTGGACGGCGGAATGGGAACGCTTTTGCAATCCATGGGGCTTGGTGCAGGCGAATCGCCCGAAAGGTGGAACTTAACTCGTCCTGAGGTGATAGCCGATATTCACAAAAGCTATTACGATGCAGGGAGCAACGTCGTTTCGGCGAATACGTTCGGTGCAAACTGCTTGAAGTTTTCGCCCGACGAGCTTGAAAGCATTATAGAATCTGCTATCCTGAATGCAAAAAAAGCAAGAGATGACAGCTCATCCTCACGCGAGAAATTTATAGCGCTTGATATCGGCCCGACGGGAAGGCTTTTAAAGCCTTTGGGCGACCTTGATTTCGAGGATGCGGTTTCGATCTTCGCAAAGACTATAAAGCTTGGCGTTAAATATGGTATTGACCTTATAATTATCGAAACTATGACCGACAGCTATGAGACCAAGGCCGCACTTTTGGCAGCCAAGGAGAATTCGGATCTGCCGATTATCGTGACGAATGCTTATAATGATGACGGCAAGCTTTTAACAGGGGCCTCGCCCGAGGGGATGGCAGCTCTTATCGGGGGCATGGGTGCCGATGCTTTGGGTGCAAACTGCTCGCTTGGCCCGAAGCAGCTTGAGGGAGTTGTCACAAAGCTTTTGGAGTGCTCGTCTATCCCCGTTGTTTTAAAGCCGAATGCAGGCTTGCCGAAAACCGAGAACGGCAAAACGATCTATGACGTTGGTGCTGATGAATTTGCACATTTGGTGTTTAAGCTTATCGAAAAGGGCGTTAGGGTTGCAGGCGGCTGCTGCGGTACAACTCCTGAATACATTGCGGCTCTTTCGCGGTTGATTAAAGACGTGGAGCCCACTCCCACCTCTGACAAGGAGATTACTGTTGTGTCGTCATATGAGCGTGCGGTTAAGTTTGGTGATTCTCCCATACTTATCGGAGAGAGGATAAACCCAACCGGCAAAAAACGCTTTAAGCAGGCTCTTGTTGAAAATGATATAAACTACATTCTTTCAGAGGGTGTTAACCAGCAGGAAAAGGGCGTTCACGTTTTGGACGTTAACGTTGGTTTGCCCGACATTGACGAAGTGACGATGCTTGAAAACGTTGTGTGCGAGCTTCAAGCGGTCACTCCCCTGCCCTTGCAGATAGACACTTCAAACATTAAAGCAATGGAGCAGGCTTTGCGAAAATATAACGGCAAAGCAATGATAAACTCTGTAAACGGCAAGCGCGAAAGCATGGAAGCTGTTTTCCCGCTTGTGAAAAAATATGGCGGTGTGGTGGTTGCTCTCACACTTGATGAAAACGGAATCCCCGACACAGCCGAGGGAAGATTCGAAATTGCGAAGAAAATTTTATCGTGTGCCAAGGAATATGGCATTCCGAAGAATGATATCATTTTTGACACTCTTGCAATGACCGTGAGTGCCGACAAAAACGCCGCAAAGACCACTCTTGAAGCTTTAAAGATGATCAGCGAACAGCTTGGCTGCAAAACCTCGCTGGGAATTTCAAACGTGTCGTTTGGGCTTCCAAATCGCGATGCCATTAACTCGACGTTTTTCTCGCTCGCGCTTGAAAACGGGCTTAGTGCCGCTATCATGAACCCATATTCTGCGGACATGATGAAGACTTATTACACCTTTAAGGCGCTTAAAGGGCTTGACGATAACTTTGAGGAATATATTGCGAATGCCGATCTGTTTGCTTCGGTGGGGGCAGTCACACCCTCTGTGAAAAAGACGGACGAGGAATATCGTTCAGAGCTTATGAATGCAATTGTCAAGGGCTTTAAGGACAAAGCGGGCGAGATAACAAAAGAGCTTTTGAACTCGCGCGAGGCTCTTGACATCGTTAATAACGAGATAATTCCTGCGCTGAACACAGTCGGAAAGGGATATGAGGAAAAGAGGATGTATCTCCCTCAGCTTTTGATGAGTGCAGAAGCTGCGAAGTCGGCTTTTGAAAGCATTAAAAATGCGATGAGTGGCAAGAAGGCGCAAAACAAGGGAACATTCGTCATCGCCACCGTTAAGGGCGACATTCACGATATCGGCAAGAACATCGTTAAGCTTTTGCTTGAAAACTATGGCTTTAACGTTATCGACCTTGGTAAAGACGTCTCGCCCGAGGTCATCATTAAAAAGGTTATCGAAACGAATGCCCCGATTGTCGGACTTTCAGCTTTGATGACAACGACTGTTCCGGCGATGGAAGATACCATAAAGCTTATCAAAGAAAAAGCCCCTTGGTGCAAGGTAGTTGTCGGCGGAGCGGTTTTAACACAGGAATATGCCGACAAGATCGGCGCTGATAAATATGCACGGGATGCGATGGAAACCGTGAGATATGCCGAAGAAATAATGATAAAATAAAAAAACAGCCGCTCGGATCTTGAGCGGCTGTTTAATTTTATATCCAGTTTTATTCCCATTCAAAGTTTTCTTTTCCTGCTCCAACCTCGAAATGATATTTTACGATTCCAAGATCCATCTTCGAGCATGGGCCCAACATGGCTTTTGCCTTAACCTTAGAGCCGTTTTGAGTTAGATAAAACTTCTGCTGATTAACAGCAGTTGGCGCCAAAAGTGCCGCTTCAACCCCCCGCTTAAACCATTCGGGAGAGCTTTCGCTTATGTTAGAGACCTCTTCGGCGGTTTTCGATCTTCTTACAAGCCCGTGATTTCTTCCGTGACCCACGCTTATGACGACAGTAAGCTTCTCGCCCTTTTCAACCTTGAAAGCGTTGGGAACCTTAGAATAAGTTAATGCCACCCAACAGGTGTGAAGGCCAAGCTGCTGAGCTTTTAATACCAAACGCTCGCCGTAATATCCGCACTTTTCGTCAAGATCGGGACATTTTTTGCCCACAAGAGCGAAATAGTTACTAACACCCTTGAAGTTGCCATAATGTGCCATAAACCCAGAGAAAGCCTTGGGTTCGTTTAATACGAGCTGGAAGTTAAGGTCACCTTCGGCGTTTATAGCCTCAATCTCGCGCATAAGCTCGTTCACGGTTTCCTCTTCGATGGGGATATCTTTATATTGGCGCACACTGTGGCGCTTTCTGATGGCTTCCATTAAGTCCATTATCTTCACTCCTCATATTCGAAACAATAGCCTTCAAATCCGGATGAATAGCTTTTTTCGCCGTTTTCAAACACCCACATGGCTTCAACGTCTTCTAAACTTTCGACAAGTGCCAAGCCCTCCCCGATATCCATATTAAACAGAGCTGTGGAAAGCGAGTCCGCCAAAGCCGAGCTTTTGCAAACGACCGACACCGACATATATCTTTGGCCGGGCATCAGGGTTTCAGGATCGATTATGTGGTGATAATTTACGCCGTTAACTGTATAGTATCTTTGATAAGTTCCGCTTGTAACAAGACTCTCGCCCGAAAGGTGAAGATATGCAATGTAAGGCTCACTCTCGCGTTTTGAAACATCAGGGTTTTCAATTCCTGCCGACCACGGAGTTCCGTCCGGTCTGGAACCGATGGTTCTTATGTTTCCGCCAACGTTTAAAATATATCCGCTTATCCCCTTATGTTCAAGGAAAAGTGCAATCTCCTCGACCGCATAGCCTTTGGCGATTGCGCCAACATCAAGGCTCATCTCGGGATCGGAAAGATATACAGTTTTTGCGGTTTCGTCGATAACTACGCTGTTAATATCGGTATGCTCCACCGCAGTTAAGAGTTTGTCCATCGGCGGAAGGGCGGCTTTCATTGGATTATCAAGTCCGTCATCACGGTAATCGTGCCAAATCGAGAGTACGCTTCCCATGGCAACGTTCATTTTGCCGTTTGTAAGCTCGTACATTTGCTTGGCGTATAAGAGCATATCTATTATCTTGTCATCAACTTCAAGCGCTTCGTCGGCACGATTTATCTTATAAAGGTTATTAACACCCTCATAGCTGTTATATATGTTATAAAGCTGATGATATTCCCTTAACAAAGAGGTTATTTCAGCGCAAACTGCATCAAAATCCTCTTTTGAATATTCATATCCCACGATGGTTGTCGCCGTGTCAAAATAATCAAAATAATAGGCTGTAAAGCGCTCTTTCTCTTTTTCCTTGCAGGAGCAAAGAGATATAAGCAAAACAAGGCTTATAACCAAAGATATCATTTTTCTCATATCTCATTCCTCCTGAAAATAGTGAAAAAGGGGCATCGAATTTCCGACGCCCCTTAGCTTTTAAAACTTTAATTTATGCAATAGTTGCAGCCTTAACAGCAGCCTTAACCATGTCGGAAACAGCGATGGTGCAGCCTGCGGTCTGCAAGGATTCTACGCCATAACCGTCAACAACAAGTGCAGAGATCTCGCTTGCGGTCTTGCCAACACATTCAGCGTTGAAAGCAGCAGCCTGATCGTACCATTCCAAAACCTTGCCGTCGCCGTTAAGGTCAGCGCCATATGCTGCCATGTTATAGTTGTCGCCCTTTTCAAGCTTGGTCTGGATTGCAGCTGCAGCATCATAAGTAGCAGCACCAGCAATCGAGAAGGAAAGACTTGCCTGAGCAGCATCAGTTGCCATTGCCGAAACCTTGCCATCTGCAACAGCAGCAGCAACGATGGTTACATCGAAATCAACAGCGCCGTCAGCTTCGTCAGATGCGTTAGCAGCTTCATAAGCAGAAACGATAGCAACATTCAAAGCGTCGTTAGCAGTAGCAGCAGATTCAGCAGCGTTTGCAACAGCCTTTTCCAAAGCGCCTACGAAATCGGTGATAGCGATTGTGCAGCCAGCGGTCATAATTTCTTCGTTGCCCTGATAGCCGTTAACTACCATTGCCTTAACTTCGTCGATTGTCTTGCCCTTTACAACAGAGCAGAAAGCATCGATCTGTTCGTTCCATTCCAAAACCTTGCCGTCGCCGTTAACGTCGCTGCCATAAGCAGACATACCATAATCGGTGCCGAGTTCATACTTGGTCTTGAATTCGCCGGAAACAACAGCTTCGCCTGCAGCAGTCCAAGAAGCGCTATTAGCAGCAGTGTCGATAACGCAGTTAACGATCTTGCCATCAGCATCAACCAAAACAGCAGCAGCAGTTATAACAACTTCGCCATTACCGTTGGTTTCGCCGTCAGCATTTGTGCCTGCTTCATAATAGGAATAAACGCCCAAGCCAAGCTTTACGGGTTCTGCACTTGCGCAACCTGCAAACAAAACAGCAGTCATAACAAGTGCTAAAACTATGCTTAAAATCTTCTTCATTTTCTTGTTCTCCTTTGTAAATAATTAATTGTGTTATTTATTTAACAATTGCACGTAATATTATGCCATAAAATCATATGATTGTCAATACTAATATATTATATATCAGGGTTATAAACGCACATTTTTCATATATTTAAGTAGCAGAGCGCCAAGCAACCCGATAAATGCGCCGGAAAGGGTTCCCGTGATGGCAAGTACTATCATATAATAGCCGATCTCGGCAGTTTCCATCACAATGATTGCAACGATTATCTGGCCCAAATTGTGCATAACTCCACCGATGATGCTTACACCCATGGTTGAAAAAATATCAAGTCTCTTAAACAGTGCCATAAGCGATAAGCTTAAAACTGCACCTGCCAAGCTGTAAGCAAACGTAAGGGGTGTTCCGAAAAGCATTGCAACCGTTACCAATCTTACGGCTGAAACAGCCGCCGCCTCTTTAAGTCCAAACCTGTAAAGAGCAAAAATGATAACTATGTTCGGCAAGCCCATTTTAATGCCGGGGACCGCTGAATATAACGGAGGGAACATCGACTCGACGTATGATAATATCATAGCAAGCGCGGCCATCAAACTCAAATATGCAATTTTCTTGGTCCGTGTATTCATATAAATCTCCAATAACGCAGGAATTATGCGCTATGATATGATGTCAAGCTCGGTGTCTGTACTGTTATTTTCGATACTTATAACCACTTTGTTGGGCAAACAAACGATAGTCTCTCCAACTTGTGATATCGGCATATGCTCGCAACAGATAAGATCGGGACAGCTTGCACTTGATATGAAAGCCTTGCCGCCGTGAATGTTAAGAGTGTTCACTCCGCCATCGGTGACAATATCTGTTGTCAGTTCTTCATTTAATGGATATCTTGCGACAACTTCGCCGTCGATCGAGACAACTGCTGTGTCCCCTTCGGTTTTTAACAGGCTAAAGGCAAGAAATCCTGCCGCCGCGATGACGAGCAAAGCGGCGACAAGGATCAAGTCGTTTTTGAATTTCTTATTCATTATTTTATTAAGTGACATTCTTCGAAGTCAGTTACTTTGATGCAGTTTGTAGGACAAACCTCGGCACATTTACCGCAGGCAATGCACTTATCATAATCGATGACAGAAAGATTGTCAATAACGGTGATTGCATTTGTGGGGCAGTTAACCTCGCACTTTTTGCATGCAATGCAGGCGTTCTTGCAGTTCTTTCTTGCAACAGCACCCTTGTCGTTCGAGTTGCACATAACGGCAACCTTTGCATTTCTGGGGATGATGGCAATGATATCCTTGGGACATTCCTTTGCACACATTCCACAGCCGATGCAAATTCTCGAGTCAACTCTTGCAATGCCGTCGTCGAAGCAGATAGCATCAACGGGGCAAACTCTTGCACAGTCTCCGCAGCCTATGCAGCCAAAGCGGCAAGCGTTAGGTCCGCCATAGAACATACTTGCGGCAACGCAGGAATCAATTCCGTCGTATATAGCTTTTTTAGAGGTTGCTTCGCAGGTGCCGTTACAGCCGACAAAGGCAACAACGGGTTCGCTTGCCTTGACCTCTACTCCCAAAACTTTTGAGAGACTTTCAGCAACAGCAACAGCGCCGGGAACGCAAAGGTGAGGTTCAGCCTCTCCCAATGCAAGTGCCTTTGCATAGCCGTCACAGCCGGTATATCCGCAAGCACCGCAGTTAGAACCGGGCAAGCATTCACGGATGAGTTTTGTTTTTTCTTCTTCCTCGACCTTGAAAACAAGGGATGCAACCACCAAAAGGATGCCTGCAACCAAGCCGACAGCACCGACAACGAGAAGGGCAGTTAAAATCTGAGTCATGATACTTCCCCCTCCTTAAGCGAACAGATTATCGACGATTCCCGCAAAGCCAAAGAACGCAAGCGACAGGAAGGAAGCTGCGATAAGGGTTACGGGAAGGCCACGAAGTGACTTGGGGATGCGTGTTTCATCGATTCTTGAGCGGATTCCCGAGAATAGAACCATTGCAAGCAAGAAGCCCAAGCCGCAGCCAAGCGAGCTTACTAAAGATTCGATGAAGTTAAAGCCGTCAGTCATGTTGTTGATGGTGACACCCAAAACGGCGCAGTTTGTTGTGATAAGGGGAAGATATACGCCCAAGCTTTTATGAAGCGCAGGGATGTTTTTCTTCAAGAATATTTCGGTGAACTGAACAAGAGCTGCAATGACCAAGATGAAAACGATGGTCTGCATATAGCCAAGGTTCAGCTTATCCAAAACGAATATCTGGATGGGCCATGTAACGGCAGTTGCCATTAACATAACAAACGTTACGGCAATGCCCATGCCTGTTGCCTGATTGAGCTTTTTGGATACGCCCAAGAAGGGGCAGATGCCAAGGAACTGGCTTAAAACATAGTTATTTACAAGCACCGAGGACATCAAAATAACGATCAATGACTTAATAGTATCCATTATCAGTTGCCCTCCTTAACGATATTTTCTACTGCATTGTCGACAGCATTTTCACAAGCGGTGCAGGACTTGCAAACGCCTGCAGAGGGGCATCCTGCACAGCCAAAGCTCTTCTTCTTAGGATACTGACCTTTGGTTATAAGCGCAACAACTGCGATCAAAAGTCCGTATACGAGCATACCGCCGGGAGCCTTTGTAAGATAGCTTATCGAATGATCGACAAGGAAAGGAATCTCGATTCCTGCAAATGTGCCGGCACCGAAAACCTCACGAACAATTGCCATTGCCAAAAGTGCAATAGTGAATCCAAGGCCCATACCCACGCCGTCGAGCGCAGACTTGCCGACAGAATTTTTGGATGCAAACATTTCAGCTCTGCCCAAGATGATGCAGTTAACTGTGATGAGTGCAAGGTATACGCCCAAAAGCTCATAAAGCTCGGGCAAATATGCGTGCATGATCATCTGAACGATAGTTACGAATCCTGCGATGATAACGATATAGCAAGGGATTCTTACTGTTTCGGGGATGACTTTTCTTAAAAGTGAGATTACGATGTTAGAGCAGATCAATACTGCTGTTGCTGCCAACCCCATTGCCAAAGCACCGATAACGGTGTTGGTTACTGCCAATGTGGGGCAGGTGCCCAAGATGAGCACGAAAACAGGGTTTTCAAGGAGCAAGCCCTTGAGCAAGACTGACATATTGCTGTTATTGTTTTTCATGCTTTAGGCCACTCCTTCCAATAATTTAATAACCTCGAATATCTTGCTGATAGCGGTCTTATAACCGTTTGTTGTATAAGTTGCACCGCTGATAGCATCGATATCCTTATAGTTTGATTCGTCCCTGCCGTTAAACTGAGTGTAGAACTCGGGTTCGCCGCAAGGAGAGCCGATTCCCTCAGTCTCTGCCTGATAGGTCGTTATGCAGTCGATGATCACGCCGTCTGCAGTTGCGCTGACCATTATCTGAATGTATTCGCCGGAGGGCTGATACCACTCGTCACCGTTGATGCCAAAGCCTGCAGCCTTAAGCTCGAATACATAGTTTCCGGATGCGGTCTTTTTAACGCTGACTATCTGTGAGGGAATGTTTTCATAAGCGGTAAGATCGATCTCGGTAAGCTCAGCGCCAACAGCTTCGATAACTATAGCTGTCTGAGAAGCAACCACACCTGTGGGATCATCTGAAACAACTGCTCCCGATGCGTCAACACCAACGAAAGCTTCGCCCGATACAAAGACATATCCTGTTCCGTTGTTTGCAACGTATACAGCATCGATAGAATCAAGCTTTTCTGTGATGAACCACTTGGTGAACTCACCCTCTGCTTCAGGGAGTGCAGTGCTTAAGTTGTCCAAAAGGATCTCTTCATCTGTTCTTATATCAACAGTTCCGCCGCCCATGATGACTGCGGTGTTAAGAGCGTCCTTAACGCCATCCTTATAAGCCTGAGTGGTGCGTGTTGCTCCTGCTACGGTGTCCAAACCGTCAATAGTTTCAAGGGTTGCACCGACAGTTGTTTCGCCGTATGTCTTTTCATAGCCCAAGGTCTCGCTAGAGCCAAGGCAGGTAGCACCGGTTACTGTTCCGCTTGCATCAACACCGATCATTAAGATCATTCCGGTGGAATATCCGTTAACGGTAAGCTTAACGACGTATCCGCCGTTTGCTTCGGAATAAACCTCTGTAACAGATGCGGGAAGTGTATAGGTTGAAATATCAACAGGCTGGAAACCTGTGCCGTTTGGCATTACAATAAGCAAAGCTTCGTTTGCAGCGGCAGATTCGTTGGCCTTGATGATAGGCTCAGTAATGAAGTTGGTTGCAGCCAATAAAACTGCGACAACGGCACAAATCACCGTAAGCGAGAGAACGCTTTTCAAATTGTTTTTCATGCCTTGTCACCTCCGGTTCCGAATACCTTTCTGGCTGTCCAGATGCCAATATAGGGGTCAAGAATATTCATGAGCAAAATTGCAAAGGATACACCCTCGGGATAGTTGCCCCAGAAGCGTATCATGCAGGTGATTACGCCTGCGCCCAAGCCGAATACGAGCTTGCCTGCAGGAGTTTCGGGAGATGTAACGTAATCGGTTGCCATAAAGATAGCACCGATGAAAAGTCCGCCGGAAAGCATCCACGAAAGTGCGGCTGTAAGATCTCCACCCTCAACAAGAAGGCTGAAGATGAATACAGTGCCAATAAATGCAACGGGGATATGCCATGTAATAACTCTCTTGATAATGAGGTATACGCCGCCGATGACGAGTGCCAAAACGCAGGTCTCGCCTATCGCGCCGCCGTGGTTACCCAAGAAGAGATCCATGAGTGAAAGTGTTCCACCCTCGCCAAGAGTTGCCAAAGGTGTTGCAGTCGAAACGGTATCGACTTGAGGGAATGCCGCAGTTGCCATCGAACCGAACGCAACGAGCATAAATACGCGAGCAGCGATTGCGGGGTTAACAAGGTTGCAACCCATTCCTCCGAAGAAGCACTTTACAATGATTATTGCAAAGATCGAGCCGATTGCTGCTTGCCAAAGCGGGATGTTTGCAGGAAGATTTAGCGCCAAAAGCAAGCCTGTTACAACAGCGCTTAAGTCACCGATGGGAGAATCCTCTTTAATGATCTTATAGAAGATAAATTCACTTAATACGCAGGTGATGATGCAGGTTGCGATTACCGCAAGCGAGCGGAAGCCGAAGATGATAACGCCCGCAAGGGTTGCAGGCATAAGCGAGATGATTACATCGAGCATAATGCCTGTAACGGTTTCATTGGTATGAGTATGAGGTGAGGGTGCAATTCTAAGCTTTGATGTCATTACTTGCTCTCCTCCTTTTTGCTTTGTCTTGCCTTGGCTTCTTTAATTTCTGCCTTGGCGAGCTTGTTTCTTTGAACCAAGGGACGGTTTGCAGGGCAAACATATGCACAGCATCCGCATTCCATGCAAACGCTTGCACCGTATTTCTCCATGTTATCTGTGTTCTTTTCTCTTAAAGCTCTTTCGATAGCGGGAGGGTTGATGCCAAAGGGGCAGATGTTTATACACTTGCCGCAACGGATGCAAGCTTCGGGATGTCTGAGCACAGAATCCTCATGATTGAATGCCAAAATGGCGTTAGTATTCTTTAAAATGGGAGCCGAGATATCGGGCACGGTGATACCCATCATCGGGCCGCCGTACATAACCTTTCCAACCTCGCTCTTAAAGCCGCCGCAGAAGTTGAATACGTCTTCCATCGAGGTGCCGATGGGAACCAAAACGTTCTTTGGCTGTGTTACTGCACTACCGTCAACAGTCACGCATTTTTCGACCAAGGGCATGCCTGTTTTTGCATACTTACCGATATCGGCAAGAGTTGTGCAGTTGCAAACGATGCATCCAATATCGATGGGGAGCTTACCCGCTCTGACTACCTTGCCCGTTGTGTGATAGACAAGCACTTTTTCGCCGCCCTGAGGATATACCGAGGGCAACACCTTAACAGTTACGCAAGGATCATTCTGAGCGAGTGCCTGCATCGACTTAATAGCTTCGGGCTTGTTAGCTTCGATACCGATGATGATTTTCTTGATGCCCATATGCTCTTCGAAAAGCTTAAGGGCATATGCCATATCGTCAGCGCGATCGATCATCGTTCTTGCATCAGAAGTGATATAAGGCTCGCATTCTGCACCGTTGATGATAAGCTCTTCTATTCTTGCAGGGTCAACGTTAAACTTAACGTGTGTGGGGAAGCCTGCGCCACCCAAACCAACTATACCGCTTGCGCGGATAGCCTCGATAAGAGAATCCTTATCCGTGATAGTGGGAGGGCACACAGATTCGTCAACCTTCATCTCACCGTCAGATTCGATGATTATTGCTTTAACCATCGCTCCGTTAGAGAGGAGCGTGTCGTCTATTTTCTTAACTGTTCCCGAAACGCTTGCGTGAATGGGAGCACAAACTGCGCCCTCCTGCTCGGCAATAAGAGTTCCGACGCTAACGTGATCGCCTGCCTTAACAACAGGCTTCGCCGGACTTCCGATGTGCATTACTACGGGAATTGTCACTGTCGAGGGGGTGTCCAATTTGACAGCAGGCATATCAGCCGTGTTTTTTCTGTGAGGCACCTTGGCACCGTGAAGAGAAAAAGCCATTTTATGACCTACCTTTCATTGATTTATTGTATTCCTTTTGGCTTAGACCAAGATAAAATACGGTTTAATAAAAAATGCTCGAAATAACTGTTTTGAAAGATCTGTCTATTTCGGGGCATAATATCAACTATATAATAATATATAGCAAACAGGCCCCTATGTCAATAAAATTAACGAAATTTCCTTTATTATGAGATTATTATTTGTTGATTTTATGACAAGTAAGGCTTGTGCAATTATTATGTGCTAATTTTATGAAAAGAACTCACCTCGCGCAATTGAACTTGCAAAATGCCGTCATATGATCAACTTATAAAGTAGTTTTAAAGAAACGATATGAAAAGACGGCTTTTGGTTTGTTTGGCACGATAACAACACCATCTTCAGAATAGTTTATAACGGCCTGCCGATGTTCTTTGGATAAATTAGAAAAACAAAACCCGACTTGATCTGATCAGGTCGGGTTATTTTTATATCTGTGTTTCAAGGATCCTAACAAACTCTTCAAGTCCTTTTTTATCCTCTTCTGAAAATCTTCCGATAAGCGGGCTATCAATATCCAAAACACCGTAAACTTCACCGTTTTTGAATACGGGAACGACTATCTCGGAATTCGAGGCACTGTCGCAGGCGATGTGCCCTTCAAACTCGTGGACATTATATACAAGCTGCGTTTCGCGTTTTTTTGCCGCTGTTCCGCACACTCCCCTTCCAAGAGGGATCTCTATACAAGCGGGCTTGCCCTGAAAAGGCCCCAAAACGAGCATATCGTTTTGCATTAAATAAAAACCAGCCCAATTTATATCCGAAAGTGTGTTATATAAAAGTGCCGAGGCGTTGGCAAGATTTGCGATCTCGTGCGGAACTCCGCCGATAAGGGCCTTAAGCGATTCGTTAAGGTTTTTATAGTCAGTCATTACACTTCCTCGCTTTCAAAGGTTTCTTTAACAAATTTTGTGAATTTTGCAAGAGTAAAAGATTCATCAAGATATATCATGCTTTTGAAGACCAAAGAGATGTTTTTCCATAGTTAAATCCAGCGTTAGCGAAATTAAACTATTACTCCCTTTTGGAGCATAATGTTAGCATACTGTGCCCCCTCGCCGGTTGCAATGATGCAATAAGCGGTTTTAGCCTCCTCATAAAAAGCAAAGCGTTCGATCTGACCGATAACTTCACTTCCCTTGCCTGTCTCGGCCTTAACGATTTTGGCATATTCGTCCCATATGGGAGTGGCAACAGGGTCTCCCTCCATAACAGCCATTAAGTTCATTGGCTTTTCCACATACGAGTCAAGCGGAAAAACTTTTAATATAGCTTCGAGCAGTTCGCAGGTTCCGTGACCGTCGCATCTTATAACCTTGCAGTTTTTGCCCATGCTTTCGGCAGGAAAATTGCCGTCGGCAATGACGATCCTGTCGCTGTGTCCCATCTCGCACAATACTTTTAAAAGCTCGGGTGATAATATTTTCGGAATTCCAATAAGCATTTAAGTGTCTCCTTATTTTTAAACATCTGGCCGAAGTTTTGGCAAGCACGGCCATCGCCTATAAGTCTTAATGTGCCGTATATAAACCACGACTAAGGATATTATGGATAAATTATACCACAACACTTAACAACATAACAATAGCAATTTTGCGAATTTTAATGTGCAAATCGGCAGATTATAAAGAAAAGGCTTTTGATCATTGTTTTTAACTGTTTTCGTGTTATATACCTGCAAGCTTAAAACGTCACTGTGTTTATTCTCATGCCACCTTAAATTTGCTAAAATTATCGAAAAGGAGCGTGAAAAACAGATAGATATTGCGATTTTGGATATGACTCTTTTAGATACAAGAAACGGCAAGCACAAGGCATTGCCGCAGCAAAACAACAAGGCATAAGATTCGGCAGACCCCAAAAACCGTTACCCAAAAATTATTGTGACATTATTGACGCTTATGAAAACCACCTGCTAACCTCTCACGAAGCGGCGGCTGAATGCGGAATGAGCGTATCAACATTTTACAGAAGGATGCAAACACTTCGCAAAGAAAAAACCTCTTCAGTATAACCGAAGAGGTTTTGCTGTTTTTATATTAGGTCCTCGCTGTATTCGCCGCCGTCGATATAGCTGTCAGCATCGGCAGGGGCCAAAATTTCGGGAGCTGTGCCAAAGTTGACAAACTTATATTCAGCAGATATCTTGCTTGTCATATCAATGCCCAAAACCGTTGCAACCATATCGGCGCTGAAGGACATTGTATCAAGTACGTTCTTATCGGTGAAGCCCATTGTCAAAATAATGTTTTTAAATTCAACTGCTTCGCCGTCTTCAACACCCTCGACATCCTCCATGCTTCCCAAAAGGCTTTTTGCGGATTCGGCATCAAGCGAGATAGTTATCGCCTTTGTGCCATCCTCGTTAACGATAACGTCGATGTTTTCAAAGACTTCCTTTGCAAGATCGGGAAGCTGGGCAATTCCGATATCGCTTGAAATGTCGCCTTCTTCTGCCGAGGGATCACTCTCGGGAACAACGTATTTCGTTTTAACTCCTGCGAGATTAAGATAAACAACGTCATCAACCAAAACAGTTTCGGTAACGATTCCGTAAGAATCAGTTACAACTGCGGAATTGTCGCCGTTTTGCTTCATATTCATGTCGCTCTTGATCTCGAGCATCTCGCCCAAAAGCTCGATACCCATTGTTATGGTGCAGTCAGCCTCGAATCCTCCTGCCTTTTCAATGGTCTTCATTGCGTTGGAATAAAGGCTATAAGCTGTAACAGCCTCTAATAACGCACAAGAGCAAATGCTGAACGCCAAAATAACAGCCGAAAGAGTTATTGCAATTATTCTTTTCATATATGTCTCCTCTTTTTAAAAACTGTTAATTACTGTGCGGGAGTTTCACCCGATGTGATGCTTGACATATCGATGATGGGGGTTGCCTCTCCGGATACCATAGGAAGCTCGCCGTTCCACTTTTCGATCTTTTTGTAATCAACAAGCTCACTTGTGATGGATTCAGCAATGATTCGGTTTGCTTCGGCTTCAGCCTCGGCTCTGATCTTCATAGATTCAGCCTCAGCCTCGGCGTTGGTGATGGCTGTCTGCTTCTCGGTCTCTGCCTTTAAAAGCTGCTGCTGAGCAACCTGCTTTTCTTCGATAGCGTTGATATACGCCTCGGAGAAGTCGAAGTTGATGATGTTAACGTCGGTTACGTAAAGGCCGATCTCGTTAAGCTTTGCGTTAAGGCCGTCAACCAAACCGTCAGAAATAAGGGTACGGTTTGTAACGCTTTCTTCTGCGGTATACTGTGCGGCAGTTGCCTTTAAAACCTCGTTAACAGCAGGGGTTACCAAAACGCTTTCATAATCTCTGCCGATGTTTTTATAGATGCTGTAAGACTTCGCTGTATCAACACGGTAGTTGATGGCGATAGTTGTCGAAACTGTCTGCAAGTCCTTCGAGAAAGCTTCGGTGTCAACCTCAAGCTTGGTGATGCGGTTGTCGATCATAACGACTTCCTGCACCAAGGGAATCTTGAAGTGAAGACCTTCCTGCCAAACGTTTTCGTCAACCTTACCCAAGGTTACGACAACGCCCGTGTGGCCTGCCTGAACGATAACAAAGCTGCTTGCCGCAATTGCAACAACGATCACGATTGCAATTACGACTATAATTGTTTTTAAGTTGAAAATTTTCTGCATTATAATTTGCCTCCAATCTTAATATAGAGAGTTATTGTTCCTCTCCTCTTTTCCAGATCTCCATTCCGGCGATCGCCGCAACAGTAATACCAACTATCATTACTGCCGCGAAAACAGTTCCTCCGTTTGCCTTTTTCTTCTGAGCCGCAACTGTGTGGGCATCACCGCTGAAGCTGACACTCTGCTCGGGATCGCTTTCGGGCGTTGTACTTGTCACTTCAGGTGTAGTCTCGGGTGTTGTTTCGGGCATGCTTTCGGTGGTGGTCACCTCGGTGGTAGTAGCCTCGGTAGTTTCTGTCGTTGTGGCAGAGGTTTTCTTTTCTGTCGTGGTGGTTGCCGAGGTCTTTTTTGTTGTAGTGGTTGCCTTTGTAGAGGAGGTTGAAGCGGTGGTCACTTCCTCTTCCTCGTCATCTGCTGAAACGATATCGTCATCCTCTTCCTCTTCATCGTCTATAACGACATCGCCTTCGTCTTCAAGCTCTTCATCGTCGGCTGAAATGGTGTCATCGTCCTCTTCGCCTTCATCCTCGGCAGAAACGGTGTCGTCATCCGATTCCTCGACGTCAAACTGCATAAGGCTTGTGGTGCCGTTAACGGTAACCGGAGCGCCGTTTGCATTAAGCGCCTCTAGTACTGTAAGCGAAACGAGCGAGCCGTTTGCAGGATCTGAGGATGCCATGAAAGTGACAGTTGCCAAAATTCCGCTGGAATAATTATCGTTTTGAGAATCACTTGACCAAATGAGAAGTATCCCACCATCGGTCGGGATCTGCGTGAAGCTGTCAAAATACTCGCCGTCAACACAGCTTACAAGCGAGGCGGAATTTGTATCATAAGTGATCATGCATTGCAGGCTTTTAATTCCGGGATTGTCACTTAACAAAACGTGGATCTGAAAAGTCTCTAACGGTGTGGGAACCGAGGCCTGCAAAAGAGCCATCGAGCCGGCAGCATTAACCACGCAAAGCATCGAACACATTGCTAAAACGATCGCCGCCAAAATGGATATTATTCTTGTCATATGTAAAAGCCCTCTCTTTCAAGCTTTAATAATTTATGCAAAATTATTAATTAATTATATCATCGAATCGATTTTTTTGCAATAGCAAGCTTTTAAAGAAAAATCGGTGATATATTGCAGAAAAATTATTGACTTATTCTTAATAGAGATGGATTTTTTACTTGACAATTCCTTTAAAACAGCGCATACTGATATTGATGTAATATTAACATTTTAAAAGGAGCTGATCTTAATGCAGGCAAAGATATCTTTTATGGGGCTTGACCATCGCCATCCCGGAGATTTTGTTTATGGAGATGCCGAGCACGACTGGTGGCTTTTGGTACATACAAAAACGCCCGCCATCTTCCACCTTCCCACCGGCTCTATCGAAACGTGCAAAAACACTGTCATTCTTTACCCTCCCAAAATGTTCGCCTGCTATGGTGCTACGGGCGATTATTATTGCAATAACTATGTTCGTTTTTATGCAGATGACGCTCTTGAGGATTTCATAAAAGAGAAGAACATCCCTTTGGGAAGCCCTTTGCTGCTTGAAGCAGCCGACTCGATGGAATATCTTTTCAGACTTCTTTCGATGGAGGATTACTTTAAGTTTAAAAACAGCGCACAGTCCACAACAATGATAATCAGAATGATGCTGATGAAGATATCCGAATCAGTCAAGGACATTGATCTTACCGATCAGCAGCGCGCCCTTTTGAATCTTAGATATGAGATCCAGCTTAGGCCCGATTATCCTTGGACGGTTGCCGAAATGGCTGAAAAGCTTCACGTCAGCGCAGGGTATCTGCAATCATCCTATAAAAAGCAGTTCGGCGTTTCATGTATGCAGGACGTTGTGCTAAAAAGGATCGAGCTTGCTAAAGAGCATTTGAGAAACTCGAACTATTCCTCGCAAAGAATTTCTCAAATATGCGGATATCAAAACGTTGAGCATTTCTGCAGACAGTTTAAAAACATCACGAGGGAATCTCCGCTTACCTATCGCAAGCGTATGCGTGCTGAAAAAGCAAACGAAGAATAAATAAAAATATATCTGCCCAGGAATTATCTTGGGCAGTTTTTTTTGCGTTCATTCACACGCCGTAACCTTTTTTCGGACTACCTCATATCATGTAGTACAAAGCATCGCTTTGCAAAACGATAAGACAATAAGGAGAACGTGTATGAATATCAATGAATTTATCGGTTCATTGCCTGCATATTCGGGCGGTAATAACAGCTCGAACGGAAATACTAACGGTTCAAATGGGAATATGAACGGCTCGAACGGAAACATGAATGGTAGCGGCAACACGAATGGTAGTGGCAACATGAACGGCAACGGTAACATGAACGGCAACGGCAACATGAACGGTGCTATGTGCAGCTTCAATACGCCTACCTCTGCATTCCCTGCCGAGACACCCGTGGGCATGATGTACGTGCCCTTCCAGAGATGGGAATACGTTTATGAACCGCAGGTTGGCTTTGAACGCGGAACGATTTTCGAGGCACTTGACAAACCGTTTTTGGGGGAGAGAGCGATATGAATGAGAGAGAACAGCTTTTAAAGCGCGTGCAGATCTATTCGTTTGCCGTAACAGATGCCGCACTCTTTTTGGATTCGCACCCCAATAATGCGGCAGGACTTGAATATTACAGAAGATATAAACAGCTTTACAAAGAGGCTGTTGAGGAATTCGAATCAAAATACGGACCTTTAAGCATACTTTCAGACCGCAACAACGAATGCTGGGCATGGGTTAAAGATCCCTGGCCTTGGGAACAGCAGAATTAAGGAGGCGAATGACTAATGTGGCAATATGAGAAAAAACTTCAGTATCCTGTTAACGTGAAAACACCCAACCCCGCAGCCGCAAAGATCATCATCACTCAGTTCGGCGGACCTGACGGCGAGCTTGGCGCGGCTATGAGATATTTAAGCCAGAGATACACCGCTCCCGATCCCAGAGTTAAGGCTATTCTTAATGATATCGGCACGGAAGAGCTTGGGCACATGGAGATGGTGTGTGCGCTTGTTTATCAGCTTACCAAGAACCTTACTCCCGCACAGATCAAGGAATCAGGCTTTGATACCTATTTTGTGGATCACACGACAGGGCTCTATCCCATTGCGGCTTCAGGCACACCTTTCTCGGCAATGGTATTCCAGTCAACAGGCGATGCAATTGCCGACCTCTCGGAAGACCTCGCTGCCGACGGTACGACTTTGTAAGAACAACCTAAGAGGTCAGAACGCTGTAAACCCTTGATTTTGCTACGTTTGCGCGATTTTTTAAGTTGTACAAGCTTTTTCTTGCTACGACTGTGTAAGAACAACAAGACACAAAAACACTAAAAATTTGATAAGAACAAGCTGTTTTCTGCAAGCAAATTAAGTTGGTCAAATTTGAAATATCCACCGCAAATTGTAAGCATCACCACGATTACAACAAGTGGTGCTTCTGCAGCATTGGCGCGACTTCGAGAAATGAATTTGGTAAAAAAGGTTCATAAAGGGAAACAAGTTATTTATGAATTGCTTTAATAACAAATCCAGTTGATCTATCAGTTGATCTATCAGTTGATCTATTGAATTCAGTTGATCTATCGGATGCTAATTGATTTGTCTGTCATGATCGATATTTAGATTGTAAAACTTAAAAGTGGATTTTTCGGTGTATTATTTTTCTTCAGTATTCGCATAAAGAAATCTCTTTTTATACAATGTAAGCATCAAGGACAGTTCCTAATTATAAGGATAATAGAAAACACCTTGACATCGATTAGCAATAATATGGATTTAGTTAATATACAAAACGTCATAGACGCAAAGTCTATGGCGTTTTTCCTTGGCATTTTTCAAAGAATTCAATAAAAAAGCGTATTAAAAAGGGCTGAAAATTTACTGTTTTCCTTCCTATATGCAACAAAGCAGAGGTAAGTAATATCTTTTCATGCGTGAAAGTACACAGCCAAAATTAGAGGCGCTTTTTCTTCAAAATCGACACTTATTAGATTTTCAAAAGGAGGTATAACTTGTGGCAGTATTCAGAATAGAAAAGACCCGTGATTACACGGTCATGTCAAATCATCATTTGCGAAATGAAGATTTGTCTTTAAAAGCCAAGGGGCTGCTATCATTAATGCTGTCTCTTCCCGATGGTTGGGACTACACCACAAAAGGTCTCGCCCATATCTGTAAGGACGGTGTGGACAGTATATGCGCCGGGGTGCGTGAGCTTGAAGAACACGGTTATGTGATCCGTGAGCGCGTAAGAAACAAAAACGGTCAGCTCGGAGCAATTGAGTACACCATTTTGGAGCAGCCCAGAACTATCGAACCTGAAAGGGAAAATCCTAAACAGGATAATCCAATCTTGGTTTTCCCTGCGTTGGAAAAGCCTGAACAGGAAGAACCCGAACAATTAAATACTAAAGAATCAAGTATATATAAATCAAATAATTACTTATCAAATACTGAAATATCAAATCCTATCCAATCAGATCATGAAACTAATGTCAGTTCTAGTGATTTTTCAGAGGATGGGATAGGAACGGATAAGATGCAGGCAAGGGAAGTATACCGTGAACTTATTCTTGATAACATCGACTACGATATCCTAAAAGAAGATAAAAGCGTAGATAAAGACAGGCTTGACGAGATCGCGGAGCTTATCGTGGATACCATCTGCTCGGCAAGAAAGACGATCCGCATAGCCGGAGACGATTTTCCGGCGGAGGTGGTAAAATCCCGTTTCCTGAAGCTGGACAGTTCCCACGTTCAGTACGTGATGGATTGTATGAGGGACAACACCACCTATGTCCGCAATATCAAGAAATATCTCCTGGCGGCGCTGTATAACGCGCCCTCTACCATCAACAGCTATTATTCCTCCCTGGTCTCTCACGACCTTTACGGGGACGGACGAAGGGGGCGTGAGTAAATGCAGGAAGAAGTAACCGGCAAGGCAGTAGCCATTATCATCGACGGTGCCAAGATCAGCGAGCACACCCTTGAAAAAGCACTCAAAGCCTTTTTGGAGGCGCAGAAGAACAAAGGCGCAAAGATACACCGAGGCAAGCAAAGTTTGAAACAGCTTGCGGGTCAGAACGCGGGGCTGGCGAATATCGAGATCACCGACAAGAATATCAAGGCGTTTACGGCGGTCGCAAAAAAGTACCACGTGGACTTTGCCCTGAAGAAAGACACCACGGCGGAAAAGCCCCGGTATATGGTATTCTTCAAGAGCCGGGACGCCGACGCGATCACGGCAGCCTTCCAGGAGTTCGCGGCAAAGAAAATGGCCCGAGAACAAAAGCCGACCATCCGGGAGCGTCTGGCAAAGGCGAAGGAAAAGGCGGCGCAGAGGGCGGAACAAAGAACCATTGACCGGGAGAAAGTTAAGGTCAAAGATCGGAGCGTGCAGCTATGAACGTAAAAAAACTTGTCTTAACCAATCTCCCGTATGTGCTGTTCGTGTATCCCTTCGATAAAGTGGCCCAGGCCTTCCGTCTGGCACCGGGGACTGACCTCTCCGCAAAGATACTCTCCATCGGGGACGGATTTGCAAGCGCCTTTTCCTCCCTTGCGCCCAGCTTCCACCTTCTTGACCTCCTGATCGGCATTGCGGGTGCTGTCATTATCCGCTTGATCGTGCATTTCAAGGGCAAGAACGCAAAGAAATACCGTCACGGTGTGGAGTACGGCAGCGCCCGATGGGGCACGCCTGCGGATATCGCCCCGTTTGTGGACGAGGATTTTTTCAACAATATTCCCATCACGCAGACCGAGCGTATCACAATGTCAAGCAGACCGAAACAGCCCAAATACGCGAGAAACAAAAACATTCTTGTGATCGGAGGCAGCGGCAGCGGTAAAACACGCTTCTTCTGCAAACCTTCACTTCTCCAATGCCATTCCTCCTACGTCGTGACCGATCCGAAAGGCACGATCCTAAACGAGGTGGGACGCCTCCTGGAGCGAAAGAAATACCGTATTAAAAGTCTGAACCTCATAAACTTCAAAAAATCTATGCGGTATAACCCTCTGGCGTATATCCGATCCGAAAAGGATATCCTGAAGCTGGTAAACGCCCTGATTGTGAATACCAAAGGCGAGGGCGACAAATCCGGCGAGGATTTCTGGGTAAAGGCAGAACGCCTCTATTACTCGGCCCTGATCGGATATATTTGGTATGAGGCCACGGAGGACGAAAAAAACTTTATCACGCTGCTTGATCTTATCAATGCCAGTGAAGCCAGGGAGGACGACGAGGAATACCAAAGCCCCGTTGACCTCCTTTTTGCTGACCTGGAGGAAAAAGACCCGGACCATTTCGCCGTCAAGCAGTATAAGAAATTCAAGATGGCCGCGGGCAAAACATTAAAATCCATCCTCATTAGCTGCGGCGCCCGTCTCGCTCCCTTCGATATCAAGGAGCTGCGGGAGCTTATGGCCTATGACGAATTGGAGCTTGATACTCTGGGCGACAGCAAGGCGGCGCTGTTCGTTATCATCAGTGATACGGACAGCACCTTTAACTTTGTTGCCGCCCTTATGTATAGTCAGCTTTTCAACCTTCTTTGCGACAAGGCGGATAATTTCTACGGCGGGCGCTTACCCGTCCACGTCCGTCTGATTCTGGACGAATTTGCGAATATCGGACAGATACCCGCATTTGACAAGCTGATCGCCACCATCCGGAGCCGTGAAATATCGGCGTCCATCATTCTGCAATCGCAGAGTCAGCTAAAAGCCATTTACAAGGACAGCGCGGATACCATTGTGGGCAACTGCGACAGTACCTTGTTTTTGGGAGGCAAGGAGAAAACGACCCTGAAAGAGATATCGGAGCTGCTGGGCAAAGAGACCATCGACAGCTACAACCGATCCGAAAACAGAGGCACGCAAATCTCCCACGGTCTCAGTTATCAGAAATTAGGAAAGGAGTTGATGACCCAGGACGAACTTGCTGTTATGGACGGAGGTAAGTGTATTTTTATGCTGCGAGGCGTGCGTCCCTTCTTCTCGGACAAATACGACCTCACAAGGCACCCGAACTTCAAATACACAGCCGACGCCGACCCTAAAAATGTCTTTGACATGGAACGGTACATGAAGAAACAGCGCGCCGTGGTAAAGCATGCGGACCGTTTCGATGTGTACGAGATCGACGTAACCACATAAAAACCAAAATCAAAAACATTTTTTAGGAGGATTTACTTTATGGAATTTTTCAATAGTGCAGTTGATGTATTGCAGACTCTCGTTATCGCGCTCGGCGCCGGCCTCGGTATCTGGGGCGTTATCAACCTTCTGGAAGGCTACGGCAATGACAACCCCGGTGCCAAGTCCCAGGGCATGAAGCAGCTTATGGCGGGCGGCGGTGTTGCCCTCATCGGTATCACCCTCGTACCTCTGCTCTCCGGTTTGTTCGGTTAATCGTGAAGGCAGAACTCGCTTATGGGCGGCATACTCGACAAACTGGGTGAGTGGCTCAGGGGGCTGCTCATTGAGGGTATCACAGGAAACCTGTCGGGCATGTTCGACACAGTGAACGATAAAGTAAGCGAGATCGCCCAAGAAGTGGGACAGACGCCGCTGAATTGGAACAGCGGCGTCTATTCCATGATCCGCAATCTTTCAGAATCGGTCATTGTCCCGATAGCCGGGGTTATCCTGACTTTCGTTATGTGTTATGAGCTGATCCAGCTTGTAACAGAAAAGAATAATATGCACGACGTAGATACCTGGATGTTCTTCAAGTGGATATTCAAGACCTTCTGTGCCGTGCTGATCGTAACCAACACCTGGAATATCGTCATGGGTATCTTCGACATGGGCCAAAGCGTGGTAAACCAGGCGTCCGGCGTTATCATCGGAAACACTGCCCTTGACGTGAACACCGTAATATCTAATATGGAGGCACAGCTTGAAGCCCTCGGCACAGGAGAACTTTTCGGCCTATGGTTCCAGTCCCTTTTCGTGGGGCTGACGATGAACGCGCTCTCCATCTGTATTATGCTCGTCATTTACGGACGCATGATCGAGGTGTATTTGACGACCTCCATCGGACCGATCCCCCTTGCCACTATGACGAACCGTGATTGGAGCTCCACCGGGCAGAATTACTTAAAATCTCTGTTTGCGCTGGCGTTTCAGGCGTTTCTCATTATGGTGTGTGTGGCGATCTATTCCGTTCTCATTCAGACCATCGGCACTACCGGGAATATCTCCGGCGCCATCTGGAGCTGCATGGGATATACGGTGCTTCTGTGTTTTGCACTCTTTAAGACCGGCAGCCTCGCAAAGAGCCTGTTCGGAGCCCATTAAGAAGGAGGCCTGATAATGGCGTATGTAACCATTCCCAAAGACTTAACCAAAGTCAAAAGCAAAGTCATGTTTGGTCTCACCAAACGGCAGCTAATATGTTTCGGCGCGGCGGCACTCATTGGAGTACCGCTTTTCTTTTTGCTCAAAGCGGTTATCAATACCACCGCTGCCACCCTCTGCATGATCTTAGTCATGCTCCCGTTCTTTCTTCTCGCTATGTATGAGCGCCACGGTCAACCCCTGGAGGTGATCGGCGGTCATATCATCCGTTCAATGTTTACGAGAACGAAGGAGCGACCCTATCAGACAAACAATTTCTATGCCGCCCTGAAACGGCAAATACAGACAGAAAAGGAGGTGATGGCTGTTGTCCGCAAAGCAAAGAAAAGAGCCGCAGGCAGCACAGGCGGCAAGACCGAAGGTAAAGCTGACAAACGCGGAAAAGCGTGAGATCAAGCGCATTATCGAAAATGCGAAGGGCGACGGCAAGGCAAGAACGGCGCAGGATACCTTACCGTTCCGTCAAATGTATCCCGACGGTCTGTGCCGTCTGGATGAAAAGACCTGGTCCCGCTGTATTGAGTTTGAGGACGTGAATTATCAGCTTGCCAAGCCCGACGATCAGACGGCAATTTTTGAAGCCCTCTGCGATATGTATAACGCCCACGACGCTTCTATCGGTATGGAGCTCTCCCTTGTGAGCCACCGCATGAACCGTGAGGATTTCGTAAAGCGTATCGAGATCGCGGCGCAAAACGACGACTTCGACCATATCCGTGAGTGCTATACGCAAATGCTCCGAGGTCAGCTTGAACACGGAAACAACGGCCGTATCAAAACAAAATACCTTGTTCTCACCATCGAGGCAAAGGATATCAAGGCGGCAAGGGCGAGATTTTCCCGTATCGTTGCCGACGCGCTCAACCATTTCAAGGTGATGGGCGCCCTGGCAAAAGAGCTGACCGGCCGTGAATGGCTGGAGGTGCTGCACAGTATCCTCCACCCGGACGGAGAACGTTTTTCCTTTGAATGGAGCTGGCTTGCACCGTCGGGCCTCTCGGTCAAGGATTTTATCGCCCCGTCCTCCTTCCGTTTCGGAGAGTCGAGGAAATTTACGATGGCGGACAAATTCTGTGCCGCGTCCTTCTTGCAGATCAGCGCGCCCGAGATGGACGACCGACTGCTCACCGAGCTTTTGGATACCGACAGTAATATTCTCGTCAGCCTCCATATCCGCAGTATGGACCAGAACGAGGCGATCAAGACCGTCAAGCGCAAGATCACCGATCTTGACAGTATGAAGATCGACGCACAGAAAAAGGCGGTCCGTGAAGGGTTCGACATGGATATCATCCCGACAGACCTTGCCACATACGCAGGCGAGGCAAAGAATATCCTCCGTGATCTGCAAAGCAGAAACGAGAGAATGTTTCTCCTGACCTTCCTTGTGGTAAACTTCGCAGACAGCAAGCAAAAGCTGGATAACGACCTTCTCCGCGCGGCGAGCGTAGCACAGAAATATAACTGTCAGCTTGTGCGGCTGGATTTCCGGCAGGAGGACGGTTTCGTATCGGCCCTGCCTCTCGGTGTTAACCGTATCAAGATACAGCGCGGTCTTACCACTTCCTCCGTTGCCGTGTTCGTTCCCTTTACCACACAGGAGATATTCCACGGCGGCGAGGCGCTGTATTACGGCCTTAATGCCACCTCCGGCAATATGATCCTTGCCGACCGCAAAAGATTGAAAACGCCTAACGGTATGATCCTCGGCACACCCGGCAGCGGCAAAAGTTTCTCGGCAAAGCGGTCAATTCTCGGAACTTTCCTGAGCACGAAGGACGATATCCTCATTTGCGATCCCGAGGCGGAATACTTCCCGCTGGTGGATAGGCTGAAAGGTCAGGTCATCAAGATTTCCCCGACCAGTACGCAGTACGTCAATCCAATGGATATCAACCTCAATTACAGCGAGGACGACAACCCTCTTGCCCTTAAATCCGATTTCATTCTGTCCTTCTGCGAGCTTGCGGCAGGCGGAAGGAACGGGCTGGAGCCGGTGGAAAAGACCCTCATTGATAGAGCTGTTCGTACCGTGTACCGTCCGTATATGGCAGACCCCCGACCGGAAACAATGCCGATCTTAGAGGACCTATACGACGAGATCAAGCGGCAGCCGGAGCCCGAGGCACAGAGAGTCGCGGCGGCGCTGGAGCTCTACGTCCACGGTTCGCTCAACGTATTCAATCACAGGACGAACGTGGATATCAACAACCGCCTTGTATGCTTCGATATCAAGGAGCTGGGCAAGCAACTCAAAAGCCTGGGTATGCTCGTCATTCAGGACCAGGTATGGAACAGAGTATCACAAAACCGAGACCTGGGTAAATCCACCTGGTATTTTGTTGACGAGTTCCATCTTCTGCTGCGCGGCGAGGTGGGAGCCTGGAGCGTGGAGATTTGGAAACGCTTCCGTAAATGGGGCGGTATCCCCACGGGTATCACGCAGAATATCAAGGACCTTCTTTCCTCCCCGGAGATCGAGAATATCTTTGAAAACAGCGATTTTGTGTACCTTCTCAACCAGGCAAGCGGCGACCGCAGGATACTTTGTGAACGACTGAATATCTCTAATCAGCAGGCAGCGCATATCTCAAACGCGGGACCCGGACAGGGGCTTATCTTCTTCGGCAACGTGATCCTGCCATTCGTGGATAACTTCCCGAAGGATAACGAGCTCTACGAAATTATGACTACAAAGCTGTCCGACATTGCAGACGGCGGAGGAAAAGACGGTGGCAAGCAAAGTTAAACTGACCTGTTACACCGTTGCTACCGGGGCTTGTGTGGATATCTGTCTCTATGGAAAGGATGGTGATTGCCTATGAAAGAATTGAAAGCGCCGGATAAGGTTACGCAGAAAATGACCCACGACGGCGCGGTAACGGAAAACCTTGCCACGGGCGAGGTAACAAATATAAGCTCCCGTGATCCTGAGGTGGACTTGTTCGCTTCATCTGAGGAACCGGCAAGCGCGGCGGTCGATCTGGCGGCGCGTGCGGCAGAACACCATACCCATCTTTCCGCAAAGAAACAGGCGAAGGCCGACGACAAGGCGGTCAAGGAAGGTTCAGCGGCAAGGCGCCGCCCTTCCTCCCGTTTACAGTTCACCGATGAAGAACGCGCCGATCCCGCTATGAAAAAGTATATCGACCGTTCCGACAAGGCGGCGGATAAGCTGGATAAGGCAAAAGCGGCCATCCCCACAAAGAAGGTCATACGCAAAGAGCGAACTTTCGATGAAACGACCGGCAAAGGAAAAACACGACTTCGCTTTGAAGAAGTGGAGAAAAAGCCAAACGGCAAGCTGCACCATAGCCCTTTATCCCGACCTATGCAGGAGTTAAGGGCAACGGCACACAGCAAGATACGGCAGGTCGAACAGGATAACGTGGGTGTGGAGGCAGGACACAAGGGCGAACTCCTGGCAGAAGGTGCCGTGAGCTACACCGGCAGCAAGGCCAGGGCGGCGATCCGACACCACAAAACCAAACCCTGGCGAGACGCGGCAAAGGCGGAACAGGCGTCTATCAAGGCAAACGCGGAGTATTTTTACCAAAAGGCGCTCCACGATGATCCGGCGCTGGCGACATCTAACTCCGTATCCCATTTTATGCAGAAACAGCGTATTAAGCGCAATTATGCAAAAGAGGTATGCAAGACCGGACAGAACATGAAGAAGGCAGCCCAAACCGCAAAGAGCGCGGCGATCCGCGCGAAGGAGGCGGCAAAGCGGGCGGCGGTATTTGTGAAAAGTAATTGGAAGGTCATTCTCATAGTCGTGGCGATAGCGGCGGTGATGTTCCTGCTGATTGGCGGTATATCATCCTGCGCGATGATGCTAAGTTCGGGCTCAGGAACAATTATGGGGTCGTCTTATCTGGCTGAAGATGAAGATATCTATGCTGCTGAAAACACTTATTTAGCGATGGAGGCAGAGGTACAATATATTCTGGACTATCTGTATCTATATTATATTGGCTATAATGAGTACAACGTCTGTGCAGATCAAATAGGTCATGACCCTTACGTCTTAATTTCTATTCTGTCAGCTCTGCATGAAGGTGAGTTTACAATTGAAGATGTGAACGGTGACTTAAACAAGCTTTTTGAGATGCAGTACGAGTTGACTACCGAAGTTGTAATTGAGACAAGGTTCAGACTTGAAACTCAGATAGGGAGCTTTACATATTTTGATTATGTAACATCGACTTTTGTAACAGAATACTACACTTATGACATTGAAGTGCCGTATGACCATTACATTTTGAATGTAACTCTAAAGAATATCGGACTTGAAAATACATTATCGCAAATACTTAGTGAAGAACAACTAAATCTTTTTGCAACATATATGGCGACCTTAGGAAACCGAGAAGATCTGTTTCCAGATTTGCAGTACAATCAAAATTTATAAAATTGGAGGTAATTTAATCTATGGCAACAGTAGATAAAATACGCAATGATATTGCAAAAACAAAAGAAAAAATCTCGGAATTGCAGAAAAAACTTCGAACGCTCGAACTTAATCTTACTGAAGAAGAAAACCTTGAAATCGTTCGTATGGTTAAGGCCGTAAGAATGGATAATAAGGAACTGACCGCCTTCTTAAAAGCATATGCAAGCGGTCAGATTTCTCTGCCTAAAAGTGAAGAAGGGGAGGGAACAGAAGACGAGAGTATGGAGGACTTTGACGATGAGGCATAGAAATATTTATAAAATATTAATTTCTCTTCTGGCAGTGGTACTTTGTATCACTGCTTTTTCTATTACTGCATTAGCAAGCGGTTATGAGCGTATCGAAGATCCCGATGTCGTACTGGCTGTTGATGATATAGAAGAAGACAAACCTATGCCTCCGGAACGTATAGATATTGAACTTGAAGAGATTGATATTGATTCAATTATGGATGGGGTACTTTCTATCTTTGACGGTTTCAGCGAAGCACCGAAAGATGAAGAAATCAAAGTACCACAGCCACTAACTCCCGAGGGCAACATGACTCTCGTTGACGATATCGAAGGAGAAAGTGCCGAAGATAAGCAGTTTATTACCGTCGTAACTAAAAACGGAAACTACTTTTACATAATCATAGATCGAGCTAAGGAAGGGGAGAACGCAGTTCATTTTTTGAATCAAATAGATGAAACCGATTTATTATCTCTTATTGGAGAAGAAGGTACTGAGAAGGAACAGGTAATATGTACCTGTACGGATAAATGTTCAGTAGGGAATATCAATACAAGCTGTTCAGTTTGTTTGGTTCAGATAGGTAAGTGCATAGGTAAAGAACCGGAGCATGTGGAAATCATTGAACCTACTGAACCTGAACCTCTACCCCAGGAGCCGGACGATAAGAAAAGTATCAATACAGCTATGGTTGCATTTGTTATAACACTATTGATAGGCGCAGGATTGATTCTATTCCTTGTTTTCAAGCCAAAGAAAAAGACTTCAAGAATTCCTAACAGCTTTGACGATTTTGATTTAGAAGATGAGGAATATTTAAGTGATGAAACGGAGGATATCGAATGAAGCTGATTATCGCAGAAAAACCGAGTGTAGCAAAATCTATCGCTTCGGCCCTGGGTGTAAAATCCGGGGCCGATGGCTCCTTTATCGGAAATGGATATATCGTTTCTTGGTGCGTGGGCCACCTTGTTTCCCCGATGGACGCGGCGGGATATAACGAGAATTTCAAGAAATGGCACTATGACGACCTTCCCATTCTCCCCGAGCCCTTCCGTTATGTGATCGCCCCCGGCAAGGAGGCGGCCTTTGAAAATCTCCGTCAACTTATGAACCGCCCCGACGTGGAAACCGTCGTCAATGCTTGCGACGCAGGACGCGAAGGTGAGCTCATTTTTCGTTTGGTCTATGAAATGACCGGCTGCAACAAGCCCATTGAAAGATTGTGGATTTCCTCTATGGAGGACAGCGCAATCCGTGAGGGCATGAATGACCTGCGACCGGGCGCGGAGTATGACAACTTGTATCAATCCGCACTTTGCAGGCAAAAGGCGGATTGGCTGGTGGGTATCAATGCCACCCGACTTTTCTCCGTTCTCTATCACCGTACCCTGAATGTGGGACGAGTGCAGACCCCGACCCTGGCTATGCTTGCCGAGCGTGAGGCAAAAACGATGATGTTCAAAAAGGAAAAATACCATCATGTGCGCCTGAAGGTGAACGGTGCAGAGGCCGTTTCGGAAAAGATTGTATCCCAAGAGGACGCCGAGAAGGTCAAAACCGCTTGTGCTGACAGATCCGCCGTGTGCGTTTCTGTCAAGCGTGAGCAGAAGAAAGAACAGCCTCCCAAGCTGTACGACCTCACCACCCTGCAGAGAGAGGCCAACCGCATTTTCGGGTACACGGCAAAACAGACCCTTGATTATGCGCAAAGCCTCTATGAAAAGAAACTGTTGACCTATCCCCGTACCGACAGCCGCTATCTCACCTCCGATATGGCGGAGACTGTTTCCTGTATGATCCACCTTGCGGCGAAGGTGCCGCCCTTTGATCAGTGCAGCAGCTTCTTTCCCCTGGTGGAGCTTATGGTATCCGACAAGGACGTGACCGACCACCACGCTATCATTCCCACGATGGAGACCGAAAAAGCGGATATCTCCGCTTTGCCTGTGGGCGAGCGTAACTTGTTCCTTCTCGTATGCTGCAGGCTGCTTTGTGCGTCGGCGGAGCCCTTCCATTATGAGACCGTAACGGCCTCTTTTGAGTGCGGCGGCCATACCTTCACGGCAAAAGGCAAGCATATCCTCTCCGAAGGATGGCGCGAGATCGAGCGTATCTTCCGTTCTTCCCTGAAAGAAAAGCCGGAGGACGAGGACGGCGGCGCCGATCTGCCCGATCTCACCGAGGGGCAGGCCTTTGAGAAGGTGGAGGCAACGATCACCGAGCATTTCACTTCGCCCCCGAAACCCTTTACCGAGGATACCTTACTTTCCGCTATGGAGAACGCGGGCAAAGCAGATATGCCCGATGAAGCGGAAAGAAAGGGTTTAGGCACACCGGCGACCAGGGCGGCCATTATCGAAAAGCTGGTATCAGCCGGATTTGTGGAGCGCAAGGGCAAAAATCTCATTCCCACAAAAGCGGGTATGAACCTTGTAACCATCCTCCCCGAGCCGCTGACCTCTCCTATGCTCACGGCAGAATGGGAGCAGCGCCTAACCTCTATTGCGAGAGGTGAAGCCGATCCGGGCGAGTTCCTTAACGGTATCTGCGCTATGGTGAAGGATACCGTATCCACCTATTCCCATATCTCCGAGGAAGGACAAAAGCTGTTCGCCCCCGATAAAGAGGTGATCGGCAACTGTCCCCGCTGCGGCAAGCCGGTATATGAGGGCAAAAGCAATTTTGCGTGTTCTGACCGTTCCTGTTCCTTCGTTCTCTGGAAGAATGACCGTTTCTGGACTTCCCGCAAGAAGGAGCTGACAAAGAAGATGGCGGCAGACCTTTTGAAGAAAGGCCGTACCGCCGTGAAAGGTATGTGGTCCGAAAAGAAGGGCGACACCTACGACGCGACCGTAGTTATGGAGGATACGGGAGAAAAGTTTGTGAAATTCAAGCTGGAGTTCCCGAAAAAGAAAAGCAAGTGAAGGAGGTGCATATATGCCGAACTATGAATATGACAAAGATTATCCCTTTGCCGCCTTTATAACCAACCTGGGAAAATACAACGAGGGCGAGCTTGTGGGCGAATGGGTCAAGTTTCCCACCACCGCCGATGAAATGAAAAAGGTCTTTGAGCGTATCGGTATCGGGCAGGCGGACGAGTTTGGCTGCGTCTATGAGGAATGGTTTGTAACTGACTATGACTGCTACGTGGACGGCCTCTATGACAAGCTGGGCGAGTACGTCAACCTTGACGAGCTCAATTATCTGACGTCGCGGCTGGATGAAATGACACCGAGCGAATATGAACAGTTCCAGGCAGCAATAGAAATGGGCGAGCATACGCGCAGTCTGGAGGATTTGATAAATCTGACCTATAACCTGGATTGCTACGACGTGTACCCCGGTATCCACGATCACGACGACCTGGGACGGTATTATATCGAGGAATTGGGCGCTATGGAGATTCCGTCCTATCTGGAAAGTTATTTTGACTACGAGGCATACGGCCGTGACGTTGCCCTAGAGGAAGGAGGCGAATTTACCGACTTCGGCTATGTCCGTGATACGGGCGACCGCTTCTATGAAGAATACGACGGACAGATCGAGAGTATCCCGGAGGAATACCGTGTTATGAATTTTGAGGATGAAGAACCGGAGCTTACGATGGACGACAAAATGGATATGGCCACCGATCTTGCCTTTGATCTTGACGAGTTTTTCCGCCAACATGATCCGCAGTATGCTGCACAGCATCCCGAGCCCCACGAACAGAAGGAGCTTATTGCCGACCTTCTCCTGGAGGGCAAGACAGCGGCTCTCCGTGAAATGCTGGAGGAAATGGCGCAGACCGGGGACGACGTTCTCCCCGGCAGAATTGCCGAGTATGAGCGCGAGACCGGATACGATCCGAAACAGGATTCCTCTATCACAGAGGACAAGGCAAAGCTCATTGAGCGTCTCGAACAGCCGGACGACCACCTGACCGGCGAGCGTATCCAGACCCCGCGCGGCAGCTTTGCCCTCACCGATCTGTCAAAAGAACAAATGGAGGCAGCCGGTTACGGCGTCCACCATCAGTCTGACGACAGGCAGTTTCTTATTATGGGAAACGGCACCAGGGCCTTTGCCGTAGTCAATGCGGAAATGCAGGAAAAAGAAAATCCTCTCAAAACGGCGGAAATGACCGTGGAGGACGATTACGCTATGATCGACGGGCAGATCAACAACGGCCGCCGTGACGAGGTAAAGGAAAAGCCCTCCATCCGTGAACGTCTTGCCGAGGCAAAACGGGAATGTGCCGAAAGACCCACGCCCGAAAAGGCGCGTGAGGGACGCGGCACGCCCGAGCATGGCAGCCTATGAGCAGGAGCAAGAAATGGCGGCAGGAGTGGTCCTTCTTCCTGGGGGAAAACGGCAGGCGGCAATACAACAAGGTTTGCCGTGGCTGTACCCACGACTGCAAGCAGAGTTTCCGGGTGATCCTGATAGCCTGTCCCCGTTACACTTCGGATAGATCGAAAAAGTGTAGCGGTAGGGGTTCAAAAACGGTCAAATAATCTCCTGTGTCGGCTTTTCGGAAGAAGGGCTATATGTTTTCCTTTGCGGAGGTTTTCTTCTCCCGTGGAGGTCATACATAGGTCAAAATCAACACTTTTATAAACGCAAAAAGGGAGCGCAACTTTTCGGTTCGTCCGAGGGCTGCGCTCCTTTTTAAAAATGGGAATCACTAGCATCTAATAAATGATTATTGTTGTCCTAATCAACACTCATATTAATGCGGTTATTTAGATACTGCTTATAATGATATAGTTTATCGTATGATCCTGTTATGACAATATCATACTTCTCTAATTGCATTAACTATGGAAGATGATTGCCACTTTACTGTTTTATCAGCAGCATTCTTTACTACAGTCGATGTTTTCTCTGCTCCAAAAGGTTCAATAGCAATTATTCTTTTTTCCAATTCGTTAGCCAATTCGATTTCAATGTTGATCCACTTACTGTAAGTTGAATATACTCCAGCCAAAATTAATACGCATGATGCGTGCTGCATTTGATTACGTATTGCAGCTTTAAGCTGGTAATCATAAGGTGCGTTGTGAATGGGATCGTTTTTAGGAACCGAATAATTCTTATAACTAAAATAAGGCGCAGTATTTAACAAATTAACAAGTTTTTCGTACGCATCACTATATGTCCATGAATGACTAATAAATAAGTTGTAAATCATACAATTACCTCAATTCTCGCTTTAATGCATCGTAAAATAATTCTGTTTGGATTTTTTTTCTTTCAGCGGCAGAATAATATTCTTGTAATCTCTGCGATGACGCTTCAACTTTTTTACGAACCTTAATATATGTCGTAACATCATTGAGGTTCTTTAATCGTGGCCAATATGAAAGATAGCTTGGCAATGAAATGTCACCATGGAGAAAAGTCGCTGTTGGCATATCTATTTGAGCAGACATGCCAACTTCAAATGGAACCCACCAAGACAATTTTGTTTGTTCAGACATAACAACAATAATATCAGTGCAAGAATTCAATTGTCTTTTGATATGATCAGTTAAAGATTTGCCGCCTTCTTTTATACTTTCATCAAGAATGTCAAGATAAGTTTCCATACCGTAGTATTGTAATGTGTTCTGAATTTGAAGAGCTTCAAGCGTATCTTCTTTTTTATGTGATATGAATATCTTCATTGTGCATCTCCTATACAAGGATATATCAATTTGATGATATTTGTAGCAATGGGACAAATAATGGCAATCGAAAACAATGCGATGAAAACCTTGGGCATAAATTTTTCTATTTTTGTAAGTCCAATATATTTATAATGATTATTCAGCTTTTCCCATTCAAATGCGAAAGGAGTCAGTGGTAGTTTCTTTTCAATTTCATTCACAATATGATATTTCACACTACTCAAACTTTTATAGCTGTCAATTGTTTTTATCCAAAGGATACATATAATTATTCCGACAACAGAAAGCAAAAGGCTTTTGTAGTCAAACGAAAATGTAATAACTGCGAGCAGAGCAGAGTTGATTGTTATGAATATATTGTTAGAGTTATTACGCTTTTCTGTATTACTGTTAGCCATTTCAACACAAGTTTTCCATTGCTCTAAAACAGTGGATACGTATTCATCACCATATTCTTCTCGTGATAACGACTCAAGTTTCATTTGATCCTCCTTTAAATCATTAGTCAATTCCCAATCATTAAAACTCAACATTAGTAATATAATACAATTGCAAAACTATCAGATGCAAATCATGTTTCTTTACTAGCTTCTTAAGCCACTATCATGGTTGAATTTGCTTTCCTTATATGTCTTTAACGCAGATGTTGAATTGATTATGTCATAGCTTCATTTTAAATTTGTTTGTCACATTGCAAGTAATTAAACACCATTATGAGAAAAAAGTGAATTAGTGTTTATTTTTCATTACGGAAAGCCTAAACGCCTTCAAGCGATAGCATAATGACTATAACCTGTAGGCGTTTTGATGGCTCCCCGTATTACTTTTTAACTTTGGGTTCCTTGGGCTGATGGAAACTCCATGCAGAAGCAGAACCGAAATTAATCTTAGCCATTTTTTCTGCTACTTCTTTAATTACAACTGCAACCTTTTTCATGTTTACACCTCCGTTCTTGTAATAATGACACTACCATTAACACTGCTACCAAAAGCAGCGTATATAATACAATCAGTCCGAATTCGTATGTTAAAGCAACCAGGATGTTCCCAACTAATCCGGAAAGTAAAGCAATGATAATACTTATCAACTTTAATTTGGGGCGTTTTTCAAAAGTGATTTGTTTGTTTGGGTTTTCTATTGGTGAAAAGATAGCAATAATTATGATTGGTATGATCGTTATGGAAATCAGGCCATATACGTTTATAACTTCTTTTGTAATGTGATATATGAATATAGTCAGACTACAAAGAATACACATCCAAAGATTACATTTAAAATATGTATTTGCATGATACCCACCGGTAAATTGCCGTATAGGTATTAATGACAAAAGAAATATGCAAACTTCAAGAACACTTGAAGTCAATACGCCTATAAGAAATGCAAGTAATAAACTTATAATCGTTGAAACTGTAATTTCTACACCGTATTGGTAGTACTCTTTATCGTCCACAGAATCTTCAATTACTTCCGAGCGTATTAGATAATTGACAATATATCCACTAAATCTTTGTATCATCTTGTTTTTTTAATCCTCATGGTAGTTTACAATTTAATTGTATCGAATTAAATCAGTATATCAAGAGATGTGGCACAAGATGCAGTTTTCTGGCACAAGATGACTAAAAGCGGCATGATTTTTCACGCCGCTTTTGATTTTTTATGTTGATTCGCAAAGAACTACTTTACAACAAAATATGTTTCCTTCTTCGTAAAAATCGCAAAGGCCGTTATATTTCTTCGCGATGTCTTTAATAATTTTGACGCCATACCCATGTTCGTGTTGATTATCCTTTGTAGTTCTTAATTCAGGATTATTGGTAAGTACAGATTCATCAACAGAATTCTTCAAATCTATAATATAATTACTTCCGTCAAACGATAGTATCAATGAGATTTGTTTATCGTTTCTTTTACTGGTAACACACGATGTAACTGCGTTTTCAAGCATATTAGACAGCAACCTACATAAATCTAAGTTTTCAATTGATTCAAAATCAGTACCACATATGCATGTGCAATCTATGCCAAAGGATTTTGCTTCGGTTAATTTCGCATTAACGACTGTATCAACAATGGCATTGTTAGATTTGACAAATACCTCAAAACTTTGTAACAGCTCTAAATTACTCTCAATTTGCTTCTTCGCCTCAGCAATATTTCCGTTTTTAATAAGATTATAAATTGTGGAGTAACTATTTTTAAAATCATGCTGAATCTTCTTGATTGTGTCATACTCTGCAGTAGCATTGTCTATGTATTGTCGGTTATATTCTTGGGAAAGTCTTAACACCTCGTTTTCTCGTATGGCATTATTCTTTTTGCCAAGATCAATTACAAGATAGCATATAGCAACATTGATAGCCATGATGCCTGAAAAAAGCAATACAGAGTAAATCCCAGAATTTTTGGCGCTTGGGGATAATGACAAAAAGATTAGGAGCGTTCCCATAAGAATACTTATTACTAGTACAGAGGAGATTAAGCTCCATTCAATTAATGATAATTCATTGCGGTAATTGCTATCTTTTTTGAACAGCTTCAGCGAAAGCATCAGGATATAAAGTATCAATAACTGAACGACTACTATCGTTATAAATCTTTCAATGCTTATTAATGTCATCATTGTTGATAGATCCTTTTTAAACAGTACCGTTGCGATCAGACCGACAAATACCGATGAGATGAGCAATACTACTGTGGCATACGCAGACGCGAAGAGCTTGCGAAGTAATGATCCTTTTAGGAAGAACAAAGCATATATGAATAGAATCACAATGTATATCAGCGCACAGAAATGTTCAAATATGCCTGTAACAATGTTTAGAACTGTTATTGCAATAGCAAATATCATTGCAAATAGTAAACCATTGCTCTTTATAAAGGCTTGGTTTTTGTTGCTTCCCAAGTATGAATAAACGAAAAAGGTCATAATAAACCCTTGATATATATTTACTAATATCTCAAATATCCACCATAATATCGTCATGATCTTGTCCTCAAATAATGCATATATTTTTCAAGAACTTCTTTTTTATAGTTCTTACTCATTGGTAATTTCTTATCCATTTCTCTTATATAGATTTCATCATTCTTTTTATCGACACGAGATAAGTACCGAAGATTGACTAAATAACTTTTGTGAATCTTAACAAAATCGTAATCCATAAGCTTTTGTTCAAGCTCTGTAATCAAACCTCTTGCTCGTAAACCCGTGGGATGTTTTATAGTATGATATTTTACATAATGCTTATCGTTCGATATAAAGGCTATATCGCGTATGTAAATATCAAAATCACAGTTCTTTTCATCTTTTAATAAAAGCTTTTCATTTTGTCTCATGTACTTTATAAGTTTCGCTGTTGTTAATCTAACGCTTTCTTCTATTGGTACCGAACAGTTTTTTCGAATAAAATTAAAAGGAAGAAAGTTCATACTTTCAAAAACAAGTTCAGAATAACTCGTCACAAAAATAATAAAACAGTTAATATAATCATCTCGAAGTGATTTCGCAACGTCAAAGCCATTGATACCCGGCATATCAATATCGAGGAACAAAATATCAAATTTTTCTATTCTGTGCGCGTTAACTACCAATTGTCCATTCGTATACGTTGTAATTTCAAATTCAACGGGGTATGCAGCAAATGAGGTGTGAACTACATTTTTTAAATTCTGAAGCATATTAATATTATCGTCGCATATTCCTATTCTTATCATGTGTGTTCCTCCGTAGTCTTGATGATAAGATTATATAGTGCTTTGCGATGAAAATCAACAGAACTACATGTATTATGATACAAATAATTAAATTTCGCTATATATCTTGTACATTCGCCTGTATTATAGATGATAGCAATTCACTTTTAACAATCAATTAAAATATAATTAATGATAGTTTTGGCCGCCTATCCGTATTTTTGATTATAATTGAAGAAAAAACAATGGGGGTAAACGTGATGAGCGATCAATATAATCAAATTGGAAAGATAATAGGATGCACTATCGCAGATCTCCGCAAGAATGAAGGATTAACTCAAAAGGACTTTTCGAAAATTTTTAATGTTAGTGAAAGTTCAATCGCTCACTACGAACAGGGGCTTACAGTTCCTAGCGCAGAAATGCTTATGAAGTTTGCTGATTATTTTGGAGTAAATATTGATTACCTTTTTGGGAGATGTTCTTGTAAAGTCAAATATTCAGCATTAAACGAGAAAGTAGCTTCAGATATGACGTTAAGCGAAATGATTAATATCGTTTCCTCGATGTCAAAGCAAAAAAGAAAGTATCTGTGTGATACTATTAATTTACTTCGAAATTCTAATGATAAATTCAAATAGAGCTTGTTTTAAATATTTTTATACTAACTAACACCACAGTTTGTCGTCAAAGCCTAATAACTTTGATAGCAAACTGTGGTTTGATTTTGTATATGGAATTCTTGTTGCTGACAACTAAAAGCTTTTACAATTCAAATTCAGACAATTAATCTATTAATAAGTTGCTAATTATATTCGCCAAGACAATCATAGTTATTAGAGCTCCAATATATGAAGACGAATACACTGATAAATCAAGCGATGCTTCTTTGTTTCTCAACAACACCCCAATTGCGGGTGTGCTTGTCATGCCTCCCGCAACAATACCAACACGATTTATAGTTTTTTCTTTTGTTATGTAACTAAAGAAATATCCTAATGTGATTGGAACGAATACTAAAATGATTCCATACGCAATCCATTTCAATTCAAATGGTGAGTTTAATTTTACACCAGCAGGAATTCCGGAACCTACGAAAAACATGACTAATCCAAGATTCCTGTATGTAGATAAAGAATCAGAACTTGTGGTGCTTTTTTGGGGTAGCTTCTGCAGTATAAAGCCAAATAAAATGGAAAAACATAGTATTCCTCCAGATGCGCCGAGCGCAAATTTATAGTTGAAGAAATTTATACTTCCAAGAATATTTCCTAAAATAATCGAAACTCCTAAAAAAACAAGCGTTTGCATATTTGCAGATGAAATAGTTTCGGAATATTTTATATTACGAAACAAGTTTTGCCCATCTTTTTCTCGAGTCATAATCTGTGAGAAAACTACGATGCCTACAACACCAATCAAGTATGTGCAGCCATAACCCACAACAGCAAACTCACTTGAAACTTTTTCAACTTCGCAAACAGTGGACAAACCAGGCGTGCTCGTGAGAGAACCGCACAGAATTCCAAGCAGAAGTGATTTGTCTATAGTTTTGTCTAAATGCTCAATAACATTTATGGTTACAAAACCGGACATAACCATCAACGACCCAATCAAAAAAGAGAAAATATTGTTTTTTCTGAAGTTTTCCTTAGAGGATAATCCCGTGGATAAACCTATTGAAGATATAAACAAAGATGTTCCGAATTTTGAAAACAGGCTCATACTGTTATCGAAAGATGCACCTGTTATAGGAATATTAAGTTCTGATGTTAGGTATCCTGTCAGAACAGCAACGATTAATATTGCTGATAAATCAAGTGAAATATTATAGATTTTAATTTTGCCTATGAAGTACCCAATTGTAACAATTAGGAATAGTAAAACGGTCGGCGTACAAATGTCTATTAATCTGTTCATACAGTATCGTTTGATATACTCTCAGAACGTTTTTTTACTACTGTTAAGTATTTAGCACTTATTGGGCTAACTATTGAACTAGTTCCTCTCTCGTTTTTATCAATGACAACCCTATCACCTTTGGGTGTACCCTTAACATACCAATTTTGAAGTTTAACCCAATCGGGGATAGTTTTACCGTTATAATAAACCGAATTTTCGTGGATACATACAAGATCTCCATCTTCTATATTTGTCCGTTTACTATTGATTTTCGCGACATAGCATTCGTTGAGAAGATATCTAACTACCTTCATACGGAAAATATCCATAGTTTCCCCAAATTTTTTCATCCAATGTTCAGGGTCTCGGTGATTACTTCCATAACCATTTTTGTGCGCTTCACAGTGACCTACAATGCGATCTGGTGCTATGCCATAGTTTGTGCAAAGGAAAGCGCAATACTCAACTGCTAAGCCGAACGCCTTATCATAATATTCTTTGTCATTAAGTCCGTCTTCACATATTTCAAACTGGATGTATGGAGGATTATCATTGTAGCTACCCTTGTTGCCTTTACCAACACCCCAGCAGCAAATATCAAGAGGTAAAATTTCCGCTACACGAATCTCATTGTTTTTATCAAGTCCGATGAAAGCGTGAACACACATTCTTTTGCCTTCCGGTTTTGGAATGTCCCAATGATTGCCTCGCTTGTTTTCACCGACTTCTTCAGGGCAATTTACATATCGCTTAAGAGTTGGATTGTTTGCACCTGTTGAATGCACAACAATACCTTCGGGTCTCATTTTCTGTGCAGCGATATAACAAAGATTATTTATGGCGTGCGCTTTAATAATATCCATGTTTATTCCTCCTTATGAGACTGCAAGTATATTTGATTGGTGTATACACTCGCGCCTGCGATTAAAATTCCCTGTGTTACAGCCGTAAACAGCGCAGAGAAAGTATCACTTGGTGTTGAAATATCTGTGGTGGCGATAATCCAAATCGTAGACAGTACCACTGACACTCCACCTAGGGTTAGCGGAATCCACTTATCAGGAAGACGGCTTTTTTTGAACCCGATTCCGATAAAATACAGTACCGGAATTAATACCAAAAGTTCAGCTTTAATGTAATTCTGATAATCCATATTTACCTCCATTACTTAAACAAATATTGAACTGATAAGAATTGAGATCAACCCACCTACAAGAGCGGAAATAATTGCTGTTGCAATTTGGTTGATGCGCTGACGGGGGATACCGTCGATTTCGTCTATCTTTCGTTCGTGTCTTGCTAAATGTTCGTTTGTGTGTTTTAGTTCGGTTGCAAGCGTTACTAAAGTTTCGTTAATTGATCTGATTTCAGCCTGAACCTGCTTCATGTCTGACATATCACGCTCGAGCGTTTTTATTCGCTGTTCGTGACGTTCCAGTACAATCTCTGTTTCATTCATTGCGCCCCTCCTTTCACATTTCAGCTGCAAGTTTATAATACACGTTAATGAGGACAGCTATTGACCAAATAAAAAAAGAGCCCAATAAGGGCTCTTTTTTTATTTGATGATTTTGAGATTTGAATTGTAATACATCTACATTCTTGGTAAGGATGTCGGAATCAAACTACTCAGTATTCTCAAACAGTGATAAAATACTGCGTGTTTCGTAACTATAAGGATAATTCAATCGGTCATGAGTAGTAGTTTCGCCTGTTCCAGTGTCAATAACTACCATTCTATAATCTATGTTTTCTTCGCCGCGGAATCGTCTTAACCCCACGCACGCGCTCATTGCACGGGAAATTCTCTCATAGTCCGAATATGTAACCGGATCGGCTTCGAAATATATTTCAGTATAATCTGAAGATATTTCTATTCCATGCATTCTTGCATTCCAAATGTCTAAAACATATAAAAACCTCATTATCTGAATTTCTCCGTTGGTAAACCATTCAACAAAATTACCATCAGAGTCAACCCATGCTTTAACACCAGTTCCGTCTAACTCGTTTGCGAGGTCTTCGGGTGTATATCCGAAATAATGTTCACATGCCTGCGCAGAAAAGGTATATTCTGTATAGCTACCAAAGCAAGCACAAAAAAGCCAAATTAAAAAACCTATAATCAAACATACAAGTATTATCCACTTAAACTTTGTTAATCGCTTGTTTACTTTTTCGCACATACAAAATCACCTCAAAAGATTTATTATCGCAATGATAGTGCTGGTTCGTTTTGGAATGGAGTTGTCATCCAGTCATTTGTTGTTCCCGTGCTACCACCGCCGCCAGCTGTCAATCCTACTTTAAATATCTCTGAAATTGCCTTTCCAACCTTTTTACTAAGCGAGATTACAGCCAAACCAATTTCGTCTATAGCTTTGACTACCGAAATATTGGGCATTTTAGGCTTTGAAATTTTCGACAAATCAATATCAATATCGCCGCCAATTGTTATACTGCTGTTTGTTCCAAAATTCGCCGCTAAATCCGCTTCATAAGAGAGTTTAGTTAAGGATTCCATTGTTAGCTCATTATTAAAATTGATGTTACCCCAAATTCCTGTTGAGCCGCTGATTGTCAATCCGTCATCGAATGAAATACTCAGAGGGCTTTCGTCGTCTGAAGACCTCATCAAGAAAAGGATATCACCCAAACTGATGGTTCCTTCTGCTTCGATTTCTGCAGAAAGCCATTCGCTATCTAACAAGGTGTACTCTTTATCAGCAGACCAAGTAATATCATATATTTTCTTTTTAATAAATTTCTCAATGAGTTTGGTCAACCCCTTAAGTAATTGGTTGTTACTGTTTTCCATCCACTCATAATATCCATTAACATCAGTATAACGGTCATTAGACATAATATTTCCACGTTCCGCACTCAACCCAAAGGGATCAATGTTAGAAACGGGATTACCATTAGCATAAGCATAACGGTTAAGAGTAATAGCGTTG
>JAZRDR010000013.1:0-71913 GCA_045660445.1 Candidatus Faeciplasma sp.
TCCGTTTCGCGGAGTGCTTGACTATCTTACCACAAACCGTTGCGCTTGTCAAGTACTTTTTTCAAACTTTTTTTAAAAAAGTTTTTTAATCTCTTGTCTTTCTCGCCTCGGCTCCGTCAGACAGCTTTGTTATGATAGCACTTTCTAGACATAATGTCAAGCGTTTTTTTGCGATTTGTTAGTTTTGTACGAGAAGTTGAATGTTTGTTAAATCTGACTAAGCCATTTTGATAAATTTATGCACATCTAACCATAAAACGGCATGAATTTAGCGAAATTATGCGGTTATACTATTCATAAAAACTGAAAGGAATTATACAAAATGATATCGAAGAAGCTTTCCTTATACTATATCGCCTGCGCTTTTGTAACGCTTGCGTGTACGGCATTTTTGATCTTGCCTTCACAAAATTCTTTAGTTTTGTCAAAACTCGGCTCTGAGGGTAACGAAGTCAGCGCGATTCAAGAGGCTCTTAAAGACAGAGGCTTATTCAACGGTGACGTTACCGGATATTATGGGACACAGACACAAGCTGCAGTCAAGAGGTTTCAGAAGATAAAGGGGCTTGCAGTTGACGGTGTTGCCGGCCCTCAGACCTTGGCAGCTCTTGGCGTGAGCATTGGTTCTGTTCCTGCTGCGACTGAGGCCAACATCAATCTGCTTGCCCAGATCATCTCCGCCGAGGCCAGAGGCGAGCCCTACGTCGGACAGGTTGCCGTGGGCGCTGTTATATTAAATAGAATAGAGCATCCATCCTTCCCAAGCACTCTTTCGGGCGTCATCTATCAGAACGGTGCGTTCACAGCAATTGTTGACGGACAGTTTTGGGAGCCTATCGCAGACTCGGCCTATAATGCCGCGCGAGATGCCTTAAACGGCTGGGATCCCACCGGTGGTGCTATATACTATTATAATCCCGCAAAAACCTCGAACAAATTCATGCACTCAAGACCAATCATCACAACTATCGGAGAGCACAGATTTTGCAGTTAATAAAATATTATATGCAAAAAGAAAACGGAAGGTTAATCGCCTTCCGTTTTTATTGTGTTTACTTTTCAACCTCGAAATATTTGTGCATGTGCGGCTCGCAAGCGTCAAGCGCAAATTTCACAGCAACCAAAACAATAAGTGCGGTGCAAAGCCCGATAAGTATACCTAATAGCTTTTTCATCCAAAAACGTCCTTTCATTTATAAATATGTACCCTTGCTTTGCATGTATTATACCACACTTTTGCAAGGAATGGTAGTGTATTTTTAAAATTTCTTGATTTTTTAACGCGACCTTAGTATAATACACATATACTATTATAATTATATATAAAGGAGGCGGCAGGATTTGTCGCAAAACGCCCCTTCAAATCGCGGCAGCTATATAAAGCTGTTTTCCAATACACTTGTCTTTGCCATCGGCACTTTTGGTTCAAAGCTGTTGGTTTTGCTCCTTGTTCCGCTTTATACAGCGGCGCTCTCGCCCGATGAATACGGAACGGTTGACCTTATCGCTCAGACCGCGAACATCTTGATCCCGATATTCTCTCTTTCAGCCGCCGATGCGGCATTAAGATTCGGGCTTGACACTAAAGACCCCATAAAGCTTAAAAGGATATATTCAAACTGTTTGGGTATAATCCTGTGCGGAATTGCCGTTATGTCGGCTCTGTTCCCTCTTCTTTCAAAGCTAAGCTACATAAACGGCTTCTCGCTGATCCTTTTTGTTTATGTATGCACATCAACGCTTAAGCTTTTAAACTCCACTTTTGTAAGAGCCTTGGAAAAGGTGAAGCTCTTTGCTCTCGACGGTGTTTTAACAACACTCTCGATGCTTATATTAAATATAGTATTCCTTTTGGGCTTCAAATGGGGAATGCAGGGCTATCTTCTTGCAATTGTTTTAAGCGACCTTATGTCGAGCATATTCTTGTTCTTCTCTGCAGGGCTTTGGCGGTTTATCGAGTTCAAGAAGCCTGATCTTAAGCTTTTAAAGAGCATGATATCATATTCGGCACCGCTTATTCCCACAACGCTTTTGTGGCTTATAACCTCAATATCGGACAGGTTTATTATCACGATGTTCCACGGCGAGTATGCAAACGGCATAAACTCGATAGCATATAAGATACCGACGATTTTAACAACTGTGTTCACAATGTTTTCGCAGGCGTGGAATATGTCCGCTATAACCGAAAACAAATCGGGAGAGCGTGAAAGCTTCTATACAAACGTGTTCTCCTTCAACCAGTCGTTTATGTATCTCATTTCGGCGGGAATTTTGCTTTTAAACAAGCCGATAACATACCTTTGGGTGGATGAGGCATATCATGAAGCGTATCTTTATTCACCCGTGCTAACAGTCGCAACGGTGTTCACTTGCTTTAACGTTTTCTTGGGCTCGGTATACATCGCAGAGAAGAAAACCAAGCGAAGCTTTATAACAAGCCTTGCTGCAGGCGTTATAAACATTGTTTTAAACTTTGCACTCATTCCCAAGTGGGGAATCTTGGGCGCGGCGATAGCAACATTCATTTCATATTTTGCCGTGTTCTTCTATCGCTTATTCGACACGAGAAAGCTTATAAAATTCGACTATTCTATGCCGAAGATACTTATAAATTCCGCAATCATCATTGCAATGGCGTTTGTAAACCGAGTAAGCGGCTGGTGGATGTATCTGTTGCTTTCATTAATGTTTGTAGCAGTTCTTCTGCTTAACTTTAAAGAGCTTTTAAACATCGCACTTTTGATAATCCCCAAAAAGATTTTAGATAAGGTACCGGCAATAACAAAAATCGCAAACAAATTACTTTCGCTTAAACTACCGACAATTAAGAAAGGATGATTTTAAAATGGCAGAGCTTAAGTATGAGATCACAGAACACATTGGTGTCCTCTCCGAAAACGCAAAGGGTTGGACAAAGGAGCTTAACAAGGTTAGCTGGAATGACTATCCCGCTAAGTATGACCTTAGAGAGTGGTCGCCCGATCACACCAGAATGAACAAGGGCATTACTCTTTCAGACGAAGAATTTGAAGCTCTCAAGCGCATCATTTTGGGCGAAGCAGTTGACCCCGACGGCGACGACGTTGACGAAGACGAGATCCTTTAACAGCAAGCATACTTAAAATCGGAAGGCAAATATGCCTTCCGGTTTTTTATTTGCCGCGGCCACGCCGTCGCACTTTGCCTTGCGGCACACGCGCCGGCACTCGCCGCTTAAAAGCTCAGCCGCCCGACTGCCGGCGAAGCCGATCGGCGCAAGCATGCGCCGACCAAGCGGCAAAGCGCCATGCGCTTTGCCGCAAGCGCGCCCTGCGGGCGCGCGGGCTTCGCCCCGAATTCGGCGCAAGTCGCACCGCAAGTGCGGTGGCGCCGAATCCACACTTTGTTGTAACAAACAAAAAGCCTGCCCACCAAACGGTGAGCAGGCAATTTTAATTTTTATCAGTCTTTATAAAGTCTGAAGGTGATAACGTAAGCCTTCGAAACCTTGCCCTTCTTAACGGTGTCATACTCGTTTGTGTAATCCTCAAGCAAGTCCTTAAACTTAGCGCCAGTCCAAGCCGAGTCAACCTTGTCAAAGAGGGATTTGCTGGACATTCTGATGGTTACGTATTCGATGTCTCCGTCAGACTTGGCAGCAGCCTTTGCAAGATCCTTAAGCATTGCTTCAACCTCGTCATAAGAGGTTACGTAGCAATCGTTAACTCTGTACCAGTCATACTTTGTTGCTGTGCAGGAAGGATCCTTAAAGAACTTAACGTCATAAACCTCAGTTCTTGTGTCTTCGATATATTCATCAGTTACCATGAAGTAGGTGTATGCTACATAGTCAGGGTCAGCAGTCTGAGCAGCGCCATAGGGGTCGTCCCAAGTCGGGTCGATGTTATACCACTTGCCGTCAACGTTAACCTTAACCCAAATGTGAAGTGCTGTTTCGCCGATACCTTCAGCAAAGCTTACTTCATATCCTGCCTTTGCAAGCAAATAGAACAAGCCCTTTGCATAGCCCAAGCAGGTTGCCTGGCCGTCTACGATAGCGCCATATGCGGTGTTAGGCCACATTGTCTTGCCCCACTTGTCTCTGTCATTGTCATAGCTGTGTTCGTCAGCAGCGCAGTTCTTAACGAGCCAATCGTGCAAGTACTGGATCTTTTCATAATCGCTCCAAGAGCTCTTAAGCTTGCCGATAACCTTATCAGTAGCATCTCTAAGCTCCTTAACCATTGTGTCGCCCTGCTTTTCAGTGTCAACGTAATAGTCAACCTGAACGCCTACGAGCTTGCCGGAAGAATTCTTAACAGCATAGATCTTGTTAACGTAGCTATATTCAACTGCGATAACAGGCAAGAAGAAATCTGCAAAGTCGCCCGATTCCTCAACTGTAAGCAAAGGAGAAATGTCTATATTGACCTTATAATTTCTAACGCCCGACATGATCTCAGAAAGAACCTGCTTATAGCTTTCCTTATAAAGAGCATCATACATATAGCCCCAGCCGTTTTCCTTAACCCAAGCATCGCTTGCAGTAACCTGGGTGATGGGATCATTGCCCAAATTAGGCTCATCATCAGGAACAACTGTAACGTCATCGTCGTCATCGGGAACAACTACAGGTTCGTCATCGTCAACAACAACGTCTTCCTCATCCTCAGGAGCTTCATCAGTAATGTAAACATTGCTTACATATCCAACCTTTCCGTCAACAAGGATCTGATACCAACCGGTGGAAGCACGACCTGTAACGGTTACAGCTTCGCCTTCTTTAAGGGTGTCGATCTTGTCAAAGTCGGTCGAGGGGCCACTTCTTACGTTAAGAGAAATGGTTGCATACATTGTTGTGTCTTCCATCTCCTCAACGGTGAAGTTGTTCTTATCCTCAGTGGTTGTTGTAGCTTCTGTGGTGGTTGCTTCGGTGGTAGTTGCTTCAGTGGTAGTCGTAGGTTCTGTGGTAGTAACCTCAGGGGTGGTGGTAGTGTCTTCGGTTGTGGTGCTAGGGTCATCGGTAACGTCAGGAATGTCGGTAACGATGGGGTCACCCGAAACCAAGGAATCATCGGGAAGGTCCTCGATATCGCCGCAAGCGCAAAGCATTGTGAATGTCATAACCAATGCCAAAGCAAGTGCCGCAAGTCTTTTAAATGTGTTCATGTTTATCCTCCTGTCAAAAATTATTAGTCTTCGTTATATTTCATGGTTAAGGTCATCGTTAAGATATCGTCCTTAACGGTCTTTGTCCACGAATTAGTGATAAGATCTTCGGCGCCGGTTGCGTCCTGAGCTCTTATAAGGATCTTTTGCATCTCATAGCTTCCCGAGAAGAGCTTTTCCTTTGCTTCTTCATGAAGCTCGCTTGTAGCACATCTTAAATAGATATACTTTTTGCCTTCCTTAGCATTTGCAGTTGCCTGCTCTTCAATGATCCTTACAACGTCATCAAATGTTTCGGCATAATATCCGCTCATGATATGATAGTTAAGATCCATCGAATCAGCATTAGGAAGTGTATAATATCTGCTCTCGTGAACAGCAACGTGTCCCTTCAAAAGCTCAACGCTGTCGATCATAAAGTAGTCATAGCAGATGTAGTCAAGAGAATCCTTGCCGTCAGGGTCGCCCCAAGTCGGGTCGATTACGTACCACTTGCCGTCAGAAGTCTTAACATAGTTCCATTTGTGGGTAACGCTTGTGTCGTCACCGATACCGGTGATAAACACAGTCTCAAATCCTGCACCTGCAAGCAAAAGGTGCATAGCGTCAGCATAGCCCTGGCAGGTTGCCTTACCTTCGATAAGAGCGCCAAACGCCGAGAAGGGGCTCATTGCTTCGGTGCTGTAATCACAGTTCAAAACAAGCCAGTCGTGCAGATACAAAAGCTTTTCGTAATCGGTGCCGTCAGGCATTCCCGATACGACCTGCTGTACGTTTCGCTTGATCGCTTCGGTTCTTGAAAAAGCTTCTTCCTCATAATTAACGTTATAAGACAGCGTGATTCCGATAACCTTGCCGGTTGCATCGTCCAAATGCTTTTTATAGGTGCTCGAAGCATATGTATATCCTGTCGTGCAGTTGGATACAAGTGCCAAGAAGTCAGTGATCTCTTCATTGGGCACGCCAACGCTTAACGAGCAGTATATCTCAACGTTTTTAATGGCGTTCATTACCTCGCCCAAATTGTATCTTGTGTCCTCATCAAGCTCAGCCCAGATATATTCAAGACCGTTATCCTCGATAAAGCCAAGATCAAAGGGATAAGGGTTTTCATCAGGCACTTCCTCAGGAGGGGTGTCCACAACATCCTCGGTGCTGGGGGTGTTCACGGGATCGTCATTTACAGGAGTGTCATCAATCTGCTGTCCGCATCCAACCATTGTCAGTGCAAGAGCAGCAGTCAATAAAATACAAAGAATTCTCTTCATTGATCCGTTCCTTTCATTAAATGCTTTTGTTCTATACAATTTATAATACAACTTAAATGCCTATTATATTGCAACGTCTTTTCTAATAATAGACCTAAAATTCTTCAAAGTCAATAACATGGATAAAACTTAATAATTCTTAACATTTTAATCTAATTCCGCAGCCAAAAAGTTAACAATTTCAGCGATCGAAACGGTGGGAATCTCAAACTCTGAAAGATCTATCGCCATGTATGTAACCTCGTCACCGAACATCTCTATAATTGCTTCACTCGCTTCCTCGTCTTCATCAAGCAAGCTGTTATAAAAGACTATATCGGGCGAAAGCTCGCTCACTTCATCCTCTGAAACGAAGAATTTAGTTGCGGCCTCTCTTAAATTTGTTCCGAACACGCTTAAAACGTCGGATTCAAGCGTTTGGCCGTGAGAAAGTATCAGCTCACCGTCAGAATTGATGCCCTTAATGCAAACAAAGCTTTTGTTAACGCCTTTCCCCTTGGCAAGAGTCATAGCCTCGTCAAGCTCGGAAAGTGCGGAGAGCGCAATATTTTGCGAATCCACAGCGCCATAAAACATCAGCGAAAGGTGAATATACATCTGGCAAAGCTCGGCATAGCTGTCAGGCGAGTCAAGCTCCAAAACTCTTATTCCTGCCTGGCTCAGCTTCACCTTGTCGCTTGAAGCTATCGGCGAGTGAGTTATAACAAGCTCGGGCGCAAGAGCCTTTATAGCCTCGATATCAGGATGTGCTGCACTTCCTACCTTAGAAAGAGAGCTCGTCTCTGACGGCGAGGTGCAATAATCGCTTACGGCAACAAGCCTGTCAAACACATTAAGGTCATACATCGCCCTTGTTATCGAGGGCGAGAGCGAAGCCACCTTAACGGGGGCTTTGTCAAATGACTCGGTGCCAATGCCGACGGGATAAGCCGCTTTTTCGGGAGGGGTGTCCGTTTGCACGATGTCATCGGGACGGTCGTTTGTTATGTCGTCGCAGGCAACAAGCGTGAATAGCATAAGTCCTGCACATATCAAAGCAAAAACCTTTTTAAACTTCATCATTTCTCCTTATTTATATATCCTCAAGCGAGAGTGTGGCGATCGCATTAAGGCTCTCGTCGGCACGCTTGCCTGCCAAATAATCATAATATCCTTGTGCGCCGATCATTGCGGCATTGTCTCCGCAATATTTAAACTCGGGCATATAAAGCTCATAGCCTCGCTTGTCGCATTCTTTTTTAATTTTAGCTCGAACGCCCGAATTAGCGCTCACGCCGCCTGCAACAACGATCTTGTTATATCCAAGGTTTTCGGCAGCAGCCATAAGCTTTTCTGCCAAAATGTCGCTTACTGTTTTCTGGAAGGAAGCCGCAACGTCCTCTTTCACAACATCCTCGCCCTTTTGAGAGGCATTGTGAACAAGGTTTATAACAGCAGTTTTAATTCCCGAGAAGGAAAAGTCATATTCATTTCCCGTCAGCTTTGGATGAGGGAATTTATAAGCTGTCTTTTTGCCCTTTTTGGCCGCCTCGTCGATATATTTTCCGCCGGGATAGGGATATCCCAAGGTGCGTGCAACCTTATCGAAGCACTCACCTGCGGCATCGTCACGGGTCTTGCCGATAACACGGTAGTGTGTATAGTCCAAAACCTCAACGATATGGCTGTGGCCGCCGCTTACAACAAGGCAAAGATAAGGAGGCTTAAGTTCGGGGTGAGAGATATAGTTTGCGGCAATGTGTCCTGCAATGTGGTGAACGGGCACAAGCGGCTTGTTCTTTGCAAATGCCAAGCCCTTGGCATAGCTAACACCCACCAAAAGCGCGCCGATAAGCCCGGGGGCATACGTAACGGCAACGGCATCAATGTCGTCAAGTGTAACGTTTGCCTCTTCAAGAGCTGATTTAACAACACGGCAGATGTTTTCGGTGTGTCTGCGTGAAGCTATCTCGGGCACAACGCCGCCGTAAAGCTTGTGTTCCTCTATCTGCGAGGCAACTATATTCGATAAAACCTTCGCTCCATCTTCAACGACTGCGCAAGCAGTTTCGTCGCAAGAGCTTTCAATGGCAAGAATTTTCATCAATTTTCCTCAATTCTTAATACATTTAGTCATAAGTACTGCATTTTCTACAGGGCGTTGATAATAATTTCGTCTTATTCCCACTTCTTCAAAGCCCAAAGACTTGTAAAGCGAAATGGCAGGAAGATTCGATTCCCTAACCTCAAGCATAACGAGCTCAGGTCTTGATATCGTTATCGCAGTGCCGATAAGCTCGCTTGCAAGCCCTTTTCGTCTGTAATCGGGCGACACGGCAACGCTGTCGATATTCAACTCACCCACAACAAAGCAGGCTGTCAGATAAGCAACAACTTTATCATCATCCTCAACCGAAAGGTTGATAAATTGCGGCTCGCCCTCTTCGATTCTGAAAATAAAGTCCTCCTCGCTCCAGGCGTCTGCCGTAAAGCAGGTCTTTTCAATCTCGATGATGTCTTTTATATCATCGGGGTTCATAATTCTTAAGATCATCGTTATTCCTTTTCCGACAAGAACATGCTGTAAAGCTCGCTCTTCGAAATTCCCGTTGCCTTTGCGATCTCTCGGCAGGCATCAGCAGCTCTCATTCCCTTTGAAACAAGGGATTTCACCTGCTCAAGTGCGGTTTCCTCGCTTGCGGGCTCTTCAGGTTCGCGGGCACCCTCAACGATAATAACAAACTCGCCCCTTGGCTGACGCTTATCGTCGTCATAAAGGTCCTGCGCCTGCGAAAGAGTTGTTCTTATAACCTCTTCGTGGAGCTTTGTAAGCTCACGGCAGAGGGTGACCTTTCTGTCGCCAAAGAACTTAAGCATATCCTTTAAAGTTGCAACCAGCTTGTGCGGTGCTTCATAAAAGATAAGCGTTCTTGTGTCAAGTGCGGCATAAGCAAGCATTTCATATCTTGAACGCTTGGCAGTCGAGGGGAAGCCTTCAAACGAAAAGCGGCTGGTGTCAAGCCCCGAAATCGCAAGTGCCGATATCAAAGCGCTCGGCCCGGGAACGACTTCGGTGGGAATTCCATGCTCGGCACAAAGGCGGACTAAATCCTCTCCCGGATCGGAAATGCAGGGCATTCCGGCATCGGTAATAACAGCACAAGTCTCACCCGCAACGATGCGGTTTATAATGTTCTCGCCCGAATATTTGTGGTTGTGCTCGTGATAGCTGACCATCGGCTTTTTAATATCAAAATAGTTTAAAAGCTTTGCCGAAACTCTTGTATCCTCTGCCGCGATAAAGTCAACGCTTTTAAGCGTCTCTATCGCGCGGTATGTCATATCGCCAAGATTTCCTATCGGTGTTCCGACAACGTAAAGCTTGCTCATTTCACTTTTCCTTTCGCTTATATAAGCTTGTATATTCTTTTCATCTCATCAGAATAGGCTTCGCCGTTTTTGCCCTTAACAAAAAGCGGTTTTTCTATCTTTAAAAACTTCGAGCCGCCCAGCCTGCCCTCAACAAGAATAAGCCAAGGCTCTGACTCCTCGTTTTTGTGAACGCACCTTAACCTCTTTGGCTCGATTCCGTTTTGGCGCATAGCTTCTATCACGTCGGCCAAACGCTCCGGTCGGTTACAGATGCAAAGCCTGCCGCCGAATTTAAGTGCGCGCTTAGCAGTTTTGCAAACATCAAACATCGTGCAGGCGATCTCGTGTCTTGCAATCGACACTGCCTCAGTGTCGTTTTTGGCGCCCGTGTTATCAATTTTATAAGGAGGGTTGCAGGTGATAACGTCAAGCTGATAGGGCGGTGTCCACTCCTTAAGATCAGCGTGAACGGGCTTGATGTTATCGCAGCTTGATTCCTTCACAGATAAACACAACTGATCGTATGCTTTTTCTTGCAATTCAACGGCGAAAATTTCGCTCGGCTTAAAATTCCTTTGCATTAAAAGAGCAACTATGCCGTTTCCCGTGCAAAGGTCTAAAACCTTGTCCTTGTGTCTTGGGGCGGCAAAATCGGCAAGCAAAAATGCATCAGTGCCGAATCTATGCTCGCTTGAAACGCAAACGCTTATCCCATCGCCCAGCGATTCATATGTAAGATCGGTGTATTTATTCACTTAAACGCACCCTTTCACGAATTTCATCAGCCATCTTCAAAAGCTCATCAAACGAGCATAGGTTTCCTGCCGCCGCACGCATTGCTGCTGCACCCGGAAGCCCCTTTATATACCAAGCAACGTTCTTTCTTGCTTCTCTTATTCCCTGCTTTTCGCCCTTTAAGGAAATTATAAGCTCAACGTGCTTAAGCATGGTTTGAATTCTTGCTTCAACGTCAGGCTCAGGAAGGATTATGCCGTTTTGAAGATATTCTTTAATGTTTTCAAACACCCACGGCCTGCCATAGCTTGATCTTGCCAAAGAAACAAGGTCACACCCTGTTTCGTCATACATTCTTTTGGCGTCAATGCCGTTTTTAATGTCGCCGTTGCCGATAACGGGAACGCTGACTGCCTGCTTAACGGCTTTGATTATCGACCAATCAGCCTCGCCCGAGTACATCATTTTTCTTGTTCTTGGGTGAACGGCAATTGCTGCGGCGCCTGCTTCTTCCATAAGGCAGGCAAACTCGATGGCGTTGATGTGCTCTTCGTCCCATCCTGCCCTTATCTTAACGGTTATCGGCACACTTGCCACGTCAGTTGCCGCTTTAACGATATCTTGAGCAAGCTTAGGCGTTTTCATCAAAGCGCTTCCTCCGCCGGGGTTAACGACCTTCGGCACGGGACAGCCCATGTTTATATCTATAATATCGGGCTTATAACCCTCGACAATTTTAACGGCACGCGCGATATATTCAGGCTCCTCGCCGAAAAGCTGGATGGCATAAGGACGCTCGGGCTCGGTAACCTCGCAAAGCTCCTTGGTCTTGCGGTCAGAATAGCAAAGGCCTTTTGCCGAGACCATCTCACTTGTCAGCAAGCTTGCGCCGAACTCTTTACACATAAGTCTGTAAGCACGGTCAGCAACCGAAGCCATCGGTGAAAGCGCACAAAGCTTTTCAATTTTAACGCCGCCGATGCTTATCTGTGACATTTTCCGCACTCCTTAACCAGAACATAAAAATACATCGTAATTATATCACAAAATTTTGTTTTTGGGTAGAGGTTTTTATAAATTTATGTTATACTATTAATAGTATAATTTTTTGGAGGGAATTTCACATGAAAATTCTTCTTATCGACGGTAATTCGATCTTAAACCGCGCTTTTTACGGCATTAAGCTTTTGACAAACTCGAAAGGGGTTTATACCAATGCCGTAACTGGCTTTATGAATATATATTTAAAAGAGCTTGAGGCAGTCAAGCCCGACTGCGCCGCCGTGGCTTTTGACATGAAGGCAAAAACGTTCCGCCACCTTGCCTGCGATTTTTATAAAGCAAACCGCAAGGGAATGCCCGATGAGCTTGCTTCACAGCTTCCCTTGATAAAAGAGCTTCTTAAACACCTTGGCATCCCCACTCTTGAGCTTGAGGGATGGGAGGCTGACGATATCTTGGGCTCTGTTTCAAAGCTTTTTGCAGATAACGGACACGAGGCTTACGTTCTTTCCGGTGACAGAGACAATCTTCAGCTTATCCGCGACGGCGTGACCGTTCGCCTTGCCACCACAAAGGAAACTATAACCTTTGACCGTGACCGATTCTTCGAGCAATACGGCACCGAGCCGATAAATCTCATCGACATAAAGGCACTGATGGGCGACTCGTCGGATAATATCCCCGGCGTTGCGGGAGTTGGCGAAAAAACCGCGCTTTCTCTTATCGGGACTTATCAGACTATCGAGAATTTATACGATAATTTAGAGGATGCTCCCCTTTCCGCAGGCGTTAAAAACAAGCTTGCAAACGGCAAGGAATCAGCGTTCCAAAGCAAATGGCTTGCAACCATTTCAACCGAAGCGCCCATCTCCAAAAACTGCGATGATTACAAGTTCTTCACGGCTGATAGATCTGCTGCCGCAACCCTTTTGACAGAGCTTGAAATGTTCAAGCTTCTTGAAAGACTTCATTTAAGTGACGTTGAGGTTGCTCCCGCAGAAGCTGTCAACGAGATCAGCGATAGCTATACCCTTGCCCCTCTTAGCAGCGAAGCTATTGCTAAAATTGGCGAAAGCTCGTTTGTGTTTGATGAAAAGCTCTCGGTTTTCGCTGACGACATTATATATGAAACCGAGGATGAATCGCTTATCCTTGAATATTTTGCATCGCCATCATCAAAAACAGTTTTCGATGCAAAGGATGCTTATAAATTTGCCTTCACTCGCGGCAGAGAGCTTAAAAACGTAAAATTCATCTGCGATTTGGCAGGATATCTTTTAAACTCGCAGGCAAGCGATTATTCGGTTAAAAACCTCTCGGCAGCTTATGGCGTGGCATATAGCTCGGATGAAAATTTCGCAGATCTTTTAACTCTTAACCGTCTTGCAGCCGCGCTTGAAAAAGAGATCAAAGAAACCGAAATGGAATACCTTCTTTACGAGGTTGAACAGCCCCTTTGCGAGGTTTTGGCCGAGATGGAGGTTTTGGGCGTTTCCGTTGACAAGGACGGAATTAAAAAGTTCGGCGATATGCTTGATGAAAATATTTCCCGTGTCCGCACGGAAATTTATTCTCTTGCAGGCAAGGAGTTTAACATCGCATCCCCAAAACAGCTTGGAGTTTTGCTCTTCGAGGATATGGGGCTTCCTTGCAAGAAGAAAACCAAAAGCGGATATTCAACAAGCGCCGAGGTTTTGGAAGAGCTTTTGGGTGTTCACCCAATAATCTCGCTTATATTAGAATATCGAACACTTACAAAGCTTGCTTCAACTTACGTTGATGGGCTTTTGGAAGTGGTTTGCGAGGACTCGCGCGTGCGCTCGAGCTTTAAGCAGACCGAAACGAGAACGGGACGCATATCCTCAGCAAACCCGAATATGCAAAACATCCCCGTTAGAACAGAGCTCGGAAAAGAAATGCGCCGCTTCTTCGTGGCTCCCAAGGGAAAAGTTCTTTTGGATGCCGACTATAGCCAGATCGAGCTTAGAGTTCTCGCCTCGATGTGCGATGACAAAAATATGATAGATATCTTCCTTTCGGGAGCTGATATTCACACAAGAACGGCATCGCAGGTGTTTAATCTTCCAGAGGATTTTGTTGATGCCGACATGCGCCGTGCCGCAAAGGCCGTTAACTTCGGCATCGTTTACGGAATCGGAGCGTTCAGCCTTTCAAAAGACATCGGTGTTTCAGTTCAAGAGGCTGACAGATACATCAAGGGCTATCTTGCAAGCTTCCCCGGCGTTGAAAAGTTTATGTCCGAGACTGTTGATTACGGAATTAAAAACGGATATGTTAAAACCCTGTTCGAAAGACGCCGTTATATTCCCGAACTTTCGAATTCAAACAAAAATCTTCAGGCATTTGGCAAGCGTGCCGCGATGAACGCTCCTATTCAGGGAACTGCCGCAGATATCATTAAGATCGCGATGGTTAAGGTTTATAACCGCCTGAAAAAAGAGCTTCCCGAGGCGAAGCTTATCCTGCAGGTTCACGACGAGCTTATTGTCGAGGCTCCCACAGAGCTTGCCGAAAGAGCTGCCGAGATCTTGGGCGAGGAAATGAGAAATGCCGTATCGCTTAAGGTTCCGCTTGTTGCCGAGGTTGGCAAGGGCGAAAACTGGCTTTTGTCACACTAAAATCAGGAGAAAACCATGAAAAAATATATTCTTTTTGACCTTGACGGAACGCTTACAGATTCCGCACCCGGAATTATGAATTCGTTCAGACACGCCATTAAGCATTACGGCCTTCCCGATCAAACCGATACCGAGCTTAAAAGATACGTTGGCCCTCCGCTGATGGAGTCGTTTTCAAGATATTTCGGGTTTGATGAGGAAAAATCCGCAGAGGCTGTTTCGGTATATCGCAGTTATTTTGCCGTTAAAGGACTTTTTGAAAACGACGTTTACGAAGGCATCCCCGAGGCTTTGGAAAAACTTAAGAAGGCAGGCTTCATTCTTGCGGTTTCCACCTCTAAGCCCGAGGTTTATGCCAAAAGGATCCTTGAGCATTTTGAGCTTGACGGATTTTTCGCAACGGTTTGCGGCATTCCTTTGGGCGATGAGGGGATGACCAAAGCGGCTGTTATTGCCGAAACTCTCGAGAGGCTTGGCGTTAACGACGCCGACTCGGTTTTAATGGTTGGCGACAGGGATTACGACGTTAAGGGCGCTCGCAGAAACGGTATCGAGTGCTTGGGCGTGCTTTTCGGATATGGAAGCCGCGAAGAGCTTGTGGATGCTGGCGCTGTTGCGTGTGCCAAAACCCCCGCTGAAATGGCTGATATGATTTGCAAGATGAGATAAAATAAAACCCTTGGAGAGATCCAAGGGTTTGTTTATTCAAAGGTATCCGCCTTCAGCGGATGGATGCAGCACTCGGGCGCTTTTTTCATTGCTTTACTCAACTATCTTCTTAGCTTCTAAATAGTATCTCTTATCATAAGCGTGCCCCATTGAGAAGGTCTTTCTGGGCAATGCGCCGTCGGCAACGACTGCAGGGAAAAGCTCCTGCTTTTTCATTGTCTCAAGCTCGAAGCCGATGGAATTCGGCACTTCAGAGAGCTTTGCCAAAACGTCATCCCCGTGTATATAGTCGATCTTGCAGCCGCTTCGCTTAACATATTCATCCAAGAATATCTGCAAGCTTCCCACAGTAAGCTTTGAAAGCGGTTTGTGAATATATTTTCTAACCTTTTTCCCGTCAAGATGGGCCCACAAGCCATGCTCGCTCTTTTCGTTGGAAAGACCTAAGTGTTCCTCCATCTTTTCCAACAGGTCAGCGGTGTCAACCTCTGTAAGAATTCTGTGGATAGCTTCAAACTCCAAAGCCTCGCTGTGAAGGTTAACTATCTCGCACAAAGCGTATCTTGCAGGGTGGCTTGAAAGATCCTTATCGGGATTTTCGCGCTTAAGCTTCTCATAATGCTCTTTGGCAGTGGCTAAAGAATGGTTGCCGTCGCCCATCGCATAAAGCATTGGGGACTTCTCGGAAAGCTTAACAAGTGCCGAATCTATCTTTTCGTGCATCTCTTCGGGGACCAAGAACCCTCTTGCGTGCCCTCCTCCAAGCATAAGCTCGAAGTCATAAAGCTTTTCGGGACAATTCCCCTCAAGCGGTTCGATAACTGTTTTAAGCTCGTCGTCAATTAAAATCATTATGTGAGGAAGCTCGATCTCAGCATTCTCACGGATTTTAAGTCTTGGAGGGATCCTTTCGGGAACGGTGGCTTCTGTCGCACGCACGCTTGAAGCGCTCCCCTTGTGATAGTCATATTCCTCTAAATCAACAGCACCAACCAAGCCCTGACGGGGCTTACCGTCAGCCTGGACACGCTCGAGATAGACAAAAGCGTTTTTATATTCTTTGAATATTCCGCTTTCAAGATAAGCCTTGATGTTTTCGTTTATCTTTAAAATGCGATCCTCGACACCCTCCTGCTCAAGATATATCTCGGGCAAAACAAGGCGCAGCGTGCTGGGGGCATCCAAAACAGTGTTTTCGGCATTTGCCCAATATTCAGGCTCGCTGGTGTATTGATCGCAGGCAACGACTGCCCATTTTGTCATATCAGCATCGGCAGGAAGCAAAATGTCCGCCGAGCGAAAAGCTGTGTTGAATTTCATATGTTTCTCCTCTGTACACTTTGCTTGGCGGAAGCTAATCCGCCTTCGGCGGATTAGCTTCCGCAACACTTCTTATACTTCTTGCCGCTTCCGCAAGGGCAGGGATCGTTTCTGCCAACCTTGCCGGTGTTTCGTCTTGTTGCGGATACCGAGCCGTCCGAGCCTGTATCCTCGGGCTTAAGCACCTGAACGCGCTTAACCTCCTCGTTTTTCTGCAAGCGAATGTGATAAAGCGTTCTGACGGTATCCTCGCAGATGGATTCGATCATTGCATCGAACATTTCAAAGCCCTCGAATCTATAAGCAACAACAGGATCCTTGCCGCTGTAAGAACGAAGTGCGATTCCTCGCTTAAGCTCTGCCATATCGTCGATATGCTGCATCCACTTGGTGTCAACAACACGCAAAAGAACTGCTCTTTCAAGCTCGCGAAGGATCGCGGGCGTAAGCTCGGCTTCCTTTTCTTTATATCTTTCGTGTGCCGCTTCCTGAGCCATCTTGATAATATCCTTCTTATCTATATTATCAAGCTCGCGGATAGTGAAGTTAAAGTCGTTTTCAATTGTAAACAGGCCCGAGAAATGCTCTCTTAACCCTGCAAAGTTCCAAGCATCCTCTTCGTCGCCCGTGCAGTAAAGCTCCACTCCTGCGGCAACAAAGTCGTTTATCATCTTTGAGATATAGTCCTGAATATCCTCGCCGTCCAAAACCTTTGCACGCTGACCGTAAATGATCTCGCGCTGAGCGTTCATAACGTCGTCATAGTTCAAAACGTTCTTACGGATGTTGAAGTTTCTGCCCTCGACCTTCTTTTGTGAGGATTCTATTACGCCGGTAAGCATCTTCGATTCAAGCGGTGTATCCTCGCTCACGTTCATCGAATCCATCACCATTGTGATTCTGTCGCCGCCGAAGAGACGCATAAGGTCGTCTTCAAGAGAGAGGAAGAATCTTGACTCGCCCTCGTCGCCCTGACGGCCGGAACGTCCGCGCAACTGATTATCGATTCGGCGAGAATCGTGGCGCTCGGTGCCGATAATGTAAAGTCCGCCTGCTTCCTTAACGGTTTTGGCTTTTTCCTTAACCTCTGCTCCGTATTTCTCTAAAAGTCGGGCATATTCACGTCTGCCCTCTAAAATTCTTTCGTCCGAGGTCTCGCTAAAGCCAGTGATCTCATACATAAGCTCTTCTTCAAAGCCAAGCTTCAAAAGCTCTCCGCGGGCAAGGAATTCAGCGTTACCGCCAAGCATGATGTCAGTTCCTCGTCCTGCCATGTTGGTGGCAATGGTAACAGCTCTAAGCTGACCTGCCTGCGCAACTATCTGTGCTTCACGCTCGTGGTGCTTGGCATTCAAAACCTCGTGCTCGATTCCTCTGCGCTTTAAAAGCTGAGACAAAAGCTCACTCTTTTCAATCGAAACAGTACCGACCAAAACGGGCTGGCCCTTTGCGTGCGCTCTTACTATTTCGTTAATAACAGCTTCAAACTTTGCTCTTTCCGTCTTATAAACCACGTCAGAATGGTCAAGTCTTATCATCGGGCGGTTGGTGGGAATAACAACAACGTCCAAGCTGTAAATTTCTCTGAATTCGCTTTCCTCGGTTGCGGCAGTACCCGTCATACCCGAAAGCTTTTTATATAATCTAAAATAGTTCTGGAAGGTGATGGTTGCGATAGTTCTCGACTCGTGAGCCACCTTAACGCCTTCCTTGGCTTCGATAGCCTGATGCAAGCCCTCGTTGTAACGTCTGCCATACATCAAACGGCCTGTAAATTCGTCAACGATGATAACCTCGCCGTCTTTAACGACATAGTTGATGTCGCGCTTCATAATGCCGTTTGCCTTGATAGCCTGGTTTATATGGTGCAAAAGGGTTGCATTTTCGGGATCGGAAAGGTTTTCAATGCCGAAATTAGCCTCTGCCTTGGCGATGCCGTGCTTTGTAAGAGTTGCAGAACGTGATTTTTCGTCGACAACATAGTCGCCGTCGAAAACATCGTCGGTGTCAACCTTGGTCTCAGTCTCAACAACAACGTTCTTTCTTAAACGCTTTGCAAATCTGTCTGCCTTGGTGTAAAGATCGGTGGATTTATCCCCTCTGCCCGAGATGATTAAAGGGGTTCTTGCTTCGTCGATAAGGATAGAGTCAACTTCGTCGACGATTGCAAATGCGTGGCCGCGCTGAACCATATCTGCCTTTTTCACAACCATGTTGTCACGCAGATAGTCAAAGCCGAATTCGTTGTTCGTTCCGTAAGTAATATCGCAAGCATAAGCCTCGCGGCGTTCTTCGTTATTCAAGTGGTGCAGGATACATCCGATGGTAAGTCCCAAAAAGCGATATACTCTGCCCATTTCTTCAGACTGGAACTTTGCTAAATAATCGTTAACCGTAACGACGTGAACGCCCTTGCCCGAAAGTGCATTCAAATATGATGCCAAGCAAGCTGTAAGGGTTTTACCTTCACCCGTTTTCATTTCGGCAATTCTGCCCTGATGCAAAACGATAGCACCGATTATCTGCACGGGATATGCCTTTTTGCCCAATACTCTGAAAGCGGCCTCGCGGCAAACAGCCAAAGCCTCTGCCATGATGTCGTCAAGCGTTTCGCCTGCCGATACACGCTCTTTTAACAAAGCGGTCTGTGCTCTCAGTTCAGCGTCAGACATCTCGCTGTATTTAGGCTCAAGTTCCAAGACCTTATTCTTGATCGGCTCGATGCGCTTAAGCTCGCGCTCGGAATATGTGCCGAAAAGTTTATCGAAAAGACCCATTTTATACCTCCAAGTGATATATCTATATCAATTATAAATAGTATGCGATGATAACATTATAATCTATTCACCCTGCAAAGTCAAATAAAAAGGAAACAAAAAACGCTCCCAACTTTTGCGGGAGCGTTGAAATTCTTCAAATTATATGCTACAATTACTTAGATTTAGTATCTGTTATCGCCTTAACTCTCGATTCGCTGTTCTTAATAAGGTTCACCATCGAAGAGTAATACTGCGGATAATCCTCAGCAAGGCTTTGAGTTGTGATAACAAGCCCGTCGGTTTCGGATACGGCATCCTCCCCGGGAAGGGCAACACCCTCAACGGCAGAGATAACTCTTGACTGAGCCAAGCTCATTGCGGCATCAGTCGCAGCAGGAGCCATCGACTTATCTATCACAAAGAAGTTCTGATCGTTTTTGGGGTTTGCCGAATATACAAATCTGAACATTTTATATACAGCAAGCATCAGATATCCCGAAGCTTCTTTGATAACCGTTGCCGAACGGCACTTTGTTAAAAGCGAGAAGAACACGTTGATCGAATTAACGATAAGCTTTTTGTTAAATGCTATCATGACCGATCCGGGAGTTACCTTGTCGCGCTGGTTGGGATCATCCTCGTGAAGCTCGTTCACGGATATGGTCTTTCCTGCAGGCTCGGGGCTTCTGCCCAAAAGATAATCGCAGGATACGTTATAATAATCGGCGGCACGAACCAAAAAGTCAAGTCCGCATTCTCTCTTTCCCTTTTCATAATGAGACAACAGTCCCTGAGAAACCCCTAAGTCCTGGGCCGCCTGCTTCTGAGAAACGCGGCGTTCCTTTCTTAAGAGAGTCATAATTCTTGCGAAATCCGTACTCAACCTTTTCACCTCATGTCCTTTATCAAATGTCATTTCGTCTGTATTCGACGTATTGCTTATTATACTCTTAAAATTACTGATTGTAAAGAAAAATCTCGGCGTAATATTTTATGAATTTCTCGCCGCTTTTTTGTATATAATGTTGATTTTACACCGATTTTGAAAGGAATTTTTAAAAATGACCGGTTATCGAATCCATTTCATCCGCCACGCCCTTACAGCAGCCAATGAAGAGGGCAGATACGTGGGCATTACCGAATCGCCCGTTTCCGAAAAAGGCAAGCGCGAGCTTGCTCTTAAAAAGGAGCAGTTTGTCTATCCTCCCGTGGACAAGGTTTATGTAAGCCCCCTTAAAAGATGCATCGCCACCGCCGCATTTTTATACCCCGAGGGGTATGCGCGCGTTGTCCCAGAACTTCGAGAGATGAACTTCGGCGACTTCGAGGGGAAGCTTGCCAAGGACATTATGAACTCCCCCGAATATAAGCAGTTTTTAAAGGGCGGACTTGATAACCCTCCTCCCAACGGCGAAAGCATGCGCAAGGTCGTTGAAAGATGTTATGAAGGAATTCAGTTCATCATCGAGGATATGATGAGAAACGGCTATCACTCGGCGGCAGTTGTCACTCACGGCGGAATCATCATGAACATGATGAGCTGCTTTGGCTTGCCCAAATATTCCCCCAACGACTTCGCCTGCGATTTCGGCGAGGGCTTCACGGTTTTGGTTACTGCCCAGCTTTGGCAAACAGCAAATGCCTTTGAAATTTTGGGCGGACTTCCCTATCAATATAACACCGACGAAGAAAACGAAGATGACGATTGATTATAAAGTTGACTTGCAAAACAGCGGCAAAACCTTGGGCGATTTTTTGCGCCACCAAGGGCTTTCAAGAAAGCTGATAATTTCGCTTAAAAAAGAGCCGAACGGAATAACCGTGAACGGTGCCCACGAAAAAACGGTATACATTATTAAAGAGGGCGACGTGATAAGCGTGAATCTGCCATCGGATTCGACCGAGATCGAACCAAACGGCGAGCTTAACGTTCCCATTGTATACGAGGATTGCAATATCGTTATTTTCAACAAGCCCTCGGAAATGCCCGTTCATCCGTCCATCAAGCACAGGACTGACACTTTGGCAAACTTTTTCTCACATCTTTATCCTGATACGACTTTCAGATGCTTAAACCGACTTGATCGCGATACCTCGGGTCTTTGCATTTGCGCCAAGGATTCGTTTACCGCCAACGCATTAAGCGGCAAGGTAGAAAAGACATATTTTGCCGCCGTTTGCGGCGAGGTCTTGCAAAAAGGAACTGTCGACGCTCCCATCGCACGTGAGCAGGAATCTATCATAGCAAGGTGTGTAAGAGAGGACGGTCAGCGTGCCGTTACCCACTATAAACCCATAAAGCATTCTGCAAAGCACACTCTTTTGGAAATACAGCTTGAAACAGGCAGGACTCATCAGATTCGTGTGCATATGGCTTATATCGGGCACCCTCTGGCAGGCGATAGCTTATACGGAAATGATGAAAGCCTTGCAAGGCAGGCTCTTCATTGCGGCGAGCTTAGGTTCACTCATCCGATAACTAAAGATAACGTTGAAATTGAGATCCCCTTGGCAGAGGATGTAGACAGCTTATTTAAATAAAAGGAGAAACCACATGAAAAAGATCGCAAGCTTTCAGGTTGACCACACCAAATTCGGTGTTGGAATGTATATCTCACGAATTGACGGAGACATCGTCAGCTATGACGTGAGAATGGTTAAGCCCAATTGCGGCACATATATCTCAAATCCGTCCCTTCATACCATCGAGCATTTGTTTGCAACATTCGCACGCTCAAGCTCGGTTTCGGAAAACGTTATCTATGTTGGTCCGATGGGCTGCAGAACGGGATTCTATCTTTTAATGCGAGGATTTGATCACGATGCAGCGATAGCCCTTACCCGTGACGCACTTGAGTTTATCTCGAAGTTTGAGGGTGTTATCCCCGGTTACTCCGAAATCGAATGCGGAAACTGGCTTGAACACGACCTTGAATCTGCAAGGCAGGATGTTTTGCCGTTGTTAGAGGTTTTAAAGGATTATTCTTCCGACAAGCTTGCATATCCGCAGTGATTTTTTGCCGCCCTTTCGGGCGGCTTTTTTAAAGGTGTCGGAGCTTTCACCCCGACATGATCGCGCGGCACTTGCGCCCTTCGGGCGCCACGCCGCGCTTATTACGCAAAAATGCAATATTTTCCGCATTTTAGTTGTATTATTTACCGTGTGCATCGTCAACTTCCACAAAAATGCCGCAAAACAGCCGCTTGGCAGGGTTTAGCGGTTGATTTTTTCCGAAATGATGATATAATTAGAAAACCACAAGTTTTTGTAACTGATTTGTAACTTTTTAAAGAAAGGAGATGTGCCACAGATGAAAGACCGCATCCTTGCCGCTTTGAATGACATTTTCGATCTGCTTCAGTTCACGGGCGAAACCGCGTGGAAAGTCCTTAAAAGCATAGTTGTCACCTTGACGAGCTTTTTTGCAACCGTTTGCAAAAAGGTGTTCGGCACTATCTTCGGTTGGATAAAAAGAAAGCTTAAACAGCCTTTATATGATATATATTGCTATTTCTTAACTCCCATTGCTCACGCTTGGGGGGCTTTGGCACACTCGCACCTTCGCTTTAAAAAGGCCAGCAAGATAGGCTTCTGGCACGGTGTGAAGGCATTTTTCTTGGGCATCGTCAAGATATTCAAGGGCGTTGGCATTGCCTGCAAATATGCTTTCAATTATGTCGCTCCAGCTGTTTGCATTCTTTTCCTGTTCTCACTTATAAAATATGCAAGCACTTTGCAATATGCTGTTTCGGTTGAATATAACGGAACCGACTTGGGCGTTATTTCTGATGCCGCAACGTATAATCAAGCGCAGTCGCTTGCTCAGGATCAGGTTACGCTAATCGGAGACGAAGAGGAATTTTTGGTTCGCCCCACGTTCAGCATCCAGATGATCGACCAGAGCGACGAAACCGTTGACGCCGACACCCTTTCCGAGCTTATTCTTAACGCCGGCGATGTTGAGATCGTTTATGCCTATGGCTTCTATATAAATGATGAGCTTTTGGGCGTTTACGATGAGACTGAAATGATACGCATAAGAACGGCGCTTGAAGACCGCCTTGCGAAGTATTACACCTCGCGTGCGGCAACGGTTGACTTTGTTGATGACGTTGTCATCTCTCAGGGAAGATTCGTTTCGTCAAACCTTTCAGAGGCTGACTGGGCTATCGAGCTTATAAACAGCGAGATGACTGTCGAAGCTTATTACGTCATTCAAAAGGGCGATTCCGTAAGCCTTATCGCAAGCAAGCTCGGAATCACCAAAGACGAGCTTTTGGAGCACAACGAATTCTTAGAGGACGGCACCCACACCGGAGATCTTGTGAAATATTATTATACCGAGCCTTATCTTTCGGTTATGACCACCCATTACGAGACTTATGACCAGGATATCGAGCGTCAGGTCGTATACACATATAACAACAAGGTCGAGGCTGGCTGTGAGATCCTCATTCAAGGTGGCTCTGCAGGCTTTGAAAACGTTACCGCACTCGTCACCGAGGTTAACGGTGTTGAATCCTCACGAACCATCATCAGCCGAACCATTCTCGAAGAAATGGTTCCCCGTATATTCGAAGCCGGCTCGAAGCCCAATACCTTCATCACGGAAGATAATGACTATGTTATCGAGGATTTGGGAACTATGTGCTGGCCTGTTGAAGGCGGTTACGTAAGCTCTCTTTACGGTTGGCGTGATTGGGACCACTCCCGTCACAAGGGCCTTGATATCGCCGCAAAGAAGGGCACACCAATATATGCCGCCGCTGACGGTGTTGTGACCCACTCGGGTACCAAGAGCACCTATGGTAAGCTTGTCATAATCGACCACGGAAACGGATATGAGACCTATTATGCGCATCAGTCAAAGCTTGCGTGTGAAGAAGGCGATATCGTTGAAAAGGGCGATCTTATCGGCTATATCGGAATGACAGGCTCGGCATCGGGCAATCATCTGCACTTCGAGCTTAGAATCAACGATGAACGCGTCGATCCCCTTTTGGGACTGAGCGGTGTCGGAAAGCATAACGTTTGGGAATAATACGAAAAAGCCGAGCCGAACTCGGCTTTTTGTATGGAAAAACGACTGTCAGACTTACGTCTTTCCTGCTGCTTCGCAGCACCGTCGTTTTTCGGTGCCTGCGGATTAGAGACGATCCTCGTGTTTTGTATGGAAAAACGACTGTCAGGCTTACATCTGCAAATTTGACTTCGTCGAACCGCGCTTTTTCGGTGCTTGCGTGGATATTAAAATATTTTTCAAAAAACTATTGACAACGCAAAATGTTGGTGATATAATAATGAAGCTGTCCGACAAGACAGTCAATTTAATAATTTGCGGCAGTGCTGGAATAGGCAGACAGGCACGTTTGAGGGGCGTGTGTCAACGACGTATGGGTTCAAGTCCCATTTGCCGCACCATTAAAATAACCAAGGCTTTTGCCTTGGTTATTTTAATTATCCCGAGTAATCGACGAAGGACCGCAAAGCCGATAGGCTTTGCTTGCTTTTCGCTTCGCAATCTTTCGCATTACATAAAACTTTGGCGAAAAGCTGTTCAACAGTCCCATTTGCCGCACCTCTTGATTTTCATCCCCACGCTGTTGTATAATATCCCCGAGGTGAAAAACATGACCCTTAAAGAAAAAGCAAGCGTGATAATGGACCGCTTGGAAGATCTTTATCCCGAAGCGCAGTGCTCGCTTGAATATCAAAAGCCCTATGAGCTTTTGATCGCCACCCGCCTTTCGGCACAGTGCACCGACGCGCGCGTCAATATCGTTACAAAAGACCTTTTTGCACGCTTTCCCACTCTTGAATCCTTTGCCAAAGCTGACGTTAAGGATATCGAGGATATCGTGCGCCCCTGCGGGCTTTTCAGAACGAAGGCTCAAAGCATACACGATCTTGCAAACGTTTTAATTGATAAATTCGGCGGAGAATTGCCCGATAACATGGACGATCTGACCTCTCTGCCCGGCATCGGTCGAAAGACCGCAAATCTTATAATGGGCGACGTTTTCGGTCAGCCCGCCATCGTCACCGACACTCATTGCATCCGCATTTGCGGAAAATTGGGGCTCTCAAAGGGTGATAATCCCGCAAGCGTCGAGCGTCAGCTGAAAGAGATCCTCGACCCCTCTCGATCGAGCGATTTTTGTCATAGACTTGTAAATTTTGGACGAGATGTTTGCGTGGCGCGCACACCAAAGTGCGAAAAATGTCCACTTTATGATTTATGTGACAATGTAACAAAATAACCGACACAAATTTGCCGTAAAATCCACGATTTTGCGGCGTTTTTTGTTCCTTTTTCTCTTGATATTCTTTTAACAATGTGTTATACTTGATGTGTATGTATAAAGGGTTATTATGCGCTGCGATCAATCTCGGCACAGCCCCTTTACATCACTACGAAATACTATCAAGGAGGTTCAGTAATGGGCTCAAAAATCACAACAATCCCCTTCAAGGGCACACCCGAGCAGGAAGCTCAGCTCGTTGAGTACATTAACGGCATCAAGAACGAAAAGGGTTGCTTAATGCCTGTTATGCAGTACGCACAGGGTATCTATGGATATCTTCCTATCGAGGTGCAGTCTATCATCGCAAGAGAGCTTAACATTCCCATGGAAAAGGTTTACGGAGTAGCTACTTTCTATGCTCAGTTCTCCCTCGTTCCCAAGGGTGAATTCACCATTTCCGTTTGCTTGGGTACAGCTTGCTACGTTAAGGGTTCGGGCGATATCTTTGAAAAGCTTTCCGAAAAGCTTGGCATTAAAGAGGGTGAAACCACTCCCGACGGTAAGTTCTCTCTCGTTGGCTGCCGCTGCATCGGTGCTTGCGGTCTCGCACCTGTTTTAACCGTTAACGAAGACGTTTACGGCCGTTTGACCGTTGACGATGTTGACGGAATCCTTGCTAAGTACATGAACTAATCACCTTCAGTTTTATTGAAAAGGAAAATCTGTATGAAGATCACCACAGTCAAGGAATTATTGGATGCCAAGGTCGTTTGGGGCGAAGAGCTTTTGCAAAAGCATGTTTATTCCGCTTGCGGAAGCGACATGATGAGCGACGTTTTGGCATATGTAAAGGATCAGTCTGTACTGCTCACGGGACTTGTTAATGCTCAGGTCATTCGCACGGCAGAAATGATGGACATGGTTTGTGTTGTTTTCGTCCGTTCCAAAATGCCCAACGAAGAAATGATCGAGCTTGCAAAGGAAAGCGGAATCGCTTTGCTTGCAACCGACAAGCGACTTTATGATGCTTGCGGAGTTCTCTATTCAAACGGGCTCTGCGGAAACGGAGTTCGCCGTGGATAATAACGTAATCAAATTCAGCTACCCTGTTGACGGTTCCGATTTCACATCGGCAGGTCAGGCGTCTGTAATGCTTAAAAAGAATTTAAGACAGCTTGGCATTTCGCCCGACACCATTCGCCGTGCTTCCATTGCGATGTATGAGGGTGAGATAAACATGGTCATTCACGCTGACGGCGGCGTTGCCGACATCGAAGTGAGTGAGACTGACATCACCATTACGTTGACAGACAAGGGCCCCGGAATCAAGGATATCGAACAAGCAATGCAGGAAGGCTTCTCCACCGCACCCGACGATGTAAGATCTTTGGGCTTCGGTGCAGGTATGGGTCTTCCCAACATGAAGCGCTATTCTGATGAAATGAACATTGAATCCGTGGTCGGAGTTGGCACCACCATCACAATGAAGATAAACATTTAATGGGACGGTGACTGCCATGAAGAAATACGAGCATTCAGTATCGCTCGATGTTACGAAATGCACAGGCTGTACAACGTGTCTTCGCTACTGTCCTACAGAAGCGATAAGAATCCGCGATAACCACGCTGTGATCAATCCGGCAAGATGTATCGATTGCGGACAGTGCATAAGAGTTTGCCCTCACAGTGCAAAAAAAGCTGTTCTGGACAAAATCAAGGATATGGACAAATTCAAGTGGAAGATTGCTCTTCCCGCACCCAGTCTTTATGCTCAGTTCGACAATTTGGATGACGTGGACTTTGTTTTGCAAGGTCTTTTGGATATCGGATTCGACGACGTGTTCGAGGTTTCGCGTGCAGCAGAGCTTGTCTCGGCTTACACCCGAAACTATCTAAAGGTAGAGGGCATTCAAAAGCCTGCCATAAGCTCGGCTTGTCCTGCTGTTGTTCGTTTGATCGAGTTAAGATTCCCCTATTTAAAGGATAACATAATCAAAATGCTTCCTCCCATGGAGATAGCAGCAAAGCTTGCGCGCGACGAGGCTATTAAAAAGCACCCCGAGCTTACACCCTCGGATATCGGTGTTTGCTTCATATCGCCCTGCCCCGCCAAGATGAGTTATGTTAAAAACGGATTTTCCGATTATGAGAGCAAGGTCGATGTAGTCGTACCTATAAGCGACATTTATTTCATGCTTATCAACGCAATGAGTCATGCAAAGCAGCCTCAGTGCTTGTCCGAATCGGGCATGATAGGCATTGGTTGGGCCACCTCGGGTGGTGAAGCAACCGCAATTTTTAACGAAAAATATCTTGCCGCCGACGGCATAGATAACGTCATAAGAGTTTTGGACCAGATCGAAAACGGCAATATTCCTCATCTTGAATTTGTCGAGCTTAATGCCTGTGTGGGCGGATGCGTGGGCGGTGCGCTTACGATTCAAAACCCATTCATTGCAAAAGCAAGACTTCAGGGACTTAGAAGATATTTACCCGTCTCCCAGAACTTCTTAACACCCGAAGAAGCTAAGTACATACCTGAATATTACTTCTTCAACGAGTTTGACGAATACACCCCCATCTCACGCTTAAGCGAGAGCATGGCGGAATCTATGAGAATGATGGCGGATATCCAGAAGCTTAAAGGTCAGCTTCCGGGATATGACTGCGGCTCCTGCGGTGCTCCCACATGCCGTGCCTTTGCCGAAGACGTTGTTAAAGGCTTGGCGAAAAAGAGCGACTGTATATTAATGATGAAGGACCGCCTTAAAGGATATCTTGGAGAACTCGGAGAGGATGAGTGAAAGTGACAGTCAGCGAATTTGCACAAAAGCATTCGTTAAAGGTTTTGTGCCTGCCCGATGACAGAGAAATAACCGGCGGATACGCAGGCGATCTGTTGTCCTGGGTTATGGGCAGAGCCATGTCGGGCGATGCTTGGATAACCATAATGTCGAATCAAAACATTTTGGCTGTTGCAACACTTGCCGACGTTAGCTGTATAATTCTTGCCGAAGGGGTAACACTCGATAAGGATATCCTTGATACAGCACTTGCAAAGGGCATCAACGTCCTTACAAGCGAGGCCGATGCGTTTAAGCTTTCGGCAATGCTCGCAAGAGAGCTGTAACCATGAATAAATACTATTACGATCTGCACGTTCATTCCTGCCTTTCCCCCTGTGCCGATAATGACAACACCCCCTATAACTTGGCGGGCTTTGCCGCACTTTCGGGAATTAACATAATGGCGCTGACAGATCACAACACCTGCAAAAACTGCCCTGCATTTTTTGCCGCCGCCAAGGCATATGGGATAATTCCCGTTGCCGGAATGGAGCTTACCACCGCCGAGGACATTCACGTTGTGTGCTTGTTCGAAACGTTGGAACAAGCAATGGCGTTTGACAGCGAGGTAGACTCGCGGCGAATCAAAATCAAGAACCGTGAAGATATTTTTGGCGAACAGCTTATTTTGGGCGAGAACGACGAGGTTATCGGCAAGGAAGAACACCTTCTTTCCAACGCAACAACGATATCCTTAGACGAAGCCCCCGAAATAGTTAAAAAATACGGTGGTGTGTGCTATCCCGCACATATTGACCGTGATTCCAACGGAATCATCGCCATTTTGGGTACTCTGCCCGAAACCCCAAAATTCAACTGTGTTGAAATTCGGGATCTTAAAAATATCCAGCCGTTCACAGATCGCTTTAACTTAAGTGATAAGATAATCGTCATCAGCTCTGACGCACATTATTTGCAAGATGTGCGTGACAAAGAAAACTTTTTCGAGCTTGAGGATGAGCCGTACAGCTCGGCACTTGTAAGACACAATCTTTTCGAGTTTCTGCGAGGTAACAAATGAAAGAATTATCTCTGAACATCTTGGATATCACCGAAAATTCGGTTAAGGCAGGCGCAAGCCTTACCCAGATTTTAATTGAAGAAACCGCCCAAACCTTGACAATTTCCATCAAGGACAACGGCTGCGGAATGAGCGAAGAGGTCGTTAAAAGAGTGATCGATCCGTTCTATACCACCCGCACCACACGAAGCGTTGGCTTGGGAATTCCCCTTTTCAAGCTTGCCGCTGAAATCACGGACGGAAGCTTTATGATATCCTCGAAAGAAAAGGACAAGTATCCCGACGATCACGGAACCTTAACAAAAGCGACTTTTAACAAAAATCACATTGATTTTACACCGCTCGGGGACGTGGCATCAACCCTGACCACCCTGATTCAGGGACACCCCGACACTGATTTTTACTTTTGCCACACATTGGGCGACGAGAGTGTTACTCTTGACACCCGCGAGCTAAGAGCTATCCTTGGAGAGGATGTGCCTCTTGGCGAATATGAAGTTATTAAATGGATTGAAGGCTATTTGCAAGAACAATACTCAATCTTTGAAAATTAATTAGAAGGGACGAATTAAAATGAAATCATTGGCTGAATTACAGGCAATCAAGGACAGAATGAAAGACAAAGTCGTTCTTCGTGAAGGCGTTGACGAGAAGCGCGTTGTTGTCGGCATGGCAACTTGCGGTATCGCTGCCGGCGCTCGTCCTGTTCTTAACGCTTTCGTAGAGGGCGTTAACGAAGCAGGCCTTGCAAGCAAGGTAAGTGTTACACAGACCGGCTGCATCGGCATCTGCCAGTATGAGCCTGTTGTTGAAGTTTTCGAAGCAGGCAAGGAAAAGGTAACCTATGTTAAGATGACTGCTGAAAAGGTTGCAAAGGTTATCGAAGATCATCTTAAGAACGGTAAAGTAGTAGCTGAATATACTATTGCCAACTATAACGCATAATTGGAGGTATTTTAAATGATTCGTACACACGTATTAGTTTGCGGCGGTACCGGATGTACCTCTTCGGGCAGTAAGTCCATTCAGACTGCTTTCAATGAAAATATTGAAAAGTTCGGACTTGTTGACGAAGTTAAGCTCGTACAGACCGGTTGCTTCGGTCTTTGTGCTGAAGGCCCCGTTGTAATCGTTTATCCCGACGGAACTTTCTATAGCAGAGTTCAGGCTGAAGACGTTGCTGAAATCGTTGAAGAGCATTTGCTTAAGGGCCGCCCTGTTACAAGACTTGTATATCACGGCGACTTGGCAGTTAAGGAAGAGGAAGTTTCTAACGTTTCCCTTAACGACACTGCATTCTACAAATCCCAGACCCGTGTTGCTCTTCGCAACTGCGGTGTAATCAACCCTGAAGAAATCGACGAATATATCGCTATGGACGGTTATCAGGCTCTCGGTAAGGTTCTTACCGAAATGACTCCTGATGACGTTATCAAGTGCATCTTGGATTCCGGTCTTCGCGGACGTGGCGGCGGCGGATTCCCCACCGGCAGAAAGTGGGCTTTGACTGCTGTTAACCAGGCTCCCCAGAAGTATGTAGTATGTAACGCCGACGAAGGCGACCCGGGCGCATTCATGGACCGTTCCGTTTTGGAAGGCGACCCTCATGCAATCATCGAAGCTATGGCTATCGCAGGCTACGCTATCGGTGCTAACCAGGGTTACGTTTACGTTCGTGCTGAATATCCTATCGCTGTTGCTCGTTTGCAGCTCGCAATCGATCAGGCTAAGGAATATGGCCTTTTGGGCAACAACATCTTCGGAACTGACTTCAGCTTCGACCTTGGCATCCGTTTGGGCGCAGGCGCATTCGTTTGCGGTGAAGAAACTGCTCTTATGACCTCTATCGAAGGTAACCGTGGCGAACCCAGACCTCGTCCTCCTTATCCTGCTGTTAAGGGCTTGTTCGAGTCTCCTACTTTGGAAAACAACGTTGAAACATTTGCAAACGTTCCCCAGATCATCCTTAAGGGTGCTGAATGGTTCGCTTCCATGGGTTCTGAAAACTCTAAGGGCACCAAGGTATTCGCACTCGGCGGCAAGATCAAGAACACCGGTCTCGTTGAAATTCCTATGGGTACAACACTTCGCCACATCATTGAAGAAATCGGCGGCGGTATCCCTGGCGGTAAGCAGTTCAAGGCTGCACAGACAGGTGGCCCTTCCGGCGGTTGTATCCCTGCATCCCTCATCGACACTCAGGTTGACTATGATAACCTCGTAGCAATCGGATGCATGATGGGTTCCGGCGGTCTTATCGTTATGGACGAAGACACTTGTATGGTTGACATGGCTAAGTTCTTCCTTGAATTCACCGTTGATGAATCCTGCGGTAAGTGCACACCCTGCCGTGTTGGTACAAAGAGACTTCTTGAAATGCTCAACAAGGTAACAAGCGGTAAGGCTACCCTTGAAGACCTCGATGCTATCGAACAGCTTTGCTACTATATCAAGGAAAACTCCCTCTGCGGACTTGGACAGACAGCTCCTAACCCTGTTCTCTCCACCATCAAGTTCTTCAGAGAAGAATATCTTGCTCATATCGTTGACAAGAAGTGCCCTGCAGGCGTATGTAAGGATCTTCTTAAGTATGAGATCATCAAGGACAAGTGTATTGGTTGTGGCATGTGTGCAAGACAGTGTCCTGCAAATGCTATCTCCAAGACCGATTACATAGCTCCCGGCAAGAAGCTTCCTGCTCTTGAAATCGACACTGATAAGTGCGTTAAGTGCGGCGCTTGCGTTGGAGCATGTAAGTTTAAGGCTATTGTTAAGAACTAATTGAAGGAGGTACGGACAATGGATATGTTAAACATTAAGGTAAACGGTTTACCTATTGAAGCTCCTAAGGGTTCGACCGTCCTCGAAGCTGCAAGACTTGCAGGCGTTGAGATCCCCACCCTTTGCTTCCTTAAAGAAATCAACGAGATCGGCGCTTGCCGTATCTGCGTTGCTGAAGTTGCTGAAATGAGAGGTCCTGCTTTGGGCCCCAAGAGAATCATCGCTTCCTGCGTATATCCCTGTACTGAAGGTATGGAGATCTACACTAACACTCCCAAGGTTATTGCTTCCCGCAGACAGACCCTTGAGCTTATCCTTTCTACCCATAACAGAAAGTGCTTAAGCTGTGTAAGAAGCGGTAACTGCGAATTGCAGAAGCTCTGCCGTGACATGAAGGTTGACATCGAAGACAGATTCGATGGTGCTACTATTGATTACGAGATCGACTGCAGCGCTGCTCACATGATCAGAGATAACAACAAGTGCATTTTGTGCCGTCGCTGCACCGCTGTCTGCGAAAAGACTCAGGGCATTGGTGTAATCGGCGCTAACGAGAGAGGATTCAAGACCCACATCGGTTCTGCATTTGATCTTGGCCTTGGCGACACTTCCTGCGTATCTTGCGGTCAGTGTATCGCTGTTTGCCCCACCGGCGCTTTGGCTGAAAAGGACAACACCACCGACGTATTCGCTGTTTTGGCTGACAACACCAAGCACGTTATCGTTGAAACTGCTCCTGCAGTAAGAGCTGCTTTGGGCGAAGAATTCGGTCTTGCTATCGGCACCGACGTTGAAGGCAAGATGGTTGCTGCTCTTAGAAGACTTGGCTTTGAAAAGGTATTCGACACCAACTTCGCTGCTGACCTTACTATTTTAGAAGAAGCACACGAATTCCTTGACAGAGTTAAGAACGGCGGCAAGCTTCCTTTGATCACCTCTTGCTCTCCCGGATGGGTTAAGTACTGCGAGCACTACTTCCCTGAGCTTACAGAAAACCTCTCCAGCTGCAAGTCTCCTCAGCAGATGTTCGGCGCAATCGCAAAGAGCTACTATGCTGAAAAGATGGGCTGGGATCCTAAGGATATCGTTGTTGTATCCGTAATGCCTTGTACAGCTAAGAAGTTCGAGATCGGCAGAGATGACGAATGCGGCGCTGGCGTTCCCGACGTTGACTATGCAATCACAACCCGTGAGCTTGCAAGAATGATCGACCGTGCAGGCATCCAGTTCACAGCTCTTCCCGACGAAGAATTCGACGCACCTTTGGGCCTCTACACAGGCGCAGGCGTTATCTTCGGTGCTACCGGCGGTGTTATGGAAGCAGCTCTTAGAACTGCTGTTGAAACCCTTACAGGCGAAAACCTCCCCAACGTTGACTTTGCTGACGTTAGAGGAACCAAGGGTATCAAGGAAAAGACTTATGAAGTTGCTGGCATGACAGTTAAGGTTGCTGTTGTTTCCGGCCTTGCTAACGCTAGAGAGCTTCTTAACAAGATCGTTGCAGGTGAAGCTGAATATCACTTCATCGAGATCATGGGATGCCCCGGCGGCTGTGTAAACGGCGGCGGACAGCCTCAGCAGCCCGGTTATGTTCACAACACAACCGACATTAAGGCACTTCGTGCATCCGTTCTTTACAACATCGACAAGAACGCTCCCGTTAGAAAGTCTCACGAGAACCCTGCTATCCAGGAACTCTACAAGACCTTCCTTGGCGAGCCCGGCTCTCACAAGGCTCATGAACTTCTCCACACAACTTATGTTAAGCGTGGAATTAAGGATGACCCCAGAGCATAAATAAATAATCTTTTAAGGGGAACCCCGAGCGGGTTCCCCTTTTATTTTGCTATAAAAATCCCCATCGAAAAATCGGTGGGGTTGTTTATATCACATCATCTTTATGATTAGCGGTTTGCCAAGCTTTGTGCATTTATCTATCACATATTTCGTTCCTTTTGATTCGCCGTCCCAAACAGCTAAAATCATATCAGCTTCTTCGATGATAATATTGTTTCTCCTAAGCGGAGCTGACCTGCCGTATCTTTGATAGTCAGGGCGGATTACAGTTACTTTCAAGCCGAGACGTTTTCCAAGCTCTTCAGCGCAGGTGTCAATGCCTTTAGCACCGCCGCTGATTATTTCGGTTGTTCCATGTGGCAGAAACTCTTCAAGATTTTCAAAAATAATATTGCGCGAACCAACAATAGCAGTCTTCATAAATATCACACTCCGTAACTAAGCATCACGGTCATAATTATAGTCACAATTATGACTATTGTCAAGAATATGATTCGCCTTTATGCTAATAATATAACAGCAAAAGGTGGTGATACTGTTGATAAGTTATCGTCCGTTTTGGGAGACTCTTAAAAACCGAAATGTTTCTACATATGCATTGATAACAAAGCATAACATCAGCAGTGCCACTATTGACCGCATCAAAAAAGGCAAAGGCATCACCACGACTAAACTTGACGACTTATGCAAGATACTAAAGTGCGAGGTTTCTGATATTATTGAATATATTGCAAATGAATAATCCCACCGAGAAATCGGTGGGTTTTGCTTTATAAAACACCACTCGGAAAATAGGATACCTTCCCCCTCCCACTTGACAACTTTAACAAATGTTTATATAATTATTTGGTACGGATGTAAAAATTCATCCCCAAAATTATTGATTTTAAAGGAGGAACAGTTATGGACAAGAAGCCATACCTTATAACAACGGCGATTGCTTACACATCCAAAAAGCCTCATATCGGCAATACTTATGATGTTGTCTGCGCCGACGCAATTGCGAGGTTCAGGCGAATGCAGGGCTATGATGTTTTCTTCCTTACAGGTACTGACGAACACGGCCAAAAGATCGAAGAGCTTGCAAACGCAGCAGGCATCACCCCCAAGCAGCACGTTGACATTATTGCAGGCCAGATCAAAGATATCTGCGACCTTTTGAACGTTTCCTATAACAGATTTATCCGCACCACCGATCCCGATCACGAAAAGTGCGTTCAGAAGATCTTCAAGAGACTCTACGATCAGGGCGATATCTATAAGTCCGAATACGAGGGTTGGTATTGCACCCCCTGCGAGAGCTTCTTCACAGAAACTCAGCTTGTTGACGGCAAATGCCCCGACTGCGGAAGAGAAGTTAACCGTACCAAGGAAGAAGCATATTTCCTTAAGCTTACAAAATATCAGGCACAGCTTGAAAAGTTCTTGGAAGAGAACCCCGACTTCATTCAGCCCGAATCAAGAAAGAAAGAAATGGTGAACAACTTCATCAAGCCCGGCCTTCAGGACCTTTGCGTAAGCCGTTCTTCTTTCAAGTGGGGCATCCCCGTTGATTTCGACGAAAAGCACGTTGTATACGTTTGGCTTGATGCTCTTTCAAACTATATCTCCGGTCTTGGATTTGACCTTGACAACCCAAGCGAGATGTATAACCACTATTGGCAGAACTGCACTCACGTTATCGGCAAGGATATCTTAAGATTCCATTCGATATATTGGATAATCGAGCTTATGGCTTTGGGACTTACTCTTCCCAAGAAGATCTTTGCTCATCCTTGGCTTTTGTTCGGAACAGATAAGATGTCCAAGTCTGTCGGCAACGTTATTTATGCTGACGATATCGTTGGAAGATTCGGCGTTGACGCTACACGTTATTACATGCTTGCTGAAATGCCCTTCGCGGCTGACGGTTCTATCAAATACGAAACCGTTATCGATAGATATAATTCTGATCTTGCAAACACCTTGGGTAACCTTGTTAACCGCACCGTTGCAATGGTGAATAAATATTTCGACGGCGTTGTTCCCATGCCAAAGAATAAGATCGAGGTTGATTTAGACCTTGAAGCAAAGGCTCTTGAAGCTGCTGCAAACATCGGCAAGCACTTTGATGCTTTCAAGCTTGCTGACGCTGTTAACTGCGTGATGACTCTTGCTCGCCGTGCTAACAAGTATATCGACGAGACAGCTCCTTGGTCTCTTGCTAAGGACGAAGAATTAAAGGAACGCTTGGGAACAGTTATGTATGAACTTGTCGAGGCTATTCGTTTCATCGGCATTCTCATTTATCCCTTCATGCCCCAGACTTCTGAAAAGATCCTTAAGCAGATCAACACCGATCTGTGCGGATTCGACACTTTGGTTGCTTTCGGCGGATACTGCGCAGGCACCAAGGTTGGAGCTGCCGAGCCTTTGTTCGCTCGAATTGATTCTGCCAAGCTTTTGGATGAGCTTAACAAGGAAATGGAAGCTGTTCGCTTAGCTGCCGAGGCTGAGGCTGCAAAGAACGCCTTCAAGCCCGAGCCTTTGAACGAAGAGATCACTATCGATGCTTTTGCCGCAACCGATTTGCGTGCTGCAAAGGTCATCGCTTGCGAAAAGCTCCCCAAGGCAAAGAAGCTTTTGAAATTACAGCTTGATGACGGCATGGGCACTCGTCAGGTCGTTTCGGGAATTGCACAGTGGTACTCTCCCGAGGACCTTATCGGAAAGACCGTTATCGTTGTTGCAAACTTGAAGCCTGCAAAGCTTTGCGGAGTTGAATCTCAGGGAATGATCTGCGCTGCAGATATGCCTGATGGCTCAGCTAAGGTCGTCTTCCTTCCCGACGATGTTCCCGCAGGCGCAAAACTTAGATAAAACAAATATGCGGCAGGAAACTGCCGCATTTTTAACCTACCTATAGTTTAATGGATAAAATACCACACTCCGACTGTGGTGATGTGAGTTCGATTCTCGCTAGGTAGGCCAAGACAAAGGGCCCGTTAGGGCTCTTTTGTTTTGGTCTATTTGGCGGACGCGAGAAGTCACAGTAGATTGCGCAATGCAAAATAAAAAAGCGGCTAAATCTTTGACTGTAAAAGAAGTTGAAAAAGTCGCAATCTGTATGCGGAATCGTAAGAGCAAGCCCAAAGGGCTTGGCTCTTGAGTTCAGATTCTCGCTAGGTAGACCAAGATAAAACAGCACCCTTTCGGGTGCTGTTTTTTACATCTCTTCGATAAGTCTTGTGTTTCTGAAATAAAGCGAAACGCACCAAACAGCACAGATCGCAATCACAACATACAAGATCCTAGAGATGATCGACGCCGAGCCTCCAAAGAGGTATGCCACAAGGTCAAAATTGAAAATACCAACAAGGCCCCAGTTAACTCCTCCAACGATCAGCAAAAACAGCGCGATTCTATCAAGAAACTTCATATAAATCAATCTCCTTTTATATCAGTTTGACGATAGTGTTGCCAAGTTTTTGGTCAAATATACACAAGTTTTTAAAATGATGAAAATATTATAGACAAATCTTTTTCAAAACTGTATAATTGTTGTGTAGTTTAATATTTTTCAATTGAAAGGATGTAAAACATGAAATTCGGCTATTTTGACGACCTTAATCGCGAGTATGTCATCACCCAGCCCAAGACACCTTATCCCTGGATAAACTATCTTGGAAACGAGGCTTTCTTCTCGCTGATCTCGAACACCGCAGGCGGATACTCCTTCTTTAGAGATGCACGCCTTCGCCGCATCACCCGCTATCGTTATAACAGCGCTCCTATTGACATGGGCGGCAAGTATTACTATATTAACGACGGCGGCACTGTATGGAGCCCCTCGTGGAGCCCTGTTAAAGAGGATTTGGATGCTTACACCTGCCGTCACGGCATGGGATACACCGTTGTTACCGGTGAAAAGAACGGCATCGAAATGCAGACTACATATTTCGTTCCGATGAACTTTAACGGCGAAGTTCACAAGGTCAAGATCACTAATAAATCTGATGCAAAGAAAGATTTTAACCTTTATTCTTTGATCGAATGGTGCTTGTGGGACGCTAATGACGACTCGACAAACTTCCAGCGCAACTTCTCCACCGGTGAGGTTGAGGTTGACGGTTCTACCATCTATCATAAGACCGAATATAAAGAGCGCCGCGATCATTTTGCATTCTTCCATGCAAATACCGAAATTTCGGGTTATGATACCGACCGCGACTCGTTCTTGGGCCTTTATAACGGCTTTGATAAGCCCGACGTTGTTTTCGAGGATGCTTCCAAAAACTCGAACGCTCTTGGTTGGTCACCCATCGCATCTCACAGAATCAGCCTTTCTCTTGATGCAAGCGAGGTGAAAGAGCTTGTATTCGTCCTTGGCTATGTTGAAAATCCCTATGAAGAAAAGTTCACAGCCGAAGGCGGAATCAACAAGACCCGCGCACATGAGCTTATCGCAAGAATGGACACTCCCGAAAAGGCTGAGGCTGCACTTTGCGAGCTTAAGGCATATTGGGTATCGCTTTTGTCGCAGTATAGCGTTGACTCTCCCGACGTTAAGCTTAACCGCATGGTTAACATCTGGAACCAGTATCAGTGCATGGTAACCTTTAATATGTCCCGTTCCGCTTCTTATTTCGAAAGCGGTATCGGCAGAGGCATGGGCTTCAGAGATTCTAACCAGGATATCCTTGGCTTCGTTCACCAGATCCCCGACAGAGCAAGAGAGCGTATTATCGACCTTGCTTCCACCCAGCTCCCTGACGGCAATTGCTATCACCAGTATCAGCCCCTTACAAAGAAGGGCAATATGGATATCGGCTCGAACTTCTCGGACGATCCGCTTTGGATGATCCTTTCCGTTGCACAGTATATCAAGGAAACAGGCGACTTCGCAATTTTGGACGAAATGGTTCCTTATGATAACAATATCGAGCTTGCACAGCCGATGATGCACCACCTTAAAAAGAGCTTCGAGCGTGTTGCTTCAAACCTTGGCCCTCATGGCTTGCCTCTTATCATGCGTGCCGACTGGAACGACTGCTTAAACCTTAACTGCTTCTCTTACACTCCCGGTGAAAGCTTCCAGACAACAACTTCTAAGGACGGCAAGGTTGCCGAATCCGTAATGGTTGCTTGTATGTTCACATTTATCGTTCCCGAATACGTCAAGCTTTGCCGCTATAAGGGCCTTGAAGATGACGCTAAGGCCGCAGAAGAAGCTATTAAGAAAATGGCTGACGCTGTTATGCGCGACGGTTATGACGGCGAATGGTTCTTGCGTGCATATGACGACTTTGGCAGAAAGGTTGGCTCTAACGAATGTGAAGAAGGTAAGATATTCATCGAACCTCAGGGATTTGCAGTTCTTTCAGGACTTGGACACGAATCGGGCAAGGATATAAGAGCGCTTGAAAGCGTTAACAAATATCTTGCTTGCGAGCATGGCTTGGTTCTTAATAACCCCTGCTTCACTAAGTATTTCCCTGAATACGGCGAAATCTCCACCTATCCCGGCGGATACAAAGAAAACGCAGGTATCTTCTGCCACAACAATGCTTGGATAATCTGCGCCGAAGCTTTTGTTGGCCACGGTGACAGAGCATTTGAATATTACTCTAAGATCGCTCCCGCTTTCAGAGAGGATATCTCCGACGTACACAAGACCGAGCCTTACGTTTACGCTCAGATGATCGCAGGTAAGGATGCACGCCACTTCGGCCAGGCAAAGAACAGCTGGCTGACAGGTACTGCCGCTTGGAACTTTGTTGCAGTTTCTCAGTATATCTTAGGCGTTCAGCCTGATTACGAGGGTCTTAAGATCGATCCTTCCATTCCTTCCGAATGGAACAACTATAGCATTTCTCGTCTCTTCCGTGGATGCCGCTATAACATCCGTGTTGAAAATCCCGAGAATGTTTGCAAGGGCGTTAAGTCGATAATCTGCGACGGTGTTAAGATGTCGGGTAACGTGCTTCCCGTTTTCGAAGCAGGAACCGAGCACGACGTTGTAGTAACCTTGGGATAATAAATTACCGACTGTAATTTATATTTCGACACATTTTTCAAGTTTTGAGACATTTGTTGAAAACTTGGGTTTAGCAGGCTAAAAACACCCCCTAAACAAGAGGGTTCTTAACACTTTCAACAACATTTTCAACGATTTTTGTTAAATTACCCTCTGTAATCAAAAAGTTTTCAACAATCAAAAACCTAAATAAAAGCCGCCGAGCATGGATTTTTCCTCACTCGGCGGCTTAAAAAACGAGCGCTTTGGCTTTTTTGGGCCAAGGCGCTCGTTGTGTTTTTATATCAGTTTGCTTTCTTCAACCAGTCATAAGCAAGGTCTAATGCCTCGTAAAGACTGGGCTTCTCAGCGGTTTTTGTGATGCGCTGCATTACAGGCACCGATTCATCGGTGAGCATTCTGTAAAGACGCACCTTTGTGGAAACGTCAACGTTGCCAACCTTTTTCTTGCCGGCAATTTGAAGCATTACAACCTCGTTGTCGCCCATGCTTCCGTAATAAAGCTCGTTGCCCTTTCTTATAAGGGGAAAGCCTTTAAATCTGAAATAATTAGCCATAACTTCTCTCCTTTTCTTTACGGGAGTCTGTTTTGTGTGATATCGGCTCTTGGCAGTATTTTTTTAATTGGCAAAGCCAATTAAAATATTACCAAACCTCTTGCAAATCGTCACCGCTGCCGCCGTTTTCGAATATCTGAATGTTATCAAGCAAAACATCCAAATAGCTCTTGGGCTGTCTGAACGAGGTGTATCCGTTAAGCTTGATTATAACGCGGTTTGTGGTGTCGTCATAGAATTCCAAAACGTCGCCATCGCCGTCTGCACGTCTGAAATCAATTCTTGCAATAAGCTTTGCATCCTCTGCGGGCTCTTCCAAGCAAAGCTCGTCGATAGGACACTTAAGCATGAACTGATACAATATCTTAAATGTCTCAGCATCGAACGGGTTGCCGTTAAGAGTTCCCGAAAGAGTTGCTTCGTCAACGCTGGCATCGACATCAAAGTAATACTTGTGCTCGGTCTCGGCGTCTGTGATGCTTACATCAACATAATCAAGAGCATAGATATAGTTCGAGGTCATCATTGTCGACAAAACGTCAACAGGCATGAAGGATGCCCAGGGAAGATTTGCAGCAGAGAACAAATAGATGGTATCCTTACCCTCGAAATAACCATAATAATAAGCGGGAGTGGTGGTGTTGTTGCCGTTTTCATCAAGCTCATATGCAGCAACGTTGCCGATGTGAAGAACATAGCTCTGAAGCTCTGCGCTCAAATTAACGGTGCAGAACGGATCATCAAGTCCATATTCCGCCATGTCCTCTTCTGTCGGGAATGCAACCTCTGCCTGAACGGCATTAAGTCCCCACAAGCCATAGATAATGTCGTTCGAGTTTGTAATGTCAAGATATGCATAAACGGGCGAGATCATAACCTGCGATGAAGCCATAGAGATATCGTCGGTTGCATAGTTCTTGGTGTCATCCTCGAAGACGATGTCATAATCAAGGTCTTTTCTGGTGATGGTCATAAGGTCGATCGTGGGAGCTACGTTGTTAATGGTAAGCTCGGGAAGGATGGAGATGCTTATATACTCCTCTTTAGCATAGCCAAAGTATCTCGAGGAGTTGGCCAAAACGGTGTAAACATCCTTCGAATCGCCCATTCTGACATATAAATGGTCACCGTCGGGGGTTTCAACACCGAAATAAACTGTGTATTCGGTGCCATCCTTAAGGGTAACGTCAACCTTTGAAGCAAAGTCATTCTCGGCAAGGCCGTATTTTGCAAGATCGCTTGCGTTTTCTTCAACAAGCTGCTGACCGGTCACGGTCGAGATACAGTTGCCTGCGGCGCCCATAATGGTGGTCGAAAGGCTAAGACCATCAAGCTCGTCTACGTTCCAGCTTTTTGCGGTCTGTCTAATGGTATATTCTCCCGACTCGTTCGATATTTTAAACGAATCGATTCTGTCTCGGTCGTATGCAACAAGAGAGATGGTGTTGTCAACAATGACCTCATCCTCCTGCTCCTTGGGAGCAGTAAGGACAAGAACAAGCAAAACCAAGACCATGCAGACAACGAAAATTCCGATTACAAGAAGATTTTTTGTTGATTTGCTCATTATCTGTGTCTCCTTCTAACCCAAATGACGACGCCAACAGCGAATATTGCAACAGGGATAATTCCGGCAAATATAAGTGTTAAGGTGTTGATGGTTTGCTGAGTGATATCAAAGCTATTCGAAGTTATAACCTTCGAGATGATGGTGATACCTTCGGTCTTTCCGGTGATCTCGTTGATCGTGCTCAAAAGGAAGTCGCCGTTATTATACTGTGCGGCAGCCATAAGTGTCGGGTCAACGATAAGGTCAGAGCCGAGAGCAATGATATAGTTATAGGTTGAAATATGAGTGTCCTGATGAAGAGCCTTGAAGGATGCGAATGCAACAGAAGTGTAAGCATTCTTTTCTGCAACATCCTCTGCCTTCCAGGAATCATCGATCACGAACATATCCTTTAAAACTGCGCCTGCAGAGGATGCAACCAAAGTCTCGCAGGAGTTATAACCGTCACCGGTTTCAAATCTTGTCGAGATCGCACGCGAGTTAGGAACATATACGGGAAGATATTGGTTTGCAACGTCATCCATATAGTTTTCGGTGGCAATAGTCTGCAAGGTATAGTTTTGATAGCCCGAATATCTTGAAGTATCGGTCTCATAAATAACCTTATATTCAACGGTGATGCCGTATTTATAAAGCAAAGAGTCAAGATTCGGGGTTTTGGGCTGCTCGGGAGAACCGATATAGATCATGTGCTTTTCAAGCTGGCCGCCGTTTGTAAGCCAGGTTGTGATCTTTTCAGTCTCGGCAGTGGTATAGTCGATCTTGGGAGCAGGAATGATGATAAGGTCTATATCATCAGTAAGCTCCTCTTTTTGAATGTTAAGGCTTGTGATAACATAACCGTTCTTGTCCAAAAGATCGGTAAGTCCCGAAACGTCAGATTCGTTGCCGCCGGTGATGCTTAAAACTGCAACGGTAACGGGGTTAGCGTCGGTTACAGCCATAAGAGCGGATGTAAGAGCCTGCTCTGCATTTGAAGAAGTAACTGCCTGATTCTCAATAAAAATGGAGTGAGTGTATGCGCTGCCATAGTATTCTTCATACTGCACCAAGGTCGTTGCATAATCCTCAGCAACGTTAATGATGTCTGTAAGAGAAACAACCTTAACTCTCTGATGGTCAGATCCTGCAAGCTCAACTATAATGTCGCCCTGCTCAAGATCGTGATCGTAATTCGCAACAAAGTCGGGGTTTGAAAGAAGATCCTTAAAGCTTACCGAAATGTTGGGGTTGTGCTGTTCATATTTCTTCAAAATTTCTGCTGTCTGAACAGTATAGTCACTTATTGCGCGATATTCATCGTCGGTCGCCATAACGGTGATCTCAACGGGAACGTCGATAGTGGAGATGTAATCAATAGTCTCCTGCGAAACAGAATAGATCTGCTCGCTTGTAAGGTCAAGAGTGATGGGGAAACGGTCGAACATCATGGTTGCAACAACGTTTAAAAGAACAACTGCTGCAATAAAGAGTGCTGTTAAAGCGGTTGCAAACGAGCCATATTTTAAAGCGCGCTTGTTAACCTTACCGTCCTTACCAAAAAGCTTTAAAGCCAAAGATTTAATATTCATGTTAACAATCCTTTCTGCTTAAAAGCTTAAGACCATCTTCTGCGCTCGAGCACTCTTATCGTTAAGAACAAGAAGATAACCGTTGCGCTGATGAAGAACAACACGTTCGAGAAGTCGAATATGCCATAGGTGAATGTGTAATATCTATCCGAGAAGGAAAGCTCGGTAAAGATCTTTGCGATCCACTCGATGGGGATGATTGCCGCGATCGAGGAGATGAGGTAAAGAGCGAGCATGCAAGCAAATCCGCCGACAGCCGCAATTACCTGGTTTTCTGTAAGAGAGGAGATAAGCACGCCAACAGCGATATATGCCATACCAACGAGCAAAAGTCCAACAACGTTGCCCAAAATCTCTAACCAGGAAACAGCTCCGAAGAACGAGGTTACAACTGCATATACAAGTGTCATGCAAACACCGATAGAATAGATCAAAAGAGCAGCCAAGAACTTGCCAACAACCAAAGACGTAAGGCTTATGGGTGCTGTAAGCAAGCACTGATCGGTTTTCTGACGCTTATCTTCAGATAAGGTTCTCATCGTTAAAACAGGAATGAGAACGAGCAAAACCAAGAACAGCATTCCATACATCGAAGTCATGTCGGTCGAACCGTATTGAAGTGATGTAATACTGTATAAAACACCGGATGCTGCAAAGAAAGCGGTTAAGAAGATGTATCCGATGAGGGAGTTAAAATACGAGCTTACCTCGCGCTGAAAAATTGCTCTCATTACTTATCACCCTCGCTTTCTTCATCAAGGCTTTCTGCCTTTGTATTAAGGAACTCGGAAACGTTTTCGCCGATTGTAAGCTTTAAGAAGATGTCTTCCAAAGAAAGCTCGCTCGATCTAAGTCCCATTAAGTACCAGTTACGCGATGCCAAACGCTTAAACAGGTCGCGTCTTATGTCTGTACCCTCAATAGCTTCGATGTTATATTCCCAAACACCCTTTTCGCGCTGCATATCTGCCAAAACCGTTACAACGCCGGGAATAGTCTGAATTATCTTCATAACTTCTTCACGGGGGCCGTCGATACGTGCGATAAGCTTATGGTCAGCAGTAAGGGTTTTGGAAAGGTTGTCAGCAGTGTCGTCGGCAACGATCTTGCCCTGATTGATAACAACGATCCTGTCGCAAACCGCCTGAACCTCTGACAAAATGTGCGAGGACAAAATAACGGTGTGGTTTTTGCCAAGCTTTTTGATAAGTGTTCTTATTTCGATGATCTGCTTCGGGTCAAGACCAACGGTGGGTTCGTCCAAGATAAGTACGTTCGGGTTGCCAACAAGTGCCTGAGCCAAGCCCACACGCTGACGGTAACCTTTTGACAAGTTCTTGATGATTCTGTTATATACGTCTGTTATCTTAACAAGCTCGCAGATTTCCTTTAAATGAGTGTTTCTGGGAAGCTTGCAACCCTTAAGGTCATAAATAAAGTATAAATATTCCTTAACGGTCATGTCCATATATAAAGGAGGGAATTCGGGCAAATAGCCAATCTGCTTCTTCGCACCGATAGGATCCTCTAATATATCAATGCCATTTATCTTTGCTTCGCCGCTTGTCGAGGAAAGATAGCCGGTGAGGATGTTCATCGTGGTGGACTTACCGGCACCGTTGGGTCCCAAGAAGCCCAATATCTCGCCATCGTTAGCTTTAAAGCTGATGTTGTTAACGGCAAGCTTGTCGCCGTAATTTTTAACAAGGTTTTTTACCTCTATCAATTTTTTCACCCTTTCATAAGGTTTAGCTTACACGCAAGTATACATTATTGATGTGAAACCTGCGTGTAAGACAAGTTAACTTTAGCGATTATTAAGCATTTCAAGCGAGCGCTTCATTCTTGCAATAGTGTCAGCCTTGCCGATGATCTCTGCAATTTCGAATGCACCGCCGGGAGTGAACTGCTTGCCGCTGATCGCAACACGAACAGGCCACAAGATAAAGCCGTTCTTAACTTCCATAGAAGCAATAAGCTCGAAGAGCTTGTCGTGAATGGTTTCAAAGTTCCAAGATTCTTCGTCAATAGCCTCTAAAACAGGAAGCGAAGCTTCAAGTGCAACCAAAGCGGTGTCAGCATTGGTCTTCATCTTCTTGTTTTCATAAAGAGCCAAATCGTAATCGGGCATTTCGTCGATAAAATCAACCTGCTCGGGAATGTCAGCAAAAACTTCAGTTCTGTTCTGAAGGAGTGCCGAGATCTTTGCAAGATCAACGTCGGTTCTCTTAACTGTTTCTTCGATATAAGGACGTGCATATTCAAAGAACTTTTCAGGGGTGAGCTTTCTGATATATTCGCCGTTGATAGCCTTAAGCTTTAAGGGATCGAAGATTGCGGGAGACTTTGAAAGTCCGTTAATGTCGAACTCTTCAATAAGCTCTTCCAAAGTGAAGATCTCTCTTTCACCCTTGGGGGCCCAGCCCAAAAGTGCGATATAGTTAATAACTGCTTCAGAAAGGTATCCCTTTGCCATCAAGTCTTCAAAGCTTGCGTCGCCATTTCTCTTGGAAAGCTTGTTGTGCTTGTCCTTCATAATGTGCTCAACGTGGATATAGGTGGGAACCTCCCAACCAAATGCCTGATACAAAAGATTGTATTTAGGAGCAGATGCCAAATATTCATTACCTCTTACAACGTGGGTGATGCCCATAAGATGGTCGTCAACAACGTTAGCAAAGTTATAGGTGGGCATGCCGTCAGTCTTAAGCAAGATCTGGTCGTCCAAGGTCGAGTTGTCAACGGTGATGTCGCCGTAAAGCTCGTCGTGGAAGGTGGTGGTGCCGCTTTCGGGGATCTTCTGACGGATTACGTAAGGAATACCTGCCTTAAGCTTTTCATCGATCTCTTCTTTAGAGAGGTTGCGGCAATGTCTGTCATACATGGGGTTAACGCCGCTTGCTTCCTGAACAGCCTTAAGCTCGGTAAGTCTGTCCTTGTCGCAGAAGCAGTAATAAGCTTCGCCCTTTGCAACAAGCTCTTCAGCATACTGCTTGAAAAGTCCCATTCTTTCAGACTGAATGTAAGGTCCAACAGGGCCGCCAACGTCGGGTCCTTCGTCCCAGTTAAGGCCAACTGTTCTAAGTGTGCGATAGATGATATCAACAGCACCCTCAACGTATCTTTCCTGGTCGGTATCTTCAATTCTTAAAATGAATTTACCGTTGCCCTTTTTAGCGATCAAATAGGTATAAAGTGCGGTTCTTAAGTTACCGATGTGCATATATCCCGTGGGTGAGGGTGCAAATCTGGTTCTGATCTCCATTATAAATCACTTTCCTTTCGTCTTTTTATATCATTTAAAATTGTTTGTTTAAGCTGACCGAGCGTATCGAATTTTTGCTCACTCCGATAATATTCCAAAAATTCCACACGCACGGACTTGCCGTATACGTCGGCATCAAAATCGAAAACATGAGTCTCGATTATTATGTCGTTTGTGCCCGATACCGTTGGTTTTGTGCCGATATCTGTCACACTTTTGTATAATTTGCCGTCAATTATACATCTTGTAGAATAAACTCCGCTTTTGGGAAGGACTTTAATACCGTCGGGAATCATATTAAGCGTTTTAATGCCAAGCTGTGTGCCGATGTGATTGCCATGAACGACCTTGCCTGAAAGGCTGTAAGGTCTGCCCAAAAGCTTGCCGGCGTTATGAATCTCGCCGCTTTCGATAAGCCCTCTTATGCGTGTTGTGCTGACAGGCTCGCTGCCGATAACAAGAGTTTTAACCTCGCAAAAGCCGATGCCTTTATTGGCGCACATCTTTTGCATATCCAAAGACCCTGCACTTGCGCCCTTGCCGAACCTGAAATCCTCTCCGCAAACGATAACGTCTGCCTTAAGGTTTTCAATCAAAATCTCTTCAAAGAACTCCTCGGCGGTCATGTTTTTAACGTCGGCAAAATCCACCGAGATGACTTCGTCAGCTCCGCCTGCAAGCAAAAGCTCGCGTTTTTCAGCCTCGGTCGACAACAGCTTGCGCTGTCCTTTTGTTGTAACGCTCTCGGAATTAAAGGTATAAACGCATTTTGTTTGCGCACCCGTATCGCAAAGAGCCTTAAGTGTTGCCAAATGTCCCAAATGAACACCGTCAAACACTCCCAAAAGCACTGCTTTAGCCATTGTCACCCAGCCTTTCTCCAATATAAAAGCCTCACCAGAAGTTTTTATATACTCTGATTATATCCTCGCCCTCTTTTATCTCGCAAAGTCCCAAAAAATCCGTGCCGTAAATTCGGTAGATTCCCATTCCCTTTGCGTCCGAAACCTTGTTTGCGTCAAGCTTGATGCCGTTTTGATACATCTTTGCTTGCTTTTCGCTAAGTCTTATTTCGGGATATTCTTTAAAACATTCATCGATAGGCTTAACGATGTCATCAAGCCTGCCGTTATCGGCAACAGCCTGAATCTCATCAAGAGTTAAGCAGTTCTCAAGCTTAAACCCCTGCGAGGATGTTCTTTCAAGAGCACTCATTGTGCCAAGGGTTTCAAGCTTAAGTCCCAAATCGTGAATTATCGTTCTTATATACGTCCCCTTCGAGCAGCTTATAAACAGGTTGCCCGATTGAGATTCTTCGTCGAACTCCTCGAGTCTAATATCATATACCTCGATCTCGCGGGGAGTTCTTTCAACCTCGATTCCCTGACGGGCGAGGTCATAAAGTCGCTTGCCGTTAACCTGAACTGCCGAATACATCGGCGGAAGCTGCATTATCTTTCCCTTAAAGCCTTCCAAAGCCGAAAGAATTTCTTCTTTGCTTGCTCTTTTGTCGCTTTTTTGGGTGATAGCTCCCGTGGTGTCCTGAGTGTCTGTCGAGCATCCCAAAACGAACCCTGCACGATATGACTTTTCGTTTTCAGGCAGAATGTCGCAGGCCTTGGTTGCTTTACCCACAAACACCGGCAAAACGCCCGTCGCCATCGGGTCAAGCGTTCCCGAATGACCCAATCTGCGCTCCTTCAAGATCCCTCTCATCTTCGCAATAACGTCAAACGAGGTGAACCCTGAGGGCTTGTTAACAAGTATTACACCCGACTTCATTCTTCGTCGCCTTCGGTTTCTTCATCGGGCTTAATGTCAAGCTCTTTTAAAACCTTAAAGATGCGCTGTGAATATTCGGTCGAGTCATCTGCGATAAATCTAAGCTCGGGGCACTTTTTAATGTGCAAAACGTTTGATATCTCTCGTCTGAAGATTCCTGTTGCACTTTCAAAGCCTTTAACAGCCTCGCGTGCTTTTTCATAACCCTCGATACTTGAGATGTAAACTCTGCAGACCGATCTGTCTCCCGAAACGTCGCATTTCATAACGGTGAGCATGCTTGAATTAATTCTCGGGTCCTTTAAGTCGCGCATTTTCGTGCTGATAATGCGCTGAATATCCGACGCCATGCGTCCGACCTTAAAATCAGCCATATAATAATCCTTTCAATAAATCGGTTATTGTTTTACTGCTTAACTTCGTCCATGATGTATGCTTCAAAGACGTCGCCTTCCTTAAAGTCGTTAAACTTTTCAAGTGTGATACCGCACTCAAAGCCCTGTGCAACTTCTCTTACATTATCCTTAAATCTCTTCAAGCTCGACATCTTGTCGTCTGCGATGATGATACCGTCACGAACAACTCTTACCAAGTCGTTACGGGAGATCTTACCGTCCTGAACGTAGCATCCTGCAACCGAGCCAACGCCCGAGATCTTATAAACCTGTCTGATCTCAACACGGGCAGTTTCAACTTCCTTGAACTTGGGAGCGAGCATACCCTTCATAGCGGTCTCGATCTCTTCGATAGCGTCGTAAATAACTCGATACATTCTCATGTCAACGCCGTCACGCTCTGCTGCAGACTTTGCAACAGGGTCAGGTCGAACGTTAAATCCAACGATGATAGCGTTCGATGCGCCTGCAAGCATAACGTCAGATTCGGAAACGGCACCAACAGCACCGTGAATAACCTTAACTCTGACCTCTTCGTTAGAGATCTTTTCTAACGACTGCTTAACAGCTTCAACCGAGCCCTGAACGTCAGCCTTAACGATGATGGGAAGCTCCTTCATTTCGCCTTCGGAGATCTGGCTGAAGAGGTTATCAAGTGTAACCTTCTGATACTGCTTGAACTGTTCTTCCTTAGCTTCGTGCTTGCGCTGTTCAACAAGCTCACGAGCAAGCTTTTCATCGGCAACTGCATTAAAGATATCACCTGCAGAAGGAACCTCTGCAAGACCGGTGATCTCAACAGGAACAGAAGGTCCTGCTTCCTTAACAAGTCTGCCCTTATCGTCGGTCATGGTTCTTACACGTCCAACAGCAGTACCTGCGATGATAACGTCGCCCGACTTAAGTGTACCGTTCTGAACGAGGATGGTAGCAACAGGTCCGCGTCCCTTATCAAGTCTTGCTTCGATTACCGAGCCCTTTGCCAAACGGTTGGGATTAGCCTTAAGCTCCTTAATGTCAGCAACAAGCAATACGTTTTCCAAAAGCTCATCAATGCCCATGCCTGTTTTTGCAGAAACGGGAACTGCGATAACGTCGCCGCCCCACTGCTCAACAACAAGCTCGTGTTCTGTTAACTGCTGCAAGATTCTGTCGGGGTTAGCGGTTTCCTTATCCATCTTGTTGATAGCAACGATGATGGTAACACCTGCAGCCTTTGCGTGGTTGATAGCTTCAATTGTCTGAGGCATGATACCGTCGTCAGCCGCAACGACCAAAATTGCGATATCTGTTACCATTGCACCTCTAAGTCTCATAGCGGTGAAAGCCTCGTGACCGGGAGTATCAAGGAATGTGATCTCTCTTCCGTCAACAGTAACTCTGTAAGCACCGATGTGCTGAGTGATACCGCCTGCTTCGGTAGAGGTTACGTTTGCGTGACGGATCCTGTCAAGAAGTGATGTCTTACCGTGGTCAACGTGACCCATAACAACGACAACGGGGCTTCTTTCGATAAGATCCTCTGCCTTGTCTTCGTCATCAACGATAAGTCTTTCTTCAATTGTAACAACAACTTCCTTTTCAACCTTCGCACCAAGCTCTTCAGCAACAAGTGCTGCAGTATCAAAGTCGATAGTCTGTGTGAGTGCAGCAAACACGCCAAGACCCATAAGCTTCTTAATAACCTCGGTAGCGGTTACTTTAAGTCTTGTAGCAAGCTCGCTTACAACGATCTCGTCAGGGATCATAACCTTAAGCTGCTGCTTTCTTGCGCGCTCAAGCTCAAGACGCTTAAGCTTTTCAGCCTCGGTCTCCTTCTTGTTAGAGAGCTGCTGCTTCTTCTGCTGCTTCGATTTCTGAACAAGCTTCTGCTTCTTCTGATAGTTTTCGTTGCCCTTATTCTTCGAATCAGCAAGATTATCGTATTTATCGTTATATTTGTCGATGTTTACATAGCTGCCTCTGGTGTCAACGATAGTCTTCTTTTCAGCAGGCTGGAATGTAACGTTGCCCGAAGAATTTGTAACAAGCTTTGTTCTCTCGCCTCTGTCCTGCTTCTGAGCGGGCTTCTTCTTTTCCTCACGCTTGGGCGCAGGAGCCGGCTTAGGAGCTTCCTTCTTGGGCTGTTCTGCCTTGGGCTCTTCTTTCTTAGCTTCAGCCTTAGGAGCTTCCTTCTTCACTTCAGGCTTGGGTTCAGCCTTGGGTGCAGGCTTATTCTCTGCCTTGGGCTTTTCCTGCTTGGGAGCTTCCTTCTTGGGCTGTTCTGCCTTAGGCTCTTCCTTTTTAACTTCAGGCTTGGGAGCTTCCTTCTTAACCTCGGTCTTAGGAGCTTCCTTCTTCACTTCGGGCTTATTTTCTGCCTTGGGTTCTTCCTTCTTCGAAGGAGTCTTGTCAGCAAAATAAGCGTCAAAGCTTTCAACCTGATGCTTGGATGTCAAAACGTCCAAAACATAGCTCACTTCCTCGGGGTTTAAAGAAGAAACTGTCTTCTTTGCTCCGTATTCATGTGCCAAAACCTCGATAATGTCGTTAGGGTTAACTCTTAAGTCCTTGGCCAAGTCGTTTAATTTATATTTTGTAATCATATAGGCAATTTTTCCTCCTTATTGTCGGGATCAAAACTCATAATCAAGCTTTTCAAGCTCGATCTGAGTTAGTTTTTTTGCCATGGATTTCATAAATCCCGAATCGGTCACAGCCACAATTCCAAAGCATTTGCCCAAACAGCTTCCGATCTCATCCATGGTCATTCCTGCATGATAAAGCTTAACGCCCTCCATCGCGCAGACATATTTAATTTCTTTAAGGGATTTTGGGGATATGTCGCTTGCCGCCAAAACTCCGAATGCACGGCCGCCCTTGCAGGCGTTTTTAACCTCATCCATTCCAAGAACGAGCTTGCCTGCTCTTCGGCACATTGTAAGTGTTCCTGTAATATCAGCCATATCACTCTACCCCGCTTTCAAGTTCATTCTCAAGCTTAAGATAGATCTCTTCGGGGATCGCCATCTGAAAGCTCTTTTCAAATCGGCGTGCCTTTTTGGCTTTCTTAAAGCATTCAACGTTTCGGCATATATATGCTCCCCTGCCCGATTTTTTGCCCGTAAGGTCGATAGAAAGCTCGCCCTCGGGAGATCTTACCACGCGGATAAGATCGCGTTTTTCCTTCGGCTCACCGCAGCCAAGGCATTGGCGCATGGGGATCTTTTTTTGCATATCAGTTCTCCTTGTTAAGAGGAACGATGTCGATCTTGTAGCCTGTCAAACGAGCTGCAAGCTTTGCATTCTGTCCTCTGTTGCCGATAGCAAGTGAAAGCTGATTGTCGGGAACGACAACTGTGCAGCTTCTTGTGCCGTCATCGGCAAGGGTTACGTTAATAACCTCAGCGGGAGCAAGTGCCTTTGCGATGAATTCGGCATCATCCTCGCTGTATTTAATAAGGTCGATCTTTTCACCGCCAAGCTCTTCAACAATGGCAGTGATTCTTGCACGCTTCGGGCCGATGCAAGCGCCGATAGCGTCAACGTTTTCGTCGTGGCTTAAAACTGCGATCTTGCTGCGGCTTCCGGCTTCTCTGGAGATTGCCTTAACTTCAACTGTTCCGTCATAAATTTCAGGAACCTCGATCTCAAAGAGTCTCTTTACGAAATCTCTATGGGTTCTTGAAACCTTAACGCTGGGCTTCTTGTCGGGATTCACAACGCCGACAACGTAAACCTTAATGATATCGCCGGCATGAAGCTCTTCGCCGGGGATCTGTTCGTTTCTGGGGAAGTAGATCTCATCACTGTCAATGGTGATGATCGCGTTGCCTGTTGCAGGCTCAACCTTCTGAACGGTTGCGGATACAAGCTCGTGTTCCTTGTCCTGATACTGGCTTACAAGTCTGTCACGCTCGAACTGCTTAATGTCAGAGCGAATAGACTGCTTTGCGCTGGATGCGGCAACTCTGCCGAATGTTGCGGGAGAAAGAGGAATTTCGCACATCTGTCCGATTGCGATCTTCTTCATATATGTTCTTGCCTGATCGAGACTGATCTCGTTTGCGGGATCCTCGGGCTCGCCGTCAACAACGAGCTTAAGCAAGCACATTTCAAACTTCTGCTTAACGGGGTCGATGTCGATTCTAACGTTTTCAGTGTCGGGATAATCTCTCTTAACTGCTTTAAGAATTCCCTGCTTGATCTTTTCGATCAAAACCTCGCCCGATATGCCGCTGCCTGCTTCAATGCCTTTTAAAGCTTCAAACAATTCCTTGTTCATGATTTTTTGACCATTCCTTTCTATATTCAACCTATTGTTTACGTTTTATCAAGCGAACAAGTCGCCGTCATCATAAAGCTTAACGAATGCGGTGTCAGAAAGGTTTATCTTTTCTTCGTTTCCGTCATCATCCTGAACTGTTATGATGTTTTTGTCTGCTTCTTTATCATAGTCCGCAAGTGTGCGGATTATTTCCTTTTCGCCATCACGAGGTCTTATAAATCTGATCCTTATAGAGTCACCGATACAAACCTCGAAATGTTCGGGTCTTTTCAACTCTCGAGCCAAGCCGCAAGAGCCAACCTCGAAGATATAGCTCTGAGGGATAGGGTCAACCTCGTCGATCTTCTTTTCAAGCGGGCGATGCAAAGCCTCGCAGTCATCCATGTCGATGCCGCCATCCTTGTCGATGAAAATTCTTAAGTACCAGTTTGCGCCCTCTTTCTCGAATCTTACGTCCCACAGGAAAAGACCGAGTTCGTCGCACAAAGGCTCGGCAAGGTCACGCACAATGTCGATCGCTCTGCCCTTGGGTGCTGATTTTTCCATACAAAACCTCCTATACAAACACAAAAGGCGGGAGTTTTTAATTCCAGCCTTTCATAAAACGTATTCTTTAATATAGTATATCACATAAAACATAAATTGCAAGGGCTTTTTGCAAAAAAGGTGCCTTAAATGCTTGATTTTTCAGCGTTTTGCGGCGTTTTCCACCCCGCTCGGCACCTGCGGCGCTGCCGCGCTCTTCGCAGACGCCTCGCCATCATGTGAATCCACAAAAATTCTTGGAACTCTGGGAGAAATTCCGCACACGATCTCATATCCGATGGTGCCGTAAAGCAAGGCAAGGCTGTCGGCAGTGATCTCGTTTTCACCGTCACGTCCGATAAGGGTTACAACGTCACCCTCGCAAACACCTTCTATGTCGCTAACGTCGATCATAAGCTGATCCATGCACACTCTTCCAACGATGGGCGCAAACTGCCCCTTGATAAGAACGCTTGCCCTCCCCGACAAAAGTCTTGGATATCCGTCAGCATAGCCGATGGTTACAACAGCGATCTTTCTATCGCTCTCGGTAGTATAAGTTCTGCCATAGCTGATATCAACGCCTGAGGGCACATCCCTCACCTGAGAAATGCAGGCTTTAAGCTCCATAACGGGTTCAAGTTCGATCGGCAATTCTCTTTCGCCGTTCGGCTTTAAGCCGTAAAGCATGATTCCCACACGCGCAAGGTCACTTCGTTTATCGTTATGATAAGCAAGTGCCGCCGAGTTCATAAAGTGAACGTATTTCGTTATGATAAGGCGCTTGTTAAGCTCGGTCTTAACAGCCATAAGTCTGTCTATCTGTGACGAGGTGTATTCAAGATCGCCCTCTTCATCGCTGTCGGCAACACTTAGGTGAGTGAATATCCCCTCAACCTCGATGCGTTCAAGGTCAACTATCGCCTGTGCCTCGTCGCAAGCCTTTGAAATATCGGCGGTTGCAATGCCAAGACGTGTCATGCCGGTGTCAAAAGCTATATGTACCCTTACAGAGTCGTTAACCGGGCAGTTTCTTGCAAGCTTTTCGGCATAGCTTAGCTCGGTAACAGTTTGAATGATATCATATTCAACCAATTCTGCGGCATTTTCGGGCGGAGTATATCCCAAAATGAGTATCTCGCCCGTTGCGCCAAGCTCTCTAAGCTCGATCGCCTCGACAAGATTTGACACCGCAAACCAGTCAATGCCTGCTTCATCCTGCAAAAACGGGATTATCTTTTCAATGCCGTGACCATAGCAGTTTGCCTTGACCACGCACATAAGCTCTGTCGGTTCCTTCAACAATCCTTTAAGCTTGTTGGCGTTATTTTTAAGTCTTGAAAGATGTATCTGCGCCCAAGCGCGCTTTAATTCTTTTCTTTCCAAGGGCTAACCCTCCCCAAAAAATAGATTACGATATAGTTACATTATAACATTTCGCTTGAAAAAAATGCTTAAATGTGTTATTCTTTTAATGTAGTTGTTTAATATCTTACATACGAGGTTATTATTTTGAAATTAAATGAATTTCGCTCCGAATTTTTGAGCGATCCCGCAACCACAGCTTGTTTTTCGGGCCATCGCCCCGAAAAGATCCCGATAAACCTTAAAAGCATTTTTATAGAGAACGATTTTAAGGACCTTATTTATGAAAAGATCTGTGAGGCTTATGATAACGGCTATCGCACTTTCATCACCGGAATGGCGAGAGGGTTTGATACCTATGCCGCTTATTCCGTTGTAAGACTTAGAAACTCAAGCCCTGATAAAAGCGATATCGTTTTGATAGGCGTATCTCCTTACCGTACCGAAAAGCAGCGCCTTAGACCCGGGGATAAATTTAAATATCACAATCTCGAGATCTTTTGTGACGAAATGATCTATCTTAACGAGGAGTATACACCCTCTTGCTATCACGAGCGTAATCACTTCATGGTCGATCATTCATCGCTTTTGATAAGCCTTTGCTTTGAAGACCGCAGCGGCACATCCGCGACGATAAACTATGCCAAGCGCAAAGGATTAAGGATCGAAAGCGTGGACACAAGCAGTCTGCCTATCATCTCTAATAATGATACATCAGATGAAGAAAAAATGCAACAGCAATTCTTTTGATTAACCGACAAAAACACCGAAAGGAAGATGTCTCATGTCTAAAAAGCACGCATCGGGCGCACCTGTCTTGCTTGTATACGTTGTCACCATGCTTGTTTGCCTCGTCGTTTTCGGCAGTGCGGCAGTCGTCCTTTTGGACGTGTTTGTAACTCAGCCCCGCGAAGAGCGCGAGCGCGAACAGCAAAAGAACGAAAACAAGGGCGAGGAAATTATCACAGAGGTTGATTATTCTGCCTTTAACGAGACCGTTTTGTTCGTAAGTGCCGAGGGTGAAAAGCTTAACGGCGTTGTTATGATCCGCACCCTTCCCGATCAGGCAAGCATCAAGCTCGTTCCCATATCCGTTAAAACGGTTGCAGTTGTCGGCACATCCACCGAAACCTTGGCCACTCACTTTGAAAACGGTGGCATCACCTATCTTAAAAACGCAGTGGAAGACGCCTTTAACATCACCTTTGATAAATATATCAAGATATCTAACGACGGCTTTAACCGCTTGGTCGAATATCTTGGCGGCACCAGTACTTACGTTTTCCCGCAGGATCTTTATTATAAGGATGAAGAAACCGGCGATCTTACAAGCTTTAGCCATGGTCAGGCAACAAGAACGCTCTGGGGCGACGATATTATAAAGATCATCAATTATCCTTTATATGAAGGCGGCGATGCTCAGACGGCACAGATCGTTGGCGAAATAAGCGCTTCGCTTATAAACAGCGCGTGCTATACATATAAGGACAACATCATCTCGAATATGCAAAACATATTCAACACGATATTCAATAATTCCGACACCGACATAACCTCGAAGGGCTTTAAAGAAAAGCGCGAGGCTTTGGAATATCTTGTAGAGAATTCATCCAATTCCTCTTGCACCTATCGTATGCCAACGGGCGAGTGGGACCAGCGCGGTAACTTTAACGTCAGCGAAGAGTTTGGCACCGAGCTTAAGGAATATTTCGAGATCGTAACTGAAGAATAAATGCAAAAAGCAGCCTTTTGGCTGCTTTTTTTGTTTCCTAAAATCCATTTGAGCGAAAACTCCCTCTTGAAATATGTCGAAAACTATTGTATACTTAAGATGATATATTTTATACAATCGGAGGGACAACATGGAAAACAGAGTTAAAGTCAGGATCATCGGCAGAGAATACACCTTGGGCACAGATAATACACCCGAATATACCCGTGAGCTTGCAGACAAGCTCGATCAAAGAATGAACTCGATGCTTGCAAGTTCGAAGACCTTAAGCGGTATCGACGTTGCGATCTTGTGCGCTCTCGATTCTATGGATGAAGCCAACAAGGCAACCGCAAATGCTGATAATATCCGCCTTCAGCTTGGCGAATACGTAACCTCTGCAGATAAGGCTCAGACAAGCTATGAAAACGCAAAGCGCGAGATTCAGACTCTTAAGAAGAGAATTCAAGAGCTTGAAGCGCGCATTGATAACAAAAACCTTTTTTGATAGGAACTAAAAATTTATGAAAACAGAACTTCTTTCGCCTTGCGGCGGCTATGAATCCTTAACAGCCGCTTTGCGCACAGGCGCTGATGCCGTTTATGTCGGCACAAAGAATTTTTCTGCCAGACACAACGCCGTTAACTTTACCGCCGACGAGCTTAAGCAAGCCGTCCGCGACTGTCATAAGTACGGCGTTTTGATTTATCAGGCAATAAATACTTGTATAATGGACGACGAGCTTCCAAGACTCGCTCTTGAGATCCAGCTTGCTTGCGAAGCAGGAGTTGACGGGCTTATCATTCAGGATGCGGCTGTAAGAAAGATCGTTCAAGGCTGTTGTCCCGATATGCCCATTCACGCTTCCACGCAGATGACACTGCACACCGAATCGGGCATTTTGCAGGCAAAAGAGCTTGGATTTTCGCGCGCAGTTGTTGCGCGTGAGCTTCCTTTGGAAATTATCGAAAAGCTTTGCTCGCTCGGAATTGAGATCGAGGCTTTTGTTCACGGTGCTCTTTGCATGAGCGTTTCGGGCCAGTGCTATTTAAGTGCGATGATAGGCTCGCGCTCGGCAAACCGCGGGCTTTGTGCCGGCGCTTGCAGACTTCCTTTCTCATCTGATTTAAAACCGGTTGACAAATATGCCCTTTCGTTAAAGGATATGTCGCATGCACAGTATGCCGAAAAATTAAGCGAAGCAGGTGTATCCTCTTTGAAGATAGAGGGCAGAATGAAGCGCCCCGAATACGTTGCCGCTGCAACCGACGCTTTGCGCTCCTCGCTTGACGGCAAGGAATATAATACCGAGCGTTTGCGCGCCGTTTTCTCTCGAAGCGGATTTACCGACGGTTATTTAACTCATCGCTTGGGTGAAAAAATGTTCGGCGCAAGAGTTAAAGAGGACGTAACCTCGGCAAACGACGTTTTCCCCGAACTTCGAGAGCTTTATCGCCGTGAACGCAAAAAGTTCACACTTGATATCGATTTCTTTGCAACTCTTGCAAACGGCATCAGAATGACTGCAGCAGACGGCGAGCGTGAGGTTACACTTCATTCGCTCGAGGTTCAGAAGGCAATCAACCGCGCGACCGACAAGGAAGCTGTTATCAAACAGCTTTCCAAGCTTGGCGACACCGTTTATGAGCTTGGAACGGTTTCGATTCTTATCGAGGGCGGGCTGATGATTCCCGCCTCGGTTTTAAACGAGCTTAGAAGATTGGCGGTTTCGGCACTTGATGAAAAGCGCATTGAAGAAAGAACGAAGATCAAAAAGTTTAACTCGCTTGAGATTCCAAAGCTTTTGCCAAAATCTCGAATCAGAAAAGTGCCCTCGCTTCGAGTTCAGGTGAACAAGGTCATTCAGCTTGCGCTGATGGATCTAAGCTTGGTCGAAAAGATAATCCTCCCCCTTCACGAGGCAAAAGCTTATATTGATGGCGGATATCCCACCGAAAAAGCTGTTTTGTCGCTTCCAAGATTCACTTTCAACGAAAAATCAGTTATCGAATCGCTTAAAACCGCCAAATCTCTCGGCTTTAAGGCGATAGAATGTACTAACATGGCACATATTAAAATTGCCAAAGATTTAGAGCTTGTCGCATTGGGCGGATTTGGGCTTAATATAACAAACTCGCTTGCTGCAATGGCTTATGCCGAGGATGGCATTAAAGAACTTACCCTCTCCTTCGAGCTTAAGGCTAGTCAGCTGTCGCATGTTTCCTCGCCCGTTCCCACGGGTGCTATCGTATATGGCAAATTGCCGCTTATGTTAACAGTTAACTGTCCGGTCGCGGCTGAAGTTGGCTGCAAAAATTGCACCAATGAACTTATCGACCGCACGGGAGCAAAGTTCCCCGTTCTTTGCCACAAGAATTTGGGATATTATGAGCTTTTGAATTCACAGACGATGAAGCTTTCAAACCGCTTGGACGACTTTAACCTTGATTTTGCAACGCTTTATTTCACGAACGAATCGCCAGAGGATGCAGCCCGTGTGCTTTTAAGCTATTATAACTGCGAGACACCGAAGGGCGAGTATACAAAGGGACTTTATTACAGAGGGATTGAGTAAGCCCTTTTTGGAGAGATATTATGACACTTAAAATAAAAAAGGTAAAACCAAACGCTATAATTCCCAAGCGTGAAACAAAGGGTGCGGCAGGGCTTGATCTTCACGCCTGTTTGGATAAGCCCGTTACCATCGGCGTGGGCGAGATATTCACCGTGCCCACCGGCATCGCGCTTGAGCCTGAGCGCGAGGACGTTGTGATGTTTGTAATCATTCGCTCGTCGATGGGAAGAAAATATGGCATCACACTTGCAAATTCAGTGGGCGTGATAGATTCTGACTATCGTGGAGAGATTTTGGTTCCCATCATCAATCACGGATCGGAGCCTTACGTTCTTCAGCCCGGGGAAAGATTCGCACAGCTTGTTATCACTCCCGTGATATTCCCCGAGGTTTTCGAGGTTGACACCATTGATTCAACCGAGCGCGGTGAGCAGGGCTTTGGCTCGACGGGCAAGCTTTAATAACCTCGTTTGACAAAAGCAACAGCGCTGTCATACAAGGAATGACCATAAGTCCGTTGAAAATGTCGCTTAAGGTAAAAACGCTTTGCATACTTAACAAACAACCGATAAGCGATGAAAATATGTATATAATATAGTAAAGACGCATAAATTTTCCGCGGGTGAGGTATTCCATGCAGGATGCTCCTATCTGCGACCAGCCTATCGCTGTTGCAAGGGCAAATCCCGCAATGCTTAGACTTATCAAGATCTCGGCACTTTTGCCGAATGCCGTTTTGAAAGACAACGCAATAAGCTCGGCACCGTCAGCGCCCGAGATGTGCGAATTTGTTGACAAAATTGCAAGCGCCGAAAGAGTGCAGATCAAAAACGTGTCCACAATAACCTCGAACATATTTAAAAGCCCCTGCTGATGAGGGGTGACGCCGCAGGCACTTGCGTGGACCGATGCCGTTGTGCCAAGACCCGCCTCGTTCGAAAAGACCCCTCGCTTAAATCCAACGGTTAAAGCTTGCTTTAGAGTATATCCCACCGCTCCGCCGAGAATAGATCTAACACCGAATGCAGAAGAAAATATCTCTTGGAAAACACGAGGGATATTTTTTATATTCAAGGCGATCACACCAAGCGACAATGCCGTGAAGCCAAGCGCCAATATCGGCAAAAGAACTGTGCATATTTTTTGAGCGACACGCCCTCCTCCAAAAAGGCTAAGGGCAACCGCCAAGGCGCATATAACAGCGCTTATCCACGGGCTTATATCAAGCCCGGAGCCAAGGCTTTCGGCAAACGAATTTGTTTGCGCCATCGAGCCCATTCCCAAGGCTGCAAGCGCGCCAAGCGTGGCATATAAAAAAGCGAGCTTTTTTGCACCCAAACCGTCACACAGGGCAAACATCATTCCGCCTTTAAAGCCGTCTGCGGTCTTTTCGCGGTATTTAATGCTTAAAACCCCTTCGGCATAGGCAACGGCCATTCCCAAAAATGCGGATATCCACATCCAAAAGACAGCGCCTGCGCCACCCAATGTGATGGCGGTTGCAACCCCAACGACTGAGCCTGTTCCCACAGTTGCCGAAAGCGAGGTTGCAACAAGCGACAAAGCCCCTCCATCGCCGTTTTTAAACTGATCTTTAAAGGTTTTAAACATCTCTTTAAGCCTTAGGATCTGCAAGAATTTAAGCCGCAGTGTGAAATAGATCCCTGCCAAAATAATAAGTATGACCGTGGGCATTCCCCACACGATATCGCTGATTTTTTCTAACCACAAATTCATTCAAACAACCTCTTTTACGAAAGGAACAGCCATGCGAAAATTTACGCCGAAGCCGGCAGCTCTTTTAACACTAAGAATACTCATTCTTATAGTTGCAGTTGCCGCCACTGTTTTAGTTTATGTATATCTTGACTCTTTTAAGACACTTATGACGGTGGCTATTTGCGTGCTGTGGGCGTTGGCAGTCATTTTTGCGCTTATTCTTCTGCCGATATACTTTAGAAGAACGGTTATGTATATTTCGGGAACCGAGCTTAGCATTCACACCGGAATGCTATTTTTAAAGCGTTCTCATATGAGAGTGAATGCAGTGCAATATATCTCCGCGGTAACTTTGCCCCTTGCCAAGCTTACGGGCTTTAACTTTTTGGCGGTTCACGGTTTGGGCGGAACCGTTGTTTTGCCGTTTTTATCAACCGATGATGCAAAGGCAATTGCCGATGCTTTGCAGCTTGAGATTCAAAAAAGGCAGTAATTTTTGAATAAAGCGTGCGGCGAAGCCCGCCCCCTTTTCCCAGAAGGGCAAAAGGGGGCCTCGCGGCGCGCGGCGAGCTTGCTCGCCGCATTTGCGCTTCGCGAGGATAGCGCGCCCCACAGGGGCGCGCTCGGGCTTCGCCCTCGAGAACGCCAAATCGCACACGAAAGGAGGAAAAAGCATGAGCGCACGGGTCATAAAAAACAGGCAGCACCCCATCAAGCTTTTGTCATATACCACCCGATATTTCTGGCTCTTGCTCATTCCTCTTGCAAGAAGCCTTTATTCCATCGCGCTTGACGTTAACGCTTGGGCGGCATGGATCGAGGGTGCGTGGCTCGACCTTGTTGTCTTGGCAATAATCTTTGCATTTGCCTGGATCCGCTGGCTGAATATATATTTTTATTTCAACGATGAGAGGATAATCGTGACAAAAGGCATTATCGCCGAGACTACGACCAGCGTTTTATTCTCCGAAATTTCTACTTTAAGTATAACTCAAAACTTTTTATACAGATTGTTTGGTGCTTGCACCGTTAAGATCGGCACAAACGCAGGATTTATGGACAACGCCGACGTTACCATTGTTATGAAGAAGTCGGATGCTGATAGGCTTTATCTAAGACTTAAAAACTCGAAACTTAAAAGTCTTTTATACTCCGTCTCGCCCAACAAGTTAAGGCTTTGGGCATTTTCACTTTTGTTTTCTTCAACTCTTTCGGGTGCGGCACTTACAGTTGCCTTGCTCATCGAGACCTCGCAGATGATCGACCGAGAGCTTGAAGCCCGACTTATCTTGGACACTCTTACTGAGGCTGCAAACCGTTTTGGGCAGTTCGTTCCGCCGGTTGCCGCAGCTGTGGCGATAGTTGTAATTGCCGCATGGGTGATATCCTTTGTTTCAAACATCTTTTCATTCTGGGATCATATCATCACCAAAAGTAAAGACAGTATCTACATCAAAAGCGGTTTGTTCGTTAAAAATCGACATATAATTGCCCTTAACAAAATAAATTGCTTAGAGCTTAGGCAAAACCTTGCCTCGCGAATTTTCGGGGTATCCACAATAAATCTTCACGCCTGCGGCTTTGGCACAAAAAGCCGAAGCGAATCAAGCGTTTTGCTTCCCATTGCAGGAAGAAAAGAGATATCCTCGACAATTAAAGAGCTTTTCCCTGAATATCCAAAGCCGAAGTTGCAGATAAAATCGGACATTAAGGCTGTAGGAGGGTTTTATGTTTGGCCGATCATTTGGGCAATAATTCCGCCTGCCGCACTTTGGATAATATATCTTTTCCTGCCCGATTGGTACACAGTTTTACAGCCTGCCGCATTTATCGCAGAGATTCCTGCAGTTTGGTTTGCCATCGTTAAAACAGCGTCGGTGTTCACCACGGGAATTGGTTACAGCAACGGTTATTTCACCTTAAGCTATGCAAGAGTGTTTGCTTTTCGCACTGTGATCGTTCCCAATGACAGAATAACCCGTGTCACTGTGCGTCAGTCGCCATTCCAGCATATCAATGGCACCTGCACGGTCAGAGTTTACACAGCGTCTGACACTCGCGACGTTCATCACATATTCGGCCTTAGGCTTGATAGGGTCTTGAATTTCTTCGATCAATGCGGAATGGACCTTTATTTCACTGAAAATCCGCAGGGATAAAATTTTTAAAAAATTTTTAAAAAACCTATTGACAAACTCCGAAATATCGCTTATAATAATCAAGCGTTCTGAAGTGAACGCTGTTCGGAGATGGCTGTATAGCTCAGCTGGCTAGAGCATTCGGTTCATACCCGAAGTGTCACTGGTTCAAATCCAGTTACAGCCACCAACACGGCCCGTTGGTCAAGCGGCTAAGACACCGCCCTTTCACGGCGGAAACATGAGTTCGATTCTCGTACGGGTCACCAAAAACCGGCAAGCAAAAGCTTGTCGGTTTTTTCTTTTTCATAAAATTAAAACAGCAGAAGACTTTTTGCCTTCTGCTGTTTATTTTGTTTATAATTTTCGTCGGTTTAGGTTGCACAGAAGATGCGCGTGGGCACAGCCTTTAAAAAATTTATCGCCGCATCAATTTTTCTAAAATTCATATTCTGTAATTTCTCTTTTAAGATTAGAACTTTAAAGTTTCTCCGGGCTTAACGCTTATAACCTTGCCGCCCCAAAGCTCTAGCCAAATTTCCTTAGCAGTTGGGTTATAAACCATGTTTGTTTTGGGGCCGACAGACCACTCAAGCATATCATAAGCCAAGGTATATTCGCAGATATCGATATTTGTTGCATACCAAATATCGTCCTTGCCCGACATATAATCCAATAATTCTTCGATAACGTGCCAGTTGTTGTCGTTTCTGAATTCTGCAGAGTGTCCCCAAACGTAGAACATCTTGCAGTCATTGAAATCGGTGGTAACGAACTTTTCGGCAAGCTGCATAAGCTCGGGAAGATCGTGGTGGCAGGTCGATTTTAATCTAAGCCAATCTTCGCCCTTTGGAACGTAAAAGCTCTGGTCACACCAAACTGTGCGGCTATATTTTATTCCGCAGTGCTTAAGTGCATGAACAGCTCGCTCATCCCAGGTTCCGTAAGGATAAGCCGCACCTCTTACAACCATACCGTATTGCTCTTCAAGCTGTGCACGGTCCTGCGAGATCTCTAAATAAAGCTCAGGCTCGGAGATCTTTGTAAAATCGCGGTGAACAAGTCCGTGAACGGCAATTTCAACACCGTGCTTTTTATAGTTTTCAACAGCTTCTGCCAAAGTCATTCTGGGCCAGCGTCCTTCGGGAGCCTCATCCTCGTTTCGATAAATTCCCGAGCTGACGTTAAAGGTTCCCTTAATGCCCTTTTCGGTCATAAGCTCCATCAAGCGGATATCATCAAACAATCCGTCGTCATAACTTAAGGTGAAAGCCTTTTTAACACCGTTTGGGAAAAGCATTTTTAACATATTTTTTAAACCTCCGTTGATTTTTTTGCGGTTTTAAGTATAATACAAGTATAGTTTATATATAAGCATTTTTCAATGGTTTAAAGGAGATTTTTTCTTATGATTTCACATATATTCGATTCCCACTCGCATTATGACTCTACCCAGTTTGATGGCATTCGCTATCAGCTTTTGGACGAGATGTTTGATTCGGGACTTGCAGGAATAATTCACGCCTCGACCGATTATGATTCGGCACTTTTCGGAATCGAGACCGCAAAGAGATATGAAAGATTCTATACTTCAATCGGAATCCACCCCGATGCCGCATCGAGAACAACGGATGAGGATATTAAAAAAATCGCATCGCTCGTTAAGGAAAATAAGGTCGTTGCTGTCGGAGAGATCGGGCTTGACTATCATTATGAAGGATATGAAAGGGACAAGCAGATCTATCTTTTCAAAGAGCAGCTAAAGCTTGCTGTGGACAACGACCTGCCCGTTATCGTTCACTCGCGAGAGGCGACCGCGGACACCATGGAGATTCTAAACGAATTTAAGCCAAAGGGAGTGGTTCACTGCTTCTCAGGCTCTGCCGAAACGGCAAAAGAGGTGCTTAAGCTTGGAATGTACATCGGCCTTACGGGCGTTGTGACGTTTAAAAACAACAAAAAAGCAAAAAGCGTGTTAGAAGTTTTACCGCCCGAGAGATTTCTTTTAGAGACTGACTGCCCTTATATGGCTCCCGAGCCTTTCAGAGGGAAGACCTGCATAAGCTCGATGATAGAGCACACAGCGGCAAAGTCTGCCGAGATAATGGGACTTGATACCGAAGAGCTTTTAAAGATAACCGAGCAAAATGTGAAGACGTTGTTTAATATAAAATAAGAAAAAAGCACCCCGAAAGCTTTTGGCCTTCAGGGTGCTTTTTATATGGGAGGATAGTTTGAACTTTATTAAAGAACTCTAACCTTCGTAACACCGTCAATATGTGCAATCGTTGCACATGATTCCTTAACGTCGCCGGTAACGTCGAGCATGGTATAAGCCCAGTCCTTCTTCGACTTGGAAACAACGCTTTCGATGTTGCCGCCTGCTTCGGAAATTACAGTTGTGATCTGAGAGAACATTGCGGGAATGTTTCTGTGGATAACGCAAACCAAATGGTCAGCAGTCTTTGCAAGCTCACAGTCGGGAAGATTTACAGAGTTTGTGATCTTGCCCTTTTCAATATAGTCAATAAGCTCGATCGCTGCCATATAAGCGCAGTTATCTTCGGATTCAGGAGTGGATGCACCAAGGTGAGGGATAGCAACAACGCCGTCCACACCGATAACCTCGTCACTCGGGAAGTCGGTAACGTATGCTGCTGCCTTACCCGATTCGAGTGCTGCAATAATATCAGCCGAGTTAACAAGCTCGCCACGAGCGAAGTTAAGAATTCTTACGCCATCCTTCATCTTTGCCAAGGTTGCGGCATTAACAGTGTCCTTTGTATCCTTATTATAGGGCAGATGGAGAGTGATATAATCAGACTTTGCATAAATTTCATCAAGAGATTTAACGATTACAACGTTTGGCTTAAGTCCCAAAGCTGCATTTACAGAAAGGAAGGGGTCATATCCCACAACCTTCATGCCCAAAGAGAGCGCGGTGTTTGCAACCTTAACGCCGATCGCACCAAGACCGATGATACCCAAGGTTTTGCCCATGATCTCGGGTCCTGCAAACTGCGATTTGCCCTTTTCAACCATCTTTCCAACCTCGGCGCCGTTGCCCTTCAAGGTCTTTGCCCAGTCGATAGCGGCAGGAACTTTACGGGATGCAAGAAGCAAACCTGCAATAACAAGCTCTTTAACAGCGTTTGCGTTAGCACCGGGGGTGTTGAATACACAAATACCCTCTTCCGAGCATCTGTCAACCGGAATGTTGTTAACGCCTGCGCCTGCACGTGCGATAGCCAAAAGATTGTCGCCAAACTGCATATCAAGCATGGATGCCGAACGAACCATTATAGCATCGGGATTATCAATAGCTTCTGCTACGTTATAAGCCGCTTTATCGAAATTATCCGTTCCGATTGCGGCTATTTTATTTAAAGTTAATATGTTATACATTTTCAGCCTCAAACTTTCTCATGAAGTCGACCAAAGCCTTAACACCGTCGATAGGCATTGCGTTATAGATCGAAGCTCTCATACCGCCGACAGAACGGTGGCCCTTGATGTTGATAAGTCCTGCCTTCTTAGCCTCTGAAACAAACTTAGCGTCAAGCTCTTCGTTGCCGGTTACAAAGGGAACGTTCATCATCGAGCGATCCTTGCCCTGAACAGTAGCCTTAAAGAGCTTGGATTCATCCAAGAAGTCATAAAGGATAGCAGCCTTTTCAGCGTTATACTTAGCCATTGCTTCAAGTCCGCCCTTTTCAGCCACCCAGTCAAGAACGAGGCCCAAGATGTAAATTCCGTATGTAGGGGGAGTGTTATACATTGAGCCGTTATCAGCATGAGTTGCATAGTTGAACATTGTGGGAGTGATATCCATTGCGTTGCCGATAAGATCCTCACGGATGATGACAACAGTTAATCCTGCAGGGCCCATGTTCTTCTGTGCGCCTGCATAGATCATGCCATATTTGGAAACGTCAACAGGTTCAGACAAAATGCAGGAAGACATATCTGCAATTATCGGAACGTCGCCTGTGTCGGGCAACTCGTTAAAGCGTGTGCCATAGATGGTGTTGTTATAGCAGATGTGGAAGAAGTCTGCCTCAGGGTCGAACTTAGACTTGTCAAGCTCGGGAATGTAAGAGAATGTTTTATCCTTAGAAGAAGCGACCGCATTGCACTTGCCATAACGAGAAGCCTCTTGATAAGCCTTGTTTGCCCACTGACCTGTCAAAACAAAGTCAGCCTTACCGTTTTTGTTCATCAGGTTAAGAGGGATCATCGCAAACTGAGATGATGCGCCTCCCTGTAAGAATAGAACTTTGTAATTTTCAGGGATGTTCATTAAATCGCGCAATTTGGCTTCAACACTGTCGATGATTGCTTGATATTCCTTTGAGCGATGAGACATCTCCATCACCGACTGTCCCGAAGTGCCATATTCAAGCATTTCGGCAGCAGCTTTCTTCAAGACTTCTTCGGGCAATATTGCGGGCCCTGCGCTGAAGTTATAAACTCTCATTTGCTTTACCTCCGTTTAAGATTTCAGACTTTAATATATTTATAGTGTCTGTAGCACTCATTATACTCCCTGCAAAAACAATTGTCAACCATAGAAACACAAAAATATTTATCACGCCAAAGCTTTAAAGTTGTGCAAAGTTACAACAACAAAGCCTTTAGTTTTATTTTTGCAACAGAAAAAACAAAGCCCTCATGCATATTATGCACAAGGGCTCTTGTCTGATTATCAATTAAAATTCAATTCTCTCAAGAATGTAATTCTCAACCTCGTCCATGGGAAGTCTTACCTGCTCCATGGTGTCGCGGTCACGAACTGTTACACAGCCGTCTTCCAAGGAATCAAAGTCGAAGGTGATGCACCAAGGTGTGCCGATCTCATCCTCACGGCGATATCTTTTGCCGATAGAACCGGTTTCGTCAAAGTCAACCATAAACTTCTTTGCAAGCTTCTCATAAAGCTTCATTGCATCGCCAGAAAGCTTCTTGGAAAGAGGCAAAACTGCTGCCTTATAAGGAGCGATTGCGGGATTAAGATGCAAAACAGTTCTAACGTCGTTCTTTTCAGCGTCGATAACTTCTTCGTCATAAGCCTCGCACAAAAGTGCCAAAACAGTTCTGTCCAAACCATAGGTCGACTCGATGATGAAGGGAATGTATCTTTCATTAGTTTCGGGATCGAGATATTCCATCTTTGCGCCCGAATATTCCTGATGACGTGTAAGGTCGAAGTTGGTGCGGTTATGAGTACCGTTGATCTCGCCCCAGCCGATCGAGGGGAACAAGAACTCGATATCACAAGCAGCCTTTGCATAGTGAGCAAGCTTTTCGTGATCGTGGAATCTTAAATGCTCTGCGGGGATACCGAGATCCTGATAATACTTCATGCCATATTCCTTGAAGTAATCATAAAGATCGGTGTCGGTGCCTTCCTTGCAGAAGGTCTGGAATTCCATCTGTTCAAATTCGATAGTTCTGAATGTGAACTTACCGGGAGTGATCTCGTTTCTGAAAGCCTTACCGATCTGTCCGATAGAGAAGGGAAGCTTTGCACGCATCGAGCGCTGAACGTTAAGATAGTTAACGTATTCGCCCTGTGCGTTTTCAGGTCTTAAATAAATGATAGACTTCGAGTCGTTGGTAACTCCTCTGAAGGTCTGGAACATAAGGTTAAATTCACGGATATCGGTGAAGTTGTGCTTGCCGCACTTGGGGCATGGAATGGAATGATCCTTAATATACTGGAACATCTCTTCCTTGGTCATGCCGTCAGCATGAGCGTTGGGATCGAAATCGTCGATAAGGTTGTCAGCTCTGTGACGCATCTTGCATTCCTTGCAGTCCAAAAGAGGATCGCTAAAAGATGCAACGTGACCCGAAGCCTCCCACACTCTGGGGTGCATCAAGATGTCAGCGTCAACCTCGAACGAGTTGTGGCGTTCCTGAATGAATCTCTTGCGCCAAGTGTCCTTAACGTTGTTCTTCAAGCGTGCGCCCAAAGGTCCATAGTCCCATGTGTTTGCAAGTCCGCCATAGATATCGCTGCCCTGGAAGATGAATCCTCTGCCATTGCAAAGAGCAACGATCTTTTCCATTGTCTTTTGTGTATTATCCATTTATAAATCTTCCTTTCGGGAATTTATTCATTTCAACTAATTATTGTATATGAATTTGTGCGTGTTGTCAATAGTCAAGTCTTGTCTTATCTTATCTTTATGCTCACGTCTCCCGATGTTATTGCCTTTTGCTCACCGTTAATTTCGATAACGAGTCTTGCCTGTTCATCAACCTCAACAGCGACTGCGTTAACAGTTCCGTCAGAGGTGATGATCTCGATCTCCTTACCGTTTAGAATGCTGCGCTCACGATACTCCGCCATAAACTCTCGGGTGTCAAGCTGATCAGTAACGTCTTTAAGCTCTTTCAAAATTTCTTCAAGCAACTGCTCTCTTACTTCCTCGCTGCAGGCTTCAAACACAGCTCCGGCTATATTTTTGATATCATCGGGATAGCCGTCTTTCGGCTCGCAAAGATTAGCCCCAATTCCGATGACGGCATACTCAAGCACACGCTTATCAAAATCGCATTTTGTTTCGGTTAATATTCCGCAAACCTTTTTTGTGCCGATATAGATATCGTTCACCCATTTAATGCCGCAGTTTTTGTAAGAAACCCTCTCGATAGCCTTGGCAACTGCACACGCAACGGCAGGCGTGAGGTAGCTAAGACTGTCAAGTGAAACAGCTTTACGCAAAAGCACCGACATATAAAGCCCGTTTTCTTCACAGCTGTAAAAGCTTTTGCCGCGGCGGCCCCTGCCCGATGTTTGCGAGCGCGCAATTATAACCTTGCCGTTAACCTCGCCCTCTTTGGCGCGTTGCCACAAAAGCGTGTTTGTCGATTCTAAAACGTCAAACTCCTCAATCTGATAGTTTAAAAAAGCTTTCACAATGCCACCTCTTTTCTAAAAACATAATAATATTTTGCCCCGAATTTGTCAACATTTCAATACTAATTGTAATATTTATATGTAATATTACAATTAGTTGGCTGTAACCTCTGGGTATTTGCGGACATATCATATTAAAAATCACATCTTGCGAGGTTACTTATCATGTTAAAAGCCGTTTTACTTGCCGCCGCTGTAAGTGCGGACGCCTTTGCATTCGCGTTCAGCTATGGCGCAAAAAAGACAAAGCTCCCCTTTTGGGGCTTACTTATAATTTCACTTTTTGGCGGAGGATTTTTGGGGCTATCGCTTGCTGTTGCATCTTTTGCAGAGCGCATTTTACCGCCCGAAATAAGCGCAGACATTTTGGGAGGGATACTCATCCTTCTTGGACTGTTCAGCACAGCTATCGCACTTTTCAAAATCGAGCTGAAAACCCGCTCGAAAATATTACTTAAAAAGATCTTTGGAATCAATATGCGCCTGTGCTTTTCATATTGCGAGGAGGGTGAAAAAAACGTTGCCTCGATCAAGGAGGCGGCGGCTATCGGTGTTGCTCTGTCTATCGACTCGCTTGCGGCAGGGCTTGCCGCCGGGATGACTATGACACCGCCCGAAATGATAGCCTCGGGGCTTATTGCCGTCTTTGGAGGGATGGCGTTGCAGCTTGTTGGGTTTAAGCTTGGCGAAAAGCTGGCAAGGCACGTTAATCAAGACCTTTCCTATTTAAGCGGGCTGATTTTGCTTGCATTAGGTGTGGTTACAGTTATCGGATTGTAATATACAAGATTTATATTACAGTATGTAATCAATTTAAGCGGAATTAGCCGCTCTGAATAAAAAAACAAAGGCACTCTTTCGAGTGCCTTTTATTTATGTTATTAGATCTGTGTGGAATAGTTAGGAGCTTCCTTAGTGATGTAAATGTCATGAGGATGAGATTCCTTAAGACCTGCACCGGTGATTCTTACGAACTGTGCCTTGGTGTGCATGTCGCAAATTGTTTCGCATCCGCAATAACCCATACCGCTTCTGATACCACCGCAAAGCTGGAATACAGTATCGGAAAGAGATCCCTTGAAAGGTACGCGGCCTTCAACACCTTCGGGAACAAGCTTTTTCGAGCCTGTCTGGAAGTATCTGTCCTGAGAGCCTGCAGCCATAGCACCCAAAGAGCCCATGCCTCTGTATACCTTAAAGCTTCTGCCCTGATAGATCTCAACCTCACCGGGAGCTTCTTCACAGCCTGCCAAGAGGGAGCCGAGCATTACAACGTTTGCACCTGCAGCCAAAGCCTTAACAATATCGCCCGAGTACTTGATGCCACCGTCGGCAATAACAGGAATGCCGTACTTGCTGGCTACGCAGGCTACGTCGTAAATGGCGCTGATCTGGGGAACACCGATACCGGCAACAACACGGGTGGTGCAGATAGAGCCGGGGCCGATACCAACCTTTACGCAGTCGGCGCCGGCCTTGATCAGGGCTTCGGCAGCGGCGGCGGTGGCAATGTTGCCGGCAATCAAAGCAACTTCGGGGAAGGCATCCTTTACCTTCTTGACGCAGTTGATGATGCCCTGGCTGTGGCCGTGGGCGCTATCCAGTACCAGTACGTCTACACCGGCTTCTACCAAAGCAGCGGCACGGTCCAGCACGTCGTCGGTAACACCGATGGCGGCGCCGCAGCGCAGGCGGCCGCCTGCATCACGGGCAGAATTGGGGTACTTGATGGCCTTTTCAATATCCTTGATGGTAATCAGGCCCTTCAGGTTGCCTTCGCCATCAACCAGAGGAAGCTTTTCAATCTTGTTCTTGAACAGAATGCTGCGGGCTTCTTCCAGGGTGGTGCCAACAGGGGCGGTAACCAGATTTTCCTTGGTCATTACTTCGCTGATTTTTACATTGAAGTCGGTCAGGAACTTGAGGTCGCGGTTGGTGATGATGCC
>JAZRDR010000014.1:0-37789 GCA_045660445.1 Candidatus Faeciplasma sp.
CTTTTGCGTATTTTTCAAGTATAGATTTTTGGTTTGTTATTGAGTTGCTCTCTCCTTGCAGTTCATCGTCGCGCGACAGTCTGCAATAGAGGGCTGTTATCTTATCCGACTTATTATTCATTGTTCTCCTTTCCTCTGTCGGATGCGATATGAATTGTAGGTTCACCTATATTATATCACATCCGAGAAAATATTTCAACACTTTACAACGCTAAAGCGATAGTTTTAAGTGTTAATTTTTTGTGATACTCTCTGCACCTTGCCGGCAATACTTTCCTCAGAGTTTTTTGCGAACTTGCTGTTGACGTGAAGAACCGTGGCACCACAATCCAAATCAAAATTAATATCTTGTGGGTAAAGCCTGCTACGAAAGTATTCGATACGTTCCTCCCGCGTCATGGGTTCGAGCATTGTTATTCTTTTCTCTGCATTTTGGATAATGGATTGAAATAATTCGTACTGTTCATCGGAGTTTGACTCGATCATATGAATTGTTTTGCTTTTACTCATTCAACATCCTCCTTATTGTTGATCTCGTTCATCTTAGCTCTTGCCAAAGCTCTGCGTTCCTCGGTGTACGGCGCGGTGAGGCGGATGGAGAACCTGTCCTTATCAATTTCAAAGGAAAGATATCCAAGCTCATCATTGTCGGTCAGACGGCAGAGGTTAGGAAACTTCGCGGCAAAGGCAAGGAGCCGCTTCTTCAAAGCGGAGTTGTGTGTTCGTATCACGACGGCTGCGGGTGTTTCATCGAAATGGATTTCGGTTGTTTTTTCATTCTTTTTCTTGTTTGTAATCATAAAGTCCTCCTAAATTGGCTTTGTTTTTGAAGTAAGGTGTTTTTCACTCAAAAAGGTTCGGTCAAGAGTGTAGGAAAATGCTGATTTTCCAATAGAAAGTGCATTTTTGATGTGGGATACGATTTGGGGTGTCAGAAACAGAAAAATGCCGTTTTTCTTCGGTTAAGACCGTAAAAGTGATTTTGTGGGCGGCTACAAATTTGTACGATCAAGACCGCAAGTTTTAATTATCAAAGTATGGTGGACACGCGGTGTCCATCCTAAAATCAAAGGTTCAAAATGAGCCTTTGATCTTACATTTTCAAGTGGTCAAAATGACCACTTGGTCAGCGATTATCAAGTGTTCAAAATGAGCACTTGATTTCAACAGGCTGATTTAGCCCGTTGATCGTCGCCAAAATCAAAGGGTCAAAATGACCCTTTGATCGGATAATCAAGTTAGCAATTTGATAACTTGATTTTTATCTCTCCTCGCGACCATTCTTTTTGAGCGCGGCTTTTTGCCTTTCCTGCTCGACGAGCTGCGGGAACTCGATGCGCTCAACCGTCTTTTCAATATCATCACTGCGGTCGTAAATATCCTTGCACATTGCGTATTCCTTGCGAAGCGGCTTGAGCTTGTCCGAGATAGCAAAGATCTGCTCACGTATCGGCTGCATCTCGGCGGGATCCTTCATCCATCGCATTTTGTTGCGGAGCTTCTGCCGTTCCTTGCAGAGCGCTTCCATTTGCGCACGAATCTTGAGCGCGTGTCGTATGAGATCATCCTTCGTATCAAGGAAATACTTGCCGAGGAATTTTGCCTGCTCCGAGTACATACGGGCGCGTCGCACGTCCTCTTTGATGGCGGCATAGGCTTCGGGGTTATTTGGGATCTCCTTGGGTATCGCTCCAAGCAGATAACAGTAGTGAAGATAGAGCGCGTAAAGTCCCGTTGGTTTCTCTCGCAAGATTGGTTGGTAATATGGGATAGGTGTCCATTGGCGATTGTGAGCGTTATTCCGTATCCTCGCTTCAATATCCTCCTCGGTATATCCTTTGCCGAGCTTGTCCAAGCGAAAGAATTTGTCATAGCCGTATGGCTTGATGCGTAGGAATTTGCCGCGCTGCTCAATCGTATATCCGAGGCTTCGCATACGGTTGTAAAAGTTTCTGATAGTAAATTCCCGTCTTGCCACCGCGTCGATGTCGGCGCGTATCTGCTGACGCATCGTAGGGATGCCTTTCTTTTCGGCGTGAACCTCTGCAATGTGCTTGTGCCGATCCTTGCTCGGGTTCTCGATCACAGATAATCCGTACTCCCTGCAAAGTCGGTCAGAGGTATCGCGCATCAATTTGTAGGTGGCGTTGCAATCGTGATAGCGCTTGCCCGAGAATCCCGAAGCCGAAAGGCAGAAATGATTGTGTACGTGTCCTTTATCGATATGGGTGGCGACGATCACGGGAAAGTCCTCGCCCCACAGCTCATTTGCGAGCTGAACACCGATGGCGTGAGCGACGTCGGGTGTTACCTCGCCGGGCTTGAAGGATTGGTATCCGTGGTAACATTGTATCTCGGACGGCGACGTACCTTCCAAGAGCGTCAGCATAACCTCGTTGGCGTTTTCGGGTGTGCAGTTGATTCCCGTCACGAACTTCTTTTCCTCTGTTGCAAAGTGATCGGATGGCAGACCAAGCATTTCAGCTGCAAGCCGCATTTCTTCATCATCGGTTCCGCGCTTCACTTCCATCGTGGTTTTGTTCTTGTTGGCGACGTAGGCGAGTAGCTTACTTACGTGCGCACTTACGTCCCAAATCTTAGTGGTTGCCAATCAGCTTCACTCCTTTCTTGGCGTACTCTTGTTGGATGGCGCCAAGCACCTTCATCACCTCGTCGGCATAGCGGCGGTATTCGAGATCATCCACAAAGCCGAGTGAGTTTGCTCGCACTGCGATCTGATTCATACTTACGCCCAAGCGACGAAGTTCGCGCGTAAACTCTTTCACTTCCACTGACGGCGGCGCGACAGGCTCGATCCAATCAATGAGCAACCGCAGATATTTGCTCTTGTCTCGTTTGAAAATCGCTGCATCCTTACAAAGCTTTTCATACTCGGTATCATTCAAGTACACCTTGACGAGGTGGGTACGCTTGCGCCCACCTTTTACTTTTTCCTCTGTCTGTTTCATTTTGCTTTTACTCCTTTGCTATAAATTTCTATTATAATTTTTTTAGTGCGGGGGTTTGGGGCTCTCCCCACCTTCGCATTTTGTGTCCACAAATGCAGTGCTTGTCAAGAAAAGCAGACGGACTACAAGTCCGTATTATTTTGAAGTAAATTTCATTTTCGTTCTCCTTTCCTTCGATAAATTTCGACATTGAAAGCGCAAAAAAAGGGCAGGTATCATTTACAAACCGCCACAACAAAACATAATAGAATTTGCATTCTGATTATGCGTGTGATGATATGTAACTGATACCTACCCTTATGTTCCCACATTCACTGATGGGAGGATGGATCACTAAAAATATGTGTTATTTAATTTGATTTTGCTTGTATTTTTGAATGCGCTCGTAATAGCTCGGTGCGTATTCGTAACGAGAACGTGGGCGTTCTTTCTTGGGGGATAGAACACAATGAATGGTTCTCACTTCTTCTTGCTGCTCACCGATCTCATCGTTGATTATGCCTTCAAACACGAGTGAACTTGGAGGAGTTTCATATATGCCCATAACTCTGTGATTGAACACGTGAACGTATTCAAATCGAACATACGGCGCGAGAGAACGAAATTCACGGTGAATCATTTCAGTTCCAACGTGACGGCGGACACCGATGTATTGCCTGCACTTGGGGCAAATGATAACGTAATCGGCTATGCCGCTTTCTTCAAGAAGTGATAACACCGTTTCATTTTTCGCTACGGCATCTCCTGCGAACATAATATTTTTCGCGTGACAAGCGGGGCAATCGAATGTCGGAAGCTTATACTTTTTTGGCAAAGTTCTTTGCTTATAATCCGCGTTGACGATCTCGTCCAAGCGTTTCTGCCGATCTTCCTTCGTCTTGAAATCTTTTTCAAATCTGCCTTTGTTGGAGGTAAGATCGTATTTCTTTTGGGGCATCGACTACCTCCTTTTCTTCAAGCGGTGCATTACGCAGACCGCAACTCCTTGTATCTTCAGATCTCTCGGATAGATGTCGGGATAGGTTTCCTTATCCTCGTTGCAGGAGCGAAGAATGTATCTGCCGTTATCGACAACAAGCTCCTTGAGATTATTAAGACCTTCATAAAGAGCAACAACATAATCTCCGTCGCTTGCGGTGTTTTGCTTGCGGATAACAACGTAGTCGCCTTCGTTTACTCCGGCATCGATCATCGAATCGCCCTTGGCGATCAGCACGAAGAACTCTCCCGTTCCGACTAAGCTTTCGGGGAGACGGATATACTCGATAACTTCCTCTGTTTCTTCTTCACCCTCGCCGCAGCGAACGTAACCGAGAACAGGGGCAGAAGCGTGGCGCGATTCCAAATCAATACGCTTGGTAGAGATCGACTTGCGACCGTTGTATTCAAGCTCGCCGCTTTCATTCAGCGAGAGCAGATACCGATGCACGGTTGCCAAAGCAATTCCCGTGCCCTCCGCGATAGTTCTCACGGCAGGGATCTCATTGTATTCGTTGTAATACTCGTCGATGAAATCAAGTATCACACTCTTTTTCGATTCGTCTTTTCTTCGCATAACGCCTCCAAGAAACAAAATGTTTCAGTATGTAGAGTTATTATATCATATAATTTTTTTCTTGTCAAGAGGTTAATGAAAATATTTGTTTCAGTATTTGCGAAAAGATATGCCCTCGCTCTGTTTCAGAACGAGGGCATTTATTATTTAGCATTATCAATTAACCGAATACAAACCACAAATAAACGTAAGCCGGTATGATAGCTGCTAATGTGAACGGAATGCCGATCTTGAAGAAATCGGAATTTTTAACAGTGTATCCTTCTTTACGAAGAATACCGATACCTGTGATGTTTGCCGAAGCCCCTATCGGTGTACAATTTCCTCCAAGTGTAGCACCCGAAAGAAGTCCGAAGTATAGTACCGTAGGATCAACATTCAATGCGGATGCAAGTCCTGCAATAACGGGGATCATCGTCGCAACATAAGGAATATTATCTATAAATGCAGAAATAAGCACGGATGCCCAAACGATAACGGTATAAAGAAGAAATACGTTTCCGCCACCCATTTTAGCAAGGAGATTAGCGGCAGCATTAATAACGCCTTGCTCGGAGATGGCTCCTATCATAATAAACAATCCAAGCAACAATCCGATGGTTTGGAAATCGATCTCCTTTAAGGGAGCAACAATAGCGGATACTTTCTTTTTGCGAATAAAATTGTAAACAAGTCCTATCAACAACAATCCGCAACAAATAAGTCCGTTTGTGATGTCGGGCTTATTGGGGATGAAGGATGCGCCTATCAGAAGGATGATCGTTCCAAGCAACAAAGCAGAGGGGACATAATCCGTTACCTTCGTACGCTCAGCAGTTTTGGGAATTTCTGCTTTTTCTTTTCTGAACAGATATGCAAGAATAAGTGCCGACAATACTGCGCCAAGTTCTACTGCAAAGAACATACCGGGTCTGCCTTTATACCAGAAGAAGTCGGTAAAGCTCATATCAAGTGCCGAGCCAAGCATAATCGCGGTGGTATCGCCAACGAGGGTTGCCGCGCCCTGCAAATTAGAAGATACCGCAATTGCTATAATAAACGGAACGGGATTGGTTTTGAGCTTTTTGCAAATTTCAAGCGCAACGGGAGCAATCATGAGAACTGTTGCAACGTTATCCACGAATGCGGAAATAATGCCCGCAAAGAGAGCCAATGCAACTGCAGCCCACTGCACGTTTGGGACTTTTTCCATGATCAAGTCGGCAAGTAGCTCCGGCATTTTGCTTTCTATAAAGAGTGCAACAATTCCCATCGTTCCTGCAATCATAAGCAGAACGTTGAAGTCAATCGTTCCTAAAACGCTCGACAACGGGAGCATACCTGAGACTATAAAAATGAGAGCCGATGCAAGTGCGATATACGGCCTGTACTTGCTGAATACCAGCATCAATACATAAGTTACTGCAAACAATGCCAAAGCTATATACATTACTATATTTCCTTTCAATTTTCTTTTTCAGAACCAATCGGGTTTATGATGCTGTATCCAACGTTTACGAGATGGTCTGCGACTCTTTCAAGTCCGACTACCACGGAGGAGTAATAAGGGCTCACGTCAATATTGCAGTTTCCTTCGGCAAGTCTTGCGAAGTGGCTGGCGATAAGAGCTTTTTTCTTAACATCGACGCCATCCTCCAGTTTCGCAAGTGTCGGCAGCTGATCCTTGTTCAAATTCTCAAATGCATCTTTAGCAATATAGAACATTTGCATAATGCTCTCACGCATAGATAAAATCTCGCTTTGAGCCTTTTCTGAGAAGCTAATCCTTTTTTCAATCATTTCCATACCGATCTCGTGGAAGTTTTCGGCGTGGTCACCAATTCGTTCAAGGTCATTAAGAACGTGAAAATACGAGCCGATGATACGTTCATCGCTTTGTGAAGCGGTTGCGGATAGTTTGATTAAGAATTTTGTAAGAGCGCCGTTAGTAAAGTCGATAATTTCCTCGTTCTTTCGTATGCGCTCGTTGTACTCAGAGGAACCCTTATCCATAGCAACAAAAGCATATATAGAGTTTTCCTCAACCAAGCTGAGCATGTAATCCATTTCCTTTTTGACCTGCATCAAAGCGATCGGGGGAGTGGACAGAAGTCTATCATCAACGTATTTAAGCGCAAGTGTTTCTTCATCAGCCTTTTTATCTTTGATAACAAGGCAAGAGTATTTAACAAGATATTTCGTAAACGGAAGCAAAAGACAAGTAGTTGTTACGTTAAAAATAACGTGGAAGACCGATACGCGCATCTGAAGCGACATAGGATCGCTTCCGGGGAACATAGAGACGAGCAAATTCACGGCTGGCTCTTTGAATATCCAGATCAGTGCTGTGAACAACACCGTACCGATCACGTTAAACGTAAAGTGTATGAGCGCAACTCGCTTGGAGTTAGCATTTGCACCGACCGATGCAAGTAAAGCAGTTACGCAAGTACCAATGTTTGCTCCAAGAACGATGAACAGCGCAAGCTCAAGCGGAAGTACACCTGTACCAACCATCGTGATAACGACACCGGTTGCCGCAGACGAGCTTTGGATCAAGGCAGTAAAAATAACGCCAACCAATATCAAGAGAAGCGGAAAATCAATGGTTTTGAATACGTTCGTAAACAGATCTTCAACCAGAGGGTTGCCGAATGCCTGCTCGCTGCTCATTACGTTAAGTCCGACGAATATCAAGCCAAGACCTGAACAAAGCAATCCCGCAAGCTTTATTTTTTCGTTTTTGAAGAATCCCATCATAACTCCTGCAAAGGCGAAGAGATACATGAGCATATTGAAATAATCGTTTTTAAGGGCAACAAGTACACCTGTGATGGTCGTACCGATATTTGCCCCCATAATGATCGGAGTTGCTTGCATCAAGGTCATAACTCCGGCATTTACGAGACCGATGACCATAACCGACGTGGCGGAGGAACTTTGAATAATTGCAGTAACACCTGCGCCGATTCCAACACCTGAAAAGCGGTTATTGCTGATCTTCTCAAGCATTCTCTTCATTCCGCTGCCTGCGCTCTTTTCAAGCGCATCGCTCATAAAGTTCATACCTACGATAAAGACACCGACACCTGCGAGAAGCCAAATAAGGCTCCCGATAAGCTGTAAAATTTCACTTCCGGTTAACATAAACATTCTCCTTTAGAGATATATGTGGGCTATAAAGAACCAACTTTTACCCATCATACAACATAATATCATATTTTTAGCAAAGGTGCGGCAAAGACAAAATGCGACAGTATGATATTTCACTATCATCTGTCGCATTTTCGGCTAACTATTCATTCTGTATCCAACACCGAGTTCGTTTGCAATATAGCTTACCTCGCCGGGATAAGCACCGAACTTCTTTCGGATATTTGCCATATTCACTTGAAGCTTTTTTATGCTTGCATCATCGGGATGCTCTCTCCATACCGCCTTAATGATAGCGGCATACGTCATCATTTTTCCGCAATTCTCGGATAAGAATGCAACGATATTATACTCGGTCTGTGTCAGCTTGATTACTTCTCCTGCAATATACACTTGACGGGCATCGTAGTCGATGACGAGTTCTCCTACGGTAAATTTTCTTCCGGGAAGATGCCCTTCGCTTGCGCTGTGTCTGCTGTTTCTCAGCGCAGTTCTTACACGTGCGAGCAGTTCCTCAGAACCAAAGGGCTTCGTAATATAGTCGTTTGCACCCATATCGAGCATTTTCACCTTTTCGCGTTCCTCGCTTCTTGCGGAAAGAACGATAACCGGAGTAAGATCCTTGGTTCTGATGTCACCGAGAAGAGTGCTTCCGTCTTTGTCGGGTAATCCAAGATCCAGGATAACAAGATCGGGAATGTGGGAAGCATACATCGTTTTTGCCATCTCGTAGTTTTTTGCTGTTATTACCTGATAATCGTTGGCTTCAAGGAGAGCCGTGACGAAATTCAGTATATTTCCTTCATCCTCTACGAAAAGGATCTTATATTTGTTTTTGTTCATCCAAAGCATCCTCCGTCGTTAGTGAAAATCTGAATACGGCACCGCCGCCCTTAGCATTTTCGGCAGTAATATCACCGCCGTGTGCTTTTACAATCGTTGCGCAAACCGAAAGACCGATACCTGCATTGCGAGACTGCGTATCTGAGGTATCCTCAGCTTTATCGTTATATCCCATAAATATACGGTCAAGCTTTTCACTGGGAATTCCACAACCGTTGTCGGTTATCTCAAATATCGCCTTATTTTTAATCGTGAATACGTGTAACGATAATCTCGTAAAGCCTTCTGCGTGATGGATCGCGTTTTCAAGGATATTGATAATGACCTGCTCGATCAGTATAGCATCCATGGGGATAATAACTACGTCAGAGGGAATGTCCAGTTCTACGCGCTGTTCGGGATATCTCTTTTTGAATTTCAAAATTACCGAGTCGATCAGCTCGTCAAGAACCGTCGGTGTTTTGATAAGCTTTACCGAGCCGCTGTCAATTCGGGTAATGGAAAGCAGATTTTCAACCATTCGGATCAGCCACTCGGAATCTTCTTTGATTCCGCTCGCCATTTGCAATTTCTGTTTATCGTTCAGCTTATCGTAGTTTTCTATTATCGATGAGCTTGCTCCGTATATCGTTGTAAGCGGAGTGCGGAGGTCGTGAGATACCGCGCGAAGCAAATTCGCTCGCATTCGCTCCTTTTCGCTCTCTGCCTTAACTCTCTGCCATTCCTTCATTCTCGTCGTGAATGCACTCGTCAGAACGGCAATAATGAGCATAATGACTGCCGATATGATACTTGAGGGTGCTGAAAAATCCATATTAAAATATGGATATGTAAAGGTGTAGTTAATAATAAAAACACTTGCTATGGCGGATATAACACCGTATAGATAACCGTCAGTTATAAGAGAGATAAGAAAAACCGAGAAAGCAAACAGCGTTGTGATCTGTTCGGATACCTTAAACTTTTGAAATAATAAGCTGATACCAAAGGAGGCGGCAAGTATCAGTACAGTAAGCGTTATATCAATGATCCGCTTTTTAGTTTTTCTGTTCATAATAACCCCCTTCTTTTGTTTTCTACTATTATATCACAGACTTGATTAAGATTCGGCAAAGCCTTTTGGCAAAGTCGTGATTCTTGTTAATTATACCATATTTCTATGAATAATTCAATCGACTTGATGCATTTATTTGCTCATAGCAGATCACGGCAAAGAATTGGCAAAGGGTAATCTATTTTTGAAAAAAGTGTAGAAATTTTGTGAGAAAAATGATATAATGTATAGCCGTTGAACAAAGAGCTCAACCATAGGCAGTTTTTTGAGAGCATAGCCAATACCCTCACATTGCTACTGAATGATTCTACTCTGAGTTTTCAAAAATCAATATGAAAGAAGGCGTATTTTTCTATGACTCAAACAGCAAGTGTCTTTTTGAGCTTATCCGTCGCGTTGCTTGCAGGTCTGCTTTTGTCAAGGCTTGCCAAGCTCGTAAAGCTACCCGCAGTTACCGCTTACTTGATTGCCGGTGTTTTGATTGGACCGTTTGTCCTCGGCTCAGTCGGTATTCCCGGCATTGGAATCACCTCTGAGCAGATCGAAGGCTTCGGTCTTATTGCCGACCTCGCTCTTGGCTTTATTGCATTCTCTATGGGCAACGAGTTCAGACTCTCACAACTCAAAAAGATCGGTAAGCAGGCAACCGTTATCGGCGTACTCCAAGCCTTGATCACCACAGTTGTAGTTGACGTGGCTTTGATTGCACTTCACTTTGCAATGTCCGATACGCTCTCCATTCCGGCGGCAATCGTTCTCGCATCGGTTGCCACCGCAACAGCTCCCGCTGCCACGCTGATGGTCGTCAAACAGTACAAGGCTAAGGGACCGGTTACAGATGTTCTCCTTCCTGTCGTTGCTCTTGACGATGCAGTCGGTCTGATTGTTTTTGCAATCTCTTTCGGAATTGCAAGATCTATGGGCGCGGCAGGTGTCAGTCCGCTTGCCATTATCCTTGAACCCCTGCTTGAGATTCTTCTCTCGCTATTGCTTGGTTTTGTGATGGGATTGCTCTTCACCCTTTGCGAAAAGTATTTCCATTCTCGCTCCAAGCGTATGGCGGTTTCGGTCACATTTGTTATGCTGACAGTTGCGCTCTCCAGTTTGAAGTTTGAGGTTGGAGGCATACATATCGGTTTTTCCTCCTTACTTGCCTGCATGATGCTCGGAACCGTGTTCTGCAATATTTGCGAGGTTTCCGAGGAGCTTATGGACAGAGCTGACAGATGGACAACGCCCGTGCTGATTTTATTTTTCGTTATCAGCGGTGCAGAGCTTGACCTTTCGGTATTCACCCAGTGGGCAGTTGTAGTCGTTGGTATTGTTTATATCATTTCCCGTTCTCTCGGCAAATGCTATGGTGCTAATATCAGCGCAAAAATGACGAAATCCGATCCCAACATTGTGAAGTATCTCGGTATTACTTTGCTTCCGCAGGCAGGCGTTGCACTCGGTATGGCGATCAAGGCTGTCGAACTTGGCCCGGATGGCGCTATTGTCCGTAACATTACGCTGTTTGCCGTCTTAATTTATGAAATCGTCGGTCCGTTCCTCACCAAAATGGCTCTTACTAAAGCAGGAGACATAAAGGAAGAAGACCGCAAGAGTGCCCGCGACGAGCACCTTGCACTGAAGGCTAAAAAAGAACAACAGTAAGATCTTCAATCCATATATAATCGAAGAAGCAACGACAATTTTGCCCGTTGCTTCTTTTCTCATTTCACCATATTTTTTTGAATTTTTACAACCGATTCGATGCAACAGGACTGACGGAAATTTAACCGTCAGCCCATTGATTATTCGGTCAATGTTTCAATTGCAATCTGCATACCAAGTTTGAAAGCGTACTTAAAGATTGCTGCTTCCGCCAAACTCATATACTCGCTCCAACAATCGTGGAACTTTTCAAACACCTCTTTCTGCTCATCGGAGAAGCTCTTCTCCAAATCCTCGTGGTAGCGTGACATATAGCCGAGCAGTTCTTTCATTTCTTTGGAGTTGGTTCTGCTATCTTCTTGCGGAATTATGTTTCCGTGCCATAGTTCTTTTATCACATTCATACGTATACCACCTCTCGCAAGACGATTTCCTCGGCACTCGCCTTGATATTGTTCATCTCGGAAACCCATCGGAGCATATCGCGAGCTTTCAAATCCTCGTCAATACCTCTTTCGGTAGCGAGGCTTGAGGTAATGATTTCAACCATCGTTTTCGCTTCAACGTCGATCTCATACAGCCGCTGATTGAGAGTGCCTTCCATAAGAAGCGTGGTGTGGTATCCCTTGCGATGCGCTTTGAGATATTCGAGGTGCAATCTTCCGTATTTGCCGACCTCTTTCTGTTCGGGAAGTTCAAGCAAAGGGTAGTATTGCTCGCCTCTGAGTTCATAAGTGATTCCGTTTTGTTCAATGTACTTTTCCATATATTGCACCTTCCTTTCATTTGGTGCCTTAAGTGTACTACAAAGACAGAAAATCTGCAAATGTGCAAAAAAGAAAAATACGAGAACACCGAAATGTTCTCGTATTTTTCTTCGCCTTCGCAATGCTCGTAGTTCTTAAGTTTTAGAAACTGTCCTTAAGAGCCGCGATCGTTTGTGAGTGGATTTTTTGTTTTATCAGAGATCGATTAACACCTCTTCGCCGTCTGCAGAAACAACCTCAACAAGAGGAAGTTTGTCCTTTTTAAGCTGTTTTGCGGCAACCCTTATGGCTTTAAACAATATGCGCATTTGTTTGGGAGTTAGTTCAATATTGTTGCTGTCCTCAGTATTTTCGTCTATTGCACGATTAGCCACACCACATAAAAGCGTTGCTACAACCGGATTGAAGATAAGGCCGGTGGGAATGACGATACTGAATTTCTTCCCACTTGATTCTTTAATCTTAATTCTCATCAGCAAACCTCAACCGTGATGGTTTCACCGTCTTCTCCCTCGATCTCGACGATCTTTCCGACAATTCCTCTTTCGACAAGAGCAATAATCTTGTGTAGATCGATTTTCGACATATCCACCTTTGTGTCTCCGAAGCTCACCATACTTTCAACAGGTATTCCTGACTCGAGGCAAATCATAATCAGTGCCAAAGGAACATTAACTCTTATCTTATCGCCCCCGTCAATTATATTGACGCGAAGATACATTTCGTTGATATTCTTGCGCTTTTCTTTGGGAACCATTTGAACCTCGGGCTCTTTTTCATTGCCGAAAAGAGAATCAATGGTGATTCCGAATATGTTTGCGATTTCGGGCAAGAGCGCAATGTCCGGCATGGAAACGTCATTTTCCCACTTTGAGACTGCTTGTGCGGATACGCCGAGCTTTTCGGCAAGCTCATCCTGCTTTAAGCCCTTAAGTTTTCTTTGTTCCTGTATTTTCTGTCCGAATGTCATAAGAATTCCTCAGTTTTGTCTTTTCGATGATTAAAGTATGGCACACGAGCTTGCAAAAATGAAGCGTTCATTGGTTGAATAGCGGCAAATCTGCTATCTTAACAGTTGATTTTTCTATTAACCAACGGTTGAGTGAGCGAAATAAAAGAAAAGTGCCCGAAAAAATGGGCACTTTTTATTATGAATTAAAGAGCGAGGCGTGAAAGCGCGCCCGACTTTAGTCGGAGTGCGGTTTCGTGCCGAGCGGAGTGATCAGACTACGCCCTGAGCCTTCATAGCTTCAGCAACCTTCAAGAAGCCTGCGATGTTAGCGCCTGCAACAAGGTCACCTTCCATGCCGTATTCCTTAGCAGCCTTGACAGAGCTATTGAAGATGTTCTTCATGATGCCCTTAAGCTTTTCGTCAACTTCTTCAGCGGTCCAGCTGTAACGCATGGAGTTCTGGCTCATTTCAAGGCCGGAAACTGCAACACCGCCTGCGTTAACTGCCTTAGAAGGAGCAACTACAACGCCGTTTTCCTTAAGATATGCCATTGCCTCGTTAGTGGTGGGCATATTGGAAACTTCAACATAATACTTAATGCCGTTAGCAACGATCTTCTTAGCTTCTTCCATGCCAACTTCGTTTTGTGTTGCACAAGGCATGATGATATCAACCTTTTCGCCCCAAGGCTTTTCACCCTTGAAGAAGGGAACGCCAAACTTATCAGCATAATCTTCAACACGGTTTCTGTTAGAGTTACGCATTTCAACCATAAAGTCGATCTTTTCCTGAGTTGCAATACCGTCCTTATCATAGATATAACCGTCAGGTCCGGAGAGGGTTACAACCTTACCGCCAAGTTCGTTAACCTTAATTGCAGTACCCCAAGCAACGTTTCCGAAGCCGGAGATTGCAAATGTCTTGCCCTTGATATCTTCGCCAAGATACTTGAGCATTTCAACAGTATAGTATACAGCGCCGAATCCGGTTGCTTCAGGACGGATAAGAGAACCGCCGTAAGGAAGTCCCTTACCGGTGAGAACGCCGGTGAATTCATTTCTGATTCTCTTGTACTGGCCGTACATATAACCAACTTCTCTTGCACCTACGCCGATGTCACCTGCAGGAACGTCGGTATCAGCACCGATATGCTTGCAAAGCTCAGTCATAAGGCTCTGGCAGAAGCGCATGATCTCTGCATCAGACTTGCCCTTGGGGTCAAAGTCAGAGCCGCCCTTGCCGCCGCCCATAGGAAGACCTGTTAAGGAGTTTTTGAAAGTCTGTTCAAAGCCCAAGAACTTCATGATAGAAGCGTTTACAGAAGGATGGAAACGCATACCGCCCTTATAGGGGCCGATTGCAGAGTTGAACTGAATTCTGAATCCTCTGTTAACCTGGGGGTTGCCGTTATCATCAAGCCACGGAACGCGGAAGATGATCTGTCTTTCAGGCTCGCACATTCTTTCAACAACACCTGCAGCAACTAAGTCAGGACGCTTTTCGATTACGGGTTCAAGGCTGGACAAAACCTCTTCAACAGCCTGCTGGAATTCGGGTTCGTTGGGATTACGCTTGCAAACGTCAGCATAGACCTTTTGCAAGTATTCATTAGTAAGTTTCATTATGATGTCCTCCTGTTTATGTAGGGATTCGCTAGTCTTATCGATTTAGCGTTTTAAAACAATAATGTTATATGAACAGTATATCACAAGATATGAATTTTGCAAGAGTTGTTTGTGAAAATTTCAGAAAAAACCATTTTTATGTCTAAAATTGAACAAAGATTTATTAAATCTGACTAACCAAGCCCGTTAAAGTTTCAAATTTGCAAGCAGGGTTGCCAACATTAAATATGTTTGATATAATAAACTAAGCACTTAGCGGAGGTTTTTAAAAATGAAGGCAGTTATACAGCGCGTCACACGCGCGAGCGTGACAGTTGACGGAAATATAGTTGGTAAAATTGGCAAAGGATATTTGGTGCTTTTTGGAGTTGGCGAGGGTGACACAAGAGCCGACTGCGACAGACTTGCGGCAAAGCTTATCAAGCTTAGAATATTCGAAGATGAAAACGGAAAGACGAATCTTTCGATAAATGATGTTGGCGGTGAAATGCTTATCGTTTCGCAGTTCACGCTTTATGCAGACTGCTCGCACGGAAACCGACCGAGCTTTACTTTAGCCGGCAAGCCTGATCTTGCAAACGAGCTTTATGAATACTTCTGCGACAAGATAAGTGAAAGCGGAATTAACGTGCAAAAGGGCATTTTTGGTGCAGACATGAAGGTTGAGCTTTTGAACGACGGTCCGTTTACTATCGTTTTGGAAGGTATTTGACAACTGCAAGGCGGCGAGCGTGGAAGCGCGCCTGCGCGAATGCGCAGAGTGCGGTTTCGTGCGAGCCGTGACTCTCTATTATATTAGGAGGATATGATGAACATTCAGATTTTTGCAAAGAACAAGTGCTTTGATTCGAAAAAGGCACAAAGATGGTTTAAGGAACGCGGAATTAAGTTCCAACTTGTTGACCTTAGCTCTAAAGGTATGAGCAAAGGCGAGATCGACAGCGTTATAAGAGCTGTTGGATCGCTGGATTCGATAATCGATTATAATGCAAAATCAAGTGATGCAACACTTTTAAAATATTTGGGAAGTGAACAGGCAAAGCTTGAAAAGCTTTTGGATAACCCCTCGCTGATTAAAAGCCCTATCGTTCGAAACGGCAAGCAGGCAACCGTGGGTTATTGCCCTGAAGTTTGGGAGGGATGGGAATAATGCCGACTTGGATGTATGCAGTTATTGCAGTTCTTCCGATAACTGCCTTTTGGACAGCTTATCGGATATTTAAAATTTTAGAGAAAAGAAGCAACTCAAAACAAAACGAAGATGAATAAAATCAGCCCGAAAGGATCTCTCCTCTCGGGCTGTTGTTATATAGATTTATCTATCAAATGTGAACTTATCGAATGTTGCAACTGTGTCTTCAGCCTCTGAAACGAACTCGAAGTATACAGCGTGCTTGCCGATCACTGCATCGCACAAGGGAGCTGTCTTTGTGGTTTCGCCCTTTGCGTAATTAAGGGTTGCAACCACCTTGCCCTTATAATCATCAATGCGAACGTTAACAGTCAAATCAGCCTCAGCTGTGATGTCAGCAGTAACGGTTGCGGGAGTGTTTGCGCCAAACTGCAAATATCTGAAGCCAACAGTTGTGCCGTCTGTGATGTCCATGATGGGAGCGGAAACAGTATCGACCTGCTCATAAACAGGAGCGACATATGCACGCTTCTTGCTGCCATAGATATGGCAAGCATAGCCTGCGGAAATGATCTTATAAGCATCAAGACCGTTGATGTGAGCACCCTGAGAGGTCATCTCGACAGGCTTGGAGGAAACGGGCTCACCATCAACATATGTAATATCACCGATGAAGATCTTGCCGTTCTTGTCCATGGCAACGTCAACGGGTTCGAGCATTGCCTGACGGGAATATTCGTTCAAGCCTGTCTGACGGTGATAGAAGATATACCACTTGCCATTTACCTGCATCAAGCTTCCGTGGTTGTTACCCCACTGATAAGTCATTGTGCCGCTACCGTCTTCGTTCTTCAAGATCTCGCCGCCGTTGAAGCTGATGTCGCCTGCAAATTCATAACCGTCAAGAGGGCTATCACTTACAGCATAAGAAAGGAAGCCGTTGCAGTCAAAGTCGATTCCGAGTTCGGGAACGGGAACGTTGACACGGCGGGAATATACGTATACATACTTGCCGTTAATTTTTCTGGGTGAGGAAGCCTCGAAGAAGCTTGCTACAAGGTCCAAATGACCGTCTTCTCTTGCCCAGGGAGCATCGCAGTGGCCCAAAGGATGAGCGCGGTATGTACCCTCCTTAATAGTGGCCATATCGTCATTAAGCTCTGCACAATGAGAGCCGCAGAAGCCCCAAAAAGCATAAACTCCGCCGTCATCATCAACTAAGATGCCCGGATCAAAGCCAAGATCGGTTTTTACGGGATTTGTGAAAGGACCGGCAGGATTTTTACTGGTTGCAACCATAATTCTTGAGCCCTGACCCTCTGCTGCGTAAAGATAGAAGGTGTCGCCTTTCTGAACGCAGTCGGGCGCATAAAGAATGCTTCCATCGGTAGAGGTGTAGCAAACGCCGTGATAAGTCCAGTTAGTCAAATCGTCAACAGGTGCGCTCCAAACAACCTGATCGGGGCCGCAATATTGAGTTTTGGCAATATCGTGAGAGCCATAAACATAAACTCTCTTTTCGCCGTTATATTCAAAAACTCTGGGTTCGCCATCCGGCACGTGTTCCCAAAGGGGCATATAGGGGTTTGCGCCCTTGATATACTCTTTCATAGTTAAAACCTCCACTAAACAATGATTCCAAATATTAAGCAGAATTTGCTTAACATAATAATAGCATATCAACGTCTTCATTGCAATTGCAAAAAAGATAAAAATCTTGTAGCGTATTTGACTTTGTGCAAGGTTTATAATATAATTTTTAAAAAGATCATTTTGAAAGGACGGGAATTTATGAACATTTGGCATGATATCAGCCCAAAGAGAATCAGCGAAGACGATTTCATGGCGGTTATTGAGATACAGAAGGGCTCAAAATGCAAATATGAGCTTGATAAGGACACGGGCACATTAAGGCTTGACCGCGTTTTGTACACTTCGACTCACTATCCTGCGAACTATGGCTTTATTCCAAGAACCTATGCCGACGACCTTGACCCGTTGGACGTTTTGGTGCTTTGCTCTGAAAGCATCGTTCCCTTGACGCTTGTAAGATGCTATCCTATCGGGGTTATCTCGATGAAGGACAACGGTAGAAACGACGAAAAGATCGTTTGCATCCCATTTAACGACCCGACTTATAATTCATATACCGATATTTCTCAGATACCTAAGCACATTTATGATGAGATGTCCCACTTCTTTAGAGTTTATAAGGAGCTTGAGGGCAAAGAGACCGTTGTTAACGAGGTTTCGGGTGCCGAAAAGGCAAAGGAGATCATCCGCGCGGCAATGGAGGGTTATATCGAGAGCTATTGTAAATAAAAAAATCCCCCTCGAATTGAGGGGGATTTTTTTATTGCATTATAGTTTCGCTGTTGTTAAGAACAAGGGTGCTATAAAGGAACAAAACGTCGCAGTTTTCAAAATCGATAAATCTGGGAAGAATTACACTTTGAATGTATCTGATATCCACGACTGTTACCTTAGCATAGGCCTCGGAGAAGAAAGGAGCAATTGCCGAACCGAAGGAATCGCGGAAGATAACAAGCTCTTTATCTGTTTCAGCATTGGGATTCTCAATAGTTACAAGCGAGAGCGAACCGCCAAGGAACATTTCATAAGGATCTCTTCCGGTGGATTTCTCGATAACATACATCTCCATGTCCTTTGAATTCTGATAGTCGTATACGACACAGTTTTCAAGTGTTGGGTTGGTGAGGTATGTTAAAGTATCGGTCTTAACGGGCAGAGCAAGCTGGCCGTAGTATACGCCCTTAAATTCACCATCGACAGACTTTTCTTCATATTCAGCATCCAAGGTTACACCCATTTGAGAAGCCAAGTGCTTGGCAACATCATAAATCTCCTCCTGCTTCCAGTGGGTATCGGTTTTATAGTAGTCCGAAATTTCAAGAAGCGAGGTGATGTCGATATACTGCATATCGGGTGTGGTTTCCTTAAGATCTGCGATGAGAGCTTCGTAATCAAGAGCCAAGTGTCCGCTTTCATCAGCAAGGAAGAAGTTCTTATCAGGAATAACGCTTATATAAGCATTCACGTTTTTGTTAGCCATAAAGCGATTATAGATGTTTGTGAAGATTCCACCCGCACGGGTTACGGAATCCTTTTTATAAGGATATTCAGCCTTGGTGATATAACCATCGTGAAGGTAAAGATCGTTATTTTCAAGCTGTCCCATACCGTAAAACGCAACTGCGGACTTTATGGTTCTAAAGCCGTCGCGGAACGGGAACTGATCGAGTGTGTAATCCTCGAACTCGGACATGAATTTGCCCGAGAGAATGGTGCTAACGCTAAGTTCGGGGGCTTGATCTAACTGTCGGCGCTCGGTTTCAGAGTAAGCGTCTGCAGGCTTTATAAGACAAAAAGCAAAGAAGCCGAAGACGATCACCGACATGAGCGAAACGGTTACGATATTTTTGATTTTATCAGTCATACTATCCCCTCCTTAGAATCTGAAGTATAAGAACGGGTTGAATGAACCATCGACCAAGAATGCAGTGCAAACAACGAGCAAAACAGCAAGCGCAACAGGCTCGATAATATTGACTATCTTTGCAGTCTTTTCGCCGGTTGCAAGGCGAGCGCAAACATTCTTGACAAGAGGAGTTGAGCCGATGATACCGATTATAAGCATCGGAGCGTAGCTTCTTAAGTAATAGAAGAATTCATCGGAAACGAAGCCCTTAGCACCAATGCCGAACATTCCGCCGACATATTGGAAGGCTTCGGTCAGATTATTCGAGTTGAAGATGACAAAGCTTATCAAAACGAAGAACATGACGTATACGTGATTAAATATCTTTAACTTTTTAAGCTTATCCAAAAGCCAGAGCTTTTCAACGACAAGGAGAATTGCAAAATAGAGACCCCATAAAATGAAGTTCCATTCAGCACCGTGCCAGAAGCCGGTAAGTGCCCAAACAACAAAGATGTTAAAGAACCATCTGGGTTTGGAAACACGGTTACCTCCAAGCGGGATGTATACATAATCGCGGAACCAAGAGCCCAAGGACATATGCCAACGGCGCCAGAATTCGGTTACGGAAGAAGATACAAACGGATGATCGAAGTTTTCGATGAAATCGAATCCGAATATTTTGCCGATACCGATTGCCATATCGCTGTATCCCGAGAAGTCGAAATAGATATGCAAAGCAAATGCGACAGCATAGAGCCAATAGAACATTACGGTTTTCTCGTTAGATGCTTTAAAGATGTCGCAAAGCTCGCCCAAGGTGTTGGCTATAAGTATCTTTTTGCCAAAGCCGACCATAAATCTTCTGATACCAAGAGCAACGTAAGAAAGCGAATGCTTTCTTGTTTCGAGCTGAAGTGCGATATCAGAGTATCTTACGATAGGGCCTGCAATGAGCTGAGGGAACATAGTTACATATGCACCAAAGCTGATGATGTTCTTTTGTGCAGGAACGTCGGCACGGTAAACGTCGATGATATAGCTTACTATCTGGAAGGTATAGAAGCTGATACCGATGGGAAGTGCAATCTGAAGCATATTTACGCTTATTCCAGTTAGTGCTGTGAAGTTTGCAACAAAGAAGTTAGCGTATTTAAAATATCCCAAGAAGGCAAGGCAAATCGCCACGGCAGATATCATAAACGTCTTTTTCCAAGCCTTTTTCTTTGCTTTCTCGATAAGAAGTCCCGAAGCGTATCCGATAGCGATGGTTACAGCCATAAGGATAACGTATTTAGGTTCACCCCAAGCATAGAAAACAAGGCTGGAAATGAGAATTACAAAGTTTTTAAGCTTTTTAGGTGCTGCCATGTATAACAAAAGCACACATGGCAGGAAATAGTATAGAAAAGGTATGCTAGAAAACAACATATTTATACACCTCCAAGTGTGCTTTGATAATTATTCAGTTTTTACTAGCAAATCTTACAATTAGATAGCTTCGTCGCAAACGACAACAGCATCTGCATAAGTAGATGTGATTGCATCCTTGAATGCGTTTGTGCTGTCAGCAAGACCGAATGAAGCAACTACGAAGTTATCGATTTTGATGATAATATAACGTTCAGGGAAACCGCACATCCAGTTGTTATTTGCGATTCTGTCTTTAAGAGCTGCAGCAATAGTGTCAGCGTCAGCAGCATCGTTGAGTTCGAACGCAGAGAATGTACCGTTGTTCATGTTCATCATATTGAAGAAAACGCTAGCACTTGCAAGCTTTTCAATAGATTCTGCGGGGAAAAGTGTGATTGATGTAAGAGTGTCAACATCAGAAAGGTCGATTTTGCCGGGGCCGCTCTTAGGCATTTCGTAGGAAAATTCCTCGCCTGTTTCGGCGTCAGTTTCTGTTACTGTTTCTGTCTCATAGCTTGCAAAGTATCCCTTGATTTCTTCACCTGATGCAGCACCGAATGCAGGGGCAAGTGTTGTAAGGAAAGAATCAAACGACTTGTCAAGAAGAGCAGTTGCGCTTTCAGCAACAGGGGTCTTAACCTCGTCATTATTTTCAACGTTTTCTTCGCCGTTATTTTCAACGTTTGCGTTGTTTTCGTCATCAACATTGTTGTCGTTGTTATCGTTGTTGCCGCAAGCAACAAAGGTCAATGCCATTGCAAGAGCAAGCATTAATGCAAGAATCTTTTTCATTTTAATTTCTCCTTTAATTTTAAATAAACATTTGTGATTTTGACTTGGAGGAAGTGCATGGAAACACATTTTCCAAGTCGTTAACTGTATAAATCGTTTTTTACACACGCAAAGTGAATTATACCACATAAAGCTTTTCGAGTCAACCAAAACCGATTTATTTCATTTAAGTTTCACATAGCTTTCAAGTGGCACTCTCATCACATGCACGGCATGAATTACAGTCACAATAGCAATACAACACACATATTAGAAATATTGCACTTATATATAAAAAATTTCGTCCCCAATTTTTGGGGACGAATTTATTGACTTATTTATTCTTCATTAGCTGAATCGGATGACGAATTATCGTTAGAATTCATTTGAGCGAGCTGCTGCTTAAGTGCCAAAAGCTCCTGCATCAACTGCTGGGATTCTGCACGCTCAGCCTCAAGCTTGGCCTTTTCTTCGTCCAAAACTGCCTGCTGTTCCTTTTTATATTGTTTGAACAGGGAAACCGCATTTGCGCCCTGAACCAAAAGAAGGATCACAAAGGGGATGAGAATACAAACGATATAGCCGGGGGTGGACTTTAAATAATTGAAGAAGGTGCCCATTTTGGGGATTCGGAAGCTGTATTTACCCAAAATGTGAGAATAGGATACGACAGCTTCATCATCGACTCCTGTGGTGGTACCGTATGTAATGAAGCCGGGATCACCATCGGGTGTGGTGGATTTTGCACGAATCTTATGGGTTACGGTCTGTCCGCTTGATTCGGTATTCGTGGAGATGAAGGTGATGATATCCCCCTCGTTAAGGGTTCTGGGATCAACCTCTTTGATAACGACAATATCTCCGGCATTGAAGTCAGTCGCACTCATAGAGTCGGACATTACGATATATGCTTTAAATCCAAGGACGTCTCTGTCGTTTCTGTTAAGCGAGAAGGAAGAAACGATCGTGAAGATCATCATAAAAATTGCAACTGCAACGATTATCCAAACAAAGACATCGCCGATTATTGACAAAACCTTTTTCATATTTTTCTCCTAAACCATAGAACTCTATCGATCATGATACATTTTAATTGTATCATCAAACCCAAAAAATGTCAAGGCTTGAAGTTCGTTTATTTTTACAACTCGTTTTAGTGAAATTGACAGTAGAATATTTTTTTATATAGTGTTATACTCGGGGTTAGAAACCACAATAAGGAGGACTATATAATGGTTGACGTTAGAGGAAAATGGGCGTTTATAACCGGTGCCGCACGCGGAATCGGATATTTAAGTGCAAAGTTCATGGCTGAAAAGGGCTGCAATCTTATACTTCATTCAAGAGATCTTTCACACACCGAAAAAGTTTTAGAAGATGTTAAAGCATTGGGTGTTCAGGCTTACGCAGTATCTTGCGAGCTTAACGATCTTGATGACGTTAAGAGAATGCTTGAAGACATCGACAAGCTTGGTGTTGACGTGGATATCGTTTTGAACAACGCAGGAATGCAGGTTGCTTATAGAGTTGAGTATTTCAAAACACCTGTTGAAGACTATACAAAGAGCTTTAACATTAACTGTATCGCTCCTGCGATGATATGCTATCACTTTATGCCCAAAATGATCGAGCGCGGTTGGGGCAGAATTTTGAACACGACAAGCGGCATTGCACTTGATCCCTATCAAGCAGGATATTCGGCTTCTAAGGCAGCACTTAACAAGATAACAATAGATTTGGGTCACACTGTTCAGGGAACAGACGTTATGATAAACCTTACTGATCCCGGATGGTGCAGAACCGACCTTGGCGGACAGTATGCTCCCAACGCGCCCGAATCGGCAATTCCAGGAATTGTTGTTGGCGTGTTTGTTGACGATAAGAAATCTGGCAGAAACTTGGGTGCACAGGCATTCGCAGGCATGACCTTGGAAGAGGCTGTTAAGAAGGCTGAAGCTGAATTCAAGAGCCCGTATTGATCGTTCGCTTAGAAACTAAAAATTTATTGCAAAAGACGTGGCGAAGCCCCTGCCCTGCGGCACTGTGTGCCGCAGGGCTTTTGTTTTCATCGCCGCAGGCGGTGAAAACAAAAAAAGCATTGCGCACCGAAAGGGGCGCAATGCGGGCTTCGCCACGCTTTTGTGCGGCGGTGCAGAAAAAAGCCCCGTCTGCGACGGCGGCTCACACGCTGAAAGTGTGTGAGGGCGGCGCAGGTGGGGCAGGCAATTATTCAAAAAGCTTATCAGCGGCAGCGGTGAGCCAATCACCCTCGAACAATTCGATGCAACCGTTGTCACTTAACTTAGAAAGTTCTCTGTCAAAGGGAATCTTACCCAAAACGACAGTTCCGTGCTCTGCAGCAATCTCATCAACGTGGCTTTCGCCGTAAACTTCGAACTTTTCGCCGCAGCAAGGGCACTTAACAAAGCTCATGTTTTCAACGATACCCAAGATCGGGATGTTCATCTTCTTTGCCATGTTAACAGCCTTAGCAACGATCATCGAAACAAGCTCCTGAGGGCTGGTGACAACGATGATACCATCAAGCTTGATGGACTGATAGATTGTCAACGGAACGTCACCCGTTCCGGGAGGCATATCAACGAACATATAATCAACGTCGTTCCAAACGACCTCGTTCCAGAACTGCTTTACAACTCCTGCGATAACAGGGCCGCGCCAAACAACGGGCTGAGTTTCGTCATCTAAAAGAAGGTTGATACTCATAACTTCAATGCCTGTTTTTGTCTTAACGGGATATAAAGCATCGCCATCGGTTGAGACTTTTTCCTTCAAGCCGAAAGCTTTGGGGATTGAAGGACCGGTGATATCGGCATCCATGATGGCGGTTTTAAGGTCACGGCGACGAGCCTCTACTGCCATTAAGGAAGTAACCAAGGACTTACCAACGCCGCCCTTTCCGGAAACGATTCCGATTACTTTTTTGATATGTGAAAGCTCGTGGGGAGCAATGTGCATATCGGCAGGTGCAGTTCTTGAAGAACAGTTTTTGCCGCAGGTTGAACAATTATGTGTGCATTCTGACATTTTATATTACTATCCTTTCAAAAAAATCTAGTTACTGAGCATCATCGTTCTGAGCGGGTTCACCCTCGGGCTGAGAGTCTGCAGCAGGTGCGCCACCCAAATTTACTGTTACTATCCAACCGTCGACATTATTGCCCGAGATCTCATAAGGATAAGGGGTTGCGCCGTCGGACATCAAAGGCAAATAGATAGCGGTGGTTTCGGCATCGCTCATCGGAACATAGTAGATGATGTACATATTGCCATCCTCGCCTGTTGTACCAAGGAAGCCTGTTTCGATAGTATAGTTCTTCAGGAAGGAAATATACTCCTCTAAGCAATAGTCATAATCGGTCATAACACCCGCGTGAACGGGGCCGACATATCTGAAGTGCCAAGGCTCGTTATCGATGAGAGTGAGCTTTTCCTTACCTGCGGGATAGCGATTTACAAAACCGTATTTATGGCAGTTTTCACCGATCCAAGAGTATACGCCTGTTCCGTCAAACTCGTCGGAAACACCGGTATCGGCATCATAGATCTTGAAGTCGACAACATAGCCGGTGTGGTGTTCGCTATAACCGGCTTTAGCAACAAGAGTTGAGGAAAGCTGGCCTGTGGATTCAAGCTCGTCATCATAAAGTCCCTGCTGATATTCAAACGTTCTGTGACCGCTCATAACCATAACGTCGTTATTTTGGGTTTCGGTGAAGAACGCAAGCATCATCTCATTAAGAGAATCCATAACCACGGGCAAAACCTTAACGGAATAATCCTTAACGGAATATGCCGAGTTTTTCTTTTCTCTTATAACTACAAGGTCGTCCTCTGTAACATCGCCTTTAAAAGCAATGTTATTGTTTACCAAAACAAGCTCACCGTCGGCAAGGTCGGCTTCAGACTTAGTGATGTATGTGAAAATATAAGACGACTGAAGCGTGGGATCGGTGGTTAAGTGAACCTCTCCGTCATCCTCATCCTCGATAGGAGGCTCTTCTTGTATGATATCGCCTGTTCCAACGGGAGTGTTGCCATCATTTTCTTCGTCTTCCTTGTCCTTGGGAGAGAATATCCACACAAAGAGCAAAACCACTATTAACAAAACAGCCAAAACAAGAGCTATATTCTTATACTTGATCTTGCGACGTCTTTTTCTTCTATATGTAGTAGCAGCCATTGATTTCATCCTTTCAAAAGCAATAAATTTACACATATACATAATAACACAAATCAAAGAAAAAATAAAGAGCAAATGCAAAATATTAAGAAAAATGTCCGAGACTGTTGCCTCGGACATTTTATCAAACTTTACTTTGCAGAACCGGTCTTATAAGCGTCGATCATCTTCTTGACCATCTGGCCGCCTACAGAACCAGCTTCACGGGAGGTGAGGTCGCCGTTATAGCCGTTCTTAAGATTAACTCCTACTTCGTTTGCAGCTTCGATCTTGAACTTTTCAAGAGTCTGTCTGCCCTGATCAGTTGTAATACCCTTCATGGTTTATTTCTCCTTAAAAATTAAATTTAAAATTAATCCGTTTGCGATTGCAAACACCCGCGTGTCGTTCACGCTTTTTGTTTATTTCGGGCTTGCAAGAGTATTATGGCTTGGAATTATGTCGATATGAGTGGAAATTTTTGATTTGAAAATGAAAAAAGACGCGTTACTGCGCGCCTTTTATTTTAGGTTATTCTTATCATTTCACCGATAAATTCGAAGCCCAAGGACTTGGCGATCTTGAGCGAGTAATCGTTTTTGCTGTCCACGTGATATATGGCTGTCATGTCACAAGACTGCGCAACAGCCGCCTTGACGAGCCTTGTGCCGTAGCCGTGGTTTCTGAAGGAGTGGTTAACATATAGCTCCTCGGGCATTGTAAGCCCAACATCTTTAAAGCATCTTAAAGAGATGACGCCCATAAGGGTTTTGCCCTCGAAAACTCCATAGATTCGAGTCATATCAAGGTCGTGTCTTTCAAACCAGTCGGTAAGCTTGCGGCAAATGCGCTTTTCATAATCAGAGGTGTCACCGGAAACGGCTGCAAGCTCGTTAATGATATTAGTATCATTAACTGTAAGCTCGCGGATGCTTGAGTCATCATACACTTTTCCCGAGCTAACAAGCTTTAAGGTACGCCCGCACTCAGCATATTTTTCGGGAGCTTCGTGCGGGATGAAAGCAAACAAAGCGTATTTTTCTTCAAGCTGCGGATCATCTTGCACGAATGATACTGCACTGTCAAGATCCGCTTCATCCTCTATCTGATGGAGATAGATATGAGGGAAGGATCTTTCGTAATAATAATCGTATAAATAGACCTTGAAGATGAGAAAGCCGTGTGCTTTAAAGCAGTCGATCTGATAAACCTCTTCAAGCTCTTTGTATACATCGTAATAGGCATCGTAATGAAGCGGCAGATTGCCTTTTAACAGAAGTTCTATCGCTTTGTCATACTCTATTTGATACATTATTTATCCTCCCTCATAAAGTATTAAATATATTATAGCAGACAGTGCTTAAATTGGCAACAAAAAGGCAGACGGCATTTGTATGTATTTTCTAAGTCATTAAACTTTCTTTTTTACAAAACATGAAGTAATAAGATAACACACGGCAAATAACCAGTTTATCCACTTATTAATGCCGTTGACAGCGACGTTTTTATATGATAATATAGTTGCAAGCGAAACGGTTTTAACTGCAACTGTTTTATTTGCAACTAATATTTAGGAGTGTTGATATGGCAACTATCATGCGAAAAATGAATGTTATAAGCCGATGCGAGGCAATATATCGCTCGCAGAAGTCATCTCTCGGTCTTCCGGGAATATACCATAGCTATGTTTTTGCAATATGCCGCGAGCCCGGGCAGTCTCAAGATGCTTTGGCAAAACATCTGTGTGTTAACAAAAGCAGTGTAACCCGCCATCTTTCCTGCTTGGAGAAAGAAGGTTATATTGAACGAGTCGTTTCTAAAGAAGATAAGCGTGAAACTTTGGTTTATCCCACTCAGAAAATGCTTGATATTTTGCCCGAGGTAACAGCTATAACCAAGCAGTGGAACACCTTGGTCGCTGATGGAATATCAGATGATGAGCTTGAGATATTCAACAAGATCATGGATAGAATGCTCGAGAGATCCATTGAAATTATAAATATGGAGGAAAATGCCGAGTGAAAACTGTTATCAAATATTTAAGCCCTTATTTTGGCCGAATGGGCATTGGTTTTATAATCAAAACTATCGGTACAGTCTCCGAACTTATGCTCCCCTATATTTTAAGCCATATATTAGACAATGTTATCGGTAAGGAGATAAGAGATATCCTGTTTTGGGGCGGAGTGATGGTTGTTTGTTCGGCGTTTGCTTGCTTGTGCAATATTGTAGCTAACCGAATGGCAGCACGCGTTTCAAGAAACTTTGCCGAAGCAATGAGAAAAGACCTTTTTATTAAGACTCTTCGACTTTCGGCGGCACAGACAGATAAGTTCACTATCCCCTCTTTAGAATCTCGTATAACAACGGATACATATAACGTCCACGGATTTATCAACATGATGCAGCGCCTGGGCGTAAGAGCTCCAATAATGCTGATCGGCGGAATTGCCATAACCTTGTTTATGGATGCAAAACTCTCGCTTGTGATGATCGCCGTTTTGCCGTTTATCTTTGTAACGGTTTATTTCATTTCAAGAAACGGTGTGCCTCTTTATACAAAGGTGCAAAAATCGGTTGACGGCATGATTCGAGTTGTGAGAGAGGATGCACAGGGAATAAGAGTTATAAAGGCTCTTTCAAAGACCGACTATGAACACAGAAGATATGACACCGTTAACAAAGCTCTTGTTAAAGACGAGACACGTGCAGGTGTTATTATGGGAACCGTTAACCCCATTATGACTGTTTTGATGAACCTGGGAAGCGTTGGAGTTATCGCACTGGGCGCATATTTCATTGCAGGCGGAAGCTCTCAGCCTGAAACGGTCATCGCATTTATGCAATATTTCACACTTATCTCAATGGCAATGATGTCTGTTACAAGAATGTTTGTTATGTATACAAAATCGGCGGCATCTGCAGGAAGAATTGCCGAGGTTTTGAATTCTGAAGAAGAGATAAAGGTTGAATCGAAGAGCGAATATCCTGACAAGAAGACCGACGCGCACATTGTGTTTGACAACGTAAGCTTTTCTTATAAAGGAAAGAGAAACGACCTTGAAAACTTAAGCTTCTCGATACCCAAGGGGGGATCTTTGGGCATTATCGGTGCGACAGGTTCGGGAAAATCAACACTTATAAAGCTGTTATTAAGATTTTATGACACCGGCAAGGGTGAGATCTATATAAATGGTGAAAACATAAAAACTACTCCAAAAGAAAAGTTTTATGCGATGTTCGGTTCTGCCCATCAGCACGATTTCTTATATGCCGAAACGATTGAAGAAAACATCATGTTTGGAAGAGACTTGACTCACGAGGATGTTGTGACCGCTGCGAAGATCGCGCAGGCTGACGGTTTTATTACAGACTTCCCAGACGGATACTCTCACATTCTTTCTCAGCACGGCACAAACATCTCGGGCGGACAGAAGCAAAGAGTTCTTATATCCCGTGCTATTGCCGCGAGACCTGAAATTTTGATATTGGACGACTCATCCTCGGCTCTTGACTATAAGACAGATGCGATGTTAAGGCAAGCCTTAAACGAGCACATGAAGGATACGACGATTGTTACAGTTGCCCAGCGTGTAAGCTCTGTCAAGGATTGCGGACTTATAATCGTTTTGGATGAGGGCAGAGTTATCGGAATGGGCACACACGACGAGCTTTTGGCAAGCTGTGTGGAATATAAAGAGATAAGTGATTCGCAGATGGGAGGTGCTTTTGTTGAGTAATGAAAAATCCAAAAAGATAGACAGAAAAACCGCCAAAAGCATCTTTTTGCGGCTTTGCGGATATATCCTTAAGTACTGGTATCTGTTTATTCCTGCAATTATTTTAACTCTTCTATCGAATCAGCTTTCGCTTTTGGGACCGAAATATTCGGGCGAGGCGATCGATGCTTTGGCACTTGCAAGCGGAGTTGATTTTGACGCTGTTTGGTATAACGTTATAAGAATGCTTGTGTGTTATATCTTTTCGGCTGTAATGTCATATGCTTTGGCAGTTTTAATGATCCATATTAGCCAAAAGATCGTTTATACGATGCGCCGACAGCTTTTTGAGAAGCTGACTTCTCTTCCCGTCGGATACTTCGACACCCACCCGACAGGTGATATAATCAGCCGAATATCATACGATATCGACACCATTAACAGCACTCTTTCGCACGACGTTGTGCAGATAATGACGAGTTTATATACCGTTATCGGCTCACTTATATTCATGTGGAATATATCTAAACCTCTTATTGCTGTTTTTGCTATAACCATCCCCGCGGCGATAATCTTTACAAGATACCGTTCAAAGCGAGTGAGACCCTTGTTCTCGAAGAGATCGAAAAAGCTTGGCGAGCTTAACGGATATGCCGAGGAGATGCTTTCGGGCTGCCGAACAATTCAGGCATATGCCAGAGAGGATGAGATCGGCAGAAGATTTAACTCTCGAAACACCGATTCGATGGATGCTTATTACGACGCTGACTATTACGGTGCGGCAATGGGCCCGACAGTTAACTTTATCAACAACCTTTCCATCTCACTTGTTATGATATTGGGCGGCGTTTTGTATATGCTTTCGCAAAATGGCATTGCCAAAGAAGGCACGCTGTTCTTTATCACATTGGGCGGCGTGGCACAGTTTGTGCAGTATTCAAGAAAGTTTGCAGGACCTATAAATGAATTTGCAAATATCCTAAGCGAGCTTCAATCGGCATTCTCGGCGGCAGAGCGAGTTTTCAGAATTATCGATGAAGAGCCTGAAAGTGCTGACGCTTTGGACGCAAAGGTTTTGGATGAAGTTAAGGGCGAGGTTGAGTTTGAAAACGTTGTTTTCGGATACACTCCCGAAAAGACGATTTTGAAGGATATTTCGTTTGTTGCCGAGCCGGGCAAGACGATTGCTATTGTTGGACCGACAGGTGCCGGAAAGACAACGATCATCAACCTTTTGATGAGATTTTATGATGTGACCGATGGCAAAACAACAGTTGACGGCACTGATGCGAGGGATATAACAAGAAGATCTCTAAGAAAGGCATACACCATGGTTTTGCAGGATACTTGGCTGTTCTGCGGAACGATTTTTGAAAACATCGCCTATGGCAGAGAGGGCGCAACCCTTGAAGAAGTTAAGGCGGCGGCAAAGGCGGCAAGAATTGATACGTATATCGAAAGCTTGCCCGACGGTTATGACACGATCTTAACTGACGATGGTGTTAACATCTCGAAAGGTCAGCGTCAGCTTATAACAATTGCGCGTGCGATGATATCTGATTCGCATATGCTGATTTTGGACGAGGCAACCTCGAACGTTGACTCTCGAACGGAAATTAAGATTCAGGAAGCTATGACCGAGCTGATGAAGGGCCGAACCTGCTTTATCATCGCTCACCGACTTTCTACAATTCAGAATGCCGATCAGATACTTGTTATTCAGGACGGAAAGATATCTGAGCAGGGCACACACGAACAGCTTTTGGAAAAGGGCGGATTTTATAGCGTTCTTTATAATTCACAGTTTAATTAAAACTAAAGTAAAAACCGCCGCTGGTGAGATTCATCAGCGGCGGGTTTATTTATTCAATTACGAATTTCAAAACAGTTGCACCTTCGGAATGGTAAAGAGTTATCTTATTTGCATCATTTGCAGGAATCTCAACAGTATAAGGCTTGAAATCTTCGCGGCTGTTTGAAGGCTCGAGCGGGATATCGCATCTGCCCTTATCATCGAAATCAAGTGAGAGGCGACCTCTTCCGCCTTTGGTTGCGGCGTATACGGTAACTGTCTTTTTGTCCTTAAGGTCAACGCCTTCGTATACTGCAACGGGCGACCAGCCGGTTCCGGTGATGTAGTGTCCTGCTTTATCGCAGTATTTGATTCGAGTATCCTTGCAGCTGTCATATGTTTCTGCCATAAACTCGCTTGGGCGTGTGCCAAGACCCTCACCGCAAAGGTGTAATGTCTTTTCAAGGCGGATATCGCTTGAGGATGCACCGACCATGAAGAGATAATCGCCGCTTTCGATGATGTTTTTGCCGTTGCGAACATTATATATCTCTAACATTCTGGGCATTATCTTAACTCTGACACGCTTTTCCTCGCCTGCTTTAATGTTAACGCGCTCGAATCCGCAGAGCTTTTTGATGGGACGGATTATCTGTGAATCTGTAACGGTATAGTATACCTGAACGACTTCGTCGCCGTCACGCTCGGAGATGTTCTTAACGGTAATTTCCGCGTAAAGATCATTACCCTCACCCGTGATATCAAGGTCAGAGTATTCAAACTTGGAATAGGAAAGTCCGTATCCGAAGGGATATATCGGCTCGCCCTTGAAGTACATATATGTAGTTCCGGCGGTTTCGATATCGTAATTTAAAATGTCGGGAAGGTCATGCTCGGACTTATACCATGTCTGAGGGGTTCTGCCTGCTGGATTGTTTTCGCCGCTTATTGTCTTTGCAACTGCAGTTCCCAAGAACATTCCTGCGTGAGAAGAATAGATTATTGCAGGCATCTTCTCGTTTTCTTCATTTATAGAATAAGGATAGCTTGAGATTACTGCCAAAACAGTGTCGGGATTGACAGACTTGAGGAAAGCTGCCATTCCGGGCTGAATGTTAAGCTCCAAGGTCTTTCTGTCATAACATTCTTTTGCAACCTGAACAGGATAGTTACCAACACAGTAAAGAACAAGGTCAGCATAGCAAGCGATGTTTGCAGCACGCTCGCGGCCGCTTACTTCAACGTTGATTTCAAAAAGCTGATCGCTTGTGGCGTTGCTTACCGACTTGACGGAGATGTTGCCCGATTCGTCGCAGAAGAGTCGGCGGTGGTGCAGGAATTCTTCGATGAGGTATTTGTCACCGTATTTTTTGAGGTTAACTGTTTCACGGGTGTACCAATCGTAAATTCTGCGATTGTGAAGTCTGAAGACGTCACCGTCGGAAAGCTTGATGTATTTGTTATATTTAACAGAGAAGAAGTTTATCCAATTCTCGCCCCAATCCTGAAGCTCGAAAAGTTCGCTTTCGCCAACGGTATCGGCAGTTGCGGATACCAAGCCGTTTTCGTCAACGGAAAGATATTTTCCGTTGGGAGCTTTGATGCTGACATGGTCCCACAAGCTGTCATAAACGACGTTGCTTTCAGGGAATTCCTGACGAACACCCTCTAAAACAGAGATGTCATAAGAGGAAATGCCTGTATACCAGTCCATCAAGTTTTCGTCTGCCATTGCGCCCAAAACAGCAATGCTCTTTGTGTGTTTTTTATCAACGGGCAAAATGCCGTCGTTCTTTAAAAGAGTTATCTGCTTAAGAGTTGCTTCAAGGTTTGTTTTCTTGTGTTCGTCGCAGTCGATAACTTCGCGACCAATCGTGTTATACTCGCAATCGTCAAACTGACCGAGTGCAAAGCGAGAGAAGATGGTGTTTTCAAGAGTGGCATCAATGTCAGCTTCGGTAAGCTCACCTTTATCAAGGGCGGCATATGCGGCAGCCTTAACGAGTGTGCCGTTGTCGGTCATGCTGTCCGATCCTGCTTTAAGAGAAAGCGCAAGAGATTGGCTGTGAGTTTTGCACCAACGGTGGGAATTGACAGTCTGCGAGAAATCTCCGCCGTCGGAAACAGTATACCAAAGTCCCCACTTGTCTTTCAAAACACTCTTAACCTCGGGATTGAGAATTGCGGGGCAACCGTTGATCTCGTTATACGCGGTCATCAAGCTTCTTGCTCCGCCGTTGACAATTGCATTTTCGAATGCAGCATAATAATAGTCATATTTTAAGCGCAAAGGAAGATAAGCATCACAGCTTCCGCGGTCTTCCTCGTTATTGTTGGCACAGAAGTGCTTGAGCGAGGGAATTGACTTTACGAACTCGCCGTTATCGCCGAGCATTCCCTTTGTATAAGCCGCCGAAAGCTCGCCCGTTAAGCAAACGTCTTCACCGTAAGCTTCTTCATTTCTTCCCCAGCGAGGGTCACGCGCCATATCAACAGTCGGTCCCCAAAGAGCAATACCGCCCTTGAAGCCGGATGCATTATAATACGCACGGGCTTCATCTGCAGCTATCTCACCCAAGGAGTACATAATATCTCTATCAAAGGTGCTTGCCAAGCCCACGGGCTGAGGAAAAACTGTGGAAACATATTCCTTGCTTCTTCCCACAAAGCCACGGGCAACCTCAGCTCCGATGTGATATTCCCCAAGTCCCAAGCGTTCGACAGGTGCATGGCCTGTTGTGAGCATAGAAAGCTTTTCTTCCAAAGTAAGCTTTGAAACAAGCTCGCGCGCTCTTTGTCTTAATTCGAGTTCACGGTTTTTATTCATAATGTTCCCTCCGTTTATAAAAATATTAAATATCCTTTATCAGTTTAGCACATTGCTAGCAGTATGTCTATATAATCATTTTCGTTGCATGTTAAAATATTAAACAGTGTAAGAAATATAAAATGACTGCCGAATGACATGTAAAAAAGCAAGGTGCCGCAAAAGCGACACCTTTAATTCATTATTTAATTATCTGCAAAGCTCTTCTGCAAGGGTGTTAAGCTGCGAGAGACTTTCATCGTTAAGAGCAGAGAGGATCTTGACGGATGCCTCTGTATAGGTAATATTCTTGCACTTTTCAAGCATTGCCTTCATTGTCTTTGTTGCTGTGGGAGCCCAAGAACCGTTTTCGATGAACGCAACAGTTCTGTTTTGGAAGTTGCGCTCGGTCAAGTGATCGATAAACTCGCGCATAAAGGGGAAAATATCCGCATTATACGTTGTGGTTGCCAATACAATGTCAGAATATCTGAACGCATCCTCGACAGCTTCTGCCATGTCACAGCGAGCAAGATCGTTTACGACGACCTTTTTGCCCATTGCCTCAAGCTTTTGAGCAAGGAGCATTACTGCCTTTTTGGTGTTGCCGTATACCGAGGTATAGGCGATCATGATACCTTCCTCTTCGGGGCGATAGCTAGACCAGATATCATAAAGATTGATATAATATCCAAGGTTCTCTTTAAGTACTGGACCGTGAAGCGGACAGATGATCTCGATATCCAAAGCAGATGCTTTCTTTAAAAGAGCCTGAACCTGAACACCGTATTTTCCAACGATGCCGATATAATAACGTCTTGCTTCGCAAGCCCAATCCTCGTCAGCATCAAGTGCGCCGAACTTTCCAAAACCATCGGCCGAGAACAAAACCTTGTCGGTGCTGTCATAGGTCACGATAACCTCGGGCCAATGGACCATAGGTGCGGTTACAAAAGTGAGAGTGTGTGTTCCAAGGCAAAGAGTTGAACCCTCGCCCACAACGATCTGCTTGTCCGCAAAATCGGTGCCAAAGAAGTTTTTCATCATCTTGAATGCCTGAGCCGAGGAAACGATCTTCGCATCGGGATAAACATTTACAAAGCTGACGATGTTTGCGGAATGGTCAGGCTCCATGTGCTGAACGACAAGATAGTCAGGTGTTCTGCCGTCAAGAGCGTTTTTAATATTGTCAAGCCATTCATCGGTGAAAGCGGCATCAACAGTATCCATGATAGCGATCTTTTCGTCGATTATAGCATAAGAGTTATATGCCATACCGTTGGGAACGATATACTGTCCCTCGAACAAGTCGATATTATGGTCGTTGACACCAATGTATTTTATATCTTTGGTAACATTCATTTTAAATACCTCGTTTACAGTTATTTTTAAAGATTATAGCATAAATACTCAAATTTTTCAACGCATATTTTGAAACGATATTTTCGATTTGTGGATTTTTAAGCATTTGCATATTTTGAACAAATACATAAAATGCCCGCCAAGCTATCAAGCTTAGCGGGCATTGTTCATTTTTTTGTGTTAATATCATCAGTCGCGGGATTGTCGATAAGCTTTCCTTTCTCGGTGAAGCGTGAACCGTGACAAGGACAATCCCATGAATGTTCCTGCTTGTTATATTTAAGAGCACAACCTAAATGTGGGCAACGGGGTGCAGTTGGTGTTGCCAGATTCATCAGTGACTCTGCCGCATTGATCGCAAGCTGAGGGTGCAAAATCGTTCTTGACGGTGAAAACACCTTGGCATATTGATTTTGCCTACCTTTTATCATATCAGTCAATATGCTTGCCGCAACCATCGACGAGCTTATTCCCCACTTGTTAAATCCCGTAGCTACATATAAATTAGGCGTATTTTTCGAATACCTGCCAATATAAGGGATGCCGTCAAGAGACATACAATCCTGCGTTGCCCAGCGATAGACTTCTGTGGCACCCGGATAGTGACGTCGCGCAAAACTCGAAAGTTCTTTCCAATTGCCACCATTTTTCCCTGTTCGATGACCGCCTCCTCCAACAAATAGAAGATCCTGATAGTTTCTGAAGGACATACCCTTTTGCGCTTCGTCGACATACATTCCGTTAATGTTCGGTGCATTTTTCAATGCAAGCACATATGAGCGATGCTGATATAACTTCAAGAAGTATGATCCATGTTTATTCAGAAGCGGAAAATGCGTGGCTATGATGATTTTTCGTGCTGATATGTTTCCGCGGTTTGTTAATGCTCCGTTTGGTGTCAGCTCCAGCACTTTTGTGTTCTCGAAAATGTTCAAATCTTTCGAGAGTGAAAAAGCAAACTTTAATGGATGAAACTGCGCTTGATTCGGCACTTTTACAGCTGCTGCAACTTTAAACGGAAGGGGCAAACTTGAAGAAAATTTTGCTCTTATACCGAGCTTGTTAAGCGCCGCGACCTCATTCTCTATCTTTCTGCCGTCATTTAGCGTATATACATAAGAATCGAGCTCTTCATAATCGCAGTCGATCGTTTGACACAGCTTAGCATATTGCTCAAGTGCAAGCTTATTAGCTTCAAGATACATTCGTGCCTTTTCGATACTGTATTTTTTGATCAACTCATCATAAATCAGTCCGTGCTGAAAAGTTATCTTTGCTGTCGTATTTTTCGTAATACCATTACAGATCTTGTCAGCCTCGACAAGAATATAATTGACATTCGCCTTTTTAAGTGCGTCGGCGCATAAAATCCCCGCAATTCCGCCACCAATAATAAGCACATCAGTTTTAACATCGCCATGCAAGCTATCAAAGCTTGGGCGGTTAGATAGATCCGACCATACCGAATTCATACTGATCCTCCATTTTGAGATCATAATTTCGGTTAGTCTGTGCAAATTAAGGGAAAATATAAGTGCGGAAATGCGGGTTATAAATGCTTATTCCTCAGCGCTGAAATTATCCTTGCCAACACCGCAAAGAGGGCATTCAAAATCTTCGGGAAGGTCTTCAAACTTTGTGCCGGGAGCAATTCCGTTTTCAGGATCACCCACTGCCTCATCATAGACCCAGCCGCAAACATCACAAACGTACTTCATATATTTTCACCTCCCTATCTGTTATTTAAATGAATTATATATTTATTATAGCACAAAAAAGTTGAAATGTGTGAATTTTCAAAAAATTTTTATACAGGACGTCGTTCGCGCGACAAAAGCTATAATTTTCTCGTTTAGTGGGAAATAACGTTGATATTGAAAGCACGAAAATAGATTTCAACAAAAAATAAAAGCCAGCAAAATGCTGACTTTATTTTTTGGCAGGGGCAGAAGGATTATTGAACAATTTTGCGCCATACATCTTAGATAACGGAAAGATCGCAAAGCGCAAAATCAGAGAATGCTTCGCATTCTCGGTTCTTCATCCAATACATCTAACAAAATTAAAATACCCCATCCTGACGGATGAAGTATTTTAATTTGGCAGGGGCAGAAGGATTTGAACCCTCGACAAACAGTTTTGGAGACTGCTGCTCTACCAGCTGAACTATACCCCTATATTGAATTGGTGGGCCAACAGGGACTCGAACCCCGGACCGACCGGTTATGAGCCGGTTGCTCTAACCAACTGAGCTATTGGCCCAATTAAAAATGAGCCTCCTCCGCGGAAAGCTCATCAAGTATCCGCGGTAAGTGGCATATGGTGACCCGTGCGAGAATCGAACTCGCGTTACCGGCGTGAGAGGCCGGTGTCTTAGCCGCTTGACCAACGGGCCAATTGGTGCACCATCGGGGACTCGAACCCAGGACCCACTGATTAAGAGTCAGTTGCTCTACCAACTGAGCTAATGGTGCATAAGTGTCGGCAACACCAATTTTCCCAGGCCGTTACCAGCCAAGTATCGTAGGCGTGAATGAGCTTAACTTCTGTGTTCGGCATGGGAACAGGTGGAACCTCATCACAATCGTCACCGACTTAGGTTACATAGTAACCTCAAA
>JAZRDR010000015.1:0-71135 GCA_045660445.1 Candidatus Faeciplasma sp.
GCATTTCGATGATAGTTGTGCCTTTGCTGATTTATTTCATAATTTCATCCATGATCCTTAAGTTAGGAGGCCCGGATGTAGATCTAAACCTCGCGACTTCAAAGGCGATTGGGTTTGGCCTTGGTTCACTGTTTCATTTAACGTGTTTTGTGGGAGGGGTTTTCAAGCCCTCGCTAAAAATTCTCAAGAACAGAATTGCTGTTTTCTTCAGCAATTTAAGTATATCCTTCAAATTTGCCGTTAAGGATTATATTTGGGACATGAAGCATAACGGCGTGGCATTTTTGATCTATTTTGCAATAATGGTGTTATACTCGCTTGTTTGGATCGATGGGCTTAGAGATGCACTGAGCATTCTCGATCTTAGATATTAATTTATTTTAAGGCATTCGCTTGTGCGGGTGCTTTTTTATTTCACGAATATTAAAAAGCACTTATGAATTTCATAAGTGCTTTTGATTTGTTATTTCGCTGTTTTCTTTTTCTTTGAAATCGCGATGATTACTATCACTGCAACGGCGATGACGAGTACGCCTCCGCCGATCATCACAATTGTCGGCCAAATAACGGGCTTGTTTTCTGTGTGAAGTCTTTTTATCACATGACAATACTCGTCTACTCTGCCATATTTAGAGAATCTTGAAATTGTTATAACGTCATTATAGACGCCAATTTCGCTGACTGTTTGAGTTTTGTCGATTTCAACATCCTCAAATGCAGGCAACGTTTCGAACTTATCTGTAAGAATATATCCGACATAGCCGAAATTCATATATGTGAAGTTAAGTTCAGAGGTTCGGCCATAGCCCATCTTGTCCTGATATCCCATGCCTTCTTCATCATAACAGCTTGGATCGCTTACGTTGATGGTGTCTCCACGGGTTCTGAACACGATACCTCCGCCCATCTCGGGATCGCCGGAAGAGTGGTTGTGGCCAAACAGATAAATAATATCAAGCTTTTCGGCAACTTTATTTATAACGTCAAACAGAACATATGCATATTGCGTGTTTCCGTTTGGTCTTGCCGGGTCATAATGCAGGTGGACGTGTGTGGCGATAATGATTGGTCGTTTTTCGCCCTCACGAATCTTTTGCTCCAGATACTCTTCAAGAGTTGTTGCAATGGCTGTCACCTCGTCCATGCTCGAATCACCCGAATGCCAGCATTTATAATCTTGATGATGTATAGCATAAATGATCACATTTTCATCTTCCGTGGGGCCGGAGGGAACGAACCCCTCCATATAGTCGGGATCGTGGTTGCCTTGAATCTGAATGTAACGTCCATTGTCACCGGTAATCTCGGGCCATCTGTTTGCGATTACTGATAAAACCGAAGCTCTGCCCATATTGGAAGCTACTGCATTGTTTTCTACAATAGTGTAATCTCCACCGAATATGATATAATCGGGCTGAGCCTTGTTTCCTGCCGCCTGCAAGAGATGAGAGAGTCTTGCGCTAAGACCTGTCCAGTCGGTGCTGAACGGCTGAGCACTGTCACTAAGCTGATAGTCAGAGAACGAGATGACGCTCGCAAGCTTTTCACCATATTTGGAACGAGAGGACTTATTGTGAGAGACCTCTACGGTGATTCTAAACAGGAATTCCTCGTATATTTCAAAGTTAGTGGGGGCAAGCCAAATAGAATCAATACTTTCAGGATCTGTTATATCAATTGAAAGGTGAGCTATGCCATCCGCGTCGAAATTAGCTGTGCTTAAAACATCGCTTTGTGAACTGTTGAAGAAAACAGAGCAAGACGGCTCGTATGATTTAAAAGGGATAACGTGGTTTGCTTCAACGGTGATATCAACCTTAGAAACATGTTCCAAAGGAGCAACGCCCGAAATAAGGCTTGTGATCTCGAACTGAGACTGATACCAGCTTAGGGGCTTGGAAAGAGTGACCCCGCCGAAGACGGTGGTGATTATCGTGCTGAAGGAATCGTCAGAAATCTCTTTTTCTTTGAATAGATTCCTTTCATATCCGCACACGTCACAAACGCAAAGATCTTGTGTATATGTATGGGCGGCATTCTCTTTGTTTCTTGAATCTCTTAAGCAGACATTACAGGTATAGTCCAAGCAATCATCGTATTCATGCTCGTAACAAGCTTCATATCCTTTTTCATAAAGATAAACATAGCTAGATGAGCTTGAATCTCCAAGCTCGAGATAACCGGTTTCTTTATCGTAATAGATTCGTAAGCCTGAATCGCTGTTTGGATGGAGGCAATAGCCGTTTGTATGCTTTCTGAACTTCCACACTGTGCTGTCGTTATCAGCAGTTTCGCTTATTATCAAGCCATAATCAGCCTCAGTGTCATAAGCAAGATAGAAGCCGGAAGCTGCATTTTTAAATCGCCAGGTGTTATTAGAGGGGCCCTCCTCAGCGATCCAAACGTATGAGCTGTAAGAGGAATCCAAAAACAGGTTGTCGCCTTTAAATTTGCTTTGGGAGATCTTGTTCAATCCGAATCGGCCGCCACCTCCAACGTAAACAGGATGTCTGTCACCGCTGTTGTCGACCTTGTTGGAATTGAACACCATTACGTATTCCTTTCCAACCTCTAACAAGTCGGTAATTCCGAATTGGCTATCATCGGCGGCGCTAGCAACCGGCATTACGTTTGAAATGGAGACGATAACAACAAGCGCCATTAAAAATAAAGCAATTCTTTTCATAACATCTTCCTTTTTTAAAAACATTATATAATAATTATATAAATCAATTATAGCGTAAAAGATTGATAAATGCAACACTTTGCACATCGTCTTAGACAACGTATTGGATGTATATAAAATCATTACGCATCAACTGCAAAGCCCTTGTTAATAAGGACTTTTTATTGACGGCTTTATTTTGGAGTGATATAATTATTCAAAGAGGTGAGGCATATGAAAACAAAGATCGACAGATCCTGCATTTATATAATGGCAATTGTTGCGATATGCTGTGCATTAATGTGCTTTATAGATGGCTTTGTAACACCGCCTTATTTTATAAAATCTGCGGTTAAGATAGTGCTGTTTTTGGCTGTGCCGCTTATATATTTTATCTTTCACAAGTCACGGATCGCAACACTTAAATACTTATTCATTCCGAAAAGGAAGGACTTTTTGATATCGCTTTGCTTGGGAATTGCTGTTTTTTGCGTGATTCTTGGTGCATATTTTGCATTCAGAGGAGTGTTTGATTTTTCCGGCATCACCAATCAGCTAACAGGCGATATCGGTGTTAACAAGGATAATTTTATATTTGTTGCACTTTACATTTCCTTCGTAAACTCACTTTTAGAGGAGGTTTTCTTCCGCGGGTTTGCGTTTTTAAGCTTAAAGGATAAGCTCCCGAAATGGGCGGCATATCTGTTTTCTGCAGGACTTTTTGCTTTTTATCACGCAGGGATGACCTCGGGCTGGTTTAATCCTTTGCTGTATGTTTTGATGATGGCAGGGCTGTTCATTGGCGGTTGCATTTTTAATTTCCTGAATGAGAAATGCGGCAATATTTATCCCTCGTGGTTGGTGCATATGTTTGCGAATTTCGGGATAAATACTGTTGGGTGCATACTTTTCGGCATAATTTAAGGAGGGGCTTTATAATGAGAAAAATTTTGATCGTTGTTGATATGCAGGTGGATTTCACTTATGGCGCGCTTAAAAACGAGGAGGCTATTTCGATAATTCCTGCAGTTAAGGATAAGATCGCGCTCTTTAATGGCGAGGTCATCTTCACGCTCGACACTCATACGGATGATTATATGCGCACGCAGGAGGGCAAAAAGCTCCCCGTCCCGCATTGCATAAAGGGAACAGCAGGTCACAGACTTGTATCAATTCTTGAGCCTTTTGCTGAAAAAGCTCGCATCTATGAAAAAGAAACCTTTGGCTGTGTGAAGCTGGCGCTTGATCTGGCCGAGGAGAATAAGGTAAGGCCCATCGACGAGATAACTCTTTGCGGAATTTGCACCGATATTTGTGTGATCTCAAACGCAATGCTTATAAAGGCTGCCTTGCCCGAGGTTAAGGTTAAGGTCGATTCCAAGTGCTGTGCAGGTGTAACTCCCGAGTCGCACAACACAGCCCTTAACGCCATGAAGGCTTGCCAGATAGAGGTGGATTGATAAAATATAAGCGGCGCCGTTTCCGTCGAAGGCGGTTAGTGGCGCCGCATTAAGTCCGGGCTTCGCGCAGACACCTTTTAAAATAAAAAAGCTCCGCACATTTTGTGCGGAGCTTGATTGTTTTATGCAATTATCTGTTCAAGATAAGCTTGGTGAGCTCAACGGGTTCAACAATAGTGTCGCCCTTATAAACTCTCATGTTGCCGGAAGCGATCTCGTCGATCAAAACAACTTCGCCGTTGTTATAACCGAATTCGAACTTGATATCCCAAAGGTCAAGACCGATGGACTTAAGATCGTCAGCAACGATACGGGTGATCTTAAGAGTCTGTTCCTTCATCTCAGCAAACATTTCAGGAGTCATAACGCCCAATGCAGCCAAGCCTTCGCCGGTTACCAACGGGTCGCCCTTAGCGTCGTTCTTGAAGGTGCATTCAACATATCCACCCTCTAAAGGAGTGCCGTCCTTGATGTATTCGCCATATCTGCGAATGAAGCTGCCAGTTGCAACAAGTCTGCAAATAACTTCAAGACCGTTACCGCCCTGAGCCTTGCCGAAGTTTTCTGCGGGCAAAACTTCCATGGTTGCTTCTTCAACGTTAGCACTTACATAGTGGGTCTTGATTCCTGCAGCCTTGCAAAGTTCGAAATAGTGAACAGAGGTTTCAAGGTTAGCTCTTCCAATACCCTCAATAGTGAGGCCAACAGAGTTCTCTCCGGGATCGAAAACGCCGTCCTTGCCGGTGCAGTCATCCTTGAACTTAAGCAATACGTTGCCGTTTTCAAGCTGATAAACGTCTTTTGTTTTTCCTTCGTAAAGTTTCTTCATAAAAAACACTCCTTTAAAAAGATAAGGACAAATTTCCGACATTATTTTAGCACACTTTTTTTGCGCTGTATAGTGCTTTTTGAAAGTTTGTTAATAATGCAAAAAATCAAAAAATCATAGCGCGAACTTTTTGTGCGGTGTTAAAGCGAGCTTGGCTCATTGTCCGCCTATTGCGGACGAAATTACGAAATCAGCCTTAAAAACAGAGCTTTGTTATAAAAGCTGTCTTTTCGTCAGAGCAGCGAACGCCTGCAACGACAGCCTCGTCGCCTTGCTCGGAAGATTTTATGACTGCCTTGTCGCCCAAGGTAAGCTCGCCGGTGAAATAGATCTCCATTCTTGAGAGCGAGGAAAGCTTTTTGCGGGCCTCATCACTTAAATTATCATAGGCAAACTCGCCGTAGCGTAAGTTATTAACGTGTCCCACGGCATCTATCCAGCAGGGGCGGACTGCAACGGTTTCTTTTGTTTCAAGGCTATCAAGAGCAAGCTTTAAGCGAGAGGATGCCTCAATAAGCTCCTCACCGTCGGGCATTTTAATCGTGTCGTGAACAGCCTTGTCCATGCAGATCCTTCGCGAGCCTATATCCAAAAGGCTTGAAAATGATGCCGCTTTGGCAACAGTCTCGCCGTTTTGATCGTATATTATTATATCTCTTCGGTATGAAGCGCCCTTGCGGTTGGTGTGCCAGGTTTTTGCTTTAAGAATGTCGCCCGGCTTGGGATGACGCTCGATATCCAAAGCAAGTGCCAAAAGTACCCACGAAACTCCGAAACGCTTGATAAGGCGTTCAACGTCAAGCTCGATCTTGCTTAAGTGTCTTTCAACAACGCCGACAACGATGCGCTGATAAGCATCAGGCTTCATTGTGCCCAATGCATCAAACATGGATATATCGCAATAGGTTTCATATATAAATTCTTTTTCGTTTATCATTATTTCATCTCCTTGAAATGATAGTATTATACCACCCGATCACCAATAAATCAATCTTTTGAGCAAGAGCTTTTCACTTAGCTATTGCCTATAAAACGGTTTTAAGGTATAATTAAATAAGAATACTAGGAAGGAGGGCGCTTTATGGATTTTTCGATAAAACAGATAGCACACATTGAAAACGATTTTCACTCGAAATTCGGAATTCCCCGACAAAGCGGGCTTGTCAAGAGCATGATGTCGCAAATCGTGTTTGAGCCTGAGTTTCGAAACAACGAATCTCTTCGAGGGATCGAGGGTTATTCTCACCTGTGGCTTATCTGGCAGTTTTCCGAAGCTGTGAGAGATTCGTGGAGCCCGACCGTGCGCCCGCCCCGACTTGGAGGGAACAAGCGTGTCGGCGTTTTTGCAACACGGTCACCCTTCAGACCGAACAATTTGGGCCTTTCAAGCGTTAAGCTTGAAGCTGTTATCAGCCTTCCCGACAAGGGCGCGGTTTTAATAGTATCGGGAGCCGACCTTATGAATGGCACACCGATATTTGACATCAAGCCCTACGTTAAATATTCCGATTCCCACCCCGATGCCGTAAGCGGCTTTGCAGATGACTATGTGGGATATTCATTAAAGCTTGAATTTGATGAGAAGCTTTTAAGCAAAGTTAATGATAACGACCGCGACGCCTTGTGCGAGGTGTTAAAAAACGACCCTCGTCCAAGCTATCAGCACGATCCTGAAAGAGTGTACACAATGGACTATGGCAAATATTCCGTAAGCTTCAGGGTCGAGGGAGACACGCTTATAGTGACTGAGGTTGAATAATAAAAAAGAAGCACCTGCCATATGGCAAGTGCTTTTAATTTTACATCATTTCTTTAATGATATCCGCCAGGATCTTAACGCCCTTGTCGATATCCTCGTCAGAGGGCATTGAATAGTTCAGTCTGAACGAGCGTGTAGGCTCGCTCTCATCGGGGGTGAAGGCAGTTCCGGGAACAACGAAAACGTTTTTCTCGCTTGCTTTGGCAACAAAGTCGGAAAGAGCGATGCTTTCGGGAAGTGTGCACCAAAGGAAAATGCCGCCCTCAGGACGGGTGAACTTAACACAGTCGGGCATATATTTTTCAAGTGCCGAGATCATAAGAGACGCCTTGTGAGCATAAAGTCTTCTTATCTTTTCAATATGAGCATCAAGGTCATATTCGCAGATGTAGCGCGCACAGATCATCTGGAAGAGCACGTTTGTGTGAACGTCTTCAACCTGCTTTGCAACAACGATCTTGCTGATAAGCTCTTTGTTTGCGTTGACAAAGCCAATTCTCATGCCTGCCGAGAGGACCTTGGAGAAGGAGCCACAATAAACAACTCTGCCGTCAACGTCCATACTCTTATAGGTGGGGACGTTCTCGCCCGAGAATCTAAGGTCGCCGTAAGGGTTATCCTCGATAATAACTATATCATACTTTCTTGCAAGCTCGTAAACAGCCTTGCGGTTTTCAAGAGACGAGGTGATTCCTGCAGGATTGTGGAAGGTGGGGATCAAATATAAAAGCTTTGCGTTGGGGTTAGCCTTCATGGCTTCCTCAAGCTTAATCGTGTCGATGCCGTCGTCATTAAGGGGGATACCCACAAGCTTTGCGCCCAAGGATCTGAACGCATTAAGTGCGCCGATGAAGCTGGGGCTTTCGCACAAAACAACGTCACCCTCGTTGCACATAACCTTGCAGGTAAGCTCGATGCCCTGCTGACCGCCGGTGACGATTATGGTGTCATCCTCTGGTCTTTGAATGTTATAAACTCTTGCCAAGCGTTCTTTAACAAGCTCTCTAAGAGGAGTGTAACCCTCGGTAATGCCATATTGCAAAGCGGTCACGGGCTCTTTTTCAAAGATCTCGTTTGCAATCTTTTGCATCTCGCTTGCAGGGAAGGATTCGGGGCTGGGGTTGCCTGCGGCAAAGGATATTGCACCCGGACGGCCTAAGCTTTTGAATATCTCGCGGATGGCAGAGGGCTTCATGTTTTTAAATTTGTCTGAAATTCTGTATTCCATTAGTGTTGCTTCCTTCTTTTTATTCCTGATCTATGGTGACGATCTCAAATCCTGCGGCTGTAAGTGCTTTAAGGGCAGGCTCGCGGTGTGTGGGACGCAAAACGATGATTGGTTTTGAATGCTCCTCGACACAGAAAGCGTAAAGATATTCAACCGAGAGATCGGCACATTTTAATATCTGTAAGATCTTTGTAAGCTCGCCGGGGGTGTGATCAACGGCAACTGCGATAACTCTTGTTGTGCGGCAAACAACGCCTGCTTCTTTGATAACCTTTTCAGCAAGAGTGGGCTTGTCAACGATAAGTCGCATGATGCCGAAATCGGCGGTGTCAGCGATAGAAAGAGTTAAAATGTTGATGCCGTTTTCTGAGAGGATCTCCATAATGTCGCAGGCAGAGCCGTGCTTGTTTTCAACAAAAACAGAAAGCTGTTTAATATACATTTTCGTTCCTCCTTATATTAATCGTGGAGCTTGCGGTTATCTATAACGCGCTTTGCCTTGCCTTCGCTCTTGGGCAACGTTTTGGGGTTGCAAAGGTGAACGCTTGCACCGATTCCCAAGATGGATCTAAGCTCGTTAACAAGCATCTTTTCGGTTGCGGCAATGGTCTTAACGTCATCACCGAACATTTCAGCAGACATTTCAACGTTGATATCCAAGGTGTCGTTATTGTTAACACGGTCAACGATGATCTGATAGTTGGGCATTGTGCCGTTCGAAGCCTTTAAGAGAACTTCTTCGATCTGAGACGGGAAGACGTTAACACCGCGGATGATAAGCATATCGTCAGTTCTGCCCTGAGGCTTGCGCATTCTCACATGAGTTCTGCCGCAAGCGCATTTTTCATAGTTAAGAGAGCAAATGTCGCGTGTGCGGTATCTGATAAGAGGGAATCCCTCTTTGGTGATGGTGGTGAAAACAAGCTCGCCCTGTTCGCCTTCAGGCAAAACCTCGCCGGTATCGGGATCGATTATTTCGGGAATGAACATATCCTCGCAAACGTGCATGCCCGATTGGCATTCACATTCATAGGATACGCCGGGGCCCATGATCTCGCTTAATCCATAGATGTCATAAGCCTTAAGGTTAAGCTTTTCTTCGATGGTGTGGCGCATATCTTCCGTCCAAGGTTCAGCACCAAAGATGCCGACCTTTAAGGAAAGCTGATCCTTAACGCCCATTTCCTCAACGGTTTCGCCCAGATATAAAGCATAAGAGGGGGTGCAGCACAAAGCTGTCGAGCCGAAATCGATCATTGTCTGGATCTGACGCGAGGTGTTTCCTGCACTTGTGGGGATTACTGTCGCACCGATCCTTTCAGCACCGCCGTGTGCCCCAAGACCACCCGTGAATAAGCCGTAACCGTATGAAATCTGAACGAAGTCTTCGTCGCCAAGGCCGATAGCGGTCAGCATTCTTGCAACACAGTCAGCCCAGTTGTCAAGGTCGTTCTGAGTGTAACCCACAACGATCTGCTTGCCGGTTGTTCCGCTTGAAGCGTGAACCCTGACAATATCTTTAAGGGGTTCGGCAAAAAGGCCGTAAGGATAATAATCTCTAAGGTCTTGCTTATATGAGAAGGGAAGCTTGTGAAGATCCTCAACACCGTTTATATCAGAGGGCTTTAATCCAAGCTCATCCATTCTTTTTCTAAAGAGCACAACGCGCTCATACATTCTTTCAACCTGCCATTTTAATCTCTCGCTCTGAAGCTTTTTAAGCTCCTCGCGCGGCATGCATTCAATTTTTTTGTGCAAATAAGGCATTTGCGGCATCTCCCTTGAGTAAAATATAAAAACAAGTATAGCACCAATCGTCTTGTTTGTAAAGTTGTTTACAGTGTTAAAGCGAAAAAGTTTTACAGATTAATTGACAAAAGCCGCCAGAAATATTATAATTTTAGTATAAATAACCAAGGGGGGTCATCTTATTATGAAACAAACAATAATAGCAACATATCGCGGCGCACTTGACATTTTAAAGAAAAAGCCTGTTCTTTTGTGGGGGCTTTCCTTGCTCACACAGTTCTTAGCAATCCTTGCAAGCATTTTCGGTATCGTTCCCATCGTTTATCTTCCCATAGTTTTGGCTCTTAACGCAAGCCTTAACGTTCTTTATCTTAAGGGATTCAGAGGGGAAGAGGTTTCCTCGGCTGATATTTTCACCGGCTTCAAGAAGTTTATGCACGTTGCAGGCGGCATGGCTTGGATGGGCCTTTGGATCATCATTTGGTCGATGGTCCCTATCGTGGGCTTTGTATTTGCAATCATCAAGACTTATGAATATGCTTTCACTCCTTACATTCTCATCACCATGCCCGAGATCGGTGCAACCGAAGCTTTAAAGAAATCTCAGGAAATGACCAAGGGCTTAAAGGCAAAGATGTTCTGGAGCGAGATCTTGATCCCCGTTGCAATTTATATCATCGTGTTCGTTGTCGGCTTGCTCGCAATGATTCCTATTCTCGGCATTCTCTTCGGTCTTGCACTCTTCGTCTTCATGGTTCTCGTTTCTCTTCTTTGCCCCATCTTCTTGGGACTTATCAGAGCAGGATTCTATGACGGTGCAGAAAAGGCTTTGGCTTCCAAGGAAGAGCCTGCTGCTGAAGTTGTTTGCGAAACAGTGTAATTATTAAATGATATTTGATAAAAGAGCTCTGAAAAGGGCTCTTTTATTTTTGCTCCAGCCCTCTTTGCTATTGACTTTTTGGCTTTGTTTGGATATACTATCAAGGTGAATGTCAATTTTTTTGATATGTAAATTATATTAAGGAGGACTTAAAGTGCGACGCATTGGTAAACCCGTATTTTTTATTGTTGTTGTACTGATTGCTGTTTTTACATTCCTCACCTTTAACGGCGTTTCCACCTATTACGGTGACATTGAAACCGCCTATATCAAGGGCGCGGATGATATCCGTTGGGGTATCGACATCAGCGGTGGTGTTGATGTTACGTTCTCTCCGCCCGAAGGTGTAGAGGCTACCGCAGAACAGATGGATGCTGCTCAGGCAGCCCTTGAGATGAGACTTGTAAATCTCGGTATCACAGACTATGAGATCTATGCTGACTATTCAAACTACGATATAATCGTAAGATTCCCCTGGCAGGCAGGCGAAGAGGACTTCGATCCCGAGGCTGCTGTTGCCGAGCTTGGCGAGACTGCTCAGCTCACCTTCAGAGAAGGCTATGAGGTTGACGAATTCGGCTTGCCCACAGGCGTGACTGCTGAAACCATCATCTTGACAGGTGAACACGTTGAAAGCGCAAGCGCAGTTTTCTGGCAGGACGAAAATGCTGAATACGTTTTTGCAGTAGCTCTTGATTTTAACGAAGAAGGCACAAAACGCTTCGCAGACGCTACAGAAAAATTAGCGGCTGATGACGGAGTCATCTCTATCTGGATGGATGACGTGTGCATTTCCTATCCCACTGTTGAAGAAGCTATCACCTCGGGCGAGGCTACGATCACTTCCGAAACCTTCGATTATGACAGCGCAAAGGCATTGGCTGACAAGATCGCAGGCGGTGCTTTGCCTTATAAGCTTATAACCTCGAACTTCTCGACAATTTCCGCAACCATGGGCTCGGGCGCAAGAAATGCAATGCTCGTTGCAGGCCTTATTGCGTTCATTCTCATCTGCATTTATATGATCGCTGTATACAGACTTCCCGGCTTTGTTGCATCAATTGCTTTGGCAGGACAGGTTGTTGGAACCGTCGCTTGCATTACAGGCTTCCTTGGATTCATTCCCAGCTTCACTCTTACCATTCCCGGTATTGCAGGTATTATCCTTGCAGTCGGTATGGGCGTTGACGCTAACGTTGTAACCTTCGAGCGCGTTAAGGAAGAGCTCAGAGGCGGCAAGACTCTTTACGGAGCTTTGGAACAGGGCTATAAGAGAGCAATGGCTGCCGTATTCGACGGAAACATCACCATGGTTTTGGTTGCTATAATCCTTATGGGTGCTTTCGGACCTCCGGACAGCATTTTGGCAAGAATGATGAAGTTCATCTACTTCATGTTCCCCACAACCATTGAAGGAACTATCTATTCGTTCGGATATACCCTTTTGGTTGGTGTAATCCTTAACTTCGTATTCGGTATCGGCGCAACAAGACTTATGCTTGCATCTTTAGCTAAGTTTAAGATATTCAGAAATCCCAAGCTTTACGGAGGTGACGTCGATGAACAATAAGATCTATAATATCGTTGGCAAGAAGAATATCTTCTTCACCATTTCGCTTTTGATCATCGCTTTATCGATCGTTTTGACCTTTGTTTTGGGCATGAACGTTGCTATCGAATTCAAGGGCGGCACAATCGTTACCTATTCTTACGTTGGAACAGTCAATGAAAACGACATTGCAGCAAAAGCTTCCGAAGTTTCGGGTCAGCCTTGCAACGTAACCTTGGGCGAAAGCCTTGCTGACAGCTTGACCACCGTAGCGATCAGCTTCCCGGCATCCGAAGGCTTGAGCGTTGAAGTTCAGAGCGCTGTTACAGACGCTTTGACTGCAGCTTATCCTGAAAACGCTATCACTCTTTATAGCTCGCAGGATGTTAACCCCTCGACAGGTAGCGGATTCTTTGGAAAGTGCATTATGGCAGTTGCGGTTTCTGCAGTTTTGATGATCCTTTACATCGGTATCAGATTCAGACACATTGGCGGCTGGGTTGCAGGCTGCTGTGCAGTTATAGCACTTATTCACGATATGTTCTTTGTATATGCTTGCTGCGTTGTTTTCAGATTCGATATCAACTCGAACTTTATGGCAGTTTTGCTCACCATCTTGGGCTACTCCATCAACGCAACCATCATTATCTATGACAGAATCAGAGAAAACAGACGTCTTTATGGCGAGCAGAAGTCGCTTGGTGAGCTTGTTAACATGAGCATTACTCAGTCGATGGGCAGATCCATCCACACAACTGCAACAACTGTTATCGCAATGGCAGCTATCTGCATCATTTCTCTTATTGCAGGTGTCGACTCGATCATCAGCTTTGCATTCCCGCTTGTTGTGGGCTTGCTCGCAGGTGTTTATTCCTCAAACTGCATTGCTCCTAACCTTTGGGTTTTGTTGCAGTCAAAGATTGATGCCAAGAAGGCTAAGTAATTAAAATAAAGCATCTGCTCGTTTCGGGCGGATGCTTTTTCTTTTATAAAATAAAACCGCCTGCAAAAGCAGACGGTTATTTTTATGCGTTTTTTACTTTTCAAGCTCCTTAACGATAGCCATAAAGCTGTCAAGGTCGTTAAAGTCTTTATATACAGATGCAAAGCGAACGTATGCCACAAGGTCGATATCCTTAAGAGATGCAAGCACGCTGTCACCGATCTCGGCAGTGGTGATCTCGGTTCTCATTTCGTTTGCCATCTTGTTTTCAATGTTGTCAACAATACCCTCAACACTTTCAAGGCTGATTGAACGCTTTTTGGTTGCCGAGGTAATACCCTTGATAAGCTTGTTGCGATCAAAAGGCTCGAATCCGCCGTCCTTTTTAATAACCATCAAAATCGGCTTTTCAATAACTTCATAGGTTGTGAAGCGCTTTCCGCACTGCGAGCATTCACGTCTGCGGCGCTTTTTGCCTTCGCTGGGGCGCGAATCTATAACCTTTGTATCTTCATAATTGCAAAAAGGGCATCTCATAACAAATACCGTCCTTTCGGGAATCAACTATATAGTATTCTTTTGCAATTATATCACAATCTATGGTGTATTGCAATACTTTTTTGAATTTATAATAATCTTGCAAGCGAAGGCTCTTGCTGTTCAAGTATCTCCTGGGCGATGGTTTTCACCAAATAACATTCTGCCAAAAACTCGTCGCTGTCTGCTTCATACATCGCTTTAAGTCTTGCAACTGCTTCATCCATTTGTTGAAGCGTTTCATCGCTTGAAATGATGCCCACGGTTTGGCGATATCTTTCGGTTGCTTTTTCAAGCAAGGATATCCCGTCTGTGATATCCTTGCCCGAAAGATATCCGTTTATAACGCTGTTTACCTCTCCGTAAAGCTTTTGATTTTCATTTGCAATTATAACGATAGTCAAAACTCCTAGAGCAATTATTATAGCAATTATTATCGTGGCGGTGATAAGTCTTTTCATTTTCTCTCCTTTTTAACAATATCCAGCTTTCCGCTTGCATTCCGTGTGCAGATGAACACATCCTTGATCTCGATGTGCTTCTTTTTCAGCTCTTTTTCGATATCCTTTGCCGAGTCGCCGTTGGCGATAAGCTCGCCGTCTGCAATCATGCAAACAGGCGGATCGCAGGACTCCTCGGGCGTTTTAAGCGTTGACGGCGTTAAAGGCTTGTTGGGTGCTTTTTGCAAAACGCTTATCGTTCCCGTTGTTTCAACGATCGCATATTGCACCTCGCTAAGATCGAATATTCCCTGAGAGCGAAGGGAAGCGCACACGTCGTCAACGGTATATCTAAGGTCTTTAAGAGCTTTTTGATCGACCGCTCCGCCCGATATGATAATTCTCGGCTGACCTGAAATGATTCGCCTGAACCCGCGGTGTTTAAGGGTTATACAAGAAATGATAACGTCCAAGCTGACAAGCGTTAATATCGGGATCATGCCCATTATAAGAGGCACGTCGGGATCTTCGAGCGTTAGCGTTGCGATGTTCGATATTAAAATGGTTATAACAAGCTCGGCGGGGGAAAGCTCGCCAAGCTGACGCTTGCCCATAAGTCTTGCCGAAAACACAACCAAAATATATAAAATGATACTTCTTATAAAAACGATAAGCATTGAGATCCTGCCTTCTTAAGCAATTTTAAGGTTATTATTGCCCGTGACAAGCAATATTATCACCGAATAATATCCGCACTTGCAGGAAAAGATAGTTGAAAAGTGAAATATGATGCGGAGAGTTATTATGCAGGAGAAAAGGATATTTTCAAGCCTTGAAAAAACGATTGCTGAGATAAAGGAGATTTTCGGGGGTTCACAGGATCTAAACGTTGTAAGGATAACTGTAGAGGGGGTTAAGTGCGCAGTTTTAACCATCGAAGGCATGGTTGCCCCAAAAGACCTTGCGAAAATGCTGTTTGATCCGATAATGGAATATAAAAAGAGAAATGCCGAGCCGAAGGACGTTTTTAAATTCTTTTCCGAGGAGGGCATTTTCTCGATAGATACGAAAATCGTCAACCTTTTTGATGAAGCTTGCGAATATCTCTGTTCGGGCTTTGCGCTTGTTTTCGTTCACGGCATCGAACACGGTGTAGCATACGGCGCGCAGGGATTTGCCATCCGTTCATTAAGTGAATCCACCACCGAATCGAACGTTAAAGGCGCGAAGGAAGCGTTTATCGAAAATCTTCGAACCAATATGTCCCTTTTGCGACGAAGAGTTAAAAACCCGAAGTTAAGATTTGAATATTTATATGCCGGCAAGCTTAGCAAAACCCCGCTGTGCATGGTTTACATCGACGGGAAGACCCCGAAAAAGCTTCAGGATATGATAAGACGGCAGGTAAAAAAGATAAAGCTTGATATGATTCTCACCTCGGGAAACGTCGAGCCGTTTATTTCAGCAAGCAAGGGCTCGTTCTTTGCAAGCATTTCAACCACAGAGCGCCCCGACGTTTGCGCCTCGAAAATAAGCGAGGGGAGAATCGCTCTTTTGATAGACGGCGTGCCATTTGCGCTTGTTTGCCCCACGCTTTTTATCGAGAACTTTCAAACCGTGGACGATTATTCCGAAAAGCCCTATTATGCAACGTATTTAAGGGCGATAAGATTTTTGGCGTTCTTGGTGGCGACTCTTTTGCCGGGGACTTACGTTGCCGCGGCAACACATCACCCCGAGATTTTGGCGCGAGCGCTGCTTTTAAACCTTATAACCTCTGCCGAAACAACGCCTTATTCGCTGGTGGCAGAGATGTTTATCGTTATAATAATGTTCGAGATTTTAAAAGAAGCAGGACTTAGGCTTCCCAAAACTATCGGCGGGGCTGTGTCGATAGTAGGTGGTCTTGTCATTGGCGATGCTGCCGTTTCAAGCGGGCTTATTTCGGCGCCGCTTTTAATAATCATTGGCATCACCGCAACAAGCTCGTTCGTTGTGCCCGGGCTTAACGCTCAAACGTCCATTCTTAGAATCATTAACGTGATAATGGGCTCGGCCTTTGGATTTTTCGGCATAGCCGTTACCATGGCTGTTATTTTGGCGAATGCGGGCGCGACGGATTCCTTCGCTGTTCCGTATACGGCGCCGATATTCCCGTTTACAGCTCGTGCGATGAGAGATGCTTTGGCAAGGATAAGCTTTTTGAAAATGCAGAAATATTCAGCGCACGTCGAGAGTCTTAACGGTGCGGGAGGGGATTTCGATGAAAACTGACGTAAAGATAAGCAACGGGCAGTTTTTTGTTCTTTTGCTCTTATCAAGGATAATGCATCTGATGCTATATCGCACCGACAGCTTTTCATCTGGAACGCCCATGATGATAGGTCTTTTGATATCGACGGGGATAGAGATCCTGCTTGGCATTCCCGTGTTCATCTTTTTGATGAGAAAGGATGAGATCCTTGAATCCTGCAGCAAAAACAAAAAGCTGTGTTTTGCTGTAAGAGCGATCATAGCACTATATTTCACATTTGTTTCAGGAGCGGTCTTGTGCGCGTTTGCAAGGTTTATGGCGGATGAATTTCCGTCGCTTTCCTCGCCCGTGGTGATAATTGTTATAATCGCAGCCGCATCGGCATATTGCGCGAGTCTTGGGATCGAGGCCATTGCCCGCACGGGAACGGTGGTTTTGTGGGTGTTTTTGGTTCTGCTTGCCATAATGGCTCTTGCGAGCGAGGGAAGATATGACACGCTTAACCTTGTCCCTCTGCAAAAAAGTGAAACAAGAGCGGTGATAGACTATATTGTAAGAGACGTGTCATCCTGCAGGTGGCTGGTTTTGGCGGTGGCTTTGGCTCGGTATTTAAAATATGGCTCGCAGAAGGCTGTCTTGGGATACGTTGCGGCAAAGATCGTGCTGATAGAAGCCGTTCTTTTGATGATAACTATGATCTTGTGGAGCTTTGTTGACGTTCCCGGATATCCCATTTTGGCACTTGGCACATATGCCAAAACCGAGGTCATCCGCCGATTTGATGCGCTTAATATGTTCGTGTGGGCATTAAACTGTGTTGTGGTTAACGCAACGTATACCCACTTGGCATCGGATATCACGAAGAAAAAGAATTTGTTAAGCTATTTGATCCCCGCGGCAGCCTCAGCCGTGTTTGCGTTATTGTATTATAAAAAGGCATTTTGGCTTACCGAACGACAGGAGGACGTGATCATGTTTGCGGGAATAGTTTTGATTGGAGTTTTAGTGCCTCTTGCGGCAATTATTTATTGGAGGGTGAAGGAAAAATGCGAAGGCTTACGTGCTTGCTGATTATAGTTTGCGTTATGCTAAGCGGATGCTCGAAGCTCGCTTACGTTCAGGTTAGGCTTGTGGTTCATGCCATGGGGATAGATATCGATGAAAAAACGGGCGGATATAAGGTTTCTTATCAGATATTCTCGCCCGATAAGACGGCATCTTCCTCTCCGACAGATGCCGGCACAACAAACGTGAACACTCTTGTTATGGCAGGCAAGACCCTTTATGAAGCGGAAAAGAACTTAGAGCTTCAAACGGGAAGAGAGGCGTTTTTTGGCAACACTGAGCTTATAGTTATCGGCAAGACCATGACACAGAGAAATCTTGCCGAGCTTATGGGATATTTCCACGGCAGCGCAGACATATACATGGGGACAGAGGTGGTGTTCTCCTCGGCAAATGCTTTGGATATTCTTTCGGCGAACTTTTCAAAAGGGAACATCTCGGCGCAGGTGTTAAGAGAGAGCGTTAATGCCGCGAGAGAGGACAGCTCGACCTCCTCGGCGCGAATAATCGAGATAAGCAACGCAATTTCCGAAAGGGGAGGCGCGCTTGTTATGCCCGTTGTTACGGTGGCGATGGGGAAATCCCCGGGCGAGAGCTCAAACCTATCAAACACGCTATACGGAGTTTATGCGAGTATGATCGTGAAGGACGGCTATCCCGTTGCCTTGATAGACCGCAACTGCGCCAAGGGGATAAGGCTTTTGAACGCAAGTGCCAAAAGCATCGGATTTAACGTCACCGTCGGCGAGGATATTGCAACGGTCAGCGTTGATAAGCTGAAGATAAAAAGAGAGATCGAGATATTAAACGGTTATCCCGTTATAAGCGTAAGGATATCGGGCGTGATGGAAATTAACGAGAACCCGAATGATATGCTTGAAGAAGTAATAAGGCAGGCGGCTCAGCAAAAAATGTTTAAGCTGTGCGAGCTTGCGTATAACGAGATAATCATAAATCAGGGCGCAGACGTGTTTGATATCGGCAGGCTTTTGCGCAAATATGAGAGCAGTTATTATGCAAATACGCTTGAAAGCTTTGACGAAGTTGTGAAAAACACACTTTTTGACGTGGAGGTCAATCTGAAAGCTTGTTGATTTATCAACATTTAATCAAAAATCAGGATATTTTTCTTGCAATTATATTTAAACTGTGATATGATATTATCGACAATGTATGTAAACAAACGATACTATCCTGAAAGGGGCTTTGATATGATTAGAATTGACAACCATTTGGGAACGATCGAGATGAAGAATTCTTATTTAACATCTTTAATCGGACATACCCTAACAAGCTGCTTCGGAGTTGTAAGAATGAATCCCGCAAGTGCTTATCAGGGCGCAAAATCAAACATACTCAAGAAAAGCTCGATAGATAACGGCGTGATCGTCCGCTTGCCCAAGGGAAGCGAAAAGATGATCATCGATCTGCACATTTCCGTAATGTATGGCATTAACGTATCTGCGATCGTTGATTCGATAATCAACAAGGTCAGATATGTGGTCGAAAAAGAGACCGGTATTGAAATAAAAAAGATCAACGTTTATGTTGACAGCATGGAAGCTTAAGGCTTATAGGAGGATAAGGTTTTGATTAGCGGTAAGATATTGCGCGACGCATTTATAAGCGGCGCTAACACGATCTCGAATAATAAAAAAAGAGTTGACGAATTAAACGTCTTCCCCGTTCCCGACGGTGATACAGGCACAAACATGTCGATGACCTTGGGCAACGCAAAGAAGGAGCTTGTGCTTTTGTCTGACGACACAAGCGTTGCAGAGGTTTCAAAGGTTATGGCTTCCGCCCTTTTAAGAGGAGCAAGAGGAAACTCTGGCGTTATCACATCCCTTTTGTTCAAGGGCTTTGACAAGGGCCTTAAGGAAAAGAAGGAAGCAAGCACCATGGACATCGCGCTTAGCTTGGAAGCAGGCGTTGAGCGTGCTTATAAAGCAGTTATGAAGCCCACCGAAGGAACTATTTTAACAGTTGCACGTTTGGCAGCAGAAAAGGCTAAGGAATTGGCTGCTGCAAACGACGATGTTGCTTCTTTCTGGGACGATGTTTGTTTAGAAGCTGAAAGAGTTTTGGATACCACTCCCGAGCTTTTGCCCACACTTAAAAAAGCAGGCGTTGTTGACGCGGGCGGCAAGGGTCTTTGCCTTGTAATGCGCGCTATGGGCGAGGTGTTCCACGGCAGAGCAATGGTTGAAGACACTTCCTCCTCGAACGCTAAGACAGGCGAGCCTGTTACAATTGAAACATTTGCATCGGTCGTAGGTGAATTTGATGACGATATCACATTTACATACTGCACCGAGTATATCGTTAAAAAGAACGAAGACTGCGAGGATTCTCTTAAATTAAGAGCTTATCTTGAAACTATCGGCGACTGTGTTGTAGTGGTCGAGGATGACGAGATCATCAAGGTTCACGTTCACACAAACAACCCCGGTCTTGCAATTGAAAAGGCACTTGAATTCGGTTCGATGACATTGCCCAAGATCGAGAATATGCGTTATCAGCACGAAGCAAAGCAGAAGGAAAACAAGGTTACCGTTTCAAGCTCTAACAAGGCTTATACCTCGGTAGCTCCCGAAAAGGACTTTGGCTTTGTTGCAGTTGCCGCAGGTGACGGTATTGAGGAAATGTTCAGAGATGCAGGTGCAGACTGCATCGTTAAAGGCGGACAGACAATGAACCCCTCGACCGAGGACATTTTGGCTGCAATCATGGCTTGCCCCGCAAGAACAGTTTTCGTTTTGCCCAACAATAAGAATATCATCATGGCTGCAGAGCAGGCTGTTAAGCTTGCTGACAGAAAGGTTTGCGTTTTGCAGACAAGGACCATCCCTCAGGGGCTTTCTGCGCTTTTGGCATTCGATCCCGATGCTGACTTTAACGTTAACCGCAGTGCAATGACTAAGGCATTCGAGCGTGTTCAGACAGGACAGATCACATTTGCCGCACGTGACAGCGAGTTTGACGGACATCCCATCAACCAGGGAGAAATTTTGGCTCTTGATAACGGCAAGCTTGCCTTTGTCGAAAAGGAAGTTGAAAAGGCTGCATATAAGCTTACAAAGCGCCTTGTTGACGGTGACAGCGAGTTCATCACCATTATCTATGGCGAGGATATTTCTGATGCCGATGCTGAGTCTTTGCGTGCAAGAGTTGAAGCAAAGTTTGGCAACCGTGTAGACATCAGCCTTATCAGCGGCGGTCAGCCGGTTTATTACTATATCATCAGCGTAGAGTAATTTTTTAAAACGATCTACGGGCGCCGCTAAAGCAATGTAGCGGCGCTTTTTTAAAGCAAGACGAATTATTTGAAAGGTGAAGTGACATGCGAAAGCTCTTGAAATATTTCGACGGATACAAGCTGCAGTCTTTGTGCGCACCGTTCTTTAAAATAATCGAAGCCGTGTTCGAGCTTTTTGTGCCGTTTGTTGTTGCGGCAATCGTCGATAAGGGCATCCCCTCGGGCGATAAGGGCTATATCACCGCAATGTGCGGAGTGTTGGTGCTTTTGGGAGCTGTTGGACTTGCAAGCACCTTGGCAGCGCAATATTTTGCCGCAAACGGTGCCGTTGGCTTTGCAACAGCACTTCGTCAGGCACTTTTTGATCACATTCAAAAGCTTGGCTTTGCCGAGATCGACAGATTAGGAACCTCCACCCTTATAACCCGACTTACAAGCGATTTGAACCAGGTGCAGTCGGGCGTTAACTGGACCTTGCGCCTTTTAATGCGCTCTCCGTTTATCGTTTTCGGCGCGATGATAATGGCGTTCACCATCGACGTTGGGGCGGCGCTTGTGTTTGTTGTCATAATTCCGATATTGTCTGTTGTTGTTTTTGGAATTATGCTTGCGTGCATCCCTCTATATACAAAGGTGCAGACAAGGCTTGACAAGGTTTTGTCCATCACCCGTGAGAATTTAACGGGCGCGCGTGTTATCCGTGCATTTTGCAAAGAGGATGAGGAAATCTCTGAATTTGATGCAAGAAACGAAGCTTTAACAAAAATTCAGCAGTTTGTGGGCAGAATATCTGCAATCATGAACCCCGTGACTATCGTTATAGTGAACCTTGGAATCATCGCTTTGATATACATAGGCGCACTTAAGGTTGAAGCAGGGATTTTAACTCAGGGCATGGTTATAGCGCTTTATAACTATATGTCTCAAATACTTATCGAGCTTGTTAAGCTTGCGAATTTGATAATCACGATGACAAAAAGCTTGGCTTGCGCCAAGCGAATCGAGGCTGTTTTGGAAATTCAGCCCGAGATGGCAGATGGCGCAGCTTTGCAAGGGAATGCAGACAGCAAATATCTTGCACAGTTTAAAAACGTAAGCTTCAGATATGCAGGAGCTTTGGCCGATTCGCTTGAAAACATCAGCTTCACCCTTGAAAGAGGGGAGACTGTTGGCATCATCGGCTCGACGGGATGCGGAAAATCAACACTTGTAAACCTCTTACCGAGATTTTATGACGTTACAAGCGGGGAGGTTTTGGTTGACGGCGTTAACGTTAAGGAATATGACCGTGTTGCGCTTAGAGATAAGATCGGCTTTGTGATGCAAAAAACCGCACTTTTTAAAGGCAGCATAAGAGAAAATATGCACTTTGGAAAAGAGAATGCCACAGACGAAGAGATCGTGGATGCACTAACTTCTGCGCAGGCGATAGATTTTGTTAATGCAAAGCCCGAGGGATTGGATTATCAGATCGAGCAGAACGCACGAAATCTTTCGGGCGGACAGGCACAAAGACTTAGCATTGCAAGAGCTTTGGTTAAACGCCCCGAGATCTTGGTTTTGGACGACTCATCCTCGGCGCTTGACTATGCAACTGATGCAAAGCTTCGCCAAGCTATAAGAGAGCTTGACTATAATCCTGCGGTTTTGGTGGTTTCTCAGCGAGTTGCAAGCGTTATGCACTGCGACAAGATAATCGTACTTGAGGACGGAATGATGGCGGGCATCGGCACTCACGCCGAGCTTATGGATTCCTGCCACGAATATCGCGAGATATATGACTCGCAGATAAAAGAATAGGAAAGGAGCGAAACTGATGGCTAAACAAAAAGCAAACAAAGGAACAGCCATGCGCGTTATATTGCTCCTTAAAAGATATTTGCCGCTTATAATTATTTCGGTGATATTTGCGGCGGCATCAGTCGTTTTGTCGCTTTACGTTCCGATCCTTTTCGGTGATGCGATAGATAATATTATAGATGCCGGCAACGTGAACTTCGAGGTTATTATAAAAACGCTTGTTTTGGCGGCAATAATCAGCGTGGCTTCTGCACTTGCAAGCTGGCTGATGACGACCATCAACAACAGAATAACCTTTTTAACTGTCAGAGATATAAGAAAAATGGCATTTGAAAAGATATCTCATCTGCCGCTTAAATATATCGGCTCTCACGCAACCGGCGAGCTTACGAGCCGAGTTATCGCAGACGTTGACCAGTTTGCCGACGGCTTGCTTTTGGGCTTCTCACAGTTCTTCTCGGGGATAGTCACAATTGTAACAACTCTTGTTTTCATGCTGACTATTAGCTGGAAGATAACCCTTGTGGCAGTTGTTTTAACGCCTTTGTCGCTGTTTGTGGCAAGATTTATTTCAAAAAACACTTATAACCTTTTCAAGAAGCAGTCCGAGATAAGGGGCGGGCAGACCGCACTTATCGACGAGATGATCGGCAACCAAAAGGTCGTTTTGGCTTATAACTATGTTGACGATGCTCACGCACGCTTTGAAAAGATCAACAAAGAGCTTGAGGTTACCGCGCGCAAGGCAACGTTTTTGTCAAGCCTTGTAAACCCCTCGACAAGATTTGTAAACTCCATCGTTTATGCTGCCGTTGGACTTATGGGCGCTTTATCTGTCGTTGGCGGAACCGTGACAGTCGGCGGACTGAGTGCAATTTTAAACTATGCCAACCAATATACCAAGCCTTTTAACGAAATAAGCGGCGTTATGACCGAGCTTTCAAACGCCTTGGCTTGTGCATCGCGTATGTTCGAGCTTTTGGATGCCGAGGTTGAGATTTCGGATGAAAATAATATAAGCCTTGAAAGCATAAGCGGCAACGTCGAGCTTAAAGACGTATCCTTTAGTTACGTTCCCGAACGCAAGCTTATCGAGGGCTTTAACCTTAAGGTCGAGCCGGGACAAAGAATCGCGATCGTTGGCCCCACGGGTTGCGGAAAAACAACACTTATAAATCTTTTGATGAGGTTTTATGACGTTACTTCGGGCAAGATCTCTGTTGAGGGATATGATATAAGAGAAATCACCCGTGAATCGTTAAGATGCGGATATGGCATGGTTTTGCAGGAAACCTGGCTTAAGTCGGGCACTATCCGTGACAACATCTGCATGGGCAAGCCGGATGCCACAGACGAAGAAATGATCGAGGCGGCAAAGGCAACACACGCTCACAGCTTTATAAAGCGATTGCCCCAGGGCTATGATACCGTTATCGGGGAAGAGGGCGGAAACCTCTCTCAGGGACAAAAACAGCTTTTGTGCATAACAAGAGTTATGCTTACTCAGCCCCCGATGCTTATTTTGGACGAGGCAACGTCCGCTATCGACACAAAGACTGAAATACGCGTTCAGCGTGCGTTTGAGAAGCTTATGAAGGGCAAGACCAGCTTTATCGTTGCTCACAGACTTTCAACCATAATGACTGCTGACGTTATCTTGGTGATGCGTGACGGAAATATTATCGAGCAGGGCAATCACACAGAGCTTATGGCGCGCGGCGGATTCTATTGCGAGCTTTATAACAGCCAGTTTAAGCATTAAAGGCTGTACTACATTGCATCTAACAAGCATATACTTGACCAAAACCATTTGAAAAGGGGAAAAGGTATGTTTGTTAAAACAGTTAACGTTAAAAATGTTTGCAAAACGATATTCACGGTTTTGTTTATTGCGCTTGCAGCCTTGGCGGTGATCCTATTTATTAGGAATTTAACCTCGGACGATTCGATCATCTTAGAGACGGAGCAGCAAAGACAGGAGTTTTTGTCTTCTATGGGTTGGCAGGTCAGCGTTGAGCCGATCGATGTTCGAGAGGTCACCGTACCTTCAGAATGGAACGAGGTGTTCTCTCAATATAATGCCATTCAGATGCAGCAGGGCTTTGACTTGGATGATTTCAGAGGCAAAAACGTGACCATTTACACTTATGAAGTGTATAACTATGAAAATAAGCCAGAAAACATAATTGCTAACCTGATGGTTTATGAAAATAAGCTCATTGGCGGCGACGTTAGCTGTACCGAGCTTGGCGGATTTATTCAAGGGCTTATGAAGCATGAAAATAATGATTGACGGAGACAAAATGGAAGTTCAAAGACTTGACAAGTTTATATCCGGCCAGTGTGCCGAGCTTTCTCGAAGCGAGGTTAAAAAGCTTGCGGCAAAGGGCAGGATAACGGTTAACGGAACTGTCGTTAAAAGGGCAGAGGAAAAGATCTCTCCCGAGAGTGACGTGGTGTGCGTTAACGGCAAAGAGATAACTTATAAAAAGCATCTTTACATAATGCTTAACAAGCCGGCAGGGGTGGTGTGCGCCACCCGTGACGGCCTTTCGCCAACCGTTTTGGCGCTTTTGCCAAACGAATTAAGGCGCGACGGGCTTTTCCCTGCGGGAAGGCTTGACAAGGATACCGAAGGCTTTGTTTTGATAACTGACGACGGCGCTTTGGCTCACAGAATGCTTGCGCCCAAAAGCCACGTGCCCAAGCTTTATTACGTCACGCTGGAAAGCCCTCTTTCAGAAAATGCCGAGAAGGAATTCGAGGGCGGAATGACTCTTTTGGACGGGACAAGCTGTTTGCCGGCAGGCCTTGAACGAATCGATCAAACGCACTGCTTTGTCACTCTTCACGAGGGGATGTTCCATCAGGTCAAGCGAATGTTTGAAGCGCTTGACAACAAGGTTATATATTTAAAGAGAGTGCGTATCGGCGGGGTTGATCTTGATGAATCCCTTCAGCTTGGCGAAGTTCGTGAATTGACTGCGGACGAGGTCAAACGGTTGATTTAAAGCGGGATTTAGCAGTGTGTGACGCAAGTTTTGACAAATTTCCGTCAAATTAAATAAAGCGAAACAGTGAAGTTTGTTTAAAAAATCACTTGCCTATTTTGGAAGGCAAATGTATAATATAATCTGTAACTAATGTAGATTAGTATAAATATTTTCGGCAAAGGGAGGCCTTTTTCAATGGCTAGCTTATCACTTAAGCACATTTACAAGAAATATCCCGGCGGTGTTGTTGCCGTTTCGGACTTCTGCTTAGAAGTTAAGGATAAGGAATTCATCATCTTCGTTGGCCCTTCTGGTTGCGGTAAGTCCACAACCTTGCGTATGATCGCAGGTCTTGAAGAGATCACAGACGGCGAACTTTACATCGGTAACAGACTCGTTAACGATATCGCTCCTAAGGACAGAGACATCGCAATGGTATTCCAGAACTATGCTCTTTATCCTCATATGACAGTTTTCGAAAACATGGCTTTCGGCCTTAAACTTAGAAAGACTCCTAAGGATCAGATCGCAAGAAAGGTTGAAGAAGCAGCAAGAATTCTTGACATTTCTCACCTTTTGGACAGAAAGCCTAAGGCTCTCTCCGGCGGTCAGAGACAGCGTGTTGCTTTGGGTCGTGCTCTCGTTCGTGAGCCTCAGGTATTCTTGCTCGACGAACCTCTTTCCAACCTCGACGCTAAGCTCCGTGCTCAGATGAGAACTGAGATCGCTCTCTTGCATAAGAGACTTGGTACAACCTTTATCTACGTAACTCACGACCAGACCGAAGCTATGACAATGGCTGACAGAATCGTAGTTATGAAGGACGGTTTCATCCAGCAGGTTGATACTCCTCAGACTCTTTACTCCTATCCTTGCAACATCTTCGTAGCAGGATTTATCGGATCTCCTCAGATGAACTTCATCGAATCCAAGCTCATCAAGATCGATGGCAAGTATAATGTTGAATTCGGTTCTGAAGACACCAAAGAAACCAGAGGAAGAAAGTTCTACATCGAACTTCCCGAAGCTAAGGTTAACGAAGAAGTATTGCTTCCTTACCTTAACAAGGAAGTTATCGTTGGTGTTCGTCCCGAATGCATTCACGATGAAGAAATGTTCATCTCCACCGCTAAGACCGGTATCATCGAAGCTACCGTTAACGTAGCTGAAATGATGGGTGCTGAGACTTATCTCTACCTCACCTGCGAAGGCATTAACCTTACTGCAAGAGTTTCCAACCGTTCTACTGCAAGACCTCAGGACGTTATCAAGTGCGCTTTGGATGCTAACAGAATCCACATCTTCGATAAGGAAACCGAAAAGGTTATCGTTAACTGATAACTCTTTAAACAACGAAAAAACGGCTGCCTTCATTTTAAGGCAGCCTTTTTTATACACGGAAGGACACTATATCATGCTGAAAAGGATTATTGCTATGGCTATTGTTTTAACTCTTGGAGCATCTATGATGTCGGGATGCTCGAAAAATGTAACCGCAAAAGCAGGACTTGATTGGATCAACAACCCTTCTTCAAAAGAGGAGTGGATGCAAAATGCAAAGATCACATCCTTAACAAACCTTGGCAACACCTATCGCTTGAAGAACGCTATTGAAAAGGCGAAGAACGGCGAAGATGTTACCATCGCGTATATCGGCGGCTCGATCACCGAAGGCGACCATCTTCCCACAAGCTATGCTTCGCGTTCTTATAACTATTTTGTTGAGACTTTTGCAAAAAATCCCGACAAGTGCCACTATGTAAACGCAGGCATAAGCGGAACACCCTCGGTTTTGGGATCACTTAGACTTGAAAATGACGTTTTAAGCAATAACCCTGATATCGTTTTCGTTGAATTTGCAGTTAACGACGGCGGCGAGGATATCTATTACGATGCTTATGAATCCATTATAAGAGAATGCTTGAATTATGAGAGCAAGCCTGCTATCATCCTTTTGTTTGCAAGAATGGAAGAGGGTTGGACCAGCCAGGATTGGAAAAAGGAGATCGGTGCTCATTATGACGTTTCGATGATCTCTTATGCTGACGGAATCACATACCTCTTTGATAACAAGGTTATGGAATGGAGCGAGTTTTCTCACGATTATGCTCACCCTATTGCAGAGGGTAACGCTATCGTTGCTGACTTTATCGCATATTTCTATGACGAAGTGAACAGACTTGACGCACCCGAAACCGATATCAACGTTGATCTTATAGACCCTCTTTATGCAGAGTTCTATATGGGCGCACATATGATGACCAATGTTAACGGCGCACCTGCCGAGATTGGCACATGGAAGAAGGGCTCCTCAGGCTTCCACTATTCAAACGGTTGGACGAAGGCATGGGACGACAGAAATGAGCCTTTGGTGTTTGAATTCACCGGCAAGCACGCTTATGTTGTGTATCCTACATCAGGAACAAACACATTTGGAACCCTGGTTGCAAACGTATACTTCAACGGTGAGCTTGTTAAGACTGTTGAATTCAACGAATATCTTGAAGGCGGATGGAACTGCCCTTATGTTGGCACGCTTTATCACTCTCCCAAGGTTGGCGATTATAGAATTGAATTCACCGCCAAGGAAGATAACGTTAAATGTGACCTGCAGGTTTTGGCGGTTGCATATACCGATAAGTAATCAAAAGAAAAGGGAGGCGTGAACCCTCCCTCTTAAAAGGCACAACAAACATCGGGAGGTTTCCCTCCCGAATTTTTATGCAAAGGAAACAGTATGGTACATTTACTTATTGTAATCATTTATATCTCGTTTATAAGCATCGGCTTGCCGGACGGCCTTTTGGGCTCGGCGTGGCCGAGTATGTACGAGGGGCTTGGTGTTCCCATTTCATATGCAGGAACGTTAAGCATGCTAATTTCGGGCTGCACGATAGTGATGGCTCTTATAAGCGAAAAGGTTATTAAAAAATTCGGCACGGGAATAACCACTGCCGTCAGCGTTGCGATGACCGCAGTAGCGCTTCTTGGCTTTTCGATGAGCAACAGCTTTTGGGAGCTTTGTTTGTGGGGTATCCCCTGCGGACTCGGTGCAGGAAGCATCGACGCTGCACTTAACAACTATGTTGCACTGCATTATTCAAGCCGCCACATGAGCTGGCTTCATTGCTTTTGGGGAGTTGGATGCACCACGGGCCCTTATATCATGTCGCACTTTTTGATATCCGGCGGAGGCTGGCGCGAGGGTTATCGCGCGGTGTTCATTTTCCAATTGGTTTTAACAGTTGCATTGGTTGCGGCACTTCCTCTTTGGAAGATAAAAGCAGGTACAGATCAAGCTCAGGAAGAGCAAAAGAACGCAAAATCGTTAGGCGTTGCAAAAACGCTGAAGATCAAGGGCGTTAAAGAGGTTTTGGTGACTTTCTTCAGCTATTGTGCCATCGAAACGACTGTTGCGCTTTGGGCTGTAAGCTATGTTGTTGCGGAAAAGGGGATAGGATCTGAAGAGGCTGCAAAATGGGGCTCGCTGTTTTATCTTGGAATCACTGCAGGCAGATTTGTTGCAGGATTCTTCACAAGTAAGGTTGGCGACAAGAATATGATAAGACTTAGCATTGCAATAATGCTCGTCGGAATAGTCTTGCTTTGCTTGCCGCTTGGAAACGCAGGCTGCGCGATTGCTTTTGCTGTCATTGGCCTTGGCTGTGCGCCCGTTTATCCTTCGATCATTCACGCAACTCCCGATCATTTCGGAAAAGAAAACTCGCAGGCTGTTATAGGCGTTCAAATGGCGGCTGCTTATGTTGGATCGACCTTTGTGCCGCCGCTTTTCGGCGCACTTTCAGAGGTTACGGGAATGGGCATATTCCCGATATGTATAGCGATAATCTTTGCGATGATGGTTATATGCTCTGAAAGAGTTAACGCTGTTGCAGGGAAATAGTTTGATATAAAAACAGAAACAAAAAAGCCTCCCGAAAGGGAGGCTTAATTTTTGCTTACTTTTGCGGTGATTACTTAGCGTATTCAACAGCTCTCGATTCGCGGATGATGTTAACCTTGATCTGTCCGGGATAGTCCATCTCGTCCTCGATCTTCTTGGCGATCTCGCGTGCAACAACGATCATTCTTTCGTCGTTAACCTTTTCGGGAGCAACCATAATTCTCACCTCGCGTCCTGCCTGAATTGCAAAGGACTTATCAACACCTTCAAACGAAGAGCAGATCTCCTCAAGCTTTTCAAGACGCTTGATGTAAGATTCGAAGTTTTCGCTTCTTGCAGCAGGACGAGCAGCCGAGACAGCATCGGCAGCCTGAACGAGTGCTGCGATAACGGAATGGATCTCAACGTCACCGTGGTGAGCTTCGATAGCGTGGATGATATCAGCCGATTCACGGTATTTCTTACAAACGTCAACACCGATCTGAACGTGGCTTCCTTCGATCTCGTGGCTGAGGGCCTTACCGATGTCGTGGAGCAAGCCTGCGCGGCGTGCAAGTGTGGGATCAACTCCAAGCTCGCTTGCCATCATGCCTGCAAGGTGAGCAACCTCGATCGAGTGGTTCAAAACGTTCTGACGGTAGCTGGTTCTGTAATGAAGTCTACCTATAAGCTTAACAAGCTCGTGGTTAAGACCGTGGATGTTAGCTTCAAGTACTGCTCTTTCACCCTCGGACTTGATGACCTGCTCAACCTCGCGGCGAGCCTTGTCAACCATTTCCTCAATTCTGGTAGGATGGATTCTTCCGTCCTGAATAAGCTTTTCAAGAGCAAGGCGTGCAACCTCACGTCTGACAGGATCGAAGCAGGAAAGGGTGATAGCTTCGGGAGTGTCGTCGATAATAAGGTCAACACCTGTAAGTGTTTCAAGGGCACGGATGTTTCTGCCTTCACGGCCGATGATTCTGCCCTTCATTTCGTCGTTAGGCAACGGAACAACGCTGACTGCGGATTCGGAAACCTGATCGGCAGCGCATCTTGCAATTGCAAGCGAGATAAGCTGTCTTGCCTTGGCCTCGCATTCTTCCTTGGCCTGCTGTTCATAAGAAACGATCTTAACAGCCTTTTCGTGAACAAGATCGTCATCAAGCTGCTTGAGCAAATATTCCTTTGCCTGCTCGATGGTGAAGCCGGAGATTCTTTCAAGAATTTCAAGCTGGCTGTTCTTGATCTTCTCAGCCTCTTCAAGCTTGCCGTCAGCCTGCTTCAATTTAAGCTGAACAGCTTCTTCCTTCTTGTCAAGAGAGTCGATCTTGCGGTCGAGGGTTTCTTCTTTTTGCTGGATTCTTCTTTCCTGACGCGAAACTTCGCTTCTGCGTTCTTTAATTTCACGTTCAGATTCGGTTCTTGCTTTGTAGATTTCGTCTTTGGCTTCGATGAGCTTTTCCTTTTTAAGCGATTCTGCCTTCTTCTTGGCATCTTCAACTATCTTAACGGCTTCCTGCTCAGCCGAGCCGATTTGTGCTTCTGCGATTTTCTTTCTATGGTTAATGCCGGCTTTAAATGCGATGAGCCCGCTGACTGCGGCACCGATGATTAAAGCTGCCAAACATAAAAGTGATGCAACAATTATTGATATCATATAATGCAAGGGTCTCCTTTCTTTAAGTTTTTTAATATTATCTAAGTAAGCAATGTTTCATATATGCAAAGCGGTGATAAGCCGCAATGGTGCAATATACAATACTATTTTATATTATAACAGCGTTTCTGTCAAGAAAATATTTATAGAATCGTAAATATGCTTGACAAAACTCGGCTTTGGTGGTATTTTAATCAACAGAAAGCAATATATAAATCGTTGACGGGGAAGCCCGCGGGATAGAACTTTCAGAGAGCATGGCGTTTGGTGAGAGCCGTGTAAGTTTGGCCACGCAGATGGGACACCGCCCCCGAGAGTGCCTAATAAGCACCGCTGGTCTTGCGTTATAAAGACAAACACTAAAGGCGCAATATGCGCGAATTTGGGTGGAACCGCGGTTTTAATCGCCCCATAGACAAACTGATTGTCTGTGGGGCTTTCTTTTTTACAGACGGTCAAAAATCTATAATACTATATAAAGGAGAAGAAACAATGAAAGTAATTTACAACAACGGCACTGTTAACGAATGCCCGATTGAAGAAGAGCTTCACGTGTTGCGCCATTCGGCAGCACACATCATGGCTCAGGCAATTCAAAGACTTTATCCCGATGCAAAATTTGCTTACGGTCCCGCAACCGAAAACGGATTCTATTATGACGTTGACTTGGGCGACAGAAAGCTTAACGATGCAGACCTTGCAGCTATCGAAGCTGAAATGAAGAAGATCACCAAGGAAAACCTTCCTATCCGTCCCTATACTCTTCCCAGAGATGAAGCTATCGCTCATATGGAAGAAAGAGGGGAGAAGTATAAGGTAGAGCATATCGGCGACTTGGCAGAGGATGCTGTTATCAGCTTCTATAAGCAGGGCGATTATGTTGATATGTGCGTTGGCCCTCACCTTAACTATACCAAGGCACTTAAGGTGTTTAAGATCGTTGGTCAGTCGGGTGCATATTGGAAGAACGACGCAAACAACAAGATGCTCACCAGAATCAAGGGCGTTGCATTCCGCACACAGCAAGAGCTTGATGAATATATCAAGATCCAGGAAGAAGCAAAATTGCGCGATCACAACAAGATCGGCCGCGAGCTTGAATATTTCACAACTGTTGACGTTATCGGCCAGGGCCTTCCCATTCTCTTGCCCAAGGGCGCAAGAGTTATTCAGCTTATGCAGAGATGGGTTGAAGACACCGAGCAGAAGCGCGGATATCTTTTGACAAAGACTCCTTTGATGGCAAAGCGCGAGCTTTATAAGATCTCCGGCCACTGGGATCACTATTTGGACGGTATGTTCATCATGGGCGACCCTCATGATGAGGAAAGCGAATGCTTTGCACTCCGCCCGATGACTTGTCCTTTCCAGTATCAGGTTTATTTGAACAGACAGCGTTCTTACAGAGAGCTTCCCATGCGCTTAGGCGAGACGTCCACTCTCTTCAGAAATGAAGATTCGGGCGAAATGCACGGCCTTATCAGAGTAAGACAGTTCACTATCTCCGAAGGCCACCTTGTTTTAAGACCCGATCAGCTTGAAGAAGAATTCAAGGGCTGTCTTGACTTGGCACGCTATTGCCTTGAGACTGTCGGTCTTTGGGAAGACTGTACGTTCAGATTCTCTCAGTGGGATCCTGCTAACCCCAACAACAAGTACGAGGGTACTCCCGAGCAGTGGGAAGAAGCTCAGAACGTTATGGGCAAGATCCTTGACAACATCGGTATTGATTATGAAGTCGGTATCGACGAGGCTGCATTCTACGGTCCGAAGCTTGATATTCAGTGCAAGAACGTATTCGGCAAGGAAGACACCATCGTTACGATTCAGATTGATATGCTCTTGGCAGAAAAGTTCGGCATGGAATACGTTGACGCTGACGGTGAGAAGAAGACTCCTTATATCATCCACAGAACTTCTTTGGGCTGCTATGAAAGAACATTGGCTCTCTTGCTTGAAAAGTATGCAGGTGCGCTTCCTTTGTGGCTCTCTCCCTTGCAGGTAATGATCATGCCCATTGCAGACAGACAGCTTGATTATGCAAACGAGGTTGCCGCAAAGCTCGAGGCTCTCGGCATCCGCACAGAGGTTGATGCAAGAAGCGAAAAGATCGGCTATAAGATCCGTCAGGCACAGCTTTCAAAGACTCCTTATATGATAATCATCGGCGACAACGAGCTTGAAGCAGGTGAAGTTTCTGTAAGAAGCCGCAAGGGCGTTGACCTTGGCTCGATGAGCGTTGATGCACTTATTGCAAAGCTTGTTGAGGAAATCGAAACAAAGGCTAAGTAAATTTTCTCTTAAGGGGAACCCCGAGCGGGTTCCCCTTTATTTTGCATCTTCGAGTACTGTTAGCTACAATATAAGCTATTTTGCACAAAAGCGGGTTGAATAAATTGTGTGTTTCTGTGCAATCATCCAAACGTGCGAAAAATCTAAAAAATATTGAAACAAAATGAAGATTTGTTGACACATATTAGACAGCGGGAGACGAGAAAGGCATTGAAAACCGCAAAATTCGGTAAATTTTCAAAAAGTATTGACAAATGCGCCGACGAGTGGTATAATGACCGCGTCTCGGAATGTTCCCGAGTCACACATTTGATCTCTATAACCCGTTATAGGGATGAAAACAATATCCAAAATTTAAAAGGAGGAAATTTTTCATGAACATGAAAAAGGTTTTGGCTGCTATTCTCGCAGTCATGATGGCTGTTTCTGCAATGGCTATCACAGCTTTCGCTGCTGACACTACTATTGCTCTTCACGGCAATGCAGACAGCAAGACTACTAAGGTTTCCCTTACCCTCACAATCCCCGTGTACGCTCTTTATGGCTACATGACCCCCGACTACGCTCTTAAGGTTCAGCTTCCTGCTAAGATTTCTCGCTATGGCGCTTTCAAAGATGGCATGAACATCGACTGGTCCATCGTAGTTAATGGCGTATCTTACAAGCTTAAGGGTGCTGTTGAAGGTACTAACCCTGGCGAACAGTACATCTACTTCGGCTTCCTTACTCATGACTATGTTGACGACAAGGTTTGGACTACTATTCCCCAGTCCACTCTCGTTAACGACATCACTTCCATGCAGATCGTTGCTAACATTAAGATCCCTGCTGACAAGTACTGCAGCTGGTGCGTAAATGAAGGCAACTTCCTCGTTAAGGAAGTCGGCACTGCTTCCTACATCCAGGTAGTTAATGCTGATGATAAGACTGACGTTCTCGGTTCCGTATCTTACATGAAGGACTGGAACCCCACTGTTACTGAACTTGGTACTGACGTTAACGTTGCTACCTACGGTTGGGTTTCTGATCTTTACAACAACTCTGTAAATGCTGACCCCGATGCTGCTACTTACACCTTCGAATGGGATCACACTTTGGCTAATAAGGCTGCTGTTTTGGGCGCTGAATCCGCTAAGGTTGTTGTAACTCTTGACAAGGCTGTTACCGGTAACATCACTTACACCCTCTGGGCAAGAAATGCAGAACAGTACAATGGTGGCTCTAACCTCAACGACTGGCTCAACTACAAGGATGCAAGAACTGCTGTTTCTACTATCAACGTAAACGGCACTACTTCTGAACTCGTATTCGACGTTCCCCTTGATGTTCTCTACAACTCCACATACGGCACTTGGAACACTGCTTTCGCTATCTCTGAAGATATCACCAACATCTACAATGTTTTGGCTGTCACAGATGGCAAGGTTCAGAAGTATGTAAACAAGGATGCAGTTGCTAACATCACCAAGGACAATGAAGGCGCTCTCGGCGAACTCACTTGGGCTATCAACTGGAGCACCAATAATCTTGACGCTTCATACAAGGGCGAAGCTCTCAGATTCGGTGCAGAAGCTAAGGCTCTCTCTGTATCTCTCGTTCTCTCTGCTGCTGATGATGTAGTAATTGAAGAAGTTGAAGATCCTGTTGAACCTTCCACTGAAGAAGAAGAAGACGACACTGTTGTAGCTCCTGAAGAAGAACCCGAAGTAGACGAAAACCCCAAGACCGGTTTGGCTCTCGCTCTCGTTCCTATGATGGTTGCAGCTGTTGCAGTTGTAGCTTCCAAGAGAAGATAATTCCTCCTACTAAGAAGGATATATTAACTGAATAATCAGTTTTCAACACCACCCGATGCAGACGGGTGGTGTTTTTTTGTCTGAAATTTTGTGAAAATTAAGTGTTAAATATTTGTGATTCATATTGACACTTGATAACTCGTTTGCTATAATATAAGAACTGAAAATATGTGTATCCAACTGAATACATAAATAACCAAAGCAAATACTTTTCTGTATATTTTTTGTTAAAAATTACGGAAACGGTGTTTGCTTATCCGTGTTTATAGAGGTTAGTATACCTATTTTGTATAAAATGCACAAAAACATCAGGCAATCTTTACCACCTCAGGAGGTGCAAACATGGCGACGTTGCTTGCGACCAACGGACTCTGCCGCGACTTTAAGATCGGTGACGGCAGTGTGGTTCACGCACTTAAAGACATTAACATCACCGTTGCCGAGGGAAAGCTGACTATTTTGAAAGGTCGTTCCGGCTCGGGCAAAACAACACTAATAAATCTTTTGGGAGCTTTGGACAGACCCACCAAGGGTGAGGTTTGGTTCGACGGCGTTGACATCACAAAGCTTTCAGATCTGAAGCGTGACGAGCTTCGCCGCTATAAAATGGCGTTCGTATTCCAGTCTGTGGCACTTATGTCCTCGATGACAGCTTATGAAAACGTTGATTTCGGCTTAAGACTTTCAAAGTTCCCCTTCGACAAGCGTGCTGAAAGAGTTACAAAATGCCTTGAAGAAGTTGGCCTTGCAAAGAGAATGCATCACCGTCCTGGTGAGCTTTCGGGTGGTGAACAGCAGCGTGTTGCTATTGCACGTGCTCTCGCTCACGAGCCCAGAATAATCTTTGCCGACGAACCTACCGCCGAGCTTGACAGTACGACCAGCCACCATGTTGTTGAGCTGTTCAAAAAGCTTGTTTTGGAAGAACACATGACTATCGTTATGACCACGCATGACCCGAGCTTGCTCGAGATTGCCGACGCTGTATATACATTAGAGGACGGTGAGATCATTGAGTAAGAAGAAAAAGTTAGCTGAACACTTAGCTGAAATTTTGGTTCCGGGCGGCGACGAATCGGAATACGCAATTGAATGCGAAAACTTAGTTAAGATCTATAAAACCGACCAGATCGAGGTTGTGGCTCTTCAGGGCTTGGATCTCCAGATCAAAAAAGGCGAGCTTGTCGCCATCGTCGGCACTTCCGGCTCCGGTAAGTCGACACTGTTGAATATGCTCGGTGGACTTGATAAGCCTTCGGCAGGAAGTCTTACCATCGCTGGAAGAAACCTTTTAAAATTCACCGAAGAAGACTATATGGTCTATAAACGCAACGTTGTCGGATTTGTTTGGCAGAACAATGCACGAAACCTTGTACCTTATTTAACAGCGGTGCAAAACGTTGAGCTTCCGATGCTTTTGCAGGGCAAAAAGGAAAGACGTGCCAAAGCACTTGACCTTTTGGACGCTGTTGGACTTTCTCACAGAGTTAACTCAAGACTCGATCAGATGTCGGGCGGTGAGCAGCAGCGTGTTGCGATCGCTATCGCCTTGGCTAACGATCCTGTTATCCTCTTGGCTGACGAGCCTACCGGCTCGGTCGACACCAAAACCTCTGACCAGATATTAAATGTATTTAAGGAGCTGAACGAGAAGCGCGGAATTACGATCGTAATCGTAACCCACGACCTTCGCTTGGCCAAAAAGATCGACCGTGTCGTTTCGATTCGAGACGGCAGAACCTCAAGCGAGATCATTAGAAAGTCCCATGCAGATATCATTCGTGATTCAAAGGGACTTAAGGATGATGATGCTGTTGTTCCGGAAGAGATTGCGGAAGAAACAGTTTCCGAAGAGCTTGTAGTTTTGGACCGCACAGGCAGACTACAGCTTCCCAAGGAATATTTAGAAGCCCTTGAAATGAAGGGCGGCGAAAAGGTCAAGGCAGACCTTGATCTTGAAGAGCGAAGGATATACATCCACAAAGCTCAGTAAAATTCTTTATTTACCCAGGTGGGATAATATAGGTATCCAACAAATACTATGAAAGGTGGATTTCACAGTGAAAGACAAGATGTTTAGGCGCATAATTTCATTTGTCATTGCATTGGCAATGATAGTGCCTACATTGGCGGTTGTTTATGCTGACGAAGTGGAAGACGGCGATTTGCTTATTTCTTCAGAATCACAGACTACCGAGATCAAGGAAACCTCGGCTCAGGGCCTTGACGATGCAAACAGAGCAAGAACTTACAGCACATATTACGATAAGCATATCGATGCTGCACGTCCCGACACAGAGGTTATGATCCCTTATTCTTCATATACCTTTGCAAGCGACAAGACCGAGGCTTATACCGACACCATCGAAGGCATTGATGCTTTGGTATGGCCTTCTGCATCCGGTTATGTTGAATTCCCCGTAACCATCGCTGAAGAAGGCATTTACAACATGGAATTCATGTATTATGCTTTGTCCAGTGCTGCAAACGACATCGAAATCTCCATTCTTATCGACGGCGAAGCTCCTTACGCTACTGCTGAGCGTGTTGTTTTGCCTAAGGTTTGGGTAGATAACGAAAAGGGCTATTTGGTTGATGAAAACGGCGAATACATCTTGGACGAAGAAGGCAACAGACAGTTCAAGCTTGACGCTCATGAAAACCAGATCAGACCTACTTTGGTTGAGTACCTTGCTTGGCAGACTATGTCCGCTAAGGATACAGACGGTTTGTTTAACGATCCCTTGAGATTCTACTTCACAAAGGGCGATCACGTTATCACCATCAAGTCTGAAAAGGCAAGATTTGCACTTTCCTACATCAAGCTTTATAACGAGGACGAGGTTCCCGAAACTGCTGATGTTGACACAGTTACTGCTGATGAAAGCGTTGCAAGCGTAACTAAGGATGTATTCATCACCCTTGAAGGTGAAAAGGCTGACTTTAAGTCTGACATCACTCTTTACGCTACATATAACCGTTCTACATACCTCACTTCTCCCTCTGACCCTGTTAAGATGATCTATAACACTATCGGTCAGGCTAACTGGAAGAACGCAGGCCAGTCTGTTACATGGAACTTTGACATGGAACAGGCAGGCTGGGTAAAGATCGGTATCAGAGCTAAGCAGGACCAGATGCGTGGTCTTTACTCGAACAGACGTCTTTATATCGACGGTGTTGTTCCTTGTGCAGATGCAGAGCAGATCAAGTTCTACTATAACACTGAATGGGATTGCGTATCTCCCACTGATGAAAACGGCAACGTTCTTTACTTCTATCTTGAAGCAGGCGAGCACTCCATCACCTTGGAAGCTATCCCCGGCGAGATCGGCGACATCATGCGCCAGCTCGACGATATCGTATACTATTTAAACAGCTACTATCGTCAGATTCTCCAGATCACAGGTCCTTCGCCCGACGAATACAACACCTATATGATCCAGAATCAGATTCCTTCCATCCTTCCCGACTTCCAGAAGTACTCAGACGAACTCAGAGCATTGAAGGGAGACATCGAAGTTTTGGCAGGTACAGAAGGTACTGAAGCAGTTTCCTTGGAAACCATGGCTGACCTTTTGGACAGATGTATCAAGCGTCCCGACGATATTCCCACATGTCTCACACAGATCAAGGACAACATCACATCCTTGGCACAGTGGATGACCGACTATAGAAGCCAGTATCTTGAAGTTGATATGATCGAAGTTGTTTCTGCAGACAAGGAATTCTCGACTGTTAAGGAAAACATCTTCGAGTCCTTGGCCTTCAGCATTCGTTCCTTCATCGGTTCCTTCTTCGCAGACTATAACATTCTCTCCGAAGAAAACGAAGGCGCTTTGAACGTTTGGGTATCCTTGGGTCGTGACCAGGCTCAGATCGTTAAGGAGCTTGTTGACTCTTACTTCGTTCCCGAATCCGGTATCGAAGTTTCCATCAACCTCGTTCAGGGCGGTATCTTGGAAGCAACTCTTGCAGGCAAGGGACCTGACGTTGCATTCTTCATCGGCGGCGACTTCCCGATCCAGCTCGCAGCTCGTGATTGCTTGGTTGATATCTCCAAGTTCGAAGATTACGACGAGATCACCAATAGATTCTCTGAAAACATCATGACCCTTTACACCTATAACGATGGTGAAAAGGCCGGTGTATACGGTTTGCCTATCTCTCAGAACTTCTCAATGATGTTCTTAAGAACCGACGTTTTGAGCTCCTTCGGCTTTGACAGAGGACCCGAAACTTGGGATGAGCTTATTGAAATGCTCCCCACCCTCCAGAGAAGCTACATGGGCGTTGGTTTCAACTTCGGCGTATTTGATACCTTCATGGTTCAGCGCGGAATGACCTATTACAACGAAAACCTTACAAAGACAAGATTCACCGAACAGGACGCTGTTGAAGCATTTGAAATGTGGACCAAGTTCTACACTACTTACAGCTTCGCACAGACATTCGACCAGTTCACACGTTTCAGAACAGGTGAATATCCTATCGTTATCACAGGTTATACCTTCTATAACCAGCTTTACATGGCTGCTCCCGAAATCAGAGGACTTTGGGAACTCGCTCCTATGCCCGGTACTGTTCGTGAAGACGGAACTGTTGACCACTCTGTAACCTCCGGTTCCTCCGGATGCATCATCTTCTCGAAGCTTTCCGAACAGCAGCAGGCTGATGCTTGGGAACTCTGCAAGTGGTTCACAAGTGCAGAGATCCAGGCTGAATACGGCAGATCCATCGAAGCTCTCTTGGGCCCGCTTGGTAGATTCGATACCGCTAACCAGGAAGCTTTGGCACAGCTCGCATGGAGCCAGTCCGAACTCGATCTTATCCTTACTCAGATGAACAGAACCATCGAGATCGACATCATCCCCTCTACTTACATCGTTGGACGTAACATCACCAACGCATTCAGAGACACTGTTAACCTTAACAAGAATCCCAGAGATACTCTTGCATGGTATAATAAGGATATCAACGACGAAATCTTGAGAAAGTACGAAGAGCTCGGTGTCGTGATCTCCGTACCCGAAGACTAAAGGAAGGAGGAAGTTATTATGGCTAATGTAAAAACAGAAACCGTTAAGAAGCCCAAGCCGATTAACACTCAAAGCAAAGCGGCATATACTTGGCACCTTGTAAAGAGAAATCAGGCATGCTATTGGATGATGCTTCCGTTCTTCGCACTCTTTGCGATCTTCACGATCGTTCCCGTAGTAATGTCCTTCCCGCTTGGTTTGACCAGCTTTAACTTGGTTCAGTTCCCCAAGTATATCGGACTTCAGAACTTCTACACACTCTTCGTTAACGACGACGTATTCCTTATCGCAATTAAGAACACTCTTATCTTTGCGATCTTTACAGGCCCGTTCTCTTATGTATTAAGCTTTATCTTGGCATGGCTTATCAACGAGATGAACCCCTTCTTGAAGGTATTCTTCACCTTCGTATTCTACGCTCCGTCCATGACTCCTTCGGCATTCGTAATCTGGCAGCTCGTATTCTCGGGCGACTCTTACGGTTACCTTAACTCGGTACTTATGGACTTCGGCATCATCTCCACTGCAAAACAGTGGTTGACCGACACGACCTACATGATGACAGTTGTTATCATCGTTCAGCTTTGGACTTCGATGGGTGCAGGCTTCTTGGCACTTAGAGCAGGTTTCCAGAATATCGACGCTTCGCTTTACGAAGCAGGCGCTATCGAAGGTATTCAGAACCGCTTCCAGGAACTCTTCACCATCACGATCCCTGCAATGGGTCCGTCGCTCTTGTTCGCAGCCGTTTTGGCTATCTCCGGTGCTTTCACCGTCGGTGGCGTTGGAGCTGCACTTTGCGGACTTCCTTCGACTAACTACGCTGTTCACACCGTTATGAACCACGCTCAGGACTACGGTTCGATCCGTTACGAGATGGGTTACGCTTCGGCAATCTGTATGGTATTGTTCGTTGTAATGCTTATCTTCAACAAGATCATTCGCCAAGTATTGAGCAAATATACTGACTAATAAAGGAGGGGAAATACAATGGCAAGAAAAAAGAAGCCCGTTAACATTGAAAAAGTTCATGTTAAGAAGTCTAAGGGCAAGCACATAAACGGTTCACTTGCAGGAGACATTTGTATTTTCATTCTCCTTGCACTCTTGGGAATCTTCATGATCTTCCCGCTCTACTATTCGATCATCCAGTCCTTCAAGCCTATCTCGGAATTGTTCGTATTCCCGCCTAAGCTTTACGTAGTTTCCCCCACAGGCGAGAACTTCTCCAACCTCTTTAAGGTTGCAGGTAACCTTTGGGTTCCCTTCTCGAGATACGTTTTCAACTCGGTATTTATCACAATCGTAATCACAGTTATGCACGTGTTTGTTGTTTGCTGCTGTGCATTCTGTCTTTCCAAGTGCCGCTTCCCCGGTTACTTCGCTTTAAACCAGCTTATCGTAACCGCCCTCTTGTTCACCTCTACAGCTACATGGATCATGCAGTTCGTAGTAATGGCAAAGATGGGTATGATCAATACATATTGGGCACTGATTTTGCCGAACGTTGCAACGTCAATGGGTCTGTACCTTATGCGTCAGAGTATGTCGACGATCAACGACTCTATCATTGATGCCGCGAAGGTTGACGGTGCAGGTGCATTCAGAACCTGCTGGCAGGTTGTAATTCCTAACCAGAAGCCTGCTATCGCAACACTTATCATCTTCGTATTCCAGGGCGCTTGGAACGTTCAGGGCGGCGCGCTTGTATATCAGGAAGACCTTAAGACTCTTCCCACCATCATGTCGCAGATCGCTGCTTCCGGTATCGCCCGTCAGGGTATCATCTACGCTTCGGCTGTAGTACTTATGATCCCTCCGCTTGTTATCTTCCTTATCGCACAGAGTAACGTTATGGAAACCATGGCTAACTCCGGTATGAAGGACTAATATTAACCCTATGTTAAACTATTATGAAAGGTGATAAGCGGTGACGAGTATGAATATTAAAAAGACTCTTTGTATGCTGGTTGCCCTCGTTATGGCGGTTTGCACTTTCGCAACCGTTGCTTATGCCGAGGACCCGTATACAGCCTATAACTACAATGCGTGGAGCGTTGCACTTCCTTCTCAGAACGGTTACATCGTTAAAGATAGCATAACCGGTGCTGACATGGGACTTGACCAGCTCTCCGACCCTAACAGCCCGTTGTTTATCAGCGAGGATGAGCCTAACACCCTTTCGGATGCTAAGGACTTCTTCCTTTCTCCCAACAATGAATTCTTCATCGTTGACACGGGCAACAACAGAATCATCCACACAGACATTAACTTTAACCTTATCGGCTGCTATAAGAACTTCACAGGCTCTAAAGTAGTGGAAGAGGTTAAGGATGCTGACGGCAACGTTATTGACACTATCCCCGCAACCGGCCTTAAGAGCCCTTACGGTATCTTCGTTGATGAAGACAACATCATGTACATTGCCGACAGAGATAATCAGCGTATTATCAAGTGCGGTTTCGACTGCGAGATCATTACCGAATATGTTCGCCCCGTAACCGAGCTTTATGACACTGTATCCTTCTATTGCACCAAGGTTTTGGTTGACGCTGCAAAGAACGTATACGTTATCTGCCCTGCAGTTAACAAGGGTGCTATCATGTTCGCACCCAGCGGATCCTTCATCGGATACTATGGTGCAAACCGTGTAGAAGTTACTGCTGAAGTTATCAGAAACAAGATTTGGAGAAAGTTCGCTTCTGATGAGCAGATCGCAGGTATGATCAAGGCAACACCTGTTGAATATGCAAACTTCGACGTTGACAAGGAAGGCTTCATCTACACAGTAACCGAAGTTGCTGACGTTGCAACTGACGCTGTTAAGAAGCTTAATCCTGCAGGCTTCAACATTTTGGAGACAACTACAAACGCAGCCGAGCTTAAGTTTGGTGACCAGCAGTCGATCACATATTCGGGCACAACATATGCAACCCGTTTGACCGACGTTGCAGTTGCTGAAAACGGCAATATCAACATCTTGGACTATACAACCGGCCGTGTATTCCAGTATGACAAGGAATGTAATCTCTTGTTCGTATTCGGATGCGACCAGGAAGCACAGAACGGCGGCTTTGACAACCCCAACGCTGTTGAATGCTATGAAGAATATATCTATGTTCTCGACGGCAGAAACAACGATATTACTGTCTATGCTGAAACCGATTTCGGTGCAACCGTTCACGAAGCTGTTGAAATGTTCAACGAAGGCTTGTATGAAGACTCTTTGGATCTTTGGCGCGATGTTTTGAAGCGCGACGGTAACTATAACATGGCATACCTTGCTATCGGCCGTGCACTTTTGAACCAGGATAAATATGACGAAGCACTTGAATACTTCAAGCTCGCTTTCAGCGATGAAGACTATGACAGAGCTTTCGAATCCAAGCGTCAGGAACTCTTAAGACAGAACTTCACACTTATCGTTATCATCCTCATCGTTGTTATCGTTGTGGTGTTTGTTATCAAGCAGCTTCAGAAGCGCAAGATAATCCCCGACAAGCTCATCAAGAGAGGATTAATGTGGGTTGTTGACAAGATTATTGATTTAGTTAAAAACATTATCGCTAAGAAGGGAGGAAGCAAATAATGATTTATGATATGACACCGTTACAGTGGCTGAAACACGTTATTTTCCACCCCTTCGAAGGATATGAAGATATGCGCTGGAAGAAGCAGGGTTCGATGAAGATATCAATGGTAATCGTTTTCTTCCTCTTCTTGGCACAGATGTTTTCAGCAAGATACGGCGGCTTTGCTTTCAACATGAGAGCATACTCCGATATCTTCAACGTAGTTCCGATTTTGGTACAGTCGGTTGCATACTATGCTACATGGGTAGTTGCTAACTGGTCTTTGTGCACACTTTTGGACGGCGAAGGAAATATGCGCAGAATCGCTATCTACACAGCATATGCACTTGTTCCCTTCATCATTTGCAGCTTCCTTTCTACCGGAATTTCCTATTTCCTCACACTTGACGAATCGATTTGGACAACATCCATCAGCACCATCGGTTTTGCTTGGTCTGGCGTACTTTTGGTATTCGGTATGAAAGCTTGCCACCAGTATTCATTCACAAAAACAATTGCGTCCATGTTCCTTACAGTAGTAGGCATGCTTTTGATCCTTTGCTTGCTCGTTTTGGTCATGTCGCTCTTCCAGCAGGTATGGCTCTTCATTCTTACTATCTACACAGAAATCATGTATAGAGTAAGAAGCTAAGCGAGCAGAAAGTGAGTATAAGATGATGAATAGATTTCTCAGATTGATCGCTTGCCTGCTTGTCATGGCAATACTTACATCAATCATTACAGTTGCACTCATCGCTGACGAAACCGAAGGCGAAACAACAGAAAACACAGAACAGGTAGAAACAACTGAACCCCCTGCAGAGGGTGAAGAAGCTCCCGCAGAGGGCGATGAAGCTCCCGCAGAGGGCGAAGAAGCTCCTGCAGAAGGCGAAGAAGCTCCCGCAGAAGGTGAAGAAGCTCCCGCAGAGGGTGAAGAAGCTCCTGCAGAGGGTGAAGAAGCTCCCGCTGAAGGCGAGGAGACCGAAGAAGAGGAAGAAGAGGAAGAAGTTATCCTCGTTCTCACCGACGAAGAGGCTTTGGCAAGATCCACCCTCGTTGCAGAAAACGACAACTTGGCTCTTTACCTCGATCAGGAATTCGAGAGAATCGGTTTGTTGGTTAAGGAAAGCGGATACGTTCACTGGTCTAACTGTGTAAACGCTTTGTCCGACGAAGTTACCGACAAGGCTACACTCAGAGAAAACCGCTTGTCCAACGTTGCTGTTAAATACGGTAACGCAACCGACCTTATCACATCGAGCTTCCTTTATTCTTACAGACAGTCGACCTCTAAGGAAGACACAGAATATGAGATCCTTGACAACGGCGTAAAGATCACCTATAACTTCAGCTCTGCTAAGGCAAAGGTTCCTGTAAACTTCATTTTGGAAGAAGACAATCTTTACGTTTACATTGATACAAAGGATATCAAGGAAACCACCGGCTATAACACCTCTGCCGACGAGGAAGATTCCTCTACCGACGTTATCGTTCTTACAGACATTGCACTTGCTCCCTTCATGAGCTCTGCAACTACTGAAGATACAGGTTACATGTTCGTTCCCGATGGATCGGGTGCTATCATCAACCTTAACAACGGCAAGGGTAACTATACTGCTTATAAGCAGGACATTTTCGGCCGTGACATCACTCAGGTTAAGGAAGTTGCTCCCGATGAAATGGAGCAGGCTTACCTCCCTGTAATGGCAATGGCTAAGGGTTCGAACGGCTTGGTTATGATCGCTTCTGACGGTGAAACTTTTGCTCAGGCAAATGCTTCCGTAAGCTTATCCAAGAACGACCCCTCCTCTTACAATAACTGCTACTTCAGCTTCACCATTCGCTCGACCGATAACTATTACATGACCGGTGACTCTGCCACCATCATCGTATTCGAAAAGGGCGACGGAACCATTCAGGTTCCCAGAATCGGCGTTAGATACTATCCCATCACTTCAAGTGAAGAGACAGTTACATACGGCGAGATCGCTGACGTTTACAGAAACTATCTTGTTGAAGAAGGACTTACAGTTAAGACAGAAGCTAACTCTGCTCCTTTGTATGTTGACTTCTTCGGCGGAACATTGAAGCCCGTTTCCATCTTGGGCATTCCGATCGACGTTAAGACCGCTTACACCACCTTCGAACAGGCTATTGAACTTGTTTCCGAGCTTAAGGGTTTAGGCGTTGATGACATGGTCGTATCCTATAATGACTGGTCGAATGACTCGATGTCCTCGAAGCTTGACACTGGCGACAGCGTTGCAAGCTGCTTGGGCGGCAAGGGCGACTTTAAGGATCTTATGGAATTCTTGGCAAAGGAAAACTTCGATTTCTATGCCAACATCACCGGCAACTCCTTCAAGTCTAACGGCAACGGATTTATGACACTCTTTGACACTGCTTATAGAGTTTCCAAGTCCTATGCTCGTCCTTACACTTATAACATCGCATATGGCACTCCTGATGAGGGCATTGCAGCAGCACTTTTGGCTCCTAAGTCGATTAACAAGCTTTCCACAAAGGTAGCTAAGAACTTGGGCAAGCTCGATGTTCCCGGCGCAGGTCTTGGAATTGCTTCCGACACTCTTTGGTCTGACTTCTCCACAAAGAACCGCACCAACAGATGCACCACTGCTGAATATATCATCGAGTACTATAAGGAAGTAAGAGAAGCAACCGGCAAGATCATTGCTGATTCTCCCAACGCATATCTCCTTCCTTATGTTGACACTATCAACAACTTGACATTGCAGTCCAGCCAGTTCAAGATCGTTGACGCAGACATTCCGTTCTATCAGATGGTTGTCCACGGATATATTGAGTATGCAACTGAAGCTATCAACGCTTCCGCAGACTCTAACGAGCTCTTCTTGAAGGCTATCGCTGCAGGCTCTAACATTCACTACGAGTTCATTTACGAACCCTCGACCAAGCTTGTAAATACCGATTACGTAAGTCTCTTCTATGCTCCTTATGAAGGATGGCTTGAAGAAGCTGCTGCTCAGTATAAGCTTGCAAACGAGATTCTCTCAACAGTTTCTGATGCAACCATCTCTGAATATAAGCAGGATGGCTCGGTAATCACCACAACATATTCTAACGGTGTTGTAACCACTGTTGATCTTGAGTCTGGCGACATCACCGCAAACGGCAAGACCTATAATCTTGCTGACTACATGGATAAGGAGGTTGGATAATCATGGCTGACACTGCAGTTAAAGCTGTTAAGGCACCTAAGGAGAAGGCTCCTAAGGAACCTAAGGCTCCCCGTCAGAAGGGCTTAAGAATCCCTTATGAGAGACGTAAAGCTCTTTACGGCTATGGCTTCCTCTCTATCTGGATTTTGGGTTCATTATACTTCTTCATCAGTCCCTTGATCGTTTCCCTTTGGTATTCGTTTAACGAAACTCAGGTAACCTTGGGCGAAATGAAGACCCAGTTCATCGGTATTCAGAACTATATCGACGCATTCAGAAAAGACACCGAGTATACCGAAGCACTTCTTACAGTGCTTAAGGACACTCTTTGGAAGACCCCGCTCATCATTATCTTTGCGATCTTCATCGCTGTTATCCTTAACCAGAAGTTTAAGGGCAGAACATTCGCAAGAGCTGTATTTTTCCTCCCTGTAATCATCGCAACCGGTCCTGTAATCTCGATCATCAACGGCGACATGGACACCTCGGGTTATTCCGGCGGTGCTGACCAGTTCTCCACTATGTTCGAGACTGACATGGCAGGCGCACTCTTGAACTTCTTGGGTGTATATAACATCAGTGATCAGGTAACGGAAATCATATCGCTTATGACGAGTGATATCTTCAACCTTGTATGGAGTACCGGTATCCAGATCATCATCTTCCTTGCTGCTTTGCAGGGCATTCCCGTTTCCGCAAGAGAGGCTGCATCCATCGAAGGTGCAACAGCTTGGGAATTCTTCTGGAAGATCACTCTTCCTTACATCACACCCATGATCGTTGTTAACTTGGTTTATACCATTGTCGACTCCTTCATTGCCCCTGACAACGCAGTTATGACTATCGTTTTGTCTCAGGCATCAAGCTGGAATCACGGCTACTCTGCCGCTATGGCTTGGGCATACTTCTTGATCGTTATTATAGCGCTCGGTATTGTAGTGCCCATTATAAACAAGTTCGTTTATTACGAAGTGTAAAGGAGGGATATGAATGGCTAAAGAAAAAGCTCCAAAGGCTCCCAAGGTTAAGGCTCCTAAGGTAAAGAAAGTTAAGGAAATGAGCCAGGCCAAGGCTGAACAGATCTTTGAAAAAGAACGTCAGGAACGCCTTAAAAAGAAGAGAGCCGAGTGGAAGGCTGCCAAGAAGGCAGGAACCTTGGACGAACGTCAGCTCGCTCCCGAATACATGCGTTATTTGCGCAGAAAAGCAATTATCGAAAAGGTATGGCCTATATTCAGATTCCTCATCTTGTTCGGACTTTGCTTCGTAATCCTTTACCCCCTTATCTACATGGTATCCACTGCATTCCGTCCCTCTGTTCAGATGACTGACCCCTCTGTTATCTGGCTTCCCAAGTCGTTGACTCTTTCGAACGTTATCGATACATGGGAAACGATGGACTTCGGACCTACACTTTTGAACACTGTTTTGCTTAACCTTGGATGCTCTATCTTGTCTGTTTGCGTTTGTGCTATCACAGGCTATGGCTTCGCAAGATTCGACTTCAAGGGAAGAGCTCTTCTGTTCGGTATTGTTGTAATGCAGATCATCGTTCCTCCTCAGATCACCGTTATCCCTCTCTATCTTCAGTGGGCATTCTTCGATCCTTTGGGAATCGTTGACGTATTGAAGGCGGGCGGAGCCGCAACATTCTTGGGCTTCAAGATCATCGGTAACCAGGCACAGACCGACTTCTATGTTTCGCTTATCGATAACCCCGTTGTAATGTACGCTCCTGCGATCTTTGTAAACGGTATCAAGTCGGGCCTCTTCGTATTCATCTTCAGACAGTTCTTCAAGGGTCTTCCCAAGGAACTCGAAGACGCTGCATACCTTGACGGATGCGGACCTATCAAGACCTTCCTTAAGGTTATGGTACCTAACGCTTCCTCGTCCTTCTTGACGGTATTCCTCTTCTCGATCGTTTGGTATTGGAACGACTACTATGTAAGTTCTACATTCTTCATTTCTAACCATACAGTTGCTTTGGCTTTGCAGAAGCTCTCGGCAACACTCGACCAGACGCTGTTCAACGGCGCTCAGGTTGGTACGAGAAAGAAGATCGTATGGCTCGAATCGGGCTGCTTACTTACAATCACACCTATTCTCGTCATGTACGTATTCTTGCAGAAGCACTTCACCGAAGGCTTGGCAAGATCCGGTTTGGTAGGATAATATTCATAATAAGAAACTGCTGTCCTTTGGGGCAGCAGTTTTCTTTTTGCATAAAAAGGTAGCCAAACGAGCGATTTTATGTTATACTGTTAAAAACATCAAACAAGGTGACATATGAAATACAAGAATTTAATGCAAAGCGCGATCATGGCAGCACTTTTGTGCGTTGTCTCGCCATGGGTGATACCCATTGGTGCTGTGCCGATGACGCTTGCAAGTTTTATGATATATGCGATCTGCGCCATCTGTGATGTAAAGAGGTCGATAACGGCAGTTTCAATATACGTCCTTCTTGGTGCTATCGGCTTGCCGATATTCGCAGGATTTTCAGGAGGGGTGCAGGTCATCCTTGGCCCAACGGGCGGATATATTATGGGATATCTTGTTGCGGCAGTGATGATTCCCATACTAAAAGACAAAATCAGACTGTTTATTACATTTTGTATATCAACCTTGGCAATATATCTTTGCGGAATAGCATGGTATATGACAATTGCAGAGGTGAATTTTGCGCAGGCAATGGCGGTGTGCGTTCTGCCGTTTATTGTTGCAGACGTTATAAAGATGATTTTGGCGTGCATCTGCGTGCAAAAGATCAAGACAGCATTGAAAGGAAAGCTTTAAGGAATGTTAAAACGAACACTTTGCATATTGATATCGGTGCTTTTGCTTTGCTCGTGTGGGGCGCAATCGGCGCCCGTTGGCGGAACTCTTTCAAGCGAGGATGTGAAAGACGAGACTCCTCTTGTTTCCGGCGATGTGACCGAGCAACCACCCGAAACAAGGCCTGAAATCACCGAGCCGACTTTTGTCATCCCTGAGTTCAGCGAATCGAAAATTGAAGCTATTGAAACCGATATGCAATATTGTCTTGAAATGTATCAGGCAGAGGATGGCGAGCTTTCGGGATTTTCGGCAATCGCCGACTTTAGAGAAGGATATATCGGAAACGGTTATGTTTCGGGCGTGTCGCTTGAGGGGAGCAATCTGAGAATTACGGTTGACGCCGTGTCGAATCAGCACTATAACATAACTCTTTGTGCAGCAACGAACCAACCAATGACTGGGAATCTTTATATCGACAACATTGCGGTGGGCAGATTCTCCCTCGCGGGAAGTGTGGGCTTCGAGGCTGTTAAGTTTGAAAACATATATCTTGCAAAGGGCGAGCATATAATAAGCTTTGGCAAGCTGTCTGCCGAGGCTGACATCGACTATATAATTCTTGAGGATTCGCGCAGCGTCGCAGATTTCACATATGAAACAGTGGGTGCACTCTCGAACAGCAAGGCAAGCGAGGAAGCACGCAAGCTTTATAGCTATCTTTGTGCGAGCTTTGGCAACGTCACGTTAACAGCTCAGCAATGCGCGCAGGGCACAAATGATGAAATATACGAGATTTTAAGATACACCGGCAAATATCCTGCCATCAGATTCGGAGAAATGATGAATTACGGTGTCGGAATCGACAGCGGCGACATTGAATATGCCATTAATTATGCCGAGAACGGTGGAATCGTGGGATACGTTTGGCATTGGGTGAAGGGCGGCTCGATATATGCTGACAAGTCCGACTTTAACCTATCTGATGCTGTGAACGCTCACGACATCGCACGCCTTAACGAATCCAAGCTTAACGAGCTTTATGAGGGCGGGGGAGTTAGTGACGAAAGCCTCTCTCTTTTAGAGGATATTGATAAGATAGCCGAGCAGTTTTTGCGCCTTAAAGAGCTTGATATTCCCGTTTTGTTTAGACCTCTGCCAGAAGCAAGCGGCGGATGGTATTGGTGGGGCGAGGATAAGGATGCTTATCTTTGGCTTTATAAGCTTATTTACCACCGCTTGACTGACTATTGGCACCTTGATAACATCATTTGGGTGTGGAACGGTCAGAGTAAGGACTGGTATGTTGGCGACGAGTGGTGCGATATTATCGCCCTTGATATATATGATTTCAGCAAAGAAACGTGGACGACGTCATCAAGAGTGAATCTTTTGCACTCGTCAAGGGAAATATCCTCGGCAAAACCGATAGTTATAAGCGAATGCAACGTGCTTCCCAATCCGATAAACATGGCAAACGACAACGCTTTGTGGGGCTATGCTTGCGTGTGGTCGGGCGAATATGTCAGCGAGGATGGTGCTTTCGGCGGTGATATGACCGAGACTGAATGGGTCATGTTCTATAACAGCTCGGCAACAATAACCCGAGAGGAAATTGCATATTAAAAGCTTCACCGCAGGGAAAGCTCTGCGGTGAATTTATTTACACTTTCGAAACAATATGTTGTAAAAAATATTACTTTGTTTTGTTGAGATTATTTCAAAAAACTATTGTAAGATGGAAAGATATTTGGTAAAATCACTATAAGGCGAAATACACGCCAAATTGAAAGGATGAACGCGAAATATGAAACTCTCAAAATCCATTTTGCTTGTTTTAATGGCTGTTACAATGTTTGTAATGAGCGGCTGCTATTTCCTTCCCGAGGAAGAAGAAGTTTTAGAAGCTCCCGTTGTTAAAGCAAGCGAGGTATCCTACACAACCACCACTGCCGCACTTAAGGACATCACAAAGCAGATCCTTACAGCAGGCAAGATCGCTTCAGGAACAGAATATAACGCAAGATTCTCAACCATCGGCGGCAACATTAAGGACATTTATGTTGCAGCAGGCGACACTGTCGAGGTTGGAGATCTTATCGCTGAATTCGAGACCTATGAGCTTGATATTGAAATCGCGCTTATGGAGCTTGAAATGAGACGCGAAGAGCTTGAATATGAGATCGCTATTGAAAAGAAAGAAAGCGAAAACGTTAAGGCTAAAGAGCTTTTGGACATTCAGCTTTTGCAGAACGAGCTTGACAAGCTTTATGCTGAAAAGGCAGCAGCAAAGCTTTATACCGACGTTGCAGGCACCGTTTCTTACGTTAAGACCTGCTCGCCCGGCGACTGGATAAATGCAGGCGAAGTCGTTGCAACAGTTATCGACATTACCGACCTTTATATCGAGATCAAGCCTGACGAAAGCATAGGCGAATTTATGGCAGGCAGACCCATCACCATCAGATATGAGGGTGAATATTACGAAGGAACTATCGTTGAAACCAAGACCACAAACGTTTGGGACGAGACAACAGGTAAGGCTAAGCTTGATGAAAACGGCGAAGAAGTTGTTGGAACTGCATCTGAAAGAGTTATCGTTAAGTTTAACGACCTTATTCCCGAATCCTCGGCTGTTGGCAACATTGCCGATACACTTTTGATTCTTGACAAGCGCGAAGGCGTTATCGTAATCTCTGCTAACCTTATCAAGAAGGTTAATGGTGTTGATTGCGTATACGTATTCGAAAACAACGAAAAGGTTCAAAGAAACATTACCACCGGTTTAAAGAGCGGTTCACTTGTGGAGATCACATCCGGACTTGAAGTGGGCGACGAGATCATCATCAGATAATTTCGCAAGCTTTCATATATTTTAGGAGGAAAGAAAATGCTCACTTTACTTTACAGAAAGATGCGCAATACAAAGTGGATGGTCATTTGTCTTCTCGTCGGATTTATTATGGCAACAGCCATGACAAGTACGATCCCGATATATATGCACGCTTCCTTGCAGAGAATGCTTATCAAGGATATGCAGGCATATCAGGAAGAGAACAACGAATATCCCGGTGTATATGCGGTCACAAAAACGATCGTGGGCGGCACATCGGCAAAGAATCAGCGTGCAAGCGTAAATAATACTTACGCTAATTCAGCAAACCGTTTCAACCAGCTTTTGGTGCCGTTCTTGAATTATAAGTGCTATACATACGATTCTTATCTTTATGTAACCAACATTGAATCTACCGAGCTTTCGATGCTTAAGCTTGGTGCAATGACAGAGCTTGACGGCCATATCGAGATCATCGAGGGCAGAATGTATGAGCCCGGCAAGCGCGATGACGGTGTTTATGAAGTTATCTGTACCAAAATGGGCTTGCAGACAGCTCAGATCACAATGGGACAGGTATATGAAGTTGCAAACATCTTGGATAAGAGCGATGTTCCCGGCACCGTTAAGATCGAAGTCGTAGGTATATTTGATATCACCAATCAAACAGATACCTATTGGTCTGAAGGCTTGACAAACTATGACAACACCTTCCTTACAGACTTTGATACCCTTGTCGGTAACGAAAACAAGGCTAACGGCGTCAGCGCAGCAGACGGTATTATTTACACCGGTGTTGTAAACATCACCTCTGTTGAATGCCGTTATATCATCGACTATCACAACATGGACATGAACGTTATCGGACACGTTCAGAACATGTTCGACCTTCATGAAGAAGCTTATAAGAGCGAAAACACAAGCTTTAAGGTTCCCGCGCGTGAGGTTCTTACAGCATATGCTGACAAGGCAGCAACCGTTGAATACATTCTTTTAATGCTTGATATTCCCGTTTGCTTAATGCTTGTATTCTATCTCTTCATGGTATCTCAGCTTAATATCGAATCTGAAAAGAATGAGATCGCAATGCTTAAGAGCCGCGGTGCTTCCTCGTTCCAGATCGTTAGAATTTATGCTTATGAAACACTTATTTTGGGTGCGGCTTCCGCTCTTATCGGCCCGTTTGTCGGATTGGGGCTTTGCAGCATCTTGGGCGTTTCAAACGGCTTCTTGGAATTCGTTAACCGTCCTGCACTTCAGGCAAAGCTTTCTGTAACAGCGTTCTTATATGCTATTGCTGCGGTTGCTGTATTCTTCATCACCACCTTGGTGCCTGTTGTTCCTGCATCGAAGATCTCCATCGTTGCACACAAGCAGAGAAAAGCAAAGAATTCCGACAAGCCCTTCTGGAAGAAGATGTACCTTGATTTCGCTTGCGTGATCTTGCCCGTTGCTTGGCTTTGGTATTATAACAGACAGCAGGCAAAGCTTCTTGAGCAGGGAATTCAGCAAACCATCACCACAATGAACCCGCTTATGTTTGCGGCTTCAACCGTGTTCATTTTGGGTGCAGGCTTAATTTGCGTAAGACTTTATCCTTACTTCATCCGACTTGTTTATGCAATCGGCAGAAAGAAATGGTCCCCCGCAGCATATATTTCTCTTAACAATATTGGACGTTCCTCCTCTGGAAGAGAACAGTTCATCATGATCTTCCTTATCCTTACGGTTGCTCTTGGTATCTTCTCGGCAAACACAGCCCGTGCGATCAACCGCAACACCGAAGAGAGAATTAAATATAACCTTGGCGCTGACCTTGTTATTGAAGAAGCTTGGAAGACCACCAGAGTTAAGGTTTATTCAGAAGAGGACGGCGGCGAAACAAGCGTTACTCAGTATACTGAGCCTGTATTCGAAAGATATGAAAATCTTGCAGGCGTTGACGTTGCAACACCTGTATTCAAGCGCGATACTGTTCAGTTAAACTTCAACGATAAAACTCAGACCGACTGTACTGTAATGGGTATCGTTGCTCACCAGTTCGCAGAGGTTTGCTGGTTCAGAGATAACCTTTTGCCTGTTCATATCAACCACTATATCAATGCTTTAAGCGAATGTCAGGACGGCGTTATCATCTCGACCTCTTACCAGGAAAAATACGGAGTTAATCTGGGCGACAGAATCTCTATTAAGTGGAGCAAGAACGACTGGTTTGAAGCAACTGTTGTTGCAGTTGTTGATTACTGGCCGAGCATGAACCCCAACGAGCTTAATTCCGCAGGAAATAAGCGCGACTTCGTAATCCTTAACTATGATTACATCACCCTTATGACCATTACCGAGCCTTATCAGGTTTGGTGCTCGCTTGAAGAGGATGCATCCGTTGCCGAGCTTTATGAATCGGTTGTTGCTGCTGATATCACAGCAACAAGACTTGATGTTGCTTCTCAGCTCGTAACCTCCTCGAAGACCGACGCTGTATTGCAGGGCGTTAACGGTGCTCTTACATTGGGCTTCATCATCATAATGGCAATGTGCTTCATCGGCTTCTTGATCTATTGGATCCTTTCCATCAAAGGCAGAACCCTTCAGTTCGGTATCTTAAGAGCAATGGGTATGTCGTTTGGCGAGATCATCTCGATGATCGTTTACGAGCAGGTTCTCGTATCCGGCGTTTCGATCTTCCTTTCGATCATCATCGGCGGCATGGCTTCCGACTTGTTCGTGCCTTTGTTCCAGGTTCTTTACAATGTAACCGATCAGGTTCCTCCTTTCGTAGTAGTATCTGAAAGAAGCGACTATATCAAGCTTTATATCATCGTTGGCATTATGCTCTTGGTTGGCTTTGCAGTTATCGCAAGACTTATCAAGCAGATCAATATCAACAAGGCACTTAAGCTTGGCGAAGACTAATAATAAATTAAGCCCCCGTTTTCGGGGGCTTTTTCATGTATTGACAAAGATTTTTTATCTGTGCTACAATTAACAGGATGTCAGCACAACAAAAGGAAGTGAGCATTTTGGAACAAAAACCGCGCTATCATTTACTTGACAGCTTGCGCGCCATAGCACTTATAAATATGATAGCCTATCACGCGATGTATGACTTGGTTTATATATTCGGTGTCAGAGCAAAGTGGTATATGACCGAGGCAAGCGACATTTGGCAGATGTTCATTTGCTGCACGTTTATAATCCTCTCCGGATTTTGCTGGCAGCTTGGCGGCAAAAAGCTTAAACGCGGACTTGTGGTGCTTGCAGGCTCGGCGATAATAACACTTGTAACGGTGGTGTTCATGCCCTCGCAGAAGATACTCTTTGGCGTGTTAAGCCTTATAGGCTCGGCAATGATAATCATGATACCTTTGCATCACGTTTTTAAAAGGATAAATCCGTTTGTGGGCGCAATCTTTGCTTGCTTTTATATTCGATGTTTAGAAACATCAACCACGGCGGAGTGTATTTATTTAAGACAATGCTGTTTGCTCTTCCGCAGGAGGTATATGCAAACAATTTCACTGCATATCTTGGCTTTCCGCCGTTCATGTTCTCGTCAAGCGATTATTTCCCGCTTTTGCCTTGGACATTCCTTTATTTTGTGGGATACTTCTTATACGGAGTTTTCGCTCGTCTTAACCTTTTAAGATTTTTGCAGAGGCCGAGAATTAAGCCTCTTGAATGGATCGGCCGCAATTCGCTTATAATCTACATGCTTCACCAGCCCGTTGTTTATGGGGTTTTGTACTTCTTCTTTGAAATATTATAAAAAATCGCCTGCTGAATTTTAGCAGGCGATCGTTTTTTGATGTTAATTTATTGTTTGTATAACAAAAGGTCTCTTATAACTTTTGCAGCGCCAAAGAGATAAAGCCCCTCGGGCCGAATATTTGCGATGCGCTCGTCAAGAGAAAGAAATTCTTGTGCAGATTCAAACACAACAGGCAAGTCGGAATTTTTTTCACCTGGGAAATGATATCTTCGGCATTTTGGCTTGAGAAGAAGCGCTCGGCAGAATCAAGCTTGATGCACAGACCTATCCCCAAAAGCGAGTTAGCTTCAAGGCAGGAATCGCGGAGCAGGCGCATCGCCGTTTCGTGACCGGCACTAAAAGCATCCTCCTTCGAGGTCTCATCGGTTACTGCCATCGACATCTTGCCCAAAACGTCGCCCTTAACGGTGGTTAAGCCGATGCTTAAAACATTATCGGCAAAGCCGATGCCGAGAGCAAATTTATAGGTTGGGTTTAAGTCGAGCAGGGTGTTTTTCCGTCCGCGTGCTTTTTTTGCCATTCGATATCCAAGCTCTATAAGCACGCCCTCGTCGATAAGTGCGGCAACAGCCTCGCAGATGTGCGAAGCTGAAAGCCCAAACTTTTTTGCAAGCTCGGTACGCGAGGCAGGGCCGTCGTGGCAGATAGAGAGCATGATGCGATTTTTAACGCTCACGGCGATCACCTCTTTGTGGCAGAGCTGTCAGCTCGTCTGATCTCGAACCAGAAGGTCGAGCCCTTGCCAAGCTCGCTTTGAACACCGAAACGGGTGTTGTGAAGCTTTAATATTTCTTTAACAATGGAAAGGCCCAAGCCGGTGCCAACAATATCACGCTTTGTGCGCTCGTCGCGGTAATAGCGGTCGAAGATCATCGGAAGCTTTTCCTTTGAAATGCCGGTGCCGAAGTCAATAACCTCAACCTTTACGGCGGTGGGGGAGTTTGTGGTCTTGATAATTATTTTCCTTGAATCACCGCTGTAATTAACGGCGTTGTTGATGAAATTATACATAACCTGTTCAAGACGCGCCTCATCACCGACACACGTCACGTCTCCGGCAGACTCGTGGATAAATTCAAAGCCTGACTGCTCCTTTAAAAGCTGATATCTTAAAAGGATCGAGCTTATGAAGTCGTCGATAGAGAATTCATCGAATGACATATCAACAGTTTTGCTTTGAAGCTTTGAAAGCTCAAGCATTGAGCTTACAAGTGCGGAAAGGCGGTCGGTCTCGTCGATGATAACGCCCAAATGCTCGTTTCTCTTTTGGGGATTATCTCCCGAGAGGTCTCTTATCATCTCGGCATAGGCTTTTATCATCGTTAAAGGAGTTCTAAGGTCGTGAGAAACGTTCGCTATAAGATCGTTCCTTAAAGAATCGACCTTCGAGATCTCGCCTGCGGCATAGTTAAGAGTGTCGGCAAGACGGTTTACCTCGGTATAAGAGCCGCCCTCAAAGTGGGTGGAGTAATCGCCCGATGCGAGCTTGTTTGCCGATTCGGTGATATGTGTGAACGGGCTTGAAATTCTCTTCGAAAGCAATAAAGATACCCAAAGTGCAGCGATCAGAACAAGCGGGAAGATATAGAAAAGCTGTTCCATGATTATATCAACTGTGGGACCGATAGGCTCTAGCGGAGCGTTTATAAAGATGATGTAGTTTGTAAAGCCGATTATCTGACCATATACAAGCTCGACTGTGCCGAATCGGCTGTTAACGATAGTCTCTAAAATATATCCGCCCGACGATTTTGCAAGGTCGTTTCGATAGGCAAAAAGTCGATACCCCTGGCTGTCGGCAATAATGGAATATCCGCCCGAATAGTCAGCCTTTGTGATGATGTTTCCATACCAGTCGGTAACGGCAACACTCATCGTGTTTTGATAGGCAAGCTCTTCGACAAGCCCCTCGATCGCTGCAGGCTTTTGCTGATCGAAATTCTCTGTTATCTCCTGAGCGACCGAGCGAATAGTGCGGCGGCAGGAGTATTCGTAATAGGCGTTTAATGAAAGCACCTGGAAGAACCAAAGCAGCAAAAGCATTACGACTGTGAACGCCGCAAAATGCAGCCATATCGTTGTTCTTAGGGTTCGTTCCTCTTTCGGACGCCGATTTTTTCGTTTAACGGATGTCGTCAAATTTATATCCCATTCCTCTCAAGGTGACGATAAGGTCACGGTATGGACCAAGGCTGTTTCGAAGCATTTTGATGTGAGTGTCAACGGTTCTGTCATCGCCATAGAAGTCGAATCCCCAAACCTCTTCCAAAAGCTTTTCGCGGCTCATAGCAATGTTCATATTCTTTGCCAAATAGAAGAGGATATCATATTCCTTGGGGGTCATCTGAACGCGTTTGCCGTCGATGGTAACGTCGCGTGCTGCAAAGTTTATAACAAGTCCTTTATAGCGAATAACTCCGTCGTCATCGGGAGTAGCGCCCCTCTTAAGAGCGACCTTGATCCTTGCCATAAGCTCCTTGGGAGAGAAGGGTTTAACAACATAGTCGTCAATTCCAACCTCGAATCCGAAAAGCTTGTCATATTCCTCTCCTCGTGCCGAGAGCATGATCACAGGAATGTTTTTGATCTTCTTGATTTCCTTGCAGGCAGAATATCCGTCAAGTCGGGGCATCATAATGTCCAAAACTATGCAGTCGATAGAGTCAGCATCAGCGCGCACCTTTTCAACAGCTTCCATGCCGTCGCCCGCCTCGATAACCTCGTATCCTTCAAAAACCGCATATTCCTTAACAACCTCGCGGATCTTGATCTCGTCATCAACAATTAAAATCTTTGCCAAAGTTTAAACCTCCTTAAAAGTGTATATCTCGTTAATTATATTATAGGCTCTAAATGTGTCCGAATTATGAAATTATTCCGACATTTTATAAAAATGCTTGATAAAATGCGTATAAACACAATTGTAATTTCGCTTGGGTTGTGATATTATTTTTCTAATAATAAAAAACAAGGATGTAACTATGGAGAATTTAAATAAAACACAGCAAAACACCGGCTTGTGCGAGGTGTATAAAAAGTGTTCGGGCTGTCAGCTCATGAAACTTGAATATGGGGAGCAGTTGAGCTTGAAGCAGGCTAAAATAATCAAGCTTTTCGGCAAGTTTTGCCACGTTGATGAGATAATCGGCATGGAAAACCCTTTGCACTATCGCAACAAGGCAACTCAGGTGTTTAAGCTTACACACCCCAATAAAAGAATAATCAGCGGAATTTATCAGTCGACAACGGGCGGAATCGTAAGCTGCGACCACTGCTTACTCGAGGATGAAAAATCAAGCGCGATAATCCGTGCTATCCGCCATTTAATGCCGAAATATAAGCTTTTGCCATATGATGAATATTCGGGCAAGGGGCTTTTGCGCCACGTTTTGGTTAGAAAAGGTACAGTCAGCGGCGAATATATGGTTTGCTTGGTGACGGCTTCGCCCATCTTCCCCAAGGGCAAGGAATTGGCAGCCGAGCTTGTATCAAAATATCCTGAAATTAAAACGGTCGTGCAAAACATTTCAACCGTTCCCGGCAAGGTGATGCTTGGCGATGCCGAAAAGGTTCTTTATGGCACCGGCGAGATAAGCGACACTCTTTTGGGGCTTAAGTTTGCGATATCTGCACGCTCGTTCTATCAAGTGAATCACGTTCAGACCGAAAAGCTTTATTCAAAAGCTATCGAGCTTGCATCCCTTAAGGGCGACGAAAGGGTTTTAGACTGCTATTGCGGCATCGGCACCATCGGGCTTATTGCAAGCAGAAAGTGCGGTGAGGTTTTGGGCGTTGAATCAAACGCCGCCGCTATAAAGGATGCAAAGAAGAACGCGAAGATAAACGGAATTAAGAATGCGGGCTTTGTATGCTCGGACACGGGCAACCTTTTAGAGGAGCTTTGTGAGCAGGGCGAAAGAGCAGACGTTGTGATGCTCGACCCCGCGCGTGCAGGCTGCGATAAGAAAACCCTCGCTTCGATTTTAAAGATGATGCCCGAAAGGATCGTTTATGTATCCTGCAACCCCGAAACTCAGGAGCGTGACGTAAAGGAGCTTGTTAAGGGCGGATACAAGGTCAGACGTGTTCAGCCGGTTGATATGTTCCCGTTTACAAGCCATGTAGAAAATATTTGTTTGCTTGAAAGAAAAGCTTAAGGAGGAACGCAAAATGAGCACATTCAAATTTGCAATTATGGGTGCGGCATCTATTGCTGAGAAATTCTGCGATGCAGTGCGCCTTATCGACGATGCTGAGGTTATTGCTGTTGCAGGCAAGACCGAGCAAAGACTTAAAGAATTCGCTGAAGAGCAGGGGATACCCAAGTATTACGTTGGATATGAAGAGCTTCTTAAAAACGAAAAGCCCGACTGCGTTTACATTGCAACCGTGACCTCTTTGCATTATGAACTAACCATGATGTGTTTGAATTATGGCATTCCCGTTTTGTGCGAGAAGGCGATGTTTACAAACTCTAAAGAAGCTGAAGAGGCAATCGCTTTTGCAAAAGAAAAGGGCGTTTTTGCAATGGAAGCTATGTGGAGCAGATTTTTACCTCCCATGCAGAAGGCTAAGCAATGGGTTGATGAAGGCAGAATAGGCACCGTCAGATACGTTGACGCACGCTTGGGCTTTGCTGCAGAAAAAGATCCCAACAACCGCTTCTACAACCCCGATTTGGGCGGTGGCGCGGCTTATGACTTGGGCGTTTACGCTTATGAGCTTTCGACCTTCATGCTTGGCGGGGATGTCTTGGACATCAAGCCCGAGGTTATCTGGTCGGACACCGGCGTTGACATCTGCGAGCACGTGACCTTAAGATTTGAAAACGCGATCGCATCACTTGGCGCAAGCTTGTCCGAAATGATGGAGGAAAGACTTACTATTTCGGGCGATAAGGGGCTTATCATCGTGCCGCTTATCCACTTCGCGCGTGAGGCTTATTTATACGATACAAGCCGCCAAGTAGTTGAGCATTTTGTTGATGACGTTACCGAAAACGGCTTTGTTTACGAGGCGCGCGAGGCAATGCGCTGTGTGCGCGAGGGCAAGCTTGAAAGCGACACCGTTCCGCACTTGACAACAGTTCGCTGCTGCAAGATGTTTGATGAGATCTATAAGACGAAGAAATAAGATGCGCATTTTTGTAAACTTGGATTTATAGGTGAGCATGTGAATAGTGTAAACAAAACGTTATATATCCCTTTGTATGGAAAAGCATATGTAAGTAAAAAGGGAATATTTCTTAATGACAAAAAAGCAGAGGAGATTTGGGCAGCAGAAGGATTTTCGCTGAAAGGGAAATCCAAGTCAAAATGGCTTGCTTACTATATGGGGATCCGTTCTGCGGTTTTTGATAATTGGCTAAGACAGCAGTTGCCTGATATGAATGACGCAGTAGTAATACATATCGGCTGTGGATTGGATAGTAGAGTACTGCGAGTTGGCACAATGAATCATAAGTGGTATGATGTTGATTTTCATGAGGTTATCGAGGAAAGAAAACGATACTATTCAGAAACAGCAAGCTATAAAATGATCACGGGGGACGCAAGAGATTGCAACTGGCTTGCGGATATTCCTGAAAGAAAATGTGCCATTGTTGTTATGGAGGGCGTGAGTATGTACTTAACCTCCGAGGAATTACAGAAGTTATCCGCAAATCTGTGTGCTCATTTTGAACAGGTTTCGCTTTTGATGGATTGCTATACTGTTTTGGCAGCAAAGATGTCGAAATATAAAAACCCCATTAACGACGTTGGCGTTACGCAGGTTTACGGTATAGACGACCCCGAATTATTGCAAAATGATGAGCTTGCTTTTGTGAAAGAGCATACAATGATACCTCGAAATTTCATTGATGAACTTAGCGGGGCTGAAAAACACATTTTCGAAAGGCTGTATGCAGGAAGCTTTTCTAAAAAGCTGTACCGAATGTATGAGTATAGAAAGTTCTAAACCCCAACATTTAAAACGATTACAGATCATGAATGCATAACGCTGATAAAGAAAGGAAGTCTTATCTTTGACAATTAGATATGCGCGACCCAAAGACATCCCCATTTTGATGGAGCTTTTGCGTCAGGCTCACGGTGTGCATTATGATATCCGTCCTGACATTTTCAAGCCCACCACAACGAAATACTCTGTTTCAGAGCTTGAGAAGATCCTATGTGACCCCATCCGCCCGATCTTAGTGGCGGTTGACGGCTCGGACACCGTTCTGGGCTATGCCTTTTGCGTGTTTAAGCAGGCGGTGGGTGACCTTTTGCTGACGGATATTAAATCGCTTTACATAGATGACCTGTGCATCGACGAGAACCACCGCGGAGAGCATATCGGATCGGAGCTTTACGAAGCGGTCTTAGCTCTTGCAAAAGAAACGGGTTGCTATAACGTAACGCTTAACGTGTGGTGCGGAAACGACAGCGCAATGGAGTTTTATGAAAAGAAGGGGCTTAAGCCTCAGCGAATATTTATGGAGCATATTTTGGAGGAAGAAAAATGAATATTGGAATGATAGTTGCGGTTGCACAAGAGATTGGCGCGATGCTCGAAAAAATGGGCAAGCCCATTAAAACGGAGACTCTGCCCGGTTACGAGATAAAGGTTTACGAGGTTGGCGAGCATTCGCTATACGTAACCAAAAGCGGCGCAGGAGAGATATCTGCGGCATCCTCGACCCAGCTTTTGATAAGCAAATACGGTTGCGAAATGATCGTTAACTTTGGCGTTTGCGGAGGGTTGACCGACGAGATGTCGGCGACAAGAACCGCTGTTGTTGAAAAAGTGGCGCACTATGATTTTGATACCTCTGATCTTGACGACTGCGAGGTCGGAAGATATTCGGACTATCCCGATGTTTACATTCCTTCAACCGCAAGCTTGGTTGAAAAGGCCTGCCAGATCGAGCCGACGCTGATGAGAGTTATATGTGCCTCTGCCGACAAGTTTGTGGGCGATCCTGACAGAAAGCGCGAGCTTAACAGGATATACGGCGCGCAGATATGCGAGATGGAATCTGCAGGGATTTTGCTCACGGCAAACCGAAACGGCGTTCCCACACTTTTGATAAAAGCTGTGTCTGATAGCGTTTCGGGCGGAGCTGAAGAGTTTTCAAGACTTGTGAGCGAGGCGGCATATATATGCGTCAGCACGCTTTTAAAGATAATTGAGGGTATTTGATGCGGTTTAGGCGGCGTGGAGCCGCGCCTGCTCTGAAAGGGCAGAGTGCGGTTTCGTGCCGCCCGTTTTGTTGCCGCCGAGCTTTTTTCGTCATTTGTCTTGTAATTATGTCGATTTTAGTGTATAATACATTTTATATTGGGTCACTATGATTTTTCGGCGGAAAGAAGCGCGCAAAACTCTGCAAAATCAAGCCAAATTGATGAAAAAATTTTTCATAGTGACTGCAACAAAACAGCTTATTTTTGACACATATTATACAGAAGCCTAAGCCACGAGTCTGTATAATTGCGTCTTATAGATTCGAGGTGAGAGAATGAAATCCGGCTTTTCCGAGCTTGTAGCAAAAGCGAAGAAGGGCGACAGTAAGGCTTTTGCCGAGTTATATTCGGCGATCTATAAGGAATTATATTATTATGCGCTTTGCAATTTAAATAATCAGGACGACGCGGCCGACGCTGTAAGCGACGCTGTGCTGGATGCATTCTCGGGCATTAAGAATCTTAAGAACGAGGAAGCTTTCAAGGGCTGGATGATAAGAATTCTCACAGCCAAGATAAAGCGCAAGCAAGCGGAATATATCCGTGAGCGTGAAAACTTGATGTCAATGTCTTTATATGACGACACTGATGACGACAAGCAGATGGATATTCCTTATAAAGAATCGAAGTACGAGGGAATCGAGCTTCTCGATCACATCGAAAATCTGTCGCAAAACGAAAAGATATGCTTCTCTCTCAGCGCCATATACGGCTATACCGGCGATGAGATATCCAAAATAACAGGAATAAATTCAGCCACCGTGCGAACCTATCTGGCACGAGGCAAAACAAAGCTTAGAAAACTTATCGAAGAGGATCTCTAAGCACACAAAAACTAACAACGAAAGGAGGAAACAGCATGGCAAACAACATTTACAGCGAGCTTTTTGAACAGCTCCCGATCCCCGAAAGACTTGAGCCCGAAAATATCGCAAAAATGCTTGAAGAAAACGCGTCATTCAGCAAAAAGCGTTCAGGCATCGTTATGAGCGAGGCTGTTACCTCCGAAAACAACACATCTAAAAAGACTGCACAAAATAAGTCCCATTCCGCGACCTACCGTGCTATCATGTCGGTTGCCGCTTGTGCAGTTTTGGTACTCGGATTAGTCAGATATTTGGACGTTGGAAACGCTCCTGCTATATCCGAAGAAAATCACGGAGCTACCGCTGCCGAGGATTATGATGAGCTTCACAAAACATTCCAGAAATATTACGTTGACGAGGACGACAAGATGTCGCTCGATTCCGCAATAGCTGAGATCGAACACTCTTATAACGATCAGCAGAGCGAGAACGAAACCGACGAGGTTGAGCCTGACAAGACTCCCGAGGTTACACTTGACACGCCTGTTGAAACTCCTCCCGCAGTCAGCGAACCCATTCCTCCTGAAGAGGACGTTGTGATCGACGATGAACCCGAGGAAGAGGAGCACGTTGTTATAGAAGACGAGTTCGTATTGCCCGAGTTAGTTAAGGGCGAAGAAAACGTTTTCATCTTCTCTGACAAGATCTTTATTGTCGAGGGTGACACCGTTAAGTTCATCAAGACTTCAAACGGCGAGCTTTCATACAGCGACGTTATCGCTCCCATTTGTGCCGACAATGAAACCAAGGACCTTATCGACTTCTATGTTTACGATAACAGATTAACCTTGGTTTATGCTGTTGAAACGGCAGTGACTGTTACAAGTGACGTTCCCGAGGTTGATGCCGAGGAAGACTCGGAAATGACCGTTTTGGATGAACTTTTGGGCAACGTTTATGCCGAAGAGGAAGAGACTGCTTACGTTCGCAGATCTGTAGAGGTTAAGGTATATGACCTTTCCGACGGCATTGCATATCCCGTTGCGACTAACGTTCAAAGCGGCAGATTTGTTGATGCTGTTCAGTCGGGCAGCTCGGTCTATGTTATCACAGCTTATGATGACTACAGACTTTCGCCCATGCTTGGCGCAAGTGATTTGGAAAGCTACGTTCCTTATTACTCGCTTAACGGCGAAAAGACATATATCCAGGCAAATGATATCGTTATTCCTGCATACATTTCCAATACCGACTATACAGTTATCGGCGGAATCGATATGTCGGCAAGCGAGATCAGCGTTTCCGTAAAGGCTCTTTTGGGCGATGAAGGCAGAATTTTAATGACAGACAGTGCGGTTTATGTTTTCGGATATGAAAACGTGAACGGCGTTGATAACACCGCTATTCAGATGTTTGATCTTGATGACGGAAAGGTTTCTCTTGGCACCAGCATCTTTTGCGAGGGTGTTGCCTTGAGCGGCGACGGTGTTACCGAAATGAACGGCGCGATCGTTGTATCTGCACTCAAAAATATCGAGGGTGGGTTTATCACCAGCGTAAATGTGTTTGACAGCGCACTTAACCTTGTTTCAAAGTGTGATTTCCCAGCAGTTTTAACAACTGCAGTCAAGGATGGTAACGTTTTGGCCCTTTCGGGAAGCCAAGAATATGCAATTGATCTTGCAAATCCCGCGATTCCCAACATTGCTGATTATGCGAAAACAGATGATGTTGCCGAAAACTTGGTTCCTTTGGGCAACGGATATGCAGTTTTAACTGATATCAACGGAGTGCTTACTCTTGCAAACGTTGAGATCGATGCCGACGGCGTAGCTCATGCAAAGCACAAGATAGCGATTTACGAGGGCGAATACACCTCTAAGGCATTAAGCGACAACTCGGTTATGTATGTAAACAGCGAGCTTGGAATCGTTGGCGTTCCTTACGGATATTATGACGGCTATGACTTCTGCTATAGATACGTTTTATATCACCTTGAGGGTGACGGCTTTAAGCAGATAGGTCTGTTGGAATCCCACGAGATGGACACTGTGTTTGAATTCGGCAAAGCGATTGAGGATAACGGCCTTCTTTACATCTTCAGCGAGGGAAGGATTTATTCAACGGTTGCCTCTGAAACAGGGCTTGCATATGTCGGATCGGTAAATCTTATTGAATCGACCTATGGCGGCCACATTGAATGGTAAATGAATTAAGCGCACAGCAAGGGAAACTTTGCTGTGCGATATTTTTTAAAATATTTTTCAAAAAAGGCTTGACAATTGCGATCGGCTGTGATAGAATAACTTTCGTTGCAGCGCTTGCTGGTGTAGCTCAGTTGGTAGAGCAGCTGATTTGTAATCAGCAGGTCGGGGGTTCGAGTCCGTCCACCAGCTCCAACGCAACACAACTTAATATGGGAGAGTTCCCGAGCGGCCAAAGGGGGCAGACTGTAAATCTGTTGCTATTTAGCTTCGATGGTCCGAATCCATCCTCTCCCACCAAAACAAAGACCAGTCCAATAGGGCTGGTTTTTTGTTTTGGTAAGAGGGTAGTAAGCAGGAACATCGGAGTTGCGACGGCGGAGTGTTGATGGCGAAGAAATTAAGAGTCGCAACTCATACAGCTTGCCGAGCGAAGTGAGGCATGATGTTATGGTCACGAATCCATCCTCTCCCACCAAAACAAAGACCAGTCCAATAGGGCTGGTTTTTTGTTTTGGGCGCGTTGGCGGGCGGATTCGGACGAGCCGCCGAAGACGGCAAAGCTCGTTTTCAAAACGTCCCGGTGGGATGTTTTGAAAATTGGAATCACATCCTCTCCCACCAACAAAAAGACATCCGATAGGGTGTCTTTTTTTGTTTCAGCGTCCTTGCCAAAGTTCTCGCTTAATGATATACTTAACTCAACTCCTTTGAAAGAAAGAGGAAACAAAAATGAATCAACTTAAAAAGGCATATTTTGCAGGCGGGTGCTTTTGGTGCATAACCCCGATATTCAAGCTGACTGACGGTGTTAAGGAAGTTATAAGCGGATATTCGGGCGGCGACGAAGCAAACCCTGTCTATATAGACGTTAAAAATCAAAGAACAGGCCACCGTGAGACTGTAATGATCGAATACTCGCCCGAAAAGGTGTCGTTTAATGAGCTTTTCGAGATCTTCCTTGGCGGTGTCGATCCCTTTGACGACGGCGGACAGTTTATCGACCGAGGACACTCGTATACCTTGGCGGTATATTATCTTGATGATGAGGAGAAAGCCATCGCCAAAAGGATGATAAAAGAGCTGGAGAAAGAATCGGGGAAAGAGGCATATATCAGCCTTGAGCCCTTTAAGAGCTTTTATCCTGCCAAGGAGGAGCATCAAGATTATTATTTAAAGCATCCCAAGGAATTCGAGCAGGAGCTTGTTGATTCGGGAAGAAAAGCAAAAAGTTTAGAGGAGAAGTAAAAAAGCTGATCTGTCAGTTGTAATGCGGCACAAAAATTAGTGCCGCATTTTTGTGTATTTGGGCGATTGCTTGTGCATCACATTTGTGATATAATTAAATTTGTATAGGGCCAAGCCCTTAAAAACAGAAGAGAAAGGATTTTAACATGATTCCTGCATTGGTTTTATTCGCGCTTACCTATGTTTTGATGCTCGTTTTCAGCAAGTATCGCCCTTATATAGCACTTGCTTCGGCGTTTGTGTTCATTGTTACGGGCATGCTCCCTCTTGGAAACGTGTTGGGCGAGATCGACTGGAACGTAATATTAATGATCGCCGGCACAATGGGTTTGGTAGCACTCTTTATCGAGAGCAAGATGCCTTCGCTTTTGGCGGACATTATAATGGAAAAGGTCCCAAATGTTATGTGGGCGGCTGTTTGCATGTCATTGTTTGCAGGAGTTATCTCGGCGTTCGTTGACAACGTTGCAACCGTTTTGATGATCGCTCCCGTTGCGCTTGCTATTTGCAAAAAGCTTGAGACTAATCCTGTTCCTTTCATCATCGGAATTGCCGTATCCTCGAACCTGCAGGGCGCAGCAACCTTGGTTGGTGACACCACCGCTATCATGCTTGGCTCGGCACTTGATATGAGCTTTATGGACTTCTTCTGGTTCAAATCAAGACCCAGTATGTTCTTCGCTGTTGAGCTTGGTGCTGTTTTAGCTGCTGTCATTTTGGCGTTCATCTTCAGAAAAGAAAAGGCTCCTATCCCCAAGACCAAAGAAAAGACCAAGGTAACAGATTATGTACCCACAGTGTTACTTGTCGGTGCCATCCTTTTGCTTATCTTGGCTTCCTTCATCCCCGAAAAGCCCGACGTTACAAACGGTCTTATCTGCTTCGCTTTGATGATCGTTGGCATTGTTTATAACTTCGCCAGAAAGAGATGCATTTCTGCTATTGTTAGACCTTTGATGGGCATCGACTTTGAAACTATCGGTCTTTTGCTCGGACTTTTCCTTATGATCGGCGGAATTAAGGAGCAGGGCGTTATCGACGCTGCAGCAAATCTTTTAGCAGACTTGGGCGGCGGGCATATGTTCTTGATGTATACCATTATCGTTTGGGCATCGGTAATTATCTCGGCGTTTATTGATAATATTCCTTACGTTGCAACAATGATCCCCGTTATCGCAGGAATCGCTTCAGCCATGGGCGCAGATCCCACGGTTTTATACTTCGGACTTCTTTCGGGCGCAACCTTGGGCGGTAACTGCACACCCATTGGTGCCAGCGCAAACATCACCGGTATCGGCATTTTAAGACGTGAAGGTTATACCGTTAAGAACAGCGACTTCTTCAAGATCGGCATCCCCTTTACGCTGGCCGCTATCGTGCCCGCATACATCTATATTTGGTTGGTTTACGGTATCTGATTCCATACTGAGTGTACATAAAGAGGTGTCTTTTATGAAAAAACTGAACAAAAAGACCATCCGCATTATCGCTATGGTGGTGGCGGTGGCGGCCATCTCCGCGCTGCTGATTCGCCCCCGCACCATCTATTCCATGGCGGAGTCCGCTATTGAATTGCGCAACTACGAGGCGGCCTTCTCTCTGCTGGAGCGTACCGACGACCCCCGCGGTGAGGAGTTGGGTAAGACCCTGAGCTTTGCTCCCCTGCGTTCCGAGACGGTGTATGGGGACGGCACCGTGGTGGTGGATAATTACATCTACGATGATAACAGCGTGCTGTTGCGCACCGAGACCAGTGACCCCCGTCTGGGCGCTATGCTGGTGGAGGTGTACGAATACGACGAGTTTGGTCGTATGCTGTCCTCCAAGCAGACGCAGGAGGGTTCGGATCTGCTGAATACGGAGCAGTGCACCTATGACGAGCAGGGCAATCTGCTCACCTCCGTCGTCAGCGATCAGACAGGTGAATTGTATCGCACCGTGTCCACCTATGATTTTGAGAATCGCCTGCTGACCGAGCGCACCGAATACGCCACCGGCGAATGGAGCCAGATGGCCTATACCTACGACGAGCTGGGTCAGACGATCATCGAGAAAAAGACCGCCTCCAATCCGGAGGAGGCCTATACCTACACCTACGAGTATTACGACTTTGAGTTGGTCAAGACCCGCACCGTAGAGACCATCTTCGAGACCACCAAGACCTCTTTTGACGAGATGGGCACCACCATCGGTAAAGAGATCACTCTGGCGGACGGCACCAAGCGGGTGGGCGAATACCACTATCGGGCAGACGGCTTGCTGGAGAAGGTGACCTACAACGACGGCGAGATTACGGAGTTCGTCTATGACGAGAAGGGCAACCAGATCGAGCGTTACGACACCGCCGCCACCGGCGAAAAGACGGTGACCCTGCAGGAGTTCAACAATAAGAATAAGGTTGCCAAACGTACGGTGGACGAGAACGGCCTCAACCGCTACAGCTACACCTACGAGTACGGCAAGCGCAATCTGGTCACTTTCCGCGAGTATCAGAACGAGACTGACGGCACCTGGTATCGCTACAAGTTCACTTTTGATCGCTTCGGCAACTTGGTTACCGAAATTTACGAGGGCCCCGACGGCACCTATACCCGCACCATTGAGTGGGAGATTCGGTATGCCCCCTACGGCATCCCCCTGTCCATTGCCAACTCTGCCAAAGAATGCAGAGCCACCAAGGAATATTAATGAAAAAGAGCCACCCGACAGGGTGGCTCTTTTTTTGTTCTTATACGCGCTCTAAGATAAATTTAACAATCTCTTCCTGCACGCCGGGCATACCGGGCTGCGGCTCCACGCCGTAGTGCATGGGCTCGAATCCGTGACCGCCGGCGATGGAATACATCAGGCGGGTGTTGGCACCGGCCTCGGTCAGCTTATCGAACAGCTTTTCGCTGTGGCGGGGCAGCACGTGATAGTCGCTGGTGCCCGCGATCAGCAGGGTGTCGGGGGTGTCGGCGCAGGCGTAGGTGATGGGGCTGACCCGCATCTTCTCGTCCATATCCTCGGGGTTGGCGAACAGATAGCCGTGGTCAAACTGCATGGCACCCTCGTCGCTCAGGTCGGTGATGGGGCTCATGGGGGCGATGGCCCGCACGGTGTAGGGGTCGTCATAGGAATTTTCGGAACGGAAACCCTCTTTGACCATACCGGTCATCAGGGCCAGATGGGCACCGGCAGAGTGGCCGGAAATAAAGATCTTATCCCGATCAATGCCCCACTCGTCGGCGTTGTGGGCACAGAACCGCAGGGCGTCCAGGCAGTCCTCGATGATGTCCGCCACAAAGATGCCCTCGGGGGTCACCCGATAGTCGGCGGCCACGCAGGCGAAACCTGCGTCCAGCAGCGCCTTAACCGATACGCCGGCGTAGTTGAGCATACCCAACCGCTCCTCCACGTACCAGCCGCCACCGGGCAGG
>JAZRDR010000016.1:0-87512 GCA_045660445.1 Candidatus Faeciplasma sp.
GTTGTGGAAGCCATCATACCAAGCAAACCACTCGATCGAAGAACCGGCTGCAGAAACCTCCTCAGCATCAGGCAAGGTGATACCAGCTGCTGCCAAGATTGCTTCGGCATCTTCTGTGGAAAGGGTTACTTCAACGATCTGTCTTTTGTTGTCCTTACAACCCATGAGTGCGAAGACCATGAGCAAAACAAGAACAAGTGCTAATAACCTTTTCATAGTTACCTCCATAGTTTAGTTTGCTTTAATATTATACAATAGAATATGTCAATTTTCAATTATCTTTTCTTACAATAATTCAATAATCCTTTTATTACTATTTAACAATCTGCATATTAATAATCTTATATTGTTTGGATGGTAAGTTTCATTTTTTCACAAGAACGCCGTTGTATCCCCTTCTAAAGCACAAAATCCGCCCCTTTTCAGAAGCGGATCAATCCTTTTGATGTTTAATTCCTTGATAGCTTTGCCGTCTTGCAAGCTCTAGGTCTATTCCGTTTAATACTGCGCGTTTGTCCATGCTCCACATGGGTGCTAAAAGAGTGCGTCTGTCGCCGTCGCCCGTAAGTCTGCCGATAGCGGTCTTAGGCGGCAAAACCTCTAGCTGATCGCAAACAAGCGAGATATATTCATCCTTTTCCATTGTTTTAAACTCGCCACGAGAATATCGCTCAGCCATTTTCGTGCCCGAAATTATATGCAAAAGATGGATCTTAACCTCCTGCGGTTTTAAGCGTGCAATCTCACTCGCCGTGTGCATCATATCGTCATAGCTTTCACCGGGAAGGCCGTTGATTATATGCACACCAAGGTTTATATTTCGCTCTCTCAACATTTCATAGCCGCGCAAAAAATCTTCAAAGCTGTGGCATCGATTGATTCTTTTTGCGGTTTCGTCGTTTGCCGTCTGCAAGCCCAGCTCAACGGTTAAAAAAGTCTGCTTAGAGATTTTCGCCAAAAGCTCTGCCTTTTCCTTGTCGATGCAGTCAGCTCTTGTCGAGATGCTCAGTCCCACAACGGGCAATTCAAGCGCTGCATTATATATCCTTTCAAGCTCTTTAACGCTTGCGTGGGTGTTGGTTCCCGCCTGAAGATAAGCAATACACTCGAAATCGCTCCATTTATTTATATAAAGCTTTTTGGTCTCTTCAAACTGATGCTTAAAGCTCTCGCTTGGGTCGCCTGCAAATTCACCCGACAAAGCACCCGAGCAATAGGTGCAGCCGCCCACGCCGCAAGTGCCGTCGCGATTTGGGCAGCCAAGCCCTGCATTAAGGGGGATCTTCACCGTCTTTTTTCCGAATAGTCGTTTATATTTGAAATCAAGAGTGTGAAAGCGTTTGTTCGTGTCGGAATAGGGGAAGGGGTTTATCATTCTTCCTCCTCGTCGGGGACAACAACGATATCTTCATCCTCGGATAGAGTCTCCTCATCGGAAACAGTCTCTTCCTCGTCATCGGGAGCTAAAGTAACGTCAGGCTCGGTAACGGTTTCGGTCACCTCGGTTAAATATTCGCCATAGCAATAAGCCACACCGCCGTCGTAATAAATTGCTGCCCAGCCGTTCGGAAGCATTTCGATAACTCTTACCTCGGTTCCTGTTCTGAACTGTGTAATAACGTCGGAATCAGTCGAGGGAAGGGATCTGACGTTAAGCGATGAAGTTGTTATCATTATAAAGGATTCAGGCTCCTCGCCATCGATAATGCTGACCGTAACGTCAGGAACCTCTTCGGGAGCTGAGTCTGTAAGATATTCGCCAAAGCAATAAGAAATCATACCGTTATAGTATATCTTTGCCCAGCCGTCTGACATCATCTCGATAACGTCAACAGCAGCACCTGCCTCGAAATATCCCATGATAGCAGAATCTGAAGATGGGAAGAGACGGATGTTAACAGTTGCGGTTGCATAAAGAGTATAGGTTTCGGGAATGGTTACCTCGGTTTCAGAGGTTGTGGGGGATTCAGTTGTATCAGGAGTTGTTGTAGTGGCTTCAGTGGTGGTAGCCTCTGTCGTGGTGACTATCGGCTCTGTAACAACAGGATCGTCAGGCAGGACGATCTCCTCGTCGGGAGCTTCCTGCGAGGGTGCTTCGGGAGCATCTATAAATCCAAGCCACGCACCAAGCTTTTGGATCCCCTCTTTAAAAGGAAGGGTTTCGTTATATATCTTGTCAAGCTGTTCAAAATAGCTTCCGTCGATAACGGTTTCGGAGTTGAACTTGACTGTAAACATCTCTTCAATATCACCGCGGGAGACGAAGCCAAAGCTAAGCGACGCTATAACGATTATCACAAGGGGCAAAGCAAGGCTTAAAAAATTAAACTTATCAGCCTTTGATTCACGGCCGAGGTCTTGCAAAAGATGGTCAGCCTCGTGAGATTTTAAGCTTGCCGCACGGCTGAATTTTAAATCAAATTCATCGCCTTTTTTGCCGATCTCAAACTTCGGAACTTCGGGCTTGACGACCGCTTCGGCCTGCTTTTCGGGTGCAGACACAGGACTATCCTGCGGCTTTTGCTTTTTCTTTTTTGCCATAAGACTTTGCTCCTTTCTTTAAAATTTTATATTGCAGATACCATTGCAACAGTGGAGATTATTAGCAAAATAACGGTCATAACTGCACTTGCAGCGCGTGTTATCGAATATGCCCTCTCGCTCGATGCCATTTTTTCGCGAACGAAGGTGTATATCCATTTATAAATAGGTGTTATGCTTATAACGGCAAGCGCAAGCCAGAAGAGCGAACGCATAACCTCGGAATATAAAGCGCGGGAAATATCGAAATCATAGGCGGATTTATTAAGCGACAAAACAAAGTCGCCAAAGCCATCGATCGAGGAAACGCCCAAAATGAAGTATCCCGCGATCAAAACAACTGCTGTTAAAACACCGTCGGCAAAGGTTTTGGTTTCGCTTAAGCTTTCGATCATCATTGCAAGTGCCAAAAGTGTGAGGAATGCGCACGCACCCGAGCCAATGCCGAAGCAAGCTCCAACGATAAGCGACATTAAAACAAGCTGCCAAGCGCTCTTTTTGCCCGAAAAGTTCTTTTTGATGATATACTTTCCGCCGTAATAGAAATCACCGACGTGGTCGGTCACTGTGCTTTGCAAGCCAACAAAGGCAACCTCGTTCGGCAAGGATATGCCGCCCATAAGGGCAAGGCCCGAGGACATTTCGCAGAAGCCGATTATTACAATATACATTTCAACAGCAGATGCCGCAATAAGCGCAATTTGATTCATCCAAGGACTTACACCGTTTAAAACAGCGGCTTCACACACACGCTCGAGCGCGAAGCCCAAAACCGTAACTCTTGCCAGGCCGAAGATAAAGCCTTCAAGGCCGTGTGCGGTTTTTGCAAGGGTCATATTGCGGGATTTGATATCATCTCTTACCAAAGAGTATTCAACCAAAGGCGAGATGAGGATGAATTCGTATGAAATTAAGTATACTGCAAGGCTTAAAAAGTCGGTCTCGGCATCAAGGCCGTTTTTAACCTCGTTCAGATATAAAAGACATCTTGCCGCAAAGAGCAAAAATCCGATCTGACAGACTGCACCAAGAACTGTTTCAGCCCTGCCCAAGCCGATAACGCACAAAAGTGCACATATCAAGGCAACAGCTCCGCCCAAGGTGTGAAGCGCTTTTGAATATTTTTTCGACATCATTCTTGCCACAAAGTATACTGCGAATATGGGCAGGATGATGAGCGCATAATAAAGCTGTCTGCCCCAGCAGATAAAAACGAGTGACGAAATTACGCTGACGGCATTTTTCTCCCAAGGTTCACGGAATATGAACAAAAGCGTTAATACGATCGGCAAAAACGCAAAAACAAACAAAATGTCGGTATAGAGCAAGAAAAACGCTCCTTTCTTTAATGTTGGTTTGTTAACAAGCATTATATCACACCGTATTATTTTTATCAAGGGCGGACAGAACTTACCTTGCTATCCCCTCGAAAAATTCCGTGTTCTTTCATACAGTTTTCACACAGCGGGATATAATAAGACTTGTAAATCTAAGCGGCGCGTGCCGTTTTAAAGCGAATACATTTATCTGGAGGTCGTTTTATGACTGATTTTAACGATATCAACCAAAACAACGAAAGCGAAAACAAACTCGAACAAAAGCCCGAATCTCCCATCGAGGTGACTTATGAACAGGCAGGCGAAAACGAGATCAAGACCGAGCCTGTTAACGATCGTCCTGCTGACAGCAACAGAGGAAGCGCCGAGTATAATTATACTCGCAATGCCAGCTCTTCGGGACATGATTATTCCAATCGTAACATTCCCTATTATTCTAATTCAAATGAATATGTCTATTCTCCCGAGACTCCTAAAAAATCGTCAAACGGCGGCAAGATAGCGCTTGCGCTTATCTCCATCGTTTTGGGCATATTTGTTGTGGCTGTCGGCTCGATAAGTGCATTTATTGCCGTCACCGGATATGACCCCACAACATCCAACGAAATAAACGTTGTCGATCAGGATAAGACTGAAAAGGATGACGAGCACACCGATATTCCCGGTGTAGATATTCCCGGCGAAAACGACCCCGTTGTTTCTGAAAAAGAACCTTCTGAAGATTCTCAGCCCACTGAAATCGACACAAACAGAAGCTATCCTACCCTTGAACAGCTTGCAACTCCCGAGGATGCTTTGACATTACCTGATATATATGATAAGGTTGCACCCTCTGTTGTCGGTGTTTCCTGCACACTTGACCGTTCAAGTGCAACAGGCACCGGAATCATCATCAGCGAGGATGGATATATCATCACCAATGCTCACGTTGTTGAAGATGCCGTGTCCGTCATCATCGTCGACCAGGAAATGAACGAATATGACGCTGTTGTCATCGGCGCTGACTCTCAGACCGACCTTGCAGTTTTAAAGATCGAGGCTTCGGGACTTGCTGCTTGTGAATTCGGCAAATCGGGCGAGCTTAGAATCGGCGAGCTTGCAATTGCCATCGGCAACCCCTTGGGCTTCGAGCTTTACGGAACCATGACAAGCGGTATCATTTCAGGTCTTAACAGAACCATCACCATCGGCGAAAACGAAATGACACTTATTCAAACAAACGCATCCATTAACAGCGGTAACTCTGGCGGTCCGTTGATCGACGCTTATGGAAGAGTTATCGGAATCACCTCCGCAAAGGTTGCATCGACCTATGGCGAGGGTTTGGGCTTTGCTATCCCGATCGATGAAGCACTTCCCATCATCGAAGACCTTATGAAGCACGGTTACGTAACCGGCAGACCGATGATCGGCGTTTCGGGTGAGGATATTACCTCTATCATGTCGATGTATTACCGTTTGCCTCAGGGTGTATACGTTCGCTTTGTAACTCCCGAATCTGCTGCAGAAATTGCAGGAATCAAGGCCGGCGACATCATCATCGGCATTCAGGGCGAATCCATCACCACAATGAACGAGCTTAACAACATCAAGAATCAATACTCTGCCGGCGATACCATCACCTTGACCATCTATCGTGACGGCGTTAACATGGACGTTGACCTTGTTTTAGGCGAGGCTACGACCAACGAATAATGCGTTTTAAAGCGTCTGCGCGCAAGCAATGCAGTCGCAAGAGCTTATGGAACGCCCCTACATTAACATTACCAACCGTGTGTTGTGATTTTTTCCTTTCCTAAGAAAACTCCCCCGAGCGATTCGGGGGAGTTTTTTTGTTGGGATAAAGGGAGGATTTTTGTACTTAATCTTCTGTAAACTCAAATATATCATTAGGAGTGCAGTTAAACAACAGACACATAGCTTCGATGTTTTCATATCGAATTGATTTTGTTTCGTTATTTATCATCTTACTGAAATTCTGATAGCTCATGCCGAGCTGTTTGTAAAGCCAATACTTTGTCTTGCCGTTTTCAGCAAGAAGCTCTTTAACTCTTAATTTTATCATAAGATACTTCTCCATTACTCATTTTTTGATTAGATAGTATCTTATTATTTCTGTTTACATATAGACTATTACATTATATAATCTAATAGTCTACAAGGAGATGATTACATGAAAGATAAAACCTGTTGTTTTACAGGACACAGAGACATTCCAGAGCATGAACGTGAAAAAGTGAAAAAGCTCTTGTTGTTTACAATCGAAAAGCTTATCGAGCGCGGTGTGATATTTTTCGGCTCGGGCGGTGCATTGGGGTTTGATACCTTAGCGGCACAAGCTGTGCTTGAGCTGAAACAAAAATATCCACAAATCAAGCTTATAATGGTTTATCCCTGCAAAGACCAAACTGCGTTTTGGAGTGAAAAGGATATCGCTGAATATAATCGCATAAAAGCCGCAAGTGATAAGGTTGTTTACACATCGGAAAAGTACGATAAATCATGTATGTTTAAGCGCAACAGACATTTAGTTAACCACAGCGGTTATTGTGTTTGTTATTTAACCAGACAAACAGGCGGCACAGCATATACCGTGAGATATGCAAAAGAAAATGGCTTAGCAATTATAAATCTTGCATAAAAAAGGCGACCCCACAGGGTCGCCCAATTTATTACTTCTCAATATCAACCTTAATGTGAAGGTCCTTAAGCTGAACGTCGTCAACAACAGCGGGGCAAGCACTCATCAATTCGCTTGCATTCTGAACCTTCGGGAAGGCCAAAACGTCACGCAAGCTGTCAGCACCGCACAAGAGCATTGCAAGTCTGTCAAGGCCCAAGCCCAAGCCGCCGTGCGGAGGAGCACCGTACTTATAAGCCTCAACCAAGAAGCCGAACTTAGCTTCGATCTCTTCATCAGACATGCCCAAAGAACGGAACATCTTCTGCTGAAGCTCGCAGTTATTGATTCTAATAGATCCCGAGCAAAGCTCAACACCGTTAAGAACAAGGTCATAACACTTGGCTCTTACTGCGCCGGGGTCGGTGTCAAGATATTCTAAGCACTCGTCCAAAGGCATTGTGAAGGGATGGTGCATAGCATCCCAATTTCCTGTTTCTTCGTTATATTCAAAGAAGGGCATCTCAACGATCCACAAGAGGTTGTATTTGTCCTTGGGGATGATATCAAGCTTCTTGGCAACGATAAGTCTGAGTGCGCCCAAAACGGGAAGAACGACCTTGTTCTTGTCAGCAACGATGAGTACAACGTCGCCCTTTTCAGCGCCAAGCTTGGAGATGATCGCATCAAGCTCGCCCTCTTTAAGGAACTTTGCAAACGAGCAGTTAGGCTCGTCATCAACCCAGCGGATGTATGCGAGTCCCTTTGCGCCGATTCCCTTTGCGTGTTCGGTAAGCTTGTCGATTTCCTTTCTTGTATATACGTTTGCAGCGTTCTTTGCAACGATCGCACGGACAGAGCCGCCTGCTTCAATAGCACTCTTGAATACAACAAAGTCAACGTCCTTAACGGTTTCGCTAAGATCATTAATTTCCATGCCAAAGCGAGTGTCGGGCTTATCCGAGCCATAGAGGTTCATAGCATCTGCAAAGGTAAGTCTGGGCAAAGGAGTTTCAATGTCCAAGCCCTTAACCTCTTTAAAGAGGCGCTTCATATAACCTTCGCACATTCCCAAAATGTCCTCAACGTCAACGAAGGACATTTCAAGGTCGATCTGAGTGAATTCGGGCTGACGGTCAGCACGCAAGTCCTCGTCTCTGAAGCAGCGTGCAAGCTGAATGTAACGGTCAAATCCGGAAACCATCAAAAGCTGCTTATAGATCTGAGGGGACTGAGGAAGAGCATAGAACTTACCCTCGTGAACTCTTGAAGGAACCAAATAGTCACGCGCACCTTCGGGAGTGGATCTGATCATCATGGGAGTTTCGATCTCTACGAAATCGTTTTCATAGAAGTAATCGCGTGTTACTCTTGCGATCTTGTGACGCATAAGGATATTCTGTGTAAGCTCCTGATTTCTAAGGTCTAAATAGCGATATTTAAGCTTAAGCTCGTCGTTGACCTTCGCGGAGTTTGCAACTTCAAAGGGAGTTGTCTGAGCTTTAGAAAGGATTCTAAGCTCGGTTACTCTGATTTCAACGGTACCGGTCTTGATTTCCTTGTTGATGCTTTCTCTGGGGGTAACGTTACCCTTAGCAATAATAACGTATTCGTTTCTAATTGTGCTTGCTTTTTCAAAAACGTCGCGTGCGGTGTCATCGCCAAATGCAAGCTGAACGATACCTGTGCGGTCTCTAAGGTCGATGAAGATGAGGTTTCCAAGGTCTCTTATCTTCTGAACGAAGCCGCAAACCACAACCTCGCAGGGGGTGAGGGGAATTTCTGCACAGTAATGTGTGCGGCGCAAATTGCCCATTGTTTCCATAGTTTTATTTCTCCTTTATAATAATTTCTTTCTTTACTTATCCGAAAGTGCCTCTATAACGGCATTGTTGATATCGTTATCTGTTTCCAAAAGGTCGTCGATATACACTCTTTCAAAGCATTCGTTAAAGCTTGCAAGTGTTGCATCTGTCTGAATTCCAGTGCGCATATTCTTAAGCTTAACGTCGCCCGTTTCAAGCTCGTTGTCGCCCAAAACGCAAACGAATTTTGCGCCTATCTTGTCGGCATATCTCATCTGAGGCTTAAGCCCTCTGCCAACAAGGTCGAACTCGGCACTGTAACCCTCTGCCCTTAAGGCTGCTGCCAGGGTTGCACACTTTGCTTGAGCGTTTTCGCCCATCGAAACAAGGTAAATATCGCAGGTTCTGGGCTTTAAGAACTCAACTCCCTGCTTTTCCATCGTTAAAATAAGTCTTTCAAGGCCCATGCCAAATCCCAAAGCAGGTGTGGGCTGACCGCCAAGCTCGCTAACCAAGCCGTCATAACGTCCGCCGCCGCAAACAGTGCCTTGTGCGCCGATGTCGGTTGAAACGAATTCAAACACGGTGCGGGTGTAATAGTCAAGCCCTCTTACGATCTTGGGATTGACCTTAAACTCAACGCCATAACCGCCGAGTATATTCTTTAAAGCTTCAAAGTGTGCGTTGCAATCATCGCACAAGAAGTCAAGTATCTTGGGCGCACCCTCGGCAATTTCGGAGCAGATGGGAGATTTGCAGTCCAAAATTCTCATCGGGTTTTTATCAAGTCTTTCAAGGCAGGTATCGCAAAGGTCTGCCTTTTTGGATTCAAAGTATTCCTTTAATGCCTTGTGATATTCGGCACGGCAGGTGGGACAGCCGATCGAGTTAAGGTTAAGCTCGATGTTTTTAAGTCCGCAATCGTCCAAAACGCTCTTTGCCAAGAGAATTATCTCGGCATCAGCATAAGGGCTTTGGGTTCCGAACATCTCGCAGCCAAACTGGTGGAATTCTCTAAGTCTTCCTGCCTGGGGCTTTTCGTGGCGGTAGCACGCCATGGTGTAATAAACCTTTTGGGGGAAGCCCTCGTTCATAACGCCGTTTTCAAGCATTGCACGAACTACGCCTGCAGTTCCCTCGGGTCTGAGAGTGAAGGTTGCATCGCCTTTTGAAGAAACGGTGTACATTTCCTTGGTTACAACGTCGGATGTGTCGCCGACTGAGCGAACGTAAAGTCCGGTATCCTCGAACACGGGAGTGCGGATTTCTTTAAAGCCAAAGCGTGCAGCAGCATCCGAAACAACGTGCTCGACAGTGTGCCATTTATAAGCTGTCGAGGGGATAACGTCCTGCGTGCCCTTTGGTCTTTGAATTAATTTTGCCATATGATCAAACCTTTCTGAAGTGTAATTTTTGAAAATAAAAAGACTGTCCTCCCGAAAAGGGACGACAGTCGTCGCGGTACCACCCTTGTTGCTGAAAATTCAGCCTCTCAAGATTCCTTAACGCGGAAAACGGCCGTGCTTGTTCACACGGCAGCTCTAAGAGTGTCCTTCCGCCGATGCCCTTTAAGCGTTTTCACCAACCACGCTCTCTCTGAAAAAGTCACATCTTTGTACTCTCTCTTATATTGTTGCCTTTATTATATTATCTGCCTTTACTTTAGAAAACGTTTATAAGCTCTCTCCAGTCAAGGTCGCCTCTGTCAAGCGCGTGGATCATAGCGTCTGCAGTTGCGATGTTTGTTGCCATGGGGATATTATGAACGTCGCAAAGACGCAAAAGGTCCTGCTCGTTGGGTTCACTTAATTTGCGGTGAAGAGGATCTCTGAAGAAGATCAAAAGGTCGATCTCGTTGCAGGAGATAGATGCGCCGATCTGCTGACAGCCGCCCTGTGCGCCGCTTAAATATTTATGGATATCAAGCCCTGTTGCTTCGGCAACCTGTTTGCCCGTGGTTCCCGTTGCACATAGTCTATGCTTGCTCAAGATTCCGCTGTAGGCTATACAGAATTGAATCATCAGTTCTTTTTTTGAGTCGTGAGCGATAAGTGCTATGTTCATAAAGCTTTCCTCCCATTTTGTTGTCGATTTGTTTTTCGTCCGAAATTTTCGCTTAACAAGTCTATTTTAGCACTAAAGCGCTAAAATGTCAAAGGTTTTTTGAATTTATGCTCGAAAAATCTCGCAAAGGTTCAATATTTGACGGTATTTCTAAATCTTCCATCTCCCAAATCCTCGATAATTGGCTCATAACCGTAATAAGCCTCTAAAATTTTACGGATAGTATATTTTGAATACTCGCCGTTTTCAATGACTACTGAGAAAGCAATTTCGGGATCGTGTGCGGGATAGAAGCCGACGACTGTGGAGTTCTGAGTTGCCTTGTTGCTTGCCTGAGGGGTGCCGGTTTTAATTGCAACGTCATAAGGAATTCCATCAAGCGAGAACTGTGCTAAATATGCGGCATTCGGATTTGTTTCGTAATAAACAGACGCGGTGGAGTTGTTGCCTGCGGCGATCATACCTTTAATAAGAGTGTCGAAAACATCCTTGTCAGCAGGAACTGTTGCAACGGCATTAGGCTGGGTCTTTTCAAGCTGCTTGGTCATGTTATAATCCCAAACCGAATCAACCAAATAAGGCTGATATCTAACGCCGTTGTTGGCAATAGTCTGGGCCAAAACGCACATCTGCAATGGGGTTACAGCAACCTCCGACTGTCCGATAGATGCCTGCAACACCTGACCGATGGTCCAATCAAGACCGAGGTTAAAGAAAGTGTCGGGGCTTGCAAGATAGCCCTTTGATGTGCTTATTTCAAGATCCATGCTCTCGCCCAAGCCGAAGGCGCGCTGATATTCCATAAACTTATCAAGTCCAAGCTCTTGAATGACCTGATAGAAGAAGATGTTGCAGCTCTTTTCGATAGCCGTTACAACACCTATGTTTCCGTGCGAGCCTGTGCAGTTAACGATGATGTCAAGGAAATTATACTGTCTGTGGCAGGCATATTTCGAATTTTCGTCGATTATTCCCTCGCTCATTGAGGCAACGGCTGTGACCGTTTTCATTACAGAGCCGGGGCGGTAAAGTCCGTCGAATGCGCGGTTATAAAGCGGCGCACCCGGAGCAGTTGCAACCGTGGAATAATCGTCTAAAAGATCGCCAAGGTTATAGGTGGGATAGGTTGCGGCGGCAAGAATTGCACCGGTCTTGACCTCCATAATAACTGCGGCGCCTGCCGAACAGTCGGTGAAATCATAACCCTCTTTGGTCAAGGTTCCGTTTGCAAGGGCGGTTATGTGATCCTCTAATATTTTTTGAAGCTTTGACTGAAGCTCAGAGTCAATTGTAAGCATAACTGTGCTTCCGGGAACTGCCTGAACGGTTATCTCCTCGGAAACCGTTCCGTCAGACGAAACGGTTATAGCCTTTTCGCCGTTGTCCCCTCTTAAAGTGGATTCAAGCGCCTTTTCAATTCCGCTTTTGCCGATAGTGTCAGTCAAGCCATAACCCTGAGATTTAAGAGCTGCATATTCCTCGGCGTAAATGGGGCCTACGTAGCCGATACCGTGAGGGAAGATATCGCCCGCAGAGTATACTCTTATAGCAGTCTCACTGATTCCGACGCCTGTGTATATATGTGCAAGCTCTCTAAGCTTTGTGGCGGTCTCTAAAGGAACGTCCTTAACGAAAACATAGTCAGTTTTAGAGGAGAAATCAGAAAGTATCATCTGATATCTTACACCTGCGATTATGCGCTTTTCTTGGTCGGTATATTCATCTGAAATGTCATAATCTTTGATAAGCTCGTCGATACAGTTTTCGGCGGTGGCATATGAATTAAGTCTTAGCTTATCAAGGATTCTGTTTATATCCGATTCTTTTTCAGAGGTGTATTCATAAGGTGCTGTGAAGGTTATCGGGGTCTCGTCGATCCATTCAAGCCCGTCTGCCTGCAAAAGCTTGGCGATGCCCAAAATTATCTCATTCTGAGATTCATGGTCCTTTGGGAAGAAGGAATATTCGATGATGACGTCATAAGAAACTTGGTTTTCAACCAATGGCGAGCCGTTTGCATCAACTATCTGCCCGCGTGCTGCGGAAACAGTCTGCGTTGCAGTCGTCGAGGTTTTGGACATGGCAAGATACATCTCGCCGTCAACCACCTGGATCTTCATCAGCCGCAGTCCGCCATATATAAATGTCACCGCCAAAATGGCGATGGCAACACATACTCTTAAAATTTCAAATACTTTTTTCATGGATGCTCCTTTTAAGGACGGTGGGCTTGTGGGGTGCGGGGCGGAGGCCGCCGTGCGCCGAAGGCGGAGTGGCGGAGGGGACCCGCGTGTTTTCGCGCGCTCGGCACTCGTTGCCTAACGGCAACCACGCCTCGCTCAATTTCGCTAAATTCTGTCTATATTCTTATCCGCAGATTCAATAACGAGCCTGCGCTCGGGGCCGGTTATTCTGTCAAACAGCCACACCGCAAAGAAAACAACGGGTGACCACAAAACGGTTTTTATCCAGCTCGGCAAAAGCATTGCTTTAAGCACCGAGTTATGTCCAATCTCGCCCCAGATTTTATAGAAAAGATAATAATCTACGTATAAGTAAGCTCCCGTTAAAACAACGGTTATAACAAGATAGCTAAGTATGTTTTTGCGCAAAAAACGTCTGAAAAGTGCCGACATCAATCCGCAGAAAACGCACATAAAGAAGGCTGTAAATCCCAAAAGCTTATCTGTTGAAATGTCGATCAAAAGTCCGCAGACAGTTCCCGTTACGGCAGAGGGAACCTCGCTTTCAAACACTGCAATCGCAAAAGCGAGTGGGAACAAAACTATTGCCTTTGGTGTTTCGGAATTTCCCTGCGTTGAAAATGCAAACAGCAAAAGCGTTGCAAGCACGTATGTCACCCAGCGGAAAGCGGTTTTAACCCCCTCGGGCAGAGACTTTTTCTGTTTTTTCGGGTGATAGCCTTTTTTATTCCTCATAACCCGAGCCCTTTCCCTCGAAGTCGGTTATAACGTAAACCGTCTTAAGAGTGTCCGAGTCTATTGCAGGAGTGATGGTCGCGTTCCTTGAAAGTCCGCTCGGTGCGATCTCAATGCCGCTTGCCGTTCCCACAACAAGCCCCTTTGGAACAAGTCCCGAATATCCCGAGGTGATGACGATGTCGCCGTCGGTCATCTCACATTCAAGCGGAATGTATACCATTCTCACATTGCCTGCAAGTGCAAGATCGTAATTTCCTTCGATAACGCCGGTTTCGCCGGTTCTTACGCAATAAACGCCCAAGGATATCTCGTTCGAAAGAAGTGTTGTAACCTTGGAATAGGTATACTGAACCTCTGTAACAAAGCCGACAAGGCCGTTTGCAGTCACAACGGGATCATAATATTCAATGCCGTCCTTTTCGCCCTTGTCGATGAAGAACGAGCCGTAAACGTCGTTAGCGGTTCGGCCGATGACTGTGCAAGGCTCGGAAAATTCGATGCCGGGGTTGGATTCGCTTAAAGCCACCATCTCTCTAAGATGCTCGTTTTCCTGCTTTGTTTCGATATAATCCACCATTTGCGCCGTAAGCTCGGCGATCTGCTCTTTAAGGCGCTGATTTTCGTCATAGTAGTCTTTTGCGTTCAAAAGCATATCAAACGCTCCGCCGATCGAGGAGGCAACACTTTGCGCGCCCTTTTGAACAGGGGCAAAGACAGCACCCAAAGCCGAGGATATCAAGGTGGACTGCGATACTGCAGCATAGATCATGATGCCGACGACAACTGCAAGAATGCAGATTATCGCCTTAAATTTCTTTGACGAGAAGAATTCCTTCATGGGTGCGCCTCCTTTCGACGAAATTGATTATACCCGCTGTTTACTAATAAACGACAGCTGTTTTTCTATTTTAAGCTTCACTGCGTAAAGCTTAAAATTCGCCGCACCTTGAAATAGGCACGGCGAAACCTTAATTGAAATTAAAAATCGTATCCGTTCAAAACGTCGTGAAGCTCTTCGATGTTTTCAAGAAGCTTACCTGTGCCGTCAACAACGCAGTCGAGCGGATTTTCGGCAATGTGAACGGGAATTCCGGTTTCCTCGGTGATGAGCTGATCAAGCCCTCTTAACTGTGCGCCGCCGCCTGCAAGGGTGATGCCTGCGTCGATAATGTCAGCCGAAAGCTCCGGAGGAGTGCGCTCAAGAGTTACCTTGATAGCCTCGATAATGTGAGATAAAGGCTCGGAAAGGGCTTCTCTTATTTCTTCCGAGGAGATGGTGATGTTTTCGGGCAAGCCTGTCAAAAGGTTTCTGCCCTTGATCTCCATGTATGTATCTTCATCGGTGGGATATGCCGAGCCGATCTCGATCTTGATCTTTTCAGCGGTGCGCTCACCGATCAAAAGATTATATTTTCTCTTGATGAAGTTGATGATGGAAAGGTCGAACTCATCGCCTGCCATTCTAACGGAGCGGCTTGTTACAACACCGCAAAGAGAGATTACTGCAACTTCGCTTGTGCCGCCGCCGATGTCAACGATCATCGAGCCTGTAGGCTCGTCAACGGGAAGTCCTGCACCGATCGCAGCAGCCATAGGCTCCTCTACGATGGAAACACGCTTTGCGCCTGCGCTTTCTGCAGCTTCTTTAACAGCTCTTCTTTCAACTGCGGTAACGCCCGAGGGGATGCAGATGATAACTCTTGCCTTAACAAGAGGGTTTTTGCCGATTGCCTTGCGGATGAATTCCTGAAGCATAGCTGTTGTCATATCGAAGTCAGCGATAACGCCGTCTTTAAGAGGGCGAACTGCACGGATGGATCCGGGTGTACGTCCGATGATGTTTTTAGCTTCCTGACCAACGTATCTTACGGCGTCGGTCTTCGAGTCAACGGCAACTACCGAAGGCTCGCGGATTATAATGCCCTTGCCCTTTGCAAAAACAAGGGTGTTGGCGGTGCCAAGGTCGATTCCTATATCTTTTTTGAACATATTTTTAATAGCCTCCCAACGGGAAGCGATCCTCCTTTTATAAAGATTGATACTTATCAAAAGTATATCACACTTTCAACGCGGTTACAAGGGGGCGAGAGGGAGAAATTTTTGTAAATAAAAAAGGCGGACACATGGGCCCGCCCTTACTTTTTCTCTTTGAAATCCTCGCCTGTTATAAGATAGTCCACCGATACATTAAAATATCTTGATAAAATGAGCAGCATTTCAACATCAGGACTTCTTCTGCCTGTTTCATAATGCGATATGGCTTCACGGCTTATCGCAAGGTCCATCGCTATCTTAAGCTGACTTAACCCCTTTTCTTTTCTTATTTTTTGCAAGCCCTTTAGTTCCATAATCGTCCTCCGTCAAGTTGTTCTCTTGACAAAAGAGTAACATTTTGTTACATTATAAAATGTTACATATTGGAACACTAAGCCCTGAAACGAGGAGTAATATATGAAAACTGCAATATTTTGCGCCAAGGAAGTTGATATTCTGTATGTTTCGTGTCTTTTGCCCAACGGCGTGACCGAGATCTATTCTGTTAAAAACATGGATTTTGGAATAAGTCATATTGCCGAAAAATTGGGTTGTTCTTATAAACGCTTTGATTCTGCAGAAACGGCAATCGACGAAGCAGATCATATCTTCGCAATTTGGGACGGAACAGCGCAAAAGGTGGTTGACGCTGTTAAAATCGCAAAAAGAAAAGCCAAAACGGTAATGTTTTCATTCCTGCCATAAGAAAAGGCGACCTTCGCGGTCGCCTTTGTTTTGTTAAAATTATTCGCCTGTATACTCAACCAAAACTGCGCTTGTAACGCCTTCGGTTGCCAAAAGCTTATCCATAAATTCGGTGTTGCCCTTTTTAACCTTAACGTCAACGGTAAGCTCGTTTTCGCCCTTATATTTTGCTCTTCCGCGAAGCTTGGTCTTGTAACCGTCAAGCACCTTGTTAACTTCGTCGGTCGATTCATCAGTGTGCTTGATAACCAAAACGTATGTAGTCTTGCCTCTTCCGCAAACGGTGAAGAGAATGTAGATAACAGCAACGACAAGAGTTGCAACGATTGCAAAGGGATAAAGTCCTGCGCCCGAGGTTATGCCTGCTGCCAAGCCCCAGAACATAAAGCCAACGTCCAAGGGATCTTTAACTGCGGAACGGAAACGAACGATAGAAAGCGCACCCACCATACCCAAGGAAAGAACAAGGTTAGAGCCGATGGTCAAAACGATGAACGAGGTTACAACTGTAACCAAAACGAGCAATACTGCAAAGTTTTCGCTGTAAACAGCACCTCTGTAAAAGATCTTATAAACGAAATAGATAGCAAGTCCGCAAACTGCAGCGCACAAAAGCGAGACCAAAATGTATTCGATGGTCAAATTCTCAACCAAGCCCAGCTGCTCGATACTGTTTTTAAGTATGTTTCTGATATTATCCATGATTTATATTCCTTTCGATTTGTTAGTATTGCGGCTTGTATCTGCTTAAAACGTCTCTGCAAATGCAGAATTTTGATAAGGCAAGCTTTGAGCCGTGTGTGTTTGAAACGATGTCTGCCAAAAACTTTGGCAAAACCGTATCGTATTTTATTTCGAAGATAACTCCACCCTCGGGATATACGGGCAAAGTCATCATCTTCTCATCAAATATATCTGCGCTTTCAACTCCTGCGTGCAAAGCTTTGTCAAAAGTCAGTCGCACGTTTGAAACGGGGTGCAGATAAGCCTCTCTGTCATAGTCGACAACCACCGAGGGCTTAAGCCCTTTTGATTTTGCGACCGACAAAACCTCACGGCAAAGGTCGTTATCATAATCGGCAAGAGGTGAGAAGTCACCTTTTAAGATGCTTTCAAAGCACTCGCGACTGATGGATGCGCTTCGCTTGCAAATGCGCGAGCCGCGTTTTTCCTTGCACTCAAGCTTTATGACCGAATCGGAGCAGTTATAAATTCTTATTCGGTATTTCTTTCTGTCGGCAGCCCCTGCGAGCTTTTCCCAATAAGCCGACCGGGAAATATCATCTAAATACAAGCTTCGGATGAAGTATTCGCCGTTTTCGCCCGCATTTTCATCAGGAGGCAAAAGAGCTTTAAGCCGCTTGCTCATAACCAGATAGTCGGGATATGAAAGCAAAAGCTTTATCTCGTGCCTGTATTTCTTAGGTTTTTGTGCCAATACGGTATCCTCCAATAAAATTGCATTATCAAATGCCGTTATGAATCAAATTATACACTCCTAAAGAAAACATTGCAAGAGCAACATTGTAATTTCATCCATTTTTTGTTTACAACGACGAAAGTTTTTGTTATAATAGCCTTATTATTTATTGTGGGCCCTTATGCCGAGCATTCTTTAAAGGTGGATTAAAATGAATTCAAGCAAAAACTTAAGCATAAACAGATCGATACTTGTCATTGCCATTGCGGCGGTTCTCGTCATTGCCATTTTGGGCACCCTTTGGGCAGAAAATTTTGTTGCAATGAACCCGACAAAGGTTGAGCCTGTTGTTTTATATGACGAAGAGGGCAACGAGATCGTTCAGGAAATAGCCATCGGTTCAACCAAGAACGAGGTGATATCCTTCTCGGTTGAAAGCGGATTCTATTCCGACACCCAAAAGCTTTATCTTAGCACCGACGATATTAACGCCGAGCGAATTTTATACACCAAGAACGGAAACGATCCACGAGTCACCGGTAAACTTTACCGCGAGGGGATAACCCTTAAAGAAAAGGACAACGGCGATATGAATGCATATTCGATTTCCGCCTGCATTGAATATACCGACGGCACTTTTTCCGACGTTGTCACACGTTCATATTTTGTCGACTCGGACATTGATGAAAGATTTGACTGCTTGGTATTCTCGATAACCATCAACCCTGAATATTTGTATAATTACGAAGACGGCATCTTTATCGAAGGCAAGATGCGTGACGATTGGAAAGCCGCAAACCCCGGTATCAGTCACTCGGATATCGTTCCTACCGATCCTGCAAACTGGAACCAGCGCGGCAAAGCCTCTGAAAGACCTGCTTACGTTGAGATATATGAATATGACGGCGAATGTGTCATCTCTCAGGCTTGCGGACTTAGAATCTTCGGCGGCTGGTCAAGAGCGAACGGCCAGAAAAATCTTCGCCTTTATGCAAGAACCGAATATGACGCAGTTGACAACCGCTTCAGATATGAATTCTTCCCCGAGGCAACCGATTCCTTGGGCAACAAGATAGATTCCTATAAAAAGCTTGCTTTGCGCACCGGCGCTAACGACGCAGGCTATGCTTATTTGAGAGATGATATGATCTCCTATCTTGCTCAAGAAACCGAAGTTGAATCGAAATATTCCCGCCCTGCAGCTGTTTTCCTGAACGGTGAATATTATGGCTTTGCATGGTGTCAGCAGGTATTCTCTGCCGACCTTTTGGAGCATAAATATAACCTTGAAGAAAGCGAATGGGACATCTTAAAGGGTTGTGAATACATGATCCGAGAGGACGATGACAACCCCTATTGGGCAGAAGCCAAGGCAGACTGGGAATATCTTCAGTCGTTTGCATATAAGGATCTTACAGACGATGCCTTGTATGAGGAAGTTTGTCAGCTGCTCGACATCGATAACTTCTTGACCTATTATGCAATACACTCATATCTTGGCAACGGTGACTGGCCGAACAACAACTGGAAAGTGTTCAGATACAGTCTTGACAGAAATGCTGAACTCGTTCAGCCTGTTTTGACCGAGGCAGGTGAGGATATCACCGACGGCAGATGGCGATTCATGCTCTACGATACCGACTTCTGCTTGGGACTTTACGACCACGATGCTTTTGAAAAACACATATACAAGCTCTTTGATGAGACCTATTTCAACGTTCAGCCCAAAGATTGGGTTATCGACGTTCACGATGATGGTGAAAAATATTTAAGAAGCGACCTGCTTATAACTCTTTGCAAGCGCGAGGATGTTAGAGAGCGCTTTATGAGCATTCTTTGTGACATTAAAAACTGGTATTACAGCCACGACCTTGTAAGCGAGACCATAGATGAGTTCCACACTTGGCGTCTGCACGAGCTTTACGAAGCCTCGAACATCGGCAAAGCAAGCATTTGGAGCGTCTCCGGCGAAATTGAAAAAATGAAGAACTGGCTTGAAACCCGTGATTACACCGCAGAGAAGCAGATCCAAAGCGCATTCCCTGAATATGATAAGCTTTATAAAGTAACTGTCAATCCCACAGACGGAGCTATCATTAACGTCAACACCGTTTCTTTAAGACCTGACGACTATACATTTAAGGGCAATCATTTTGTGGGAGTTGACATTCCCGTAAGCTGTGAAATTGCAGACGGTTATGAATTTGATTATTGGACAGTTAACGGTGAAAAGGTTTACGAGGCAGAGTTTGTATTGGATGGCGAGGCATATCCTGACGGTGTGAAGATCGAGCTTGCTCTTAAGCCTGCTTCGGCAAGACTGAGACTTTCGGAAATATGCTATAAAGGCTCGAACAGCGACTATATCATTATCGAAAACTTCTCGAGCGAGACTCTTTCAACCAAGGATATGGTTATTTGGGACGGCGGAAATGCAGAACCTTACGTTTTGCCCAACGCAACCCTTAAGCCGGGTCAGACCTTAAAGCTTGTTTGCCCCAACTATTCCTATGCCGATGCTATTGGATGCATTGAATGTCCCTTCAATCTTAAAGAAGGCGAAACGCTGACGCTTTACACTCAGGGCGGCGAGATCATCGACGAAGTGTTCCTGCGTGACGGTAATGACGGCGCAACGCTTAAGCTTGATTATTTAACAGGCGACTATTATGAGATCTCAGTCCACGAAAAAACAAGGATCTTAGAAACCAAAATGCCCTCTTGGGGCGGCGGATGGTGGTAATCGTCAAGTTTCGCTTCGCTCAACTTACGATAGAAAAACGATTCTCGGCGTGAAACGCCTCGCGCGCAAGCGCGCCATCGTTTTTCGGTGCCTGCCGTTCAGGGACTGTCTTCTCCTCAAGGGGAATGTGTCACCGAATGGCGACGGATGAGGTCAATCGTCAAGTTTCGCTTCGCTCAACTTACGATGGAAAAACGATTCTCGGCGTGAAACGCCTCGTGCGCAAGCGCGCCACTGTTTTCATTTCCTGCTAGTTACATAATAAGAGCATCCTTTTCGGATGCTCTTATTTATTCTGTCTTTACAAACAAAAAAATATATGATATAATCGTCACGGTATTTTTTGTTGCATTCTCAACAATTTATTAAAGTATAGGAGATCAGTTATGGCTAGGATAAAAATCACCTGCGATTCCACCTGCGACCTTACAAAGGAAATTTATGAAAGACTTAACGTTTCGGTTAAGCCCTTGGGCATCTATTTGGGCGAAGAGCTTAAAGAAGACGGCATAAGCGTAAACGCTCTCGAGATCTTTGATTACGTCTCTAAGACAGGCATTTTGCCAAAGACCTCTGCTTGCGGAATTACCGAATACGAAGATTTCTTCAAGCCTTTTGTTGACGACGGCTATGATGTAATTCACATTAACATTTCAAGCGCTCTTTCCTCCTGCCACCAAAACGCTTCTTTGGCAGCTGAAGAATTGGGCCACGTATACGTTATCGACTCGATGAACCTTTCAACAGGCTCGGGCCATTTGGTTATGGAAGCTGCCGAGATGGCTGAAAGCGGAATGGAGGCTGCCGAGATCGCCGAAAAGCTTAACGAAATGAAGAATAAGCTTGAAGTCAGCTTTGTCGTTCAGACCCTTGACTATTTGCACAAGGGCGGACGTTGCTCGGGCGTTGCTGTTTTGGGCGCAAACGTATTAAAGCTTCGTCCCTGTATCGAGGTTGACCCTGCAACCGGTTCTATGGGCGTTGGCAAGAAATATCGCGGAAACATCAACAAGACCTTGCGCGATTACGTTACCGACAGACTTTCGGGAAGAGACGATCTTAATCTTAAGAGAATATTCGTAACACACTCTCACGCTCCTGCTGATGTTGTTGAAGAAGTTAAGGCATTGGTTAAAGAGCTTGCTCCCTTCACAGAGGTTATTGATACTATCGCAGGCTGCACCATCACCAGCCATTGCGGACCCGATTGCTTGGGCATTTTGTTCTTCACAAAGTAATTTGATAACAAACGAGAGGATAAGTTAAAAAAAGACGGAAGCCAACACTTCCGTCTTTTTATTTATTTTATTCCTTTGCCGACATTGCCTGAGAAGCGTTGACCATTACCTTCTCGTCATAGCAAGCAAATATTTCGCCAACTCTCTTTTCATCAGGCTTTTTGGTGATAAGACTGACTATCGGCACGATGATTATTCCCAAAACCATTGCGAACGCACCGCAATTTATCGGGCTTTGCAAAAATGCAGGGAAGAGATCCTTTGCAAATGTGTTAACGATCATAACTGTCGGTCCCATTACCATGCAGACCATGCAGGCAACCTTTGTGGTCTTCTTCCAATAGAGGCCATAGAGCAACGGTGCCAAGAATGCTCCTGCCAAGGCACCCCAAGAAAGTCCCATCATCTGTGCGATGAAGGTGATATTTGTCGTATACTGAACGATTGCGATAACCACCGAAATGATTATAAACACAGCAAGCAAAACTCGCATGATGAAAACTTTTTTCTTCTCACTCATCTCTTTTTTAGAGAGGGGAACCAAGAAATCAAGCGTTAAGCTTGAGCTAGAGGTGAGAACAAGCGAGGAAAGAGTTGACATTGAAGCTGCCAAAACAAGCACGATGATAAGTCCCATCATAATATCGCTAAGGTTTGAAAGCATTGTGGGAACTATCGAGTCATATCCGTTTGCGGCAACCGATTCGGGAGTTGAGAAAAGTCTGCCGAATCCGCCAAGGAAGTAACATCCGCCTGCAACGACTGCTGCAAACAGGGCGGAGATGATGGTGCCTGTGTAAACGCTCTTTTCAGACTTGATGGCATAGAATTTCTGAACCATCTGCGGCAAGCCCCACGTTCCCAAAGAAGTGAGTATAACAACGCCAAAGAGGTTTGCGGGATCGGGGCCGAAGAAGGAAGCAAACACACCCGGCTGAGTGGAGGTTGCGGGATCGCTAACCTCGGCAAGAGCGGAAAGCGAGCCCAAGAAGCCGCCGTTTATCTTTAAAACTGCGCCGATAACCGCAACAATGCCAAAGAGCATGATTGTTCCCTGAATAAAATCGCTGATAACCGTTGCCATATATCCGCCTGCGATAACGTAGATCGCGGTGATAAGAGCCATTACGATGATGCAAAGGGTGTAATCAATATTAAATGCCATCTCAAAAAGTCGGCTAAGGCCGTTATACAAAGAAGCGGTATAGGGAATTAAGAACACAAATATAAGAACCGCCGCAAGAATGCGCATTGCGCGGGAGTCGAAGCGCTTTTCAAAGAAATCGGGCATGGTTGCGGAATTTAAGGAATGTGTCATAAGTCTTGTTCTTCTGCCCAAGATGACCCACGCCAAAAGCGAGCCGATGACACAGTTTCCGATACCCACCCAGGTTGAGGCGACGCCGAACTTCCAGCCAAACTGACCTGCATATCCGACAAATATAACAGCAGAGAAATAAGACGTTCCGTAAGCAAATGCAGAAAGCCACGGGCCGATGTTTCTTCCGCCCAAAACAAAGCCACCAACATCCTTGGTGCCTTTTGATGAATAAATGCCGATAGCTATCATTATTGCAAAGAAAACTATAAGCATTGAAATTTTGATTATCATAACTGTTCCTCGTTTTATCTGTTTTAAAAAAGGGGTTTCCCCCCTCGAATCTGTTTACAGTATAAAGCTTTAAAGCGTAAAAGTCAATACCTAAATTCAAATTTCCTTCCGATAAATGCACAAAAACAATGATGCAAACTTGTTTAAATTCCCTTGCAAATTGCATCCCAGTGTGCTATTATACCATTATCAATGCATATTTTATCGGAAAGGAGTGCCCGAAATGCTTTTGGCTATCACGCTGGGAGATTTGATGGAGTTCTTTTTAAAGTGCGGGCTCATCTTCGCAGGGCTTTATATTATAATAGTATTAACGCCCAAGATCGCCGGCTATATCGACAAAAAGCGGGCACAAAGAAAAGACCCTTACGGTGGGGCGCCGAATCCCGCAAGGGTGGGACAAGATGATAAAACCGAAAAAATCGCTGAAGAAAGCGAAAATTTAAATACCGAAAGTAATACCGAAGAATAAATATACAAATTGGAGAGATATGTTATGGCTAAGAACGAAAAATTAGTTTCATCAATCACCTCGATGGACACCGACTTTGCTCAGTGGTACACCGACATCTGCAAAAAAGCAGAGCTTATTGAATACACCAGCGTTAAGGGCTGTATGGTAATCCGCCCTTACGGTTATGCTATCTGGGAAAACATTCAGCACATTTTGGACACAATGTTTAAAGAAACAGGCCACGAAAACGTTTGCCTTCCCATGTTCATTCCCGAAAGCCTTTTAAATAAGGAAAAGGATCACGTTCAGGGCTTCGCTCCTGAGGTTGCTTGGGTTACCCATGGCGGAAGTGAAAGACTTGAAGAGCGTTTGTGCGTTCGTCCCACCTCTGAAACCCTTTTCTGCGAGCATTATGCAAATATCATCCACTCTTACAGAGATCTTCCCAAGCTTTATAACCAGTGGGTATCTGTTGTAAGATGGGAAAAGACAACAAGACCTTTCTTAAGATCCCGCGAATTCCTCTGGCAGGAAGGCCACACCATTCACGCAACAGCTGAAGAAGCTATCATCGAAACTGAAAAGATGCTTAATATCTATGCTGATTTCTGCGAGAATGCTCTTGCAATGCCTGTTATCAAGGGCAAGAAGACCGAATCTGACAAGTTTGCAGGCGCAGTTTCAACCTATGCTATCGAAGCTTTGATGCACGACGGTAAGGCTTTGCAGGCAGGCACCTCTCACTATTTCGGTGACGGCTTTGCAAAGGCATTCGATATTACTTATACCGACAAGAACAACACTGTTCAGAATCCTCATCAGACATCTTGGGGTGTTACGACCCGTCTTATCGGCGCGATCATCATGACTCACGGCGACGATAACGGTTTGGTATTGCCTCCTGCAGTTGCACCTATTCAGGTTGTTATCGTTCCTGTTGCTCAGCACAAGGAGGGCGTTTTGGAAAAGGCAAACGAGCTCTACGAAACTCTTAAGGCTGCAGGAATCAGAGTTAAGCTTGATGACAGTGACAACTCGCCCGGATGGAAATATTCCGAATATGAAATGCGCGGCGTTCCCGTTAGAATCGAGATCGGCCCCAGAGATATCGAAGAAAATCACTGTGTTGCAGTTTCCCGTCACAATCGCGAAAAGGTATTCCTCTCGCTTGACAACTTGGCTGAATCCGTTAAGGAACGCTTGCAGGCCGTTCACGACGGAATGTATGCAAAGGCTTTGGCAAACCGCGAGGAAAAGACATATTCCTGCACTTCTTTAGAGGAGATCAGAGAAATGCTTGCAACCAAGGGCGACGGTTTTGTTAAAGCAATGTGGTGCGGCGACGAAGAGTGCGAAGACAAGGTTAAGGCAGAGACCGGCGTTGGCTCGAGATGCATTCCTTTGGATCAGGAAAACCTTGATGACAAGTGCGTTTGCTGCGGCAAGCCCGCCAAGCACATGGTCGTTTGGGGCAAGGCTTATTAATTAATAGTCATAAGGGGAACCCCGAGCGGGTTCCCCTTATGTTATCCTCTCCTGCATTGGCTGCGCTCGCGCTCACGGAAGCAAACATTGTTTGCTTCCTGCGCCAATTAATGTGAAAAATTCGAGGCATAGCCCCGAATTTTTGTTGTTTTTATTTTATAAGAACCCCGAACGGGTTCCCCTTAAATTATCCCTTAAGAACAAAAAGGACAGAGATAACTCTCTGTCCTTTAATTTTATTTGCCTGCTTTTTCAAGCTTCTTTTGTTCTTCCTGCATAATGTGCAGCTCCTCGGTTGCAAAGTGGAGCTTTGTAAGCACGTTCTTTGCAGTCAAGGGGAAGACGAAATATGTATCGTTAAGCGTTGCAAGGTCGATAGCGTCGCCGCGCTTTTTGAAGTTATATTCAATATGAAGCGAGCGCATTGAAGAAACGGTACGGTTGAACTCGAATGCCTCGCCGTCATCCATCCTGCCTGTCATGGTGAAGCCATTCTCATCATGAGTGAGCTTGACCTTGCCGATAGCCTTAAATCCGATAGAGCAGTTAACAAGGCGTTCAAGTCTTGCTTCATCCTCAAAGCGATATCTGCCCTCTCTGACTTCTTTTCTTACGTTTTCCCTCTCCCAATTATACCAATCGGGAACGTGGGTGAACACATCCTCGCCGTTTTCGCGCTTAAGCTGGCCGAATTCGTCCATCTCCCACTTTGCGCCGCAATGCTTGCACCAAAGCTTGGTGTTTTCCGAGTTCATCACGAATTCCTTGCCGCAAACAGGGCACTGATACAAGACCTTGTGAATGTTATGAGCACGCTTTTCGCAGGTGATACTGATCTTGTTATCTCTTTGCCAAGCATAATCGTCATAAACGAATTCCTTTTCGATCCTTGCCTGGATCTCTTCTGCGGAGAGTGTCATAACCTCTTCTTTGGTTACGATCTGCTTGAATTCACCCTCGATCTTAACTTTTCTGTAAGGGTGCTTGCACCACTGAGGAGACTGCAAGAAGTTACCCTTTTGAATGAAGGTTACAACGGGCACCTTTGCGGTTTTTGCAAGCTTGCCCAAAGCATCGTCTATCTGCTCGTTTACACCGGCAAGAGCAAATCTTGCTTCGGGATATATAGCACAGCACATTTTATATCTTGTAAGCGAGGTTAAAATGTGGCGAACAACGGACAAGTCCTGAGTGAACTTGCGCTTGTAAATTCCGCCGATGCCACGCATCAGCCATTCCTTGCCGATAAACTCCTCGATAGAGATAACCCAAGTGCAGCGGCGCGGGAAAATAGCCTTAACGACCATGGGGAAATCAACGAATGATGCGTGATTGCAAAGAATGAGATAAGGGGGCTTTAAACCCTCGCAGTTAACTTTGTTTACCTTGTGTTTTGTGGCGTAATATACAGTGCCTCCCCATTCAATGGGCATAAGCACGGGCCAGGGTTTCTGAACCTTACGCTTGGTGTCAAAAGCTTTCGGAGCCATGGCAACCATCCTTTCGGTGTTTATTTTGCGTTACATACGGAAAGTATAGCACAGCTTGTCAACAAATGCAAGCAAATAAATTCCGCCTCTCCCAAAAGGAGAGAGCAGGCACACAAACTGCTTTTTTCACTATCAGTTGAAAATTTCGTGAAATTTCGTCAATTACCCCTTGACAAATATAACTTAGTGTATTATAATATCTGCTGTAAAGTTTTTTAACTTTACATTTAAATCAACATTTTGTGTTTATGAAGAAAGGAACGGGTGAATATTGTGGCTAAGGATCTGAAATTTGCAGCATTACTTGACATATACGGTGGCATGCTTACCGACAAGCAAAGGGAAGTTTTGGACCTTTATTACAATGAAGACCTCTCCCTTTCCGAAATTGCAGCCAACGAAGACATCTCCCGCCAGGGCGTAAGAGATTCTATCAAAAGGGGCGAGGAGGCGATCCTTGAGCTTGATGAAAAGATCGGCGTGACCGAGCTTTTAAAGAAATACGACGCTTTGCTTGAAAGCGTTAAGGCTCAGTGCGACGTTATCATTGCTGACTGCAAATCATATACAACTACAAAGAGCGTTATCGAAAAGCTCGAAAAGATAAAGAGTGAGATCGACTCCACTCACCGCTGAAAGGAATTTTGTTAATGGCGTTCGAGGGATTAAGCGAAAAGCTTGGCGCAGTATTTAAAAAGCTGAAGTCTCACGGAAGACTTACCGAATCTGATGTTAAAGCCTCGATGAAAGAAGTGCGCATGGCACTTTTGGAAGCTGACGTCAGCTATAAGGTGGTTAAAGACTTTGTAGCCAAGGTTACCGAGCGTTGCGTTGGAAGCGACGTTTTGGAAAGCCTCACTCCTGCACAGCAGGTTATTAAAATTGTAAACGAAGAATTGATCGCCTTAATGGGCGAGTCAAACTCGAAGATAAACTTCCCCAACAAACCGCCTTGTGTTATCATGATGTGCGGTCTTCAGGGTAGCGGTAAAACAACACACGCAGCAAAGCTTGCAAAATATTTCAAGGAACAGGATAAGCGTCCGCTTTTGGTTGGATGTGATATCTACCGTCCTGCTGCTATCGATCAGTTAAAGGTCGTGGGTGAGCGTGCAGGCGTTCCCGTGTTCGAACTCGGTCAGATCGACCCAAGAGAGATCACACGTAAAGCTTTGGCTCACGCTAAAGATCACGGCAACGATATCGTGATCCTCGATACCGCAGGACGACTTCATATCGACGAAGAGCTTATGCAAGAGCTTAAGGACATTCAGGCAATAGCTTCGCCCAACGAGATAATCCTTGTTGTAGACGCTATGACAGGTCAGGATGCCGTTAACGTTGCAAAAAGCTTTGACGAAACGCTTTCTATCGACTCGGTTATTTTAACCAAGCTTGACTCTGACACCAGAGGCGGTGCGGCGCTTTCCGTTTTGGCTGTAACCGGCAAGCCTATCAAGTTTGTTGGTATGGGCGAAAAGTTAGACGAGTTCGAGGTTTTCCATCCTCAGCGAATGGCATCGCGAATCTTGGGCATGGGCGATATGCTCACGCTTATTGAAAAGGCTTCTTCAAATATTGACGAGGCTGATGCCGAAAAGATGGCAAGAAAGCTTGAATCGGGCGGATTTGACTTTAACGATCTTTTGGATCAGATGCGTCAGATAAGAAAGATGGGCTCGCTCAGATCTCTTATTTCGATGATGCCGGGCGGAAATCAGGTTACTGACGACATGATCGACGAGCGTCAGCTTCCAAGAACTGAAGCGATGATCTTGTCGATGACTCCTCAGGAGCGTGAAAAGCCCTCGATCATCACCCCCTCTCGAAAGAGAAGAATCGCCGCAGGCTCGGGCATGAGAGTTGAGGACGTTAACCGACTCATCAAGCAATATGAGCAGATGCAAAAAATGATGAAGCAAATGGGCTTCACAGGCTCGGGCAAGAATGGCAAGGGCAAGCGCAAAATGCCAAAAATGCCTGCAGGCTTCAATAACAAGGATTTCATGAAGAACCTTGAAAACTTTAAGTAAATTAACCAAAGCAAAAGCAATCGGTTAATATATATTCAATCTAAATTCGGAGGTGAATTTACAATGGCAGTAAAGATCAGACTTAGAAGAATCGGTGCTAAGAAGGCTCCTTTCTACAGAATCGTTGTTGCTGATTCCAGATACCCCAGAGATGGTCGTTTCATCGAAGAAATCGGTTACTATGATCCTACCACTGAGCCCACCACCCTTAAGGTAGACGCTGAAAAGGTTCAGAAGTGGGTTTCCACCGGTGCTCAGCCCACCGACACCGTTAAGGTACTTCTTAAGAAGAACGGTATCCTCTAATCTTTAAAAAGATTTTTAAGTCAGCAAGGCTAAACACTTCTCATTTCCCCAGCCTTGCTGATTCTTTCAGAGGACAACACTTGAAACTGTTAGGGGTTATTATCTTTATTTAAAAGGAGACTCGAAATGACAGAGCTTTTAAAAGTAATCGTTTCCGGCCTTGTCGAGGATAAGGAAGCTATCGAAGTTGTTAAGGACGAGCCCAACGACGAGGGTATCACTGTTTATCATCTTCACGTAGCAGCCGACGATATGGGCAGAGTTATCGGCAAGCAGGGCAGAATTGCAAAGGCAATCAGAACCGTTATGCGTGCCGCTGCTACAAAGGCAAACGAAAAGATAATGGTTGAGATCGACTGATCTTAACCAAACGCCGCAGCTCAAGAAACTTGGGCTGTTTTTGTTTATAAGAATTTAATGCGAAGGCATTGATATATATTAGGAGATAAAAATGATTCAGTATCTTGAAATCGGGCAGATCGTTTCCACCCACGGAATTAAAGGCGAGGTCAGGGTTCAGCCCTGGTGCGACAGCCCCGAATATTTCTGCAAATTCAAAAAACTTTATAATAAAGACGGCTCGAAGGTTTATGAAATGAAGCTTTCCCGCCCTCACGGAAACATGGTTATTGCAAAAATCAGTGGCATTGAAACCGTTGAGGAAGCGCAGGCTTTAAGAAACCGCATATTATATATGGATAGAGCCGACGCAAAGCTTCCCGAGGGCAGTTATTTTGTTGCCGACCTTATCGGACTTGAAATTTATGACGAGCAGAATAAATATTACGGCAAGCTTTCAGACGTTTTGAAGACCGGCGCCAACGACGTTTATGAAATTAAAGACGGCGACAAGGCTTATTACATCCCTGCTATCCCCTCAGTCGTTCTTAAAACCGATATCGAGGGCGGAAAGATGATAATCTGGCCGATGGAGGGACTTTTTGAATGAGAATAGACATTGCAACCCTCTTCCCCGATATCTGCGAGACTTATCTTTCGCAAAGCATCGTGGGCAGAGCCCGCGCAAAGGGAGCTTTCGAGCTTCATTGCCATCAAATTCGTGATTGGGCATTTGATAAGCACCACCGTGTTGACGATACTCCTTATAGCGAGCGTCAGGGAATGCTTTTGATGGCAGAGCCTATTTACCGCTGCTTTTTGGACGTCACAAACGGCCGCAAGCCCCACGTTATATATATGTCCCCAAAAGGAAAGACCTTAACTCAGCAAAAATGCGTTGAGCTTTCAAAGATGGAGGATATCTTCATCCTCTGCGGACATTACGAGGGTGTTGACCAGCGCGTTTTGGATAAAATAGTTGACGAGGAGATCTCCATCGGCGACTATGTTTTAACAGGCGGCGAGCTTCCTGCAATGGTTTTGGTCGATTCCGTTGTGAGAATGCTTGAAGGCACGCTCTCTCAGCCCGACTGTTATGAGGATGAAAGCCACTTCAACGGCCTTTTGGAATATCCGCAATATACCCGCCCTGAAGTGTGGGAAGGCGAGCGCGTTCCAGAGATCCTTTTGTCGGGTCACCACGCAAACATCATGAAGTGGCGACGCAAAAAATCCCTCGAGGAAACCTATTTAAAGCGCCCCGAGCTGCTCGAAACCGCCCCTTTAAACGACATTGACCGTGCATATTTATCGGAAATAACGGCACAATATGAGGAAAATCCGAAGTTTTTCAACGAAGATTAGTCTTTTTGTTTGTTAACATTGCTTTTAAATGCTAAAAACTATTAGATAAGTTGCACAAATTGGTTCCCTCGACTTTGGCGATAAGTGAGCACAAAGCAGAAATTTAATCAAAAATCAGATTTTAGGCATATTTGCTTGTTGACTAAGACAAATTTACTTTGTATACTATGTTACAGTACATTGGTTAGAACGCCCTATAGATTTGAAATGGAGAGTTATTGAAATGTTCGTAAAAGATGTAGTAGTTAAGAATAAGGTTGGTTTACACGCTCGTCCTGCAACTTTCTTCATCCAGAAGGCTAACGAATTCAAGTCCAGCATTTGGGTTGAAAAGGAAGAAAGAAGAGTTAACGGCAAGAGCCTTTTGGGCGTTTTGTCCCTTGGCATCATCGGCGGAACCGAAATCAGAATCATTGCTGACGGTGCTGATGAAGTTGCTGCAGTTAGCGACCTTGTTGAACTTGTTGAAAGTGATTTCGTTGAAGAATAATCTTTAACACCCCCTTTATTATTAAAGCACTGTAAGCGGTTGACTGTTTGGTCAGCCGCTTATTTTGCGTATATTTACCAAAAAACAAGGCAAATTATGCCGCGTTTTTCGCCGCGTTGGTTACTTTGTATAAAAAATGTCTTGGTTTTTTGTTATCTTAACAATTTATTAACACATTTGCCGAAAAAATATGTTACAATTTGTTATAATTGATGAAATAGCAGGGGTACTTGTCCCCTCTTGTTTACAAAACAAACATAACTGATTAAAAATTCTGTAATGTAGGGAGAAAATCAAATGTCTAACAGACTGTTTCAGGGAATCATTCACCAAATGGTTGATACCATCGGCTGCGAGATCGGCGTTATCGACGAAAGCTCTGTAATCGTTGCCTGCTCGGATCATTCCAAGATCGGCACCACCAATGATTACGTATCGCTCGATATGAACGATTCGTTCGATTTCTTCATCCGCGATGGTTTTACATATCGTCCCTTCGGCGGCAAGTCAAAAGCTGAATATGCTGTTTTTGTTGAGGGTACTGACGATGCTTCTTACAGATATGCATCGCTTTTGTCCGTAACTCTTTCCAGCTTACAGCAGTTCTATGATGAAAAGTATGACCGCAACAACTTCATCAAAAACGTCGTTTTAGATAACGTTCTCCCCGGTGATGTTCAGATAAAAGCACGCGAGCTTCACTTCAACCAGGACGTAAGCCGTGTTGTATTCCTCATCAGAATCCTTTCCTCTAACGAAGTTTCTGCTTTTGACGTTATTCAAAACCTCTTCCCCGACAAGAACAAGGACTTTGTCTTTAACATTACAGAATCTGACGTTATTTTAATTAAAGAGGTTCGCCCCGGAATCGAGCTTGTTGATCTTGAAAAGCTTGCCTTCTCCATTTCTGACACCCTTTCGGGCGAATTCTATACAAAGGTAAACATCGGCATCGGCACCGTTGTTGACAACATCCGTGCACTTGCAGTTTCCTTCAAGGAAGCTCAGATCGCACTCGAAGTCGGCAAGGTATTCGACACCGATAAGGCCATCATTTCTTATGAAAACTTGGGCATTGCAAGACTTATTTACCATTTGCCCACCACTCTTTGCGAAACCTTCTTAAGAGAAGTATTTAAGAAGGGCTCTATCGAAAGCTTGGATCATGAAACACTCTTCACCATCCAGAAGTTCTTTGAAAACAACCTTAACGTTTCCGAAACTTCAAGAAAGCTCTTCGTCCACAGAAACACCCTCGTATACCGTCTTGAAAAAATCAAGAAGTTAACCGGACTTGACCTTAGAGAGTTTGACCATGCGATCATCTTCAAGATTGCTCTTATGGTTAAGAAGTATCTCTCTTCCAACCCCGTTAAGTTCTGATCATACATATATTAGACATCTATGACCGACAAAAGAGCAAAATTTTAATGTTTTGCTCTTTTTTATCCACTTAAGACTTTTTTCAGCCACTTAATTCAACCTCTTAAACATTTTTACAGGAGATTATAATGGTCGAACTACGCAACGTATCTTACACCTATCCTAACGGACAAAAAGCCTTGGACCACGTTAATTTAAAGCTTAACGACGGCGAGTTTGCCTTTGTTGTGGGCAGCTCTGGCGCAGGCAAATCCACGCTTATAAAGCTTTTGCTTAAAGAGCTTAACGCCACCGAGGGTGAGGTTTTTGTCAACGGCTATAACCTTAATAAAATGAAAAAGCGCAAGGTCCCTCATTTAAGAAGGACCATCGGCGTTGTCTTCCAAGATTTCAGACTTATCCCGAATCTTACTGTTTATGATAATATTGCATTTGCACTTCGTGTTATCGACGCTCCCACAAAATACATCCGCACCCGCGTGCCCTATGTTATAAGCTTGGTGGGACTTACGAGCAAAGCAAAATCCTATCCCAGCGATCTTTCGGGCGGCGAGCAGCAGCGTGTAGCCCTCGCAAGAGCATTGGTGAACGACCCTCAGCTTATCATTGCGGACGAGCCTACGGGCAACGTCGATCCTGCAAGAAGTTATGAGATTGTTGACCTTTTGAAAGCTATCAACGATTGCGGAACCACCGTTTTGATGGTTACCCATCAGCACGATCTTATTCGCTATTTCGGAGGACGAATTATAAACATCAACACCGGCTCGGTAGTATTTGACGAAGTTATAGGAGGCGCAGATGAGATTCAACAGCTTTAAATACCTCGTCAAGCAGGGCTTTAAAAGCCTTTGGTTTAACCGTGTAAACTCGTTTGCATCCTTCTGTGTTGTAACGATCTCTTTGCTGATGGTCGGCATCTCGGTTCTTTTAAGCCTTAATATTACAGAAATGATCGGCTCGATCGAATCGCGAAACGAGGTTATCGTTATGATAACCGAAGGCACACCCGACAATAACATCACCCTTTTGGGTCAGCAGCTTAAAGAAAACGAAAACATCTTCGAGGTTAATTTTTATTCTAAAGAGGATGCTTGGCTTGATATGCAGGAAGATATGACTGAGGATGAAAAGGCGCTCTTCCAATTTATCGACGAAAATCCCTTGCCTGACGCTTACAGAGTTCGCGTTACCGACATAAGTGAGCTTGACAAGACCGTTTCAGAGATCTCATCGCTCGCCTGCGTTGATCTTGTTAAAGCTCCCAACGATTTTGCAAGTGTTTTAACAACCATTCGCAACGTCAGCGTTATCGTGTTCTCGGCAGTAACCTTGGCACTTATCATCGTTTGCTTCGTCATCATTTCAAACACAACACGCACAAGCGTTTATGCTCGCCGCAAGGAGATCAACATCATGCGCTATGTTGGTGCAACAAAAGCATTTGTCGAGATCCCCTTCTTTGTTGAGGGTTTGGTAATCGGCGTCCTTTCCTCTGGCGTGGCATTCGGCTTGACCTGGTTTACATATACCGAGGTTTATAATATGCTCTCGGCTGACTTCTCGACATGGTCGATCTTTGGCATTTCGGGAATCATTCCTTGGGATAGCATCGCACTTTATACAGCGCTTGCATATTTGGCTTGCGGCGCAATTTTAAGCGCGATCGGCGCTGTGGTTTCCACAAGAAAGCATCTGAACGTTTAACTTAAAGAAAGGATACCGCTTTGGATATTAGCAATTTCATTAAAAAAACGGTTACCGTTATAACAGTTCTCGCGCTTGCTTTAACAATGATATCGCTTCCCGGCGGTGTTTCCGTTAAGACCAAGGCCGACAAGCAGGCTGATCTTGAAGACAAGATAAAGGACCTTCAGGAGCGTCAGGACGAGCTTAACGACCTTATTTACGATACCCGCAAGGATATTGAAAAGGAAGAAGAAAACCAAGAATATATTGAAGAGCAGATTGAAACCACCGAAGAATACATCCGCACACTTGATGCACTTATTGAAGGATATGAGTCGGATATCGAGGTTTTGAACGGCTCTATCGCCGAGCGCGAGGGTGAGATCGAGGATACTAAGCTTCTTATTTCTGGCCAAAAGGCAGAGATCGACGAGAATATAGATCTTTACAAGCAGCGTCTGCGCGCTCTTTATCTTTCGGGCAACGATTCGGTTGCTTCTATAATCCTTGGCTCAACAGATTTCTTTGATATGCTTATGAAGATCGAGCTTGTGACCCGCATTGCGCGTTATAACAACTCGCTTATCGAGGATCTTATTGCAATGAAGGACTCTTACGAGGCGACTCAGACAGATTTAGAGCTTAAGCTTATCGACCTTGAAAACGCCAAGATCGACGTTAACGCAAAAATCGACGAGGTTGAGCTTTTGAAAGATGATTGGTATTCTCAGCTTGACGACTTAGAGGCTTTATATGCTGAATCAAGAGCAACTATTAAAGAGCTTGAAGCTGAAAAAGAAGCTTATGAGGAAAATAAAGAAGAGATAGAGGAAGAAGCCGAAAAGCTTGAAGAAGAGCTTCAGGCTGTCATCCGTGAAAAGGCAAGAAAAGAATATATGGGCGACCTGCCCAAGGGCACGTTCCTTTGGCCCTGCCCGGGATATTATTATATCTCCTCGGGCTATGGCAGACGTTGGGGCAAGCTTCACAAGGGCATTGACATTGCAGGCTCGGGAATTAAGGGCGCAGAGATCACTGCTGCAAACTCGGGAACTGTAATCAAGGTCGTTAACGACTGCAAGCATAACTATGGCAAGTCGAAGTCCTGCGGCTGCGGCGGCGGATACGGAAGATATTGTATCGTTGACCATGGCGGAGGGTATACAACGCTTTACGCCCATGCAACAGACATTATAGTTAAAGAGGGCGACAAGGTTAAAACCGGCGACGTTTTGGGCTATGTTGGCTCGACAGGATATTCAACGGGCTGGCATTGCCACTTCGAAATAAGAATCGACGGCACCGCCAAAGACCCTGAGGATGAGGATAAGTTCAATCTTATTAAAAAATAAAGGAAAAGGAGGGATCAAGCTTTGAACAAGAAGATATCATTGGGGCTTTGCATTGCTTTAATGGCGATCGCAAGTGCCATTACCTTCATAATTTCAACAAGCTATTCCACCAGCCTTTATGACAGCCTTGTTTCCGACGTTCAGGAGCGTTCTGTTATGTATCAGAAGCTTGAACAGATCGATACATATGTAAGAGCTTATTACGACGGAACCATCGACGAGGACGCACTTATCGAAGCTTTGGCAAACGGCTATATAAGCGTTATTAACGACGCAAGTGCCGATTATTACGACAGTGCTGAATATGAGCTTTATAAAGAGCACCTAAACGGCACACACCTTGGCATCGGCGTTTACACTGAAGAGGTGGGCGGATACCCCTGCATTACCGAGGTTTTGAATGACAGCCCCGCTTCTTTGGCGGGAATAGCTGTGGGAGAGAGCATTGTTGAGATAAACGGCGATAACATATCTGCGCTCGGGTATGATAAAGCAGTTGCAATGCTTAGAAGCGAGGCTGGTACTCAGCTTTCTGTGACACTCCGTTCGGGCGGTGTGGACAGAACTGTAAACGTCACCACAGTTTCAATGACAATGGCAACAGTTAACGCCAAAACCTTTGGCGATTACGGATATATTAAGATATACGAATTCAACAACAAGACCTATCAGCAGTTTATAGCAGCATATTCAATGCTCAGATCAAACAGCGTTAAGGGAATCATAGTTGACGTTAGAAACGCAAAAGGCTCGAGTATTGACCCTGCCATCAATCTTTTAACGGCAATTTTGCCTGCAGATTCTGTTGTTGCGGTTTCTTCAAGCCTCTCGGGCGAGGAAACGGTGTTCGATCCTGCTTCAGGGACTTACACATTGGATATCCCGCTGTGCGTTTTGACAAATTCGCGCACCACAGGCCCCGGCGAGCTTTTTGCCTGCGCTTTGCGTGACGGTTTGGGGGCTTCAATCGTGGGAACTACCACGGCAGGAAACGCAGGACTTTTGGAAGTCTTTGCTCTTTATGACGGCACGGCGATCGTTTTGCCCACCGGATATGTAAGATCCTCGAACACGACGTTCACAGAAACGGGTGTATTGCCCGATTACGAAGTCGTGATCACCGACGATACCGACGAGGTTCTTTCATCGCTTGACGAAAACACCGACCTTTGCATAAAAAAAGCGACCGAGCTTTTAGCTCAGACTACACAATAAAAATCATCCGCCTAACATTTGTTGGGCGGATTTTTTTGTTCTGTGAAAAAATAATAAAAGCAGTATGCTTTCGTCATACTGCTTTTTTGTTCTTGATCAGTCCTCAGCTCCAACAACATCGTCACTGTCCTGAATTCCAAGGTTAGCCAAGAATTCGTCCAAGTCCTCGATCTCGGTCCAGCCATCCTCACCAACGGTAGTCACGTCAGAAGGTTCATCGTCATCCTCGATCTCGATCTCTTCTTCATCTTCTTCCTCTTCAGGCTCGGTTGTAGTAACCTCTTCCTTCTTGGTGGTTGTGGTTGTTACTTCCTCTTCAGGTTCGGGAGTTGTGGTTGCTTCGGTGGTTGTAGAATCAGTGGTCGTGGTTGCTTCGGTGGTGCTTTCTGTTGTAGTAGTGTCGGTAGCGGGATTGTCCACGATGGTTGTGGTTGCTTCGGTTGTGGATTCGGTCGTTGTGGCGGTTGTTTCACCCTCGGCTTCGGGAGAATCGGTTACCACAGGGGTGTCGTTTCCGGATGCGTCAGGGGTTTCGTCCCCTCCGCCACAAGCAGCAAATGTGAGCAAAACTGCCATAGACATTAAAATTAACAAGATTTTTTTCATATGTATAATTCCTTTCTGTATAATCATCGTGCATTTCGACGAAATGTAATCGAAAATGCGGACTTTTAGCGAATTATTCGCAAGATTAATGTTATTGTACTATATTTTTAAGAGTAATGCAATAGAGAATTATTGGTGATGCTTCAAGGGTGAGGGGGGTGTACATATATAAAACAAAAATCCCCCTCGCTTTATTGCGAAGAGGATTTAAATGTTTTTGCCAAATTAAGCGTTCAAAAGCTTAGCGAGCTGAGACTTCTTTCTTGCTGCGCAGTTAGCGTGAAGGATACCCTTAGCGCATGCCTGGTCAACCTTCTTGATAGCCTCTGCAACTGCAGCTGCCTTGTTAGCCTCGTCAGCAGCATATGCCTTCTTGATTGCTGTCTTGAGAGCACTCTTAACCATCTTGTTCTTAAGAGCCTTGGCCTGGTTAACTAAAACTCTCTTCTTAGCGGACTTAATATTTGCCATTAAGACACCTCCTTAGTCATTCGTCATGCCGAGTAACCCGACATTCATAAAATTCACTTATTTGGATAAGCTAGTTGCACGACTGAGAGAAAGTGCAATAAGGTTAATGACTCCTTACTTATTCAACAAGTATCAACAGATAATATATCATCATTTAAAGAAAAAATCAATACCTTTTTCAAAATTTTTTCTTTATTTTTCGCATTTTCCTCGCTATTTTTAAAGTATTGGAGATGTAATATGTTAAACCGCACCGACTTGGCTTTGGAAAGCGCAGAAAGCGTTCGCACAAAGGGAGAGCTGCCAAAGGGCATATCGCTTAACGTAACACATTCAGGTGATTTTGAGATAACCACTGTTTCTGTCACCGAGGATGAGGCTGCTCAAAAGATTGGGAAGCCAAAGGGCAAATATATCACCCTTGAATGCTCGCGCCGCTTGGATTTTCCGGATGAGATAAGCGACAAGCAGATAAAGGCTTTAGCAAAAACGATCCGTTCACTTATAGATGATTCAAAAAGCGTTTTGGTCGTTGGCCTTGGCAACGAGGAGATAACCCCCGACAGCTTGGGCGTTAAAACAGCAAAGAGTATATTTGCCACCAGGCATATAAACGAAAATGCGCCCGAGATTTTAAGTACGCCCACAGGCGACGTAAGCGTGCTTATAACAGGCGTTATGGGCAAAACGGGAATTGAGTCAAGCGACGTTGTGAAAGCCGTCTGCGAGCGAATTAAGCCCTCTTGCGTTATCGCTGTTGATGCTTTGGCGTGCTCGAATGCAAATCACCTTGGCAAAACCGTTCAGATAACCGACACAGGCATCTCTCCAGGCTCGGGTGTTGCGAATGCAAGGCGCGAGCTGAGCATTTCCACCCTTGGAATAAAGTGCATTGCTGTCGGGATCCCGACGGTTTGCGATTTGGGCAGTGGAAGCGACCTTATGGTTACGCCAAGAACCATCGATAAAATGATATTTAAAAGCACTCGTCTTTTGGCAGGAGGGATAAACCGAGCACTTCACCCAAATTTAAGCTCGAAGGAGCTCGAAATTTTAACCGAGCAAATCTGAAAAAACTATTGACAAGATGCAAATAAAACGCTACACTATTACTTGACTTAAACACTGACAGGAGGGTTAGAAGATGATTTTTGAAAAGGTTAGAGAATTGATTGCTGATCAGTTGAGCGTGGATCTCGATGACATCACTTTGGAATCTGTTATCGTTGATGATCTTGGAGCTGACTCCTTGGACGTTGTTGATCTTATAATGTCTTTCGAGGATGAATTCAGCCTTGAAATTCCCGACGAAGCTCTTGAAAGCATCAAGACTGTTGGCGACATCGTTAAGTATATCGAAGACAATCAGTAAATAATATATGCCCTTCCCAAAAAGGAAGGGCTTTTATTTTTCTTGCCGCTAATTTGTCCGTAAATTTTATGCATTTAAGGTTGCATATTTTTTTGCGGTGTGCTATAATGAATTTGAATTTACATCATACCGTGCATATTGGCACAGAAGGGAAAATAAAATGCTTCATGAAAAATCCTGCGGAGCGATAGTCTACCGCAAGTTTCATGGCAATACCGAAATCCTCCTTATAAAACACGTAAACTCGGGTCATTGGTCCTTCCCCAAGGGTCATGTCGAGAAAGGTGAGACCGAGGTGGAGACTGCTCAGCGCGAGATTTTAGAGGAAACAGGAATCGACGTTATCATCGACTCATCCTTCAGAGAGACTGTTTCTTATTCTCCCAAGCGCGGCACACAAAAGGTTGTTGTATACTTCCTTGCAAAAGCGAAGAACACCGACTATACCCCTCAGGAAGAGGAGATTGCAGATATTCGCTGGGTAGAGATCGGCAGAGCGCAAACGGTATTGTCTTATGAAAACGACAAGAGCATTGTCAGCAAGGCAAAGGCCCTGATATCCTGACAAAAAATTAGGAACGCACTTAGCGTTCCTTTTTTATTGCTTTTTTTAAAGGTGTCCGCCTATCGGCGGACGGATGCGGCACCCACGCGCCCAAAAGGGCGCACTCGGCGCCGCCTGATGGGCGAAGCCCGATCTGCGGGGCCTTCGGCCCGCAGATCCCCCTGCCGCCGCAAGGCGGCAGGGGCCCGCGCCCCCGCGGGGGCGCGGGCAGGGGCTTCGCTCCACAACGCGCACCAAGCACCGAGCGAAGCGAGGCGTGGGTGCGCGCCCCGCTAAGACGGCTCTACCGCCGACTCAAGAGCTTCTCTGTAAGCCTGCAAAATGCGGGATTCAAGCTCGTTTCTTGCCTCCTGCGAGATGGGGTGAATAATGTCCCTGAACACTCCCTGATCATCACGGCGAGAGGGCATCGCAACAAACAACCTCTCATCCCCCTGAACCACCTTGATGTCGTGAACTGCAACCGCATCGTCAAGCGTTAAGCTTATAATCCCTTTAAGCCTGCCCTCGGGCAAAAGCTTTCTAACCTTAATGTTTGTGATCGTCATTGTTTAACGTCCTTTCTTGATATGTTTATGCCATTATTTTTGGATTTTTATAAGAAATTATTCAAAAAGGTGTTTATTTTTTTACCGAAATGTAATATACTTAATGTAAACATAAGTTCGCAAACACCGCTCGCACTACACTTTGCTCCTCGCTTGCCGCTCGCCTTGCTCGCGGCGGCTCAGCTCCAAGGTGTAACGCTCGCTTAAAAAGAGGTTTTATATATGAACGCAAAAGAATTAAAACAAGTTTTAAAAAACTCTAAGCATATACATTTCATCGGCATCGGCGGTTCGGGAATGTATCCGTTGGCGCAGATATTGCACTCTCGCGGATTTTTCCTCACCGGCTCTGACAATAACGAGACCGAAACCCTGCAGGCCGTTCGCGACATGGGCATAACCGTTTTCATGGGCCAGCGCGCCGAAAACGTTTTAGGGGCTGATCTTATCGTATACACCGCCGCAATCATGGCAGATAACCCTGAGCTTATCGCAGCATATGAATCGGGTGCGGTGGTCGTTGAAAGATGCGACCTTTTGGGCGTTATAACCGACGAGTTTGAAAGAGCTGTTTGCATCTCGGGCACCCACGGAAAGACCACGACAAGCGCCATGCTCACACAAATTTTGATCGACTCGAAGCTTGATATCTCCTGCGTTATCGGCGGAAAGCTTAAGTCTATCGGCGGCTCGGGATTAGCAGGAAAGAGCGATATTATGGTTTGCGAATCCTGCGAATTTGTAGATACCTTTTTAAAGCTCTTCCCCGACATTGCCGTTATTTTAAATATCGACGAGGACCATCTTGATTACTTCAAAACCCTCGACAACTTAAAGGCATCCTTTAAAAAGTTTGCAAATAACGCCACAAAATGCATCATCTATAACGGCGACGACGAAAATACTGTCGAGGTTGTTAACGCCATCGACAAAGAAAAGATTACCTTCGGCTGGAGCGAGACTAACGATTACAGCGCAAAGATCCTCTGCGTAAACGGACTTTTGACCGAGTTTGAGGCTTTTTATAAAGGCAAATCGCTTGGAATTTTCAAGCTTCACGTTCCCGGCGAGCATAACGTTTTAAATGCTCTTGCCGCTATCGCCTCGGCTATTTACGTTGGCGCGCCGATCGATGGCATAAGAACGGGACTTGACAATTTTATGGGCGCTGTAAGGCGCTTTGAAAAGATCGCCGAGGTTAAGGGTGTCACTATCGTTGACGACTATGCCCACCACCCCGCCGAGATCATGGTAACCCTTAATGCCGCCAAAAAGCTTGGATTTAAACGGCTTATTGCGGTTCACCAGCCCTTTACCTATTCGCGCACTGCAATGCTTCTTGACGATTTTGCAAAGGCATTGTCGGTTGCTGATTTAACAGTTTTGACCGAAATCATGGGCTCACGCGAGAAAAACACTTATAACATTCACTCAAGCGACTTGCAGGCAAAGATCAAGGGCTGTGTTTTAACGCCCGAATTTGATGATTGCGTTGAATATCTTTTAAAGGAAGCGAAGGAAGGCGACCTTATGATCACCCTTGGCTGCGGAGATATATACAAGGTTGCAAAAAGCTTGGCTAAAAAACTAGAGGAAAGGAAGTATTAAGCAATGGCACTTAGCGAAAAGGATAAGAGCGTTTACGAATTTATAAAGCAGCGTATAGGAGAGGGTTACACACCATCTGTTCGTGAAATTTGTGCCGAGCTTGGCTTCAGCTCGACCTCGACAGCGCACAGAGCTATCGAAAAGCTTGTAGCAGCAGGCCTTTTGGAAAAGCAGGGCAACAACCTTAACCGTTCTATAAAGCTTGCAGGTGACGATAACGTGAAGGTCCCCGTTTTGGGAACTGTAGCCGCAGGCAAGCCCATCACCGCGATCGAGGAGATCGAGGGTTATTTAAGCTTCAAGCCCAAAAAGCACTATGACGGCAAGCTTTTTGCTTTAAAAGTCAGAGGTGAATCGATGATCAACGCCGCAATTTTGGACGACGACACCGTTATCGTTGAGCAGACACCTTATGCCGAAAACGGCGACATCGTTGTTGCCCTTGTGGATAACGAGGAGGCAACCGTTAAGCGTTTTTATAAAGAGGATAGACACTTCCGCCTTCAGCCCGAAAACGACGCCATGGAGCCTATCATCTTGGACGAAGTCTCTATCTTGGGCAGAGTTGTTGCAGTGCTGAGGTATATGTAAGTGCTATAAAAACAAGGAGAAGCTGAGAATGGACCACTTATATGAAAAAAAGCTCTCGAGCGAGCTTATTTATGACGGTAAGATTTTAAAGCTCACCCGTGACACAGCGCTTTTGGAAAACGGCGAGACCGCTTATCGCGAGGTTGTGCATCATTCGGGCGGCGTGTGCGTTTTGCCTTTAGATGACGAGGGTAACGTTTTGTTTGTTAAACAGTTTAGATATCCGTTCGCTTCGGTTTTGCTTGAGATTCCTGCAGGCAAACGCGAGCCGGGCGAAGACCCATTAGAATGTGGAATCCGCGAGCTTTCTGAAGAGGTTGGCGCCAAGGCTGATGAGATCATCCCCCTTGGCAAGCTTTATCCCACCGTTGCCTATAACACCGAGATCATTTATATGTATCTTGCACGCGGGCTTAGCTTCCACACTCAGCATCTTGACGAGGATGAATTTGTGGACGTTGTGAAGATCCCTTTGAAAGAGGCTTATCAGATGGTTATGCGCGATGAGATCCCCGATTCGAAAACACAGATAGCAATTTTAAAGGCTTGGGCGATAGTGAATAGTTAAAACATTAAAAAGCAATAAAATCCGTGCGGGGTTTTCCCGACACATAAAAAAAGACCATCCAATCGGATGGTCTTTTTAAATCTAACTTTAAGCTTGAATTACTTGAGTTCGATAGTTGCGCCAGCAGCTTCGAGCTTTTCCTTGAGCTCGTCAGCTTCAGCCTTGGAAACGCCTTCCTTAAGAGCCTTAGGAGCAGCTTCAACTGCTTCCTTAGCTTCCTTAAGGCCGAGGCCGAGGATGTCCTTAACAGCCTTGATAACGCCCATCTTGCTGTCGCCGAAGGAAACGAGAACTACGTCGAATTCAGTCTTTTCTTCAGCAGCAGGAGCAGCACCGCCAGCAGCGGGAGCAGCAGCGATAGCAGCGGTTACGCCGAATTCTTCCTGGATTGCGTCTACGAGTTCCTTAAGTTCAAGAACGGAAAGTGCCTTAACGTCTTCTACAAATTTCAAAATCTTTTCAGAAGCCATGATATTAATCTCCTTTAAATTATGTTATTTTTTTGTTTTATTGTGCCGTCATGCGGCGAGTGCTGCCCTATGCAGCGGTGGATTGAAGTGCTTTAATATTAAGCAGCTTCTTCTTCGAGCTTGGTAGCAAGTGCATCGAGTGTTGCAGCGAGCTTCTGGATGGGGCCCTGCAAGGAACCGACGAGCTGAGCCAAAAGAACTTCCTTGGAAGGAATCTTGGACAAAGCCATAACGCCGTTTGCATCATAAACCTCAGAACCAACAAAGCCTGCCTTAAGCTTGAAGTTTTCGTGAGTTTCAGCGTACTTACCAAGGATTCTTGCTGCAGCAGTTTCGTCGTTTTCGGAAACAGCCAAAGCAGTTGTGCCGTTAAGTACGTCGGTAAGTCCTTCGTAACCGGTGTTGTTCATAGCGAATCTCAAGAGAGTGTTCTTTTCAACGCTATACTTAACGCCAGCTTCACGAAGTTCCTTTCTGAGCTTGGTGTCGTCTTCAACGGAGATACCGCTGTAGTCAACCAACACACCGGCAACAGAGGACTTAAGGAGTTCGCTGAGCTCCTCAACCTTAGCCTTCTTCTGGTTAAGAACCAATTCGTTGGGCATTTTTTTCACCTCTTACAGTTAGATTTTATGCCTTCGTTTCGTTATATAAAGAAAAAATCCTTTTTCGCACAAAGACGCGAAGAAAGGACGTTAAAAGCATTAAACTTTTTTATCTTTTCCTCGGTGGGATTTACTCGGCAAGCCGAAACCAACTGTCTTAAGAAACGATTGCATATAGTTTATATCACATTTCAAGCAGTTTGTCAAGCAAAACTTTCAAACTGCTTGAAATAATGACCATGTTTGTGGGGGTGACCCCGATTTTACCCTCTGCTTTTCAAAAAGCGAGGGTGTTTGTTTAATTTTCTTGCGAAAAATTAAACGCCGTACTTAGCAGTGTTAACCTTGATACCAACGCCCATTGTAGAGGAAACTACGATAGACTTAAGGTACTGGCCCTTTGCAGCAGCAGGCTTAGCCTTGATAACTGCGTCAACCAAGGTGTTGAAGTTTTCAGCAAGCTTTTCGGTTCCGAAAGAAGCCTTGCCGATGGGGCAGTGGATGATGTTAGTCTTGTCAAGACGGTATTCGATCTTACCTGCCTTTGCTTCAGCAACAGCCTTAGCAACGTCAGGAGTTACGGTACCTGCCTTAGGTGTAGGCATCAAGCCACGGGGGCCCAAAACCTTACCCAAACGACCAACAACGCCCATCATGTCGGGAGAAGCGATTACAACGTCGAAGTCGAGCCAGTTTTCCTTCATGATCTTATCAACGAATTCCAAACCGCCAACATATTCAGCGCCTGCTTCCTTAGCTGCTTCGTACTTGTCTTCCTTACAGAAAACGAGTGCTCTTACAGTCTTACCTGTACCGTTGGGCAAAACAACTGCGCCACGAACCTGCTGGTCAGCGTGACGGGAGTCAACACCCAAACGAATATGAACTTCGATGGTTTCATCGAACTTTGCCTTAGCATTCTGGCTAGCGAGCTCAACAGCCTCGTTAGAATCATAGAGCTTAGTCTTGTCAACGACCTTAAGGGCGTCAACATATTTCTTTCCGTGTTTCATTATTATAAAATCTCCTTCGTATATATAGTGGTGGCACCGCATCGCACACCTTGTGCCGATACGGTTTAGCGGAAAAGGATATTCCTCCCACTTAACACGTCCGTTATGTCGGACTAATTGCTATCAATCAGCTACTACTACGCCCATTGAACGAGCTGTTCCTGCGATCATGCTCATTGCAGCTTCGACGGATGCTGCGTTGAGGTCGGGAAGCTTCTGCTCGGCAATTGCTCTTATCTGATCCTTGGTGATGGTTGCTACCTTAGTCTTGTTGGGAACACCGGAACCGCTCTCGATACCGCAAGCCTTCTTGATAAGAACTGCAGCCGGAGGAGTCTTGGTGATGAAAGTGAACGAACGGTCAGCATATACTGTGATAACTACAGGGATGATAAGACCCATGTCGTTCTTGGTTCTTTCATTAAAGTCCTTGGTGAATGCCATAATGTTAACGCCGTGCTGACCGAGTGCAGGGCCAACCGGGGGTGCCGGAGTTGCTTTACCGGCAGGGATCTGAAGCTTGATGATGCCTGTGACCTTCTGTGCCATAAATTATTGACCTCCATTATTGTGGTAAAGGCGAGCCGCCATAAATTTTTTCGGCTCTCCCACTTACGCCCATATCTTTTCGGGCGATTTTAAAACGTTTTTTGCTTATCCTTCAAACTTTTTAACCTGTGTTACGGAAAGTGTTGCAGGGGTTTCTCTGCCGAACATCGAAACAACGATGTCAACAGTCTGATCTTCGAGGTTGATGGCCTTAACTGTGCCAACCCAACCGTCGAACGGTCCTCCCAAAACGGTAACCTCGTCGTCAACCTTAAAGTTAACGCTGGTTGCAACCTTTCTGACGTCAACGCCCAAGGCTGCCACTTCCTTATCGGTAAGCGGAACAGGCTTTGATCCGGGGCCGACGAAGCCGGTAACCCCTCTGGTATTTCTTACGATATACCAGGATTCGTCTGTCATTACCATTTTAACTAACACATAGCTGGGGAAAAGCTTGCTTTCAGCTTCTTTCTTATTACCCTTAGAATCGGTTTCCTCAACGATCTCGATGGGAACACGAACCTGCTGGATAGTATCGTGAAGCTTGCGGTTTTCAACAACCTTTTCAATATTTTGCGCCACCTTGTTCTCGTAGCCGGAATAGGTGTGAACAACATACCACTTTGCGCTTTCGCTCATTAACTGTCACTATCCTTTCTTAACTGCGAATTTCAGGCAGCAAGACCTGAATGCTCTTTGATGTGAGCTTTTGGGCTTGTACTTAGAAAGTACCTGTCAAAAGCTTCATGATAAGACTGAATACCCAGTCTGTGCAAAAGAGTCCTGCGCCGCAAAGAAGACAAACAACCAAAACGACGCCGGTGTTGTTAAGAACCTGCTTTTTGCTGGGCCATACGACCTTCTTGGTCTCGCTGACGAGATCCTTGAAAAACTTAACGACTTTGTTAGTCTTTTTAACTTTTGTGTCGCTCATTTTCACGTCGCTCCCTTACTTAGTTTCTTTGTGAAGAGTGTGCTTCCTGCAGAACTTGCAATACTTGTTCATTTCAAGTCTGTCAGGGTCATTCTTCTTGTTCTTTTTGGTGTTGTAGTTTCTCTGCTTGCACTCTGTGCATGCCATAATAATCTTAACCCTCATTTTCGGCACCTCCTGACGAAATTTACGTTTTTGCGGGTAACACAAAAACGCTGTCCATCGGTCTAAGACCGATACCGCCCGATTTTACGGGACTGCCTCCCTCCGTGAGATCAAAGCCTGCGGCAACTGCCCGCCGCATGAATTTACACCGCCGCCACTGTGGACGATTTGCAAGTTCTTTTTGCGGTGCTATTTAAAAATAGGCGCACCAAAAAAAGACCTCGCAAAGAGGTAGAATCATCATAACACAAAGAAAACCCGCTGTCAAGCCCTTTTTTGCTTGATTTTGCGGGTTTTTTAAGGTTTTTTCAACGTTTTTGGCGATTTTATCTCTCAGCCGGCTTTCTTATGATAAAGAAGCTTACTCTGTAACCTCTTCGGTTGCGTAATCACAGCCGACGATATACCACTTGCCCTTAGATTTCATAACAAAGCAGTCAAACTCGATCACGTCTTTGCTTACCGAGCCTGCAAAGGTTGCAGTCACGGGAACCTCTAAAAAGCTGGTATATTCAAGCTCCTCGCCATATATCTCGGTATAGGAGCGCAGGAAATAGTTCACCACAACAGTTTCAGGAGCCTTGCTGTTTCCGATCTCAAGCGTCACGCTCATGTCGGCGCCGAATTCTGCAAAATAATCGGCATAAAGCTCGCTCATATACTGTTCTTTTTCATAACCCAAGGTTTCAAGACCGGTTATATGTCCATTCGCTATCCTCTCCGGCTGGGAAGAAACGTATTTATCAAAATCGCTTTCGCAGATGGAGACAAAATAATTCTCTATCACGGATTCATATTTGTTTCCGCCGAGGTATCCGTTTCTCCACAAAACGAAGATCACAAGCAAAGCACCCAAGGCACACATTATATAAAATGCGCGCTTGTTCTTTTGGCGCTGCTCGTCGCTAAGCTTGGGGATATCGGGGCCTGTTTCGAACTTGCTTATCGCAGCCGCACGCGAAGCCTTTTTGTTTGGCAATTTTGTGCCGCACTCGGGACAAACGTCGCCTTCAAATCGGTTGCCGCAGTTTGTGCAGTTGTGTCTCATAAAAACGTCCCTCCGTGCTGATAATATAGGATACTATTATTATAGTACGCTTTGAACGTCTTGTCAATTCAACGGTGGAACTGCTTTTGCTGATTTCTTTCCTAAAATGTTTTAAATTTAGTGTTTACAAAACCCAAAAGATGTGCTATAATGCTTTGGCAATATATCGAGGTGTGGCTCAGTTTGGTAGAGCGCCACGTTCGGGACGTGGAAGCCGCAGGTTCGAATCCTGTCACCTCGACCAGTAAAAACAAAAGGGGCTTTATGCCCCTTTTTGTTTTTATTTATCCAAGTTACCGATGAAGAACCTCCAGTTTGCGAAGCAAACTGCTATTTTTCGCTTTGCTGTGTTGTATTTGCAAGCATAGTGTGGGCGAAAAATTAGGTTCAGAATCCTGTCACACATTAAAAAAGGGGCTTTAAGCCCCTTTTGTTTTTATTTATCCAAGTTACCGATGAAAAACCGCCCAATCGGGCGGTTTTTTCTTTTATCCTCTCACCAACATCTCCATTGCTTCCAAATATCCCTCAAAGCCCTTGCCTTTAACGGTGGCAACGCAGGCAAGGCGGATATATGAAACCCGTCTGAAATCCTCTCTTGTGTCGGGGTCGGAAATGTGAACCTCGACCGTGGGGATGCCTACCGACTTGACCGCATCCAAAAGCGCCACGCTTGTGTGAGTGTAGGCTCCGGGATTGATGACGATGCCGTCGGCGTTGCCATAAGCCTCTTGAATCTTATCCACCAAGTCACCCTCGTGATTCGACTGATAAAGCTCGACTGTAATGTTCATCTCGTCCGCTTTTGCTTTTATCATGTTGCAGAGGTCGTTATAGGTTGCGTGGCCGTATATTTCAGGCTCGCGGATGCCGAGCATATTAAGATTCGGCCCGTTAATAACAAGAATTTTCACAAAAATCCTCCCAAATGGCTGATGCCGTTTTTTCTATATCCGTATTTTCAATGCTTTTGTCTGCAAAGCGCTCATACATCGGCTTTCTTATCTCATACATTTCTTTAAGCTTGTCGATTCCGCCTGCGGAAAGGGGTCTGCCCTTTGTCGCCAAAAGCTCTATATCGCGCCTTATTTCATATATGCGAGAGTTTTGGTGCAAAGGATAATAGTTTTCCTCTCTCGTGACAGCTCCGCCGCCGGTGATGATGATAACACCGTTTTTTCTAGAGGCTTCACGCAGCACCTCGTGCTCTATCTTTCTAAAGCCATCCTCGCCGACTGAAGCAAATATTTCAGGAATAGGCTTGCCTGCGGCTTTAACAATCTCCTCGTCAAGCTCGATATATTCTTTTCCCGAAAGTCTTGCCAAAAGCTTGCCCACCGTGGTCTTTCCGCTTCCGGGCATTCCCACAAGAGCAATGTTTTCGTTTTGTTCCCAAAGCTTTTCGGCACATTTTTGGGAGAAATCGTCTGAAACGATGGTATCGAAGAAATATTCGTGTGCCTTTTTCGCCTGAGCCGTAAGCATCACAAGTCCGCCGATGTGCTTTATTCCCTTAGCTTCGGCGTCCATTATAAGCTTGGTGCGAAGAGGGTTGTATATAACGTCGATAACACCCTCGCACAAAGGAAAATCACTCAGCTCAACGGGAGAATTAATATAATTCGGCTTCATTCCAACGGGCGTGCAGTTGATTATAACCTCAGTGTCGGTGTGACGAGAAAGCGTTTCGGGATTATTGTCTTTTCTGCCGATTATTACTATATCCTTTGCTCCGAGGATTTCTGAACAGTATTTTGCTGTTTTCGAGGTTCCGCCGTTGCCCAAGATCATAACTTTTTTGTTTTTGATCTCTATCCCCGACTTTTTGACCATATACAAAAAGCCGTCCTTGTCAGTGTTATAGCCATAAAGCCTGCCACCGCGGTTGACAATGGTATTCACGGCACCAATAGCAAGTGCTTCTTCGGATATCTCGTCTAAAAAAGGCATTACAGCCTGCTTATAGGGGATGGTGACGTTCACGCCGCCAAGGTTTGCTTGACGCAAAAACCCCTCAAGCTCGGGTTCTTTAAGCTCATAAAGCTTATAGTCTAAGTTGCCAAGCTCGTTATGGATCGGCACCGACAAGCTGTGCGAAAGCTTTTCGCCCAAAAGACCGTAGATTTTAGACATGGATCTCACCTCTTTGTATGGAAATTCCTTCCCCTTTAAGGGAAGGATTCCTTAACATTTCACTGTTGCTATTTATCGTCCGAGCTTTCAAAAATAAGTTTTGCCTGATATTCGCGGCTAAGCTCAAATATAGCAGAGTATAATCTGCAAGCATAAAGCCCCATATCCTCGCCCGACTTTTCCATCACGCTCTTTAATATTTCTTGCTCGCGGGTTTCGTTAAGAATCGAAAGATTGTTTTCCTTTTTATATTCGGCAACAGCCTTCGAAAGCTCCATTCTCTCTAAAAAAAGGGGCAAAAGCTTCTCGTCGATCCCATCTATTTTATTTCTTATATCCTTTAAGTCCATTTTAACCCTCTAAAATAATATCCAAAAGTGTAAGTGCCGTCACGGCTTCGATGACGGGAACTGCTCTTACAGCCACGCAAGGGTCGTGTCTGCCCTTGATTTCAAGGACGGTCTCCTCGCCGGTGCTGATATCAAGCGTTTGCTGAGGTTTTGATATCGACGGTGTTGGCTTTAATGCCGCGCGCAACACGATGGGCATTCCGGTTGTGATCCCACCCAAAATTCCGCCTGCGTTGTTTGTTTTGGTTGATATTTTGCCCTCGGTAATGCAAAATTCGTCGTTATTTTGCGAGCCAAAGAGCTTCGAGCCTTCAAAGCCCGAGCCAAATTCAACTCCCTTAACCGCAGGAACGGCAAAAAGGTTCTTTGCAAGGCAGTTTTCAATTCCGTCAAACATCGGCTCGCCCAATCCTGCAGGAACGCCGATGACAGAGCACTCGACAACTCCGCCAACCGAATCCCCCTCAGCTCTTGCCGATTCGATAACTTTAACCATATCCTCGATAACCGCGGTGTTTATAACGGCAAGCTCTTTTTTTGCAACGTCGTCAAACAGCCACTTTTCAGGGTAAAGCGGAAAATCAGCATCGCAAACATTGCCAACGCTCTTTAAATGTGCGCCGACGTATATTCCCTTATCCTCTAAGATCTGCTTGGCGATTCCTCCCGCGATGCAGATGGGCGCTGTAAGTCTTGCTGAAAAGTGTCCTCCCCCTCGCATATCGGCATTGCCGCCGTATTTTATTGCCGCTGTATAATCAGCGTGAGAAGGACGGGGTGTGTCCTTGAATTTATAGTCACCTGAACGGGTGTTATTATTTTCAATTATCGCACACAAGGGGAAGCCCGTTGTAACGCCATCTAAAAGCCCCGACAAAAATTTTGGCTTGTCCTCTTCTTTTCTGGGGGTTGCAAGTCGCCCTCCCGGAGCACGGCGCTTCATAAATCGCTCAAGCTCTAAAAGATCTATCTTAAATCCTGCGGGAAGCCCATCGATAACAACGCCGACAGCCTCTCCGTGAGATTCACCGAATACTGAAATCTTAAGTTTTTTGCCTGTTGTTGATGACATTTTAACACCTCGATTCGTTTGAATGAAAAATCAGATCTCTTCAAAATTTCCGCCAAGCTTTTTAAAATCCTCGAAAAACTTGGGATATGATTTATTTACAGCCTCGGCTCCTTTAATTATAACCTCACCGTCGCATATCGACGACGCGATCGCCGCTGCCATTACTATTCTGTGGTCGCCGCATCCGTCAACCTCTCCGCCCGAAAGCCTTTTGGGATAAACCATAAGCCCGTCGGGAAGCACCTCGGCACATCCTCCAAGGGAATTTATCGTGTTTGCAACCGTTTGCAAGCGGTCGCTTTCTTTAAGTCTTAATCTTTTTGCACCGAAAAATTCGGTCTCACCCTCGGCACAGCTTGCAACAACAGCCATTATGGGAAGCATATCCGGCGTATCGGTAAGGTCAATTTTCGTGCCGGAAAGCTTTGATTTTAATGCCCTAACGGTGCCGTTTTCAAACGAAACGCTTGCGCCAAAGCTCTTAAGCATTTTAATAACCTTTTTGTCACCCTGAACAGAGTTTTGATCAAGCCCCGAAACTGCAGTATTTCCGCCGATCGCTCCTGCACAGATGAAAAACGAAGCGTTCGACCAGTCGCCGTCAGCTAATATCCTCTTTGGTGAGGTAAGGGCTCTCTTGCTCTTGACCTTATAGCCTGCTTCGGTCTTGATAACTTTTGCGCCGAATAATTCAAGCGAGGATATGGTCATCTTAACGTATGACTCTGATTCAAGGGGCGAGGATAGAACTATCTCGCTTTCGCCCTCGGTCACCGAAAGTGCCATCAAAAGTCCTGAAATATACTGCGAGCTGACGTTTCCGGGCAGGGTGTAAATTCCTGCTTTAAGCCCTCCCGAAACTGTAAGCGGAAGCTTATCGCTTGAAAAGTGTGTTCCGTTTGCTTTCATTGCATCAACAAGCTCGCCGATCGGGCGCATTGGCAATCTTCCCGAGCCGATAAAGCTAACTTTTTCAGAAACTGCCGCCGCAACGGGAAGCAAAAACCGAAATGTTGAGCCTGATTCGCCGCAATCAAGGGTGATGCCGCAATTTGCCTTTTTAAAAGGAGTGACTTTTGCCTCTCTCCCGTTAATTTCAACCTGCGCTCCCAATGAGTTAAGGCAGCCTGCTGTTGCCAAAATATCGTCGCTTTCCGTAACGCCCTCGATAAAAGTTTCGGTGTCGGAAAGTGCGCTTAAAATAAGCAGTCTGTGTATGTCCGACTTTGAGCCGATAGCGGAGACTTCGCCCAAAAGCTTAGTCGGTTTAAGTTTTAAATTCACTTATTCGCCCTTCTTTCCAAGGGAGATGTAATTTATAAGGTTTTCAACCTTTTCTTTATATAAAACGCTTTCGCCTATTTTTCCGGGGATTATAAGGGTGATATATCCGCCCTCGCGCTTTTTGTCGCCCAATGCGGCAAAGTAAAGCTCTTTATCCTCGTAAGGAGGGCAATCGATGGGCAAATTGTGCTTTATGAGCATATTTTCGATTCTTTTTGCGGTGCCGATCTCGCACTTGCCCATTTTTTCACAGGCTCTTGCTATCATTGCCATGCCCATTGCAACGGCGTGACCGTGAGAAATGGTATATCCCGAGCAGTTTTCGATAGCGTGTCCGATGGTGTGGCCCAAATTAAGAAGCTTTCTTTCGCCATGGTCGAACTCGTCGTTTTTAACGACTCTTGCCTTGTGTTCAATACATTTTGCAATCGCAAGCTCAAGCGTTGCATCGTCGATATCATCATCAAAAAGCTCGAAAAGCTGTTTATCAAAAATCGCACCGTATTTAATAGCTTCAGCGTAACCGTTTGCAAGCTCTTCTCTATCAAGAGTTTTAATGGTGTCAGTGTCAGCAAGAACTATCTCGGGCTGATAAAAAGCACCTGCTAAATTCTTTCCCGAGGTTAAGTCGATGCCTGTCTTTCCACCAACCGAGGAATCGACCATTGCAAGCATTGTCGTGGGAAGCTGAACAAAGCGCACCCCTCTTAAATATACTGCTGCGGCAAAGCCTGCAATATCACCCACAACACCGCCGCCGAGTGCAACGATTATGTCTGAACGGGTGTAATTATTTGCCGCCAAAAACTCTAAAATTTCGGAAAGTGTCTCAATATTCTTCGAGCTTTCGCCTGCTTTGAATTCAAAGCCTTCGGCATCAAAGCCAGAGCTGTTCAAGCTTTTCAACACTCTGTTTAAATAAAGTCTTGAAACGTTCGAGTCGGTGATAACAGCGGCACGGCAAACACCGGTTATATCCTTTATCATCTCGCCGCAACGGTTTAAAAGACCTGCTCCGACAACAACATCATATTTTTTGTTTGCTTCAACGTTGATAACACTTGCCATAAATTAAAAACCTTTCGTGTGAAAATAAGGTGTCGGCGCTCGTTTTGCCGCCGCAAAACCACGCCTCGCGTTCACGCGCACCTTCGGCGCGCCTATTTATCTGCCGACAGCTTCAGCTCTCTTCCCTTTTGCAAAAGCTGACGCAAAATCTTATCGTCATGCGCTTCAAGCGCCTGCAAATATTCATTTAAATTTTCGATGAGAACCCTAAGCTCATCGGTAACGTAATCACGGTTGCAGGAAAAAAGCTCTGTCCAAAGCTCGGCATCAAGCTTTGCTACACGGGTCAGGTCCTTATAGCTTCCTGCCGAGAAGCCCATCTGCCTTTGTGCCGAGGGTGATTTTATATAAGCATTCGATGCTATGTGCGCAAGCTGAGAGGTATAGGAAATTATCGCATCGTGTTCATCGGGAGTTGAAAGAGTTACTCGTCCAAAGCCAAGACTTAAAAAGAAGCTCTTCAACCATTCAACCTTTTCGTCAGACACATCCTCGGGGGTCAGTATCATCGAGGCGTTGTTAAAAAGGTCTGCCGATGCATTTTCATAGCCCGAGACTTCCTTGCCTGCCATTGGGTGACCGCCGACAAACGTGAAACCGTGCTTTTTGGCAAGAGGCTGAGCAACGTCACAAATAAACCTCTTAACACCGCAAAGGTCAACAAGTGTTGTGCCCGTTAAATTTTCGGCGTTGGCTTCGATCCACTTTTTCGTCGCAACGGGAGGGATCGCAACCATAACGATGTCGCAATCGCCCATGTTTTGCGGGGTAAGCTCGCCGTTAAGTGTCCCCTCTGAAATTGCTTTTTCAAGCGTGTTTTTATCTAAATCAGTGCCAAAAATTATACTTTCAGTATATTTACGCGCACTTTTTACAATTGAGCCACCTATAAGGCCCAATCCAACCACTCCGACAGTCATTATCTTGTGGCTTCCTTGATAACGTTAAGCTTCTTTACCAAAGCATCAAACGTATCAGGTCTTATCGACTGAGGGCCGTCGCAAAGTGCGTGAGCAGGATCGTTGTGAACCTCGACAATAAGTCCGTCAGCTCCTGCGGCAACTGCAGCGCAGGACAAAGGCGAAACAAGTGCCGACTTGCCTGCCGAATGGCTGGGGTCGATGATGACGGGCAAGTGAGAAAGCTGTTTTAAAACAGGGATCGCCGCAACGTCAAGGGTGTTTCTTGTATAAGTCTCGAATGTTCTGATGCCGCGCTCGCAAAGCATGACCTGATCGTTGCCGCCTGCCATGATGTATTCAGCGCTCATCAAAAGCTCTTCATAGGTCGAGGAAAGTCCGCGCTTGAGCAAAATGGGCTTTCTTGTTGTGCCCAAAGCCTTTAAAAGCTCGAAGTTTTGCATATTTCTCGCACCAACCTGAATAACGTCAACGTCATCAAAGCCGTCAAGCTGGCTTATATCCATAATTTCAGTGACAATGGGAAGGCCGGTGTGTTTTTTTGCCAATGAAAGCAGACGAAGTCCTTCAGTTCTTAAGCCCTGGAAGGAATAAGGCGAGGTTCTGGGCTTGTATGCGCCGCCGCGCAAAAGATTTGCACCGCTTTTCTTAACAGCCTCGGCAATCGCGCATATCTGCTCTTCCGATTCAACCGAGCAAGGGCCTGCAATGATGGTTAAGTTTCCGCCGCCAATGGAAACGCTGTCATTAATTTTGATTACTGTATCGTTGGGGTGAAATTTGCGGTTTGCATTCTTATAAGGTTCTTGCACACGACGAACGGATTCAACTATATCAAGCTGATTGATAAGGTCAACGTCGATGTGCTGAGTGTTACCGATAAGGCCTAAAATCGTGTGAGACTGACCGACAGAGGTGTGAACGTCCACGCCCGAAGACTTAAGCCACGTGATAAGGCGCTCAAGCTGCATTTGGTCAACGTTTCGCTTCAAAATTACAATCATTTCTATAACTTCCTTTCGGCTGATTTTTAAAGAAACAGGGCAAAAATAAAACACTATTCCCTATTATAATATGGTGTGATTATATCACTGTGCTAAAGCGTTGTCAAGCGTAATGCCTTTACGCTTTAAACCTTTTAAGCGATAAAGCTAAATAAATATTGCACGAGTTAAGATTTTGTGATAAAATTGATATAGAAATAGTTTACTCCATCGAAAGAAGGTTATTTTATGAACGCAACACTTTTGATACTTGCAGCAGGTCTTGGCTCTCGCTTCGGCGGCGACAAGCAGATATCTAACGTTGGCCCCAACGGCGAAATGCTTATGGAATATTCCATCTATGACGCTATCAAGGCAGGCTTTACAAAGGTAGTATTCATTTTAAAAGAGGAAATGATTCCTACAGTTAAAGAAAACATCGGCAAGAAGATCGAAAACTTGGTTAAGGTTGAGTATGCCGTTCAGGACTTTACAAAGCTCCCCGATTGGTATACTGTCCCCTCTGACCGTGAAAAGCCTTTCGGCACAACTCACGCTGTTTTGTGCGCAAAGGATTATCTTACCGAGCCTTTTGCAACCATCAACGCCGACGATTATTATGGCGCAGAGGCTTATAAGATCATGTATAGCATTCTTGAAAACATTTCAGGAGCAGGCGAAGCCGCAATCGTTCCCTATATTTTAAAGAACACCGTCAGTGAAAACGGCGCTGTTACCCGCGGCATCTGCAAGGTTGAAAACGGCTTGCTCGTGAAGGTTGACGAAACGGGCGGAATCGTTCCTGATGGTGAAAAGATCGTTTGCCCCAAGGGCGAGGTTGACCCTGATGCCGAGGTTTCGATGAATTTCTGGGGCTTCAATCCCGAAACTCTTGAAAATATGACTAAGTATTTTGAAGATTTCCTTAAGGCTCTCACCCCCGATCAGATCAAGGCAGAGTGCCTGCTTCCCACAATGGTTGGCGATATGATCAACTCGGGCGAGCTGACAGTAAAGTCTGTCCCCTCAACTGACAAGTGGTTCGGCATGACCTATAAGGCTGACAAGGAAGACGTTGAAAACAAGCTCCGCGAGCTTCATGCAAACGGCGCTTACCCCGAGAAACTGTTTTAATAGAATTTTAAGGGGAACCCCGAACGGGTTCCCCTTAAATTATCCCTTCCTGCATCGGCTTCGCTCGCGCTCACGCCGCGACTTCATCGCGGCTGCGCCAATTAAGGAGCAAAATTCGAGGCGAAGCCCCGAATTTTGAAAATTTAAAAAATGTTTTTCTTTCTTAGAAGCGACCCTGCGTGGCCGCCCCATCAAGCATTATGCCAAACGCAAAATCACAAGCTGTGCGTTGTTGACTTCTGCTGTTCCGCCAACCTCTTCGGGCAAGGTTACCGTGCCCGTTGATGTGTGGTTGATAACGCTGATCTCGTCACCTGCATCTGCCTCGATGATCACCATGCCTGAGGTTACAGCCTCGATAGCACCCGATGCAAACGTTCCACCGGGAACTGCCGTTCCGTTAAGAGCAACTGCAAACTGGTTGGAAATTGCACCGATAACACGGATAAATACCAAATAAACGCCTGCTTCTTCGATAGTGATGGTGCCTTCTGTTGCCGTGAAGGTGAAGCCGTCGGAAATAGGGCCTGCAGAGTTGAAATCTACTGCCTCTTCAACTGCAACGTCCTGCTCGACGGTGTTATAAATATAAGCATAAGCGCTGATAGCGTCCTCGCCTGCAGGGCCGGGTTCACCCTGAGGACCTGTTGCGCCGGTAGGTCCCTGAGGGCCTGCGGGGCCAACGGGACCCTGAGGGCCTTCTGCACCCGAAGGGCCGATAGGTCCCACAGGACCGGGTGCACCGGTAGCACCTGTTGCACCCGTTGCGCCTGTTGCGCCTGTTGCACCCTGAGGACCTGCAGGGCCAACGGGACCCTGAGGACCTTGAGGACCAACGGGACCCTGAGGTCCCTGGGGGCCTTCGGGGCCGATGCAGCAGCAAGGTCCCGGCATGGGAGGCATGGGGGGATAAATGGGCGGCATGGGAGGCATAGGTCTGCGGTTATCGCATCCGCAACCCGATGCCGTTACATAGGTTGTTGTGGGAGTAACGTTATTGTTTGCACAACCGTTTGAATTGTTGTTTGTACCGTTACAATTACAATTTGCCATTATAAAAATCTCCTTTAAAGCTTGTTCGGGGACGGCAATGCCGTCCTTTTATAATTTATGCTTTTGGCAAGGCTTAGGTGACAAAGGAAGATGTCGGCTGACGAGCTTCCTTTTAGGGCGAGATTGTGAAAAAATTCTCAATTTTTTTCGCGTATAAACTATTTACAAAAGCAGTCGGTTATGCTAATATGGTATCTGTAAAGTTATGCGTTTGTCATAACGTTTCAAATCTTCATTACAAAAAGATAAGGAGATAACTATGGCAAGAAAAATGAAAACCATGGATGGTAACAACGCTGCTGCATGGGCTGCATACCCGTTTACAGAAGTCGCTGCTATCTATCCCATCACTCCCTCCTCAGTAATGGCTGAGGTTACTGATGCTTGGTCTGCAAAGGGCCAGACTAACATCTTCGACCAGCCCGTTCGCGTTGCAGAAATGCAGTCCGAAGCTGGTGCTGCAGGTACCGTTCACGGTTCCTTGGCTGCAGGCGCTCTCACCACCACTTATACTGCTTCTCAGGGTCTTCTCTTGATGATCCCCAACATGTATAAGATTGCAGGTGAACTTTTGCCTTGCGTAATTCACGTATCCGCACGTTGCGTTGCATCTCACGCTCTTAACATCTTCGGCGATCATTCCGACGTTTATGCTTGCCGTCAGACCGGTTTTGCAATGATGTGCTCCACCAACCCTCAGGAAGTTATGGACCTCGGTACCATCTCTCACCTTGCTACCATCAAGTCAAGAGTTCCCTTCTTGCACTTCTTCGACGGTTTCAGAACCTCTCACGAAATTCAGAAGATCGAAACTTGGGACAAGGCTGACGTTGCTGAGCTTGTTGACATGGATTCCATTCAGGCATTCCGTAACAGAGCTATCAACCCTGAACACCCCGTTCTCCGCGGTACTGCTCAGAACCCCGACATCTTCTTCCAGGCTCGTGAAGCTTGCAACCCCTTCTATGACAACGTTCCCGCTGTTGTAGAGGAATATATGGACAAGGTTAATGCTAAGATCGGCACTAACTACAAGCTCTTCAACTACTATGGTGCTCCCGATGCTACTAAGGTTATCATCGCTATGGGCTCTGTATGTGACACTATCGAAGAAACTATTGATTACCTTAACGCTAAGGGCGAAAAGGTTGGTCTTATCAAGGTAAGACTTTACAGACCTTTCGCAGCTAACAAGCTTGTTGAAGCTATTCCCGAAACCGTTAAGATGATCTCTGTTCTTGACAGAACCAAGGAACCCGGTTCTTTGGGCGAACCCCTTTATCTTGACGTTGTTGCTGCTCTTCGTGGCACCAAGTTTGCTGAAACTCCCGTTGCTTGCGGACGTTACGGCTTGGGCTCTAAGGACACAACTCCCGATCAGATCAAGGCTGTATACGACAACTGCGCTTGCAAGCTTGACTACAAGCCCAGATTCACAATCGGTATCGAAGACGACGTTACCAACCTCTCTCTTAAGAGCGAAGGCAAGCTTGACACTGCTCCTGCCGGCACCATCGCTTGCAAGTTCTGGGGCTTGGGATCCGACGGTACTGTTGGTGCTAACAAGAACTCCATCAAAATCATCGGTGACCACACCGATAAGTACGCTCAGGCTTACTTCTCTTACGACTCTAAGAAGTCGGGCGGTGTAACCGTTTCTCACCTTCGTTTCGGCGACACACCTATCAAGTCTACCTACCTTATCAACCAGGCTGACTTCGTAGCTTGCCACAACGAATCTTATATCAACAAGTATGACATGGTTCAGGACGTTAAGCCCGGCGGTATCTTCTTGCTCAACTGCCAGTGGTCTGCTGAAGAACTTGAAGAAAGACTTCCCGGCCAGGTTAAGAGATATATCGCTGACAACAACGTTCAGTTCTACACCATCAACGGCGTTAAGCTCGGTAAGGAAACCGGCATGGGCTCCAGAATCAACACCATTTTGCAGTCCGCATTCTTCAAGCTCGCTAACGTTATCGACTTTAACGATGCTTTGGGCTATATGAAGGCTGCTGCTGAAGCTTCTTACGCTAAGAAGGGTATGGACATCGTTGAAAAGAACTGGAACGCTATCGATGCTGGTCACCAGAACATCGTTAAGGTTGAAGTTCCCGAATCTTGGAAGACCGCTGCTGACACCGAAATCGGTTCCGCTAAGGTTGACGGCGAAGGCAAGCTCGTTGACTTCGTTAACAACATCTTGATTCCTTGCAACGCACAGCAGGGTGACAAGCTTCCCGTTTCTATCTTCGCAGACATGGCTGACGGTACATTCCCTCAGGGCTCTGCAGCATTCGAAAAGAGAGGCATCGCTATCGACGTTCCCGAATGGCAGCCTGAAAACTGCATCCAGTGCAACTTCTGCTCTTATGTATGTCCTCACGCTGTAATTCGTCCTTGCATTATGACTCAGGAAGAGCTTGATGCTGCTCCTGAACTTGCAAAGGCAAAGGCTAAGCCTGCAACCGGTATGCCCGGCTACTACTTCGTAATGACAATGTCTGCACTCGACTGCACAGGTTGCGGCTCTTGTGTAAACGTTTGCCCCGGCAAGAAGGGCGAAAAGGCTTTGGCTATGAGACCTTTGGACGAACAGCTTGCTGAACAGGAAGTATTCAACTATGCTCATGCATTGCCTGAAAAGCCTGAAGTTTTGGCTAAGTTCAAGGAAACCACCGTTAAGGGCTCTCAGTTCAAGCAGCCCTTGCTCGAATTCTCCGGCGCATGTGCTGGCTGTGGTGAAACTCCTTACGCTAAGCTTATCACTCAGCTCTTCGGTGACAGAATGTATATCGCTAACGCAACAGGTTGTTCTTCCATCTGGGGCGGTTCTGCACCTTCCACTCCTTACACCACTAACAAGCTCGGCAAGGGTCCCGCTTGGGCTAACTCCTTGTTCGAAGATAACGCTGAATACGGCTACGGTATGTTCCTTGCTCAGAACACCATCCGTCAGAGAGCTATCGCTAAGGTTCTTGAACTTGAAAAGAACGTTGCATGCCCTGACTGCAAGGCTGTAATCGACGAATACCTCTCCACCATCGACAACGGCAATCTTAACAGTGTTGCAACTGACAAGCTTGTTGCTCTTCTCGAAGGCATGGATACTGCTGAAGCTAAGGACATCCTTAAGGATAAGGACTTCTTGAGAAAGAAGAGCTTGTGGATCTTCGGTGGCGACGGCTGGGCTTACGATATCGGCTTCGGCGGTTTGGATCACGTTATCGCTTCCAACGAAGACATCAACATCTTCGTATTCGATACAGAAGTTTACTCTAACACAGGCGGACAGTCCTCTAAGGCTACTCCTACCGGTGCTATCGCTCAGTTCGCTGCAGCTGGTAAGACCGTTAAGAAGAAGGACCTTGCAGGCATCGCAATGACCTATGGCTACGTTTACGTTGCTCAGATCGCTATGGGTGCTGACTACAACCAGTGCATCAAGGCTATCTCTGAAGCTGAATCCTATAACGGTCCTTCCATCGTTATCGGTTATGCTCCTTGTATCAACCACGGTATCAAGGGCGGTATGAGCCTTGCTCAGACCGAAGAGAAGAAGGCTGTTGAGTCCGGTTACTGGCACCTCTTCAGATACGATCCCAGACTTGTTGCTGAAGGCAAGAATCCCTTCCAGCTCGACTCTAAGGCACCTAGCGCAGACTATAAGGACTTCATCATGAGCGAAGTTAGATACAACTCCTTGGCAAGATCCAACCCCGACAGAGCTGCTAAGCTCTTCGAATCGGCTGAAGCTTCCTCTAAGGACAAGTATGCTCACCTCGTATTCCTCTCTAAGAGAGACGATTTCTAATATGAAATAAAAATTGCTCCCCGAGAAATCGGGGAGCTTTTTTTGTTGTCGGAAATTATTGAAAGCTTATTGCAAATGTGGTATTATATAGCTATATCATTATTTATAAGGAGCAAATATGACAAAAATCCGCTTAATTTCTTTTGCATTGGCTTTTTCAATGCTTTTTATGCTTTTAACTGCCTGCGCTTCGGAAAAACCCGTTGTTAATGAAGAGCCTCCTTCAGACACAGAAGCAACCTCTGAAACACCGGATACTTCAGTTTCTTCGATTTCTGATACTTCTTTTGAAACGACCTCAACTCCCGAAACGACAACCGAACAGACAATGCCCGATTTGGCAACAACATTAAATGAAAATACCGATTTTTCAGATTTAACACCCCACGAGCTTTATGAAATGTGCAAAAACAGCGTCGTTCATATAGAAACTCCCTCGGGTGGAGGAACAGGCTTTTTCATTGACGAAACAACGGTTATAACAAACAACCACGTTATTGACGGCGCTTTTAGAATGATTGCAAAAACTGTTGACGGCAAGATATTTAACGTAATACAAATTATCGCTAAATCTTCAAATCCCGACCTTGCAATTTTAAAGGTTGACGGAAAGGGAACTCCTTTTAAAATTGCATCAGAGATAGCAGAAGTTGGTGAAGATGTATATACAATAGGTGCTCCTCTTGGAATCTTCCCCACTTTTTCAAGCGGAATGGTTCAAAATAACACCTTTGAAGAGTCGGGCGTTGGTTTTTATTTAACAAGCATCGGAACGATCTCCGGTAACAGCGGAGGGCCTGTGTTCAATTCCAAAGGTGAGATTATCGGTGTTGTTCAGGGCGGAATGAGCGACGGCTCTAACACGCTAGATATGATGATCAAGATCTCTCATATAAACGATCTTGACAGATCAAATCCTATTGAAGTCACCGGTAAAGAGCCTTTGCCTGAAGACAATATGGAAAAGGCATCTTCTTTGGCTTCGGCTAACGTTGGCGAGCTTGTTTCCTTCGGCACTTACGAGCAGGATAACGACGAAAGCACAACCGACGAAGAAATTTTGTGGATCGTTATTGATAAAACCGAAACAGAGGTTAAGCTTTTAAGCCTTTACGCATTGGATGCTTTGTCAATGATGAGACCAAACGAGCCGATGGACTGGGAAACCTCTCTTGTAAGAGAATTTTTGAACAACGAATTCTTTAACAAGGCATTTACAGCTTCTGAACAGCAGAAGATAAAGGCTGTAACCGTTAAAAACACTCCTAATCCTGTTCACGGAACTGATAACGGAAAGGATACTGTCGACAAGGTTTATATCTTCAGTCTTGAAGAGGTTGTTGAATATTACGGTATTGATGGCTATAACGAAGGTGTATATGAAAACACTTTTGCTCACGCATCTCAATTATGTGCAAGCAAGGGTGTATGGCTGGAAGACCCCACCTCAACAAGATGCTGGTGGTGGCTGCGCTCGGCAGGCGGATCTGAATCAAACGCTGCCGAAGTTGGTAGCTTCGGTTATATCAGCTTTAACGGCACAAATGCTGCCAATCCCGAACTGGGCGGCAGCAGAGGTGTAAGACCTGTAATTCACGTTAGCTTAGATTAATTACACATAAAAAACCGCCCGAGCATTTCTGCCCGAGCGGTTATTTTTTTATTCTTCAGTTTCTTCGGTCTCTTCGGCTTCGTCGTCAGCACCATCGTCGGTGATGACTTCATTTGCAGCCTCTGCGCTTTCAGCCTCGGCAATTGCCTTAAGCTCCTCGCTGGAAAGCTGTTCAACCTCTTCGATCTCGGCTTCCTCGTCATGCTCGGCACTTGTGAACGCCACAACGATTCTGTCCTCAACGTCCTTGGTTCTCATAATGGTCACGCCGCCTGCATATCTGCCCATGATGGAGATATCTTTGGCGCGAACACGGATAATGATGCCGTCGTTAGAGATAAGGATAACGTCGTCATCTTCGTTAACGACCTTAATGCCGCAAACCTTGCCCTTTTGCTCGTTGACCTTATAGTTAAGCATACCAAAGCCGCCACGGCGCTGAACTCTGTAATTGATCGGTTCCACACGTCTTCCAAAGCCCTTTTCGGTAACGGTAAGAACAGTTGCATCCTCTCTTATAATTTCAGCGGAAACAACCTCGTCGCCGTCGCGAAGCTTGATAGCTCTAACGCCGTGAGCAGAACGTGACATCGGTCTTAACTGAGTTTCGTCAAATCTTATGATCATGCCGTTTTTGGTTGCAACGATGATCTCATCGTCACCGTCGGTATGCAAAACGCCCTTGATCTCGTCGCCCTCGTCAAGTCCGATAGCGATAAGTCCGTTCTTTCTAAGGTTCTTGTAAAGAGCCAAGCGTGTGCGCTTGATCTTTCCGAACTTTGTAACCATTGTTACGTATTTATCTTCCTCAAAGTCGGTGCAAGAGATCATTGCAGCAATCTTTTCGCCGTTTGCAAGGGGAAGGATGTTAATGATATTTGTTCCGCGCGATGCCTTTGAACCCTCGGGGATCTCGAAGCACTTAAGCTTGAACATAATGCCCCTGTCGGTTACAAAGAGTACGTTATCGTGAGTGGAGCAAACGAGCATTCTGTCAACATAGTCTTCTTCGCGCTGCTTCATTCCGGTAACACCTCTGCCGCCGCGGCGCTGAACGTTATATTCAGATGAGCTCGTTCTCTTGATATATCCGTTATGGGTGAGGGCGATGATGTTAGTATCCTCGGGGATAAGGTCTTCAATATCAACCTCGCCCGAAATTGTCTGGATCTCGGTGCGTCTATCGTCAGAGAATTTGTTCTTAATTTCATCAAGCTCGGTCAATACGATCTCGATAACTCTTTCGTGGTTTGAAAGGATGTCCTCAAGGTCAGCGATCTTGATCTTCAAAGCTTCAAGTTCATCATAGATCTTCTGTCTTTCAAGACCGGTGAGCTGAATTAAGCGCATATTTGCAATGTAATCAGCCTGAATTTCAGTGATTCCAAAGCGCTCGATCAAAGCTTCCTTTGCTTCAGCAGGAGTTTTTGAAGCGCGGATGATCTTAATAACCTCGTCGATAAAGTCAAGAGCGATAACCAAGCCCTGCAAAATGTGCTCACGCTCTTTGGCTTTTCTAAGGTCAAATTTCGTTCTTCTTGTAATAACCTCACACTGGAAGTCGAGATATTCTTCAAGCATCTGCTTAAGCGTTAAAACCTTCGGCACGCCGTTAACAAGTGCAAGCATGATAACGCCGACGGTATCCTGAAGCTGAGTGTAGCTAAAGAGCTTGTTTAAAACTATCTGAGCGTTAGCGTCTTTTTTAAGCTCAATAACGATTCTCATACCCTCGCGGGAGGATTCGTCTCTAAGATCGTAAATTCCTTCAACTCTCTTGTCCTTAACAAGCTGAGCTATTGATTCAACAAGTCTTGCCTTATTGACCATATAAGGAATTTCGGTAACGATGATGCAATTTCTGCCCTTAACCTCTTCGATGTTTGTCTTTGCTCTAAGTGTAAGCTTAGCTCTGCCCGTTGCATATGCTGCACGGATAGCGCTTCTGCCCATCAAAATGCCGCCTGTGGGGAAGTCAGGGCCCTTAATGCATTCCATAAGCTCGTCCAAGGTGGCATCGGGGTTATGTGCCAAAACCTTGATGCCTTCAATAACCTCTCCAAGATTGTGGGGAGGGACGTTTGTTGCCATACCGACAGCGATACCAACCGAGCCGTTGACCAAAAGGTTGGGGAAGCGAGAGGGCAAAACAACGGGTTCTTTAAGTCTGTCATCAAAGTTGGGCATGAAATCGACAGTTTCCTTGTCGATATCAGTAAGCATATTAACAGCCATCTTTGCCATTTTGGCTTCGGTATAACGGTAAGCAGCCGGCGGGTCGCCGTCGATAGAACCGAAGTTACCGTGACCGTCGACAAGAGGGTATCTTAAAGAGAAGCTTTGTGCCAAACGAACCAAAGCATCATAAACCGAGGCGTCACCATGAGGGTGGAATTTACCCAAACAGTCACCAACGGTGGTTGCACACTTTAAGTATTTCTTATCAGGTGTTAAGCCTGCTTCGTGCATTGTATATAAAATTCTTCTGTGAACAGGCTTTAAACCGTCTCGAACGTCGGGCAGAGCACGCTGAATGATAACCGACATAGAATACTGCAAAAAGCTTGAACGCATTTCATCGTTAAGTTCTGTAAGTTTAACTTTTCTATCTGTGGGGAACAAAAAATCACACTCTTTCAATTGTCATTAAAGTTTTTCGCTGAATCTCTTGGGAAGAGCATCCTGCAAAGCTTGTTTTAAAGCTTGATATTCTTCTTCATTAAGCTCTGCTTTCGGAACAAAGAAGCATCCTCTGTAAGAAAAGATAGCAAAAAGCTCGCTTGTTTCAATGCATCTAATGCCTTTGTCATCAAATCGGCAAACGCTTGGCTGAATTTCGGGAAGAGGAACAACGTTCCCCTCTTCGTCATATTCTAAATTTTCTTCACTTTCCGAAACTATTGTTTTAACAGTAAAGCTGTCATCAAAAAGATCGAAAATATATGTGTCGCCATCGATGCCATCAAGTGCTTTAAACATATTTTTGCGTTCGATTCTGGAGTTCATCAATATCATTGCAACCATTGCAATGCAAACGATGAAGCAAAGCCAGCCTGTTGAGTTTGCGGGGTCTCTTACTATCTGATCGATAAACAAAAGCGATGTTACTGTAAAGATAGATGCTTTTAATATCATGCTTCTCTTTTTAAACGTATTGAAATAAAGGTCATAGCCCTTCATCCAAACGTCCTTCGAGATCTTATAGCTTAAATTAAGTTTAGGTTCCATTTTTTCTCCTTATTTAGAAGTCGAGGTTGGAAGCAAACTGAGCGTTCTTTTCGATAAATTCACGTCTGGGATTTACCTTGTCGCCCATCAAGATGGTAAACGTTTCGTCAGCTCTTGCGGCATCCTCAAGAGTTATTCTAACGATAGTTCTTGTTTCGGGATCCATTGTGGTCTCCCAAAGCTGAATGGGATCCATCTCACCAAGACCTTTATAACGCTGAACGTCGGATTTTCCGGTGTTGTCGCCGTAAAGCTCTTTAATATAAACGTCGCGCTCTTCGTCAGAATATGCATATCTAACCTGCTTGCCCTTTTGGATCTTGAAAAGCGGTGGCTGAGCGATATAGATGTGTCCCTCATCGATCAAAGGACGCATAAATCTGAAGAAGAATGTTAATAAAAGTGTGCGGATGTGGCAACCGTCAACGTCGGCATCGGCCATGATGATAACCTTATTGTATCTAAGCTTGGAAATATCAAAATCCTCACCGATAGAGGTTCCCAAAGCTGTTACAACAGGGGTTAACTTATCATTTCCGTAAACCTTGTCGATTCTTGCCTTTTCAACGTTAAGCATCTTGCCCCAAAGAGGAAGGATCGCCTGATATCGTCTATCTCTTCCCTCCTTGGCAGAGCCACCTGCCGAGTCACCCTCGACGATAAAGATCTCGGTGTGCTCAGCGTCACGTTCCTGACAGTCGGAAAGCTTGCCGGGCAAAGATGCCGATTCAAGTGCCGATTTTCTTCTTGTTAAATCTCTTGCACGCTTGGCAGCTTCACGCGCCTTTTGTGCCTGAATTGATTTTTCAAAAACGGTTTTGGCAACTGCGGGATTTTCTTCGAGATAGTTCATCAGCTTTTCCAAAACCAATGCTTCAACGAAAGGTCTAACCTCGGGGTTACCCAAGCGTCCCTTTGTCTGACCCTCAAACTCGCAGTTTGTAAGCTTAACTGAAACAACAGCGATGATACCTTCTCTAACGTCGTCTTCGGAAAGGCGGGTGCCGTCCTTTAAAAGACCGAATTTCTTGCCGTAATCGTTAATGACCTTGCAAAGTGCCTTTTTAAAGCCCGTTTCATGAGTACCACCGTCGGGAGTTCTAACGTTATTTGCAAACGAGAGCACCAAATCGTTATAGGAATCGTTATACTGAAGTGCAATTTCGCAGGTATAATCGTCCTTGGTTCCTGCAACGTAAATAACCTCGGGGAAGAGCTCTTCGTGTCCTCTTATATCGCGCTCGTATTTTACAAACTCTCTGATACCGCCTTCAAAGCAAAGATCAACTTCAACGTCCATATCACCGCGTCTGTCGGTGAAAACGATTCTGACGCCTGCGTTAAGGAATGCCTGCTCTCTTAACATCTTTAAAAGAGTGTCATAGTCATATTCGGTGGACTGCTCGAAGATGAGGTGGTCAGCCTTAAAGGTGACGACAGTTCCTGTCTTATCAGTCTCGCCTACTATTTTCATATGCTCGTCATAATGACCTCTGTCAAAGTGCTGGAAGTGGATGTTTTTACCGTCATGAATGGTAAGCTCAACCCATTCTGAGAGTGCATTAACAACTGATGCACCAACACCGTGCAAGCCGCCTGCAACCTTATATCCGCCGCCGCCAAACTTGCCGCCTGCGTGCAAAACAGTATAAACAACAGTTGCTGCCGAGATACCTTCCTTGGGGTGAATGCCCGTGGGGATACCGCGTCCGTTATCGGTAACACGAACAATGTCGCCCTTTAAAAGCTCAACGTCGATCCTTGTGCAATATCCTGCCAAGGCTTCGTCGATAGCATTTGTAACTATTTCATAAACCAAGTGGTGAAGTCCCTTGGGGCCGGTCGAACCGATGTACATACCGGGGCGTTTTCTAACAGCCTCTAAGCCTTCAAGAACTTGTATCTCGCTTGCGTCATAATTATTGTCTTTATCGACAGCAGTTGCGCTTAAGCTTATTTCCTCAAAATTATTAGCCAAAATGTTTTCCTCCGTATCTTTTATAAATACATATGGTTATATATAAATTAAAATTTACCGTTAGTAATATTATTTAACCGCTTTTTAAGTGTTCCGGGAGAAATTGCGCTGATATAAACGGTTTCTGTAAAGTCCTTGTCAAGAGTTACTATAAAGCTTTTCGGCAGTTCATAAGAACAGCTAACAACTCTTTTAGCTTTGCCTGAACGGGATAAAAATTCCTTCGTTATCCTCGAGGTCGAGGCGTTTTCGATATCAAATATCGCCACAATGCTTTTAATTTCAACCATATGGTCGTTTCCCAAATGTAAAAACATACTCTACCTCACACGCTGAACCTTGCCAGACTTAACCAAGAACATTCCGCCCGAAATTTTATCTATCGGCTCGCAGCAGGTTATAAATATCTGCATATTTGCAATCTGCGAAAGAACGAAATCCTTTCTTGATTTATCAAGCTCGGATAAAACGTCGTCCAAAAGGATCACGGGCATATCGTTAGTTTCCTCATACAAAATGTATGCCTGACCGAGCTTTAAGCAAAGAGCAGCCGAGCGATTTTGCCCCTGAGAGCCATAATCTTTTGCTGATACCGAGCCGATGTTGATTATAATATCATCCCGGTGAACGCCGACAGTCGTATATCCCAAGCGGATATCTTCAACCCGAGAGCGCTCAAGCTCTTCAAGAAAAACGTCAGCCATCTTGCCGTTATAATCGGTCTGATTCTCCAAATCCTCGAACACAGTCGAGGCGTATGAAAGAGTCATCTCCTCGCGTTGTTTAGAGATATCATCATAAAGTCTGCCTGCAAAATATCCAAGCTTTTTTGTATATTGATATCTTAACACCGAAATGTAAGCTCCCAATCTTGCAAGCTGAATATCCCAAACGTCAAGCTCGCTTTGGCTTGAAATTCCGATAGCAATGTTTTTAAGAAGCGTGTTTCTTTGAGCAAGCACAGTTTCATATTTAGAAACCGTTTTTGCATATTGCGGCTTTATCTGCGAAATGCAAAGGTCGATAAACGAGCGTCTTACATCGGGCGAGCCTTTTGAAAGCTCTAGATCCTCGGGAGTAAATACAACGCACTTTAAAACTCCGAAAAGGTTACTTAGCGAGCGCTGCTTAACGCCGTTTAAAAGTATCTTCTTTTCCTTTGTTGATTTTTGCAGAGTTACGGATATATTCTGCTCGCGCTGACCATCATCAAAAGACAAATCAATTTTTGCAATATCTTTATCAAAACCTATAATGTCGGTCTGTCGGGATGAGCGAAAGCTTTTCGCACCCGACATTAACCATACAGCCTCTATAAGATTGGTTTTGCCCTGAGCATTTTCGCCGCAGATTATGTTTACCTTCTCTTCGGGAGAAACGTTAACGCCGACCAGATTCTTAAATCCGTCAACACTTATGTTTTTAATAATCATTTAACTCTGATCTCAAGCTCTATCTCTTCAATAACAACGCTGTCAGAAGATCTTATCTTTTTTCCTCGCATCAAGCAAACCTCGCCGTTAACTTTAACCTTGCCGTCTGCAATAATTTCTTTTGCGATGCCGCCGGTTTCGGTCACACCTGCAAACTTTAAAAGCGAGTCGAGCTTTATATATTCATCTCTTATCTTAATTTCTTCAATATGCATAACTAGTCCAATCTTTCAACAATAAAACTAAACAGCGTTGAAAATTATTCTGTTTTTAATCTTACAGGCAATACCAAATAGGTATATTCATTATTTTTAATAGGAACTATCTTCATCGGCAAGTTTCCGCCGTTCATCAAAAGCTTGATCTTGTCGTCACTTATTGCCTTCAAAGGATCCAAAAGATATTTACAGTTAAATCCGATCTCGATCTTAGGTCCGGAAATGTCAGCAGGGATCTCGTCGAAGATCTTACCGATAGATGTCTGACAGCTTATCTTTAATGCTCCGCCGTCAAAAATGCATCTTACAGGGCTCTTGATTCTTTCATTTATCAAAAGCTGAGCTCTTTCAAGGCAGTTGATAAGCTCACGCTTTTCAATTATAACCTCTGTAACACTGTTACTAGGGATAGATCCGCGATAATTGTGGAATTCACCCTCAAGCAATCGTGTGAAAACGGTATAGCCGTTGAAATCAAAGACAATGTGTTTTTTGGAAACACGGATCTCGCAGATAAGCTCGTCGTCATCCTTTAAAAGCTTAGATACTTCGTTCAAGGTCTTTGCGGGAACAACAAACTTAAAGTTTTTATCATTCTTGATAGCTTCGGTTCTTACAGCTAATCTGAAACCGTCGATAGCTACCATATTGAAATTGTTGTCAATGATCTCGCAAAGCTCGCCCTTCAAGATGGGCTTGGTGTCGTTCTGAGAAACAGCAAATATTGTCTGGTTTATCATGCTTCTTAAAACAGACTGTGAAACAGTTGCAGATTCTTCATCAACGAATTCGGGGATCACGGGATATTCATCTGCCGAAACAGCACTTACTGTATATTCGGTAACTCCGCCGATAATTGTTACAGCCAAGTTATCAGTGATCTCGATCTCAATCTCGTCAGTAGGCATCTTTTTAATGATCTCTGAAAAGAGTCTTGAATTGATTATCATTTCACCCTGGTCGTCGGATACGACGGGAACAAAGGTCTTGATACCGATCTCAAGGTCATAACCTGTTAACCAAAGAGTTGAACGGTCAAGAGTGAACTTAATGCCTTCAAGAGCAGGTATAGTCGATTTATCAGCTACGGCTTTCGAAACGTTGATAAGTGCTTCATAAAGACTTTGCTTGTTGCAGATAAGTTTCATGTTTAAAACTCCTTTTCAAAGAAATCGTTTTTTCTGAAAAAATAAATAAATAAAATATAAATATTTAGTATTAGTATTAGAGAGTGTTGAATTGTTGAAAAGCGGTTTTTGTCGTTTATTGATGAGGGTTTTCGTTTCAACAGCCGATTTTGAAAGATTTTATTATCTGTTAAAAGATTTTTTAGCGGTTAAAAACTTTGAAAACTGTTTGTTATGTTTTAAAAATCTCTTTGAAAACACAATTTTTTTAACACGATCGCGTTGAAACGGATTTTACTTTTAATAAAACATGGGACAAACCCTTTTAAATAAACGGCTTTATTTAAGTAAAGTATGTTGAAAGGTTGTTATATCGTCTTCAAATTCTTTATTAAATCATCAATAGTTTCTTTAAGGTCGTGATTCTGAGACATCATCTTTTTAACGTCGGAATAAGAAATAGTCATTGTCGAGTGATTTCTGTGGAATTCGTTTCCGATAGCGTCGAATGACATTCCGCTCTTAACCTCGCGGATTATGTAGATTGCAACCTTTCTTGCTAACGATATCTGTGCGTTGCGGTTTGCAGAACGCATATCGTCAGCAGTAACGCCGAAGGCTGCACCAACGTCGTTCAAAATGCGTTCGACAGTGATTTCGGCAGGCTGAGAATCAATAAGTGTTTCTTTAATAACACGCTGAGCCATCGAGATCGAAGGGGATTCGTTAGAGAACATTGTAAGTCCCTTGATCTTGTTAACTGCACCTTCAAGCTGGCGGATGTTGTTTTTGATCTTCTCGGCGATGATCCTTGCAACACCCTCGGGCAAATTAAGATCCAAAAGCTCTGCTTTTCTTTGAACGATTGCCATTCTGGTTTCGAAATCCGGTGGCTGAACGTCAGCCTGAACGCCCAAGGTGAAGCGTGTTTTAATTCTTTCCTCTAACTTTTTAATTCTGTTGGGAGAGATGTCCGAGGTTAAAACGACCTGCTTTCCTCTTTCATAAAGAGCGTTAAAGGTGTGGAAGAACTCCTCCTGAGTCATTTCCTTGCCGGCAATGAACTGAATATCGTCGACCAAAAGGAAATCTGCCTTGCGATATTTCTCGTGGAAGGAGATAGTGTCCTTTTCGGAAACGGCACGGACAAGCTCGTTTGTAAAGCTTTCACCGGTGGTGTAAATAACGTTAAGGGTGGGATGATTCTTTTTAACCTCGTGTTCGATAGCACGCAAGAGGTGAGTTTTACCAAGACCTGAATCACCGTAGATGAAAAGCGGGTTGAATACCGACATTCCAAGCTGATTTTTAAGGTTGTTCTTGCCCGATACTGCAATGCAATAAGCATAAGCAAGCTCATTCGATTTGCCCTTGATGAAGTTTTCAAAGGTAAGGTCATAATCTGACTTGCGGTGATTTTCGATCAAGATCTCCATCTGACGTTCGATCTCGTGGAAGCCGTCAGCCTTTTCATCACCTTTTAAGATGAATTCAACGTCAACTGTAAATCCCATTACCTCTTCAAAGGCTTTGATAAACGAGTCTTTAAAATATTCTTCAACAGTGGTTTTAACAAATTCACTTTCAGCGATGAGATAGGCGGTTTTGTGTTCAAGCTTTAAAGGCTCGACTCTTGAGATCCAACGCTGATAGCTTATCTCGCTGACCTTTGGATCAGCCTGCATCACGCGGCGGACGTTTTCATATAATTCAAAGAATGAATCCATATTTTTAAAAATTCCTTTCATAAAAAATGTTATTTCCGTGATAAAATATCCTCACACGGATCTATAGGCAGACAGTTTCCCATCATTGCATTTATACAAATAAGTATACTACATTTCTTCTTATTTTTCAAGAAAAATATATTATAAATAGTATAGTCAAATTTGTATATTTCAACGGACTTTTTATCTAATGTTAAGAAAATAAATGGGTTAATCGGTGAAAAGTTTTGCTTATCTATTGACAATTGCCTTTAATGTGATGTATAATGCTAAATTGCAAGGGTATCAAGACTGAAATTTTGTGTTTCAGCGAGTTTGCCCATAACAAATATGGACATTGCCATATGACTATATATGACAAGGAGGCAAGCGAAAATGGCTCAGATTAAAAGAACATATCAGCCCAAGAAGATCCACAGAAAAAAAGAGCACGGTTTCTTTAAGAGAATGGCTACTAAGAACGGTCGTAAGGTTTTGGCTCGCAGACGCGCTAAGGGCAGAGCAAAACTTACCTACTAATCTTTATTAAGACCCGTTTTGTGAGGTCTATGACCGCAAAGGCTTTGCGGTCTTTCTTTTTAGTAACGCTTTTTTCAATTTTGTTTTACAGGTGGCTATAATGTTATTCACTGAGATCTTAAAAGACTCTAAGGTTTTTTTAAAGCTTTACAGAAAAGGCAAGTTCGTTGCCTGCGACAGTGTGGTTGCATATTTTATGCCCAATAAGCTGCCTGTAAACAGACTTGGAATCACAGCCGGCAAAAAGCTTGGCAACGCAGTTACAAGAAACCGCGCCAAAAGGATCCTTCGCGAGGGGTATCGGCAGAAAGAAATGCTTTTCCCGATAGGATATGATATCGTTATTGTGGCCCGCGAAGGAATTAAAGACAAAAAATCGACGGAGCTGAGCGGTTATTTCAATCGGCTCGCAAAAGAAATGAACAAGGCAAAGTGAAAAAGATAATTGAACTGTTAATTAAGTTTTACCGAAAAGTTATTTCCCCATTAAAACCGCCTTGCTGCAAATACTATCCGACTTGCTCGACATATGCTTTAACAGCCGTAAAAAAACACGGAGCGATAAAAGGCTCGATATTGGCTGTATGGCGAATTTTAAGATGCAATCCATGGAGCATGGGCGGAGTTGATCATGTCCCCGAAAAATTTCATCTGTATACGTTAAAAGGGGAAAGAAAGAGAAATCCCGATCTATATAACATCGACATCGACACTTCTTTTGAAGAAGTTGAAAATACGGAGGATAAATAATGTTTAAAATTCTTGCTTGGCCATTTGGTAAGCTTTTGTGGCTTTGCTATTTGGTATTTAAAAACTATGGTTGGGCACTTTTGGTGTTCACACTTTTAATCAAGCTTATAATGCTTCCTTCTTCTGTTAAGCAGCAGAAGAGCATGGCAAAAATGCAAAGACTTAACCCCAAGCTCGAGCAGTTGAAGAAAAAATATGCAAACAACAAGGACAAGCTTAACGAAGCAACGATGGAGCTTTACAATCAGGAAAACGTTAACCCCATGGGCTCCTGCATGCCTATGCTTATCACCTTTGTTTTGCTCTTTGCTGTTATCGAGGTTGTTTATGCTCCTTTAACCTATATCTCCGGTATCGACACCGCAAAGATCGAAGCTGCAAACGTTACCGTAAGTGAATATTACACAGCAAGCTATGCTTTAAAGAACGACACCGACGAAGCATTTGGTGGCGACGGTATCACAATTGCTGAGCTTTCAGAGGCTGGCGTTGACGTAAGCGAAAGACTTATGACCTATAAGGACGTTGCAAAGCTTGGCGAGGATAAGGTTAAGGCTATTGCCCAGACCTTTATTGCTAACCCCGGTATGGATGAATACTTCACCGATACCACCAAGGTTTCGGACAGACTTATTTCTGCCGGCAACACTTCAAGAGCAGAGCTTTTGGTTCTTTCTGTCGCAAGAGACTATCCTGCGTTATTTGACAGCGAGATCGCAAGCTTCTGTGATGAATTTGACTATACCTTCTTTGGCATTTATTTGGGTGCTTACCCCAGCTGGAGCTCTATTCTCATAATTATCCCCATCCTTTCTTTGATCTCTCAGCTGGCAGTTACAATTATTTCGCAGTATTACAACAAGAAAAACGGTATGAGCTCGGGCAACTCGAGCATGACCACTATGCTTTACGTAATGCCGCTCTTCTCCTTCTGGATCGCTTTCAGCTTCCCTGCAGGACTTGGTATCTATTGGATCTTCCAGAGCGTTTTGTCGCTTGCTCAGACTGTTGCACTTAATATGTACTTCACCTCTGCAAGATTGGATAAGATCCTTGAAAAGGAAAGCAAGAAGGCAAGAAGAAAGCCCTCGATCTATCAGCAGGCACTTGAACAGCAGAAGGCTCGTTTGGCAGAGCTTAACGGCGGAGCTGCGCCCAAAAATGCACTTGAAGAAGCAGAGGATGACATTAAGCTTTCTAAATCCGAGCGTAAGGAGATCGAACGCTTGAAGATCAACGAAGCAAGAGCTAAGCACTCCGAAATGTCGGGCGATGACGAATGCTATTCCCCCGAAGATCTTGAAAAGATCCGTGCCGCAAGAAAGCGCATGGCTGAAATGTTTGGAGACGAATATAAGGACGAATAACTGACAGTCGGTTAAAATTTTTGCCTCCATATATACTTCCAAAACGGGCGTGATTTGCACGCAAACGTACAAGCTTGAAGAAAATTTCTTCAAAAAACACCGTGGAGTCCAAAAGTTTTCCCTGTTATGATATAAAGGAGAGAAAAAACGTGAAACAAATTTTTAACGGAAAGACTGTCGACGAAGCTAAAGCTTTGGCTGTAAGCACTTTTAATGTCGACGAGTCGAGAATCACATTCACCGTTCTTGAAGAGCCTAAAAAGACTCTTTTCGGAATGAAGGGTGAAGCAAAAGTTGAAGCTGAATATGAGCTTACAAAGCCCGAGATCGCTGCAAACTATATCAAGAAAGTTATGGTTGCAATGGGTTACGAAACCCCTGAAATTGCTATTTCCGAAATCGACGGCGGTTCGCTTTTGGATATTTCCGGCGAAGGTGCTGACGGCATCATCGGCAGACGCGGCGAGGTTATTGATGCTATTCAGTATTTGGCATCCCTTACTTGCAACAAGACCAGCAAGGATTATTACAGAATTTCCACCGATTGCTGCGGCTTCAGAGAAAAGAGAAAGACTCAGCTTGAAGAGCTTGCAAAGAAGATGGTTGCAAAGGCAAAGAAGACCGGCAGAACCGTTGCGCTTGAGCCTATGAATCCTTATGAAAGAAGAATCATTCACGCTGCAGTAAGCGAGATCGAGGGTGCAACCTCTCGTTCCACTGGTGAAGAGCCTTACAGAAAGGTGCTTATCTCCTCGACAGAAAAGAGAAGCTATCGCGGTGGCGACAAGAACGACCGCAAGGGCGGACGCGGAAGAGGTCAAAGAAAGCCCAGAGAAGAATTCAAGGCAAGAAGCCTTGACATTTCCTCCTCGTTCGAGAAGGATTATAAGAAGCCGAAGCCCGAGGATGAGATCGGCTCGGGTCTCTATTCAAAGATTGAATTTTAATGTATGGGCGGCTTTCCTGATGGAGAGCCGCTTATTGCGCTTTAAAACAAAACCCAAGGAGAGTGAAAAAATGAGCACTGTTTGCGCTATTTCGACAGCACAGGCTGTCGGCGGAATATCTCTTATCCGCCTTAGCGGAGAGAGGGCGACTCAGATTGCCGATGAGATTTTTGTATCCTTTGACGGAATGCGTGTTTCGGATATGGCAGGACATACCTGCAAATACGGCCGCATTGTATCCAACGGCGAAATTTTGGATGACGTGTTGCTTACAGTTTTTATCGCTCCCAGAAGCTATACCGGTGAGGATACCGTTGAAATATCCTGTCACGGCGGACTTTATGTAACAAAGCGTGTTTTGCGCGCTTGCATCGATCATGGCGCCGAGCCTGCTGCCGCAGGTGAGTTCACAAAGCGTGCGTTTTTAAACGGCAAGCTTTCGCTGACCGAGGCCGAGGGTGTTGCCGATATAATTTCCGCTCAGGGTGAAAGCACACTTAAAAGCGCCAACCTTATGCACGAGGGTGAGCTTTATAAATCCGCAAGAGGAGTTTGCGACAAGCTTGTTAACATTCTTGGCTCGCTTGCCGCGTGGACAGATTATCCCGATGAGGACATCCCCGAAACAGATGATGCCTCGCTTTTGTTAACACTTAGCGAGTGCCACAAAAAGCTTGAAAAAATTCTTTCCGATTATGACTCGGGCAGAATTTTCAGAGAGGGAATTGACACCGCAATCGTTGGCAAGCCAAACGTTGGAAAGTCGACTCTTATGAATGCTCTCTTGGGATATGAAAGAAGTATCGTAACATCTGTTGCAGGAACGACGAGAGATATCGTTGAAGAATCGGTTCGATTGGGCGACGTTATTTTGAGATTAAGCGACACGGCAGGAATTCACGAATCATTAGACGAGGTTGAATCTATCGGTGTTGATTTGGCGAAGAAAAAGATCGACTCGGCAGAGCTTATCCTTTGTGTGCTCGATGGCTCACGCGAGCTTGACGAAAACGACCTTGCACTTTTAAAATCTATTGAAAACAGAAGGCACATCGTGCTTGTAAACAAGTCGGATATGCCGCAAAATATAAACACAGAGTATATTAATGATAAAAATATACTTTATGTATCAGCAAAAGAGCGTAATGGGCTTGAAAAACTTCGTGAAAAGGTGTTTGATCTGTTCAGACTGTCACACTATGATGACTCGCCTGCGGTGTTCGCAAACGAGCGTCAGAAGCTTTGCTGTGAAAGAGCGTTAAAGCACGTTAAGCTTGCTCACGATGCTTTGATGATGGGATTAACACTTGACGCTGTTACTATCGACATAGACGAAGCGGCAAATTCGCTTTTAGAGCTTACCGGTGAAAAGGCGACAGAGGCTGTGGTGGACGATGTGTTCAGCCGCTTCTGTGTCGGGAAATAACCGCGGTTGAGGATTTATATCCGAAAAATACAATACAAATCGAAATATTAGATGTTAATTATACTTTAAGTATATAGAAAAGGACTGATTTCATGCACTATTTAGGTGAATATGACTATATAGTTGTTGGTGCAGGCCACGCCGGAGTTGAGGCTGCGCTTTGCGGCGCACGCTTGGGACTTAAGGTTGCGCTGTTCACGATCACCCTCGACGCGATTGCAAATATGCCCTGCAACCCCTCTATCGGCGGAACTGCAAAGGGCCACTTGGTGCGCGAGATCGACGCTTTGGGCGGTGAGATGGGCAAGGCGGCTGACGCTACTTTTTTGCAAAGCCGTATCTTAAACCTTGGTAAAGGCCCTGCCGTTCACAGCCTTAGAGTTCAGTCTGACAGAGTAAAATATCATACATACATGAAAAAAGTGTGCGAGGCTCAGCCGAATCTTGAAATCAAGCAAGCTGAAATTATCAGCATCGAGCTTGACGAGTCGGGCGCTGTTTGCGGCATAACAACCAAGCTTGGCACAAAATATAAAACCAAGGCTGTTATCATCTGCACGGGAACTTATTTGGGCGGAGTTATCCACGTTGGTGAGGTTTCTTATGAATCCGGCCCTGATGCCACCCTCCCCGCAAAGGGACTTACTGATTGCCTTATCGACATGGGCATTACCATGCGTCGTTTCAAAACGGGAACTCCTGCAAGAGTTCACCGCAGAAGCATTGATTTCTCAAAGCTTGAGGTTCAGAACGGCGACGATAAGATCGTTCCTTTCTCGTTTGAAACAAAGGGCGAGATGAAAAATACTGTTAGCTGTTATATCAGCTATACCAATGAAAACACCCACAAGGTTATTTTAGATAATCTCCATCGCTCGCCGCTGTATTCGGGAAGGATCGAGGGTATCGGTCCGCGTTATTGCCCCTCGATCGAGGATAAGATAGTAAGATTCTCCGACAAGCCCCGCCATCAGCTTTTTATTGAGCCGATGGGCGTTGATACCGACGAGTTCTATTTGCAGGGAATGTCATCAAGCTTGCCAGAAGAGGTTCAGCTTGAATTCTTGCGAACTATTGAGGGGCTTGAAAACGTTGAGATAATGCGAAACGCTTATGCTATCGAATATGACTGCTGCGATTCTACCGAGCTTTTGCCAACGTTAGAGTTTAAGAAAATATCGGGACTTTACGGCGCAGGGCAGTTTAACGGCACCTCGGGCTATGAAGAAGCGGCTGCACAGGGGCTTATTGCAGGTATAAATGCCGCAAATAAAATTTTGGGCAAAAAGCCGTTTGTTTTGGATAGAGCATCTTCATATATCGGAACTCTTATCGACGACCTTGTTACCAAGGGAGTTATGGACCCTTATCGAATGATGACCTCTCGAAGTGAATATAGACTTCTTTTGCGTGAGGATAATGCCGACGAGAGATTGACTCCTTTTGGATATGAGCTTGGACTTATTTCAAAAGAGCGTTATGACAGACTTTTGGACAAGCTGTCTAAAATTGAGGCTGAGGTTGAGCGTCTTGAGCACTTTAACATCGGCCCCAGCAAAGAGCTTTCAGACTATCTTGTTTCATGTGGAACAGAGCCGATAACAAACGGCTCGACTTTGGCTAAGCTTTTAAAGCGCCCGCAGGTGACTTATGAAGGCTTGAAGGTTGTTGACCCCGCACGCCCCGAGCTTGAGGACGAGGTTAAGGAGCAGGTCGAGCTTAGAATCAAGTATGAGGGTTATATTGCCATTCAGCTTGAGCAGGTTGAGGCAATGAGAAAGCTTGAAGCTAAATCCTTGCCTGAAAACGTTGATTATAAATCTATAAGAGGATTAAGATTAGAGGCGCAGGAAAAGCTTGATAAGATAAGACCTTTAAGCATCGGTCAGGCATCAAGAATTTCAGGTGTTAACCCCGCCGACGTTTCTGTTTTGCTTATCTGGCTTGAGCAGGAAAAGAGAAAGGAAAAAGAAAATGAATCTGATCAATAAAGATGAATTTATAAAGCTCTTTTCGGATGAAAATATTGAAATAAGTGAGGAGCAGTATGACAAGTTTGCAAAATATGCCGATTTGCTTGTCGAGTGGAACGAAAAGATAAATCTTACTGCTATTACAGATCCCGAGGGGATAGCTGTTAAGCATTTTTTGGACAGCGTTTTGCCTTTTAAAATGTTTGATATCCCCGAAAATGCATCTGTTATCGACGTTGGCACGGGAGCAGGATTCCCCGGAATTCCAATGAAGATAATGCGCGAGGATTTGAACCTTACACTTATGGACAGTCTTAACAAGCGAGTTAACTTTTTAAGCGAGGTTTGCTCTTGCATCGGAATCACTGCCGATTGCACTCACGAGCGTGCCGAGGATTCGGGCGCAGGCGAAAAGCGCGAGAAGTTTGATATAGCAACCGCAAGAGCAGTTGCAAGGCTTTCAGTCTTGGCGGAATATTGCCTGCCGTTTGTTAAAATCGGCGGAGCATTCGTTGCTTTGAAGGGCGCCGACTGCGGTGAGGAGATAAAATCTGCCTATACAGCTATCAAAACCCTTGGCGGAAAGACAGAAAAGGTTATTGAATATACCTTGCCGACAGGGGACAAGCGCACTTTGGTTATCATTAGAAAGATCGCGCCCACACCCAAGGCATATCCGAGACCGAAGGGAAAAATGAACAAGAAACCTCTGTAAAATTTATCGCAGGAACGCTTATTTCCCAACAGAATAATTTGCAAAATGCCGCCGAAAAAGTGCGGCATTTTTTTATTTGCAGGGATTGAGCAAGATGTGTGGCGGTTTATTTGTGTGGAAATATATGTAAATATATGGTAGCATAAAAGAAAAAGGACCTTAAAAAGAAAGGAAATATCAATATGTCGCCTGTATTCACACAAAAGAAAGAGAAAATCGTTGCAAAAGTTATTGAAATACCTATCGAGATGATTGCGCCCAATCCATATCAGCCGCGCCGCGATTTTGACCGCAACGAGCTTTTGGCTCTTGCTGCAAGCATTAAAGCAGATGGAATTCTGCAACCGTTAACTGTGCGCCGTTCGGGTGCGGGATATGAGCTTATCGCCGGCGAAAGAAGGCTTCGTGCCGCATTGCTTGCAGGGCTTGAAACGGTTCCCTGCATTGTGAACGAGGTTACGGACAGAAACTCGGCGCTTTTATCCCTTGTTGAGAACATTCAAAGGCAGGACCTTGGCTTTTTTGAGGAGGCAACCGCCATCGCACGGCTTATCGAAATTTATGGAATGACTCAGGAGGATGCGGCTTTTCGCTTGGGATATGCTCAGTCAACGCTTGCAAATAAGCTAAGGCTTTTAAAGCTATCGCTTGATGAACGCAGGCTGATCTTAGAGGGCAACCTTACAGAACGCCACGCAAGAGCGTTTTTGCGCCTTGAAACCTCTGAACAGAGGGTGGAAGCTATAAATCAGGCGATCAGGCAAAAGCTGAACGTGGAAAGAACCGAGAGATTGATCGACTCGATGATCGAAAAAGAGAGGTATAGAAGGAATATCCGCAAAGGCGCGGTTATATTTAAAGATCTGCGGCTTTTTATGAACACGGTGAACAAGGCCGTTGAGACGATGCAGATCGCAGGCGTTGACGTGAACGTGGACAAACAGCAGTCAGAGGAGTTTTTGGATTATCATATCAGAATACCGCTTAAGAAGGATTGAGATGTGAATCTTTCTGAATGGTAGGCAGCGAAAAACAGCGTTGCCGCGTGCGGCAGGAGGGACTTCGTCCCGACAGATGTTTTTTGATAGATAGTTTGCTTTGCAAACTATCTATTTGTTCCACATGGAACATTTGCAAGATCGCTCTTAACGAGCGATCGGCTTGCCGCTAAGCTACGCACCGCGACAAATAAAAACTTTTAATAAAAAACAGTTGCAAACCCCATCGATTTATGGCATACTTAGAATAATGATAAATATGCAAGGAGGGGGAAAATGGGCAAGATAATCGCCGTGTCGAACCAAAAGGGCGGCGTTGGAAAGTCAACATCGGTTGTAAATCTTGCGGCAGCACTTGGCGGCAAGGGCAAAAAGGTTCTTGTTGTTGATATCGACGCGCAGGGAAACACCACAACCGGCTTTGGCGTGAGAAAAAGAGCGATAGTCAACACCGTTTATGAGGTTATAATCGGTGCGTGCCGTGCAAGCGATGCCATCGTTCCGACAGCTTTTAAGGGCGTTTCGCTGATCTCATCAGCTCAAAAGCTTGCAGGTGCTGAAATTGAGCTGGCATCTTTAGAAAACCGCTTGATGCGCCTTAAAATGCAGCTTTTAACGGTTAAAGAAAGCTTTGACTACATTTTGATAGACTGCCCGCCGTCGCTAAGCTTGATAACGCTTAACGCACTTACAGCTTGTGACTCGGTTTTGATACCCATTCAGTGCGAGTTCTATTCGTTAGAGGGGCTCGTTCAGCTGATGGATACGATAAAAAGGATCAAAGACGGATACAATCCGAATATGTACGTCGAGGGGATACTCTTCACAATGTTTGTTGCACGCTATAATTTAACGGCACAAGTTGTGGCAGAGGTTAAGAAATACTTCCCGAATGACATTTATAACACGGTTATTCCGCGAAACGTTGCACTTTCTGAGGCTCCAAGTCACGGAAAACCGATAATGTATTACGACAGAAGCTCTAAAGGAGCAGAGGCTTATGAAAACTTCTGCGTTGAATTCTTGGAGCGTAATCGCAAAAAATCAAGAAAAAGATCATAAAATTTAATGAAAAGGAGCAAATATGGCAAGAGTTAAAGGACTTGGAATGGGCATGGAAGCTCTCTTTTCCGAGAACGAGACAAAGGGCTCGTCTCCTCAGACACTTCGTTTGACAGAGATCTTTCCAAACAAAGAACAGCCCAGAACCGATTTTGACGACGAAGCGATATCGGCACTTGCTGATTCGATAAAACAGCACGGTGTTTTGCAGCCCTTGCTTGTAAGACCGATGCCCGGCGGCGGATATCAGATCGTTGCAGGCGAAAGACGTTGGCGTGCAAGCCGAATTGCAGGACTTAACGAGGTTCCGGTTTATATCAAGGAGCTTAATGACGAGCAGACGATGCAATTGGCACTCGTTGAAAACCTTCAGCGAGAGAACTTAAACCCCGTTGAAGAGGCTTTGGGATACAGAGAGCTTATCGATACATACGGCTATACCCAAGAGCAGGTGGCAAAGATCGTTGGAAAATCCCGCCCTGCAGTTGCAAATTCGTTGAGAATTTTGAATTTGGACGAAGCAACACTTAAACTTGTGCGCGACGGCGACGTTTCCGCAGGTCATGCAAAGGTTTTGGCAGGAATCGAGGACAGGGCATTAAGATCTGATCTTGCGCTTAAGGTCAAGCGAGATATGCTCACCGTCAGACAGCTTGAGGAGCTTGCAAAAACCGCAAGCAAGCCGAAGAAAGAAAAGATCCCTCCGAAAAAAGAGGTTTACTTCAAGGAGGTTGAGCTTTCACTTGCTGAGACCTTGGGAAGAAAGGTTAACGTTAGCGGCAAAAACGGCAAGGGCAAGCTTGAGATCGAGTTCTACTCGCAGGATGACCTTGCTGCCATCGCAAAAACTTTGGAAAGCTTGAATAAATAAACAAAGAATGCAGCCGCAGCGAAGTGGTGGGCGAAGCCCGATCTATTTCAGCTGCGCTGAAATAGATCCCGCGCGCCGCAGGCGCGCGTGGCGCCGTTTTGCCAAAGGCAAAACGGGCGGGGCTTCGCCCCAACCAACTACGTTAGAAAGGGACGTTAAAACCATGTTAGACATTAAATTTGTAAGGGAAAACCCCGATATTGTTAAGGAGAACATCAAAAATAAGTTCCAGGACTCGAAAATTGCCCTTGTGGACGAGGTTATCGAGCTTGATAAGCAGAATAGATCTGCTATCACCGAGGCTGATCAGTTAAGAGCTGACAGAAATCGCCTTTCCAAGATGATCGGTGGATTTATGGCAAAGGGCGAAAAAGACAAAGCTGAGGAGACCAAAAAGCTTGTTGCAGAGCAGGCACAGCGCTTGGCAGATCTTGAAAAGCTTGAAGCAGAGCTTCAGGAAAAGATCCAAAAGATCATGTACACAATTCCCAACATCATCGATCCCAGCGTGCCGATCGGCAAGGATGACTCTGAAAACGTTGAGGTTCAGAAGTATGGCGAGCCTTACACCCCCAATTTCGAAATCCCTTATCACACCGATATTATGGAAAAGCTCAACGGTATCGACCTTGACTCGGCAAGAAGAGTTGCAGGCAATGGCTTCTATTATTTGATGGGCGACATTGCAAGACTTCACTCTGCAGTTATTTCTTATGCAAGAGATTTCATGATCGACCGCGGCTTCACTTATTGCATCCCTCCTTATATGATCAGAAGCAACGTTGTAACCGGCGTTATGAGCTTTGCTGAAATGGACGCAATGATGTATAAGATCGAGGGTGAGGATCTTTACCTTATCGGCACATCCGAGCACTCTATGATCGGCAAGTTTATCGACCAGATCGTGCCCGAAGCTCAGCTCCCCATCACATTAACCAGCTATTCTCCTTGCTTCAGAAAGGAAAAGGGCGCACACGGCCTTGAAGAACGCGGTGTTTACAGAATCCATCAGTTTGAAAAGCAGGAAATGATCGTTGTTTGCAAGCCTGAAGAAAGCATGGAATGGTTTGACAAATTATGGCAAAATACCGTTGATCTCTTCCGTTCGCTTGATATTCCCGTTAGAACTTTGGAATGCTGCTCGGGCGACTTGGCAGACTTGAAGGTTAAGTCGGTTGACGTTGAAGCTTGGAGCCCCAGACAGCAGAAATACTTCGAGGTTGGCTCTTGCTCGAACCTTGGTGACGCTCAGGCTCGCCGCTTGAAGATCAGAGTTAACGGCGAAAAGGGCAAATATTTGGCTCACACCCTTAACAACACCGTTGTTGCTCCTCCCAGAATGCTTATTGCATTCTTGGAAAACAACCTTAACGAAGACGGATCTGTAAGAATCCCCGAGGCACTTCGCCCCTACATGGGAGGAAAAGACGTTATCGGTAAATAATTTTACTTTAACGTAGAATCGGAATACAAAAAGGAGATGACACCATGTTAACACTGAAAGAAGCTTATAAGGACTATTTCGACGTTGGTGCGGCAATTTCTGCCTATTGGCTTGATGAAGGTGCAGAAACTATCAAGGCATACTTCAGCTCGATTACAGCCGAAAACGAAATGAAGTATACAAATCTTCATAACCACAATTATGAACGCCCTCCGTTTAAGCCGGGTATGAAGTTCGAGGACATTAAGTTCCCCGAAATAAAGAATAGGGAAGAGTATGTCCATCCGAACACAGTTTTATCTGTTGCTCCTGCCGACAAGGTTTATAATTTCGGTATGGAAAACGGAATCAAGGTGCGCGGACATTGCCTTTCTTGGCACGGTTCTTATCCTTGGGGCATGTTTGAACAGTTAACCCCTGATGAGCTTTGGGCAAACACCCGCGAGCATTATGAATTTGTTGCAAAGCGTTTCCCCAAGGTTTCTTGTTGGGACGTTGTTAACGAGGCTTGCGACGATAAGCACGGACTTTATCTTCGTGAAACCGTTTATAAAAAGGCTTTCGGTGACGATTATCTTATCAAGCTTTATGGCTTAGCAAGAGAGATCTTGCCCGGCATTCCTTTGGTATGCAATGATTACAACGAATGGGTTCCCCACAAGCACGAAAGCATCCTTAAGCTCGTTGGAACATTGAAGGAAAGAGATTTGGTTGACGTTATCGGCTGTCAGTGCCACATCAGTGCGCATATGACTGACTTGGAATTCGATCAGATCAAGCGCGCATATGAAAACTATGCAAAAATGGGACTTAAGATACACGTTACCGAAATGGACGTTAACTGCCTTAAGTGGCAGGATGAAAGCATCGATCCCACCTCGCCCGAGACTTTGGAAAAGATGGCATCGGTTTATGAAAAGATGTTTGCGCTCTTCCGTCAGTATAAGGGCGTCATCGAAAACGTAACCCTTTGGGGCGTTTCGGATAAGCACTCCTGGCTTAATCACTTCAAGAACAGAGAAGGACGTAAAAATGCCTGCCTGTTGTTCGACGAAAACTATCAGCCCAAGGAAGCTTTGCTTAGAATTACACAGTTTTAAACAAAAAAGCCGCACGGGTGTTGATATTTTTCTGCCTGTGCGGCAAATTTTATAGGTTGACTGTTGGAACTTTTTATTGTAAAATAGATTAAATAATATTTTTTCGGTATTCTTAATCAGGACTTTTAATTTAGGAGGAGAAAAATATGCTTCAGACCAACGCTGACATCAAATTCGGTAAGGAAGGCTTGACTTTCGATGACGTTTTGCTTATTCCTGCTGAATCAAACGTAACCCCCAACATGGTAAGCCTTAAAACTACCTTGTGCAAGGGAATTGAACTTAACGTTCCCATCATGACCTCGGCAATGGACACCGTAACCGAATCCAAGATGGCAATCGCTATCTCTCGTGAGGGTGGTATCGGTATCATCCACAAGAACATGACCATTGAAAGACAGGCTGAAGAAGTTGACAAGGTTAAGAGATCGCAGAACGGTGTTATCGCAAATCCCTTCTATCTCTCTGCTGACCACCTCGTATCCGACGCTGACGAGCTTATGGCAAAGTATAAGATCTCCGGCGTTCCGATCGTTGATGAAAACCGCAAGCTCTGCGGTATCATCACTAACCGTGACATGAGATTTATCAGAGATTTCTCTATGCGCATCGGCGACGTTATGACCAAGGACAATTTAGTTACTGCGCCTGAAGGAACAACCTTGGAAGAAGCATCTGAGATCTTGCGCAAGTATAAGATTGAAAAGCTCCCCATCGTTGACGAAAACGGCTATTTAAAGGGACTCATCACCATTAAGGATATCGAAAAGGCAGTTAAATATCCTAACTCTGCAACCGACTCTCAGGGAAGACTTATCTGCGGTGCTGCTATCGGCGTTACTAACGACGTTTTGGACAGAGCAAGAGCTTTGGTTGAAGCAGGCGTTGACGTTTTGGTTCTTGACTCGGCTCACGGCCATTCTCAGAACATCATCAACTGCGTTAAGAAGGTTAAGGAAGCATTCCCCAACACTCCTGTAATTGCAGGTAACGTTGCAACTGCTGAAGCAACAGAAGCTTTGATCAAGGCAGGAGCTGACTGCGTTAAGGTTGGTATCGGCCCCGGCTCTATCTGCACGACCCGTGTTGTTGCAGGTGTCGGCGTTCCTCAGTTGACTGCTGTTTACGATGCTGCTTGCATCGGTGCTAAGTATGGCATCCCTGTTATCGCTGACGGCGGTATCAAGTATTCCGGTGACATCGTGAAGGCTATCGCAGCAGGTGCTGACGTTATCATGGCCGGTTCCCTCTTCGCAGGCTGTGAAGAATCCCCAGGCGAAACAGAAATCTATCAGGGCCGTCAGTTCAAGGTATACCGTGGCATGGGCTCTCTCGGCGCAATGAGCAAGGGCTCGGGCGACAGATACTTCCAGGCTGGCTCCACAAAGTTCGTTCCAGAAGGTGTTGAAGGCCGTGTTCCTTACAAGGGAC